>NZ_JACYFC010000002.1:0-731695 GCF_014803385.1 Marinomonas colpomeniae | reverse complement strand
CATGCACCTAATGTTACTGCAGCTATAGTTACAGCCCATCCTCGCTCATGACCTGAATAACCAACCAAACCGTTTGTTTTCGCTTTTAGGGTTGGTAAATATTTTAAATTTACATCTTTAAATGGTGTAGGGTACGTTGAGTTACAATGTAATAGAATAAACGCTGCCTTTTTCCTTTGTAAGAAATCAATTGTTGAATTTATTTCATCTTCTGTAGACATTCCTGTAGAGCAAATCATAGGTTTACCAGTTGCGGCTACAGCTTCTAGTAATTGGTAGTTAGTAAAATCTGCTGACGCAACTTTATACGCAGTTAGTCCATAATTTTCTAGTTTAATGAGTGATTCAAGATCCCAAGGAGTACATAAAGGAGTAACTCCCTTAGTTCTACAGTAGTCAAAAATTTCGAAAAGCTCTTCATCCTTTAATTGGAATTTGGCTAATAAATCAAGTGTATATTCAGCCCCTAGATCTTCACCTGAAGAACGATTTTTTCCATATAAAGATGACATGGTCCGCATCTGGAACTTCACACAATCAACATTTGAGCTAACCGCCAAATCTACTAATTTCTTAGCTGTTTTAATACAACCTTGATGATTATTACCAATCTCAGCAATCAAATAAGAAGGGTCTTCAGTAGAAACCCTTCTCCCATTAATTTCAAGAAACTGAGTACCGTCTGAAGCAACAGCTATTAAATGTCCGCTCTTATCAATTAAGGGGATCGCGGTCTTAGTTTTCCCTAACAAATTTTCTACAAAGGAATTTTCACAATCCATTGATGCAGACAAGCAGTTTCGGTTACTAATAGTCAAGATAGGAGAGTCTAAATCAATATCTCCCTGCCTGACAACTGCTCGACGCAAATCACCATCTACAAAGCATCCACATAGCTTATTATGCTGATCGACTAGAAAAAGTATTTTAGTCTTACTCTTTTCTAATTTTATTAAAGCATCTTTTATAGTTGAAGATACCGACAATATATAAGAGTCTATTTTCCTGTGTAATATCACTTAACACCTACTTTTTAATTTTTTGTTTATCAAAAAAATAATGTCATTTAAAATATAGCATGACGTTAAAATGATCATCAGTCATTATGATTAAATCAACAGTCAACACAGTAAAATAAAAAACTATAATTTCGAAAAATCACTTTAGAAACTGAAACACTAATAAAATTTAAATCAACCTACATAATAAAAAATATACAACCTAAAACTCAGGCATTAAAAAAACCATTTCACCTTGTAATAAATGATAAAAAAATTATATGTAATAACAAAATCAAAAAACTAGTTTAAAGAAACTTTAACGCCTTATTTCCTTAATTAAAAGCAACATCATTTTTCTGAAATACGCATCAAACAGGTCTAGTTAATTTTAGTTTCACCGAGTTTTTGCCTTTGTTTTTATATCAGTACCTAAAACTCTACTATAATCGTCTTTAAAAAGTTTAGCTAAATTAAAACAAGACCCAACAAACCACATTTTACTAAAGGGCTTGGCCTTACCATACCTGAAAGCTCCTCCAATCGGATGTGAATGCCCACGCATAACCATTCTTTCACCGTCTGGACCAACTATACCGCCACGATGAAAACCGTCTGAATCGAAGATAATAAGATCTCCAGCCTCACCTTCAATCGTGACCGGATTAATAATTTCACTTTCAGGTATATCATTAGGTAGTTTCTCCAGAGACGTTCCCGTCGCTAAAGCATAGTTCGCTCGATAATGTCCTTCATTGTGAGTACCTGGGGAGTATTCAAAGGCACCATCGTTTTTAGTAACATCTTTTAGATATATAAAAAATTTTAATGATTGAACTCGATCAAAGTGCCATGGAAGAATCGGTACTTCGCAAGGTTTTTCATGAGTTAAAAATATGTCATCGTTTAATTTAAATTCAAATGGTGAGTAATACGAAGTGAGTATATCATTCATAAAAGACGAACCAAAAACGCCTTTAGTAACAGGAAAATCGCTATCTTTCAGGTTTTCTCTTTTAACCCTTATAACCATTCCATCTTCGTTGGTCGGGTGTTTATGCTTAACCCCTCCTCCAGATATATCAGAGCCTGAAATATCAATAAATTCGCGCTGCAACCCTTCCAGCTCTTCGCTATTTAAGTATGAAGGCACTATCGCTATACCGTATTTTTTAAGTTTCAAAAGAATATTCTTTACATCTACATCTACATCTACATCTACAATTAACGTATCAAACATTTTAGCCTCCATTGAAATCATTTAAATTATATAATGTCCTAATAATATCAATATATTAATTGAATAAATATGAAATAAATTGAAAAACTAGCCCAACTTAGAGCTTAACAATAGTCCTCACAAAAAGAGCGCTAATCAGCTTACGCCTCATCAGTCTTATCGCGGATATTTCGTATATACGCAATCTAGCAATGCAATCAATACCTTCCAAATACCATATAAGCATCAGTTGAATTAAGCTCAAAAGCAGTCCGGAAAAGTTCTGATATACTATTGACTTAAGGTGAGATATTTGGGGAATGCATTAAAAGGATGTTATTTATCATATAATACTACCTACTGTTAAACAGTTAAAAAGAATTCAATCAAAATCGTCCATTTCAGAACTATTAACACCTATAGTGATATGAATAAAATCACTTGAAATATAACATTATTTTTCTTACTATTTTACTAATCAGATTATTATCCACATCTAATCTATCAACAGAATCTCTTAGTAAAGAAAAACCATCTCCTTTTTTCATAAGCTCTTTCACGGGGATTTTATTAGCGTCTAAATGTTGCTTTGTAGCATAAGGAGGACGAACAGAGTAATCATAAATATTATCGTATAACCTTGAAAAAATCAGAGCATTATTGTAATTTGAAATAAACCACAGATCATCAAAAGCATATTCCCGCTCTTTAAGCCTTTGTGGGGCATAAAAAAAACTAGGATCTAGATTTTTGAAAATAATAGGTTTTGTGAATAGCAAATCAAATCTTAAAAAAACAACCCAATCATATTTGATTCCAGTCATTTCACTATATTCTTTCATCAACTCGACACTTTTTTTTGAACTATACCAGCGGCTTTTTGTGCGAGCAGCCAATATTTTTAGATACTCATAAGGCTTTTCCTGAGTATCTAAAATAGGCTTGTAAGAGTCTATATGTTTTAAGTTATAGTTTTCAAGACCTCCTTCTGAAAAATCAATTTGTGGTTCGAAAATTTTAACCTTAGGTGCATAAAGCTTTGTTAATAACTCTTCAAAGTCTGTCGACCAAGAATGCATAAATACATCAACATCATTCCCCTTAAATATATAATCAAAATAATTATTTCGAGAAATTTCTGGGTCATTCCACCCTCCGAGACCATCCCTTCCACTTTTTCCGCCTACATGGCCAAAAAAACATACAGCAATTTTGGTAGCACTCATTATTGATATTACCTCACAGATCATTTTTCATTAAAAACTAGACCATTATTTAAAATAGTCAATTATGCCCCCAATTCCGTAATAACAGCAGAGTTTTCTTGGTATGAAAAACAGAATAAACCATCTCCTACTTATCTCGAAAAAAATATTACAACCTTTCAATTAACGTTTTTTTAACTAGTTTAGTCATTACACTTTTCAGGAAAAGTATAAGTGTTTAATTAATTGTATCTTTTTACTTATTTTACTACTTCATGGTAAAGACTTTGTTTTTCTCTATTTGGCATAGTATCAAACTTGCTCATTCTATTATTTTTAGAGCAGTTAAAAGTGCTTGGATTACATTTCCTGAAGCCTGATTTTTCAAGAAATTGATTTAGTTTTCGATGAGTCCATGTTGAGATATGACCTCCTGACAACAACCTATCTTTTGGCACATGAGACACTACCCAAGAACCAAAATCTTCAGTAGATAATAAATTGGCTTGATTTAAAACCTGCTCTCTAGCTATTATCGGTGGCCCTCTATAAAAATCTTTTTGCTTACCATTCAACTCACTTTCTAAATAAGGAACAGTTTGATAGTTAGCAAACCAATGCAGCGCTAAATTTTCTACATTTGAGTCAACGCCAGCCTCTTCCCATTCAGGTCTTCCTTTGAACCCAATTTCGTTAAAAATTGACATATCATTTTCTAAAATAGCTTGATGGAACAACTCAAAATTTGGAGCGACAATACGGAAAATACCGCCGGGTTTTAAAACTCTATACACTTCAAAAAAAAGATGTGTAGCGACTTCATCGGTAACATGTTCAATAAAATGACTAGTATATACGGCATCTAAAGAGCCATCTTTAAAAGGAAGTACTGTAGTTTCATCTAAAAACTCTCCATCCAAGGAATCAATTCCTTGCCAAAACCATTCACACCAATTAGCACCGCTGCCTAAATTAATTCCTTCAACATGAAGATTAACGCTTTTAATTTTTCCATAACGATTTATTTTTTTATACATATGATAAATTTTTTTTACCAGAGGGATAGCTTTCATTATAAAAACTCCATATATATTATTATATTTTCAGAGGGCAAATAAAAATCGGAATGTAAATTTACTTTACTCGTCATTAGAGCCAACTAATTTATTAAAAGGCTGACTGCGATTGATTTTTCACTCAATATAACACTATTAGCTTAGCTGTACACCAATAGAAAATACTGCTCTCTACCAGTGATACTTTATATTTTTTAGAAACTAAAGGTGTTTTTTAAATACTAGAACTGATTTTTTATCATCATCCATTTTTATAGAGTGATTTTTTCTTCACATTTATCTATTGTAGAAAGTCGATGAGCAATCACAATTAAAGTTTTATTTTTAGAAATTTCATATATTTCATCCATTATCAAGCTTTCAGTCCCATAATCTAAACCACTAGTTGCTTCGTCTAATACCAATATCTCTGGATCACTATAAATAGCTCGCGCAATACCTATTCTCTGTTTTTGCCCACCACTTAGCTTAACACCACCATCACCAACCATAGTTTCTAAACCGCTCTCAGTTTCAAGGAAATCATATATATTAGAAAGTTTCAAAACTTCGATTATTCTTTCCCGATTATACTCTCTGCCAAAAGCAATATTCTCAGCAACAGTAGCATCATACAAATAAATTTCCTGTGGTATATAACCAAATTTATTTCTCCATGACTTCATATTACTTTCATTAATTATGGTACCGTCCACAATTAAATTACCCTGTTCAGGTATAAGAAGCCCCATAAGAATATCTGCGAAAGTACTTTTACCAGCACCACTTTTCCCTACTATTGCTATTTTAGAGCCTTTATTGATCGCTACATTTAATTTAGAAAACAAAAAATCTTCAGTCCCTTTATATCTAAATGAGACATCAATCAATTTCAATTCATCATCAAAAACTACAGTTTCATTAACAAAAAGTTTTTCTGTTTTAATAGAAAAACACTCACTAATTTGATCAATTGTATTTTTAAAATATTGAAAATTATTATAAGAACTTATTATTCTATTTAAAGAAGGTAACGCCCTATAAAAAGCTGCAGCATATACCCCCAGCGTAGCTATAAGATTATTAGTTGATGTAAAGTTAACTAAATAGTAAGTAATCAAAACTATACTAATAAGACCTAAAGTTTCTAAGATAAATCTTGGGGATTCATTTATTAATTGAAATAATGAATTAACTTGATATAAGCCATTACTATTCTTTTCAAATCCTTCTATACCTACTCCCTCAGCCCCAACCAACTTAATAAACTTAAAACCATTCAAGGTCTCATCGACACACCGATGTAACCCCCTACCATATTTTTCTCTTTTAGCAGAAATAATAGTTACTTTCTCTTTGACTAAAAATGTGACTATAATAAACATCAATCCAAAAATTAATCCAAGACCAAGAGCCAACTTCCAATCTATATATATAATTAGGCTAACAAGAAATAACAACACAAATAATTCTGCTACCATATCTATCATTGATTTAATAATAACCTGGACATGCAATGATTCTTGAAGTAATGTTTTTTTAAAATCACTTGAGTTTCTAAATACAAAATCAGAATAATCCAAATAAGTATAATGATTAAAAAGCTTAAACATTACAATGTGACGAATTTTATTGAACAACCTTAGAGAAAGATAATTCGAAGACACATTTAAAATAAGTCGAAATACATAAAAACTCACAATAACTATTGATAAGTATGAAATAAAAACCTGATACGTTTCAATATTTAAGAACTCGACCACATAAGTAACATATTTGTTTTCTGGTATTTTCTGGCTCATTGCGGTTGAAATATAAGGAATAATAAGTGAAAGCCCAATAAATTCAACCAACGCGACCAATAAATTAAGAAAAAAAATAAAAACTGTTATTTTTTTATGCCCAATTATATCAAATAACTTTATTATTTCTCTCACAAAAAAACCTTAAATTTTTTCAATGTATCTATCAGAATAAATACATTGCATTAAAAAAATAACATATAACTACACTTTATTTTCAATCATCATCTACTAGATCGAATAACATACTTTTCCCTAAATAAAAAAGTAACATACTATAAGGATAATGATGGAGCGAAGCTATATTGAGATAAATAAGCGCGGTCATAAGCCTTACTTTTTTATAATCATAGCCTTTTTCTTCAATCCACATTTTGAAATAAACTTCACAATCAACAAGACTTTGTTTTCTTAAAAAGTCAAAGTGAATAGTATTTAATTTATGATCAACTTCAAAAAAATTTTTATTTATAAGTTCATGAGAAATTAACATTCCATGATTTAACTTCCCAAAATCATAATAAATATCACCATAATCCATATTACCGCCGAAATCCTGCCTCCAATCGAGTAATGTGAAAGGCGTTTTACCATCATCATTAATAAGTATATTCTCAAAGTGCAAATCACCATGGAACCGTACAGGAACTGATTTTTCAACGTAACTCCAATCTACTTTATCAAGGAGATACGATATTCTAGGTATTTTCTTGCCATTTATTATCTCCTCGCTATCGATTTGTTCAAAGTTTATAAAATACTGCTTTACTCTTTTATAAGTCTTTTCTTTATAAAAATCATGACAAACAGACTCAAAATTAACCTCTTCAATTTCATCTAATTTAGCAGGTTCCCAAAAAGACTCCATCCAATCAAGAAAATATTTAAAAGTAGCTACAGAAGGTTTTTTTGAAAATGTTTCTCCTTCAACTTTTTTATACATATACATATTTTTTGTAGAGTCATAGAGTTCAGGAATATAATTCTTAATACTAGCTGCCCTTAACACTCTATTTTTTATAAAACTTTCATCTATTGAAAATTTTATAACCCTATCGTTCAAAAACCATATTGCTTCATCTTCTTTTTCAAGAATATTGACATCTAAATCGGAACTAAAGTAGTCCCGTGTTTTGTTTAATGCAGAAATATTTCCAGTATCAAACCAAGTGAATTTTATTGGTTCAATACCTTCATTTATTAAAGTTCTAAGTCCGAAGCTCTCTCCTATCTCTATAGAGCCTTGATTAACTCCTGCTCTCATAGCTTGCCAAAAGAATTCATAATCATGAATACCCGCTAAGCCGATATAAGCCTTAACATCACCTTCAGCACCTTTTGGACAAATTTCCACAACATTTCTTTTATCGATACGTATACTTCTATATTGTGCATTGTCATCTGTATGTGCATATCCCATCCAGTTATGCTCTGGTGGCTTAATATCTTCAAGGACTAGAGTATCATTCGATATAAAAATGAACGGCAGCTGTAAATAGGCTTCACATTTAAGGAGGGTATAACCCAGACCAGATCCGTCCCCCTCATATATATCAACATCCACGAAAATAAACTTCCTATTAGGATAAGCTAGTGTTAAATAACTTCTAACTGTATCGGCCTTGTATCCTAAAGGTATAACAAACTCTACATTTTCTGGAAATTTTTCTATTAAATATGATATTGCAGGTTTATGAGCTATCGATATTAATGCTTTGTTTATATTTTTTGACAGTCCTTTCAACCTACTCCCTAAGCCCGCCGTTGGAATTACAACTCTATATTTCACCTAACCCCCGAAAACATCAACATTATATTAAAAATGATATATATAGATATAAAACCGTAGTTAAATATACCCTATACTCTTTTGTACCTATCCTGTAATCGTACTACATCTTCAAGTTCTGGAGTTGACGCTTCAAGATAAACACTATCTTCAAGAGCCTCCATTCTATGTATCTTAAAAGGATACAGTGTCATTGAATCATTAGGCTTCATTATAACTTCCTCTAATTCTTCTTCCTTATCACCAATATAAACCTTTAAACACCCTGTCAAAAGATATACAGTTTCTGTTTTTACTTCATGGTACTGTAAACTACAAGCATGACCTTTATGCATAGTTAATCTTTTAAACATATAGTTTTGATTTTTTTCTAAAAGTTCTTCTTTGCCCCAAGGCTTTTCTATTACAACAACGTCCATTGAACACCTCTATATCATTCTAAATGACTGAATATATCTCATCATAGATTGCTTAATCAAAGTTTTTAAATAATTTTCTAAATTGATATTTTTACTCAACAAATCAATAGATACATTTTCTCTCATGGTTTTTATTTTAGAATTTGAGAATATATAATGACCACAGATAATTGCTTTATCTATATCTGAAGCACTACTATTTTCTAACATCCATTTTTTCCATTTATTCGAAGCGATTGCAATCTCTACAAACAAGTCAAATTCCTTTTTATAACCAAATGCATTCAAAACATATAACAACCCTTTCGTTTCAACAACACCAAACTCAGGAGCCACATTTGAAGCATGAATACCAATAACTGGCCTTAAAGACAAAGCTTCATTACTTAGATAATCAGTATTATGCTCTTTGAGCATCACACCATATTTATTACATATACCAATTGTCTTCTTTATATGATCTAGTGATAAATTACTCCTTGTAGAAATATCATCCTTGAATATACCTACATTTTTATATTCCATTACTTTTGTACCCGTTTGAGCAACGACAAAAGTTGGTTTTATAATTTTGTTTTTTTCACAAAATTTTTGAGTTTCATTAAGAAAGTATTCAAACTGCTCAAGATCTTGACCATACCCGTTTTGCTCTTCTGTCCCTAATTCGAACTGTATTTCTTTCCCATTTCTTTTAGAAAATTCATATGTATGCCCATATAACTCAAATAATCTGCTAAGAATTTTATCCACAGTCAAATTTTCGTCTTGCACTGGAATACTTGGATCTAAATGTAAAAAATCAAAGTCAGCAAGAATATCACTTTCAAAAGATTTTTTAGCTGATGCCATTGAATCTGATACATTTAGATTATTGCTGCTTTCAACAATACTTTGATATGGTCCACCATGGTCTCTGGCTAAAAAAACCTTATCAGCCCCCCAACTCCTCACATAAGATGAGAACTCTTCTGTTGTGAAGTTTTCTACATAGCCACCGCCAAAATCTGATGAGTCAATCTGCCTTCTACTAGCAATCAAAACTTGAGGGATATCATACTGTTTAGATAACTCTATAGTGGCATCTATACAGTTTTTACTCATTGGCCCACTACATAATAATGTTGATTTTTTTTGTTTTACAAATTCCCTTATCATACAGTCCACTCTCCACTTAGCTTAATTTGGTTGTCAGGCAATTCATTTGGATTATATGGCCTGAAAAATTTCTCGAGAATATGTAAGCTTGCTTCTGCAACAGCCCTATCCCCTCCTTTTCTCTTAGTGACATAATCAGCAACTTTTTTCACGTATTCATCTCCATTTTTTGGGGCAATACTATAGAGAACCTCTTTAAATACATAATGATCAAAAATCCCATCCCCCATATAAATCACTTCTTCAGGGTTCCAACGCTCCTTTATCCAGTCTATCCTCTTAATAGTACTAACTAGATCTAAGCTTTGCCTCATATCATCAACAATTCTTTTTTTTGATATATCAAACCCTCTATGGTCACCAGTAACAAAATGAATATCCAAATGAGGACTAAGAAGAGATAAGGCATCACTATCATCAGCCCCAAACACTTTCATAACTTTTCCATCTAAAGAGTAATGAAACTGACCATCTGTCATAACACCATCAACATCCAATATAAAGACTCTCGGTTTTACCATAATTTCATTACCTTTTTATAATCATCCTCAAAAAAACATAAAATTAATCAAAAATATCATGTGGTTTATGTTCTATAAAAAACTAAAAGCTCCCTATATGAGATAGAACAACATCAACCATTTCAGAAGCTAATAATTTTCTTTTTGCTTCTACATAACACCTTAATTCCGGTGCATTTCCTGAAAATCTTAGATGAACGATATCACCACTATTTAATGTCATACGAAGACCATCAGTTTCATCTATAGATACAACCTCCAGCGCTTCGCCTTCTCTTGCAATTACAACTAATAACTCAGTTTGCTTAACTTTATTGTCTCTTAACTCAATAATAATCTGTCGGCTTATTTCGGTTGGAATATTTTGAATACGGCCACTGGCCGTATATCTTTTTAAATATTCGGTTGTGAATTGACTAATTGGACGCTTTTTTTGATGTGACATGGCCAATACAATAAGCGCCGGTAAAATAGAATCTCGCGTTGGTAATGCATGTAAGGTTTGGCTGTTTATTTCAAAACCCGAACCAACTAAAAATCCACCATTTGCTTCATAACCAACAATTTTTGCATCAGGCGTTTCTGACAATAATTTATCCATACCTGCAATGACATACGGCGAGCCAATTTTTGTTCGAAGTGTCTTGCACTCTTTATCTTGTAATTCAAGAATAGTGTTCACATTAACTGGCGCTGCCACATGCGTCGCTTCTAAATAATCTGCACACACAACACCCAAAACATCTCCACGTAACCACTCTCCCTTTTCATCTGCCACTAAAGGGCGATCACCATCCCCATCAGTAGAGATAATCGCATCTAGTTTATATGCAGCAACCCAATCTAATCCCTTTTGTATATCTTCTTCCGACACCGCTTCTGTATCTATTGGCACAAACGTTTCAGTCCGCTCTAACGAGACGACATCTGCCCCGAAATGAGCTAATAACTCTTTGATTACATCACGTGCTACACTCGAATGTTCATACACACCAATGCGCTTTCCTTGTAACATACTCTCAGGAAAAAGGGAGGTATAACGCTTTTTAAATAATTCAATCGCTGAAAAACTTACAGAGGGAAGTTGAACGAGCTTGTCCAAAAAATTATAAGGAATAGAGACCTCGCCATTCATAATAGCAACTTCATTCGCTTTACTTATTTCGCCATCAGGTCGATAAAATTTAATACCATTACGATCAAAAGGGATATGGCTCCCAGTAATCATAACTGTTGGTATACTATTTTGCATACCATAAAATGCCAATGCAGGTGTCGGTAGCGCTCCACAATAAGTCGCTTTAGCCCCATGAGACTCAATGGCAAATAGAACCGATTTTGCTATCTCTGGGCTACTTGGACGTAAATCAATACCAACGGCAACGTGGGTTGTATTCGGGCAAACTTCTTGCAGAAACGACGTCACAAACGCAAAACAAAGCTCTGGCGTTAAATCCACCACCAAACCACGAACACCGCTGGTGCCGAAAGCAACACCAAACTCATCGCTCAATGCTTTAACGCTTACCATTTCAACGCAGGGTGTTTTTATCATGAGTTAGCGCCCATATCGATCACTAAAACGAACGATATCGTCTTCGCCTAGGTAGCTACCAGATTGTACTTCTACTAGCTCTAATTGAATTTTCCCTGGATTTTCTAAAGCGTGAACTACACCTACAGGGATATAAGTAGATTCGTTCTCGGTTAACAATATTTCTCGATCACCATTTTGCACTTTTGCAGTACCTGAAACCACCACCCAATGCTCTGCGCGGTGATGATGCATTTGCACACTGAGCTTTTCACCTGGTTTGACCATGATACGCTTCACCTGATGACGATCACCTAAGTCAACAGTTTGATAGGTTCCCCAAGGCCGATGAACAGTAGTATGATACATATGCTCTTCACGACCTTCTGCTTGAATACGCTTTACGATTTTTTTCACGTTTTGCGCATTTTCTTTATCCATAACGAGAATGGCATCTGCCGTTTCAACTATCACAAGATTACTCACTCCAACAGCAGCAACCAAACGAGTTTCAGAACGGATGAAACAGTTTGAAGAACCTTCTGACATAACATCACCTAGCAAGACATTATTATCCTCGTCTTTATCGGCATAATCATATAACGCATCCCAGGCACCAATATCACTCCAATCACCAGCATAAGGTACAACCTTTGCGTTCAGTGTTGACTCCATGACAGCGTAATCGATTGACTCAGATGGGCAGTTAGAAAACGACTCGGCATCAACACGAATAAAATCCATATCCTGTGTACGCTGCTCATAAGCAAGGCTGACAGCGTTAGAAATATCAGCACGATGCGTAGCAAGTTCTTTAAGATAGGTTTTTGCATTAAATAGGAACATGCCACTATTCCACAAATAATCACCAGATTCTAAATAAGTTTGCGCGGTGTTCACATCTGGCTTCTCAACAAACTCAATAACAGAAAAATCTTCACCACCACGAATATAACCATAACCAGTTTCAGGACGAGTTGGTTCGATGCCAAAAGTAACTAAAGCATTACCTTTAGCAAGCTCAACAGCTTTTTCAATAGCTAATTCAAACGCGTTAATATCACGAATTACGTGATCAGCAGGCAGAACCAATAACAACACGTCATCTTGCTGTTTACATTGAGCTTCTAGTGCCGCCAGAGCGATCGCTGGCGCTGTGTTACGGCCGTTTGGTTCAAGCACAATACTGGCGTTCTTTAAACCAATCTCTTGCAGCTGTTGAGCAATTAAAAAACGATGGTCTTCATTACAAACAATAATGGGAGCGCTTACATCTAAAGCACTAGTTCTGTTCGCTGTTTGTTGCAATAAACTGTATTGAGCATCTGTCAATGGAAGACACTGTTTAGGGAAGTGCTCACGAGATAATGGCCATAGACGACTGCCTACACCACCAGACAATATAACGGGAATAATTTTCAAAACAGATCCTTTCATTTCAAAATAAAGTCAAATATTAATCTTTACCAAACAAATCACGCGTATAGACCTTAGTCGCCACATCATCCAAATCACCTGTTATACGATTCGCTATAATTACGTCAGAAACCTGTTTAAACGCCTCTAGGTTATGATAGACACGCGAATGGAAAAATTCATTTTCATTCAATTCAGGCTCATAAATCACAACCTCAATTCCCTTCGATTTTATCCTCTTCATTATCCCCTGAATGGCTGAGGACCTAAAATTATCACTACCGGCTTTCATCATTAAACGATAAATACCAACAACAGTAGGGTTACGCTTAATAACAGAGTCTGCAATAAAGTCTTTACGTGTTGCGTTGGAATCTACAATCGCTCTAATTAAGTTATTTGGTACATCTTGATAATTTGCTAGCAACTGCTTGGTATCTTTTGGAAGACAGTAACCACCATAGCCAAAGCTTGGATTGTTATAATGATTACCAATTCGAGGATCTAATCCAACACCTTCAATAACTTGCCTCGAGCTAAGCCCATGAGACTCACAATAGGAGTCTAATTCATTAAAGTAAGCAACACGCATCGCCAAATAAGTATTTGAAAAGAGTTTAACGGCCTCAGCTTCTGTCGAATCAGTAAATAAAACTTGAATATCTTGTTTTATTGCACCTTGACGCAATAAGCCAGCAAAAATACGAGCACGGCTCGAATCTTCCCCTACAATTATACGAGATGGATATAAGTTATCATGAAGAGCTTTACCTTCACGTAAAAACTCTGGAGAGAATAAGATATTTGAGGTTTGAAACTTTTCGTTTACGCTTTTTGTATAACCAACAGGAACCGTTGATTTAATTACCATAGCCGCGTTTGGATTAATCTCAAGAACATCTTTTATAACACTTTCAACAGATGCTGTATTAAAATTATTGGTATCTGGGTCGTAATCTGTAGGTGTTGCAATAATCACAAAATCTGTATTTTTGTAGGCGAAACTTTTATCTAACGTCGCAGTAAAATCGAGTGATTTATTAATCAAATAGTTTTTAATTTCTTCGTCTTGAATAGTCGATATTTTGTTGTTCAACATCTGGATTTTTTCAGGGATTATATCTATCGCAATAACTTCATTATGTTGCGCCAGTAACATTGCATTAGATAGGCCAACATACCCAGTCCCTGCGATAGCAATTTTATAGCGTTTATTCATGGTCATTTATCTCTTGCGTATTGATAAATGCTTCTTGGCGTAGAAGTTCAATTTCTTCTGTCAGAACCTCATGTTCCTTTATTTTTTTCAAAAGAAAACGATGAGTTAATGAAGCCTTTTCTTCTATTCCCTTTGGAGTCAAAAGATATAAATAACGGGCTTTATTAGGATTTTTTTTAAAGTTGCCAGCTTTCACTAAACCTTTTTCTATAAGTGCTTTCAAACAGAAATTAGCTTTACCCAAACTAATATCTAGGCGTTTTGCTAATTCACGCTGACTGACATCTGGATCTTGCTCAAGCACTTTTAAAATTCTGTAACGATACTCGTCTGTTAACATTTGCCCATCCTAATATCCACAAACTGATATATCCTTAACTAAACCAAATCTACGTTCAATGACTGAACAATCTTAAAACAGAAATATGAATTACGCAAATAGCATCACATACAGTAAGTTACTTCCAATAACTTCATCTATAAATTTTACTAAAAGACACTATCGTTCTTTTTAGTGAAAAAGAACGATAGTGTCACAATAAAAACGCCCAAAATCATACCTAAAAACATTGAAAGCATTATAATAAGTGTTCGTTTCTGATTTACTGGCTCTGCCATATCAGGCCTAAATGGTGGGGAAATTACACTTAAAGAAAATTCGTTTTGAACCTCTGCAAACATAAGATTATCTGCCTGCTCACCCATTAAGCTGTAATAGACCTCTTTCATTCTAACATCAGGTGTTTTGGCTATTTTCCCTTGGAGGTAAGCTATGTTTGCCTGAATATTAGAAACTGCTTTTTGCTTAATCTCTAAATTCAACATTATTATTAACCTATCAAGCCATTGTTTCGCCATAATAGGGGACACATTAACTATTGATAAGGTAACAATGTCACTGCCTCTTTTTCCTACGACAGTCAATTGGTCTTTAAATTTGCCATACAAAATATTGCTAGAAGGAACCGAAGAGAATTGGCCATTGCTAAGCCATTGCTTAGATTTAACATCATATAAAGCAGGATCTATTTCCAAGTGCTGTTCAGATTCATTCCATTTTTTCCCAGCCATTAAAGGAACAGCTAAATCATAGCTCTGGATAAAATTATCTATGAAAGGCCTAGATTGTAAAATTGCTAATGGAAGCTCTTTTTGATCATAACTTTTTGCAGGCCTACTTATATCAGCCAAAGCCCCTGAATAAACCAAGGATCTTGCGCCAGTCATAATAACTGTAGCTTCAGATTTATATACTGGCATAGGGGCTGGCTTTAACAAAACATACAACAAACCGCTAATTGTAAAAAGTAATGTAGTTATTACAATCACCCATTTCCCTTTCCAAAGCACTTGCAACAATCCTAAAAGATCAATTTCGCCGTCGTATCGTTTACTTGCCATTTGCGGCGTATTATTTTTAGTCATCATATAACAGTCAAAATGAGTCAAAGAGATCACGCTCAAGCGAGTCCTTTCAGCCCTTTTTTCTTTCCTTATTTGTATTCATTTAATAAAATTTATGCCAATTATCCATTTCATTAGAACAAAGATCATATATACATCTTAATTCTTCTATTGCCTGGCTGTTTACAAAAAACATCACTGAAATCAGTCGCCTAACAATGCCTGTGTTGAGAAGCTCTTAATTGATTATAATACACCAAGATAGTCTTCTGCGAGTAAACCACAAAGTGCTTTTTCAAACATATAAAAAACGTTAAAACCACCACCCCTAGGCTTTAGCCTTTTACGAAAACCAAAGCGAGAATATTATTAGTGTTAATTTGATTGAATAAGGATATATCTGAAGGATTGAGGCAGTGTAGCCAGATACTACACAAGGATGCAGATTAGAACACATCATACTACCAGGCTAGTACCACAACTCATTTATGACAAAGTCTATTAATTTAGAAGTAAGTTCACCTTGCCATAATGCCAAGATGAACTGAGGTCGAATGATGATATTTTCATTTACAGTGCTGCTTCGCCATCATTAATACGATATTTATAATTGACTTTGGATTTATTCGCATTGTAATAGATTAAAATACTTATAAGAAATCTTTACGCACTGGAGTGAAGTTATCGATTAGCACGCCTTTTTCAATACAAACACAGCCATGCATGATGTTTGGCACTTTGTAGATAGTATCGCCTTCAACAACCGTTTGCGTTTCGTCACCAACCGTAAATTCAAACTTGCCAGACTTAACATAAGTCAATTGCTCATGCGGATGCTTGTGCATCGCAGCCAATGTACCTGTTTCAAAATGCACTTCGACTGTCATAATATTGTCCGAATAAGACATCACTTTACGAGAAAGGCCACCACCTAAATCTTCTAACTCAACATCACGATTGAAAGTAAACATAAACTACCCTTTATATTCCTGTTTTTGATGCCTCACTATAAAGTCATACAAATGCCACAGCAACTTTCTTTTTGTATTTCTCTGTTCGTAGAGGTCTTCAAAACTATGGCTTTAGAGGGTGATGATTTTTAGAATATTATATTTTGACTATTATCTGGCAGACATGAAAAGGCACTCTAAATAGAGACATCCAATTTATGTGTAGTTAATGCAGACATTGATCGCGATTCATGTTTTTTTAAACAACAGGACGCAAGGAATTCGAAAGGAAAGGAATAGATTACTGGCGAGGCATAATACGACAGTAACCTATTCTAAAATCATAAGTTACACTTTCCTAGCTTGATGAGCTGATTCCATGAAATCAGCAATCCAAGCTATTACTTCAGGTGAATCAAGCTTTTCTTGTGCAACCGTTTCATAACCCTCTTCTGCTACCTCTAAAGAGAAGCTGACATCTTTTAATGTGTCCAGCAATACAGTTTCATAGGCTTTATCGAACTCAGGGTGGCCCTGAAAGGTTACAACATGCTGATCGTAAACTAGACCAGCATTTTCACAGAAATCGGAGTGAGCGAACACCCTAGCGCGAGCAGGCTTGATAACAACTTGGTCCTGATGCATAACACAAATAGAAAATGACGTGAGGTTCTCAGGAAAAGAAGAAATGCCTTTAATAGTGTCGTACTTATGAACACCAACACCCCAACCACCGTCATACTTATCAACTTTACCGCCTAACGCATCGGCAATAATTTGGTGACCAAAGCAGATTCCAACTAATGGCTGCTTTTTCGCATCTATCTCGCGAATCAACTCATTAAGCTGTAACATCCAAGGCAAGCCTTCATAAACGTTAGATCGAGACCCTGTAATTAACCAAGCGTCGCAAACATCTGCGTTTGCAGGGAATATACCGTCTCGAACATCAAACGTTTCAAACTCAAACGAGGCATTTTCCTCTTTAAGTTGCGCGATAAACATTTCAGCATACGAACCAAAACGCGGTAGCAAATCATCTGGTGTCGTTCCAGTCGCCAAAAGCCCTATTTTCATTAAAATCACCTTTTCAATCTGAGACTGACTTTTTAAATTTTTAAGACGTGTATTTATTCTGTTTACGCATAATAACAATGGCAGCAACCACTGCGACAGCAACCACTAAAATCATTAGAGTGGCTAACGCATTTATCTCTGGCGTAACACCTAAACGAACCTTGGAAAAAATAACCATAGGTAAAGTGCTGTTGCCCGGTCCAGAAACAAAACTGGCAATAACCAAGTCATCAAGTGACAGGGTAAAAGACAGTAACCAACCAGAAATTAGTGCTGGTGCAATCAATGGCAAAGTAATTAAGAAAAACAAAGTCGAAGGTTTAGCCCCTAAGTCCATTGCTGCTTCTTCTAACGTTTCATCCAACGAGGCCAATCGTGATTGCACCACTACAGCAACATAAGCCAAACAGAAGGTTGTGTGGGCAATAATAATGGTTCCCTCACCTCGTCCCGCAGGCCAGCCGAACATAGATTCCATTGCAACAAATAACAAAAGCAATGACAAACCGGTAATAACATCGGGCATAACTAATGGCGCTGTTACCCAGCCAGACAAAAGCGTTTTCCCACGAAATCTCCCCATACGGCTTAATACAAAGCCCGCCATGGTGCCTAAAATAACCGCCAACGTGGCACTTATTGCAGCGACTTTAAAGCTCAGTAACGCCGCATTAATAATTTGCTCATTCTGAAATAGAGAAACATACCATTTGATAGACCATCCGCTCCACACAGTCACCAGCTTAGATTCATTAAAGCTATAGATGATAAGCGAAATAATCGGAGCATAAAGAAAGATAAAGCCAAATAAAGCAGAACCACTCAGCCAAAAAGATTGACGTTTTATCATGCTTCCTCCTGCTTGTTACGACTACGCATAAACATAATAGGTCCAACCAATACGATTAACATAAGAATCGCCACCGCTGATGCCATAGGCCAATCACGGTTTAAGAAGAATTCATCCCAAAGCACGCGACCAATCATTAATGTATCTGATCCACCAAGCAAAGCAGGAATAACAAACTCTCCCACAGCAGGAATAAACACCAACAAACAACCGGCAATAATACCTGGCATAGCTAAAGGTAAAGTCACTAAGAAGAAGGATTGATACGGCTTAGCTCCCAAGTCTTCAGCCGCTTCTAGCAAGGTTAAGTCCATTTTTTCTAATGTGGTATAAAGCGGCAAAATCATAAAAGGTAAATAGGTATAAACGATACCGATGTACACGGCAAAATCAGTTTGCAGCATAACCAGAGGTTCATCAATTATCCCCATTCCCATTAAAAACTCATTGATTACGCCGTTCTTTTTCAGGAATCCCATCCACGCATAAACCCGCAATAAGAAAGAAGTCCAAAATGGCAAAATAACAAGAGCAAGCAATATGTTGCGCATATTCGCAGAGCTTCTAGCTATCATATAGGCAATTGGGAAGCCCAATAGCAAAGCAAAGAAGGTCGATATGGACGCGATGCGGATTGAGCTTAAATAAGCATCCAGGTAAAAACGACTCTCGAACAAGAAAAGATAATTACCCAGCGTGATTTTAAACGTCGCATAGGCTTCATCAGGGTTCCATTCTAGTAACGAAGAATATGGCGGAATAGCAATAGCCGTTTCAGCCAAGGAAATTTTAAAAACAACTAGGAATGGAATAAAAAAGAATACCCCTAACCACAAAGTAGGCACTAGAATGACCAGCGCTCTCCCCCAGTTAATGTTCTTTATACTTTGTAGCCATCGTACTAACATCGTACGATTTTCAGTAGAGGAAGTGAGGTTACTCATGACGTCAGTACCACACTGCTGCCCGCATCCCAAGATAGGAATACAGGTTCATCCCAGGTTAATCTATCACTGATATCACGGGTCGCATTTTGCATAGTAACACGCACTTCTTTACCGCTCTTCAATGCTATTTTATAAATAGATTGACTGCCCATATAGGCATAATCCGTAATAATACCATCGGTTGTATTAGCGTCCGCGTCAGGCTTTTCACGGCTAATACGAATTTTTTCAGGTCGAACGGCCACAGAGACTACTTGGCTTGGTGCGCAGCTAATAGCATGATTAACTTTTAAAAGGCCATCAATTTCAGCAGATTGAATCGTGGTACAGTCTCGCTCTTCACCTATTACCGTGCCTTCAAAAAGATTAACATTACCAATAAATTCGGCCACAAAACGGCTATTAGGGTATTCATAAACTTGATGAGGTTCAGCAATTTGAGTAATACCACCTTGATCCATAACACCGATTCGAGTCGCCAATGTCATAGCTTCTTCTTGGTCGTGCGTCACAACCACAAAGGTAATGCCTAATTCGTCTTGAAGGTTAATCAATTCGAACTGTGTTTCCTCTCGTAATTTTTTATCTAATGCACCTAATGGCTCATCAAGTAACAATAATTTAGGACGTTTTACTAAAGCCCTAGCCAAAGCAACTCGCTGACGCTGACCGCCCGATAGCATGTGTGGCTTGCGTTTGCTCAAATGACCTAATTGAACCATGTCTAGTATTTCGGCAACACGCAGTGCGACTTCTTTGGATTTAACGCCTTCACGACGTAAACCAAATGCGACATTGGCTTCTACGGTTAAATGTGGAAACAACGCATAGGATTGAAACATCATATTGACAGGTCGGTCCCATGGCTGAATATCAGTCATGTCGACACCATCAATTAAAATTCGTCCAGAAGTAGGTTTTTCAAAGCCTGCTAACATACGTAGCAAGGTGCTTTTCCCTGAGCCGGAACCGCCCAATAAACAGAATAATTCGTTCTGGTAAATATCCAGTGATACTGAGTTAACGGCAGTAAAATCACCAAATTTTTTCGTTATTTGATCAATTTGTACAAAAGGCTTAGCGCCTGCTTCTCGCCAAGATGGCACAATAATCGACTTTTCTTGATTAAATTCTGAGGACGAGGACATATTCTACCTTTTTACTGTAAACGCTAGACTAGAGAGCCGATTCACTAAAAAATTCAAACTCTTACTCATTGGGTAATAAAATATAAACAGATTCACTGGAGGTAAATACCTCCAGTGAAAAGCAGCTAATTTCTAACGTGCACGTCCTGTTTTGATGTTTGTCCAAGCTCGAGTCAATGAGCGATCAAACTTAGGGCTATGAGCCACTTGAACATAAAGCTTATCTTTAACCGCTTGCGTTGGGTAAATGCCTTCATTTTCAGCTACTTCAGGATCCAACAAAGGCTCCGCTGCTGTATTTGGTACTGCGTAATAAACATAATTAGACAAGTCTGCAGCAACGTTAGCACGCAAAATATAATCAATATATTTCAATGCCGCTTCAGGATGCTGAGCACCTTTAGGGATGGCCATTAGATCAAACCAGATCTGAGTACCTTCTTTTGGCACAACATATTCTATGTTTACACCTTGATCTGCCTCTGCAGCACGATCTTGAGCTTGTAAAATATCGCCGTTATAACCTAGCGCCACACAAATTTCACCATTGGCTAAATCAGAAATATATTGGCTTGAATGGAAATATTTAAAATGAGGCTGAACAGCGGCTAATACAGATGTACTCGCTTTTAATGCTGCTAGATCTTCAGAGTTAGGATCTTCACCCATGTAATTATTCACAATTCCCATCACTTCTGTAGGGGAATCCAATATAGCGATACCACAATCAGCAAGCTTCGCTGCAATCTCAGGCTTAAATAACATGTCTAAAGAATCAATTTTAATATCGCCAAGACGCTCTTTGATCATATCAACGTTATAGCCAATACCAGTTGTTCCCCAAGCATAAGGAATGTTGTGTTTATTACCTGGGTCATTCTGAATCACTTGACCTGCTAGCTGCTGATCAAGGTTTCCATAGTTAGATAATTTACTTTTATCAATTTCTTCATAAACGCCCGCTTTGATTTGACGCTCAATGAAGGAGTTTGAAGGGAAAACCAAATCATAACCTGATGAACCTGCCATTAACTTAGCTTCCAACGCCTCGTTACTGTCATAAACATCATAATTCACTTTAATGCCTGTTTCTTTTTCAAAGTTTTCAACAGCATCTGGAGCAACATAGTCAGACCAGTTATAAATATTAAGCACTTTGTCTTCAGCGATAACACTGCCAGAAACCAATGTAGCGCACATGAGAGATAACAACTTCTTATTCATTTTAGTGTTTACTTTCATTTTCGGTTTTCCTATTTAGTCGTTTCTTTTGTATACGATATTTGTAATCAACTCACTCTCTAAGGAGTAATTTTTTAACGCTTTATTATTCTCTATTTTTTACGTTTCCGGTATGACGAGCATAACCGAATCGACGTAAAAACCTTTATAGATAAGCCTCGTACTCCACATTGGAAATACGGCTTTGAATCCGTTCTTGCTCTTGCTCTTTCGCTGCACTAAAGACACGAACAAAAGCTTCACCGAAGTACTCATGCATGAAGCTGCTGTCTTTAAATACTTGCGTTGCGTGCTCCCAACGATTTGGAAGTATCGGGAAGTTTTCACTGACCGAGTAAGCGTCTCCTTCTATTGCAGCGATAGGATCTAATTTACGAATAATCCCATCCAATGCAGCACCTAGCACAGTAGCCAATACTAAGTATGGATTTGCATCCGCTCCAGCAACACGATGCTCAATACGACGAGCAACGGTTGGACTTTCAGGAATCCGTACAGCAACCGTGCGATTTTCATAACCCCAGCTTGCAAAAGTCGGTGCATGTGCACCATTTTCAAAGCGACGATACGAGTTAAGATGCGGTGCAAAAACCAACATACTGTCAGCCATGTTATCCAGTAATCCTGCTACGGCATGTTTTAACAAAGGTGTTCCATCATCGCCACCATTATCAAAGACATTTACTCCATTTTCGTCTAATAAGCTAAAGTGCACATGAAAACCATTACCACTCTTCTGAGCATAAGGCTTGGCCATAAATGTGGTGCCATATTCATAATTTCGAGCAACGCCTTTAACCAAACGTTTGAACATATTAGCGTGGTCAGCAGCCAATAAAGCATCATCAACATGCTTCATATTAATTTCAAACTGACCGGGACCTAACTCTGAAATAATAGTGTCTGCTGGTATTCCTTGAACTTCACACGCGGCACGTACATCCGCAAAGAAATTAGATAAACCATCCATTTCTTCAATAGAATAACAATCTGTATCAGTCAAACGACGGCCGTTACCTTCTGTCATCAAAGGCTCTTTTGGACGTCGATTTGCTTCAGACTCACCATCTAATAAATAAAATTCAAGTTCTGTAGCAACAACTGGCGTGTAACCAAGTTCTTTAAAACGTTCTACTATATTAGCTAATAGTTGGCGAGGATCCGGATAAAAAGGGGTACCGTCCATGTTGTACATCATCGCCAAAATTTGGTCACGTGGCGTCTCAGACCAAGGGACAGGGATAGGTGAAGAATGCACTGGCATACAAACACCATCACTGTCTCCAGTTTCAAAAACCAAACCGTTTTCTAAAACGTCATCTCCCCAGTGGTCAAAGCCAATGACGGATTGAGGTAGTTTTACGCCGTCCTTCATTACCGCTTTTAGACCTGAGGCAGGAATACGCTTTCCTCGTAAGTTACCATTTAAATCTGTTATAAAAAGATCAAACTCTTTATCGCCCATTACCTGACCTGGCATAACTTACTCTCTTTTAATTATGTAGATTGCTATCTTGCATTGTGAAATTAACAATATAAGTTTGCATTTTGTGATCACAAAAAACAAAATTATATTGTTTCCCTTTAAACTCTAACGATATGATCAAGTTTATATCAAACACTACTTAATACGATTTTTTTCAGTAAAAGTAATTTCCATCTTTCTACAATATTTATGTAAAAAGGATAAAAAATTGAACACCCCGTTACCATTAGATATTACATTAACTGACAGAAAAGACGGTGTAACTATCACCGAGTGGGTATACGCCGTTTTAAGGCATGCGGTTATGTGTGGACAGATTCTTCCTGGCAGAAGCCTAACACTTAGAGAGTTAGCCAAAGTGTTAGGTGTGAGCCCTATGCCAATTCGTGAAGCACTTAAAAAACTCAGCTCAGAGCATGCCTTAGAAGTAAAAGAAAACCGTCGAATTATTGTACCAACAATGACAGCAATGAAATTTAATGAATTATGTGAAACCCGTATAACACTAGAGACTCATGCTGCAATTCGGGCACTACCTTATATAAATAGCACCATTTTGGAGCGACTAGAATCAATAGACAAAGACATAGATATCGCAAGGGATAAAGACGATATGGAGTCTACGATCACCCATAATCATGCCTTCCATAGGCTACTCTATACCGCCAACCCGCACCAAGTTAGCCTACATTTAATCGAAAGTTTATGGCTGCAACTAGGTCCTTTTTTACGTCTGTCTACCGAGCGAATTAAAGAAAACTACACCATAGACAGACACCAAGAAGCCTTACAAGCCATTCGTCATAAAGACGCACTTGCTTTGCAATTAGCTATTTCTTCGGACATTCGTGAAGGCTTTGCTTTTATTGGTACACCTGAAATATTGCATCACTTCATACAGGAATCAGCCAAGTATTAAGCCAAAAATAAATGAAAAATAAATGAAAAATAAATGAAAAATAATCATAAAAAATAAATACAGAGACAAACACTGGTAGTTTTGTGATCACAATATTTACTATTCTATAATTTTACCTTATCGTTAGAAGCATTGAACCAATACACTGTTACTCGAACCGAGGCTTTCTCCATGCTGCCAAGCAAATCTACTTATGAAGGTATTTCTTCAGAGACCTTAAAAGAGCTGGCTGTCTTAGTGAATCATTTGCGCGTACCAAGCTTTTCATTGGTGCTGGAGAACTTTATAAGAGGCCTCTGTCACTTCGATACACTCATCATAGTGACTTATAAAAAGTCTTTTAAACCGATTATCCTGCACCCTAAAGACAGATCCGAACATAGCCCTACATTGAACCTATATCTCAATACTGCGTACATGCTGGATCCACTATTCAATAGTATTCAACAAGGCTCGACGTCTGGTGTGGGTCGACTTATCGATATCGCACCAGATTCTTTTAAAGACACTGAGTACTATCAAACCTGCTACAGCAAGTTTGATTTAATTGACGAAATCAACATATCAGTCCCTTTAGATGAAAATACAACCTACGTTATCTCTTTGGGTCGAAAGTCCCATATGGGGTCAATTAAGCGCAGCGAAATGAAAAAACTAAAAGAGATATTCCCATTACTGGAAGCACTTATTAAACAGTTTTGGCTCGCCCAGTCTCGCGGACATGTAGAGTATCAACCGTCGAACGGCCCGATTAAACACGCATTAAAAACTTTCGCGAGCGGCGTACTCACCCATAGAGAACAAGAAGTTCTTGGCCTTATTTTACGAGGCCATTCCTCTAAAGCGATTGCTGAAGAGCTAGGTATTAGTGCAGGCACAGTAAAAGTCCACAGAAAAAACATTCATACTCGCTTAGACACATCGACTCAATCCGAAATTTTCACCTTATTCTTAGATCACTTAGAAGCACTAGACCAAGCTATTGAGTAAAATCAAAATCCTAGCAAAAACTACGCTTTCTTAGAGAGCGCACCAAACCTTCCAGCAATAAAAAAGGCCTCTCTTTTTTTACAAAGAAAGGCCTTTCAATAATCAAACTCGCCATCTACACAATGACTAAATACCCAGTTTATCTCTTAATGCATAATACGCAGCACCAATCGCAGTGTAAGGTACACGCAATGCTCTTCCACCTGGGAATGGATATTGTGGCAAACCAGCAAACACATCAAATCGCTTAGTATTTCCCTGTATAGCTTCACACAACACTTTCCCCATTAGATGAGTACTCGTTACTCCGTGACCACTGTAACCTTGCGAATAATACACATTCGTTCCAATACGACCTACTTGTGGCAGACGCATTAAAGTTAATAGGAAGTTCCCTGTCCAAGCATGATCAATCTTCACATCTTTAAGCATAGGGAAGGTTTTTAGCATTTTAGGAACAATTAGAGCTTCAACCTTTTCAGGCTCGCGCGCACCATAGGTTGTACCGCCACCATAAATCAGACGACCATCGCCAGAAAGGCGGTAATAATCGAGTAAGTAGTTACAATCTTCCACGCACACATCATTTGGCAGAATGGCTTTTTGCTGCTCTTCACTTAGTGGCTCAGTTGCAATAATTTGCGTTCCACACGGCATAGAGTTCTTTTCTACTTCAGGAATAATACCTGTAATATAAGCATTACCAGCAACAATAACGTGCTTGGCCGTCACTACACCTTTTTCAGTCGTAACCTTAGCTAACTCACCTTCGACTTTGGCTTCTTTTACACTGGTAACTGGAGACGCTTCGTAGATAACGCCACCTAACGATTCAAATGCAGCCGCTTCACCCAAGACTAAATTTAATGGATGAACATGACCATTCAGACGATCCAATAACCCACCAGCATAACGATCACTGCCGATGTATTCTTGAATACCTTCAGCAGACAAAAGTTCTAGCTGATCATGACCATGAGATTCCCAAAGCGCTTTCTTAGCTTTCAGTTCTTCTAGTTGCTTAGTATTGCACGCAGCAAATATGCCACCTTCTTTTAGATCACAATCGATCTTGTATTTAGCCACTCGTTCACGAATAACAGCCTGACCTTCAAAGGCCATTGACGCCATCTGCTCGCCAACATAATCGCCATAATGACGTTTAATAAAATCGATATCACGACTATAGCTGTTTACCAATTGACCGCCATTTCGACCAGATGCGCCAAAACCAATGCGACTGCCTTCTATCACAATGACTTTATAGCCAGCTTCAGCCAAATGTAGGGCTGACGATATACCTGTAAAACCAGCACCAACGATACAAACATCACATTGATGTTCGCCAACCAGTTCAGGACGAAGCTTAGTATCATTCGCAGACGCGGCATAATACGAATTAGTATGAGAAGGAATTGACATAAACAACCTCATCAAATACACCTAATTTAAAGGTGCCATTGATCATAAAAAAGGCAAACTCTCAGTTTACCCAGCATTTCGAATATCACTTTGTATTCAAGTAAGTATTTTAAAAACTTACCCCCTTATAGCGATATACCCATAAGGGGGTAGGAATTCAAAACGCCGCTACCTAGCCCTTTAATTCTAAGCTAGAGGCGAATCCAAACATTCTTCAATTCTGTGTATTTTTCCATTGCATGCAAGGATTTATCACGGCCATTGCCAGACGCTTTCACACCACCAAACGGTACAGTTGTATCACCATCCCCCCAAGTGTTAACCCATACCATGCCACTTTCTAATTGACGACTTACTCGATGCGCCCGTGACAAATTACTGGTCCAGATTGAAGCACCTAAGCCGTATACAGAGTCATTGGCCAATGCAATACCTTCTTCTTCTGTATCGAATGTAGATACAGCAAGAACGGGGCCAAATATCTCTTCACGCACAAACTCCATACTGTTATTAGCATCAGCCAAAATAGTAGGATTGACGAAAAAACCTTGCCCTTCTTTGTATTCAGGTACGCCACCTAACAATAAACTAGCGCCTTCTTTCTGTGCACTTTTAACGAAGCGTGCCATGACATCCATTTGGTTTTTATCCACCAAAGGCCCCATGTTTGTCTTAGGATTTAGCGGATCACCTGGAACATAGGCTTGAGACGCTTTAATCAATTCTGCCATAAAGACATCTTTAATACTGCTTTGTACATACAAGCGAGAACAGGCAATACAGACTTCACCTTGGTTGGTAAAAATAGCCGACGCAGCGCCTTTTGCGGCTTGTACTATGTCTTCGTAATCATCGAATACCAAGCAAGGGGATTTGCCACCCGCTTCAATCCAAACTCGCTTCAAGTTAGATTGACCAGAATATTCCATCAACATACCAGCAACGCGAGTCGAACCCGTAAATGCGATGACCTGCACATCGTTATGCAACGCCAATGCTTTACCAGCGGTATGACCAAAGCCTGGTAATACGTTAAAGACGCCATCAGGCATACCTGCTTGCGTCGCCAATTCGGCTAAACGCAAAACACTTAAAGGAGACTTTTCTGACGGTTTCAAAATAACACTGTTACCTGCCGCCAACGCCGGTGCTATTTTCCAAGAAGCCATCATTAACGGATAATTCCATGGAGTAACCGCAGCAACAACACCGATTGGTTCATGGCTGATTAATGCCAAATTTGGCCCACCAGTAGGTGCAATTTCACCGTATAACTTATCAATGCCTTCCGCCGTCCAGCGAATACAATCGATTGAATCTGGAATATCGATATTAACCATTTCACTAATAGATTTACCCATATCTAAGGTATCTAAAACGGCAAATTCATCTTGGTGTTCTGTAATTAAATCAGCCCACTTAAGCATGATGTTTTTTCTATCACGAGGGGACATTCGTGACCAAGCACCACTTTTAAACGCTTTTTTTGCTGCAGCGACAGCAACATCCACATCGACAGAGTCAGTACTTGCCACCTTAGCTAATAAAGTTTCTGTGGAAGGGTTAATACAATCAAATGTCTCACCACTAATCGACGCGACAAATTTACCGTTAATGTAAGCTTTGTCTGGAATGGTTATCGAAGCCGCTAATGCCTGCCAATCTTCGTAGTTTTTCATATTATGTCCCTAGGGCAATTCACCCTTATCAGAAATCAGTTTTACCATGCCTCCCAAACTATAAAATGCGAATAAAAAAAACAATATGCCTTAATAGGTAGAGCACTATTTGAAAGCTTTTTTAAGACTCACATTGCTGAATTTGTTTTATCAACCACTGCACACTTTCTTGACTGTCATATAGCTGATGTGAGAACAAACTAATGGATAATTGTGGAAAGTCATCTGGCAATTCAACGGTTCGAATCGGTAACATGGTCAGTAATTTTTCAGCAATATTGCGTGGCACACACATGAGGTAATCTGACTTGGCGGTCACCATGCCACCAATAGCATAACTTTGAACTATCATTGCGATATGTCTGGATTGATGTTGTTCCAACAACCACGCATCGATCAAATCTGCGCCAGAATTTGCTAATGGCAAATGAATTTGAGCTGTTTCTAAAAAAGTTCTCAGGTCTATTTTTTCGGGCAAATTACTGTCTTCTCGTACAATTGCCACATAAGAGTCTGTTAACCAGTGATGACGATGATAGTAACGTGGCATAGTATGTACATTATCAACACCGATAAACAGATCCAGTCGCCCTTCTTCAACACGTTCCAGCCGTAAATTTTCCGGTAAAATTTCAATACCAATACGAATATTTGGCGCTTCGTATTGCAACCGTTCGGCTAACTGAGGCAAGGCAAAAAATTCAAAATAATCGATTGCACCAATGTAAAAGGTTTTGGCCTCTTCTTTTGGTTTAAAAGGCTTAATTCGATTAAAGGCAAGGTCTAAAGTATTCAACCCTTTGCGTAAATCAGGAATTAAAGACAGCGCTGTTGGTGTTGGTTCCATGCCTTGTTTGGTTTTAATAAACAAAGGATCATCAAATCGTATACGCAATTTCGATAGGATATGACTCGCTGCAGATTGGCTTATATAAAGGGTTTTAGCGGCTTTTGATAAACTGCGTTCCCGCTCTAAAACCACCAGCAAACGTAACTGACTAATATCTATGTCCATAGGTTATTCATATTCTTCATATTGAAAGTTGAATATCACATTTCCATAATAACCCAAATAAAGGTACAACTAGCAAATCAAATAGATTCAACAGAGGCACTCACTATGAAAAAAGTCACCATCGCAGCCACTCAAATGGCATGTTCTTGGAATTTAGAAGACAACTTAGACAAAGCAGAACAGCTAGTGAGACAAGCCGCCGAACAAGGTGCGCAAATAATCTTGTTACAAGAGCTATTTGAAGCCCCTTATTTTTGCATTGAAATCAGTGAGTCTTTCCATCCAATGGCAACAACACTAGAAGAAAATGCCGCCTTCGCTCGTTTTTCGGCTTTAGCAAAAGAGCTAGAAGTTGTCTTACCTTTTAGCTGGTTCGAAAAAGCCGGCAACGTGCGTTACAACTCGGTCGCTATTATAGATGCTGACGGCAGCTTGCTAGGCACGTATCGTAAAACTCACATACCAGATAGTGACGGCTACCTAGAAAAATATTATTTCAGTCCGGGCGACACTGGCTTTAAAGTTTTTCAGACCCGTTATGCAAAAATCGGAGTAGGCATCTGTTGGGATCAATGGTTTCCTGAAACAGCACGTAGCATGGCACTACAAGGGGCGGAATTATTATTTTTCCCAACCGCTATTGGTAGTGAACCGAGCCAACCAGAACTCGATAGCCAGCCTCACTGGGAATGCGTTATGCGCGGTCATGCGGCGGCAAACCAAATTCCAGTTATTGCGTCTAACCGAATTGGCACTGAAAAAGCACAATTCCGTGACTTGTCTTTGACCTTCTATGGCAGCTCTTTCATCGCCGATCACACAGGTCAAATCGTTGAAAAAGCAGATCGAACGAGCCAAGGTGTTTTAGTGCACGAATTCGATTTAGACGAGATTACATTTCAGCGCCAAGCTTGGGGCTTGTACCGTGATCGCCGTCCAAATATGTACGACACTATTATGACCCTTGATGGTAAAACAGCGACTAAGTAACGTTGGCTAAGTAGACACTGAGTGCCGTTGACTAAGTCACTGTCATCTAAATTTAGGATGATTAAGCGTTAAACAATACGTTGTCACACGCACTGAAGACTGGTTAAGAAGGACAGATAGAATGAGTAAAGTACTAAATTCAACGCCACAAGCAGATGGCTTTCGCATGCCAGGAGAACACGAGCCACAAGAACAAGTTTGGATGGCTTGGCCAGTACGCAAAGACAACTGGCGTAATGATGCTCTTCCTGCTCAGCGCGAGTTTATCAATGTGGCGACAAGTATTGCTCAATCGACTCCTGTGACCTTTATTGTTGGTGCCGAACATTACCAGCAAGCTCGCCAAGCCATACCAGAGCACATTCGTGTTATTGAAATTGCGTCTAACGACAGCTGGATGCGAGATATTGGGGCCACTTACGTTATTAACGATCAAGGTGAACGTCGCGCTAATAATTGGCAATTTAATGCTTGGGGCGGAACGCTTGATGGCTTATATGATGATTGGCAATTAGATAATGAGGTTGCCAATAAAATGGCCACCGTGACAGAAGATGACACATACAATGCCCCTCTGATTCTTGAAGGCGGTTCTATTCATGTGGATGGTGAAGGTACGCTTTTCACAACAGAAGAATGTTTGCTGCACCCGAGTCGTAACCCAGATTTAAGCAAAGAGCAGATTAAAGCCTTATTGAAAGACTATCTCAATGTAGAGACTATTATTTGGCTAAAGGAAGGTCTGTACAATGATGAAACGAACGGACATGTAGACAACATAATGCATGTGGTCCGTCCCGGTGTGGTAGCGCTCACCTACTGTGATGATGAACATGATCCGCAATACGCCATCAGCCAAGCAGCGTATCAAACATTGAGTCAAAGCAAAGACGCTAAAGGCAGATCATTAGAGATAATTAAACTTCCGATGCCGGGGCCACTTTTTGTTTCCGAGCAAGAAGCTCAAAATCTTAATACAAGTCAATTTATGGAACGACAAGCTGGTGAACGCCTTGCGGCGTCTTATGCAAACTTTTTAGTCACCAACCAAACGGTTATCCTTCCTATGTTAGACGAAAGAACCGACGATCAAGCAAAAGTAATTTTACAAAAAGCTTTTCCTCAACACCAAATCATCGGCGTTTCTACTCGCAATATATTGTTAGGTGGTGGAAACATTCACTGTATTACACAGCAAGTTCCAAAAAAATAACGCTATTCTACTGTCACTGATTTTGCTAGATTCCGGGGCTGATCAACATCAGTCCCCTTCACCACGGCCACATAATAAGACAAAAGCTGTAATGGAATAGTGTGAACAATAGGTTCCAAAATACTGTCTACTTTTGGCACTTCAGTAAAGATAATATTTTCTTCATTATGAAGGTCTGTGTCTTTATCAGCAAAAACATAAAGCTCACCACCACGGGCCGCTACTTCCTGCAGGTTAGACTTTAGCTTATCTAGCATGTCGTTATGGGGAACAAGAGCAATAATAGGCATATCTTCGTCTACTAACGCCAACGGCCCATGTTTCAATTCTCCTGCTGGATAGGCTTCAGCATGTATATAGGAAATTTCTTTAAGCTTTAATGAGCCTTCTAATGCAATTGGATACATGGTGCCACGACCCAAAAACAAGGCATTATTTTTGTTCGCAAATCGATCAGCCACTTTTTTGATGTGTGCATCTTGCTCTAACGCAGAATTTACATAAGCAGGCAAAGAGCGCATAGCTTGTACTAATTCTTTTTCTTTCTCAGCAGACAAACCATTTTCCACTGCGATAGCAACACTGGTAATTAATAATGCCGTTAGCTGAGTAGTGAAAGCTTTTGTTGAAGCAACACCAATTTCAGGACCCGCATTAGTTAGTAAAGTAAGCGCTGACTCACGTACAAGCGTACTGGATGGAACGTTACAGATTGCTAAGGTTGTTAAATAGCCAAGTTCTTTGGCCATGCGTAACGCGGCTAATGTATCGGCTGTTTCACCAGACTGAGACAAGGTTAAAAATAAGGTTTTCTTCGGAACAGCCACTTTTCGGTAGCGATATTCACTGGCCACTTCGACACTACACGGCAAGCCAGCAAGATCTTCTATCCAGTATTTTGCCACTAGGCCAGCATGGTAGCTGGTACCACAGGCAACGATATGAACGTTTTCAATTTCTTTTAGAAAAGCAGAATCTGCACCAAAACAGCCGGTTAATACTTTGCTTTCGCTAATGCGACCTTCTAGACAAGCACTGATTACTTTTGGTTGTTCGTAGATTTCTTTCATCATGTAATGACGAAATTCACCTTTGTCTGTTGCATCGATACTGTGATTAAAAACATTTACAGGACGATCTTGTATTTCACCTTTAGCATCGTAAATAGTGACATGATCACGAGTCACATCAACTACGTCACCTTCTTCTAAAAAAATAAATTGGTCTGTAACGTGTAATAAGGCAAGCTGGTCTGATGCAACGAAGTTTTCTTCAATACCAACACCAACCACTAATGGGCTGCCTTTACGTGCTGCTATAAAACGTTCGTTGTCATCTTTCTGCACAACACCAATAGCAAATGCGCCTTCTAATTTAGTCAGGCTCGCTTGAACGGCTTTAAGTAAACTAGGCTGAGTTTTCAAAGCATCATGTATAAGGTGAACAATAACTTCTGTGTCAGTTTCTGACTTAAAATCATAGCCTTTGGCTTTTAATTCTCGGCGAAGGGGTTCGTGATTTTCAATAATACCATTGTGAACCAAAGCAAGATCACCACCAGAAAAGTGCGGGTGGGCATTGGCTTCTGTTGGTTTACCATGTGTTGCCCAACGGGTATGAGCAATACCAATTTTTCCATCTAAAGGCTGAGCTTCAAACTTGTCTTTTAGTGCCTGAACTTTACCAACTGCACGATGGAAAAAAACGCCTTCTTCGTTGTTAATCGCAATACCAGAAGAATCGTAACCTCGATATTCAAGACGGCTTAATCCTTCAATTAAAATTTTCGATACATTACGACGTGCAATCGCGCCTACTATTCCGCACATGGTGAATCCTTTTCTACTGACTCTGAATACTTTCTTATCAGAGTAATGATAAATATGATTTAAATGACAAACTTATGTTTACCAAAAACGTTGGAGCGTATTGTTTAATTATTTTTTAACAGGCCTTGGCCAATTGTCTTTATTTGTTTGACGTGCTCTAGCAAACGCTAATTGTTTCTCATCAACGTCTTTAGTAATCGTTGAACCTGCGGCAATTGTTGCACCTTCTTCTACTTTAATAGGTGCAACCAGAGAGGTGTTAGAGCCAATAAAAACGTTATCGGCTACTTGTGTCAGATGTTTATTTACACCGTCATAATTACAAGTAACCGTACCAGCACCAACATTTACATTAGCGCCCATTTCTGTGTCGCCAATGTAACTTAAATGATTCACTTTACTGCCTTCACCAATAATCGCTTTTTTGGTTTCAACGAAGTTTCCTATCTTGGCTTTATTTGCCAATTGAGTGCCTGGTCGCAAGCGTGCAAATGGTCCGATATCGCAGGCTTCTCCTACTTGGCTATCATCAATCAATGTATTGCTCTTGATAATGGTATTATCTCCAACCGTACAATTTTTAAGGTGGCAGTTTGGACCAATTTCAACACCGTCACCCAACACAACCCTGCCTTCAAAAACGCAGTTCACATCAATAATGACATCTTGGCCAGTTATCAATTCACCACGAACATCAATACGCGATGGATCAAGTAGGCTTACGCCGTTTTGCATCAAATGAATTGCTTGTTGCTGCTGCAGTTCACGCTCCAATGCTGCAAGCTGAACACGGTCATTCACACCAGCGACCTCTGCTTCATTTTCTGGATTAACGGTTACAATATCGACACCGTCACGAGCCGCCATAGCGATAATATCTGTCAGGTAATATTCACCCTGAGCGTTATTATTTGTTAAATCAGCAAGCCAAGTCTGTAGATGATTGTTTGGCGCTAACAAAATACCAGTGTTCACTTCGTTGATTTGAAGTTGGCTTTCTGACGCGTCTTTTTGCTCTACAATGGCAATAACTTTGTTTTGTTCATTTCGTACGATTCGGCCATAGCCTGTTGGATTATCTAGACAGATAGTTAACAAAACCAAGCTATTAGGCGTGGATTGCGCTGTCATTTTTTCAAGTGTTGTTACCCGAATAAGCGGCACATCACCGTAAAGGGTTAAGGTCGCACCATTGGCTTGTAAAAAAGGCGCCACTCTCCGTAAGGCATCACCTGTTCCTTGAGGATCGTTCTGCCAAACAACATTCGTTTCGAAGTTTTGGCAATTTGCTTCTACCTGTTCGCCTTGATGGCCAACCACAAGATGTAATTTTGCACCTGTAATCGAGCTCGCCGTCGAAAGCACCCGATTGACCATGGGAGCACCGCCAATTTTATGAAGCACTTTTGAAAAAGCAGATTTCATTCGGCTGCCTTTTCCGGCAGCTAGAATTACAATGTCCTGGGTCATGAAACGTCCTTTGGAAACTAAAAACTATAAATAAACAGATGTTGAAGCTATTAAATCGTTTTACTAAAATTGTCACAACCTAAATTGTCACAAATAAAATGACAAAAATTAAATAAACCCCATAAGCCTATGATTTATAAAATATCTATGTACAGGAAACAAAAAAATTGTCAGAAAGAAGTCTCCTAAAAATGGCTAAGAGAAGTCTGTTTAGGACACATATTACATTCAGTCTGCAGCAACTCAACCAGCAACCTTGTCGCCGGTCCAGTACGCTGGCCTTTACCGAAAATGGCATAAAGATGAAAGCTTCGCTCGCCACCCGAAATCAGGTCTAGTTTTTTTAATTTTCCGACCTTTAACTCACTTTCAATATCGGCCCTCGGCAACCAAGCAAACCCTATTCCACTGACTACAATTTCAAGTGCTGACTGTACACTGGAAACTGTCCAGCGCCTCTCTGTTCCTAACCAACCGGCATCGACCGAGCTTTCTACGGCAGAATCTCTAATAACTAATTGCAGCTCACGACTTAAGCGCTCGTTATTGATAGGAGCACCTTCTTGAAACAAAGCGTGATTAGGAGACGCCACCGCCATCAGCTCTACATTAACAATAGGATCCGCTAAATAACCTTTTGGTACTAACGAGGTTAACACCAGATCGGGACTGCCCAATTTTAACGCCTCAAGACCACCACTTAATACCACTTCTTTAAGCTGCACCTGAGTGCCTTGGCTTTGTGGCTCAAAAGCATTTAATGCTCTCAATAAAGCAGGCGTTGGAAACACCTGGTCAACGACAAGCTCTAGCTCAGGCTCCCAACCCTGCCCAAGTGTATGTGCTAACTCTTCTAGCTCTACCGCTTCTTTTATTAAATGTCGTGAGCGACGTAACAACACCTCACCTCTTTCTGTGAGCTTGGCTTTTCGTCCTTCAATAATCAGTAAAGGGTAACCCAGTTGTTCTTGGAGTTTGGCAACGGTATAGCTCACAGAAGATTGACTCTTATGCAGCGCCTCCGCCGCTTGGGCAAAACCGCCTTTATCAACAACCGACTGCAATACTCGCCATTGCTCTAATGTCACTCTTGGTGCTTTCACGGTTTTCTCTCTTTAAATTAAACAGTAAATAATGCCAACCACTAACAAAGTATCGTATTTTTCGATAGATATCTTCTAAAAATACCGCTTTTTAATCAATTTTTTTGACCTTATGATAATCCCATTACTAAAGATCTAAGCCAGACAATCGAACCGATTAGGTTCAATACACAATTATGGAGAAAACAGATATGGCAACTTTATTACGTATTGATTCAAGTGCTTCAGGCGAGAACTCAAAATCCCGTCAATTAGCAAATGAATTTGTTGAAAAGTGGATAGCGAAAAACCCTAATGGCCAAGTCGTTTCTCGTGATGTGGATGCAAACCCGCTCCCACATTTCACAAACGAAACATTAGGCGCTCTATTTACCCCAGAAGAAAACCGCTCAAAAGCACAAAAAGAAATTTTTGCTATTGGTGATGAGCTGATTGATGAAATTGAAGCAGCTGATGTTATAACGGTTTCTGCACCTATGTATAACTTTGGCATTCCTTCAACATTGAAGTCTTATTTTGACTACATTGCTCGTGCTGGTCGTACATTTAAATACACCGAAACAGGCCCAGTTGGATTATTAAAAAAAGATGCTTATGTGTTTGCAAGCAGTGGAAGTTTTTTGGCAGAAACCCCAATGGACCATCAAGTCCCTCACATTCAAACATTTTTAAGCTTTGTTGGTATATTTGTGAAAGGGACCTTTATTGCAGGTGGTCAAGCAATGGGCGAAGCAGGTGACACATCATTTAATGAAGCAAAAGCAAAAGTTTCAGCAGCAGCATAGAAAGCTAACTAGATAAGCCCCCTTTTTCTTATATTAAGAAAACCGACGGAACTACTTCTCTCGGTTTTCTTCTTTTTTAAAATTAATAAACTATTCGTTAAAGGCCATTAGCTTTTAATGCGATTCTCTTACGCTGCACATCTATCTCAATCACCGTTACCTTGACCACTTGACCAACACGTACCAAGTCTCTTGGGTCTTTGACAAATCGATCCGCCAGCTGAGAAATATGAATCAAACCATCTTGATGTACCCCAAGGTCAACAAAAGCACCAAAAGCAGCCACATTTGTCACTACGCCCTCTAATGTCATACCTTCACGTACGTCTTCTAGTTTTTGCACACTCTGATCAAAAGACGCATAACGGAACTCAGGCCGCGGGTCACGACCAGGTTTAGCAAGTTCATTTAAAATATCAGAGTAGGTAAAGTCACCTGCCTGAGAAAAATTAGGCGCTAATAATAAAAGCTCTTGTAAAGCACGACTATTATTCAATAAATTTTGAGCTTTGAGCTTTAAGCGCTCAGCCATATTTTGTACAAGTGGATAAGATTCTGGATGGACACCTGATTGATCTAGAGGTTCTGTACCATTTAAAATTCTGAGAAAGCCGGCACATTGTTCAAAACATTTATCGCCAATGCCTTTTATTTTTAATAATTCAGCACGAGACTCTATTCGGCCTTTTTGTTGTCGATAATCCACAATATTCTGCGCCAGTCGATTAGTTAAGCCAGATACATAAGACAACAAAGAAACTGACGCTAAATTAATATCAACACCAACGCTGTTCACACAATCTTCTACGACATTTCCTAACGACTTTGTTAATTGAGACACCTTTACATCGTGCTGGTACTGGCCGACACCAATAGCTTGCGGGTCAATTTTTACTAGCTCCGCCAATGGATCTTGAAAACGCCGAGCAATAGAAACTGCACCTCGTATCGTGACATCTAAATCAGGAAACTCCTGTATTGCAATAGGTGATGCTGAATATACAGAGGCACCAGCCTCACTTACGACCGTTACACGACAGTCAAAGTTCGCTTCAGTAATTAATTCGTTTACTAACTTCTCCGTCTCTCTTGATGCGGTACCATTACCAATAGCTACCCAACTAATTTGATGCTTGGTAATGAATTTAGACAATACAGTATTAGCCTCTTGAATACGGCTCTGTGGCCCATGAGGGTAAATAACGCCATGATCAAGTACGTTACCTTGCTCATCAATCACTGCTAACTTAACACCATTACGAAAGCCTGGGTCAACACCAAGCACCCTATACGCTCCTGCGGGAGCCGCCATTAATAAATCTTGAAGGTTATCAGCGAAAACTTGGATAGCACCTTCTTCTGCTCGGTCTTTTAATTGTACAAGAACATCTGCTTCTAATTTTGCTAGCAGCTTATTTTCCCATGCGATATTTAAATATCGCCATTGAACTGTAGTCATGCTTTGAGTTCTTTGTACACTCGAATCAAGTAATTGATTAAGGTGAGGAAAAATTAATTCTCTCGGGTATCCATTCTCTCCCTTCAAAGAGACATTAAGTTTTAATATAGATTCTTTTTTTCCTCTAAATAAAGCTAATAATCTATGAGGTGGCACCTTATTAATGCGCTCTTGATAATCGAAGTAATCTCTAAACTTTTCACCTTGGTCTTTTTTCCCCCGTAAGACTCGACTTAACAAAATACCATTTTTAAGTAATTCTACTCGACCTTTTTTTAGAATATCACTGTCATTCGAAATTGCCTCACTCAGAATTTCGATAACACCCTCTAACGCGACTTCAGGCAAAATCTTTAGATTGCTTTTCTGACACCAAGCCTGAATAGCAGATAAGCTGTCTGAACGTTCTCCTGACCAAATCGATACCGACAAAGGTTGTAACCCTTGAGACTTAGCTTCATCAGCTTTGCTTTTTCGTGTTTTTTTAAATGGTGCGTATAAATCTTCCAATTCATTTTTAGAGGTAGCCACTTCGATCTTTTGTATGACAGATTTAGAGACTCCAGGAATTTCTGATAATAAAAGTAGAATACTCTGTCGGCGCTTATTAAATTCAACTAGATATTGCCACCGATCAAAAAAAGATCGTAAATCCATATCACTCATTCCACCTGTATTTTCTTTTCTGTATCTTGCAATAAAAGGAACAGTTGACCCTTCTTCAAATAATTGAATAATGTTATCCGTGTATTTTTTTAAAATAGAAAACTCGACACTTAAAATTTTTGATATGGAATTCATTTATTATCCTATTGTTTACACTTTTATAGCGGTTAAAATACATCATTTGATTAGCATATTTTGTTTTTTTTTATTAAACTCCAAATACAAAATGGACACTCAAAAACATACTAAATGTACTGATAGAAATACAACGATATTTAATATAAGAATTAGCACTCTGCTTAAATTAAAAAGTCTGATATTACAGAACCATATATAAATAGACCTTTTAATTTTTTAGCCACAATTCTAACACTTATCACTGGACGTAAAAGATGAACCTATCACAGTACAGAACAACCTTTAATCCGTTCTGAGCAGATAACTAGGAGAAACAAATGAGCTTATTATTAGAATTAGCAGGCAATAAAGCAAAAGCACGCGCAGCAGCAAAAGAGCTGAACGTTGCTCAACTTGAAAACCTGATAGCTGGCTTCAACAACGCCCTTGAAAAAGCGAAAGAAGAAGAAGCAGCACAAGCAGAACAACAAGCGCTTAAATCTGCACGTGCAGAAGAAATTGCTACATTGATTGCAAAAAGCGGCTTAACAATGGAAGAAATAGCTCTATTGAGCACTCCAAAAGCTGGTGCAACCAAAGGAAAAACAGTTGAGCCTAAATACCGACTAACAGTTAATGGCGAAACTCATGAATGGACTGGCCGTGGCCGCACACCAAAAGTATTCCAGAAATACTTTGATGCTGGCAACAGTCGTAAGAGTGTAGAAATTAAATAGTTTTGATTTAATCAAATTCTATAATAAAAAAGCGACTCCTGAGTCGCTTTTTTATTATCTAAATCTAGAGGATTTAAATTTATTCATTAGTAAATAAACATAAATACTCTATTATGCTTTTGTATAAATCAAATCCCAAACGCCATGCCCTAGACGCTCACCTCGTTGTTCGAATTTTGTCAGTGGACGCCATTCTGGACGTGGATGATATTTACCAACTCCAGCAGCGTTGGCATAGCCAACTTGTTCTTCCATTACTTCCATCATATGCTCCGCATAAGGTTGCCAATCTGTTGCCATATGAAAGTAACCGTCTTCTTTTAAGACATTAGCCACTTGTTGAGCAAATAAAGCCTGAACAATACGACGCTTGTTATGTTTCTTCTTATGCCAAGGATCTGGAAAGAACAATTGGAAAGCACTCGCTGTTTTCTGAGGAAGGCAATTTGCCATAACTTCAATCGCATCGTCACAATACACTCGAATATTTGTTACACCTTCCTCTTTTGCCAACATCATTAACTTAGCAACACCTGGCGGATGAACTTCAATACCAATAAAATCTTTTTCTGGTGCAGCCTTTGCCATTTCGACTAAAGATGCCCCCATGCCAAAACCAACTTCAAGTACTACGTCTGACTTTCGACCAAATACAACTTCATAGTCAATTCGTCCATCAGCAAGGTCTAAACCATATTCTAACCAATTCGCTTCATAGTTCTTTTGCTGACCTTCAGTCATGCGTCCACCACGTACAACAAAGCTACGAATGGTGCGTTTTTTAATAGGTTCTTGAGTTTCTACATTTTGCTCTGGCATGTTTTTTATCGCTTAGTTTATTCTGTGTAAATCAATCATAAATTTTGGCCGCTATCCTACCCGAAAAACCATAGCCTGTCCTGCTTTGTTCCGTTAATTCAGTTTTGGCTATTATTCACTTTCTTAAACCGCCACAACCTTATAGCTAAACCACTCCAAGCCAGCAGATAACATACACCGCCCAACGGCGTAATCGCACCTAAAAAGGTATAACCTGTTAAAGCCATAATATACAAACTGCCAGCAAAAATTACGTTACCAGCAAAGAAAAGAATGAGTAGACTCATGACTGAAGGGATGTAGGAAGATAAAGCAGTAACAATTAACCCAGCAAGGGAATGATACATAAGATATTGGCTTGCCGTATCCCACCAACCTAGAGACTTAATATCAAAAACATCAGTCAAAGCATGGGCACCGAAAGCACCCGCCATAACTGAAACTGCTGCTTGCAATGCAAAGAGTGCTGCCCATCTAGAAGGAAAAACAGCTAAATAATTACCATCACAAGGCATTCATTATTCCAATACATTCAGATAACCATTACTACCAACTGCATAGTAACGACTACCAAGACCGTAAGCTAACGCCATAACACTGGCACCTGAAGGTCTATTTTTTACTGTGTAAAGCTCCCACTCCTTTTGAACCACACCAGTACTGACTTGAACTAAAGAGACTTTACTATTTACTTCACCAATCAAAATAGACCTGCTATCACTAGCAAACACAGCCTCGCTGATCGTCACTTTACGGTATTTCAAAGCACCCGTATCTATTGTCGTTAATTCTTTGCCGGTTCGAGTGGACCAGATTTTGGCCGTACCAAGTTGGGCAGCACCAAATGCATATTTACCATCAGGCGATAAAGCAACAGTCGAAATAGTGTTACTTAGCGTCCATTCGTATTTCTTTTCCCCTGTCACTATATCCCATAAAATCACTTTGGATGAAGCATCACCCGTTAACCCCAATCTAGAGTCTGGTGTAATATCGACAGCTTTTACGGTTGAACCCGTTCGTAATGTCTGCTTAATACCTCCTCGCTTAACATCAAAAAAGCGAGCAGTTTGATCATTCAGTCCAACTAAGGCGTAGTCGCCATCTTGAGTCAATTTTAAAGATTTAATGTCTCCAGGCGTCGTCCAAAAACCATCTGGTTGACCCGTTAACGTACTCCATAATACAAGGGTGCGGGTACTGCCTGTTGCAGCATACTTTCCACTAGGATCGATATCTACTGCACTTAAATCAGTAAATTCGCCTGAAACATGATTCCAATTGAAACTACGTTCGTTTCTAGCACTTCTCCAGTAACTTCCGCCATGCTGAATAGAGCCAACCAAAGCAGAGGCGCCATCATCGCTCAAAACAGCCGAATACAACCCCTGCACAGCATACTGCGCAGTTCTAACTGGAGCTTCTGCAGTACAAGACAATAATGCAGCTGCAGAACAGATAAGAAGGCTGAATTTAAGCGCTTTTTTCACTGTGCGCTTCATGTAACTCCTTAATCAACTGATCTTCATGTTGAAATCGTTCCGCCATCACTACAATTAACGCCTGCAGTGCAAAAGGCAGAGCCTCAAGCTGAGCATTACAATGCTCTTTAGTGTCATATTTATCATGAAATTCAATCGCAATCTCTGTTGTACTTTCGATCAGTGGCAACACTCTACGTAACAGCACCACAGCACTATCATCATCAAATTCTTTTGCTTCTATCGCAAGCTGCTCGTACACAGTAAAGTGCCCTGCAGACACATAGTCCACCAGCATTTCACAAGCAGATTGAATTTTAGGGGTATCCATTGGTGTAAATTCACCACGATCACGAAGATATACCCATGCTTCAATTAACTGTCGACGCTGCTCTAACCAGCGATCAATGATGACATGAACACCACCCCATCGCTCTTGAGCTGTTTTACAACTTTCTAACATAGGCAAACTCCATCAGGCGATAATTGCTATTAAAAACCTTAGATCAAGCATATTCCCATCCGTTACCCCCTGCAAGACTATAGCCTGAGAGGATTTGTAACCTTTTAATAGCCTAATGTTTTTTTCTTAGTTTTCAACGCAATAATAATATTGATTAAGGCCATACCAGCGAACGCTACCAAGGTCCAACCAGGAATACTAATACTTAGAAAAGTCCAAACGACGTCCCCACACTCACCTGTGCCCATAATCATAGCTTGCATAATTTCTTGCCATGGAAATACATCAAACATGTAGCTAAGGCCTGGCAAACAAGCAGGCAACTGATCTTCAGGCAGTTGCTGTAAATATAAATGGCGAATCGCCAACGCCGCTCCAATTAAAGACAGAACCACCACAACCCAAGAAAAAAACCGTCTTGCTGTTTGACTACCCGTTAATGCGGAAGCTAATGACACCAAGCCCACACAAAGAAAAACAATACGTTGCAGCATACACAAAGGGCAAGGCTCTAGGGCCATTTGATATTCCATATAAAAAGCCACAGCCAAAAGAGCAAAAGCAACAAACGCGACCAATCCATGAAAACGACGAGCAGATAAAAAACCGACCATATATAAATTCCTAAGTTAACAAAATAAGCGTTTTAAAATAAAATAGAAGACTTAAGACAGTAGGAAAACAGGAAAGTGCAAAATTACTACTGACAGCAAGCTTTAATGCCAGTTAGTATACTGTTTATTGGAATGAATATGAGAGTTCAAAATGTCATTGATGATATCCCTACGTAACAAATCGCTATTATTTACTTTATTTTTACTCGGCTGCATCATGAGCCACATGAGTTATGCGGAAGATGCCGAAGCATCCACACCAGCTTATATTGAATTGATTCCAAACTTTGTAGTAAACAATGTAGGGGATGGTACTCGACTAAAGTACATTAAAACCAGTATTAGCATTCGTACAACCGAAAGCCAAAAAGCCATAATTGAAGCAAACATGCCCTTAATAAGAGATGCGTTAGTGATGTTTTTAAGCTCACGTACAACCGAACAAGTTACTGGAGCGATTGCTAGAGAAAAAACCCGAGAGGAAGGTGCTGAAGTTGTAAATAAGGCATTACAAGAAGAAACTGGACTTTCACCAGTCAAAGATCTTTTGTTTGCTAGCTTTGTTACTCAATAAAAAACCTTACAAATATAAGGTGCTACACCTCAAATAGAAAAAGTAAAAAAAAGCGCCCTTAATACTTCGGTGCTTTTTTTATTTTGTTGTCATTCATGTAAGAACATTTAAACAATTGATAGCTATAATTCTGTTATGTCATCAGGATCGACATAACCTGTTAATTTATCTGTCGCTTCATTATTTAAAAATTTATCCATTTGCTCCATCACATATTTGCGAGACTCTGGCAGCATAAGATTAAGTTGTTTTTCATTAATCATCATGGTTTGTAACAATTGCCATTCTTGCCATGCTTGCTTAGAAACAGTTTGTAGAATTTCCTGACCTTTCGCACCTGGTAAAGGTGCGCGATCTAACGCCTCCATGTCCTTTTGAAACTTCTTACAGAAAACAGTATTCGACATAAAGATAACTCACAATTAAAAATAGATGTTTTCAATAATGGCGTCAAAGCATGAAAAATCAAGGTTTATCAAAGTCTAATGTAGGGATTGTTAGAAATAGCTTCGAGATAGGCCAATTAAAACAAACATTATAATAAGTCTAAAAATAGAAGGTCGCTTATATTTCAGCCATACAAACCCAATACCAACAAGCACAACATCCACCCAGCTCAATAAGCTTGATGTTCCAATTGGATGATACAGAGCAGCAATTAATATACCGACAACCGCAGCATTCAGACTGCTAAGAGTAGAGCGAAAAGTAATATTAGCAGATAATTTCTGCCACACATTTTGTGCGCTTAACATAAACAGCAAACCCGAAGAAAACACAGCCAAGGTGGCAATACCCGCCCAAAACCAAAGGCTTTCACCTTGCGGCGCTACAGAAGCACCAAGAAAACTCGCCATGGTAAACATTGGTCCCGGAACGGCTTGAGCTGCCGCATAGCCCAATAATAAATTAGACTCTGTCACCGTATCAGACACAAACGCTGACAACATTGGCAACACAACATGTCCACCGCCAAACACCAACGCGCCAGCTTGATAAAAATCAGCGAATAAACCACTCAAACCATCAGCAAAGAAAAAACTAACAACAAACAAACCTACAGCGAGAATCAAGAACAGCCAAGCAAACCGAACTTTAGGCAAAGCTACCGCTGTATTCGAAGCAGACAAAGGCACGAAAGCACCAACACAAGCGGCCAAAAACAACACAATCAAACTCGCAAAACCAAAAGGATAATAAACGAGAAAAAGCGCACTACAAAGCGCGATGCCAGCCATAGCCTTGCCCTGACAAAATGATCGCCACATGCTCACACAAGCATCAGCCACTACTACTACAGCAAGTAATTTTAAAGCATGCACAACAGCATCAAAAAACACAGACTCTTGCCATGCTTCACCGAATTTAGCCAATAACACCATGACTACAAAAGAAGGCAAGGTAAAGCCAAAGAACGCTGCCAAGCCACCAATAAAGCCAGCTCGATGATAACCAAGTGCGAAGCCGACTTGACTCGAACCAGGCCCTGGAACGATTTGACTTAACGCAACCCATTGAGCGTATTGTGATTCTGTCGCCCACTTTTTAAGTTTAATGAACTCTTGGTTAAAATAGCCTAAATGTGCAGCAGGTCCCCCAAAACTGGTAAAACCTAATAAAAGGAAAGACACGAAAACTTCACATAAACGATTAAAATAGGAAGGGATTTTATCAGACATTATTATTTCCAACTCATGTAGCTAACGTATTTTTTCCAAGAGACTTCGAACCGGTGCAGGCAGACCTACTTTTAATGCATCTTGCTGATCAAACCATTGATATTTATCACCCTCCATAACCAACTGCATATCTGAGATTTGAATTTGGCTTGGTGAAATATCTAAATGGTAATGACTAAACGTATGCCGAAAAGATGACAAGAGTGTGACAGATGAGACTTGAGTCGCAAAACGTTGCTCTATATGCAAAACGACAGACTCTTCTGATGCCAATTCTGGCAAGCTCCATAGACCACCCCAAATTCCAGTCTGCGGGCGCTTCTCCAATAGTAATTGCCCCTGTTGATTCATCAATATAAGCAGTTGAATGCTTTTTACTGGTTTTGCCGCTTTCTTAGGTTTTCGAATAGGGAATTGAGTTGGGTCTTCAGTGAGCCGACCTTGGCAATCACTTTCTAATGGACAGATTAAACACTGAGGTTTAGAACGAGTGCAGAGCGTCGCCCCTAGATCCATCATAGCTTGAGTGTAGTCACCACAACGCTCACTTGGCATATAGCTTTCCGCTAAATTCCACATAGCATATTCAGTTTTTTTTTCACCTGGCCAAACGGGTACAGCATGAAAACGCGCTAAGACACGTTTCACATTACCATCTAAAATTGCCGCTTGAACACCGCGAGAAATAGACAATATCGCCGCCGCTGTAGAGCGACCAATACCTGATAGTTCACACACTCCCTCAACAGTTTTTGGGAACTCACTATCAAGCTCATCAACCAGCATTTTCGCAGCTTTATGCATGTTACGAGCCCGAGCGTAATAGCCTAGTCCGCTCCAATGGGCCAACACATCATCCTGTTCTGCATTTGCCAACGCTTCTACTGTCGGAAATGACGCCATAAACTTACGATAATAAGGGATTACCGTCGTTACTTGCGTTTGCTGCAACATGATTTCAGAAATCCACACTCGATATGGCGTTTTGTTTTCTTGCCAAGGTAAGCTTTTACGCCCGTGCTCATCAAACCACGCTAGAACACGGGGCGCAAAATTTTCAACTGGCTGCATTAATCTCTCACATTACTCTTTTATATAGCTTGTTTTAATCGATAATTGATTAAAACAAGTCTTTCAATTTACTTTTAAGCTTTTCTTTAAGCCTTTCTTCTTCCGCTTCTTTTTTAGCGTCGAATTCAGCTTTAAGGCGTGCTTTTTCTGCATCTGCTTTCACCTTAAGTTTAGCTTTCGCTTGGTCTGAAAACACCCCAGTAAAACCTTTAAAGTCAGGACGACATAAGCCTGCTGGGTCAGCACTAAATAAGCCTTTACATAAAATAGGAAAGGTCAAGTTGGCAACATCTTCATCTACCTGGCAAGCATCATCAAGAGCACTTCCTGGAAAACTCACATTCGCTTGATAATCTAAAGACGACTCTGTTAGAGACACTACACCATTACCAGTAACTTGAAGACCCACAGAGTTGATGGTTAAACCTGGTGTAGAAACTTGACCATCGACAATGTGTGCAGGGAAACGCATGGTTTCAAACGGTGTATTTTCACCAAATTTACTATCGTCCATTGCTTCACCACGCAACGTCGTAACTCCAGTACATACAGACTTGGTTAAGCTTGTCCCTTCTAAGGCACCATTTCGGATATCAACCAAAAGATCCCCTTGCAGAGAAGCCATCAAATCATCCACTTGATTTCCTTTGGTAGATAATTCCCCATTCAAAAAGGTGGCGCCTGAAATGTTGTCCATATCCATAAAATCAACAAGCAATGGCTGAATCTGTACGCCATCTATAGACGGTACTACGTTAATTAAAGGCGTATTACCACGAACGTCTAAACTTACAGTTGAAGCCACATTACCTTCGTATAAAGACGCTTTTAATGGCGATACTTTAACCAGACCATTGGACTGAGTAGAGTCAAACTCTATTTTGTCGATTTTTAAGTTTTTAACAATTAGGTTTTCAAACAAAACACCGACATGCCCATTCAAGCCACGAATAAGCTCGACAGGAAATAAGTCTCCTTCTTCTAAAGCCTCCGTAGTGGTCTTATCATTTGACGCAACCTCAGCATCACCTTCTTTAGATTCAACTGGGGTTGGTAAATAACGATCTAGGTTTAAATCTGCTCCTGCAATTCGCACATCCCAACGCAATGGAGATAAGCCCAACACAGCATTCGCTTCTATTTTGGTATCATCCATTACCAAAGAAATAGGCTGTGCAGTAATCGTCTTCATATTACCTTCTAAGGAAATATTAGCTTGAATTTTTGTAAGAGCAGTATTATCTGACATATCAGGCAATGTGATATTTAAGCGCTCCATTACTTCTCTAGGATTAAATTCACCTAACGATAGTACCGCTAAAAATTCAGGTTCACTCAACATTTGATACGCCTGAATTCTAGCGTCAAGATTCATATCCAAGGCACTAAGCGTAAGACCTTCAATTAAAAGATTTTCTTGAGGCAAATCAACATCTACTTTTATAGCACTTAACTTACCTTCAAGTGGGCTAGCTGGAAGAAGGTCGCTCTCTAATGACCCTGATAACACTAAGGCATCTAGTGATAAATATTCTCGCTCTGGAAACACAGATAAGTTCGCGTTCAATGTAGCATTTGCTTTTATAGGAGAATTGCCTTGTAGATCACTTTGAGTAAATGCGATGTCCATCGCCATCGGCCAAGCTTTGTCCCACTGTACATCGTTTAATCGAACATCTAGGGTCGCATTAATAAGCTGATCGGCTTGTTCATCACGGTAAATAACTTGTGCATTCTCAATTCGCAACTCAGCAAGCTGTAGATTTGGTATAACAGGAGTCGATGACGAACTTTCTGTGTCGCTAACAACGGCTGCAGCTGTAGCTGTCACAGTTTGTTTTGTCACTGTCGAACCATTTTTTTCAGGCAATTCTAGCTGCCAATTACCTTGCCCATTCGCATCTTTATTTAAACTGGCTTTTAAATTAACAAGATTAACTTTATCGACCTGAATTTTTCGTTCAAATAACGGCATGATAGCTAGACCAAATTCAGCCCGATCAAATTGCAAAATTTCAGCGTCAGAACCAAGCGCCACCCCTATATCTTCAAGTTCCAAACCAAGCCAAGGAAAGAAAGACCATTGTATGTCTCCGTCTAATCGCAAATTCACATTCGCCTTATCTAAAGCGACAGCTTTCAATTCGTCTTTAAAATTATTGGGATTTACAAATAAAACAACTGATATCAACAGCACTGCGAGCAAGGCTATCAATCCTACAACCAACAATGACAATCGCTTTATCCAAACCATGACGAACTCCTTATAAAATATAAACCTTGTAATAAATAACGCTATAAAGCGCCACACATGAACATGTTATTACTTCTGGATAAAGTTATTTTACTTTAAAACAACCTTAATAATTTTAGATACTTATGCTAAAAGCGTGCAAAAACAAAAATCTGATAGCGTTATCATAGCATTCGAAGCTAAGGTTTATCGATCCAATAGATACAACTCATGAAAAACACATAGCCAAACCATAGAAGCCTGAGAGCCCACGTTCTATAATAGGCGACTTATGTCTTAAAAAGCAGCGACTTTATCGTTGCAATTACCGTGGAGAAACCAATCAATGTCCGACCGCATTGCTAGTGTAGAGCGTAATACGCTTGAAACTCAGATCAAGGTAACTATCAATTTAGATGGTACAGGTAAATTTAACTGTTTCACTGGTGTCCCTTTCCTTGACCATATGCTCGAACAAGTTGCACGTCATGGCTTAATTGACTTCGATATTCATGCTGTTGGCGACCTCCATATCGATGCACACCATACAGTAGAAGATTTAGGCATAACTCTAGGTCAAGCTTTTGATATTGCAGTAGGCGACAAAAAAGGCATCAAACGTTATGGCCACGCCTATGTTCCTCTAGATGAAGCGCTGTCTCGTGTTGTTATCGATTTTTCTGGCCGTCCAGGGTTAGAAATGCACGTACCTTTCACACGTGGTTCAGTTGGTGGGTTTGACGTAGATTTGTTTTCTGAATTCTTCCACGGTTTTATCAATCACGCGAAAGTGACTTTGCATTTAGACAATCTGCGCGGCAAAAACACACATCACCAAGCCGAAACCATTTTCAAGGCTTTTGGTCGTGCACTACGTATGGCACTAGAAGTTGATGAACGTATGGCTGGTCAAATGCCTTCTACTAAGGGCTCCTTATAGTCTTTTGTATCTCGCAGCAAAGAGCAACATTTAAGACCCAATATAAGTTCAGTAAAAGTTGAATACATATGAGCGAAATTAAAAAATCCACCGTAGCCGTTATTGATTATGGCATGGGCAACCTTCATTCGGTTGCTAAAGCGCTTGAACACGTTGCTGATGATAATATTACCGTTGTCGTTACCAGTGACCCAGCGGTTATTGATGCTGCCGACCGAGTATTACTTCCTGGCGTTGGCGCCATCCGTGATTGTGTTGGTGAAATGTATAACGCAGGCTTAGTCCCAAGCATACGTAAAGCCATGGCTGAAAAACCATTTTTGGCTATTTGTGTAGGTATCCAAGCTTTAATGTCTCACAGTGAAGAAAGTAAGGGAGTGGATTGCTTGAACCATTTTCAAGGCAACGCCCTTTTCTTTGGTGAGAAACATAAAGACTATGATGGCAGTAAGTTAAAAGTGCCTCACATGGGCTGGAATCAAGTCAAGCAAACCATCAAGCACCCACTTTGGGCTAACATCCCAGACAATGCGCGCTTCTATTTTGTACACAGCTTTTATGTTGTGCCAGAGAACAAAGAAGAAATAGCGGGCACCTGTGATTATGGTTTAAATTTCTGTGTAGCGTTGGCCCGTGACAATGTTTTTGCTGTTCAATTTCATCCAGAAAAAAGCCATAAAGACGGCCTTCAACTTTACAAAAACTTCATCCAGTGGGATGGCAAGCCTTAAATGCGCTTAACAACTAATATTTGGAGCTATTTATGGGTTTAGCAAAACGAATTATTCCTTGTCTTGATGTAGATAATGGCCGTGTTGTAAAAGGTGTTCAGTTCCTTGATATTCGTGATGCCGGCGACCCTGTTGAAGTAGCAAAACGCTATGATGAACAGGGAGCGGACGAAATCACCTTCCTGGATATCACCGCCAGTTCTGACGACCGAGCAACGACGGTTCATATGGTCGAAGCCATTGCTAGCCAAGTGTTTATCCCCCTTACTGTTGGCGGTGGCATTCGTACTTGTGAAGACATTCGCCGCATGTTGAACGCGGGAGCAGATAAGGTTGGTATTAATACGGCTGCAGTTTTTAACCCAGAATTTGTTCGTGAAGCAGCTGAACGCTTTGGCTCACAATGCATTGTTGTTGCTATTGATGCGAAAAAAGTTAGCGCTGAAGGTGAGGTCGATAAATGGGAAATATTCACTCATGGCGGCCGTAAGCCTACTGGTTTAGATGCCGTTGAATGGGCGAAAAAAATGGTCGAATACGGTGCTGGGGAGATTCTACTAACCAGCATGGATCGTGATGGGACAAAAAATGGGTTTGATCTTGGTGTAACGCGCGCGATAAGCGAAGCCGTTCATGTTCCTGTGATTGCTTCGGGCGGCGTTGGTAATTTAGACCATTTAGTTGATGGCGTCATCAAGGGTAAAGCAGATGCAGTGTTGGCTGCCAGCATTTTCCATTTTGGCGAATACACTGTCCAAGAAGCAAAACAACGTATGACAGACGCTGGTATCGAAATGCGCTTGTAGAGTTTGCAATGAATGTGCACTTGGCAGCCTTCGCTTGCTGAGGGTAAGTTTTGCCGAGTACAATCCTCGGCATTACTTTTACATTAAGCTTTTTCCTTCGACGCTACTTTGGACTTGGTTTTTATCTTAGACTGGGCTTTATTTTAAACACTGTGCTTTAAAACATAGAAGGATGACTCTTCTTGACCACTTTATCAGATGCATTACAAGCGCTGGGGAATCATTGCCAGCAAGACCCTTCGGCAGCATTAACCTTTCATAGAGGTGTTGAGCGTGAAGCTCTACGAGTCAGTCGAACAGAAGGCCGTATTTCTCACGCCCCTCATCCTAAAGCCCTAGGCTCAGCGCTTACGCATAGTTCAATTACAACAGATTACTCTGAATCTTTGATGGAGTTCATCACCAAGGTTCACCCAAGTGTTGAAGGTGTCGTAAAAGAACTTGAGAATGTACATAACTTGGTTAACCATGAAATCTACAAACAAGATGAATGCTTGTGGCCAGCAAGTATGCCTTGTTATTTAAGTAACAATGAAGATGTTCCTATTGCGGACTATGGTGAATCCAATACAGGAAAGCTAAAGCGTGTTTATCGTGAAGGTTTATCAAATCGTTATGGTCGTATTATGCAATGTATCGCAGGCATGCATTATAACTTTTCATTTGATGCTGACTTCTGGTCTTTCTTAGAAAATCACAAAGGTCAAAGCAGCTTAAACACAGCTCAAAAACAGGCCTTTCAGTCCGAAAGTTACTTCGCTTTGATTCGTAATTTCCGCCGAAGCTCTTGGATGCTATCTTTATTGTTTGGCGCATCGCCTGCTATTGATGAAAGCTTTTTACCCAAAAAGCCAAGCATTTTAAGTGAGTTAGACAAACAAACCTGGTTTGGCCCAAGAGCCACCTCTCTTCGCATGAGTGATTTGGGCTACCAAAATAAAGCTCAAGCCGATTTGTATGTTTGTTATAACGAAGTCGACACTTACATCAAAACGGTTAAAAAAGCACTTCAAACACCGTATCAAGCGTATCAAGCCATTGGTGTGAAAGTGGATGGGAAATATCGTCAATTGAACAGTAACTTGTTGCAGATCGAAAATGAGTATTACAGCGACATTCGACCTAAGCGTGTCACTCAACCAGGTGAACACCCAAGTGCTGCGCTGCAGTCTCGTGGCGTGGAATACATTGAAGTCCGCATTATGGATTTAGACCCAACCTCACCCATCGGCATGAAAGCTTCTACGCTTTACTTCATTGATGTATTTTTAGTCTATTGCATGTTGCGTGGCGACGAACATTTAGACATGAATGAATGTAGCCAACTACGAAAAATGCAGCAAGAAGTGGCGTCACATGGTCGCGATTTAGATATGAATTTCGATTTTGGCCAAGGCCCTATTAAACTTCGCACTAAAGCAGAGGATGTACTCACCGAATTAGCTGAAGTTGCGAATTTCTTGTCGGAAAACACAGGAAACGAGTCTTATAAAGAAGCGGTTAAAATTCAAGTTAACAAACTGAAAAACGAAGATCAATTACCTTCAGCTCAGTTGTTAGAGCTCTGTAAAACCAAGCAAGGCTTCCAAAATGCTATGCTTTCTGTTTCAAAAGAACAACAAGCTGAGTGGATGTCTCGCCCACTTCCTGCTGAGGTGATTACTGAATTCACTGCAAAAGCAAAAGCGTCATTACTAGAGCAAGCTGAAATTGAAGCCGCTGACACCGTTGATTTTGATACTTTTTTAATGGACTACTTAAAGCCTCAATAAATCACACTTACTTCCAAAACATAGACATAAAAAAAGCCTCACATGAGGCTTTTTTTATGTCATATCTTCACAACGAATTATATTCAATATAATTAAGCGTTAGGAGATATGGGAATTTGCTCTAGATTTTCAAACACTAGCCATTCTGACAATTTAGTTCGAAGGTCATCAATACCATCACCACTCAAAGACGAAAAGGTCTGAACTGAACCATCTACACCCAAATTCTTAATGGTTTTTTGAACCGCCAACATAGTAGATTTTGCAGGACCACGCTTAAGTTTGTCTGATTTAGTTAGTAGCACATGCACTTTCATGCCGTTGGATTTTGCCCAATCTAACATCATCTGATCGAATTCTTTTAGAGGATGGCGAATATCCATGACAAGAACAACACCTGCTAAAGAGCGACGATTCATTAGGTAATCTTGCATATGTGCTTGCCATACTTTTTTCATAGCAATAGGCACCTTCGCAAAACCGTAACCTGGAAGGTCAATCAAACGGCGATCTTCAATGTTCAATCCGAAGCAGTTAATTAGCTGAGTTCGTCCTGGTGTTTTTGAAGTACGAGCCAGCTTTTTTTGATTTGTAAGTGTATTTAACGCTGTGGATTTACCCGCATTGGAGCGCCCCGCAAATGCGACTTCGACACCTTGGTCTAAGGGACATTGTGAGAGTTTCTCGGCACTTTTAATAAAGTGTGCGGATTGAAAAATGGAGTCAAAAGGGGTCATAAGTTGATATTCATCAGTAGATTTAGATTTGCATTAATATTTATTTCGCTAGCTGTATATAATGCCAGCAATCAGGATGATTTGCCATGTTAAACCTAGAAAGCGACTTCAATCACAACAATTGACCTTATTTAACGGTAAATAATAAATATAGAGATGTAAATATTATGTAAACTTATCAAAAATTTAGAACCTTCAGCCTCTAATGGAATCGTATTCTGTAGTAATTCTGTGCATGATGTACGAATACCTTTAAGCAAATATAATTAGGAGCAATCCATGACAAAGCTGTTTTCAGCCTTCATTCTTTCTTTCTTCGTCTCACTTAGCGCTGTTGCGGCAGATTATAGTGACGGTAATGGCTACACAACGATTAAGACACCGGTTCGTACAAGCGACCCAAGCAAAGTCGAAGTGACAGAAATCTTTTGGTATGGTTGCCCTCATTGCTATAGCCTTGAACCAATCACTCACGCTTGGGCAGAAAACACACCAAGCGATGTAGACTTTAAGTTTCTACCTGCTGTATTCGGCCGTAATTGGCTAGCCCATGCAAAAGCTTTTTATGTTGCTGATTTACTTGGCATTGAAGATAAAATGCGCGCAGATATTTTTAATACTATCCATGTTGAGCATCGTAATCTAAACTCTGAAGATGCATTAGCTAGCTTTTTTGTTAAATATGGCGTCAGTGAAGACGAATTTCGCAAACAATACAATTCGTTTGCTGTAAATAGTCGCTTAAGCCAAGCTGATGCAAAAATACGTGCATACGGAGCTCGTGGTGTCCCAGGTTTAGTCGTGAATGGTAAGTATTTAGTGACAGCTGAGACAGCAAATGGCAATGCAAACATCTACAAAGTAGTTGATTTTCTTATCGAGAAAGAACGTCAAAAATAATATTAAATGAGGCGATATGACGGAATCATCAAGTGACAAACTGATAGAAGTATTACGTAAAGCAGTTTCTAGAACCAGCATGTTAGCTGAAGGTAATGATCCTGAGCTTGATTCCGTTGTTCGCCAAATCCGTCAAGTCATAACGAAAGGCGCTGGTGCACAAGAAATACTTGATGTACTGAATGATGCTGAGCCGCTATTAATTAAGAGTGACGAAGCTCAACTTAAGCGCGCTAAATATGTAAGAAAAGCATTACAGAGCCTGATTGATCTTCTTGAGAAACAAAGCAATAAAACGGTACCTCAAGCTGAAAAGAAAGAACTTGAAGCACAAATTCGCTCAAGTTGGCAATCACCAGCACAATGGCCAGAACTCCTAAAAGGCTTTTTGAGCCTTTCACAAAATACGTTCGATCAATCATCAGATGATACTAACCAGACTAAAAACTCTTTTTTCAAACGTTTACTGAAGCAAGATTCAAGTTCAGAAGAGCAAAGCGATGATAAAGAGATCATGAGTCAAATCAGCCACACTCTTGCTGGATTAATAAATAACTTACAATTACCAACCCACTATGACGATGACATTGTAGATTTAAGAAAAGCATTATTGGGCAATAATAATTTACAACAACTTCCTGAGCTCCTTGATGAAGTTATTAACTTCGTTATGGTTGCTATCGGAAAAACACAAGAAAGCCTGACTAACTACTTAAATCAGTTAAATAAACAACTCGCTAGCATTAATGTTTCCGTTTCTACTAGTTACAATTCTCAAAAATCTCTCTCTGAAAGTAGAGAAGGTTTCAATACAAAACTACAAACACAAGTGGCAGACACCTCCAAAGCCATGCAAGGTGTCAATGATTTAGATAGCTTAAAAAACCTTATTGAAGACCGTTTATCGACTATTTCGAGCACTATGTCGGAGTACAAAACGGATATGCAAGAACAGGAGAAGCAAGCAACACAATCGATCACATTGCTAAAAAACAAAGTTACTAGAATGGAAAAAGACTCCACATCATTACGATCGCTTCTACAAGAAAAACTTGCTCTGGCAATGACAGACTCTTTAACAGATCTACCCAATAGAACAGCTTATCAAGATAAGGTTATGCCTTTGTGCAAAGCCATGCAAAACGCAAAAAAATCTTTATGCTTAGCTGTTTGCGATATTGACCACTTTAAAAAAGTCAATGACACTTGGGGTCATTTAGCAGGGGACAAAGTATTACGTTTAGTACCAAAACAGATTCGCATGGCCTTATTAAAAGAAGACATGATATATCGTTATGGTGGTGAAGAATTTGTCATCGTATTCCAAAATACAACTGCAGCACAAGCTTTCGAACGTTGTGAAGCTGTCCGTCGTGCAGTTGAAAAAACACCTTTTAATATGCAAGGCAAACCCGTTTCAATATCGGTCTCTATTGGTATTGCCGAATTGAACTCTACAGAAGATTCTGAGGCTTTATTTTCTCGTGCTGATAAACAACTATATATAGCAAAAGAATCTGGCAGAAACAGAGTCATGATAGAAAAATAGAGTTTATAAAGCGGTACCAGTACTTTGCTCTCGCGGTTACAATAGCGTTTATTATCAAACATATACTGTCCAAAAAATTAGTTAAAAGAAAAAGCGGTGTATGCCGCTATCAGGATGAAGAAGTAGTTTATGCAAGACGATCAGAAAAAAACCACCCACTTTGGCTTTAAAGAAATTCCTACAGATGAAAAGGCTAACGCTGTTGCCCAAGTATTTCATTCTGTAGCAGCAAAATACGACATAATGAATGACCTTATGTCAGGTGGTGTTCATCGTCTTTGGAAGCGTCATACAATTAGTCAATCCGGTGTGCGCGCAGGCAATTGTGTATTAGATATTGCTGGTGGCACAGGTGATTTAACACTTAAGTTCTCACGTCTAGTAGGCAGTGAAGGACAAGTGATTTTAGCGGATATCAATGACTCGATGCTAAAAGTTGGTCGCGATAAGCTGGCAAATCAAGGTGTTGTGGGCAATGTTAAATTTGTACAAGCCAACGCGGAGGCCCTTCCCTTCCCTGACAATACTTTTGATTGTATTACCATCGCCTTCGGTTTGCGTAATGTCACTGACAAGTCTAAAGCTTTAGCCTCCATGTATCGTGTTTTGAAACCAGGTGGTCGCTTATTAGTATTAGAATTTTCAAAACCTGAGTCTGAATTGTTATCACAAGCATATGATCAATATTCTTTCCGTTTGCTCCCTACTATTGGAAAACTGATTGCCAATGACGCAGAAAGCTACCGCTACCTTGCAGAATCTATTCGCATGCATCCAGACCAAGAAACATTGAAAACTATGATGGATGAAGTCGGTTTTGAGCGTACTAGCTACCAAAATTTAACAGGTGGCATTGTGGCACTACATAAAGGGTTTAAATTCTAATCATGTTAACCAGTGTTTTCCGTTTATTGCGCATTATTTTTACCGTAATACGCTTTCGTCTTGACGTATTCATTCCTTTTACCTTATTACCTTGGTACATACGCTGTACCCTTGGTGTGGTGTGCTCTATCGGGAGAAAACGTGCCAGTGAAAATAAAGGAGAACGTCTTCGTTTAGCACTGGAATCACTTGGCCCTATTTTTGTGAAGTTCGGGCAAATTCTATCAACTCGACGTGATCTATTAAACGATGACATTGCTGATGAGCTTGCTAAGCTTCAAGACAAAGTACCAGCCTTTTCTGGACAAGTCGCTCAAGCAATTATCGAACGAGATTTAAAAGCACCTGTTTCTGAGCTATTTGCCGAATTCTCTGTTGAGCCACTAGCATCAGCTTCCATTGCGCAAGTTCATACCGCCAAACTACATTCAGGCGAAGAAGTTATCGTAAAGGTCATTCGCCCTAAAATCGAAAAGACCATAGGCAAAGATATTAAACTGCTTTACACCTTAGCAAACCTTGTTGCTAGAATAAGTGAAGATGGCCGTCGCTTACGACCTATCGAAGTGGTTACTGATTACGAATACACTATTTTAGATGAACTAGACCTTGCAAAAGAAGCCGCAAACACAGGGCTATTACAGCGTAACTTTGTCGATTCAGATTTACTTTATGTTCCGCAAGTTTATTGGGATTACACCCACCGCAATGTCATGGTAATGGAACGCATTTATGGCATTCCTGTAGCCGATATTCCAACGCTTAATAAAGCCAATGTGAACATGAAATGTTTAGCAGAGCGTGGTGTAGAAATATTCTTCACACAAGTTTTCTCTCACAGTTTCTTCCATGCAGACATGCATCCTGGAAATATTTTCGTTGATGCCAGCAATCCAGAAAAGCCTAAATACATTGCGATTGATTGCGCCATCATGGGCAGTTTAGATGACGCAGACAAAAACTATTTAGCACGTAACCTTTTAGCCTTTTTTCAACGCGACTACCGTTTAGTTGCAGAGTTGCATGTCGAAAGTGGATGGGTTCCAAAAGGTACTCCCGTACACGCCTTTGAGTCAGCAATTCGAAGTGTATGTGAACCCATGTTTGCAAAACCACTAAAAGACATTTCATTTGGCCAAGTACTGATCGGTTTATTCCAAACCGCACGCCGCTTCAATATGGAAGTACAACCTCAGTTAGTTCTATTAGAAAAGACGTTGCTAAATATCGAAGGCTTAGGCCGCCAGCTTTACCCTGACTTAGATTTATGGGTAACAGCGAAACCATTTTTAGAACGTTGGATGCGTGAACAAATGGGACCAAAGCGCGTGATGGAAGAAGTCCGTAAACAAGCTCCTCAATGGGCCGGACAGTTACCACAGATCCCTAATTTGATTTTTACGGCTTTATCTCAAATGTCTCATCAAGAAGAGCGTATTCAAGCTCAAACAGATGCTATTCTTCAACTCAGTACAGAAGTAAAAAAGAAACATAGAAATAGACCGTTAAGATTGCTGGGAGCATTAAGCTTAGTTGCAGCTTGGTTTATCACTGATCCAACGTCATTGACTCACCTAAAAACCGAAGACTTAGCCAGTTTAGGATTGTTTTTACTAGGCCTATACCTACTTGTATTAAAACCGTAACATCTGAGAGACTATAATGAAAACCGATGTATTGGCTGAACTAGCAGCCACTCTAGAACAACGTAAAAGCGAAGCTGCAGACTCTTCTTATGTCGCAAGTCTACATGCAAAAGGGTTGAACAAGATCCTTGAAAAAGTAGGCGAAGAAAGTATTGAGACTATTATTGCAGCAAAAGATGCAGTAACCTCTGGTGATACATCCGATCTAGTGTATGAAACCGCTGACCTCTGGTTTCATACCCTTGTAATGCTATCTCATTTAGATATTGGCCCTGATGCTGTGCTTGATGAACTAGCACGCAGGTTTAACCTGTCTGGCTTAGAAGAAAAAGCCAACCGCAGTAAATAGTATTTTATAGTTAACGTATTGAATCGTTAATAGAATCACATAATAGACAGGAGAAATGTATGTTTGGTGGAATCAGTATTTGGCAATTACTAATCGTTTTTGCAATTTTAGTTCTTGTTTTTGGTACTAAAAAGCTTAAGAACCTCGGCTCTGATTTAGGTGGTGCTGTAAAAGGCTTTAAAGAAGCAGTAGACAAAGATACGACTGACGGAACGAAAACAGAAGATGCTCAAAAAGAAGAAATGGCTCAAAGTAAAGTCATTGATTCAGATGTCAAGAAAGACGATAAGAGCGCCTAATCTGTGTTCGATATAGGTTTTTCTGAACTTCTTGTAGTCTTTGTTGTAGGTCTATTAATTCTTGGGCCAGAACGTCTACCTCATGCTGCGAAAACAGCAGGTTTATGGGTGCGTAAAATTCGTCGTAGCATTAACTCGGTGCAAAGAGAGATTAATGCTCAGCTCGATCAAGAAGAGCTACAACAAAAAATTACCGAGACTAATCAGCGAGTTCTAAAAGAAGGGCAAGCCATTCAGAATACAATTACGCCACTTCCTGAGTCTTATGCACAAGAACCTATGAAGCCTATTACAGAAACAACAGAGACCAACGAAGAAGCGCCTTTAGCCGTTTCTGATAAACAGAAAACTGATTTAACACCGTTGGAAGATGTAGAAGACAACACACCCGAGACAACAAACTCTCGTTCCTAGTTAACACTGGTTTAAAACGACGCGCGGAAATGTAACGCATTATGAGTACAAGCTCTTCTAACCAAGCACCTTTAGTTGCTCACCTTATTGAACTAAGAAATCGTTTATTAAAAGCGGTTCTCCTCATTCTGGTTCTATTTCTCGGTTTATATGCCTTTGCCAACGATTTGTATCTCATCGTGTCAGAGCCATTACGTTTGTTATTACCACCTGGAAGCTCACTGATCGCTACAGAAGTAGCGTCACCCTTCTTAGCGCCTCTAAAGCTAACATTCGCTGTTGCCGTCTTGCTGTCTGTTCCTTACACACTCTTTCAAGCTTGGTCTTTTATCGCCCCTGCGTTGTATAAAAATGAAAAGCGCATAGCAATTCCTTTGCTTATTTCCAGCATATTTCTTTTTTATGCGGGTGTGCTGTTTGCCTATTACGTTGTACTCCCTCTGATCTTTGGATTCTTCACAACCGTTGGCCCAGGTGAAGTGACTGTCATGACAGACATCAACAACTATTTAAACTTTGTATTGAAACTCTTCTTTGCATTTGGTGTGACATTTGAAATTCCAGTTGCCACGTACTTACTTATTAAAGCAGGCGTTACCACTGTTGCAACACTATCTAAAAAACGCCCTTATATTTTCCTTGGCTGTTTTGTCGTTGGCATGTTGATTACTCCGCCTGACATTTTTTCTCAGACTTTGTTAGCAATTCCTATGTGGATGCTATTTGAGCTAGGTCTTATGGCAGGAAGAACAGTGAAAGTGCCAGAAAGTGATGAAGAAACTGAAGAGTCTGATTCTGAAGCGAATCAATAATGACTTAGTTTTATACATATCATTAAGAAATCATTTAAAAATCGCCTCAGCTTATCACTCGATACTGGGACGATTTTTTTGTCACTCTAATCCAATGCCAATGTTTGCACATTGCCTGTTTCTAAAGACTTAAGTGCCGCATTAGCGATTAGCAATGCTTTTCTTCCATCTTCTCCAATAGGGTAATTTTCTACTCCAGATTGTAAACCGGTAACGAAAGCATCCAGCTCATTGCGATAAGCTTCTGCATAACGCTCTAGGAAAAAAGCCATAGGCTTTTGTGATGCCATTCCATTTGATGTTGCAATAGATAATGTGCTCTCAGGGATATTATTGACCGTTAGCATTCCATAACTAGCGTGAACTTCGACTCTTTGATCATAGCCATAAGACGCTCTGCGGCTATTGGTAATCACCGCCATTTTTCCGCTTTTACATGTTAATGTGATAATTGCAGTGTCTACATCACCCGCTTCTCTAACATGAAGAGACGTCATAGCTGAAGCGGTTGCATAAACCGACACAGGCTCCTCACCCAACAACCAACGTGCTACATCAAAGTCATGTATCGACATGTCACGAAACATACCACCGGAACTTTTAATATAACTTGCTGGCGGCGCTTCTGGATCTCTCGAAGAAATGGTTAGCATTTCAACAGCGCCCATTTCACCAGAATCCAAGACGGATTTTAGATGTGCGAAGTTAGGATCAAATCGACGATTAAACGCCATCATTAATGGGACATTCGCCTTTTTAACCACAGCCAAACATGCATCGACGCGCTCTATCGATAAGTCGACTGGCTTTTCACAGAAAATCGCTTTACCGGCTTTAGCAGCAAGTTCGATTAAGTCTGCATGTGTTTCTGTAATGCTACAGATTAACACCGCATCAACACGGGGGTCGGCTAATGCTTGGTCAACGGAAACGGCTTGAGCACCGTACTTTTCAGCCGTTTGTTGTGCCACAACATCATTCATATCAATCACGTATGCCAAACAACAGTTTGGGTGCAGTGAAATATTTTTTGCGTGAATTTGGCCAATACGACCAGCCCCGAATAACGCGAGATTCAGCATAATCACTCCTTTTATTATTATATTAGAGATAAAAAAATGCCCCATTAGAGAGGCCAATACGGGATTTATTTAACGTAACAATTGAATAATTCGTTCCGCTTCAGCTTGAACAAAAGGCATAGCCTTTTGCATAAAATACATTTTGTCGAATTTATCTTGCTCTTCATTCATTAGACGTCTTAAATTTGATCCCATCGCCATACGTAAAGAAGTACCTATATTAAATTTCGCAACACGCGTTTTCTTCAGTCGCTTAATGTCTTCTTCTTTAATGCCTGTTGTGCCATGAATAACCAAAGGAACGTTCGTCACGCGATTCCTAATGGCTTCCAACAAAGGATAATCAATCACAGAATCAGGTGTGGTTAAACGATGAACATTACCAATAGCGATCGCCATAGCATCAAGATTACTTTCCGTTGCATAGCGATATGCATCCTCTGGCGAGGTGTTAATTGATTTAATATGGTCTCGCCCTTCTTTATAAGCCACTGAACCAATTTCCCCCTCAACACTCACCCCTAACGCATGAGCAACTTGAGCAACATTTTTCGTACGTCGGATATTTTCTTCTAACGAAAGCTGAGACCCATCAAACATGACGGAAGAAAAACCATGATGCATGGCATTGAAGACAATTCCTTCATCATAAGTATGATCTAAATGAACGCAGACCTCAGTGGAGCTACCATTGGCCAAAGACAGTAGCATTTTCGCTAACGCCTCAACGCCCATAAAATCGACCATATCTTTATTAGCAGCCAAAATAATTGGACTCTTCAAAGACTCAGCCGCTTCCACAATGGCTCTACCCTCTTCATAACCAAATACATTGCAGCAAGGAATGGCGTAATCGGAATTTGCGGCATCAGGTAAAATATCATTCAGTGTGACTAGCATATCAACACTCCACTATTTGAATTTATTTATCATGTCTTTGATGCCAGGAATTGTATGTACCTGATATTCATGATTCGGATCAAAATGCTGAATAAGAGACTTCGAATGCTCCCCCACAATGACAGTGAAGTAATACATTTCATAGCCAGGCGCTGCGACACAAGGGTGGTAGCCTTTATCAATAGCAATCACACTGCGGTTTTTAATGTGATAAACAGGGCCAATATCGTCTTCATGTTCATATAAGAATTGTGCGCCAAAGCCTTGATCAGGGTTGAAACGAAACTGATACACTTCCTCATATCGTGTTTCATCAGTACCACGTTCTGTATCATGTTTGTGAGCCGGAAAACCAGACCAACCACCAGCACCGACTGTGAACAGTTCACTTACAAGTAAACGCCCTCGTTGATTCACATTTTTCTGACCTAAAATGTGCTTAATTTTTCGATGTGTTTTTGTGTCATCACTGCCGTATTGGATTTTATCCGTTTCTTCAGGCTTCACTTCAAACGGCTCTAATGTTTCATCGTAACGCCCACCAGCTAACATCAAGTCGGCATTTTCTGACGTACAAGTAATTTTAACAACGGCATTAACTGGGGCATAAACCGACGCAGGATCACCATCCCAAACGTGCTTTCTTACACCAACATTTTCAAATATTTTTCCATCAACATTAACGGTACAAGTACCTCCGGCTAACACGATAGCGGTTTCATAATTATTCAGTTGATATTGGTGACTTTCACCTTTTTTCAAAAACACTTGGTTAAAGTAAATCAATGGTGTCGTGTCATCGTTTACATCGATAATTGCTTCATTTTTATTGTCATAGGCTGGAATATGCTTACCCATAATACTTGTCTCCAAAGATCGTTTTTAAAGAAAATGTTGAAAAAAAGTAACGACTCATTTTTCTGTAATAACGTCTAAAAACGCTTTACCTTGAATCGTTGCATCATTATTTGCGCTAAGCGGCCTCATAGGTCGCAATAAAATCCATTAACTCTTCACGTGTTGGCATCGCTTCAGTACAGTTCTTTTTCGATACATTAATGGCAGCGGCCGCAGAGCCCATTTTGACGCTTTCTTGCAAACTATGACCCTGTAACAAGGCATACATAAGTGCACCTGCAAACGAATCACCAGCACCAAACGGTTTTTTAACTTCGACAGGAAAAATACCTTGTGTGAAGTTTTTCCCATCTCGGGTATAAACCTTTGACCCCAACTCACCGGCTTTGATAATGACAACTTGCGTGGCATCATTTAGATAACGAAAAGCGGTTTCATCATCATTTTTTTCGGTGCTTTGTTTATCCAGCATTTCCATCACATCAAATTCTTCACGATTACCAATCACCACGTCTGACAAACTGGCAGCCAGTTGATAATATAAAGAAGACTCTTCAGGTGAATGCCAAGAATAAGCTCGATAATCCACATCTAAAATAACCACTGTACCAGCGTCTCTCGCATAGCGAATCGCAGCCAAAGCGGCTTCTCTAGATGGGCTTGTTGATAGCGCTGTTCCCGATACCAAGAGTATTTTGGCTTGAGCAATGTAGGCTTTGTCGACTTGTTTAATAGACAACGCCAGATCAGCTGCATTGTTACGGTAAATAACCACTTCACAATCACTGGCTTTCATTTCAGTAATCGCCAAGCTGGTACGAGAACCGGATTTATCAATGGTCATGCCTTTCAAATCAACTTTTAGACTACGCAAGTAATCACAGACATAACGCCCTAATCCATCGTCAGAAACGCAGCTTATCAAACCCGCTTTGGCGCCTAATTTAGACAAAGCAACAGCGATATTAGCGGGCGAACCTCCGACAAATTTATCGAAGCCAGAGACATCCGTCATATCGACATTATCTTCACGTGCATACAAATCTACCCCCGCTCGCCCGAAGCAAATTACATCTAGAGATCGGTTAGCTGGGTACGCTAAACTAGTCATGATATTTCACCCATTTGGCGCCGTTATCCGCGGAATCAACACAGCGCTCAAGTAAACGAACACCTTCAATGCCGGCATCAATATCTGGATACCATGTTGCATCGATTGTTGCTTGATCTCCTCGATTCGCTGCTTTCATCACAACGCCAAAACGACTGTAAATATTCGACCAAGACTCAAAGAAGCCTTCAGCATGTCCACCACCAATACGGTCACTGTCCACTGCTGAACTATCTTTGTGTAAGTAGCTCATACCACGCTCTAATACTCGAGCTGGCTCACCTTGAATTTCAAGGCTAAGTTGGTTCGGACGTTCATCCCACCATTCAAGACTGGCTTTCTCACCGACAATACGAATTTTTTGTTGATGCATAGAACCCGCATTAACACCGCTGGCCCATAATGTTCCTACCGCACCATTTGAAAATTGCATCATCACATGGGCGTTATCTTCTAAAGGCGCTCGTGATTTAACAAAACTCTGACGCGTACAACACAAGCTTTCCACATCCAAATTCGTCATTAGCTGCGCCATGTAAAAGGCGTGCGTACCGATATCGCCCAAAACATAGGTTGGCCCAGAAACCGCAGGGTTCATGCGCCATTTTGCACCAGGGTCATTTTTCTCGACTTCTTGAGCATGGAAACCATGGGCAAATTGCATGTTAATCACGCGCACTTCACCAATGTCTCCTCGCTGAATCATTTCTCGTGCTTGATGAATCATTTGGAAACCAGCGTAACCATACATAACCCCAAAAATTCGATTATGTTTTTGTGCTATTCGTTTTAAATCTTCGGCTTCAACCACCGTAAAGGTAACTGGCTTTTCACATACAACATGTAGCCCTGATTCTAGCGCCGCCATTGCAATGGGATAGTGAGTCGCATTCGGTGTCGCAATCGATACCGCTTGAATGCCATCATCACGCTTCGCTTCTTCGGTAAACATAGTGAGATAATCGGCATAACAACGATCCGCAGATAAACCTAAGTTGGTACCAAAATCACGGCAACGATCAGCATCAATATCAAACGCTCCTGCCATTAATTGAAAGTGACCGTCACGTGTCGCACCAGAACGATGTGCATAACCGATTTGACTGCCACGGCCACCGCCAACCATTGCCCAACGTAGAGGTTGTTCAGAACGCATTTCTTCATTAAACATGTGTTATCTCCCTATACGCCACGGCGCTGATGTGTACGACCTTGATTAAAGTCATTAACGGCTTTTTCAACTTTTTTGTTGCGTGTTATTTCTGGTAAACCCACTTCCCACCAGCAGTCACAGCTTGACCATTTAGTAGGATCGATATCGACGACGATGACCGAGGTTTGACTCGCAGCTTTTGCTCTTGCAAAAGCGCCATCAAACTCACTCATGTTATTTATTTTTTCGCTGATCGCACCTTGCGCTTCGGCGTGTTTGGCAAAATCTACTCGCGCCAACTCACCATCAGGGCGACGGCAATCCGCTAATAAATTATTAAAAGAATCATTACCTGTATTGTTTTGCAGCTTGTTAATGACAGCGAAACCAGCGTTATCACAAACAATCACGATCATCTTATGACCCGTCAAAACAGAGCTATAAATGTCTGAGTTGAGGATCATGTAAGAACCATCACCAACCAAGACAATGACATCGTTATCAGGGTTAGCAATTTTCGCCCCCCAACCACCAGCGATTTCATAGCCCATACAAGAGAAGCCAAATTCAATATCGAATTTACCAATCTGCTTGCTCTGCCAATTCATATTCAACTCAGCAGGCAAACCACCCGCTGCCGTTAACACAGTGTCGCCTGTCTCAGCTAAACGATTCACCGCGCCGATAACTTGAGCATAAGAGGCCATTTCTGTGCCAACAACTGCACTTCGTTGTTGGCACAAGGCCTTCCATTCAGCCGATTTTTCTTGTGCTAACGAAGCCCAAGACATGCTTGCTTTCCATGTTCCTAAAAGGCTATTTAACTGAGAAAGAGCCTGTTTGGCATCCGCAACAATAGGCATCGCCAAATGCTTTATGGCATCCGTACGACCAACGTTAATACTAATAATTTTTAAGTTTGGGTTACGGAATACAGACCATGAACCTGTTGTAAAATCTTGCAACCGGGTTCCTATCGCAATCACTACATCCGCATGAGCAGCAAGATAATTGGCAGAATCCGAGCCTGTCGCTCCAATGGGCCCTCCATTTAAAGGATTGTCCTGAAGTAATGCAGATCGCCCTGCAATAGTTTCGATAACCGGAACTTGATGTTGTTTTGCAAAGGCGGCTAGTTCATCCGTTGCTCTAGAATAATGAACACCACCACCACTAATAATCAAAGGCTGCTTGGCGTTGCTAATCAATTTAACGGCCTGCTCTAAATCACATTGTTCAGGTTGTGGTCGACGAATACGGTGTACTTTTTCTTCAAAGAAACGCACCGGGTAATCAAACGCAATACCTTGTACGTCTTGCGGTAACCCTAAAAACACAGGACCACAATCAGCAGGATCAAGTAAGGTATCCAAGGCTAAAGGCAAGGTTTGCAATAGCTGAGCAGGGTGAATAATACGATCCCAATAACGAGTTACCGCTTTAAAGGCATCATTTGCCGTGATAGATGGGGAGTGAAAATGTTCCGTTTGTTGCAGAACAGGATCAGGTAAACGACTGGCATAAGCATCACCCGCCATCATTAACAAAGGCAAACGGTTGGTATGCGCAATACCTGCCGCTGTCACCATGTTTGTTGCTCCAGGACCAATAGATGTGGTGGCGACACCAATACGTTGACGGTTGTTGGCTTTTGCATAAGCCACCGCCGCCATTGCCATTGATTGCTCATTCTGCCCACGCCATGTAGGCAATTGATCTTCGACATTTTTCAATTGCTGACCTAGGCAAGTCACATTGCCATGTCCAAAAATAGCGAACGAACAACCAAATAACGACTCAACTTGACCATCAATTTCAATCTTCTGAGCCACTAAATATTTTACCAGCGCTTCCGCTACAGTGAGACGAACTGTATCCATAAGACTTCTCTTTTTATTATTAGATTAATGACAAAACTATGACGCTAACGACTATTTCTTACATTTGCGTTTTTAATGGATACGCTTTTTACAGCTACGCTTTTTTACGTTTTTGAGCATCCAATAGAACGGCACCAATGATGATCATGCCTTTGATTATTTGCTGCCAATATGGGTCTACACCCAACATATTTAGGCCTTTATTCATCACACCGATAATCAAAGCACCGACAATACACATAGGTACAGAGCCCACACCACCAGCAAGAGAGGTACCACCGATAACGGCAGCTGCAATCGCATCAAGCTCCCACATGTTGCCAAACGTTGGGTTTCCTGCGTACGCTCTAGAAGTCAGCATGGCACCCGCCAACCCAGCAAGAGCACCAGCTAAGATATAAACTTTAAGAAGGGTTATTTCGACATTAACACCACATATTTTAGCCGTATTTACATTACCGCCAATGGCAAAAACATGACGACCAAAGCTCATACGGCTCATCATGATATGGCAGGTAATTGCAACCAGAACATAAATAACAACAAGACCTGGCACACCAAAAATTGATCCATCCCCAATAGAGGTAAACGCATCCGAGCTAGCATCAATTGGTCGACCATTACTAACAAGCTGAGCCACGCCACGTGCCATTGTCATCATCCCAAGTGTGGCAATGAAAGGAGGTATACGTCCGTAAGCTGTAATCGAACCATTAATCAGGCCACAAATACTGCCCACAAACATTGCAGCACCGAAAGCAAAAATGGTCATCCCATAGCCTTCGGTTCCAGTCACAATCGAAGCGCCAACGACCGACGCCAAAGCCACAACAGCACCGGAAGATAAATCAATACCGCCCGTCACAATGGCGAAGGTCACACCAATCGCAATAATCCCAAACATAGAAACCTGTTCTAAGATGCTGAAAATATTTCTAAATGAGGCGAATCCATCAATTTTTAAAGAAAGAGCGGAAAACAATAAAATGAGAATGAGCAACATTCCGTATTTATTAAGAATTTCTGTGTAATGAGTTTTTCGCGCATTAGCGCTTGCTTCCTTAATCATTATGCAACCCCTTGTGTCTGATATTCAGACTCTAATTCTTGTTCTTCTTGTGATGGCACATCGCCACCTGCTGCCATTTCTAAGATCACTTCTTGTGTCGCATTGTCACGGTCCACAATGCCGACTTCACGTCCTTCCGCCATGACCATAATTCGATCACTTAAAGACAAGAGTTCGAGCATTTCAGACGAAACAATAATGATGGCTTTTCCTAAGCGAGCGAGCTCAACAATCAACTTATAAATCTCGGCTTTGGCACCAATATCGATTCCCTTAGTGGGTTCATCAAGAATCAAGATTTCAGGTTCAAGTAATAACCAACGTGCAATCAATACTTTTTGTTGGTTACCACCCGATAGGTTGCCAATAATGGTTTCTACGGTTGGCGTTTTAATGCGAAGTTGATCTTTCATTGAATTCGCCACATCTCTGGCTAGCTCTTCAGAAATAAGATGGTGTTTTTCGTAAGGGAGTAACTCCGGCATGATCATGTTGTCGGTGACACTCATGTTCAACATCAAGCCGGTCAGTTTTCTGTCTTCTGTTACAAAACCAATACGATGCTTAATAGCATCACATGGTTTATGAATTTCAATTTTTTTGCCGTGCAAATGGATTTCACCACTTTCTGCTGGCTTATAACCAAACAAGGCTTCAACCACTTCACTACGACCAGCACCAACCAGCCCAGCAATACCAAAAATTTCACCTTTTCTGACACTGAAATTAATATCGTGGAATTTACCGGGTAGACTTAAATTACGAACTTCCAGTAATGTCTCTCCAATGATGACATCTTCGCGCTGGAACATTTCATCCATATCACGACCGACCATCATATTAATGAGTTCTTCTTTGGTGATGTCTGTGGTTTTTTTAGTGCCTATGTATTCGCCATCTCGAATAACAGAAACTTCATCGGATAATTCGAACACTTCTCCTAATTTGTGAGAAATATAAATAATAGCGATACCGCGCTCTTGGACTTTTTTAACGATGCGGTAGAGTTGATGCACTTCGGATTCGGTCAAAGCCGTGGTGGGTTCATCCATAATGATCAGTTTGGCGTCATAGGAAACAGCGGTAGCAATAGCCAGCAATTGTGCTTTTGCCACAGAAACATTTTGCATCAATGTTTCAACGCTCATAGGAATGCCAAGTTCTTTTAATATGTCGTTAGTTTTTTCATTCATGGCACTCTGATCCATCAGAATGCCTTTTTTAATTTCTCGACCTAAGTAGAAGTTGGCAGCAACAGACAGGTTTGCAGAAGGGCTGATTTCCTGAGGAACCATGGCTAAACCAGTGTGAATCGCATCTATCGGTGCTTTAGGGTTAAAAGGCTTACCATCAAAGAAGATTTCGCCGCCTGCATCAGGCGTATACAGCCCATACAGTATCTTCATTAGAGTCGATTTACCGGCGCCATTCTCACCCATTAACGCATGTATACTGCCTTTGCGGATTGATAAGTTCACCTTATCCAAGGCTTTTACACCAGGGAAGGTTTTACTCACATTTATCATTTCTAAAATGCAATCTGAATTAGTCATAAGCGTTATTGTTTTTATTAGTTGCGTGAAATTAGAGAAAAGAAGAGTTATTGAATTCGTTTTAGATTTCACTTTTTGACCTCTTAATTCTCTCTAAGAGATCAAAACAACAAATCCAATAACTTTCTTTATGCCTGATAAAAGCAGAAAAAAAACTAGGTTACTTATTGATACTTATATAAGTATTCTACTTTCTGCTCTTCCAAAACGAGCTCAAAGTTGATCCAGTTCATTTTCTGAACTTTCTCACCTTTAGCGAGTTTATAGGCAATTTCAGCGCCGCCGTAACCTTGACCTTTAGCACTTTGAAACACAGTTGAATCTAAGCCTGAACCAAGATATTCCAACGCGTCTGGAGTGGCATCAACCCCTGTGATAATCAAATCAGCATCTGTCAGCCCCGCTTTTCGCGCGGCCAAAAGCGCACCAATTGCCATTTCGTCGTTATTAGCAACGATCACATTAATTTCAGGGTGGGCTTGTAATAAATCTTCTACAATTTGTAGCGCTTTCGCTCGGTCCCAACGACCTTCTTGCTCAGCAACGATTTTAATATTGGAATATTGTGAAAAGACTTGTTTGTTACCTTCGGTTCTCTTGATTTGAGCTTCGTGACCTAAAACGCCCATCAGAATGGCAATATTCCCCTGTTTTCCATCCAACATACCAACAACGCTTTCAGCCTGAATGATGCCTGCCTGTATGGATTCAGAACCCACATAAGCATCGACATTTTTCATAGCACTTTCGTCTGGAAGACGGTTAACAATCACAAGTGGAATATTTGCTCTGTTGGCTTTCTTCGCGATAGGTTTCACTATGGCTATGTCTGTAGGAACAACAAGAAGTGCGTTTACACCAGCATCAATGAAGTTATCAACGTCGTTGAGCATTTTACTAGGATCTTCATTCGCATCTGTCATTTTAATTTCAACATCACTGTGTTTGTCATTAAAATCATTAATACCTTCAAATAAATAACTCATCCACTTATCTGCGAATGAAGGCATTGGAGCACCAATCACAAGCGTGTCAGCAAAAGCAAAATTCGAAGCAGCGCAAACTACAGAAGCAGCCAGTAGGGTTTTTTTAATCATTTTCATCTCATCCTTTTATTGTTTTATTTTTGTTCTATTTGAGCAATAAAAATCAGTAAGTGAACCGTATATTTAACAAAATCAAGATCACTTGATTGTCAGACTAGCAACAAGAATATTTTATTGCAAGCGCTTGCAATAAAATATTTAAAACTTATTATTAGTAATATAAAAGCGTAAAAATCAGCTATAAATAAGCAAGGAAGACATTAAGAATAAAAATTCCGACTATATCGATAAAATCTGAATTGAATGATAGAACGTATCTAATAATGTCTTATAACTTTTAAATCACTCACGTTAATATGCTATAAATTGTACGAAAATAGCCTTTATAACGTAAAAAAACGTACTATTGTGTCAATAAACAATACAAACAGATTAGTTCGTTTAAACAGCAAAATTCAGAAAAACCATAAGGTTTCCCATGTCACAAGATCGTTATAAGCACATCACTCAAAAAGAGGTAGCAGACAAGGCAAACGTTTCTTTATCTGCCGTTTCAAGAACCTTCACAGATGGTGCAAGCGTCTCAAAAAAAACACGAGACAAAATTAAAGCTGCCGCAAATGAGCTAGGTTATAAGCCAAATATGCTGGCGCAGTCTTTGATGACAAATCGCACTCGATTAATTGGTATTATTTCAAGCAATTTTGAAAACCCATTCTTTATTGAAGTATTAGATTTGATTACCAAGGAATTGAAATCAAGAAATTTTCTATCTCTTATTGAAAATCTCACCACGGAGTCGAAGCCCGAAATAGTCTTAGATACTCTATTACAATATCGTGTTGATGGCGTGTTGTTTCTGTCATCTGTGTTGCCCACTATTTTTGCGGAAGTGTGTACAAAAGCGAAACTGCCAGCTGCCATAATGTTCGGTCGTACGAATTTAAGCGGTTCGATTAGTGTGGTTACAGCAGACAATTACAATGGCGGAAAAATGGGCGTTGAGTTATTAATTGCACGTGGTTATAAACAAATCGCTTTTTTAGGGGGACCAATCAATGCCACCACAACTATTGATCGTAAGCAAAGCACCATTACCACATTGAAGGAAAATGGGCTTGAATTAGTCGCAATTGAACACTGTGACACTTACTCTTATGACTCAGGCCGAATCAAATCACGAGAGCTATTAACGAATAATCCAGAGATCGAAGCCGTCTTCTGTGGTGATGACATACTTGCCATCGCTACCTTAGATTCAGCGAGAGAGATGGGTAAGAGATGCCCTGAAGACCTCGGCGTCCTTGGCTTCAATGATATGTCTATGGCGTCGTGGGGGGCTTATAATCTATCAACAGTACAACAGCCAATAGAAGAAATGGTTTTTGCTGCGGTTGACCTCATCATCGATAGAATCGAACAACCCGGCCTTCCAACAGAACAACGTTTACTTCCTTGTAAAGTCATCGAAAGAGGCACATTAAAACAATAGTTTTATGCACCTCTTCAAAAAAACACCATCCAAAGCATGGTTCTTAAAATACTTTTTTAGAGTAAAGAGACCCATTCTCCGTTGTTTTTATTAGACTTTACCGCTGCTTCGACAAACTTCACGCCAGCTGCACCATCTTCAATATTAGGAAAGTACCGAGCGAGAGGGTTTTCAGGCTCTTTAGTATGCTGCGCAACAATAACCTCTGCCAAATCAGTATAAAGGTTCGCAAACGCCTCGCGATAGCCTTCTGGGTGGCCTAACGCAATACGTGACACTCTATTCGCGGCTTCATGCAAACCAATTCCGCCTTTTTGCAAAATCTTGGTGGGTTGATCGAGGCTTCTAACAAGCAATTGATTTGGCTGCTCTTGATGCCATTCCAAGCCGCCTTTACTGCCATAAATTCTTAAATACAATCCATGATCAGCACCTGCTGCTGCCTGAGTAATGAAAAAAGAGCCTCTTGCTTTGTTCTTATAACGAGTTAGAATACCTGTGTAATCATCTGCGGTTCGACCTGGTACAACCGTTGTAATATCAGCGCTTAATTCACTCGGGGTCATCCCAGACACGAACGAAGCCAAATGATAACAATGAGTACCAATGTCACCAATAATCAAAGAAGGGCCTGCCATTTTTGGGTCCATATGCCAGTTTGTACCGTCTTTTTCCGATTCGGTTAATTCTGCCAAATGGCCCTGTACATAATCGCACTGAACCATTCTTATCTCACCGAGTTCACCTGCTTCAATAATCGCTCTTGCTTCACGTACCATTGGAAAACCAGAGTAAGCATAGGCAACACAGCACTCGACATCACTGTCTTGGATTTTTTTGACTAAATCCATAGCTTCATTCATGTCATTCGTTAACGGCTTTTCACACATGATGTGAAAACCATATTCAATCGCCAAGCAAGCAATAGCATAATGACTGTTGTTCGGCGTCATAATCGCAATAACATCAACACGGTCTTCACGTGCGGCTTCAACTTTGATCATCTCCTCCGCTGTCGCATATCCGCGTTCGATACCTAATTCTTTTGCACTCGCCACTGATTTAACAGGGTTGGATGAAAAAACCCCTGCCTTCACGTCATAATATTCTTCAAGCGTGGATGCACCTCGGTGCACAATACCAATAAATGAACTGGGGCCACCACCGATAACGCCAAGTCGAAGCTTTCTACCTAATGCATTAATTACAGGATTTGCCATTGTGTCTTTCCTTATGGAAAAAGCCTTTGAAAGAAAAGCGCTTTTCCTTTTTCTCCGAAAAGAAGGAAAAGCGCTTCTAGTAAGTTAATAATTAAGGAAATAATTAACGGCTTACTGGAGAAAGTGTTCCTCAATGAATTGACGACTTTCTTGAGCATTTTCTAACGAACTATTGTCTTTTGCCGCAGGATCAACATCTTGCTCTACCGTAATCCAACCGTTGTAATTAATTTTCTCTAAGGTAGCTCGCAATTGCGTAAAATCGACACAGCCTTTGCCAAGCGGACAAAATACGCCATTACCAATCGCTTTATAGAAATCAACGTTGTTTGCTACTGTGTGCTCTAACACAGTCTCATCGATGTCTTTAAAGTGAATGTACTCAACACGATCTTGGTACGCTTCAATCAATTCAGAAGGGTTAATACCCGCATATCGACAATGACCAGAATCCACACAAAGCTTAACTAAATCCCCGTCTAGATCTTTCATCGCGCGATCAATCTCATCGCGATATTCAATAAAGGTACCAGCATGCGGATGCACAACAGGGACAATATCGTATTCACGGCAAATTAAAGACAATTCAGTAATTGTCTTCATCATTTCGTCCCATTGGTAGGTTGGCAAACGATAGGCAGTTTCAATTTGACCCGCTTGATCCGTTCTAGGAGAAGAGACATGATCAATAACAACCATGTATTTTGCTTGTTGAGCTTGCAGAAGTTTGCATGTTTCTCTGGTGTATTCGAGAATTTCAGCACGTTTTTCAGGCTTGTGTAGGTGTTTAAAAATGGTGCCTGCAATAAGGCCTAATCCATTTTCTTGTAATTTAGACGCGAGCATTTGAGAGTCTGTCGGCAAATAACCTAACGGTCCAAGCTCCGTTGCTTTGTATCCTGCTTGAGAAATTTCTTGTAAAACGGTTTCCCATGCTGGGTTGCTTGGGTTGTCTGCGAACTCAATGCCCCATGAACATGGCGCGTTAGATAGATGAAGTTTCATTATTTTTATACTTCCTATTAATGTGTGTATTAAGAACCTAAAACACATTAATGCAAGCGCTTGCAAAAAGTCAATATTTCACCATGCAAATATTAACTTCCTTCTTTTTTTGCCTCTAATTCATAAGCCAACGCAATCGATAATGTTTGTGCGAGTACCAAAGAAGAAGACAAGGAACGAAACTTATGAAGTTCCGCTTCTTTCACCACAAGACTCACGCTAGACATCTGAGCTAATGGACTTAAAAGACTGTCGGTAATCACAATCAGAGGCATGCCTTTTTCAATTGCCGTATCAGCAACAACTTGAGTTTCAGCGGCATATGGATAGAAGCTCACCGCTATTAAAACATCGTCATGTTCGAAATTAGAAGTCTGCTCGTCATACATGCCACCCATACCATTGATAAGATATGCTTTTTGATCAATATGCTGCAAAGCGTAGGCAAAATAACTCGCTACCATGAACGCTCTACGAACTCCCATAACGTAGGACGACTTTGCATTCACTAAAATATGAATGGTTTTTTTCAAGTTCTCATCGCTCATGCTCGTCGCCAAATCATCTAATGCTAAAGCATTCGCATGGGCAAATTCAGCCAACAAACTCGATACAGATAAGCCAGCCACTTGACCATTTTCTTTCTCTTTTTGCTTATCTTTAATCGAACGAACTCGTTCTTGATAATCTGGTATTTCTTGCATCAGACTGTTTTTAAACAACTTTTGCATTTCAGTGAACCCACTAAAACCAAAGGTGTTAGCAAACCTTACCCAAGTAGAAGGATGTACTTCAGCTTGTTTAGATAAAGTCGCCACGGTACCAAACGCAACGCCACTGGGTGAGTGCAAAACAAAGTCTGCGACTTGGCGTAAACGCTTACTCAGCAGATCATACTGACTTCTTATTTGATCTAATAAATCAGGGAGTTTATTAGGTGTTTGATGTTCCATGTCTATAGATTTCACATTAGGTTGGTTTATTCTATTTTTAGAATAAAAATTCTAACTTGCCATATAACAAGCTGTCTACTGAAACCCTTGATTCATCTCATTTTTTTACCGACATTCATCAGTAGAGTTCTATTTAAAACACAACAAAATAGAAAATTAATTCTAAAATATTGACATATTGAAATATAAATTCTATTTTGATTGAAAATAATCATAAGAAAGAAGCTTCATGATGGAGAAAACGATGACGAATAAAAACTTAGATTTAATTTGCTTAGGACGTGCCGCTGTCGACTTTTATTCAGAGCAAATAGGTAGCCGTTTAGAAGACGTAAACAGCTTTGCAAAATACCTCGGTGGTTCCTCTTGTAACATTGCCTTTGGCACATCGAGACTCGGCTTGAAAAGCGCCATGCTGACCCGGGTTGGCGACGAACACATGGGACGATTCATAAAAGAAGAGCTTGAACGAGCCAATGTGGATACGAGTCATGTGATAACAGATCCCGAACGCTTAACCGGTTTAGTTGTCCTTGGTATTAAAGATAAAGACACATTCCCATTAATTTTTTACCGTCAAGATTGCGCGGATATGGCTATCGCCAAAGAAGATTTCGATAAAAACTTTATCGGTTCAGCGAAAGCCTTACTCATTACTGGCACCCATTTCTCTACAAAAAGTACCTACGCCACCAGCAAGCAAGCGCTTGAATACGCAAAACAAACAAACACCAAACGTGTTTTAGACATTGATTATCGCCCTGTCCTTTGGGGGCTCACCAACCCTGGCGATGGTGAAACTCGTTTCATTTCCAACAATAAAGTCTCAACCCACTTACAGAGCATTTTAAGTGACTTTGATTTAATCGTTGGAACCGAAGAGGAAATACACATTGCTGGCGCGAGCACCGACACCATTACCGCACTGAACCGCGTTCGTGAATTAAGCAACGCCACCATTGTGCTAAAACTAGGCTCACAAGGTTGCACCGTCTTTGAAAATGACATTCCACAGCGTGCTGACGAGTTTATCGTTCATACAGGTGTTCTGGTTGATGTCATGAATGTGCTGGGTGCTGGCGACGCCTTTATGAGTGGCTTTTTACGAGGATGGATACGAGGCGAATCGCACAAAAACTGCTGCGATTACGCCAACGCATGCGGGGCATTGGTTGTCTCGCGACATGGTTGCGCACCCGCAGCACCAAGCTCAGAAGAGCTAGATCATTACCTTAAAAATGCGCATCAAATCGAACGCCCTGATCTCGATACAGAACTCAACCACTTACATCGAGTCACCACCGAACGCTTACCTTATGACTGGCAAAACCTGTGTATTTTCGCCTTTGACCATCGTAAGCAATTACATGATATGGCATTGGAAGAAGGCGACCTAGAAGAAGGGAAAGTAGTAGAACGTATCAGCCATTTGAAGAGCCTGTTTGTACAAGCATTAGAAAGCCAAATGAAAACTGATGTAAAACTAGGGAAAACAGCAATCAATATAACACCAATACAACACGGCGTATTAATCGATGACACCTACGGGCAAGATGCTCTCAACGATGTTACAGGTCGGCATTTATGGATCGGGCGTCCTGTTGAGGTACCCGGCTCACGACCACTGGAATTAGAAGGCGGTCGCAGTATTGGTTCACGCTTAAAAAGCTGGCCCAAAGAACACATTGTGAAATGCCTCGTTTTCTATCATAACCAAGATGAAAAACAACTTAGACACGCACAAGAACGGCAGATCATCGAGCTTTATCACGCATGTTGTGTTTCTGGACATGAGTTTTTACTGGAACTCATCCCGCCAAAAGACAAAGATTATGATGACGCTATTTATACTAACTCAGTCACTCGTTTTTATGACCTAGGTGTGCGACCAGACTGGTGGAAACTGCCACCGCAATCGATTGCAAACTGGCAAGCACTCACAAAAACATTAGAAACTCGTGACCCTCATTGTCGTGGTGTCGTCATGCTAGGGCTAGATGCGCCCATGACAGAACTCAAGCAAGGCTTTACCAATAGTACTGGTTTTAATATCGTTAAAGGCTTCGCCGTTGGCCGCTCTATCTTTGGCGCACCAAGTCGTGAATGGTTAGCAAACCGTTACACTGACCAACAACTCATTGACGCCATTGTGACCAACTACACCCAGTTGATCACCTTCTGGCAGGAGCGTATTCCTAGACTTTAAAGAATAAAAAAAGAAACTTTGATAAACAATCATAGAGACATCGATTGATCATACAAAGGTATCTAATTATGTTTATGTTTATGTTTATGTTTATGTTTATGTTTATGTTTATGTTTATGTTTATGTTTATGTTTATGTTTATGTTTATGTTTATGTTTATGTTTATGTTATTCAGCAGGATTTTTTGTATTATTAACATCCACATCATTTTTCACAATGAGGCCTTGCGGTGTCGTGCAATTTACTGACAATTGAAAAATATCGTCACGTGAATAATGACCAACGATATCTAAATCCTGTTTGAATTTTACCGTATCAGTAAGATCTATATCGGTATAAATTATTTTACTTTCTCCAAAGACTTGTTCGGTGACCCAATTTCCATCAGGGCCAATCACACCACTACCACCGTTAAACAGTACATTGCTTATTTCGTTTGGTGCACCAGTACCAGCTCTATAAGCCTCAACTAACTCATCAGGTACATCATCAGTGGTAAGATATTGGGCAGCAGCAACAACAAAACAACGTCCCTCAAAAGCATAGTGCCGTGAAGCAATAGCGTGGCTATCAGCCATATCTGGCCAACAAGCAATATGAATTTGTTCGTCTTGATGATGTAAAGTATGACGTGCGAGAGGATGCCAATGCTCCCAACAAATAAGGGAACCTATACGCCCTATATCTGACTCAATCACTTTTAACCCCGATGCATCCCCTTGCGCCCATATATTTCTTTCAGTGAGTGTTAAAATCAGTTTTCGATGGATATTAAGCGTGTCACCTTTAGGTCCAATAGTCATAGTACTATTGAAAATAGAGCCGCTAGAAGTACGAGGTTTTTCATTAAAACCCATAACAATATGTACTCCAGCGTCTATTGCTGCTTTTCGAATAGGTAACAATGCATCATCTTCTGCTGTAGGGCATTGGGCTAAAAATTTAGCATACCAATGCCGAGCATTTGAACAATCCCACCCAGCCATTTCAAAAACCCAAGCAGGGTAACCCGTTAACCAACATTCTGGAAACACAACTAAATCAGCCCCTTCTTTCCCTGCTTCACGAATTAACTTAGCGGCTTTTTTTACACCTTTTTCTAAATCAAGTAACACTGGTGCTTCTTGAACAATAGCGATTTTTTCCATTTTCATATCTGGGCCTATATTAAAAGTTCAGGACAATATTTTTATATAAAAGATCTTACGCTTATGATCATTCGAGCTTATTATTAAAAGTATTTTTCACTGTAAAAGCCCACTTTCGCTACGTAATGACAAGCTAGATACCCACAATGAATGGAGAACATATACCTAATAAAAATTCTATAATGTTGAGGTAAGCTAATAAGTTTTTCATCTAAAATCAATTAAAACATATTGATCGAAGATTTCTTTTCTACCAATTGAGTGTCGCTATTTTCTTTGAGATTGGCTTCATATAAGTTAGCGTGATTTGATCTCGAATGTAAAAATATAGCTACTATAAAATGTAAAATGTCGTCAACATGCAACAAGCCGTCGATTAAGTATCACGAAGACACACGCCTCTCACGCTAGAATTCTCTTAACCTAATAGTTTGTCGGATGGTTTATCCACGATGAGATTCGCATTACACAGTCTAAATAAATCAACATAGTGTATGGACGACTAATTTCAAAAAAGTCTTTCCTGCAGAAAATTTTGATATAGCAACTGAATTTATAGGAACAAACCAATGGGTAATGACTACGCACAACAAGAAGTTATTTTACGCCACGACTTAGCCGCAGCCTATCGCCTCGCAGCAATGCTTGGGTGGGAAGATACGATCTATACCCATTTTTCAGTACGCTTACCTGATATAGACGATACTCCTCGATTCTTAATCAACCCTTTTGGCCTTATGTTTGATGAAGTTAAGGCAAGTGATTTAGTCATCGTTGATGTTAATGGCAAAATTTTAGAAGGCGATGCTGGCTACAACTTAGCGGGATTTACGATTCACAGCGCGGTACATACGGCGCGTGAAGATGCTCATTGTGTAATGCACACACACACAGTACCCGGTATGGCATTAGCCGCTTGTGATGATGGGTTATTGATGCTCAATCAAATTAGCACTGAGTTCTATAATAACCTTGGCTACCATGATTACGAAGGGGTCGCATGGAATCTTGAAGAACGTACAAGAATTCAGGCATCGCTTGGCGATAATATAGGGTTAGTTCTACGTAATCACGGTTTGCTGACCGTCGGCGAAACAGTCGCAGATGCGTTTCAAATCATGTACTACCTAAATAAAGCCTGTGAAATTCAATTAGCCACAGCTCAAATGGCAGGCTTAAACAAAATCGTACCGATTCCTGAGAAACTCGCTGCACACGTTAATTCCCAATTTAAAGGTGTAGATCATGAGCGTCAGTTCGTCTGGAAAGCTTGGTTAAGAAAATTGGATCGAATTGATCCCTCTTATAAGGATTAACGTCATGAGTATGTCTATATTGTTAGCATCTAATGACATTGAATTTACCGATGCGATCAAAGCAGAATTCCAGAAATCGCACCCTGAAATCAACGTTTACTTACCAAATGATACGGATTCAGAAAATGCTGAGTTGGCAGCCTGCTGGCATCCGCCTGAATCTTTATTAGTTGATTATCCAAACATTAAAGTTTTGCATGCGCTATCTGCAGGAGTAGATCATCTAGGGGAAAAACTACTAACCTCTAAGCTACCTGTTTTTCGCATCGTGGACCCAGTTCAAAAACACGGTATGTTGGAATATATTTTATGGGGAATATTAAATTATCAACGAGATTTTGAACAATACAGAGCGTCCCAAGATGATAAACAGTGGAGACCTCTTACTCAGCGCTCGGCATCTGACACTCAAATAAGTTTATTAGGGCTAGGAGAAATAGGCGCTTATGTCGCTGAAAAACTAGCGCAATTTGGCTACACCGTTCATGGCTGGTCTCGTAGTCAAAAAGAGTTGAATGGAGTGAATTGCTACAGCGGAGACGGTGCGTTAAGTACTGTTCTGAGTAAAGCAGATATTCTCGTTAATTTATTGCCTCTGAACCCACATACCCAAGGTATTTTATCTCAATCTACATTCAATAAAATGCCACAAGGGTCGTATGTGATCAATTGCGGCAGAGGCGGTCATATGATTCATAGTGACTTAATCGATGCTATTAACAGCAATCAACTTAAAGGCGCTTTACTAGATGTATTTGATGAAGAACCGCTCTCTAGTAATCATCCTTTATGGTCCGTTCAAGGGATAACCATAACCCCTCATATTGCATCATCATCGTCTATTTCAGCCATCGTTAGTCAAGTTGTCTTAAACATGGCAGATTTTAAACAAGGAAAAGCATGTAACAGCGCTGTTGTTACGTAAACATCAACCTACAGCACCATTCTTAATGTCTGAACAAACCAAGACAAACTACGTTGAAAGAATAAAGTGGATACTGATTCCAATATAAATGAGGGATAGCGATGAAAGAAGTCAGATTTTCAGTCAGTGAAGAGAGCAATACGCTACTTGCCCAGTTTAATGGACAAAATATTGAACTGCCTGCCCTATGGCTTCGAGAGCGTTGCCAAGATGAGTACCACTTAGACAAGGTTTCCAAGCAACGCTTTTTCGACCCTCATCAGTTATCTGAAGACCTTAGCATAAAGAAAATCGAGTCTATTATACCGGAAGAAAAGCTGACAATATCATTCAGTGATGATTACACCGGAACATATGACATCAATGAATTTTATGCTGATTTTGATATGTGGGATGGCACGCCAGCCACAAAATCTTGGCTCAGCGATACAGATAAATCCGCTTTTTTCGTACAGTATGATGACTTAACCTCTGAAAAGGGCCTTCTAAATGCATTAGAAATATTTTTAGCATACGGTCTTATTATTGTGAACGGTGTTCCGGAACGCCCTAATGCCGTTTTAGAGGTTGCAGAGCGCTTCGGTAACGTTCGCCAAACCAACTTTGGCAAACATTTCGAGGTATACACACGTCCAGACTCTAATGACTTAGCCTATCGCTCTGTATCTCTAGGTCCACATACCGATAACCCTTATCGTGATCCAATGCCCGGAGTGCAGTTGCTTCATTGTATTCAAAATGAAACCACTGGCGGTTTATCAACATTAGTAGATAGCTTGTCTGTCATAGAACAGCTACGTAAAGAAGACCCTTATGGCGTCGAATTACTCAGCACAATCCCAGTCAGGTACCGTCACTACGATCAAGATGTCGATCTCATTGAACGTCGGACTATGATTAAACTCGATTCCGCTAATCGCGTAGAAGGTGTTGCCTATAGTCCTAGGTTAGATTTTCTACCATTACTAGAACCAGAAAAACTAAAGGTTTTCCACCGAGCACGTCAGAGATTAGGGCAGCTATTCTCTGATCCACGCTTTGAGTGGCGCTTTAAGCTAGAACCGGGGCAACTTCAGATGTTCCATAACACTCGAGTATTACATGGTCGTACTGCTTTTGACCCTAATGAAGGGCATAGGCATCTACAAGGTGCTTATATAGATCTTGATGAGCCAAAAGGGCGTTATGTATCACTCAAGAAAAAAATCTCGATATAAGTAAGTCACTAGTAGGAGAGATAAATGAAAACGGTACAATTTCGTCAAATGAAAGATGGCACTAAAGAAGAATACGATTTTTTAGAGAAACACGAAATAGAATACGCCGCAGGATTTCCAGATCGTATTATTAATGCCCTCAAGAACCTTGAAAATACCTTATCAGGTTATCAAGTAACAAGACTAGAGCATTCCTTACAAACGGCAACAAGAGCGGAAGCCGATGGTGCAGATGAGGAAATGATTCTTGCTGCACTCATCCATGACATCGGAGATGACCTTTCTCCCTACAACCATGCGCAACTTGCTGCCTCTATTTTACGCCCATACGTACGACCAGAAGTCACTTGGGTTATCAATCAACATGGCTTATTCCAGAACTATTACTACATTCACTTTTCTGGCGGCAACCCAAATGAGCGAGACTATCTAAAAGATCATCCTTGGTACCAGAGTTGTGTCGATTTCTGTGAGAAATGGGATCAAGCATCCTTCGATCCAGATTATCCAACCAAACCTTTGGAGTACTTTGAGCCATTGGTTCGTAAGATTCTCTCAAGACAACCTTTTTCCGAGCAATATGTAGGCCCCCAAACCATGGGAAAAAGTGCCGTAGACATCGCTATATCAGGGGTGGGTATATAGGAAAATACTTCATCAGGTTAATGTGAGCATTTTCTAATGCTTCATAAGCCTTAGTATTACTAGCCTCGTTATCTTTGTCTTTTTCTTTTTGTCGTATTGATGCAACAAGAAGTCGACTAAATGTCACAGGAAAAAGCCTCTTTCATCATAAGATTAAGTCAATATTAATCTTATGATTTCTTACCTTATTATTTAGGACGACACTATGAGCTCAGCTGACTCCAACTTAGAAATAGCCTCATTCACGCCTTATCCGATCACTCACCATCCAGTGCAAATTGAGAAAAATGAAGAGTCTATAACCGTTATTTGGGATCATGGACATAAAAGTGAGTTCCATTATTTATGGCTACGTGACAACTGCCATTGTCCTCAATGCATATCAACAGCGACAAGAGAGCAGACTTTTGAAATCTGTGACGTTCCTTTTACAATCAAAGCCTCTAATGCTTACATCACCGATGATCATAGAATCGTCATTGAGTGGGACTACGAAAACCATGTTAGTAAATACCATCCAGGGTGGCTACTAAGCCATTGCTACAGCGAGGAAGTCGTACAGACCAAGCAATGGAAGCCAATAATATGGGATAAAGAAAAAATCAGTCATGAGCTACCAAAAACACAAAGTCATGCGCTGATAGAAAGCGATGCAGAGTTACTTACTTGGTTACGCAGCTTAAGAGATTATGGGATTGGTGTTGTTGCTGATGTAGAAACAAAACAGAGCGCTTTAAAAGCGATTACCGATCGCATTGCATTTATGCGCGAATCAAATTACGGCACACTTTTCGATGTTAAAATAACCGCTGGAGCCAACACCTCAGCCAATACAACGCTGCGCTTGCCTTTGCACACAGACTTATCGGCCCGTGAATTACAACCTGGACTGCAATTCCTACATTGTTTGGTTAATGATGCAACAGGGGGAGAGTCTATATTTGTTGATGGCTTTAAGATTGCTGAATACATGCGAGAACACTGTCCAGAAGAGTTCCGTGACTTAACCACTATTCCAATGTCTTTTAACAATAAAGACCCCTACTGTGACTACCATTATCGCGGCACAGTGATTGCGACTGACAGCAATGGTGAGGTAACGGAAGTTCGTCATGCAAACTTTATTAGAGGCCCGATTGATGTTCCATCCCATCAAACGATGGCACTTTATAAAGCCTACCAGTGCTTTATTCTTCTAACGCGAGAGCCGAAGTTTCAATTATTTTTCCGCCTTACCGCTGGAGAAATGGTGGTATTTGATAATCGTCGTGTATTACATGCTCGTAATGCTTTCGACTTAAAAGCAGGTATGCGTCAACTACAAGGTTGCTATATAGACAGAGATGAGTTTCTTTCCCGCATTAGAATATTGGAAAGAAACACAGAACTAAACTAAGGACGAAAGGCTAAGCTCTCATTAGAAGGCGATATTGTGTCGCTGTCTTGCCATAAAAAGCTCGATAGCGACGGCTAAAATGCGCGGTAGAACAAAACCCACAGGCTAATGCTATTTCAGTGATACTCAAACCAGAATCAGATAATAAATAATGCGCATGCTCCATTCGAAGCCGTAAATAATACGCTGACGGAGAAACCTTTAAATGCTGTAGAAATAAACGCTCTAATTGCCTTATTGAAATAGATAAAAGGTTGGCTATCTGCACCGTCGCCAGAGGCGTTTCAATATTAGCATCCATCAGTTCCAATGCTTTAAGTATTTTGGGGTGATGTAAGTTTAATTTTTTTGAGAAACTGGGTCTTTGTCTATCAGCATGATGTCGCGTTCCATTAGTAATAAGTTGTTCACAAACTAAGTCTGCTACCTCACTTTGGCAGTAGTATTCAATAAAATACAGAGCCATATCGGACGCGGCGGTTCCACCAGCACAAGTGATTCGATTGCCATCTATTTTGAACAGCTCATCGCTTACATTTAGATAAGGATATCTCTCTTGAAAGGCTGGTTTGGCCTCCCAATGTAGTGTCACTTTATAACCATCTAACAGCTTTGCTTTCGCTAGAGCATAACAGCCAGTATCTATGGCTCCAATAACACTGCTTTTTCTGTCTAGATTACGTAGCCATTTAACACAAACGTCACTGGTGTACTTTTCAGGGCGAAAGCTCGCATTCACAAACAAGTTTTTTGGTGTGGAACAAGCGTCTATATGAATAGATTGCTCTAACGCCATACCATTACTCGCGGTAACAGGCTTACCATTTTCACTTAAGCACTGCCAACGAAAGACTTCTTTCCCAACGATGCGATTCGCTATACGTAATGGTTCTGTAATAGAAAGCAAAGACATCATGGAGTATTCAGGTAGAAGTAAAAATGACAGGGTAAATACACCATCATCATCTACTATTAAAAGACCACGTTGAGAGAGAGATAAAACGTTCATAGATCGGCAACCTGCTCAGTAAATATCATTTCCCATACTATTAAAAAGGTATTTTTCATAAGAAATAACTCAGAGCAATGACCTATGAAAAGTATCTTCTTCAACAATTGAAATCAAGAAGTAACAGGCTTTTATAATTAAAAGCCTGTTACTTCTTGATTAGATTTATTTAAACGAAAAAGTAATTAAGGTAACCATGACTGTACCACTTCAGGGTTTTTCTCGACCCATTCCTCAGCCATTTCACTCACTTCTAAATCTCCGCTAGACATACTAAATACCCACTCACTTACCATAGAGTCACTTAATGTAACTTTACTCAGAAATTTGGCCACCTCAGGTGCTCTTTGTTCCAAGGATACGGAATAACCGATGTGAACTGGTGAATCTGGAAAAGCACAGTTTATCTCACTTCCTGCTAACCAATTATCTGTGTCTACATAGTTATAACATCCATTAGGATTGTAATCTTTATGCTCTTTTTTGCTCTCATTTGAATAGCCTGTAAACTCAGGTTCTTCTAGTTTTCGAAGGTCATAAGCATTGTGTATCCATTCAGGTTTCCAATAATAAAATAAGATACCTTCTTTTTTACGATACGCCTTTTTCAACTGCGCCTTCAGAATAGCGTCCGATATAACAACAGGCGTAAAGTATTTATCAAACCCATAACTCTTTGCTTTAATTTGATTGATTTTGACCAGTTCCCAACCTGATGCACCTGGCCAGTATTCACCCACGCCATCACCATCTGCATCAAACAATTTAGCAATCTCAGGTTTCGCTAAGTCATAGACAGAGTTCACACCATATTCGTCTTGAATGTAACCAGGAATATAAAAGCCTTCTGACCCGAAATAAGGTGTTTCATTTGCTTTAACGCTTTCTTTACCACCCTTTAATACAAATTTTTTCCACGCACTACCTTGTAAATTAGTCCATATATCAGGAAAAACATCGATGCTGCCTTTACCAGCATCTAAAGCAGACCAAATCGCAGCTTGATCTGCTGTGATAAATTCAACGTCAACATTAAATTTATCTTCTAAAATAACTTTCAATACGTGTTCAATTGCTATTGCGCCATCCCAATTTAATTCACCAATTACTATGGTTTCTTTAGCCATAGCGCCTTGGGAAGCACTTAAGCCTATCAATGCACTTAAGCTCACGGTGCTCAATATTTTCTTCATCATTTTATCCTCATTGTAGATTAGTAAAATTTAATAGAACCAACTGTCACTTTTGAACTTTAATGTAGTACTGTTTACATCAACTTAATGTGTATTACTCTCAACACGACCACGAATAATCTTGTCCAAAATCATCGCACATAAAACAATAGCAAAACCTGCTAATAATCCTTTTCCAGCTTCAAGCCGTTGCAAGGAAGACAGCACATCGTACCCAAGTCCTCCTGCACCGATCAACGCAGCAACCACCACCATAGACAAACTCATCATGATGCTTTGGTTGATCCCCGCCATAATTGACGGCATCGCCAAAGGCAATTGCGCTTTAAACAAGACCTGAGCTGGACTCGCGCCAAACGCCAACATCGCTTCTATAACAGACGGACTCACTTGCTGGATGCCTAATGCGGTTAATCGAATCATCGGTGGCATGGCAAATACAACGGTCGCTAACACGGCAGGTGGCTTACCAATTGAAAAGAACGCTATGGCTGGAATCAGATAGACAAAGCTAGGCATCGTCTGCATCACATCCAAGATAGGGTTTAAGATTCGATTAAAACGAGGCTTTTTAGCCGCAAGAATGCCTAAAGGTGCACCGATGATTAAACAGATAAACACTGAAGCGCCAACCAGAGCCATGGTGCTCATGGATTTATCCCAGAATCCGAAGGCCCCTAGGTACGTCAAAGCAGCAGCAGTAAATGCAACCACTTTCCAACCTGCCATTTTCCATGACAACAAAAGCAATAGCAGCGCCATTACAGGCCATGGTGTGCCGATAAATAACAGTTCCAGAAAATCGAGCATGCCACGAATGGCCCAAGTAATAGAATCAAAAATATCTTCAAACGATATGGTTAACCACTCAACAAAAGCATCTATACTTTTCGCCGTGGTCGACGCAATTTTACGGTTTGTGGGAAAGCTATCTAAAGCATCTATTACTTGTGTCGCGCTAAATTTGTAGATGGTTAAAGGGTAAATCGCGGCAATAAGTGCAGTCCCCTTCATCACTCTATTACCTGTCGAACCGCTTAATACGCTAGGAGTAATTCGCCATTTGCAGTAAAGCTTATAATAGAAGCTGTTTGCGACACCGCCTCCAATCAATCGACCAATAATAAGAACACCAAGCCCCACAGCAACACTTGCCTCAGGGTAAGTGTCTGCACTCCAAAGGCTTCTAGCAATCGAAATACAACCCAGAATATCAGTCACTAATAAGGCCCAGAATAAAAACCAAACATTGCGACTCGCTGCCCACAAAGGTCCTGCAACAGCTGCAGCTATATTAAGTTTGTACTTCTTACCTTGGATAATTTCATTAAATGACTGTAAATAATATTCTGTTGAACTGCCTAAAAACCGCTTCAATCCATCGACTTCTTTTGAGCTCAATGAAGATGTTTTTTCTGGTACGGAAGACGTAACAGCCTCTTGCTTAAAAGAATCACTCATTTGCATCTCTCCCTTGTATACCACGTAATAATTGGCGCTTAGTAATCACACCGACTTCTTTATCTTGTTTTAATACAAGAATCGGATTTTCATGATCAATGGCTAAGTTAATTAGCTCATCAAGATCGGCATCGTGTGGCGCTCTTGGGCAGAGGTTTTGATCTAAGTTGTTATCTTTCAAATAATCTTCAATCGGACGCATAATGGATTGCGCAGAAACTAACTTTAAGCGAGAGATATCTTTCACAAATTCTGCGACATAATCATTAGCTGGCGCTGTAATAATTTGTTCAGGTGTACCAATTTGGACTATCTCACCGTCTTTCATGATAGCGATTCGATTACCAATACGAATGGCTTCGTCTAGATCATGAGTAATAAAAATAGTCGTCTTGTTCATTTCTCTAGAAAGTTCTAGAAACTGATCTTGTAGCTGGCGACGAATTAGAGGATCTAACGCACTAAAAGGCTCATCCATTAGCAAAATAGAGGGATCGGCTGCCATCGCGCGAGCAAGACCAACTCTTTGTTGCATGCCACCAGATAACTCAGACGGCATACGATCCTCCCAACCATCAAGTTGAACCAGTTCTAATTTTTTTTGAGCTACATTAAGACGAAAGGATTCATCTACATGTCGTAACTCTAAGCCTAATGCAACGTTCTCTCGTACAGTACGGTGTGGCAATAACGCAGTATGTTGAAACACCATGCCAATTTTCTCAGCACGGATTTTACGTAATTGTTTGTCGTCCAATGCGTTGATATCTTCACTTTCAATAAAAATATCTCCTGATGTTGGCTCAATAAGGCGATTGATGTGACGTACCAGTGTGGATTTACCACTGCCCGATAGACCCATAATGCAAAATATTTCTCCTTCTAACGCTTGAAAACTTGCGTTCGCCACTCCGACAACACAACCATATTCTTCGCGCACTTGATCTTTTGTTAAGCCTTTAGTTTTTACTGCATGCAAAGCCTCTACCGATCTATCACCGAATATTTTCCATACATTTCGGCATTCTATTGCAGGTTGTTCTGTATTGTTCTCTAACATCTAACTTAGCCCACCTAGTTTGAGTTAATGGTGCTCTACAAACACCATATCTTTATTATTAGGGTTTCTTATTAGTGACCATCGACAAAAAGCCGGCAGAATATGACCTTTATTCCTTTCGTTATAAATCGTCTTCTTGATTAACGTTTAATGCCTTTTTCTTGGCGATATTCATCCAAAGTTTGCATAATTCGAATCAAGCAATCATCACGCTCTTGAATTAACTCATTAATCGATGCGCCATTAGCCTGATTTAAGCAACCTTGCACCATGTCATCTTTTAATTCCTGCGTTAATTTTGGCGCTTCTAATCGTGTCCATGGTTCTTCTAATGCATGCTCAAAATGATCAAGTAAATATTCCATACCGCCTTGCCCACCACCAAGATGGTAAGTCAAACAGTGTCCCATAATAGCCCAACGTAAACCCGGCCCATGGATAATCGCTTTATCGATGTCTTCGACTGTGCATTCTTTGTTTTTGACCATGTGTAAAGCTTCTCGCCAGATGGCTTCTTGAAGTCGATTACCAATGAACCCTGGTAATTCTTTTTCCATCTTGGCAACTTGCTTTTCTATTGACTCATAAAACTCTGCCGTCCAATCAACCACATCCTGACTGGTTCTTTCACCGCCACAGACTTCACAAAAAGGCATTAAATAAGGCGGGTTAAAAGGGTGACCAACGATAAAACGCTCTGGTTGTTCTTTTAAATTAACGGCCATATCCGTCATCGGCAACCCTGATGTACTGGAAATAATTACAACATCTGCGGGTGTTATTCGATCCAATTCAGCAAACAGGTCACGCTTTGCATCCAACCTTTCTGGCGTATTCTCTTGGATGACTTGAACACACGACACCATGTCTTCTAGAGAATCAACAAAGCGTAAATTATCTCGGCTCGCACCTTCTCGTAATCCGAGTTTTTCAATGGTTGGCCAAACATGATCAACCATCGCTAATAATTTTTCTTTGGCATTAGGACCGGGATCGTAAGCCACCACATTCATACCCATACGTAAAAAATGCAGTGCCCATCCACCACCAATCACACCAGTACCAATGACACCCACTCTTGTTACTTCATTTGGATTTGGACGAGTCATATTGATCTCCTACTATTATTGAGTGCCACGTAAGCATAATTTTTCACGGGCTTCAGTAGGGCTCAGAATACGAGACCCCATGTTCTCAACAATATTGACTGCTCGCTCTACCAGCTGACCATTCGTCGCGAGTACACCTTTACTAAGATACAAATTGTCTTCTAAACCCACTCGAACGTGGCCACCAAAAAGTGCAGATTGAGCGACCCAAGGTAATTGATTGCGGCCTAATGCAAACGCTGACCAATTAGTATTAGCTGGTAACATATCAACCATGGCTTTTAACAATGCGATATTAGGTGGTGTCCCCCAAGGTATGCCCTGACATAGCTGAAACATTGCATTATCAGCTAAGAGGCCTTCTTTCATCATTTGTAGAGCGAACCAGAGATTACCTGTATCAAAAATTTCTAACTCAACCGTAACACCAAGCTTTTTAATATGAGCGGCACCAAGGCGTAGCATATCTGGGGTGGAAACATACACCAAGTTACCATCACCAAAATTCAACGAACCACAGTCTAGAGTACAAATTTCAGGCTTAAGCGCTTCAATATGAGCCAAGCGCTCAATGGCTCCGATAAGGTCCGTATCTTTACCAAAATCAGCAGGATTTTCTTCAGGGCCAACATATAAATCCCCTCCCATACCGCCAGTAAGATTAATGACAATATCGCATTCTGAAGCACGTAAACGCTCACATACTTCAGCATAAAGATCGACTTGACGAGACGCCTGTGTAGTTTCTATATCACGAGCATGAATATGGGCAATAGCAGCGCCAGCATTCCACGCTTCAATGACAGAATTGGCAATTTGTTCAGGAGTAACAGGAACATGAGGATTACGTGCAGCAGTATCAGCAGCACCATTTACAGCACAAGTAATAATAACATCTTGATTCATCTTATAATCTCTTGATTAGATAGATAGAGACTAGAAAAATTCATCATGTAATGAACTCTAGATATTAGCTGCTTTAAACTTACACTGTGGAAGGTTTTTAAATTGCCTAAAATCGATGCATTTTGGCCTAAAACCGATATTTAAGCAATTCTGTCGTAATTAGGCATCTATTGAAACTCCTAATAAGGACAATTTTGAAGAAGATGTATTATGAAAAGGCAGCAGCAAAAAGGCTGCACATTAGGTAGAATACCCTTAAACAAAATGATAAAAACAAGAAAATTACCTTTCTTGACTGGGTTTTTTAGAAAACTGCTGTTGATAACAACGGGTGAAATGAGATAAAGAAACAAAGCCACAGGCAACAGAAATCGCTGTTACACTTTGTTTTGTTTGTTGCAACATATTACGTGCTTTTTCTAATCGTAATTGTCGATAAAAAGATTTGGGCGTTTGCTGTAAATGATGCTTAAACAAGCGCTCTAATTCACGACCAGAGATACCAATATGGGCTGCTAATTCTGATATATATAAAGGTTCTTCGATGTTACGTTCCATCAACTGAACGGCTTCAATTAAATGCTTATTACGACTATCCAATCGTATTTGTAATGAACGCCTCTGAGGACCAGCATTGGCTCTTTGATGTGTATAAATTAACTCATCAGCCACACGAGTAGCTAACTGTTGATCATGCTGTATCCTGATTAAGTACAACATCATATCTAAACCCGATAGCCCACCAGGGCAAGAAAACAAATTTCTATCAATGACTAATAACTCTTGTACAAATTCTACATTAGGAAAAAGTGCCTGTGTGCTTTCATGATTTTCCCAATGTACCGCCGCTCTATAGCCATCTAAAATACCAGCTGCAGCCGCGATATGAGCCCCCATATCTTGACAGCCAATATCAGAACCAAAATAGCTTTGTTGACGAATAAAACTTAAGACAGCGGGAGAAGAAACCGTTTGTGGGTCATGACAACCTGAACAAATAATTAATGTCTCGCATTGATCAACATCTTTGATACTGACGTCTGTCATAATATCAATACTATCGCTGCTAGTGACCAAACCGCCAAATTCAGAAACCAATTCCCACTCATAGAGAGGCAAACCGTTGATGAAATTCGCATGGCGTAGAGGACCTAACATTGAGCTTAAACCAAATAGAGAAAATCCTGTTGTTAATAAAAAATGGATTTTTCTAGGGCCGTTTTCTATATTTTCACTTAGCACGTCTGGTCCTTTTCAATTAATGAAAGATGGAAAATAGTCGTAAAGAAACAATTTATATACGACTTTAATCAATTCAATGTGGTTTTTTATACCTATTATAGACGTTACTAACAAGCCCTTTGTTAAAACCTTAAAAGCATCTTTTATTATAGAAAGGTAGAAAAAATGTCTGCAACTGTATTACCAAAAATCGAGCACACCATCTCTCTATTTGAAAGTCCTGTGTTATCTGAATGGATTGATTATAATGGCCATATGAATGACGCCTGCTATGTCATTGCCTTCAGTCAAGCGGTCGATGGTTTCATGGACTGTATAGACCTAAACGAATCTTTCCGCGCAGAACATGACGTTTCTATCTATACATTACAAAGTATGGTGACGTATCTACAAGAAGTATCCGAAGGCGAGAATATTGTTATTAAAGGGCAACTATTAGAAAGCGATGCAAAAAAATTGCGTTTATTCATGACAATGTACCATGCGAATACTCATGATGAGCTAGCAACAATGGAAACCTTATTACTGCACATGGACATGAAAAATCACAAAGCATCTCCTTTTCTTCCACACACGCGTTCTTTAGTAGAAAACATTCAAACAGCTCATAATAAGCTAGAGCTTCCTAAAAATTCAGGACAAGCCATTCAATTACGTCGTCCAAAATAAGACTAATCTAGCATAAAGGTAACAGGGCCATCATTGGTAAAGGAAACTTTCATGTCTGCACCGAACCGTCCTGTTTCGACCTTGTCATATTGCGCACGAACTTTATTCACTAAGTCATTGAAAAGCCTTTCAGCTTCCGCGGGGATCGCCGCTGTTGAGAAACCTGGACGCAAACCCTTTTTTGTTTCTGCCGCTAAGGTAAATTGAGAAACTAACAAAACACCACCGCTTACTTGCTGGACGTTTAAATTCATTTTCCCCTCTTCATCACCAAACATTCGATATTTGAGAAGCTTATCTGCCAAACGTCGCGTATCGAGTTCACTATCGCCTTTTTCGATCCCAACTAAAACCAGCTGACCATGATTAATTGCACCAATCGTTTCACCGTCAACCACGACGCTAGCGTTAAGTGCTCGCTGTACTAAGACCTTCATTGTTGCTCCTTTTGATCGAATTGGTGTTGCTGTATCTACTTTATTAAATGCCAGAAAAAACAAAAGCGCCCGAAGGCGCTTCTGTCGCTCCTGAACTTATTTAAATAAGTTCATTTGCTGCTGCTCTTTTAAAACGATTCTATGGAGTCGCTTTATTGAGTTACTTACTTACGACCGTGACGCTTACGTTCGTTTTCAGTAAGGTATTTCTTACGAACACGAATGCTTTCTGGCGTTACTTCTACCAATTCATCATCTTCGATAAACTCTAGAGCTTGCTCTAGAGTCTGCTTGATTGGTGGCGTAAGTGTTAACGCTTCATCCGTACCAGAAGCACGTACGTTAGTAAGCTGCTTACCTTTAACAGGGTTGATAGCCAAATCGTTGTCACGTGAGTGAATACCGATAATTTGACCTTCGTAAACTTCAACAGCGTGGCCTAAGAACATACGGCCACGGCTTTGTAAGTTAAACAAAGAGTAAGCGGCTGTTTTACCAGTCAACATACTAACCAAAACACCGTTCTTACGACTTTGAACTTCACCGTCTTTTACTGGACCGTAATGATCAAAAACGCTTGTCAAAATACCAGAACCAGATGTCAATGTTAGGAACAAGCCACGGAAACCGATCAAACCACGAGAAGGCATCATAAACTCAAGACGAGTACGACCCTTACCATCTGGTTCCATGTTTGTTAACTCACCTTTACGTAAGCCAATTTCTTCCATGATAGAACCCTGATGTTGGTCTTCAACATCGATCACTACCATTTCGAATGGTTCAGATTTAACGCCGTCGATTTCTTTAACAACTACTTCAGGACGCGACACGCCCATTTCGAAGCCTTCACGACGCATAGTTTCAATCAATACAGACAAGTGAAGCTCACCACGACCAGATACGATAAATTTATCTGGCGTCTCACCTTGCTTAACACGTAATGCAACGTTGTGAATAAGTTCTCGATCTAGACGGTCTGAGATATTACGAGTCGTTATGTATTTACCTTCTTTACCAGCGAACGGAGAATCGTTCACCATAAAAGTCATGCTTACTGTTGGCTCGTCAACAGACAAAGCTGGAAGTGCTTCTACACAAGTAGGATCACACAAAGTATCAGAGATACTTAAACCATCAATACCATTAATACAAACGATATCACCCGCAGAGGCTTTGTCTGTATCAACACGTGCTAGACCATGATAGCCCTTCACGTTTAGTACTTTACCTTTACGCTCTTTACCATCAGCAGATTTTATTACTACTTGCTGGTTAGGAGACAAACTACCACGTGTGATACGGCCTACACCGATAACACCAACGTAGCTATCGTAATCCAATGCAGAAACCTGCATTTGGAACGTACCTTCTGGATCAACATCTGGTACAGGTACGCTATCAACGATCATTTGGTATAGAGGTGTCATGTCATCTGCTAGGTTGTCTGGATCAGTACCAGCTTGACCATTAATTGCAGAAGCGTAGATAACAGGGAAATCTAATTGTTCTTCTGTCGCACCCAGGTTATCAAAAAGATCAAAAACTTGATCCATAACCCAATCTGGACGAGCGCCAGGACGGTCAACTTTGTTGATAACAACAATAGGACGCAAACCTTGCTCAAATGCTTTAGAAGTTACGAAACGTGTTTGCGGCATTGGGCCGTCAACCGCATCAACCAATAGACACACACAATCAACCATAGAAAGTACACGTTCCACTTCACCACCGAAATCGGCGTGTCCAGGTGTGTCTACGATATTGATACGGTAATCATTCCACATGATTGACGTATTTTTCGCCAATATGGTAATACCACGTTCTTTTTCTTGATCGTTAGAATCCATGATTCGTTCTGAACCTTCATCTTTACGATCTAACGTTCCTGATTGACTTAATAGTTTATCTACTAGAGTAGTCTTACCATGGTCAACGTGCGCAATGATGGCAATATTGCGTAACTTACTAATATCATTAGACATTTATCATTCTCTGTAATAGGCGTGGCTTAAAGATAGACACTTGCTTTGCCTTTGCAATGCAAGTCTTTAAACTCATTGGATCTTGAAATGGGACAAAATTCGCGCAATTGTACCCTTATATTGATAAATATCCCATTAAAGTAGACAAAAAAGTCAACAAAAATACATCAATAAAAGAACAGATTGCATTTAGAACAAAACGATAACATTCATTTACTACAAAAATGCTACCGCTTCCCGGTACTTTTTAAGGTAAGTAAATACCTACATTTTCATGCCCTTTTCCTAATAAGTAGGAAGCATGCATTCGACTCATCACACCTTTACCGCAATACAGTAAGTGCATGGTGTCTTTATCTAGATCTGTCCAGTTAGTGTCTAAAGCAAAGAAAGGAATCACTTTCACTTGTCGGCCACTTACTTTTAGCGGGCGATTACTCGCTTCGTCTGGGTGTCTTATATCAATAACAACTTGGTCATCAACAGGCATGCGCACAACAGGTACTTCACCCTGATATTGTTTAGCCACATCGTCCATCACATTTTGAATGGACATTACTTTTGCATTTGCTACAGCTTGCTCCAATACGTCAAAGTCAAAGTTCGACTCTTGCTTTTCAACGCGATGCATTTTTGCACGTGTGGTTGGCTTCACTGAAATCACACCACAAAATTCAGGCATAGTCGCTGCGAAAGGCGCAGTACCTATATCTATCGCTTTATCGATGATAACTTGCTTGTTCATTGTTATTAATGGGCGAAGTACTAATTCATCGGTTACTTGATCAATCACTTTTAAGTTGATTAAAGTTTGACTCGAAACCTGAGCAACACTTTCACCAGTAACCAAAGCTTTAGCGCCAACCTGCTCCATCATCTGAGAAGCCGCGCGTAACATCATACGCTTTAAGATAACCCCCATCTCGGCGTTATCAACTTTTGTTAGAATTTCGCCAACAACAGCCTCAAACGGCACAGTAATAAATTTTACATTAATAGCAGAGCCGTATTTTTCCCAAATAAAGTGAGAAACTTGCTTCACGCCAATTTCGTGAGCATCACCACCTAAATTGAAAAAACAAAAATGCGTTTTTAACCCACGAGCCATTGTCATATAAGAGCTTACTGTTGAATCGTAACCACCAGACATAAGAGACAACACAGGGTCTTGTGAGCCAAGTGGATAACCGCCCAAACCTTCGACACGTTGCTCTATCATCCAAACGCGGTCATCACGAATATCAATAGGAACAAGCACTTCCGGATTCTTCAATCTCACAGCCAAAGCACCACAACGTGCTTTTAAACAACCACCAATATGCCTTTCTGCGTCAACAGATGTAAACGCATGATGTTTACCAACTCGCTTTACCCGTACCGCAAATACAGCGTCTTTGATTTCCTCGCCATACGACACAATTGCTTCTTCAACAATTCCGTCAAGATCGATCAAGGGAAATTCTCGAACAAATTGAAAATGTGCAATGCCTGCAATGTTTGTCAAAGCCTGAATAAAGTCTTCACGTAAATCATCCTGATTAGAATGAATTTCAATGAAATCCCAGTTACCTGCAACAATGACAGCGATATCATGTTTCTTTAAAACCAACTTAATATTATGTCTAAGTTGCCTAATAAATGCTTTTCTAACTGGGGGACTTTTAACAGTGATTTCTGCAAAAAACTTAACAATAAATTTCATAGGGATTGCGACATATACCAGAGATGAGAAATAGGGCGCATAGTATAAAGAAAAGCCAATGGATACGAAAACACTAAATTCGCACCACAATAGATCAAATCAACCACCCGAGCGCACCAAAAATGACCAGTCTTGTTTTTTAAAAACCAAACCCAAGTGACTATTAAGTGCGAAAGATCATAAAAAATCGCTATCCCACTGTTATATAAGTATTTATTTGACTGCACAGAATTCTGGCATAAGTTATGCTTTATATTTTTGAAATGGCGCTTTATATTAAAGCACCCTAAATAAAAGTGATTTCGCTTTAACTACGACTGGAGAACAACTATGTCAAACAAGACCATTGCCTTGATTGCTGAGCACGACGCGAAGTGGGTTGACCTTCGCTTTACTGACTTTAAAGGTAAAGAACAACACGTATCTATTCCAGCAATTACAGTAGACGAAGAATTTTTTGAAACTGGTCAGATGTTTGATGGTTCATCAATCGCTGGCTGGAAAGGCATTAATGAATCCGACATGATCATGATGCCACAGGACGATACTTGTATAATCGATCCATTTACTGAAGAAGCGACTGTTATCCTTCGTTGTAATATCATTGAGCCTGCTACTATGCAAGGCTATGACCGTGATCCACGTTCTGTTGCTCTACGCGCAGAAGAATTTCTTAAAGCATCAGGCCTTGGTGATACAGCATTCTTTGGTCCAGAACCTGAATTCTTCATTTTTGATGATGTTCGCTGGAAAACAGACATGTCTGGCAGCTCTGTAGAAATAAATGCTGAAGAAGCAGCTTGGTCTTCTAACAAGAAAATTGAAGGCGGCAACATGGGCCACCGTCCTTTCGTTAAAGGCGGATATTTCCCAGTACCACCAGTTGACTCACATCACGACCTTCGTGGCGCAATGTGTGGTGCAATGGAAACAATGGGCTTAGTAATTGAAGTTCATCACCATGAAGTTGCAACTGCTGGTCAAAACGAAATCGGCGCTAAATTTAATACCCTAGTTAAAAAAGCTGACGAAGTTCAGATCATGAAGTACTGCGTCCATAACGTGGCTCACGCTTACGGAAAAACAGCGACTTTCATGCCTAAACCAATCGTTGGTGATAATGGTTCTGGTATGCATGTACACCAATCTTTCTGGAAAGATGGCGTAAACCAATTTGCTGGCGATCTTTATGCTGGTCTGTCTGAAACTGCTTTGTTCTACATTGGCGGTATCATCAAGCATGCTAAAGCATTGAATGCATTCACAAATGCTTCAACTAACTCGTACAAGCGTCTTGTACCAGGTTTCGAAGCGCCAGTTATGCTAGCTTACTCAGCTCGTAACCGTTCTGCTTCTATCCGTATTCCTTACGTTGCAAGCCCTAAAGGCAAGCGTATCGAAGCTCGTTTCCCTGATCCAACCGCTAACCCATACCTAGCATTCGCAGCTATGTTGATGGCTGGCCTTGATGGTATCAAAAACAAGATTCACCCAGGCGATGCGGCAGACAAAGATCTATACGACCTTCCTGCAGAAGAAGCAGCAGCCATTCCACAAGTTGCTTCTAGTCTGGAAGAAGCACTTAAGTGTCTAAGCGAAGATCGCGCATTCTTAACTCAAGGCGGCGTATTCTCTGACGACATGATCGATGCTTACATCGAGCTTAAAGCAGGTGATGCACAACGTGTTGCAATGACAACAACACCACTTGAATTCGAACTTTACTACAGCGTTTAAGTTTTAAACCGCTGAAAGTAATACGTAATAGAAAGCCCCGAGATTAATCGGGGCTTTTTTTTGCACTAAAAAAATCCCCCTTATTGATACGCATCAAAATAGTGCGTATGGTTTTTTATATAAGACAAAAACGTTAGTAAACAAGTCTTCTTAGGGCGCCCAATGTTGGTTCGTTTTTTGCAACTACTCCGTAGGGAATAATGAACGCAGGAGTCAAAAGAGAGGCGTATGCTGTGTATAGCTTATTAATAGACCATCTATCTACCGCTGTTGTTCAATTGAACAACAGACTTGAGATCGAATATTTAAATCCTGCCGCTGAAATGCTGCTCGCCGTCAGTCGACGTCGAATTTATGGTAACGATCTTGGGGCAGCTTTTCGAGAAGATGAAAGCAGCATTCAGGCCTTACAATCTGCCATTGCATCTGGTAACCCTTTCACAAAAAGAGAGGCTGAGATCGAGTGTAGCAACACACAAAAACTGTTTTGTGATTACACCGTCACACCGATAATGGGGTCGTCTAACAGCACAGAAACTATCATCATAGAAATTCATCCTCGCGATAGAATGAAACGAATCTCACAAGAAGACGAGATAATAGCCAACCACGAAAGCAGCAAAGAATTAGTTCGCGGCCTCGCTCATGAAATCAAAAACCCACTCGGTGGTATACGCGGAGCTGCACAGCTAATTAGCCGTGCTTTTACTGACGAAGCGCTCAATGACTACACTCAAGTGATTATTGAAGAATCAGATCGCTTACGCGATTTAGTAGATCGTTTACTAGGCCCAAGACAAATTCCAAAAAATAAACCACTAAACATACATAAAGTTATTGAGCGAGCCAGACAGCTAATTTCAGTTGAAACTGATAATCAAATTCAACTGATTCGAGATTACGACCCAAGCATTCCAGATCTAATCGGTGATGAATCGCAATTAATTCAAGCACTACTTAATGTGACTCGTAACGCAATGCAAGCCTTGATGGAAGACGACAACACTCAGCATAAAACTATTCAAATGGTTACCCGTACACTGCGTCAATTTACCATCGGCTCAAAGCGACATCGTTTAGTTTGTAAGATCAGTATTATCGATAATGGTCCAGGTATACCGGACGCCATTATGAAAACATTATTTTATCCAATGGTTAGTGGCCGCGCAGAGGGAACAGGCTTAGGTCTGTCCATCGCTCAATCCGTTGTTCATCAACACCATGGAATTATTGAGTGTAATAGTTACCCTCAAAAAACCGAATTCAATCTATTAATTCCCATTGAGACGACAGTCCAAAGCTAGGAGAAATACACATGACAGCAGAAGAAACAGTATGGATTGTTGATGACGATCGCTCTATTCGCTGGGTACTAGAAAAAACTCTAGAACAAGAAGGCATTCAATGTCGCTTATTTGATTCAGCCGAAAACCTAGTCAGTATGCTTGAAAAAGAGCAACCAAGTGCCATCATTAGTGATATCCGCATGCCAGGTATGGACGGTTTAAAACTGCTTGAAAAGCTACAGATGGATCACCCTTATTTACCTGTCATCATTATGACCGCACATTCAGACCTTGAAAGCGCTGTAGCGTCATATCAAGGCGGTGCATTTGAGTACCTACCAAAACCCTTTGATGTGGAAGAAGCGGTTAGCCTAGTAAAACGCGCTATGCTACATCACAAAAATTCTCGACCAAGCACAGAAGACATGGTCGAAGAATCTATTGAGGCAGAAGTAGATAAAGAGATCATTGGTGAAGCGCCTGCTATGCAGGAGGTATTTCGAGCCATTGGCCGCCTTGCTAACTCCAACATCACCGTGTTAATAAATGGTGAATCAGGCACAGGTAAAGAATTAGTAGCTCAAGCTCTACACACCCACAGCCCTCGTGCTACAAACCCTTTTATCGCACTAAACATGGCGGCTATTCCACATGACCTAATCGAATCAGAACTGTTTGGTCATGAAAAAGGTGCCTTTACTGGCGCGAACACACAGCGTCGTGGTCGCTTTGAACAAGCGAATGGCGGAACACTGTTTTTAGATGAAATAGGTGACATGCCAGCTGAAACACAGACTCGTTTATTACGAGTATTAGCAGATGGTGAATTTTATCGTGTTGGTGGCCATACAGCGGTAAAAGTAGATGTACGCATCATTGCTGCGACCCATCAGAATCTTGAAATTTTGGTACAGAAAGGTTCATTCCGTGAAGATTTATTTCACCGCTTAAATGTCATTCGTATTCATTTACCTAAACTTGCCGAACGTCGTGAAGATATACCTAAGCTAGCTCGTCACTTCTTAAGCCGCGCAGCGGATGAGCTCGCAGTTGAACCCAAACTATTAACAAAAGAAACAGAAAACTATCTTACCCAGCTTGAATGGCCAGGTAACGTTAGACAACTTGAAAACACCTGTCGCTGGTTAATAGTAATGGCGTCTGGACGTGAAGTACTAGTTGAAGATTTACCACCTGAGTTGCTTGCTGCTGTACCTCATGAGCAACCTTTTGCATCCTGGGAAGAAGCGCTTAAAAATTGGGTAGATAGCACATTAGCAACAGGTCAAAAAGGCATACTGGATCAAGCGGTACCTAAGTTTGAGCGTATCATGATAGAAACCGCTTTGGCTCACACAGGCGGGCGTCGTCGTGATGCATCTCTTCTCTTAGGCTGGGGACGCAACACCTTAACTCGTAAAATCAAAGAGTTAAATATTGACCACGCAGAACAAGACGAAGATTAATTCAATTCAATAAAAAACAAGAGTGTAGGCAAACCTAATGCTAGGTTACCTGCACTATCTCAATTTTCTATTATTTTGGACTTGCTTTTATATCCACAATCCCCTACTAATAAACACTATTAACTGATTATTAATGAAGGGAAAATTGTTATGTACCCAACACTCGAGTCAATGGGCGTCACTAGCATAAAGGACATTGAAAAGTTCACTTTACGTTACGAAGGCGGCCATGATGTATTAAAAATTTATTACCGCCGTGAAAAAGGATCTTTACTTCCTAAAAGTAAAAAATTCAAGTTTGGTCGTGCGACTAAAACAGTACTAGCAGATGGCGGTCAACAAACATATCGTCAAGTACAAGAACCTTCTCTTACCGTATTACGTGCAATGGAAGAATTGGAAATGATTGTTGGTAGACAACATGAAGCCAAAGTTACAAAAGACGACTTGGTCCAAGAATTAGTGCATTTGGAAAAAGTTATGACAAGTAAAATCAACGAAATCAAAGAAAAAATCGAAGCCATGCAATAAGTCGTCTACTAAGTAAAACGAAACAATAAAGCACTTCGAAATCCTTTCTATTGGCTGGGCACTAGGTTCAGCCAATAATTCTGACTGGCCCCTATATAGAAATCTCGCTACAATCGCTTCAAATATTTTATCTCTTTTTGTGCCCGAGCTTTTTATGAATATTGTTACCTCTGTATCAGAACTCGCCAACATTCTCCGTCAAGGTGGGGTTATTGCCTATCCAACAGAAGCTGTTTGGGGGTTGGGTTGCGACCCTTTTAATGAGTCTGCAGTTAGACGAATTCTAAAGCTCAAATCTCGTCCAGAATTTAAGGGTTTAATTTTGGTTGCCGGTGCACAAGAAGAATTAACGCCCTGGTTGAATTCACTCAATAACGAAACGGCAAAACGACTTACCAGCTTAAACAAGATCCCCACTTCTTGGGTTGTCCCAGACACAAAAATCGCACCTAGCTGGATTAGAGGCGAGCACAAAAGTGTCGCTATACGTTTATCGCAACACGAGCCAGTTCAAAGATTATGCGCCGCATTTAATGGAGTCATTGTTTCTACATCAGCAAACCCATCAGGGCTAAATTCAGCTCTTAACATAGAAGAAGTGAACACATACTTTGGTGATAAAATCGATGCTATTTTCAACGCCCCATTAGGCAAAGCAACACAAGCATCACAAGTGCGTGATATTCTGACAAACACGTTATTCAGACCCTAAACCGTTAAACAAGCACATCACACCAAGACAACCCAATAGCGCACAAAATTTTCTACAACTGATATCTTGTGCACAACATGCCAAGTTATTCACAAGCATAAAAAAAGCGATATCTCGTTTTATGTATAAACAAGATATCGCTTTATAAGGAAGCTTAGCTCTCTTTATTTCTAAACAATCAGAGCCTTAATGTCCACCCAAGTACGCTTCGCGCACTTCTGGATTGACCAAGAGTTCATCACCTGTACCTGTCATACGAATCTCACCATTCACCATTACATAGCCACGATCGGCTAGCTTTAAAGCATGGTTAGCATTCTGTTCGACAAGGAAGATAGTCATTCCCGTACTCGCAACATCTTTAAGGATTTGGAAGATTTGTTTAACAATAATAGGAGCAAGACCTAAACTAGGCTCATCCAATAAAAGCAATTTTGGACGACTCATTAAAGCACGCGCAATAGCAAGCATTTGCTGCTCGCCCCCAGACATAGTTGATGCACGCTGGTTACGACGCTCTAATAGGCGAGGAAACAATTCAAACATCTTTTGCATGTCTTCTTCAGCATGATCCATACCGATAGGGATTGTTCCCATCAATAAATTTTCTTCTACAGACATACTAGGAAAAATACGTCGACCTTCTGGTGATTGAGCAAGACCATTCGATGCAACGTAATGAGCCGATTTTTGCGAGATATCTTCACCGCGATAAATAATCTGTCCAGAAGAAATGCGTGGCTGCCCAAAAATTGACATCAATAAAGTTGATTTACCAGCACCATTTGCGCCGATCAAGGTAGCAATTTCACCTTCATTGACTGACAAAGACACTTTTTTCAAGGCTTGGATAGGACCGTAATGAACGTCTACATCTTTAAATTCCATCAAAGTAGTCATAGTGTTACCTCCTCGCCTTCTTCCGCACCAAGATAAGCGGCAACCACTTTAGGATTACTCTTAATATCCTCTGGACCACCTTCAGCGATTACCTCACCATGATCCAACACGACGATATAATCAGAGATATCCATAACCATCCCCATATCATGCTCGATCAACAAAACCGTTGTGTTGTGCTCATCACGCAACACACGAATCATTTTAGTAAGTGCTTCAGTTTCTGAAGGGTTTAAACCTGCTGCTGGCTCATCCAAACAAACGATCTCTGGGTTAGTACACATAGCACGAGCAATTTCTAAACGACGCTGTTGTCCGTAAGAAAGCTCACCAGCCAACCGATTTGCTGAGTCTTCAAGATCCACGACGCCTAACCAGTAAAAAACGCGCTCTAATGCTTCCTCTTCAGCTTTTCGATATGCCTTAGTATTCAAAATACCTGCAATCATGCTGCGATTAACACGCATATGTTGAGCTACCAATAAATTCTCAACTACTGACATTTCTTTAAATAAACGAATATTTTGGAACGTTCTAGACAAACCTGCACGGTTTACCAAATGCGAACCACCAAACATTTTATATTTAAGACGATTAAAAAATGCAATCGGTGAAAAGTAATCCGAAAACTGAAACGGTTCGCCAAGCACTTTAATAATGCTAGTTTCTTTGCCGCCAGCAGATAAAAGAATCTTTCCACCTGTCGCTTTATAAAAACCAGTAAGACAGTTAAATACCGTAGTTTTACCTGCACCGTTTGGCCCAATCAAAGCTGACACTGAACCGCGTTTTATATCAAAGGTCACATCATTTAAGGCTTTAATACCACCAAAATGCATTACCAAGTTTTCAACTTTTAAAATATGTTCTTGGCTCATTTCACGACCCCTTTTCTCGCTGCGAAACCTGTTCGCGTCACACGAACAATACCGCGAGGTTTCCAAATCATCATTACAACCATCAAAATACCAAACATTAATACACGATATTCTGCGAACTCCCTTAATACCTCAGGCAGTACAGTCAAACAAAAGGCCGCTATTACAACACCAAGAGTCGATCCCATACCACCAAGAACCACGATGGCCAAAATCAGAGCCGATTCAAAGAAGGTAAAAGACGATGGGTTAACAAAACCTTGATACGTCGCAAAAAACACACCAGCTAAACCACCTGTTGATGCACCTAACATAAAGGCAGAAAGCTTAACTAATACATGGTTTAAACCGAGTGAACGACATGCAATTTCATCTTCACGCAACGCTTCCCAAGCACGACCAATTGGCATTTTCACCAAACGATGCTTAACGAAAAGAACAGCCCACACTACTGCGAATAACACCAAATAAATAAACATGTATTTATAAGCAGAATCATACGGTAAGTTGAAAAATTCGTGGAAAGTATCGCCATCTTTGGATCGTCGTTTAAACTCCAAACCAAACAAAGTTGGTAGTGGTGCAGAAATACCATTAGGGCCATGTGTAAAAGAAGCCCAGTTAGTTAAAATCAAACGAATGATTTCACCAAAACCTAGGGTGACAATAGCCAAATAATCGCCATGCATACGCAACACAGGGAAACCTAATATAGCACCTGCAAAGGCAGCTAAGATCGCAGCTATCGGTAACATAGACCAAAAACCAAGACCTAAGTTTTCATACCCTAATGCTAAACCATAAGCACCTATAGCATAAAACCCAACAAAACCTAAATCCAATAGACCGGCTAAGCCAACAACAATATTAAGACCAAGACCTAACAATACGTATATCAAACCTAGAATAACAACGGTAAGAACGTATTTAGAAGCAATAAAAGGTACTAAAAGACCAACCACAATGACTAATGGAATAATCCATACCATTTTCGATTTGTGACCAGGAGAAAGGACTTTTGCCCCTTCATCATGATTCGCATATTTGAACGACATTGCCACGCCTTTTTCAGTCTGAAAAAAGCAAGACATAACAAAACGTCCAACAACAACTACAGCGACCATCCAAGCAACTCGGCCAAACTCAGCATCAAACTCATAGCCATCCAGTAGCACCCCAACAATTGGGCCAAATAAGATAAGCGCAAGAAAGCCTGCAACCAATGCATCAATACTACTTTTCTTAAAATTTATTCCAACAACTTGGCTCATTTATACTTTCTCCACTTCAGGTTTGCCGAGAAGGCCACTTGGGCGAACAATCAAAATGAGAACTAATAGAGAGAATGAAAATACATCTTTATAATCCGAGCTAATTAGTCCAGCAAATAGAGCTTCAGATAAACCGAGAATCAGCCCACCCAACATAGCACCAGGTAAAGAACCTATGCCACCTAAAACCGCTGCAGTAAAGGCTTTAATACCAATAATAAAGCCAACATAGAAATCGAATGCACCATAATCTAATGTAATAAGTACACCAGCTAAAGCGGCCATCATGGCACCAATAACAAAGACTGTAGAAATAACTTTATCTGTATCTATACCCAAAATTGAGGCCATTTTACGGTCTTGCTGAGTAGCACGACACATGCGGCCCAATTTTGTTTTTTGAATAACGTAAGTCAGTACACCCATTCCTAAAAGAGAAATAAACAGAATAAGCAGTTTCATATAAGTGATTTGTACAAAACCATCACCTACTGTAAAGCGAATAGCGCCAGTCAAAAGAGTCGGAACACCCTGTTGGTTTGCTCCCTGACTAAGTTGTACATAGTTCTGTAAAATAAGAGACATACCAATCGCTGAGATCAATACAGATAAACGACTAGAGTTTCGTAAAGGACGATATGCAATACGCTCAATAACCCAACCATAGGCGCCGGTTACAGCAACAGTTAAGAATAGCGTACCTATAATAATGATTGGAAAAGATTCGATACCAAAAAATGTAAGCAGTGCAATTGCAATAGCAGTGATATAAGCAGACACCATGTAAACATCACCATGGGCAAAGTTAATCATGCCAATAATGCCATATACCATAGTGTAGCCGATCGCAATGAGTCCATATACTGAACCAAGGGTAAGACCGTTTACCAGCTGCTGGAGAACGATATCCATCGTGAGACCTCGTAGGGAATTAATGTAGAGAGTTGTTAATTGGCACTATCCTTGTGCCAATTAACATAGAGATAAACTAAGTGAAAATTAGTTTACTTGAGTATATTTACCTTTCGCATCCCATTCATACATAACGTAATCTGAAACGGTCAAATCGCCTTTATCATCAAACGTTTTCTTACCCATTGCAGTATCAACAGAATTAGTTTGTAACCATTCAGCACCCTTAACAGGGTCTAGATCATTGGCAGACAAAGCAGCCGCTACAACTTGCATAGCAGTGTATGAATAAAGCACATAACCTTCTGGCTCAAAACCTTTGTCACGGAACCCTTGAACGACTGTTTTACCAGCAGGGTAAGAGGTTGGATCAGCACCGAATGTCATTAATACACCATCAACATACTCTGGTGAACCAGCAACAGAAACGAACTCATCCGAAACGATACCATCACCAGACATGAAGATTGCTTTAGAGCCTTGCTCACGCAATTGACGAACTAGTGGGCCAGCTTCTGAGTGAAGACCACCGAAGTAAACAACATCGGCATCAACAGAACGGATTTTTGTGATTAGTGCGTTGAAATCTTTTTCACCACGAGTCAAACCTTCATACATTACTTCTTTTACGCCGTAAGCATTAAGAGTCGCTTTCGTAGCGTCAGCAAGACCTTTACCGTAAGTGTCTTTATCATGAATGATTGCAACACGTTTTGCGCCCAATGTATCAACAATATAGCTAGCTGCTACGTCGCCTTGCTGATCATCACGACCACATACACGGTAAACATTTGATAAACCTTGATCGGTAAGAGTTGGGCTAGTTGAAGCTGGAGTAACCATTAGAACACCCGCTTCTTCATAAATTCTTGAAGCTGGGATAGATGAAGAAGAACAGAAGTGACCAACAACAGCAAGAGCACCATCAGAATCTACTAAACGGTTTGCTACTGAAACGGCTTGTTTTGGTTCACAAGCATCATCTGCTTTAACCAATTCAATCATTTCGCCATTAATACCACCATTAGCATTAATGTCAGCGGCCGCTTGTTCAGCGCCTTTCCATAGTTGCTCACCAAATGCGGCATAAGCGCCGGTATGAGGACCAGCAACACCGATGACAACATCAGCTTGAGCCAATGTAGCAGCACCAGCGATAGCAAGAGAAATTAACGTTTTTCTAACAATTACATTTGACATAAGAAAAGCCTCTACTCGTTTTGTGTTTTATCGTTATTATTCAAAAGCAAGAAGCGTTCCAAAAAAGCAACTCTCAATATATAAGACTTACATTATGGAACTTTCGATACAATTATTTAAAAAATGTGCACAACAATGAGACAACACCTTAATGTTAGAGTAAGAATTGGTCAATAGTAGTGCGTAATAATAATTCGAGGGATAAGGTAAAATCCTACCTAAAATGGCACTTTCAGTATGAATAACTAATATTTATCAAATAAACAGTTTTTTAAACTTCAAAAATGAAACTATCGCACTAAGGATAGGCAGCACAATAAAGTAATATTCATAGGATTTTTTTGTAAAAAAATAGCATTTCCATTATTTGAGACGACACAATACCAATGTATTGGATAAGCTCATGACTCACCGAAAGAAATTTTACTCATTAATAGGCGTGTGTAACACATCTGAAAGGGGAATCAACTGAACACCATCTTGATCTAAAGTACTAAGGCGTTTTTTAAGATAAGCAGTTGTTTCTGGGTAAGGATGACCTATTGCTAATGCACTACCATGACGTCTAGCCAGTTTTATCAGGCGAGTAAACTGTTTATCAATAGCACTCTCTGAACGAATATTATCTAAGAAAACATCCCGTGTTACTGTTTTCAAACCATATTCCTTGGCGGTTTGGTTTGCCACACTTTTAGAACTAGTCAAACTATCTATAAAAAAGAATGAGCGAGCTTGAAGCACATCCATTACCCATTGCATTTGCTTTTTCTTAGTCGTTAACAAACTTCCCATATGGTTGTTTGCTCCCTGTATTCCAGGTAACCCATCAAGGTCTTTATTAAGCGTCTCTTTTAACTCTTTTTCTGTCATGCTCGCGTATAAACCACCAGGACCTAACTTCAACTCACGTTCATTTTCCATCGGTGCATGCAATAGCGTCATACGCTTTTGTTTTTGTGCGGTAAGGGCTGTTTGTCGAGCAAATGGAGTCTCAGGCAAAATAGCAAGAGCGACTTCCGTAGGTAAAGCCAATGAAGATTCCATACCGTGACGGTTGTAACCTAAGTCATCGATTAAAATCGCAATTCTAGGCATTTTTGGATGCACATCAACAGCTAGGATTTTCGCAGGTTTAATCACTTTAATCGGAGCATCACCCACCATTACTGGCAAAGCAGCAGGAGAATCTTCTTTTAATGGATTCTCTTTTGGCAAAGTGTCTTTCAGAGGCACATCTTTCACGACTGGGCTATCAATGGCCTTACCATCAAGCTGGAAATTTAGAAAAGGAACGAGTGCAGGTGTCCAAGGCCGAGTATTTTCCAGCATAGGTAGACCCATAAATTCTGGCACTTTTTTAGTATCTAAAACAGGCCCGAGACTCTCTAAAGGTACGACTAGTGGTATTTCTTCACTATTTTCCACCTGCATTTCAACAAGCCTGTCTGCAGCGTCTTCTAAAGGAAAAGTTACAGAGCTTTCTAATTCGTTCGCCCACCCACTAACAGGTTGCATAGATACTAAAAACAAAGAACTGAATAAAACTCTATTAAAATTTACTAAAACTGGCATTTGAATATATCGACTTAAAAAAAACATTCTCACTGCGTTTGAACTAATTTCGGTATTGTTTTTAGAATGCTGACCGCTTGATACAACTGGAAATCCGTTTTTGCTAATTCACTGATTTCCAACTTAACGTCTTCGCTAGTATGTTCTTTTCCACCAGTTCCATTTTCCAAATGCCCTTTTAATTCTGACTCTTTCACAGAAAACTGCCCCTCGTCTAAGGTCAACGTTGCCTGTGGAACAATCAAATCAGGAATAATACCTTGAGCTTGAATAGAGCGACCGTTAGGTGTGTAATAAAGTGCCGTTGTTAGCTTTACTGCATCACCATTTGATAATGGAATAACAGTTTGTACTGAGCCTTTACCAAAACTTTCCGTTCCTAAAACCAACCCTCGATTGTGATCTTGGATGGCTCCAGCTACGATTTCAGACGCGGAAGCTGAACCTTCATTAATCAGCACAATAATAGGTACGCTAGCTAATTTTGTCGTTCTTTTTGAAGCTAAAAATTGGCTTTGAGACAATTCGTGTCTACCTTTTGTGTAAACAATCATACCGTCATCAACAAAAGCATTCACAACACCAACAGCACTTTGTAAAACCCCCCCTGGGTTATTACGTAGATCCAAAACAACCCCTTGAATGTCCTGCTCTTTCTTTAATTTATCAATAGTGTCAGAAAACTCTACACTGCTGTCGCCTTGAAATTGACTAATACGTAAATAGGCAATGCCATCACCCACCCACTTACTTGATACACTAGACTCTTCAACTAAACGACGAATCAGCTCGTACTGTTTAATTTCACCGTTACGGCTAATATCTAACATCACGGAAGAACCAACTTCGCCACGCATCAAGGTAACAATGTCTTGCATACCTAAATCAGTTATTAAGGTATTGTCGATGCGAATAATGATATCACCTGAAAGAATACCTGCTTCTTTAGCTGGTGAGCCATCAATAGGGGTAACTATAATAAGGTTACTATCTTTGATTTCGACTTCGACGCCAACACCAGCATAATTGCCTGATGTCAGTTCATCAAAATCTATCAATTCACTTTTTGTAAAATATTCAGAATGTGGATCAAGTCGAGACACCATACCCTTTAACGCTCTATGCAGGATTTCTTCATCTGATAAAACATCAACATAACCTTCACGAATAGTTTCGAACGTTTCTACAAAAGACTGTATTTGAGTCGTCGGTAAAACATCCTTTGCCTGAACTTCAGTAAATAAGACAGGTAGCGTTAATAGCGACATGAATAGAAAGGAGGTTCGTTGACGTAATATGTTAATCATAATTATTCCTATCACTTTTGTATCCACTTTATACTCTAGCTAACAACAATTACTCTAAAATCGTTTGGAGTAATTAACCCGAAACAACCCAAGAAAGTGGTTTTAATGGCGTGCCATTATGGCGAATTGCAAAAAACAAAGCAGAATCAGGACGACCACCAGAACTTCCGGCCATAGCAACGACATCGTTAGAACCAACCCATTCACCCACTTCTTTTAATAAACTTTGATTGTAACCGTACAACGACATGTAACCATCGCCATGGTCTAAAATAAGTAAAAAACCGAAACCTCTCATCCAGTCTGAAAAAACAACTCGACCTTGAAAAACTGCATGGACCGGCTCTCCCTCCTTGGTTCTTAGGGTTACACCGCCTAAGTTAATGCCACCATCAGATGGCAATTTAGAAATAGTTCGTAAAGGACGTACCAACTTCCCTCGCTGAGAGGAAAATGGCACCTCGAAATCAGGTATTTTAACATCAGCAAGAGCCTCATCTAAACGCTGAAGCATTTCTTGTAAATCTTTCTGATCACTTAATAATTGTTTAGATCGCTTATCACCTTTTGCCAAATCACCGTCTAATTTGGCTAATAAATTGCGACGATCTTGTTGCTGGCCAGCAAGGCGACTACGCTCTTCTTTTAATACAACTTCTTCCCTAGCTTGCTGTGCACGATGACTGCGGATGCTTTTTTCAACTAAGCTCAGATCACTTACTTCATTAATAAAACCATTAATCAAAGATTGCCTAGCAGTTGAAAAATAACGATTGTATTGCACCAATCGCTCTGAGTCTTCCGCATTACCACCGTTCAACAATAGCTTCACACTTTCTTCATCGCCTGAACGATAAACCGCCCTTAATTGGGCGGCTATTTGTTCGTTCTGCTGCTGAATGCTTAATTGGAGAGACTGCTGCTGAACTCTTAATTCGCTCAGCTGCTTTTCTCCTTTTTTAAGACTCTCTTGAATAGTCTGTATTTTTTTAAGGAGCTCTTGAATGTCTGTTTCTTTAGCTTCAAGCTGCTTCTCTACTCCAGACCGCTCAGATTTTATATCCTTCAGCCAACGATCCAATTTTTTCAAATCTTGCTGTAATTCTTGGATTTGCTGTTTCGCCTCCGCTGGAGTTTGCGGCTCACCTGCCGACCAGACAACACTGGACAGCAGGAATAAACACAAGGTGAAACATCTGGATATGGTCGTCACTACTTAAACTCGCGCCAACAAGCTTACGCCTGTCATTTCAATTGGTTTTTCCATTCCCATCATATCTAACAAGGTAGGTGCAAGGTCACATAAAGCCCCCTCTTTTAGACTTAAACCCGTAGTTGGCGAAAACAAAACCAAAGGCACAGGACCTATCGTATGTGACGTTAGAGGTTGGGAGCCATCGTCACTTAACATTTGCTCTGCATTACCGTGGTCTGCGGTAATTAAACATTGGCCGCCGTTAATTTTTAATGCCTCAACGATACGACCTAAACATAAATCAACCGCTTCAACAGCTTTAACTGCAGCATCAAAAACACCACTGTGACCAACCATATCGCCATTAGCAAAATTACAAATAACAGTATCGTACTTACCAGCTTCGATAACTTCGACCAGTTTATCTGTCATTTCTGGCGCGCTCATTTCTGGCTGCAAATCGTATGTTGCGACGCTTGGAGATGGAATCAACTCACGCTCTTCACCTTCAAACAAAGCTTCTTCACCACCGTTAAAGAAAAACGTTACATGTGCGTATTTTTCAGTTTCAGCAATACGAAGTTGTTTTTTACCTGCTTTTGCCAACATTTCACCCAAGGTATTACTCAAGGCAATAGGTGGGAATGCCACATCCGCGGTAATGTCAGAAGCAAATTCAGTGAAAGTAACAAAAGACGCTAATTTCGGGTGCGCTGTACGCTCAAAACCATCAAATTCAGCGTCAGTAAATGCTCTCGTTAATTGACGAGCACGGTCAGGACGGAAGTTAGCAAAAATAACCGCATCACCCTCTTGTAGTGGCGCAGATTCGCCAATAACACTGGCTTTAACAAACTCGTCATTCTCATCACGGTCATAAGCGGCTTGAATCGCCTCTTCTGCCGTCTTAGCTTGGAATTGGCCTTTACCTAACACGATTGCATCGTATGCAGTTTGAACTCGATCCCAACGGTTATCACGATCCATTGCGTAGTAACGACCAGTCAATGTCGCGATTCTACCTACGCCTAATTCAGCTAATTTGGCTTCTAACTCAGCTGCTGGTGTCTTAGCTGAACGAGGAGGAGTGTCACGGCCATCAGTAAAACCATGTACGTAAATCGCTTTCGCGCCACGTTTGGCAGCCATTTCACACATTGCCATTATTTGCTCATGGTGACTATGTACACCACCGCTAGAAAGCAAACCTAAAATATGAACGGCTTTGTTAGCCTTAACCGCTTTATCTATTGCACTAACCAAGGCTTCATTTTCAAAAAAAGTACCGTCATCGATCGCTTTACCAATACGAGTAAAGTTTTGGTAAACCACACGGCCAGCACCAATATTCATATGACCCACTTCAGAATTACCCATTTGCCCTTCTGGCAAACCGACAGCTAAACCAGATGTTTTAAGCAAAGTGTGCGGCTGATTATTCCACAGAGCATCCCAGTTAGGTGTGTTCGCTGCAGCAATAGCATTAGATTTAGAAGTTTCACTGTATCCCCATCCGTCAAGGATAAAGAGAGCTGTTGTCTTTTTGTTCATGTTAATCTATCCCATAAATTGCTCATGATTATGACTTGATACTACCACAGGCTTGTAATTTTGTTACAGAGCACAGTCTCTATTCAGGCTATTAGTTTTAATTATGAGTCTTTTATTTTAGCCAATAACCAGTCTCTAAAAACGATCACCTGTTCTAAATCAGCTTTATCAGCGGGGTACGATAAAAGATATTCATGCGGTGTAGTGATTTGGTGACCGAAAGGAGCAACTAACTCTCCTGTCTGCAGACTTCGTTCCGCAAGAATATTTGGTAGAATGGCAATCCCCATACCATTTTTTGCAGCCTCTAATACCATATGAAAATGTGCAAACGACGTTCCTGAAAACGAACCTCCCTCAAGCCCTTGTGCCACCATCCAATCAGGCCAAGCATTAATTCGTGAAGACAGATGCAAGAAAGGAAACTCAGTTATATCCTCTACCTTCCATTCGCTACGTGCCTGCCCACCAATTCGTGTCAGCAAATCAGGTGAACACACAGCAATCATGTTTTCCCTCATCAGTTGATGAGAAACAGCTCGCGGCCAATGATCACCACCATAATGCAAAATAATATCGATACTTTCTGGATCAATTTTAGCCGCGTCATCTAAAGAGCGAACTTTAATTTGAAACTGAGGATGGGATATTTGAAATTCAGCAAGACGTGGCATTAGCCAATAAGAAGCTAAGGTCGGTAAAGATGATATGGTTAGCGTCGTTTTTTCATCTTCACGATGTAACATACGTAAACACGCATTCTCCATACCATCCAGTAATGGCACAACCTCTTTATAATAAGCCGCTCCCGTACCTGTCAGCACAAGACGTTTATTTAATCGAATGAATAAATCTCGTGATAAGAACTCTTCGAGGTTACGGATCTGACGACTCACAGCACTTTGTGTAAGATGTAACTCTTCAGAAGCCTTTGTAAAACTCAGATGCCGAACAGAAGCTTCAAAACACTTTAAAGCAGTGGAAGATGGGATATAACGGCGCATTTAGGCGTTACTCATTAACAAAACAGGAAGATAATAACTGTACCCTATATAACCGTCATTCCCTAACAGTAAAAACAAAAAAACGCATTGTGAAAATGCGTTTTTTGGCAAAATACATTATATTTTTTAAGCAGTTAGCTTAAAGCATGTGACTGCTGCCCAAGATGATAAGTGCGCGCCCCTACTTCATAAAACATACGTTTCAGCTCTCTAAAAGGTATATCTCTCAATAAAGTAGTTGGTATCGAAAGGCTTTCCCTTTGTCCTGCGAACCATTGAGCCAATTCCGCGCCAACAACCGTACCAGGCCCAATACCACGCCCACTATAACCAGCCACACTAAACAAACCATTTTGCAGCTGCTGACAGTGAGGTAAATGATCTTCACTGTAGGCTATTTTTCCTGTCCAGCAATAGTCCCACTTCACTTTACTTAAAATAGGAAATAATTCTGTTACTCGCTGACTTGCCCAATTTGACAAGATATTGCCCTCTCCACCCATGCCGCCAAATACCAAGCGACCTTGTTGATCAAGGCGAAAAGAGCTCATTACAGTACAAGTATCCCAAACACCTTCCTTATTAGGCAGAATACTAGCCAATTGAGCATCAGATAAAGGCTTACTTGCGAGTTGAGAATAAAAGATTGGGACAAATTTACGTGCCTGCTCTTTAACACCATATTCGCTATAAGCATTCGTCGCCAAAATCACTTTTTCGGCATGCACTTCACCACTAGTTGTGTAAATAGCCCACCCGCCTGACGTTGGTTCAATCTTATCAACAGGAGAGAACTCAAATAATTTGGCACCCTCTTTCAATGCCGCCTCAGCTAGCCCTCTAGCGTAAGCTAAAGGTTGAATCGTACCTGCTCGTGGATCAAATAACGCGGAGTTAAATTTATCAGAACCAATACGTGATTGAGCCTCAGCAGCATCCAAGAGCTGAACTGGTGCACCACGCAGTGTCAATTGCTCATAACGTCGTTCTAATTGCGCCAATCCAGCTTTACCGACACCAGCATGCAAAGTGCCATTACGTGTTGCTTCACACTGAATACCATATTCATCGATCAAGCCATAAACATACTCAGGCGCAGCCGCTAATGCATTATAAAGTACACTACCTGCCTCAGCACCGATCGACGCATCTAGCTGATTAGGCTCTAACCATAGCCCTGCATTAGCAAGACCAACATTTCGGCCAGATCCGCCAAAACCAACTTCTTGCGCCTCAACAACGGCAACAGACATGCCTAATTTTGCCATATGCAGTGCCGCCGACAACCCTGTAAAACCGCCGCCGACAATGACTACGTCAACCTCTAAACGGCCTTCTAACGCTGTTAATACTGGTGCTGCAGGTGAACTAGCACGCCACAAAGAATCACATAACTGTGTAGGCATATCAAAACCCTCTCACGCGAAAACATTTAACGCCTTTAGAGCGAGACAGAATAAAAACGTACGGCTAAATAGTTATAAATAGCCGTACAAAGGGAGGTATTAACCAAAATAAACAACATACTAAAAATACGGTTTACTCAAAAACAATACCTTGAGCCAATGGTAAGTCACCACCATAATTCACTGTATTTGTTGTACGACGCATGTAATTTCTCCATGCATCTGAACCAGACTCGCGACCGCCACCAGTCTCTTTCTCACCACCAAATGCGCCACCAATTTCTGCACCTGACGTACCGATATTAACATTAGCAATACCACAATCAGAACCTGCAGGCGCCATAAATAATTCCGCTTCGCGCATACTTTCCGTAAACACAGCAGAAGATAACCCTTGTGGCACTTCATTTTGAATCTCAATGGCTTCTTCAAATGTACTGTACGTCAACACGTATAAAATTGGAGCAAACGTTTCCTCATGAACAATGGGAGCATCATGAGCAATGTGAACAATAGCTGGTTTCACATAAAAACCGCCAGTCGGAACGTTTTCCGTTACACGCTCACCACCACAAATAACGTCACCACCTTGTTTCTTCGCCGTTTCTAATGCGGCTTGCATGCTGTCAAAACTTCTTTCATCAATTAATGGCCCTACTAAATTACCATCTACCAATGGATTACCCACACGAAGAGAACCGTAGGATTTAGCCAAACTTGCAACCAAACCATCAACAACACTTTCGTGAGTAATAAGACGACGTAAAGTAGTGCAACGCTGACCTGCAGTTCCCGCTGCGGAGAAGACGATTGCACGTAGTGCAAGGTCAAGGTCAGCAGATTTAGAAACGATCATTGCATTATTACCACCAAGTTCTAACAAAGAACGGCCTAATCGACCAGCAACTGTTTTTGCGACAGCACGGCCCATCACTGTAGAGCCTGTTGCAGAAACAAGCGGGAACGTCTCACTTGCAGCAATAGCTTCGCCTAAATCACGGTCACCAATCATTACAGAAACAGCAGCTTTTGGAATATCCGGCATATCAGCAATAACGTTTTGTGCAATTTGATACATAGCCAATGCACATAAAGGCGCTTTTTCAGATGGTTTTAGTAAAACAGGGTCGCCACAAACAAGACCTAACATTGTATTCCAAGCCCAAACCGCCATTGGAAAGTTGAACGCCGTAATAACGGCAACAGGACCTAGTGGCTGCCATTGCTCCATCATGCGATGTCCTGGACGCTCAGACACAATCGATAAACCATGTAGCATGCGGGATTGACCAACAGCGAAGTCACACACGTCAATCCACTCTTGTACTTCACCTAGTGCTTCAGGCGTAATTTTTCCTGCCTCTAAAGAGATAACTTGTGCTAATTCATTTTTGTATTTACGTGCTTCATCACCAATACGTCGAACCAACTCACCACGGCGCGGCGCAGGAATAGTGCGTAGTACTTTAAAAGCGTCTTTTAATTCAGCATTCACTTTATCAAGTTGAGCCGCAGTCGCGTTATTAAAAGTAGACAGTTTCGCACCATCAATAGGGCTGTGCGCAGAAAAAGCACTACCTTCACCCAATACGGTTGTATTACCTGTTAAAACGCTAAAATATGTGTCGCCTTGTTTTAAGGTATTAATACCCAATACGTCTAAGCAAGCTAATGACATGTGAAACCTCTTAATAAATGTGTTTATAAATAAGAATTAACTCCTTCCACAATAACCAGCTCATTCAATAATGAGAAATACCGTTTTTCTGCTAGTGGTCTAGTTTTTACCTATAGCTAACGACATACTTCTATAGGTATATTTAACAACATACTATTTTAGAAAAAGAAGATTAAAAAAATGGACATCCGATCACTGCGTTACTTTATTGCTGTTTACGAAGAGCGAAGCCTTAGCACTGCCGCTAAACGCTGTTTTGTTGCCCAGCCTTCTATCTCAACGACTGTGGCGCGACTTGAAGAAGATCTAGGAACTAAGTTATTTGTTCGACATTCAAAAGGAGTGTCACCAACAGACAGCGGCGCACAGCTATACCCTCATGCATGTAAAATGGTTAATGACCTTAGTTCAATGCGCAGCCTATTTATAGATTCACCGGCTCCACTTGCTTTATCTATTTCGCTTGCGCCCTTCTTATCTGGCGCGCTCATTAGTCAGGTCATCAAAACCATGTTAGATGAAGTATCTACACTTACACTTAAGCTCGTCGATGAATCAGAAAGTGCCGACCTACGTTTCACCTGTAGTCGCCATACGACAGAGGAAGATGTTTTTTATCCTCTCTGGGAAGACGATTACGTGATTGCAATGCCTCTTGATCATTGGCTTACTGACTTTCCTTCTATATCGATCAAGCAGATAGATAAACAACCTTTTATATCTCGCACACCTTGCGACATTTTAGAATCGTGGAACTATTTAATGCAGAAACAAAAGCTAACCACAGATGTTCGGGCACAAGTAAAAACAGAAGAGTATGCCCTTGATTTGGTTGCGGCAGGATTAGGAATTTCATTAATACCTGAGCATTCTGCCCGTGGCCGCAGTGATTTATGCTTACGAACACTCAATGATGTTAAATTAAAGCGCATGGTAGGTTTAGCTCACAAAAAAGAACGCAGTTTTCCAGCACTCCTTATCAACACTATTTTAGCGGCCAAACAACAACTGTTAGTTAATAAAACGCCTACATAAAGTGTCTCTCGCAATACTTTTATGCATCATGAAATACATTTTTACCTTTTGCGTTATTGCTAATGACTGGATTAAAGTACTTTCAACAACCTAATTACATTGCAGGAAATCCTATGACACCTTCTAATTTTTTTAGTGCTTTGTGGGAAAACTACACACAAATCACACCTCAAGCTAAACGTATCCATCAGCTTTTTGAAAATCTTGGTGAAACCGTATTAAATGACCATGTAGCCTTCCGGACTTTTAATAACTCGCCAATTTCTTTGGAAAAATTAGAACCTCAACTTGAAGCGATTGGCTACAAACCTTATGGCGCCTTTCTTTTTGAGAGTAAACATTTAAAAGCTCGCTGCTATAAGCACGAAACCAATGCCGATTCACCGAAGATCTTTTTATCTGAGTTATTAGTAGAAGAATTACCTCAACATTGCCAAGATATTATTGGGAAGTACATTGCGCAAATTCCAACTGATGCCGTTCAAACACCCGATGTTTTTTGGTCAGGAATTTTATGGAACACACCCACTGAAGAGGAATATTTAATCCTAGCAGAGCACAGTGAATATGCCGCTTGGTTATCTACTATGGGGCTGCAAGCCAACCACTTCACCGTTAGCATTAATCATTTAAAAAACTACCAAACTATTGAAGAAGTTAATCAGTTACTAATTAAAGAAGGTTACGCTCTAAACGAAGTGGGTGGTTTGGTAAAAGGCACGCCTCAATCCTTCCTAGAGCAATCCTCTACAATGGCAGACAAAATCTCTTACCGGTTTGCAGGAAACACTCAAAAAACGATTCCAAGTTGCTTTTATGAGTTTGCACGCCGCCACATTCAACCAAATGGCGTTTTATTCGATAGTTTTATTGAAGGTAACGCTGACAAGATTTTCGATTCAACCAACAGCTAGTTCGCTATCGGTACATCACTATAAAAAGGGCTACAGTGGCTCTTTTTATAGTTCTTAATCCCAAACATCACAACTTATCCTATTTTTGTCACCTTTCCCTGAGAGTATCAACACTTGTTAGTATGTACCGGCTCTTCTGGCTGTGTATAATGCTGGTAATTTTTATATGGGCGTTAAAATTATGATGAATCAATTTATTGAATTTGCTACCAACAACTGGGAGATGGTTGCTGTATTTCTGGCAATCCTAGCAGCCGTACTTTTTTACGAGAGTAAAAACGGTGCGCAAGGTCTATCTCCTTCTGCAGCAACTAACCTAATGAATACAGAAGACGCTGTCATTGTTGACACTCGTCCTGCTAAAGAATTCAGTACAGGTTACATCACAGGCGCATTAAATATCCCTGCCGCTAAGATGAAAGAAAACCTAAATCGCCTTGAGAAACACAAAGATGCCCCAATCATTATTGTATGTAAATCAGGCATCACCTCTGGCACAACAGCAAAAGAGCTAAAGAAAGAAGGCTTTACCAAGGTGTATAAACTTCAAGGCGGGATTGCTGAATGGCAGTCATCTAACTTGCCGTTAGTAAAAGGATAGGAAAAAAATCATGGCCACGGTTACCATTTATTCAAGTAATTATTGCCCTTTTTGCACAAGAGCAAAACAGCTTCTATCATCTAAAAACGTTGCGTTTAATGAAATTAACGTTGACGGTAACAACAAACTTCGCCAAGAAATGACCAAAAAAAGCGGACGCACTTCCGTTCCTCAAATTTGGATTGGCGAGAAGCATGTTGGCGGCTGCGATGAACTTTATGATCTTGAACGCAAAGACGCACTCGACGGTTTACTCGCGTAATAGCCGTTTTTTTCATGAAATATTAGTGCGTTTATTCAAACGAATTAGTAGTAATACGTTATTTAAAATATAAAAAGGAAAAGTCATGTCTGATACTACAGAAGTGAACACAGCAGCAGAAACACAAGAAACGTCAACGCCACAGTTGTCTATGCAACGTGTTTTCTTAAAAGATATTTCTTTTGAATCACCTCGCTCTCCAATGGTTTTTCAAGAAGAATGGAAACCTGAAGTTGGCTTAGAACTAAACACTAAAAGCCGTCAAGTTGGCGAAAATGTCTTTGAAATCGTATTACATATTACGGTTACTGTTAAAAACAATGGCGAAGCAGGCTACTTAGTAGAGATTCAGCAAGGTGGTTTATTTACCATTTCTGGTCTTGATGATCAGCAACTACACCATGCTTTAGGCGCTTTTTGTCCTGCAACACTTTTCCCATACGCTCGTGAGAACATCGATGCTGTTGTGGTTAAAGGCAGTTTCCCTGCGATAATGCTTGCACCGATCAACTTTGATGCTCTTTATCTAGAAAGCCTACAAAAGCAACAAGCAGAAACAACACAGTAAGAAACACACTTGTTGATAATGAATCCGTCTAGAAAACACTAAAAAAAGGAGGCTTCAAGCCTCTTTTTTTTATAGCATAATAGCTATCTAATGCCTTTAAATATCATCCGTTAAAATGGAATGTGTGATGAAAAAGAAAAAGCCTTGTCCATATTGCCTGAAAGCTCGTTGGTTAATACTCTACTTAAGCTGCTTTGCACTGTTTGGCGTATTGCTTGCTAACCAATTTTTAGAAAAGGGTATGTAGCGTGAAATGGGGCATTCTTTGGATTACCGTCGCTCTACTAAGCGGCTGCGCAACCTATAAACAAGACATTGACGAAGGCCTAAGTCTAGCAAAAGAGGGCGATTGGCAAGAAGCTGAAAGCGTTCTCGAAGATGTATTAGATAACCCTCAAGACCAGTTACTGTATTATTTAGAAACAGGGACTCTTGCTCAAAATCAAGGCGACTTCGTTCGCAGTAACGCTTTATTAGAAAAAGCGGACAGACTTAGTGATACTTTTTTAAAAAATAGCTTTTCTAACCGCTCTTGGGCTTTACTCAGTAACCCGAGACAAGGCAACTATGAAGGCAGTGGTCTAGAAAGAGTTTATATTAGCTATTTGAAATCGCTTAACTACTTAGCTCTAGCCGAGCAAGCCAACACTGCAAAAGAAAAACTCAGACTGAAAGATGCGGCCTTAGTTGAAACCCGTCGCATCGACATCAAACTCAATGAAATTCGCGCTCAAACCCCAAGCTACCAAGACTTAAATGACAAAAAAAACCAAGCATTCTATTTAAAGGCACTTAACTGGTTAGGTGGTTTTTATACAGGCGGCAGAGACACAGACCAATTTCTCTATCGTGATGATGCTTGGGGTCGCTACATGGAAGGATTGCAGTACGAGATCAGCAACGAATACGATGATGCACGAATCAGTTATCAGAAATCGGCCGAGCTTTACGAGTCTGGCTACGCTAAACAATACGACTTATCTGATTTAACCGCCGAACGCGCTTGGTTAGATACTATTCGCATGATGCAAAAAGGTGGATTTAGTCAAGATGAGATACAACAAAAAAGCCAAGCAAAGCTGTCTGCAAAAATGCAAGACACACTCAAGCAATATCATGATGGTGACGCTGAATTAGTTGTCTTAGAGCATCAAGGCTTTATTCCAGCAAAAAGTGAAATGACACTCTTACTGCATGCAGATCCACGCTCTTATTCGTTAGTACTTCAACCACTTCACGGTGGCGGAAGAGCAGAAGAGAACGATGCATTCCGCTGGTTCACTATGGCGTATGCCGACATAAATCCACTCAATTTAATTGCTAACTATAAAGTCGGTGGAGCATGGGGAAGCCTAACCGGTATCTTTACTAAACGAGTGATTCTTGGCCGCACGGTTTGGCAACAGCTTGATGATCTAAATGTAGACAATTTACTTGAAGGGCAAGCTATTCGAGTAACGGTTCCTTATTACCACCGTTTCACGTTAGATAAGCAACAGCCAAAACTCAATATTCCTGGTTCTCGAAATTCAAGTACAAACGGCAGTTTAAGAATGACATCACTTGCCGATATTGCTTTTCAAGAACAACTAGCCATCGCACAGCGTGATATTTACGAAGGGTTAATACGAGAAATGTTCCGTAGTTGGCTTGCTTATCAAGTGTCGGCAAACGTAAAGGATGAAGGTGCCAGCCTTTTATTAGGTCTTATTGGTCAGATAGCCGTGTTCGCCTCATCGTCAGCAGATACGCGCAATTGGCTAACATTACCAGCTCAAGTTAGGCTCACTAGAGAACCTCTTCCTCCAGGGGACTACTCACCGGATTATAACACCAATAAAAAGCGTTTTTCTCTTGGAAAAATTGCTTTAGAAACAAATGAAATTAAGGTCTGGAACCTACGCAATCCAAACTAAATTGATTACACTCAATATTAATTGTTGAACATCACGACAAAAAACATATAAGGAAAGTATTATGAATATGAGTCAACTAGCCCAGTTAAAATGGACACAATTTTCACTAAAGAGTATTTTCATATTCTTTATGGCTGTTGTATTAACCGCATGCTCTAGCGGCAGCGTAGAACGTGTTAGTACTGATGAAGACATCATGCTTTCAGATCGTTGGAACGATACAGATTCGCGCCTTGTTGCAGAAGAAATGATGGGGGATATGCTAACCTTCCCTTGGTTCCGAGATTACAATTTTAGCCAGAAAGGAAACCCAACCGTTATTGTCCAAACCATTCGCAATAAAACCTCTGAACATATACCTGTTGATACCTTCGTCAATGACATCAAACGCAGTTTATTACGAGCAGGAAAAGTTGACTTTGTTGTTTCAGGAGCAGAGCGCGATGAAATTCGTACTGAGCGTGAAGAGCAAGAACTTAACGCTGCGCCAGATACAGTGGCTAAATTTGGTTTAGAACAAGGGGCTGGTTTTGCCCTTTCAGGTACGATCAACTCAATAGTGGATTCTAATGGTGACCAACGAGTTAGTTTCTATCAAGTAGATTTGAAATTGATCGATATGACCACTAACCGCGAAGTATGGAATGGCCAAAAGAAACTCAAAAAACTGGCTGATAAAGGCTTCTTTTAAACATGATACCTCCCTTGATTCCTAAACCGTTAAACTGGCTATTGACCCTAGGCCTACTTGCCAGTTTAACGGGGTGTCTTGGTTCAGATACCAAAAAAGAGTCTGCCGAGTCATTGCCAAACTGGGTAACATCACCACCAAAAGACAGCACCTATCTTTATGGTGTTGGCAGCTCTGCACGTATTGAAAACATTGCATTAGCGTTTACTCAAGCAGAGCAAAATGGCAATGCTCAAATCGCACAACAATTGCGAACTCAAGTAAGCCAAGTTAATACGCAAGACACAACAGTGGCATCATCGGGACAAGGAAGCGAACAGGTTTCTAAAGTACACACAGCGTACACTCAAGTCACAACAGCGCCTATAGAGCTAGAGCAAGCGGTCAATGAAAAACGCTTTGCTCACACAAACTATGTATACGCACTTCAATCGATCGATCGCTCTCGTATTGTGGCTAAACTCCGCCTAGCGTTAACCGAACTAGACAGCAAAATTCGAGACCAAGCGAAGCGTTTGAGTACAGACAGTAATCAACCACCAGCACAACAAGACTGGCAAACGTATATGGGGTTGATCCCTCATTTTGCACAACGAAAATCCTATCAAGATGAGCTAAGCCTTTACTCCACAGAGCGAACACTGGCTAGTACAGCAGACCAAGATATCCAAGATATAGAACAACAACTTGGGCAAGCTCTCTTCACCTATGGCTTTGATACGTCAACAACAAAACAATCGAACGAGCTATCTAGCGCTCTATCTCAGTACGGACTGACGCCTAAAAGTAACTCATTATTCACATTAAAAAGTACGACAACTCAACACAATGAAACGCAATCAGGTCGCTTTTATGTATTTGAGGACGGTACATTGGAACTAATCGGCCCAACGGGTGATCGTCTTGCCTCATGGGAAGTAAGTGCCAGAGGGATAGCCAGAACGAAACAAGCAGCTGAAGGCAACGCCACTCAAAATTGGTCACTGCAAGCAATTGAAGCTATGTTCGTTTGGTTAACCCGTTTAAAATAGAAAGAGTGAATTTTTCTAACCTATAAGCTGAAATTTGATCGTTTGCTGAACGATAAGTCAACTCCTACAATAACAACAGTCAAATATGACTTAATATTTAGGAGAATCATCATGAAAAACAATTTGAAATATGACAATTTTGGCAATATTGATGCTGATTTCTATGTTGAACAAGCATATGAATTACGTCGTGCTTATTACGCTGTTGTCATCAAAAAAGCGATTGTAAGTGTAAAAGCTTTCTTTGCAACTCATACTATTAGCCACCCATTAAAGTCAGCATAGGATTTAACAAAAAGCTAAACAGTTCAGTACAAGAAAAGTAATATAGTTAAACTCAATGTTCCCGATGATCGAAAGGTAACAATAAAAATATCGATCCGGTAACTGGGCTTAATCGCTTCTATTATTTACTATATCCTATTTAAATAATCTAAAACCTAAATAAAACGCTCTCGCCTCTTCGCTCAATTTCTTCTGTTTCTAGTGATCCATTACTCATCAAAATATTACTGTAACCAGAGTGTCATAAATACGACATAAGCTATTGTTTACGTTATTTTCTAACTTAGATGACATTGAGAGAACATGAGTAAAACTGATGATGCTGCATTACTGGAAGACATCCTTAAAAACGGATTAATCACACCTTATTTCCAACCTATTTACAATCTAAGTAATGGAAAAATTTACGGACACGAAGCGCTTTCTCGTGGTCCTAAAAACACCACTTTATTTTCTCCAGATCCATTGTTTTCCCTAGCAACACAAGAAGAGAAGTTACACAAACTGGAACTTCTTTGTCGTGAAAAAGCCTTATCTAAATTTTCAACATTATCATTAAAAGGCCGTTTATTTCTTAACGTCAGCGCCTCTCTATTAGGGTCTCCTGACCATCAATCTGGCATGACTCTGTCTATTCTTAATGAGTTAGGTTTAAACCAAAAAGACATCGTTATTGAACTTTCAGAGCAACACCCTTACGACCATAATGGCTTGCCTCGCAGCAGCGTTGATCATTATCGTAAAATGGGATTTCAAGTCGCTATTGACGATCTAGGCGTAGGTTATTCCGGGTTACAGCTTTGGTCAGAGTTACAACCTGACATAGTCAAAATAGATAAACACTTTATTAAAAATATCGATACGGATGAGATTAAACGAGAGTTCGTTCGCTCTATTTTAACCATCGCCCAACGTCTAAATTGTAAGCTCATTGCAGAAGGAATCGAGACTAAGCAAGAACTCGATCAATTAATCGAAATTGGCGTCAAACTTGGACAAGGCTATTATTTAGGTCGCCCTACCGACACGCCTAACTTTTCAACCAATACGTACTTAGAAAAACAAGGACAGAGGCGCGAACAGTTCCAAGTAGATCACTCTGAAACCGTTCAAACGTTATGTCGTCCAACAACAGCGCTATATGAAACAAGTTTGCTAGGTGACGTTTCTGAGTATTTTAAGACACACAAAGATCTTGCTGCTATTCCAGTAATTGATCAAAGCGGAGCACCAATTGGAGTGGTACGTCGTAACCAATTCCATGAAACACTTTCCACACCTTATGGCCGAGCACTTTATGAACATAAACCCGTTACTCACATGCTCAGCGACGACATGCTTATTGTTGAAAGCAATACCAGCCTTTCAGATGTTTCAACATTAATGACAGATCAAGACACGGATATTCTTAACAATGAAATTATTGTTGTACGCGATGGCAAGTTTATTGGTACAGGTCATTTAAGGGATCTATTAAAACGTATTACCGAATTGAAAATTCAAACGGCGACGTATTCAAACCCATTAACTTTATTGCCTGGAAATGTACCTATCCACAATGAAGTAAGCCGCCGCCTTTCCGCTAAAGAAGAGTTCCATGTCGCGTACTTTGATTTAAACGACTTCAAACCTTTTAATGACTTCTTTGGCTATTCAAAAGGCGATGCTGTTATTCAATTGCTTGGCTCATTAATAAAAGACGTAGTTTCACCGGTTAATAATTTTATAGGTCATATTGGCGGCGATGATTTTGTGGTTATTTTTGGTGAGCAAAACTGGAAACAACAATGTGAACAAATCTTATCTGCTTTCGCTCAGAAAATTACTATTTTTTATTCTGAAGATAACCTGAAAGAAAATGGTGTTTGGACCAAGAACCGGAAAGGGGAAATGGCTTTTCATGACATATTAAGCTTAGCTATTGGTGTCTTTAAACCGGACGTTACAGAATGTAAAAACCAACATCAAGTTGCTGAAAAAGCAGCTAAGGCCAAAAAACTAGCCAAAGACAAGGGTGGAAATTGCGTCTATCTACATATATCTTCAAAAGACTTACCGTATAAATCAGCCATCTAATCTGTTGTGTTTAAAATGTCATAAAGAACACACAGGGCTGTCATAAACACCTATTAGTCTGGAAATAACTCAGTCTAATCACTCATCATTGGGGCGTGTTTATGCAGACAACATTCAGATCCGTATTTATTTCCGACGTTCACTTAGGTACCAAGGCTTGCCAAGCTGTTCACTTATTGGATTTCTTGAAAAGCATTCAAACAGACACGCTTTATTTAGTTGGCGATATTATCGACTTACAAGAGATGCGCCATAAAGCCTATTTTATTGATACTCACCACCAAGTGGTTGAGCAAGTCTTAAGCATGGCGAAATCCGGAACCAAGGTCATTTACATTCCTGGAAACCATGACGCATTCTTCCGTCAATTCGTAGGGCAAACCTTGTCAGGCATTGATATTAAAATGCACGCTCGCCATAAAACGGCAGATGGTCGAACTTTCCATGTTAGCCACGGTGATGAATTCGATCAGATGGTAAAAATAAGCCCTCTCATGCTGGCCATAGGAGACAAAGCACACGGCGTCATGTTGTCACTGAACCAATGGATAAATGGCGTCAGACGGTTTGTTGGTTTGCCATACTGGTCACTCGCTGGTTATTTGAAAAGCCACATCAGCAAAGCCAAAGAATTCATCGAACGCTTCGAAACTGCGGCCTTAAAATCCGCTAAAAACCAAAAAGTAGACGGCTATATTTGCGGCCACATTCACTTTGCCTCATTCAGAATGAAAGACGACATCCTTTACTGTAACGATGGAGACTGGGTTGAACATTGCACCGCGCTAACCGAATCCACTTCTGGCGAACTGAGTTTATTACATTGGTCAGAACAACCTAAAATACTCGCGACAGAACCAAAAGCAGAAGATTGGGGCTATGAGCCGATTCCTTCCAACAGCTAAATGGTTGGAATCGTGGACTGTGTTAGGAAGTTCATTCAATTATGAGTAATGGTGTTTGTGGGGAATGAGTTAACGTCCGTATATGGTTTTTTTAAAGTGCAATGAGGAACGAGCGAAGAGTAAGCAGCCCCAGTAATCGAAGTCTGTGATTATGATGCACTTGTTAAATACTGTGCTATGTATTGGGACTGTAAAAAGTTGACTTATGGGTTTCTTGAGATCATGCAATTGCTGGTGCGTTGCTACGTATTCATTCAATTTCACTATAACCAAGCTCTTCACCTTTTACTCTTTCAAGTAATACTTCTATAGATGGGTTATAGAATATAACCAAATTCTCCGAATTTACTTTGGTAGATAACTTTTGAAATGAACCTGTCTCACCAACGTCTAAAAATACCCATAATATTATCCATGGCCATTTAACGTCTACAACCAGAACTCGCAGTTGTTACGAGTCCCAACCAGTGTATTTTTACTGGCGATTGTTTTTTTTGTTAGTTGTATTTTTAATAAACTTATCCGTAGTGAATAGAAATGATTACAGATCGTTACTAATAGACTTATCTTGTTTTTTCAATAACAAGATATCATAGCTGGGTGATGTATAAAGCAAGATAGCACTTTGAGTATAGTTTTCATCGGACATTAGCTTTAAATATACCGTGTTTTTGTCGTACGCTAAAAATGCCTCCCTGTTTGGTAAAGCATCAACAGCCTGAAATTCTTTCTGAGTTGAAGATGAAGAAGGTGAACCATATTTCTCAGAAAGTCCGTTTGCTAGACTAAGAGCAACATCAACAGAAGGTGCAATAGCGAACCTCAAAAACTTATCATCAATAAAAAATGCACCAGCTTCTACTGCCTCACCACCAAACATGAAATCATCACAACCGTAATACTCTACTCCAATCTGGCCAGACTCATATTTTTGCAGGGTACAAACATTACTCGCAACAATTTGTTTTGCAGACATTCCAAATTTGAGATCTTTATACCCATCAACTGCTGTCGCCGTTTGAGATATAAATAATACACCCAGAATTAATGATGAAATTATGTAGCTTCTGAAATTCATTTTTCACTCTCCTCCCTAATTTTACTTATTTTCAAATACTTTAGATTATGATGTCAAACAACTAACTCTTCAAGAAGAGGCGCGCTTTTACGCGTTCTTCTTGCTTGATTTGTTTGGGATTTGCTCTCGCTTACTTATGAATAAACTTGCTTGTATAAGTTCTTGGACTTGCTGGGAAATATCGTTATTTGTAGGCCAATCAATGGATCCACCCTCTTTAACTGCTTCCAATGATTTTTCATACTGCTGCTTGAGGTTCCTGACATTACTTAGGAGTGAACTCCATACTACTAGGTACTCACTCGATATCTCAGCAGCAACGGGAGTTAAACTTAAAAGGGTGTCATAGTTCTGATGCACAGTCTCAAGTAGCATTTTTGTATGCAATGGGCCGACTTCATTTTTTAGAGTATTAATTGTTGAGTAAGTTGACCTACAGAAATCTTCAAGCTCGTCCATTGAAGCGCTATATTTAGCATGCTTATCCCAAGCAAAGGGATTAGCGGACTTAAACACATCCAGCAATAAGCAAGAGTGCATTTCCAAGCTCTTTCTCAACTCCTCCTTTCTATCTTGCTCGATTTTTTTCTCTGTTTCTGATAGTGATTTACTTCTCTCGTGAGATAGAGAGTTCAAGAATAACCCTAAAATCATAACCCCGAAAAATGCCTGAGAAGATACGACGATTTTCCCAATATCTGTTGTTGGTGTGATATCTCCAAATCCTAACGTAGTAATTGTCATCAAACTTAAATATGCACTATCTACCCAAGACTCCGGCAATCCTAAAGCACATTGAAAAGATAGATAAATTACAAAGTAAGCAATTACGAAAACAATATATGCCCACCCATAGAATTTTGGCTTTTGCTCTATCAAATTCTCTATCATCGTAAATTCAACCCCTTATACCTAACAGCTTTAATAGTGCGCACATGCGTTTAGACAATTTCAAAACCACTCAAATATCTCTATAACGTACTAATTATAAAGCCATTACTAAATGTATTAACAAAGCTAAATACTGGCAAAGCGCGCACACGCATTATTCTCTTTATCTACAACACGTTATTTCGATGCTGCAAAACCTTGTTGATTGATACTAAGAGGCTTTTCATTTATCTACCAGTACAAACGCGCAAAAATAGAACACTATGCATTCCACACAGGAGTATGAGAACAAGGAGCGCCAATTCCGTGAGGCAAAGCAAAATCGATGAACGAGGTCAAACGACAGTGTCGAGCGAATGGTTTTGGTTTGGCGATCCAGAATGCGGAACAGGTTAGCATTAACGCGGCGTAAAACAGGTTTTTCCGCTGCCCATTTGGTTTAGGTCGTGCAGACGGCAATCCGCACCTTGGTAGGCGATTTGCGCTAACAAGAGTTCCGCCGTTGCTAAGGCATCGGTTAACGCATCGTGGCCTTCATATTCAGGCAATCCGTAACGTACTCGACAAGCTCCAAGTCGAAAACCACCGTCTTGAATGGGTTGCTGGGAGCGGTTATTTTTCGTTCGCTCAATCGCCAAGGTGTCTAACCAATTGACCGAAAAAGAAGGCAAGGCGAACGCTTGCCATGATTGCTTCAAAAAGCTCAATTCCAGTGGCGCGTGATGCATGACTAAGATTCGATTTCTGAGTAAATGCCGAAGATAACGCAAAACACTTTCTTGCCTTTTACCATCGCGCTCCACATCAGAATCCATAATCATGTGAATGCCAACGTTGTCGCCAATCTCTGCATTTTCAAGCAAGATATGGCGAGCGCTGTCTAACTCAATCACACCATTTTGAATGCAAACCCAGCCAACGCTGACGATATGATCATGCTTAGCGTCCAACCCAGACGTTTCAATATCCAACACCAAATAGTTCCAATTAGCCCAATCTTGTTTTGTTGATTGACGAGACAAATGCCACGCTTTCGCCTTGTGTATCAGCTTCTGCATCGGTTCTATTAGCATCTAGCTGTAACCTCTTAAAAAGCGTTGCTGAGCCACGTCTTGCACATCGCTAATAATACTAAAGGTGGTTTTCAGATGTTTTCGTTCTAGTGAACTTAAACTTTTAGGATCTAAATACGCACTCGCTTTTCCAGTTGATTGCCAATGAGCACTCTGGGTTTCCAAGCGTAATTCATTAAGCTGATCCCATGCATCCATCAGATTACGAGCGGTATCCACGCTGATCAGCTTTTCACGAATCGCTTGTTCAATACGCTCTAAGGTTCCGACTCGATAGGTTTGGCAGGACAAGCCATACAACCTCGCTAAATCATTAATAAGCGCCAAACCTTGATGCTTCAGGTCCAATTGGTTTTTGTGTTCACCTGACGACTCTAATAAGAAGTGTCGGAAAAATCCTAATGGCGGTTTTGTCACCAAAGCACTGCGCGTCAATGTCGCTAGGAACAGACTGTTTTTACTGATTTCCAACTGCATCGATTGAATCAAACTATCTACCGCTTCTTCATTTCCGTACACGCAACGAATATCAAAGAAGATACTCGCATGAAGCAAAGCACTCGGCGCACTGCTTTTTATCCACTTGGAGAAGGCTTTTTGCCAACCTGCGCGGGTCATTCGCCATTCAGGGTTGCTCGCCATAATATTGCCAGGGCAAAGTCGAACACCGCATAAGCCTAATCCCTGACACACAAATTCAGACAAGTTAGCGAAATAGACACTTTCCTCTTCTGAAGGATCACGCTCTAACATCAAACCGTTGTCTTGATCACTGCCTAACGATTGGTCTTTGCGCGCTTGAGAACCAAACACTAAAAATTGAAAGGCCATCGGCGCGGGGCCAAACTTTTCCAGTCCAAGTTCAATCAAGCGCCGCGTTAAATTGTCGCTGACTGTCGCCAATACTTTGCCAATATCAGCTGGCTTCATGTCCGTTACGATCAAATTAATGATCAAGGTTGGCCATTGTTTACAAACGTGAGCCAAGGTCTCTACATTTTGCTGCCGGTGAATCTGATTAATTAATAACAGTGGGCTAAGTTCTTGATGACGTAATAAATCCGCTGCGGTTAACATACCAACGGCGTTTTGCTTATCATCAACGATAGGCAAATGGTGAATATTGCTTTCACTCATTAAGGTCTGCGCCTCCATTACTAGAGATTCCGGAAGCAAACTCACCGGCGAGGCCGTCATGACATCGGCCACTAGAGAGTCTGACGAACCTCCCAACGCCAATATTCGTGAACGTAAATCTCGATCTGTGACGATACCCAATAAGCGCGAACCATCTACCACCAAAATCGAACTGACTCGCGCTTCTGTCATGCGCATGGCAATGGTTTGTACGGTTTCAGTGGGCGATGCCAAAATCAGCTGGCGTGTCATGATGTGGGCAACTGGTGTAGAAAGCTGCAATGCTGGCGAAGCCAGTTCATTACTCTGGCTACGAGACAATTTTCTCAAGCGATTATGGCGAGTGTGTTCAAAGAAAAGACCAAAGGCTTCGTTCTTTTCAAGTGCCTCTAAAAAGTGAGTTTTATCAAATCGATACACCAAGCTGTCTTCCATGGCGACAACTTGTAAACCGTCAGGGTTTTGCGACATGGCGCTCGACACACCAAAGCATTCACCATCCGCAATTTGATCCACCAGCCCGCCTTTTGGCGTACGAATTTCACACGCCCCTCGACGAATCAAATGTACCGTTGCCGCTTCGTTTTCCAATGACAAAACTTGACCTTGGCGGACGTACAACATGGAAACGCCGGTTAATAAGCGGGTTCTTTCTGGTAAATCTAAGCTCGAAAAAGGAGGAATAGTTGTAATGAATTTGTGGACTTCAGGAATATCTATGGCAGCCATATTATTATTCTCTTAACCAATAAAAAAAACCTAATAAATAAGAGACTAATCAATAAGCGACTAATCAGTAAGAGAGTGTGCGCTTTTATTATAGATAACAAAACGTTTCTTAGACCAATGTCTAAAGCTAAGAAAAGCCACATACATACTTTTAGGCACAATACGTTTTGATTTCGCTGAGTTAGATTTCTTTTATATATCAATCGACTATAAAATCTTTCACTCAATTCACTATCTAACGCTTGACTAGAAGGAAAAGTTACCGGTAACATTCACTTTAGAGTTACCGGTAACATATGATCGGAATTAATACTCTTTTCCTAAAAAAAATAATCATCAGGAAGTAAAATCATGAGCAAGATTAGTACAGTTCTTCTAACTGCCACTTTAGCTGGCGCACTCTCTACTTCTGCTATTGCTGCAGATTACAAATTCAAGTTCCAGTCTTCCGATCCAGCGGGCGACAAAAACTTCCAAGTTCAAAAAGAGTGGACGGAACGCGTTGAAGCCATGACTGGCGGTCGTGTTCATATCGATTTACTGCCTGTTGGTAGTGTTTTTAAACATACTGAAACCCTTGATGGCATCAAATTGGGCATCTTAGATGGCCACATCACTGCAACGGAATTTTTCTCCGGTAAAGATCCAGCATTTGGATTAATTGGTAATACAGTTGGCGCATGGTCAAGTACTCAGCAACTTCTACAATACGTAAACTACGGTGGTGGTTACGAGTTAATGACTGAACTTTACGCACCTTACGGCGTGAAATTCATCGGCGGTTCAACTACTGGAGTAGAGTCTTTTGTTTCTCGTGTTCCATTGAACGGCGTGGAAGATCTTAAAGGTCTAAAACTTCGCGCTCCAGAAGGTTTGGTTCAGCGCGTATTTGCCGCTGCAGGCGCGGCGCCAGTAAATCTACCTGGTTCTGAAGTATTCACTGGCCTAAGCAAAGGCGTTATTGATGCGGCTGACTACACGGTTTTTTCCACAAACCAAAAAGCCGGTATGAATGACATTGCAACACACCCTGTGCAGCCTGGTTTCCATTCTTTACCATTGATCGATATTTCAATGAATCAAAAGAAATGGGACAAATTACCAGCGGATATCCAAGCAATTCTTACGGTATCGGTACGTGACTTTGCTCAAGATATAACAACTCAATTGAATATCGCAGATCAAATCGCGGTAAAAGCAGCACAAGCTGATCCAAATATCACAATTCATGATTGGTCTGCTGAAGAGCGTAAGAAATTCCGTGCGATTGCTCGTACGCAATGGGAAGAGTTTGCTAAGGGTTCAAAAAATGCCCAGAAAGTATACGATTCAATTACGACCTACCTAGAAACAAACGGTCTTCTTTAAGCTGTAAATACACAACTTAGATGATTTATTAAGCCACGCAAAGCAGGCGTAATTTTACGCCTGCTTTTCATTGGACCCTATTATGAAAGACACCATTCATCCTCCTGTTACAGATAACTCCGACGAGCCAAAAAACGCTTTAGATCGTTTTATTTATAAGCTTGGTAATGCTTTGAGTTTATTGTTTATCCTCACCGTTGCTATTTCTTTTTACGAAGTACTCATGCGCTATGTATTCAACGCACCTACTATTTGGGTACACGAAACAGCTTCCTTTCTAGGTGGTTGTTTATTTGTTTACGGCGGAATTTATGCGATGTCAATTAACAAACACGTTCGTGTCGTGCTGATCTACGATATGGTTTCAGACACAACTCGACGTTGGTTAAATATTTTTCACCATATTATGGGGCTAATTTTTTCGAGCTTATTAAGTTGGGCAGCCTATCAAATGGTACAAGATTCCTGGTTTTCGCCATTCGGTGAAATGCGTTTAGAAACATCTGGTTCAGCTTGGAATCCTGCGTTTCCAGCGCTAGTAAAAGGCATGATTTTTCTTACCTTAAGTATCATGTTTATACAATTTTTACTGCACCTAATCCAAGAGATTAATGGCCTAAGGAAACGCAAAAATGTTTGATTTATCTGTTATGGGCATAGGCTACGGCAGCCTACTCATGCTCGGTTCTATGATTCTATTATTGCTAACGGGTATGCAGTTGGCGTTTGTTACCGCTCTTGTTGCGTTGGTTTTTGCAGTCGGTTGGTTTGGTGTTGGTGCATTGCCGCTGATTACTAGCCGCCTATACAGTTTTGTCGGCAGCTATGTTTTCCTCGCCGTTCCCATGTTTGTCCTAATGGCGGCACTGCTGGATAGGTCTGGCATTGCCCGCGATCTGTTTGATGCAATGAAGGTATTTGGCCGTAAACTTCGTGGCGGTGTTGCGGTACAAACATTATTAGTCGCAATTGTTTTAGCTTCTATGTCTGGCGTTATCGGTGGTGAAACCGTTCTGCTTGGCATTCTAGCGTTACCGCAAATGTTACGTCTCGGCTATAACCGTAAGCTCGCCATCGGAACAACTTGTGCTGGGGGTGCGTTAGGTACCATGTTACCGCCAAGTATCGTACTGATTATCTACGGTTTAACCGCCAGTGTTTCTATTGGTGATTTATTTAAAGCCGCATTTTTACCTGCTTTTATATTGGCTTTTGCCTACATGGCTTACGTACTTATTTTATGTCGTATCCATCCTGAATATGCGCCGTTACCAACAGAAGAAGAGCTTGCCGCTGACGATGATATCAACTATTTCAAGGCACTTTTCTTTCCCCTACTTACAGTAATGATCGTTTTAGGCAGTATTTATTTAGGTGTCGCATCGGTAACAGAAGCGTCTGCACTGGGTGTTGTCGGTATTTTGATTAGTGCCGCTATTCGCGGTGAACTTAATTTTTCCATGATCAAAGACAGCGCTAAAGCGACCATGAGCACCTGTGGCATGATCATCTGGATCGGTATCGGTGCAACCGCGCTTGTTGGTGTTTACAACCTTATGGGCGGTATCGATTTTGTTGAAGAAATCATACTTGCTCTAAGTGGTGGCAGCGTCATGGGCACCGTCATGATCATGATGTTGATTCTATTTGTCTTAGGTATGTTCTTAGATTGGGTAGGAGTCGCATTATTAACCATGCCAATCTTTGTGCCCATTATTACAGGTCTAGGCTTAGATCCAATTTGGTTTGGTGTCGTGTTCTGTTTAAATATGCAGGTATCTTTCTTGTCGCCGCCTTTTGGTCCTGCCGCTTTCTACCTTAAATCTGTTGCACCTAAAGACATTAGTCTAGGTGAAATATTCAGCTCTTTACTTCCTTTTATTGGTATCCAAGTTGTCGTGCTCGCCTTGGTTATATTTTTCCCAGAATTGGCCCTTTGGTGGAAATAGTCAACGGAGAAAAAATACCTCTAAAGACGATTTTTTGAACGATACAGATACACCCTTGCTGATAACAGCAAGGGATAAGGATTTAACAATATGATTAAAAAAATTGTGGTACTGGGCGTGTCAGGCTCAGGCAAGTCACTAATAGGTAAAAACATCGCAGATAAACTTGGCTATCGTTTCTTTGATGGTGATGATTTTCACAGTGAAGCCAATGTAGCAAAAATGAGTCAAGGTATTCCGCTAACAGATGACGACAGAAAAGATTGGTTAGCTGCACTCAACAGATTATTAATTGATAACCCAACCGCTGTTATTGCCTGCTCTGGGTTAAAGCCAGAATACCGAACCATGCTCCGTCAAGGTTTAGAGGGTGTGGCTATGATTTATTTGAAAGGCAGTATCGATACAATCTGGGAGCGTCACCAAAAACGTAACGACCATTATTTTAAAGGTCGTGAGATGCTAGAAAGCCAATTTTCAACCTTGATTGAACCTACAGAAGAAGAAGCATTTGTCATTGATATTGCTCAAGACGCAGATGCAGTTTTGAACGAAGCACTTTCGTTTTTATCTTAAAATCAAAGAAAAAAGGCATAACAACTAGGTTATGCCTTTTAAAGACAATCACACTAAATTACCTATTTTTGTTTCTAGCCATGAATTGCTTATGCTAATGTTACAGGTAACAATTCATGGACACATCTCTTGATATGAAAAGCTCAGGTATGAAAAATAAGCGCCCCACACTACAAGATGTTGCAAATTTAGTTGGCGTAACAAAAATGACGGTGAGTCGCTTCCTGAAAAATTCTGATCAAGTCTCTCCTCCGCTAAGAATAAAAATCAAAGAAGCATTAGACGATTTAGGCTACATACCTAATCGCGCACCTGATATTTTATCCAAATCTAAAAGCCACGCGATTGGCGTCTTACTACCATCCTTAACCAATCACGTTTTTGCCGAAGTAATACGCGGAGTTGAGTCAATCTTAGAGCCTGCAGGCTACCAAACTATGTTGGCTCATTATGGCTACAGTCAAGAAGCCGAAGAATCCCGTATTGCCACCTTACTTTCTTATAATGTTGATGGTCTTATCATTTCTGAAAGTTATCATACTGAACGGGTTCGAAAAATGCTTAGCGTGGCTGGCATTCCAGTTATTGAAATCATGGACTCTACATCGCCACCAATTGAACAAGCCATTGGTATTGATAACCAAGCAGCCGCTTATGCCATGACAGAATGCATGATCAAAAAAGGTCATACTAAAATTGTCTATTTCGCGGCTCGAATGGACCAAAGAACTTTATTAAGATTGCAGGGCTACAAAGCAGCAATGCATGACAATGGCTTAACTGAAATGTGTATCAGCACAGACAGCGCATCCTCTTTTTCATTGGGTGAACAGTTCATGAAAGAAGCCTTAGAAAAACAACCTGACACAGATGGCATCTTTTGTACCAATGATGATTTAGCGATTGGTGCTCTCTTTGCTTGTCAGAAGGCAGGTATTAAAGTTCCAGAAGAAATGGGCATTGCTGGTTTTCATGGACACGATATAGCAAGGGTCATGGTGCCATTATTAGCGACCGTCATTACGCCTCGTGAAGAGATTGGTCGCTTGGCGGCGGAGCATTTATTGTCTCGTTTGAAAGGTAATCCCGTCACTGAAAAAGTCATCAATTTACCCTTCAAAATAGAGCCAGGAGAAAGTATTTAGCACCTTCCTGAACGTATAATGATAGAAAACTTTGTTTTGATAGTTAATCAACAACACTTTAAATAGAATTGAGAAGTGTTATCATTAGTAACAACTATTATCCAAAAAGGTTTTACTAATGCTGCGCTTCCTTTCCGCGATCTCTATCGTTTTTTTATTCTGTTTTTCAGCCTTTTCTCATGCGGTAACTGTAGAGGACAGTAAAGGCACTTTTACTCTAGACTACACACCACAACGTATTGTTGTTTTAGAATTTTCCTTTGCTGATGCTTTGGCTTCCGTGGGCATCAGCCCTGTTGGTATTGCGGATGACAAAGACGCGACTCGTGTCTTAAAAGAAGTTCGAGATGTGATCGGTGATTGGCAATCTGTCGGTACTCGCTCGCAGCCTAGTTTAGAAGTGATTGCGTCGTTGAAGCCTGATTTGATCATTGCAGACATTGGACGTCATGAAAGCGTATACGAAGATCTGCAGAAAATAGCTCCCACTTTAATTTTACCATCACGTCGCGAGACTTACGAAGATAGCCTCAAAGCGGCAGCCATTATTGGCAAGGTGGTTGGGAAAGAAGCTCAAATACAACAGCGCTTGCAAGAACACAGAGTCAGCATGCAAAACTCCGCGAAGCAACTCCCAGAAAATGCTGAAGTGCAATTCACCGTAGCACGAAAAGACAGCCTTTATATTCATACGGCAAATTCCTATGCTGGCGGCGTGATTCACGCATTGGGCTTACAAAATCCGCCATTGAGTCGTGATGACAAACAAGCAAGCCGTCAGATTGGTTTAGAACAACTGCTGGCAATTAACCCTGAATATTTAATCGTTGGGGAATATACGTCACCTAATGTAGTGGATAATTGGCAGAGCGAACCTTTGTGGTCCGTACTAAAAGTTGCCCGTAACAAACATGTTCATCGCGTTAACGGTAACGTCTGGGCACGTTGCCGTGGAATCATGGCTGCTGAAAGAATGGCTCAAGATTTAGTGACGGTGCTTGCAAAATAACACCATGTTGAATGTATTCAAAAACCTTCCCTACCTAGGACAGTATTTCATACTGTCCTTTTTACTTTGCTTATTTGCTTGGTTGTCTTTGTTTTCTTGGTCCATTGTGCCGATTACAGGGCAACAAGCATTAACCGCTTTACTGCATCCAGACAAAAACATTATTGCTCACAGCATTGTGCTGGACTTACGCTTACCACGCGTACTAGTTGCAGCGGTTGTTGGGGCTTGTTTGGCTGTCGCCGGTGCGATTATGCAAGGTCTTACTCGTAACCCGCTGGCTTCGCCTTCCGTATTGGGCGTTAACGCGGGTGCCGCACTTGGTATGGCAACGGTATCAACCATCGCACCTTGGTTTGGTTTATTCGGTACATCTGTTGCCGCCATTATTGGTGGCGCGATTACTTGGAGTTTAGTCATGTTGTTGGGTGCTGCATGGCGTGGTGGTAACGAACATGGTCGACTTGTTTTGGCTGGCGTAGCCATTTCAGCTTTATGTGCCGCACTAACAAAAGCCATGATAATTTTGCATGAAGATCAAGCCGCTGGTGTATTAACCTGGTTAGCAGGCAGTGTTGCTGATGCCCGTTGGAGTCATTGGCAACAGCTTTGGCCAATGGCGTTGGTTGGTTTGCTTGGCGCTTTTTTAATGAGCCCTACGTTGAATTTACTCAATCTTGGTGAAGACAACGCACGCAGTTTAGGCGTAAAACTAGGTTGGGCTCGGGTTATTTGCAGTTTATTAGTGTTACTTCTCGTCGGTGCTGCATTGAGTGTGGCGGGGTCCATCGCCTTTATTGGTTTGTTAGTGCCTCATATGGCGAAATCATTGGTTGGGCAAGATCATCGCAAAGTACTACCGATCGCGGCGATAATGGGCGCACTGTTAGTCATGATTGCGGATGTCGTCAGTCGCTCTATTATCTATCCCATCGAAACGCCAGCTGGTGCAATTTTGGCGCTTATTGGCGCACCGTTCTTTATCTATATGGTGAGGGCACGAACCTCATGAGAACCTTATTCGTTTCTTTCTCTTTATTCTCTCTGTTAGCTTTTCTGGTTGTTCTTAGCTTGTCTTTCGGCGCTGTCAGTTTGTCTATTAGCGAAATTTTAAGTGGCTTTACACCGGATTCAGAATTCTATTTTACGATCCATGAGTATCGTTTTCCGAGAGCCGTTCTTGCTGTATTAGTTGGCGCAATGATGGCGCTGTCTGGTGCTTTAGTACAAGGCGTGATTCGTAACCCATTGGCTTCACCAGATGTATTAGGTGTCAGTCAAGGCGCAGGTCTGGCTGCCGTTGTGCTAATGACTCTGTTTCCCAGTGTGTCTATTTTCTGGCTACCTTGGGCGGCGTTAGCAGGCGGCATATCGGCGGCATTGTTGCTTTGGGCATTGTGTGGCGCACACAGCAGTGCTATTAAGTTGGCTATTACTGGCGTTGCTATGGCGGCTCTGTACAGCAGCGCTGTGGATTTTCTCATGCTGACTCGACCACTTGAAATCAATAATGCCTTGTTATGGCTAACGGGCAGTTTATGGGGAAGAGGTTGGGATCAGGTGTTTATGATTCTGCCTTGGTTGGTGTTACTGCCTTTGGCTTTTTGGTTGGCGAAGCGAATGAACCTTATTTCTCTAGGAGATGAAGTCGCCACCAGCTTAGGCGTTTCTATTCCAGTTACACGCCTATCTGCCTTAGCAATTGCTGTTGGCTTAACAGCATCTTGCGTGGCTATTTGTGGTCCGATTGGCTTTTTAGGACTAATTGCGCCCCATTTGGCGCGTCGTTTGGTTGGTGGTCGTCATCAAATTTTACTGCCTTGCTCCATGGTGGTTGGTATGGTGATTTTATTGCTGGCAGATTTATTGGCTCGCACGATTAACCCACCAATAGAACTGCCCGCTGGCATTATGACGGCGATTATTGGCGCACCGTATTTTCTTTGGCTTTTGCTTAAAACCAGATAGAACCGTATTCATAAGACAACATTCATAGGACAACATGCTTTATGTCGCTTAGCACTCATAATTTATCGGTTGGTTATCACGATAAAGCCATTGTGAAAGATGTCAGCCTGATAATTCCAGATGGCAAGATTGTGGCCCTACTCGGGCCAAACGGTTGCGGTAAATCGACGCTACTCAAAGCCATGTCACGTATTTTATCGCCTATGGAAGGTGAGATTCATTGGCAAGGTAAAAACCTGCTTACAGAACCGTCTCGCTACTTGGCAACACAACTCGCTTTATTACCTCAAACGCAACCGATCCCAGAAGGTATTAAGGTGAAGGACTTAGTCGCCTATGGCCGTAGTCCTTATACAGGTTTTTGGGGGAGGCTAACCACCGACGACAACAAAGTCATTCAAGATGCGATGGATAAAGTCGGTGTGGCGGAACTTGCAGAACAGTTGGTCAGTGAGTTATCTGGTGGACAGAGACAGCGTGTTTGGCTCGCTATGACGCTCGCTCAAGACACACCTTATTTGTTGTTAGACGAGCCAACAACCTACATGGATTTAAGTCATCAAGTTGAGCTTATGGAATTATTTAAAACATTGAATGATGCAGGGAAAACCATCGTCACTGTACTTCATGACATCAATCAAGCAGCGCGTTATTGCGATCATTTAATCGTAATGAAAGACGGTGAAATCATCACACAAGGCGAACCAGAAACCGTGCTGACGAAAGACATGCTGAAATCAGTGTTTTCTTTAAACGCCCAAATACACCAAGACCCAATCGCTAAAACACCCATGTGTGTTGTCGAATAAAGGCCAACCATGAACCTATTCTCAAAAATTCTATTTACGGCTCTTTGCTTCTTATTTTCCATAATGTCGAAAGCGGTGACAGTACAAGACAGCCAAGGTACTTTCACTCTGGATTATGTGCCAAAACGTATCGTAGTTTTAGAGTTCTCTTTTGTGGATGCTCTAGCATCTATAAATGCCAGACCTATCGGTATTGCGGACGACAAAGACAAAACACGAATCATCAAACAGATAAAAGACATCATAGGAGACTGGCAATCGGTTGGTACACGATCACAACCAAGCTTAGAAGTCATTGCGTCTTTGAATCCGGATCTGATCATTGCCGACTTTGATCGCCATGCAGTCATTTACGAAGATTTAAACAAAATCGCGCCCACCTTAATTCTGCCATCCCGTCGTGTGGTTTATGAAAAAAACATCGAAGCCGCTACCGTGATTGGTAAAGTGCTCGGTAAAGACAAAGAAATGCAGGCGCGTTTAGCCCAACATAAAGACATTATGGCTGGATTTGCAAAACAGCTCCCTCAAAATATTGAAGTACAATTTGGTGTCGCTCAAGAAAACTATATTTCCATGCATCCGGGAAAATCTTATGTTGGCAGCGTTATTCAGTCTTTGGGAATAGCCACACCAGCGTTCATAAAAGATCAAAAAGCCTCCGTACATACAGGGCTTGAACAACTGCTCGCTATAAACCCTCAATACTTGATTATTGGACATTACAGCAACAAAGATATTGTGAATATTTGGGAAAATGAATACTTGTGGGGATTATTACGAGCAGTCCAAAATAAACAGGTTTATCACACAAATGATCCCAATGTTTGGTCACGGGCCAGAGGAACCATGGCGGCGGAAGTCATCGCTCAGGAATTGGTAAGAATACTAGGAAAGGAAGGCTAAAGTCTCATCAAGCGAAATAACCGTCGTATATTCATCATGGAGATTGGCGAGTGACATAGCATGCACTTCTTCGGCACTGCGCGCTCGTCCATCAAAATCGGCTTACCGACAAATTCATCTCCCAAATAGTTAATCTACAAATGTAATTGATAATCATTATTGAAAGCATTACCATATCAATCCTTCTTCATCTATACGGTTTCTATACAATGTTAAAAACATCTATCTTAATGATGCAAGCTTGCGGAGCGCTTGTATTTTCTACTGCTATTTTTGCCGAAGGATCAGCAAACAGCACATCATCTAACGACACGGTTGAGCTTCAAGTACTTCAGGTAGAAGGCCGTGCGCTAACACTATATAAAGAAGATGAAGCTTCTGTCGGCACACGAACTAACACTTCGATTGATGAAACACCTCAGTCTGTTCAAGTCATCACACAAGACCTGATTGAGGATCTAGCAGCAAACGAAGCACCAGACCTTTTCCGTTCTATTTCTGGTCTTTCCTACTTAAATTACGGCATAGTTAAAATGCGCGGCTTCGAACAAGAAAGCCAAGTACTTTACGATGGTGTGAAAGGCGACCCGTTCAGAACCTTTACTATTCCTCAGCTTTTCAATATTGAGGAAGTCCAAGTTTTAAAAGGCCCTTCTGGCGCGCTTTATGGTGCAGGTGAAGCCGGTGGTGTGATCAATTATGTAACTAAAAAACCAACTTACGAGCAGAAAAATACGATTGAAGTAACGGCTGGTAACAAAGATTTTATAAGTGGCAGTGTTGAATCTTCTGGCACAGCGAATGAAGATGGTTCCCAGCGCTATCGCGTGGGTATTTATGGCAGCACCGAAGGTTCTTACCGTAACAATGTAGAAGAAGATAATGAAATCATTGACCTTGGCTACGCTTGGGATATCAACGATGACACAACCTTAACACTGCAATACACACACTTTTACCAATTAGGTGAACGTTTACGCGGTGTACCAATTGATTCCGATGGTAATTTCTTAACAGACATTTCATGGAACAGTAACGAGCCAGATGATTATCAAGAATTTGAAGCCGATATATTCCAAACCAACTTACAACACTCTATTAATAGTTGGTTAGACAGTAACTTCACTTTACGTTATTACGAAACAGAAGAAACTATTAAATATCACCAAGCTAGAGCTTTAATCGATAATGATTCTGACGGAGTTTATGATGAAGTATCTCGTCGATACCAAGATCAAACTCGTATCTATAAAGGACTCGATCTAGCCTCTTACTTTGTGGCAGATTTAGACGATCATACCTTAGTAACCGGTGCAGATTACCACTTCGCTAGTGAAGACGAATTGTTCATTTATGCTGATAAAGAAGCTGACGGTGTCTCTAATTTAAGCTTAACCGACCCTACTTATGATGACGACATCAGCTCTTATGTTATGGATGTAGATAGAGATAGGGTAACTGAGCTAAATCAAATTGGTGCTTATATTCAAGACCAATGGCAAGCCACAAACAAGTTAAACCTCTTAGCCAGTGCTCGTCTTGATTACTTTTCTGAAGATTTTGTAGATAATACAGACTCATCAGAAAATGCCTCATATGATGATATTGGCTACTCTACTCGCTTAGGTGCGACTTATGATCTCAACAAGGAATTTAAACCTTACACTTCCTTTTCCACAAGTCTGACCCCACAAAGCGCTTCTGACCAAGCCGATTCGGAAGATGGTAGTCTGTTTGATCCGGAAGAAGCGAAACAATTTGAAGTCGGTGTACGCAGCTATTTGCTAAATAACCGATTGAACGTCAATACTGCGGTTTATCATATCGTCCGTAACAATACGATTACTGAAGATGATGACGACAATACCGTGGCTGTTGGTGAGGTTCAAAGCCAAGGCTTCGAAGTCGATGTTCTTGTGGACATTACACCACGTTGGGTTGCCAATATCAGTTACACATACACTGATGTAGAAGTCAGCGATATCGCAGACGAAGGAGATGCAGACCGAATTTTAGCTAACAACCCATATCATCAAATAGGTCTATGGACTCGCTATGAATTTCCTAACATAGATTCGTCTATTGCGTTTGGTGCTGAATACGTCGGCGAAAGAACAGATCGTACAGATGCTGATGACGGAGGACCATATACCATTCCGTCATACACTATTTATGATATTTCTTGGCAAACACGATGGCAGGATTGGAAATTCCAGGCCAACATCAAAAACTTATTTGATAATAAATACGCACTTTCAGGCTTTAATGACGTATCAGGAGCTATCGTTGGTGAGCGTCGTCGGATTTATTTAAGTGCGGCTTACGATTTCTAAAGCTCTAAACAGAAATGTATTGTTAAAAGCGGGTCAATTGACCCGCTTTTTTATTGCTTACAAAGCAAGAGAGCGTCAGCCTGAGTAATCACGGTGGCATATTCACCATCAAGATTGGCTAACGACATGGCGTGTACTTCTTGCGCACTGCGCATTTCTCCATCGAAATCTTTTTTCTCAAAAGCAAAACATCCATTGGCGACTACATAGGTTTTAAAACCTAAGTTGCCCGCACTTCTCACCGTCGATTCTACTGAATTATTCGTACTTACCCCAACAATCACAAGCCTCTGAATGCCTTGTGTATTCAACCAAACCTCCAAGTTAGAATACGTAAACGCATCAGGTACAGATTTCACGATAACCTTCTCATTTTCTAATGGTAGAAACATCTCTTGTGGCTCTGCGCCTTCTTGTTCAGGCCAAAACAAGGAATCAGGCTCTGTAGAATGATGAAGAACATGGACCACTGGTTGATTTTTCCCACGCCAATGAGCAAGTAGCTCTGTGATATCGCGCTCTGCGTTTAGATTATTCCGCACACCAGCTTGCGGCCACGACATGCCTTTTTGCATATCAATGATCATCAATACTATCGGCGTATTCATGATATTTTCTGTTGTGTTTTTTCAAGTGATCTTGATTCCAGTCTTTCTTCTAGAAACAAAAAACGCTTTTTTTGACGGTGTAGTTGAAAAAATACTATAACCAATCCCACACATAACAAAAAAGTCACATTACCAAGAAAACTCACCCTGCTTTCAAGAGAAACCACTTTACTATGCATCGTTTGATAATCATCTAGATTTGCCTTAGACAACTGTAAAATGGCAACACTACGCTCTAGCTCAAAAACAGTTTGCGTCAGTTGTTCATCTTCTGTTGCTGTAACAGGTGCCGCCATCAAAGCTGACATAAAGAAACTAAAACCTAATACCAAACGAGATAGCATATTACTTTCCTTTTAATGAGTGGATTTGCCTATTTTCATCGTGAAAATTTACAGAATAAAAAAGCAACGCCATTTACAATGACATGCTATCAAGTCTTGCCCTTGTTTTTAATGCAAACGCGTAAAAGACTCTTTTAGAAAATCTAATAATAAACGTAGTTTTTTTGACTCTGCAGTTCCTGGAGGAAAGACAGCATAAACATCAATTCCTGTGCAATGGTAGTCCGCCAAAATACGCTCTAAGCTGCCTCTCTTAATGCGTGGTATCGCATCGTACATGGGTATTTTTCCTATGCCATTGCCACCTTCTAAAAACAAGGTTCTCGCCGCCGCATTATTCGTACTCACGGAGCCATGTACCGATAGACTAAAAGATCGAGATTCCTGAGAAAGATGCACGGTATTCGCCGCTGGTGTATATACGACCCAATCATGATCATACAATTCTTCAGGTTGCGTTGGACGACCACGGCGACGAAAATAATCAGGAGAACCACATAGACAGGTTTCAAACGTTTTGAGTTTACTGGCTTGCAGGCCTGAATCTAATAATGGCGCACCACGAATAGCAAGATCAACGCCCTCTTTGATAATATTAACGACATCATCACTCAAAGAAACATTCAGCTCTATTAATGGATAAAGTCGACGAAACTCATTAAGTGCAGGCACTATGACTTGTAGGCCCAAATTCACCGGACAGGTGATTTTTAATTTTCCGACAGGTTCTTGTTTGGCTTTTTCAATTTGTTGGTTTGCCTCATGAGCTTGATATGCAATGGTGCGACATCGCTGATAATAGGCGTCTCCCGTTTCAGTTAAAGACAAAGAACGAGTCGTACGATTGAGTAATTTTACGCCCAAGTGTTCTTCTAATTTTTTTAAATGGTAGCTCACTACACCACGAGAAATGCCCATGACTTTCGCCGCGGCGGTTAAACTGCCTTGATCCACTACTTGAGCGAACACAACCATACTTTTCAACTGCTCAAAAGAAACTTCCATAGCAACAGCTCACTGTATCTAATAAATTTTTTATCTTTTCGATTGTATCAAATATTAAACCAATGAAGTCGAATACCTCCTAATTACGTTTATTAACTTAATTCTATAGACTAATCACAAGTTAATTAATTCATTCGACATATTCATTAGGAGCTCCTCATGAGCAAAAATAAAATTCTAGTTGTTCTAACATCACATTCTGATTTGGGCAACTCTGGCCACAAAACTGGTTTTTGGGTAGAAGAATTCGCTGCACCTTATTACGCTTTCATTGATGCTGGCGCAGAAGTTATCGTGGCAACACCAAAAGGCGGACAGGCACCGATAGACCCAAATAGTGAAACGCCAGATGCACAAACAGACGCAACGACTCGATTCTATGACGACAAAGCAACACAATACATCATAGCTAACACTCATAAACTAGCGGACATGAAGCACGATGATTTTGATGCTGTTTTCTATCCTGGCGGCCACGGTCCACTTTGGGACCTTACGGATAATGCAGAATCTATTGCTTTAATCGAAAGCTTTATACAAGCTAACAAACCGATTTCTTCTGTTTGCCACGCACCAAGCGCTTTCTTAAACATTAAAGATGCGAATGGCGAATACTTTATCAAAGGTAAGACCGTTACTGGCTTTACGAATAGTGAAGAAGCTGCCGTACAATTAACCGATATCGTGCCTTTTTTACTTGAAGATGAAATGAAAAAACGTGGTGCAGACTACAAAAACACCGCTGATTGGGCCGCTTTCGCCGTTCAAGATGGACTGATGATTACAGGACAAAACCCAGCAAGCTCAGAACTCGTTGCAGAGAAATTACTCACTCAACTTAATAAGTAAATTTTAAAGCGAAACTGAAAAAGCCCGTTTTAGCTAACACTAATACGGGCTTTTTATTGCTCGGGCTAGACATTTTCCACTCTCTATTAAAGGCCGTAATCAAAGACGATAATGTCTTCTAGTATCGGCCCTAATTGAGTTTTAAGCACTTCGTGCTCAGAATGTGGAAGGTAATTATCCCGCGCTATTTCATCGGTAAATGTCATAAACACGCAATGTGTATAATTTTTATTGCGTCCTTCAGGACTATTGTTCAAACCCCATTCGACCGATTCAATACCTTTTATTTTGTTCTTAATTTCCTCAAAATTACGTAATGAAGTGGCTATATCTTCTTTTGTAGCTTGATCTTTATACTGAATAAACAATACATGGCGAATCATAGTTCTTCCTATTTAAGCTGAGTAATAGCCTCACATAATTCGTTAAGGCTTGTTTTCAATTGTTGAGAAATATCCACATGGGCGACGATACCCTGACAATCAAGTTGGCTACCGAGTAAAGGTATTGTGACTTGTGCGTTCTCGATTAGTTTCCCTGACATAGTGATTAGCACCTCTTTTAATGATGCTTGCGCGTGGGTCGCTCTAGGCGATGTGTTGATCAACATAATTGGTTTATCGACGAACTCATCGCCGCTCACTAGCCAATCCAATGCATTTTTCAATACCCCAGTCATTCCATGGGCGTATTCTGGACTGGCAATAATCAACCCATCACAAGCTCGCAATTTTTCTTTTAGCGCTATTACAGAGCTTGGTGCTGAGTTTTCCAGATCTGGATTAAAGAGAGGTATATCTCCCAAACCACTTATCAAGACATTGACATTATCAGGTGCTAATTGTGCCAGAGCGTGTAACGCAGCCGTATTAAATGATGCTGCCCGCAAGCTGCCAGATAAAGCCAATAGACGAAAATGATTCACGTGATTCCTTGTCATTAATAATTAAAAGGTCAATTTTGTTCAATACTCAGGATACCTCAAAGACGATAGTAAGCGCCTGTTTGAATTTCTGAGAAACATATTATGACTTTGTCTTTAATTACGTCTATGTCTTTATTTGCCTTGGCGGCTTCTTTGTCACCCGGCCCAGTTAACCTACTTTCTTTAAGCGGTAGTGCACGTTATGGCGCAAAAGTAGGCTTACGTTTTGTTTCTGGTGCCAGTACTGGGTTTATCTTTCTTTTTCTGATGATTGGTCTTGGTCTGCAACATATCATCAGCGCATTACCTTGGCTAACGCTGGTATTGCAGTGGCTCGGTATCGCCTTTCTTTTCTATTTAAGTTATCAGCTGTTTATGGACAATGGCGATCTTAATGCGGATTCATCAAGCTCTGCACCAACTTTTATGACTGGCGCGATTATGCAATGGCTCAACCCAAAAGCATGGTTAGCGTCCGTGTCTGGTATTGCCGCTTACATTCCAGAAGCCACGACTGATCAAGTTTTGTTGTTTGCCAGTTTGTATTTGCCTATCTGTTGGTTGTCATTAGGTGTCTGGGTTGGAATAGGGATTCTATTGGGGCAATATTTTCAGAGCCCAGCGAAAATGCGTGCAATGAATAAAACACTCGCCATTTTACTGGCTGGGAGTTGCGTGATGATTCTGGTCTGATTTATTTAAGCGTTTTGGTCTACATGTGTGACACAGAGCGACGATATTGATCTGGCGTGGCTGCCACTCGTTTTTTGAAAACTCGCTGAAAATGCGCCTGATCGCTAAAGCCAATGGCTTGCGCAACTTCGGCGATAGCTTGTCCTTCTTTTAGTGCCTGTTGGCCTAATTGAACCCGTCGATTTAATCGATAGGCGTGCGGCGTCATATTGAAATGGCGCTTAAATGCACGTACTAAATATCCGGTACTGAAACCAAATTCTGAACTAACAAGATTGATGGGGGTTTCTTCTAGGCAATGTTGATTCAAATAATCCGCAACGTCATAAAGCTTATTGGCTGGCAAATGTATTCTAACGGATTCCGTTGCATTATCTAGATGAGTGAACAAACCAATAAAATAGTTTTGTAATAATTGCTCTTTCTCACAAGATTCCAACGCCTTGGACATTAGGTGTTCACACATGTTAATGAAATCGTCGTAGAAGGTTTCATTAACCAAGGTATCTTGCAGGCTGTCTTGCCAATCCAAAGTGCTTCTTGTATTCGTTTTATACAGTAAAGCCGCCAACCACGCTTTATCCAAATGCATCATGTAATACGCCCAAGGTGAATCTTGGTTGGGATTACAAGCATGAACCACGTTTGGGTTCATCATCACCAAAGTACCCTGTTCCACTGTATGCAACCGATCTGCACACAGAAACTCGCTCTGACCATCAAGAATAGCGCCTATCGACCACTCCTCATGAGAATGCGGTGCGTAGCTGACATCACGACCATCTAATACTTGTCGAAGCTCAACAAAAGGCAAAGTAGTATCTCGCCAAAATAAAGGATGAGTAGAAGGAATCATGATGTCGTCCTATAAATCAAAAGGCCAAATAAAATAAACATGATAAAGAATAAAGCGCCTAAGGCTGACAGCTCACTCGAAACTTGTCATTTAAATCTTTAGGCAAAACCAATGTACTGAACTTTAATGCCAGAGATTGCTGACACATACTTTCTCTCTGGGAAGTATTATCAACATATATGGTTCGATATTCTGCGTTCAATACCGGTTTGCCTTTTTTAATAAAAATAGACAAGGTTCGGCATTCTGAGAATTCAAAGCATTGCTCATTCACTGCGAAGTCAAAGTGATCAGATAAAGATCTCGCTTGATCAAGATTGTTTTTCAAACCGATTGCTAAGCCTCGTTTGTGTGCTTCATCAGCCAGCAAGCGGTTGAAGGTTAATTGGTCGTTCGCTCGAAAGGAAAAACCGGTATTCGTTCGGTAACCATCGACATTGTCAGGTTCTACGCCGTCGCAGCCTTTTTGTACCGCCATGTCTAACCGCGCGAGCATGATCTCACGAACATTTTTTGATCGAATATCCAACCATCGCTCGTTGTCCCAACCGTTGAGTGTTTTGCCTAAATCTTGTGGCATAAATACAGCTGCATCAGAGCGCCAATCTTCATAGGAACCCGCAGAAAAGTAACAAATCACTTTCTTATCTGATGCTTGTAACCGTTGAATCAATTCAGCGGAGGAATCAAATAAATCAATGTCGTATATATCCACGTCGTAGTCTTCATTCACCACGCCATCTAACTGCCATTGCCACGTCGCAGAAATCGACGGACGGTACCAATCATCCGCAGCTAGAAGAGGCGAAGCACCAAATAATAAGACAACAAAACAAACGACAAACAAACGCATACAGAATCCAAAATTTCAAAGGGCCAATAAAAAAGCCCACGACAACATTGTCGCAGGCTTCACTGTACGCTTTTATTGTCAGGAGTGCTTACAAATGAAGCAACAACCTAAAATCTGCGTTTAAATGGCAATACTCATGCACGGTCTATCGAATCAATTTGTGCTCTATAGCGTATTTTACCAAACCAGCCGAACTATGAATATCCAGCTTATTCTTAATATTCTGACGATGAGTTTCTACCGTCCTTACACTAATTTCTAATGTGAGAGCTATTTCTTTATTAGAGAACCCCATGGCTAATTCTTTAAGGACAGAGGTTTCACGCTTTGTAAGCTCTTCTACTAAATTTGCTTGAGAAAACAAGGTATCAGATGCACCAGAGCTAAAGTAGGTTCCACCTTGGTGAACGGTATTTATCGCTTGAACCAACTCTTCGGATGATACATCTTTTAATACATAGCCATTCGCGCCAGATTGAATTAACGACAAAATGTATTCTTTATCGTTATGCATGCTTAGCATTAAAATTTTAATGTCAGGTTGTTCTTTTTTAAAGCGTTTGGTGGCTTCTAAACCATTCAGAATAGGCATGGAGACATCCATTAAAACCAAATCTGGCTTAAGTGCTTTGGCTTTTTCAAGTGCTTCTAAACCATTTGACGCAGTACCGATGATGTCGATATTTCCTTCTAACTCTAAGCGAGCCTGCAGTCCATCTAAAACTAAGGTGTGGTCATCTACTAATAGAACACGTAATGAAGAAGGCGATATGGTCATACTTTGGCTCTTTTTATTATTGTTTAAATAATTGTTTCAAAACGATAGAAAACATTATTGAATAGGAAAGGTAGCATAAATACGCGTACCTTTGCCTTTTTGAGATTCAACATAGAAATCACCACCAATTAATTCCAGTCGTTCACGCATGTTGATAAAACCAATACCGGGCTCAGGATTAGCAGAAATTCCTTTGCCATTATCCTTGCATTCGAACTCGACGCCTTGGTTTTTCTTGATAATACTTAAAGTAACCAAGCTTGCTTCGGCGTGTTTTTCAATATTAGTAAGTGCTTCTTGAGTCAAACGATACATACTGGTTTCAAATTCGTCAGCCATCTCAACATCGGCATCAAAATGGTATTCGATTTTGATGCTTGTTCGTTCAGAAAACTGGTCAATTAAAGACCGTATCGCTGTGTCCAAGCCTAAATCATCCAATAAAGTAGGACGCAAATTATGAGAAATTTGCCTTACTTCATTGATCGTCTGGCTAATCAAATCACTGGCTTTTAATAACTCACCCTGCACGACCTCATGGCTGTCGTCGCGACGTAATTTATTACTTGCTAACTCTATACGAAATTTACAACTAACGAGAGATTGGTTAATGCCATCATGAAGTTCTCTGGAGAATCCTCGACGCTCGTTTACCTGCAACCGCATGAAACGTTGAGCAACGGTGTTGAGTCGTGAATCTGCTAATTTATGCTCATGCAAGTTAATAAAGAGACCAAGTAAAACCACTAAAATAACGGTAATCACTACCACAGCTATTACCGTTATAAAGCTATTTTGAATATTTTCATTCATAACCGCTTTCGTTTTTTCTAGCTCTTTATAAACATCACCAAGGTATAAGCCCGTCCCCATCATCCAGCTCCAACGCTCGATCAAAATGGCATAACTTAGCTTTTCTTCATGTAATAACGCAGGTGGTTTACCCCAAATATAACGATGATAACCTCCTCCCGATTTTGCAGCGCTTATTAACCCACGAATCAGATAATTTCCTAAATCGTCTTGAAAATCCCATAGGTTTTTCCCGACAAACTCAGGTTGGGTTGGGTGGACAATGTTAACGCCAGACAAGTCATAGATAAAAAAGTAACCTTCATCACCATAGTCATAACGTAATTCTCTTAGCACCGCTTTAACTTGCCTTTGTGCTTCTTGATCACTAAGTGAAGTGTTTTTCAATATTGGATCAACTGCAGACAAGGCAATTTCAACATGATTTTTAAGAGCTTTTTTCTTAGCATCGACTAAATTGTATTCATAAATAGCCAGTTCTTCAGCGGCTAATTCTTGTGCTGACTGAAATCCTAAATAAGTAATAATGGCAGTTGCAACGAGCAATGGGGCAACAGCAAGAAGGATGATTTTTGTTTTTAAGCCCACTAGAAAAAACCTGCTTTATTGATGATGAGATGGATATTGCGTCACTTTAACCTGAAACAGTTCAAAAACAAAAAAAGCGGACTAAAAGTCCGCTTCCTTTTGACACTTCACACTAACAATTAAGACAAACTCAACCGTGGAAGCGATCTGTTTTAGCTCGTGTATTTCAGCTCAGTGTTTTAACCCATTCCATACCAAGAAGGGAAAATCATAATAGTCGCCAGTACAAGAACTTGGATTAAGATAAAAGGCATAACCCCTTTATAAATATCCGTGGTACGAACAGATTTTGGCGCCACACCTTTGAGATAGAATAGACTAAATCCAAAGGGCGGAGTCAGGAAGGATGTCTGCAAGTTCATTGCAATTAAGATCGCAAACCACACCATATTAATGCCCAAGGCTTCAGCAACTGGCGCTAAAATTGGAACGATGATGAAAGCAATCTCAACGAAATCGATGAAGAAGCCTAAAATCAGGATCGCAACCATAGCCAATATGATGAAGCCCCATTTCTCGCCAGGTAAGCTTAATAAAGCTTCTTCTACAATGTAATCACCACCGGTGTAGCTAAACGCCATTGAGAAGGCTGTCGCCCCCATCAAAATAGCAAATACCATGGCCGTTACTTTTACTGTTTCCAAGCCACTATCGTATACCATTTTCCAGCTAAATTGGCCGTAGATCAATGCAAGTACTATCGCACCAACACCACCTAGAGCAGAAGATTCTGTCGGCGTAGCAACTCCCGTAAAAATAGAACCTAATACAATTAGAACCAACGCCAATGGTGGAATAATCGCTTTTAATGCGCTTCGGATTTGCTCAGCGCGAGTTTCACCATTTTCATCCTGAGGCATAGCTGGAGCCATCTCAGGATTCATGTAAGTAATAATCAGGATATAAACAATGTAGCAACCAATCAGAACCATACCCGGCATTAGTGCTGCTTGGAAAAGATCACCAACTGGAATACCCAATACGTCACCTAAGATGATTAGGATAATTGACGGAGGGATAATTTGACCTAATGTACCTGACGCACAAATAGTGCCGCAGGCTAGAGATTTATCGTAGTTGTATTTCAGCATTACAGGCAAAGAGATAAGACCCATTGCCACAACGCTCGCACCCACAACACCTGTTGACGCGGCTAATAGCGCACCAACTAGAATAGTAGAAATGGCTAAACCACCGCGAACACCACCAAACAACTTACCCATAGCTTCGAGCAACTGCTCTGCCAGTTTGGTTTTTTGTAATACGATACCCATGAAAATAAACAAAGGCACCGCCATCATTACGGTGTTTTCCATATAGCTTTGTATGCGGAAAGGCATAAAAGCAAACATATCAAAACCTTCGGCAAAGACACCAAAGATCAACGCAATACCGCCAAAGGTAAAGGCGACAGGGAAGCCTAGTAATAACATTACTAGAGCAACAAAAAACATGATAATGCCAATCATAAATGACCTACTAGCTTAAAATAATAACTTGAATTAATGCTGACTGAATCAATGCTGAATAGGCGGATGAGAAAAACCTTCTTCACTCAGACCACGAATCGCATTAATAGAGCGAATTACCATACCTAAGCCACTGATTGCCATAGAGAAGAAGGCAAACGGAATCACTGCTTTGATAATCCAACGATAAGGTAAACCACCTGGATCACCACTTGTTTCACCTAGCGTATAAGCCTCATGGGCAAAACCAATACCGTAGTAACCAACTAGCAAGGTAAAAGGCATCAAGAGAAAAACACAACCTAGCAAATCAATCCATGCTTTGCCTTTAAGAGGCAGGTTTTCGTATATCAAATCCACACGTACATGTCCGCCATGCTGTATTCCATAAGGGATACCTAACAAGAAAATGGCTGCATATAAATGCCATTCTAATTCTTGCATACCAATAGAGACATCGTTAAAAACATAGCGCATCAACACGTCATAAAACACGTTGAACAATAGACCAATAAATAACACTGTGGAGACAACACCGAGTAGATTTGAGAAACGAGTAATACCTCGTTCTAGGCTCAGTAAAAACATAAAAAACTCCTAGAAATGACAAAGGGTGAGAGACGCATATGTATGCATACTCTCACCCTTTAAGAGGTCTTAATTTGCTAGATCATCAATACTATCAAGGTAAGCTCGGTCAGAGATGTTCGTCCAAACACGTGCTTTCTTCATGTATTCCGCTTGTGAATCAAGAATCTCTTTTGCAAGAGGGTCTGCAGCGGCTTTCTCATCAAGTAGTTCTTGATTGGCTTTTTTCATTGCCATCAATACTTCTTTTGGGAAAGTTTTCACTTGAACATTCGGGAATTCTGTTTTCATCGTTACCCAGTTTTCAGCACTTTCGTGGTAAGACTGGATATACATGTCATAAGAAGCAAGCTTCATAGAGACACGAAGAATTTCACGAAGATCATCAGGAAGCTTTTTCCAAGTACGTTCGTTCACAAGGAATTGAAGCTCTGTAGCAGGCTCATGCCAGCCAGTGTAGTAGTAAGGTGCAATTTTGTGGAAGCCCATACGTAGATCAAGTGATGGTCCTACCCACTCTAGAGCATCGATAGTACGACGTTCAAGTGCAGTATAAAGTTCACCAGATGCTATGTTTGTTGGCTTAGCGCCCAATTTCGCCATCACTTCACCAGCGAAACCCGGAATACGCATTTTCAGACCTTGAAGGTCATCAAGAGAGTTGATTTCTTTTTGAAACCAACCGCCCATCTGATTACCAGTGTTACCACCAGGAAAAGACAATAGACCAAAAGGTTGATAAACCTTTTGCATCAATTCCATACCATCACCTTCATAAAACCAACCATATTGCTCTGGTGTAGTCATACCGAATGGCATAGTAGTGAAATACAAAGTGTTCGCCACTTTACCTTTCCAGTAATATGAAGCGGAATGTCCCATGTCATACTGACCAGAACGAACCATATCAAATACACCTAAAGGTGCTTTGTGTTTGTTGGCAGAATCAATGGTGATTTTTAAACGTCCATTAGACATTTTTTCAGCAATACTCGCCATGTTACGTGGCGCATCACCAAAGATAGGGAAATTAGAAGACCAAGTTTCGGCCATTTTTAATTTATAAACTCTGTCTGCAGCGAATGCTGGCATAGAAAGAGAAGTGATCGTTACTGCTGCTGCAGCAACTAAAGTCGTTAGTTTTAAGGATTTCATTTTTTATTATCCTGTTCGTATATTGTTTATTATTGTTTAACGAGATCAAGCAAGGCTAATAGTCTCTCTTACTGATTGTGTAAACAATTCGTACGAATACCGAACAGGATAACGGAAAATACGTATTGGACTACGTATTTATACTTAGTTTATTTTTAATAACGCTAATATCTAAATTACTACGGCACAGCCTCTTTACACCATTAATTTTTCAATATGATTCTCTATTGCTTCTGCCCATACTTTGTATTGTCTTTTATTAGGGTGCAAAAAATCATTCATCACGTTACTAGTTAATCGCCCTTCTTCATCCAAAAAGCAGTCATTAATATCAAGATAAAAAACTCCTTCATTGTCTGCATAGTTTTGTATTTTTTGATTAATGGCATTGTTTAACACTCGAAGCTTTTGCGTTGGCTTTGCACTACGAGGAAAAATAGCCAAAAGCAAAATTTTGGTATCTGGCAATTTATCAGATAACACAGACAAAATTTGTTTAATGCCTTTTGCAGTATCTTCTGCTTTATCTTGTCGATGACCTGAATTATTCGTGCCAATCAGCAACACAAGTAATTTAGGCTGAATACCATCCACCTCACCATGTTCCAATCGCCACAGAACATTTTCTGTACAGTCACCATCAAAGCCTAAATTTAACGCATAACGCGGTTCATAAAACTCATTCCAAATCTCAGCACCTTCATTTTCCCAAGCATGAGTAATAGAGTCACCTAGAAACACCAAATCAACACGAGGCATAGACTCTTTGATCGCTAACCTTTCTTCGTGACGCGGTAACCACCAAATAGTTTCCTGCGGCATCGGTGTCACAGCTAAATCGGAACTTGAAGTAATGTTACTCATACTCTCATACTCTCATACTCTCATACTCTCATACTCTCATACTCTCATACTCTCATACTCTCATACTCTCATTAACTCTTTATATCTCATTCGATAAATAACACCGTACTTAATACGAAAAAATTAAGATACATGGTTTTACTGGAACTGATTCTCTTTTTCGCACTCAGATAATAAAACCACAGCGGAGCAACAAGATGAAAACCTTACTTCACGTCAGCTTATTATTAGTACCTCTTTTTGCTCAAGCGCAGGAGTGGCACAGTGGAACTAAGCAAGCGCAACTTGTCGAACTTTATACATCAGAAGGTTGTAGCAGCTGCCCACCAGCAGACAAATGGCTATCTACATTAAAAGATGACCCTGCGTTATTTGATGGTCTTATCCCTGTCGCCTTCCACGTAGATTACTGGGACTACATTGGTTGGAAAGACCCCTTTGCCTCTCCCGTTCACACTCAACGTCAACAGGATTACGCTCGTTTCGGACACATTAGCCAAATGTATACGCCAGGATTTGTGGTTGATAACAAAGAATGGCGTTCATGGTTTCGTGGACAAAGAACCCTGCCCACTTTAGACAGGACATCGGGGGAATTGGATGTTGTGCTAAACGACAATAATACATTGAACGTAAATTACAGTGGCACTTTGAAACTGAACGACAAGGACAAGCAAAATACAGAGTTACACATCACCTATCTTGGAATGGGGTTAACCACCAAGGTCAAAGCAGGCGAAAACAAAAACCGTCAGCTTAACCACGACTTCGTAGCGCTGAACTATTTTTCTTTACCAGGTAATCAGCAATGGACTGTCGCATTGCCTGATATACCACAAAAGGGCCAAGAAAAAACAGCCTTGGCAGTTTGGGTATCAGATAAAAACACCAAAGAAGTACTGCAAGCTATTGGCGGATATTTGGATTAGAAAAAAGTGGCTAAGAAAAATAAATAATACAGGTGACTAGCACCTGTATTTTCAGCCTACATCTCCGCAATGGCATCCATACTTTCTGGAAGAATCTGACCACCGTCGACAACGATTTGTTGGCCTGTAATGTAGGCGGCTTCGTCAGAAGCAAAAAAGAGCGCTGCGTTGGCAATGTCTTCTACAGCGCCTAAACATTTCAATGGTATAGAAGCGGCCATAGACGCGAGATACTCCTCTCCTAAATCATCTAATCCTTCGGTGGCGATATTACCCGGCATAACGGCATTAATTGTTGTGTTAAAGCCAGCTAACTCCATAGCGGCGGTTTTTATAAAGCCCAGTTGTCCCGCTTTAGAAGCGCCATAATGCGACCACCCCGGATAACCAGTAATGGGTCCAGTAATGGAAGATGTGACTATTACTCGGCCCTTATTCTGTTTTTCAAAGATTGGCATACAAGCTTTTACACTCAAAAAGGTACTTTTTAAGTTAGTAGACATAACCTGATCCCAATTATCAGGGCTCATTTCTGATAGTTTAATTTGTGGAAAAATGCCTGCATTCGCACACAAAATATCTACACTGCCAAATTTTTCTATTGTCTTATTTACTAGGGCCTGTACAGAATCCCAGTCAGATACATCACAAAGACAGTAATCTGCAATACCGCCTTCTTTTATAATTTCACTAACGGCGGCCTTTGCTGAATCTTCTCCACGAGCAGCAATTATTACTTTAGAGCCCTGTCTAGCAAACGCCTTAGCAATGCCTTTGCCGATGCCTTTGGAACCACCAGTAACAATCGTTACCTTATCTTTTATTGGGGTTAGCATGAATAAACTCCTCTCAATGAATCTCAATTAAATAGTGTCATTGTTTCTATAATCTCCTTATAAAAAGTGTAAATCAACATTAAAATGTTGCAAGTCAAACAAAATATTATTAATAATGACGTATTGATTCACAAGGAGCAGCCCGATGGCGGACATATATAATGCAGATTTTGTTAACAGGCTTACTCAAAATATTGACCGCTTAAAACATCGTTGGGACGTTGATCTCGATGCAAATGTCCGTCTACTGACACTGTCAGAGAACGCTACTTTTTTGGTCGAAGGCCGGACACCCGAAAGCACTATCATTGTAAGAGTGCATCGCCCTGATTATCACACCTATGATGAAATCGCTTCTGAGATTGCTTGGATTAAAGCGCTAAGAAGAGATTCGAACATAACCATTCCAGCGCCACTTCCCTTAGATGATGGCTCTTATATCGCGTCTTTTGAAGATGATGGACACACACGATATGTTGTTGCATTTGAATTTATCACTGGCAAAGAACCCGCTGTAGATAAATCACTTACAGCAGGTTTCGAAGTGCTAGGGCAAATATCCGCAGGTCTGCACAATCACGCCAGTCAATGGACGCCTCCAGACAGTTTCATTCGTAAAAGTTGGACATTTGAAACCAGCTTCGGCAACAACCCATTATGGGGAGATTGGCGACAAGCTCTTGATTTAGAAAAAGACGAACAAACGGTTCTCGAGCAACTATGCGTTCAATTAGAAAACAAGCTGGCTGCTTACGGAACATCATCCGATCGGTTTGGCTTGGTTCACGCTGACCTACGATTAGCCAATCTTTTAGTCGACCAAGACAAGCTCTCAGTGATCGATTTTGACGACTGTGGCTTTAGTTGGTTTATGTATGATTTTGCTGCTGCCATTTCATTTTATGAAGAGTCACCACAAATTCCTGACTTAATCACCGCTTGGCTAAAAGGCTACCGAACCGTCAGGCCATTGGAGAAAGAGCACGAAAACATGATTCCTACCTTCATCCTCTTTAGACGTTTACTGCTAACCGCTTGGATTACCAATCACTCCGAAACAGAAACCGCCATTGAGGCAGGTCTTGGCACTTATACAAAAGGCACCGTTAAGCTTGCGCAGCTTTATTTGAATGGTCGGTATTTATCGGACGCTGTTAAGGAGCAAACCTATGACAAATAAAACAGTACGTCCTATTCTCGAAATGAATGCGTTTGATAAACAATCGCCACAGACTGAAAACGTCGCACGCCGCATTGCCAACACGGGCGCATCTTCTGTACTTTTCTATCGAGAGCCTATTGAAATGGTCTCGGCTGAAGGCGTTTGGATGACTGCAAAAGACGGCACTCGCTATCTCGATTTTTATAATAATGTGCCTTGCATCGGTCATAGTCATCCAGCCGTGACCGCCGCCGTCAACAAACAAATTGCCACACTGAATACCAACACTCGTTATATAGTTCCTATTGTGGATGACTATTTAGAAGCCTTAAAAGCCACCTTTCCAAAAGAGCTCTCTAACGTCGTATTAACTTGCTCTGGCAGCGAAGCTAACGACCTTGCCATGCGCCTTGCTTGCAAACACACAAATGGAACAGGTTTCATCGTCACGGAATCGGCCTATCACGGCAATACCTCTTTGGTGACGCAAGTATCGCCTTCTGCTTTGAAAAACACCTCACTGCCTGAACATGTTATTGCCATTCCACCGCCTGCAAAAAAATATTACGGTGACAACATCGAACAAGGTTTCGCCGACCAAGTTCAACTGGCAATAGAAGAATTAAAGCAACGAGGCATTAAAGTCGCCGCCCTATTATTCGACAGCATATTCTCATCAGACGGCGTGTTTAGTGAACCGGAAGGTTTTTTGAGCAAAGCCATAGAAGTCATTCATCAAGCAGGTGGCTTGTACATCGCGGACGAAGTTCAACCCGGTTTTGCACGAACAGGCACGTCTTTTTGGGGATTTCAAAACCATAATGCATCGCCAGATATCGTTACCTTAGGAAAACCCATGGGGAATGGTTTCCCAATGGCTGGCGTGGTCACCAAACCAGAATATTTAGATTCTTTTTGCGCCGATGTCGGCTACTTCAATACCTTTGGTGGAAACCCAGTCGCCGCAGCCGCAGGACTCGCAGTGCTCAAAGAAATCAAAGATAAAAACCTACAAGAAAATGCGCGCCTTATGGGCGATTATTTAAAAGCTCAATTACAAAGCATCGCAGAGCAATCAGACCATATTGCAGAAGTGCGAGGCTCTGGGCTATTTTTAGGCATAGACATTTGTCATCCAGATTCTGCCGATAAACCCGACCCTGAATTCACGGTTAATATGATAGATCAATTTCGAGAGGAACATATTTTGATTGGTGCAGCAGGGCCAGATGGCTCAACACTGAAACTTCGACCTGCATTGTGTCTGACAAAAACAGAGGCGGACTGTTTTATTGATGCGTTTGCCAAAATACTCAAAGCGTCTTAACGCATAGAGGCTTGCTTTGAGTTTTAAAAAATTAGAGAGAGGCGAGTTCGATTTTAACGCTTTCATCCGTCAATGATTGCTTAAGCGCATTTTCAGGTAAGCAATTTGTGACCAAACAATCAATGTCACTCCAATGGCTAAATTGCGCCACGGCTTGTCGATCGAATTTAGTGTGATCAGCCGTAATCATACAAAACTCACTTCGAGATATCATGGTTCGATATACATCGGCCGCTTCCATCAGAGCATCACTTGGGCCAGTCGCCGTAATACCGCTGGCACCAAGCACAACCCAATCGGCTGTTAACTCAGATAGAAACCGTACGGTTTGAGCCCCATGAACAGCGCCTTCACTGGCATAGTATTCACCCGGCGCCATGATTACTTTAATCGTTGGGTTCAAAGATAATACCGTTGCCACTCCAAAAGAATGAGTGATAACGGTTACATTATTTATTTCGAAAGCGATACGTTTCGCTACATGTACGGTGGTCGCGCCAGAACCTATCATGATCACTTTTGCGCCTTTCAATAAAGGCACAGCGACTTTAGCAATGGCAGATCGCTCTTCACGATTTTCTTTATGACGTTCGGATAACACCGCCTCCGAAGGTTGACGTAGTACCGCGCCACCATAGGTACGATCAATAATATTCTGTTCCGCTAATTCCTCTAAATCCCTACGAATAGTCTCTTTCGTCACCTTCAAAACAAGAGCCAACTCACCCACTCGCATAGACGGATTCGTCCCTAATTCATCAATAATGGCTTTATGGCGAAGCGCTTTCTTACGAGACATGGCATTCCTAGTTTAGATTTATACATGGAAACATTAAAAACAAAGTCTGAATGAAATAATACAACAGAGTTAAGTGCATCACGATAAATCAAATCGACTTCCTATAAGTTAAATCCATAATGACTACCATCAGGTAACTCGACATCCAGTGTAACTTTTCCGCCAGCACCTTCCACATGTGCGCTTTAAGGATAAGTTATGATTTTATAGAAAAAGGCCGACCAAAAGACGATGAAGCCCAAAAATAAAAAAGGCTGAGTAATCACTCAGCCTTTAGATTTACCGTTTCGCATCACACCTGAAACAAGAAATTCTTGATTAGGTCTTTACCACCTTCTGTTGCGAAAGACTCTGGGTGAAATTGAATCCCTTGGATCGGGTATTTTTTATGACGAATGCCCATCAATTCAAAGTCACCACCCTTATTAATTGTCACTAAATTTTTGAATTCAGCTTCTTTTAAATTGCCGACAGAGGCAGTCACTTCCAAAACATCAGGGAAGCTTTCTGCTTCTGCGATGAGTGAGTGATAACGCATGACTTCAAGTTGGTCAGGAATATCATGAAAAATGCCTTCGCCATTGTGTGTGATCGGGCTGGTTTTACCGTGCATAGGTAATGGCGCTTTCACAACTTTACCGCCAAACACATGACAAATTCCCTGCATACCAAGGCAAACCCCCATTAACGGGACAGTTTTACCGAACTCTAAAATAACATCAGCACAGACGCCGAAATACGCTTTATCGTCTGGTGAACCTGGCCCTGGGGAAATGATGATGCGATCTGGCACTGCTTCACGAATATCATCCAAGGTTACTTCATCATTACGCTTAACAATGACTTCAAAGTTTGAAATCACGTTTTTGCTTTTTTCGGTTTCTAGCACTTCACCAATAAACTGATACAAGTTGTAAGTGAAGGAATCGTAGTTGTCGATAATATAAACTTTCATGTCGCCTTCCTTAAACCTTATCTTCTGTATTGTCTGATGCACAACTGTCTGGTGCGAAGCTGTCTAACACGCGTTTGGTGCCCGCGAATTTACGCTGAATTTCTTCGTATTCGTCTTCTGCGTTTGAGTCATACACATTGCCGCCACAGGTTTGAACGTAGGCTTTGTTGCCATTCGCAAAAACGGTACGAATCGGAATCGCAAACATACAATCACCATTGAAAGAGAATTGACCTACTGCGCCGCCATAAGGGCCACGACCGTCATTTTCTAAATCATCGATGACTTTCATCGCTTCGATTTTTGGTGCGCCAGTCAAAGTACCCGCTGGGAAGTTGCTTGCCAACGCAGAAAACATGTCGTGATCTTCCGCCATAATGCCAACAATTTCACTGGAAATGTGTTGAACGTGGCTAAAGCGTTTAATGTCCATTAAAGAGCGAACCTTCACCGTACCAAAGCGAGCTACACGACCGATATCGTTACGATGCAAGTCAACAATCATATTGTGTTCAGCGATTTCTTTTGGGTCATTCAACAAAGCACGCGCCAAAGCAGTGTCTTCTGTTGCATCTTTACCACGTTTCGCTGTGCCAGCAAGCGGGAAGGTTTCCATTTCCCCTTGGCGAACACGGAACAATAATTCAGGGCTCGCCCCAATGACTTTTTGCTCACCAAATTTGATGTAATACATTTGCGGCGATGGATTCACTTCACGCAATTGCTCGTACAAATTAATAGTGTCTCCTTCCAGATCAAACCACTTTTTGAAGCCGACTTCACATTGGAAAATCTTTCCGTCGATAATGTCTTGTTTTACCTTCGCAACGGCATCTGCATGATCCGACTTCGACATAGATTCACCAGCAGGACAAACCACAAACGGGCCATTTTCCGGTGTCTCTTCTGCCATCATGGCATTCACTAAATCCACACGATTGCATTCAGTTCCTTCGCCTTCTTCGTAGTAGAAGTAGATAACTTCGCCTGTCATCTTGTCGAGAATCAAACCGTCTTTGTACAAGCCAAAACGAAATGCATCAAACATCTCACTAGATTGTAAATCCAAAGTCGGTTCGAAATAGTTCATGCTGTCGTAACCTATATAGCCCGTTAATCCACCAGCAAAACCACGGGATAAGATATTTTGTGGCACGATGTCACGCAATAAATAATAAGGGTTATCGGATTCATAAGATTCCGTGCTGCCGTCACGTTCTTGGATAAACAGTTTTTTGCCTTCTGCCCAGATCAATTTTTCCGGGTCAAACCCGATAATAGAATGGCGAGAAATGAAACTCTCTTCACCAAGGGATTCCAACATAAAACAGTTCTCGAAACGCTTTTCTACCTTTTTAAACAAGGCAAAAAAATCACAATCAGAACTGATGGTAATATACTTAGGTTTACGCGGTAGCGTGATGCGCTCCGGCCTTTTTTGGTAATAAGACTGACTGCTCATAATTCTTTTAATTCCTTCAATGCTCGTGAGCCACGGGTCACAGTGGCAATGCCCACACCTAATTGTTTAGCAATGTCCCGTTGCGGTATGCCTTGTTCCAATAGGGAAAATATCTGCAACCTGTGCTGCATCTCTTTGACTTCATTCGGTGTCAGCAACGCCTTTAAACGCTTTTCTAACACCGTGTTGTCATTTGCTTCTCTTAAAAAATCGATCAAATCTTTCATATGCGCTTCTATTTAATGAAATAGCCATGTATTCATGTACTAGTACAATACAGATTCCAGTTCAGAGAAGCAAATATAAAAGCTCTAAAAAAGAGTGCTTGTTCTAAAATACATGACCTTCAGAGTTAGAACTTTCACTTAACCCCACTCCATCTTATTGGCATAAAGACTGCAATACTTCTTATTAAATATTCATTTCAAATAAAGAGGTTTGTATGTCTAAGGGCAATAAAGTAAGTAGAAGAGACTCGTTACGTTATTTAATGGGCGGCGCTGCGGCTTTAAGTTTAGGGTCAACTGCTATAATCAGTCAGAAGTTGATGGCTGCTGGAATTTCTCCGCATTCAAAGAGTGCATTAATTGTTGTTGATGTTCAAAATTGCTTTATTGAGGGCGGCACATTACCAGTTAAAAATGGTTCAGATGTTGTTCCAGTAATTAATAAGCTAAGTAAAACGTTTGATAATGTAGTGATTACTCAAGATTGGCATACTGAAGGTCACGCCTCTTTTGCTTCAAGCTATGAAGGTAAAAACGCATTTGAAACAACCGAGTTAGACTATGGTACTCAGGTTTTATGGCCAGAACATTGTGTACAAGGAACAGAGGATGCTCAGTTAGTCGACGAGTTAGATGTTCCACATGCAGAGCTTATTGTTCGCAAAGGCTACCATCAAGAAATAGACAGCTATTCTGCGTTCTTTGAAGCCGATCGTAAAACACCAACAGGCTTACAGGGTTATTTAAAAGAACGTGGCATAACGACGGTTTATATTGCCGGCTTGGCTACAGATTTTTGTGTAGCGTGGACAGCTATTGATGCTGCTGATGCTGGGTTTAAAACGGCCGTGGTAGAAGATGCTTGCCGTGCTATTGATCTTAACGGGTCCCTTGCTGCAGCATGGAAAGCAATGGATAAAGCGGGTGTTGATCGCTTACAGTCTGAAGACTTTACGTCCTAGTCATTTCAAATCTAAAACTAAACGAAATAAATACAAGAGCTATGTAACCTTGCTCAGCTCTTGTATTTACTTATTAATACAATGAAGCAACTAAATTTGCCCAACCTGACGTTGAAGTTCTCATCATAATTCTTCAAGAAACAGAAGCTAAGCGCCTCTTACCTTATTTTTTAACTGCTTTTTACTTTTTTACACTTCATATGTGTAAAAAAGTTGAACTTCTCACGTCCAACATACACAAAGATCTATTACTTAAATACCGATATAGTCGATTTACGGAGCAAGCACATGGGTATTGTTGTTACGGTTTTTATGGCACTCATTTTATTTCTATCTGTGCCTGGTCCAGTGGAAAGAACACTTAAGAAATTTCAATATAGTATTTTCTTAGTGGCATTTTTATTGGGTGCGTGGAATGCGTTTTGGTATGGTGCACAGCATATTTATGATTTTTGGGGCATGGCAGCGATGATATCTGGTTTATTGATGATGCTAACCAGTTTATCTAATGTGTCGTTAAAGGGTTCACCTATTTTCATCAAAAATACATTTGGTTGGTTGCAATCGAAAGTAAACTCACTGCCGCAAGGTTTTAATGAATTAACACTATTAATGTTGCTTGGCTGTGTTGGTATTTATGGCTACACATTAATTTCACTTAATCTACAGTAGTTTCCTGCCCACCTTTTATTCTTTCATCGTCGCCACTCATAAAGTGATGATGAAAGAATTTACTCAGCTAAAGCCTCATCAAACTTTTAATATGGCAAAACGCTGCTCGGCCTAATGCGTCAATGTTATAACCGCCTTCTAATACAGACACCACTCGTCCTTGGCAATGTCGATCTGCCGCATCCATTAACACATCCGTAATCCAAGTAAAGTCTGATTCGTCTAACCTTAGCTGTCCCATTGGGTCTTCTTTGTGAGCATCAAAACCTGCAGAAATCATAATTAATTGAGGTTTAAATGCGTCGAGCGCGGGCAAGAGTTGTTCCGTGATGATGGTTTGAAATTCAGCGCTACCTGACCCAGCAGCAAGCGGCATGTGTAAAATATTGCCGTGAGAATCGCCTGGATCACTGTAAGGGTAAAATGGATGTTGGTAACTAGATGCATATAAAATTTTTTCATCGGCTTTGAAAATATCTTCTGTACCGTTACCATGATGAACATCAAAGTCCACGATAGCAACGCGCTCTAAGCCATACTGATTAATTGCGTGGCGTGTGCCAACGGCGATGTTGTTAAACAGGCAAAAACCCATGGCTTTATCAAATTCCGCATGATGGCCGGGCGGTCGAATCGCACAAAAAGCGTTATCTACTTCACCAGCCATGACTAAATCTACCGCCTTAACTACGGAGCCAGCGGCATGAAGAGCTGCGTCTAAAGTATGGGACATCATCAAAGTTTCTGGTTCTAATTCAATATGCCCCGATTCAGGCGCGCGAGCAAAAATAGAATCAACATAAGCAGCCTCATGGGTTTGAACAAGTTGTTCATATGTAGCAGGCTCACCTTCTAAACGGCGAACAAAATCCATTAACTGTCCAGTAATCATGCGATTTTGAATCGCACCAAGACGCTGCGGTGATTCAGGATGGTCTTCACCCATGTCGTGACGGTCACAGTAAGTATGTGTAATGTAGGCGCTTGTCATCTCATCTCTCAATGATTTTTATTTTTTTAATTTAATTGTTTTACATCAAGCCACAAAGACAGTCTACCCTACTATGGTCTACAATCTTTAAAGATGAAGAGCATGATACTTTTATCTCTAATTTATTAAATTACTCTGTCTTTTGTTTAGCATCCGTCATTAGGAGAACGTCCAATGGGCCAACATGCATTGCAACCCTTACTAGCACCAAAATCCATGGTGATTTTGACCGGTGATGATGCGCAAGACCCACTCATGCTGGCGCTGCTAAAATCCCTACTTCATAAAGACAAATCTAATAACGGAAAATCTTGCCCTGTTAGCTTGGTTGGCGTTGAACCTGCAACACCGTTTTCATTTCCCCTGTTTACGTCTTTGGATGAATTCATTACTTCAAATGCAGCAAAGCCAAACCCAGACCTTGCAGTGTTGGTTGGAGTACACCCAGATTCATCCATGGAAGACATTATTACGGCTTGTGGCAACGCAGGTATTGGCTCTTTGTTGATGTTGTCTTGGACTGAGGAATCAGAAACCAAGTTGATTCCTATCTTGCGCAAAAACAATGTTCGCTTACTCGGTCCAAACAGCTTTGGAATTTGTCGTCCGAAACTAGGTGTCTATGCTTGGCTTGGTTTAACACAGCCTTTAACAGGTCGATTGGCTTTGATGTCTCAATCCGGAACCGTCGCCAGCGCCTTGGTCGATTGGGCGACGTGGCAAGGCATCGGATTTTCTCAAATCGTATCTATGGGATCACCTGTTGATGTGATGCCGTCGCAAGTACTGGATTATTTATCAACAGATTTCGACAGTCAGGCAATCCTGATGTATCTGCAAAAAATAGGCAGCCCAACTCGTTTCTTGAGCAGTCTTCGGGCAACAGGTCGCAGTAAGCCTGTCGCGGTTGTTACTGAGCATTCTATAGGTTCGGACGAACGAGTACTCGATGCCGCGTTAAGCCGAACTGGTGCGGTACGTGGCCGTCGATTAAATGATTTAATCGCTGCTGCGTCTGTGATGACAAACGCCCGTCGCGTTAAAGATGGCTCTTTATTAATTATCGGTAACGGCGCTGGCCCTGGCGAACTAGCCGCCCAACGCGCAATGGAATTGAATATTGATTTGCTCACACCAGAAGGTGAGCTGTACGAAAAATTAGAATCCACCATGAAGGGTCGAGGCGGCATTGGCCCAGTAACCACCGTTTGGGCAAGTTGTGCTACTGATTTGTTTATTGATTTAGCCGCGGATGCCCTAAGCAGCCCTCAATGCGGTGCCGTATTACTTACCTTGAGCCCAACTGCACTGATCGACATCGATTCTTTGTACGCTCTCATTACCAAGCTTCATCGAGACCAGAAAAAGCTCGTTATGGTGTGTTTACTTGGTGGCGGCAACATGACCAACATGCGAACGCGCATCAACGAAGCGGGTATTCCTACCTTTCGTACACCAGAAACGGCCATCGAAGGCTTCCAGTTTTTAGTGCAATTCCAACGCAATCAGTTACTTGCGAAACAATCACCAGACAGCCATGCCTTTCGCTTCAAAATCGATGTTTCTGAAGCAACAAATAGCCTTAATGAATTGTTAAAAACAGGGCAAAACAAAGCTACCGCAGACGATTTACGAAGCATTTTTGAGCTGTTCCATATCCCCCTAATTTCTCGTAGACAAGCTTCCCATCAATTGTCTGCGCCGATTCATTTACGTGTTTTCCAAGATGCGGTTTTTGGCCCTGCGATTGGTTTGTCTTTAGAAGGTGCTCATCAGCATAAACAAGTCGAGGCTGTCGCCTTACCACCACTGAACACCGTATTGGCAAAAGACCTCATTCAACGAGCGTTTCCCGGTGAAGAATCTTTCGAGCTAGAAAGCTTACTACGTAATTTGTCGACTATGGTGTGTGAACTGCCGGAAATTGAAGGCTTAGAATTAGCCGATGTAAGGGTACATGAAAGTGGCAGCGTATATGCCAACGTCACCGCCAGTCTACAAACACGAAAAAGTGAGCGCCGTTACGAGCACCTAGCCATTCACCCTTACCCTAGACAATGGGTATCTGATCTCACTTTGAAAAATGACGAAGTAGCAACCGTAAGACCAGTACTGCCAAGAGATTCCGCAATCATGGCCGATTTCGTTCGCAGCATGTCTCATGAAACACGCTACTTCCGGTTCATCTCCAATATCTCAGAACTAACACCACGCATGCTTTCGAGCATGTCTCATATTGATTACGACAGAGAAATGGCGTTGCTGGCGATCATCAATCGAGATGGCAAAGACTTACTAATTGGCACCGCTAGATACATAGACAATTTTGATGACCAAAGCTGTGAGTTTGCCGTTGTATTAGGGGATGAATTCCAAGGCTTAGGATTGGCTTCTTACCTTATGCGACAACTTTTTCAAGTCGCCGCAGACAAAGGTATCAAAATGATGAAAGGCATAGTACTAGCAGAAAACAAACGCATGATCGATTTCTGTCGCCATTTGGGTTTCACCATTCAACGCGATCCAGACGATTTTGGACAAGTGGTTGCGACAATAAAGCTTACGCCTAGTGTGTTGAATAAATCAAATTAGTGAAGTACTTCGATTTCAACCTCGATAATGCCTAAATTCGTGTTGCCGATGCGTTGAAAAGCAGACTTACTTAAATCAATAATACGCCCACGAATAAAAGGACCACGATCATTAATTCGCACAACAATGCTTTTTCCATTCTCGACATTTGTCACTTTGACTTTTGAGCCAAATGGTAAGCGTTTATGCGCTGCTGTCATCGCTTTTTGATCGAAGAACTCTCCGTTGGCGGTTTTACGACCTTGGTATTTATCAGCGTAATAACTAGCTTCACCATTCTGTTCAAAGCCAGCTGCATCATCTCGTGAAATTGGGCCACTTGTACAAGCAACAATAGTAAGAGATAACAATACCCAACATAAGGTTGCTATTTTTTTCATCATGCTCATTCCTTTGTAGATGGCTTCGATATAGACATATTGACTAGCCCCTAATAAACAAAAAGCCAAATTAACGTGGCTTCTTAATAAAACATATCTATAATTTTAGATTTTCGGGTCCGAACGAGAAAGGTAATAACTCTTCCATTGAGAGAGACTTACGCACGCCTTCAGGGCCACAAATGTGAATCATGGTATCAGCAGAACTAAACTCACGAATTTTCTGACGACAGCCGCCACAAGGCGTAACAAGGCCATCACCTTTGCCAATCACATAGATGTCTTTAATTACAGTATCGCCACCAAGCACCATAGAAGCAATAGCACCAGCTTCAGCACAGGTGCCTTCTGGATAGGCCGCATTTTCGACGTTACAACCTGAATAAACATGACCGTTTACAGTCGAGATCGCAGCACCAACATTAAAACGAGAGTAAGGCACATAAGCTTTACTCATTGCATCTTTTGCGAGTTCAAAAAGTTGCTCGTCACATTTTGATTTTGTAGTTTTAGCTTCTGACGCTTTAAGTTTTAACATATAGGGCTAGGCTCGCTCTTTCACATAAGGTCGGCCGACGGCTTTTGGCCCAATCGCCTTGCCAATGAATCCAGCAAGCAACAATACAGTTAACACGTACGGTAAAACTTCGATCGCTTGTACTGGCACTTCGCCAATACCAGGGATCACAACGCCTTGCATGCGAATCGCCACTGCGTCTAAAAAACCAAACAATAAACAAGCAAGCAAAACAGGAACTGGACGCCACTTACCAAAAATAAGCGCCGCCAAGGCCATATAGCCTTTACCTGCACTCATATCCTTCAAGAAGCCAGCGTTATGAGCCGTCGATAAATAGGCCCCTGCAATACCACATAATATGCCACAAATAATCAGCGCTCGATAACGAAGAAAGGCTACTGAAATACCTGCGGTATCAACCGCATGAGGATTTTCGCCAACCGCACGAAGACGTAAACCAAAGCGTGTTTTATAAATTATCCAAGAGGTTACTGGAACCATGGCAAACGCCAAGTACACCAATATATTGTGTCCACTTAATAATTCTGAATAAATTAGACCAATGACAGGAACATCTGCCAAAGCGTTTGCGAAAGGCAAAGTAATGGATAAAAAGCGAGCATCACCAGACAATGTTGGTGTTTGTCCGCCCATACTAAACCAGTACATAGACAAGGTAACCGTTAAGCCTGCAACGATAGTATTAATCGCAACACCAGAAACGATGTGATCTCCTCGGTGTGTAATACAAGCAAAGCCATGAATCATCGCTAATGCAACAGAAGCAAGTATTCCAAAACCTAAGCCGATCCAAGCCGACCCAAATATAGCCGCAGCCGCAGCAGCAGCAAATGCACTGCCTAAAATTTTGCCTTCTAAACCAATATCAACAATACCGGCACGTTCAGAGAATAGACCAGCCAAAGCGGCGAAGATTAAAGGCGTAGACACACGCATGGTTGCATCTAGCATAAGTATTAATGTTTCAAACATATTTTTCCCCTACGCCACTGCTCTGCGAATAAAAAAGCCTTCGATACGATCTTTAAACATGTGTTCAAGCGCACCAGAGAACAAAATGACCAAACCTTGAATAACAATAACTATCTCAGGCGTGATGGTCGGAATTTCAAATGCCAGCTCAGAGCCACCTTGGTATAAAGCACCAAAAAGAATAGCAGCCAAAATAATTCCGATAGGGTGATTTCGTCCCATCAAAGAAACAGCAATACCAGCAAAACCATAACCTGCAGTGAAGTTCAGCAGTAAGCTGTGATTAACACCCATGATTTCATTAACACCGACAAAACCGGCTAATCCACCAGAAATAAGCATCCCCCAGATTGTTACTTTTGCCGTATCAATGCCAGCGTAACGAGCGGCGGTTGGGTTTGTGCCTAACGTACGAAGTTGATAACCCCAACGTGTATGCCATAACAAGGCCCAAACTAATACACAACAAATCAAGGCCAATACAAAAGCAAGATTAAGAGGCGAGTCACCAATCTCAATACCTAGCGGCGATAAAATTTTATGCAAATAAGGCAACCAAGCGTTTTCTTCAAACGTGCGGCTATTTGGAGCCATACGACCATCTTCTTTTAACCAGTTTACAATCAGGTAAACCATTAAAGACGAGGCAATAAAGTTGAACATAATAGTGGTAATTACAATGTGGCTACCGCGACGAGCTTGCAAATAGGCTGGTATATACGCCCATCCGGCACCAAAGACTGCAGCACCAATAATAGCCAAAGGTACAATCACATATAACGGCATAGTATGATCAAGCGCTAAACACACTAAACCAACACCCAAACCACCAATGTACGCCTGACCTTCACCACCAATGTTGAACAAACCGCCTTTAAACGCGACCGATACAGCCAAACCGGTGAAGATAAGGTTAGTCGCATAATAAAGCGTATAACCGACACCTTCATCGTAGCCAAACGCACCGTATATTAAATAGCCAGCCGCTTCGATAGGGTTTTCACCAATGGCTAGAATAACCAAACCAGATACGATGAAAGCCATCATGATATTCAGAAAAGGAATAAGTGCAACACTCACCCACGTTGGAACTTTTGCCTGACTCATGCTGACTCTCCTTCTTTCTCTTCGTTGTAAGCATTAGCCATCATCAAACCAAGAGTTCGTTCGTCAGCGTCTTTTGCATCAAGTTCGCCCACAATCGCACCATCAAACATCACAATAATACGATCACTCAGCGCCATAATTTCATCCAATTCAACAGATACAAGCAAAATGGCTTTGCCTGCATCACGTAATTTCACAATTTGTTCGTGTATATTTTCAATCGCCCCAATGTCGACACCGCGTGTTGGCTGCCCAATTAATAATATGTCGGGGTTTTGTTCTACTTCACGGGCGATAACGATTTTTTGCTGGTTACCACCAGAAAAGTTCGCTGTTTTCAAATGCGGATTTGGTGGACGAACATCCCAAGCAGCCATCCGCTCATTACACTCATCAATCATCACCTTACGGTGCATTAAAATTTTTCCGTTATACGTCTTGGAATTATGATATCCAAGTACCGCAGCTTCATAGGCTTCAAAACCTGTTACCAAACCCATTTTATGACGATCTTCTGGCACATGCGCCATTTTAAGGTCGCGCATTTGAGCCGCGTCCTTTGGATTTTTTGAAGTAATCACTTGATCTGCGATGTGAATCTCGCCTTCGCTCATCGGCTCAATACCAGAAAGCACATTCAACAATTCACTTTGACCGTTACCTGAAACACCAGCTATACCAACAATTTCACCAGCACGCAGTTCTAAATTAATATTTTTCAAGCGTTTTACACCTTGCTCATCAAACTGAGAAAGGTTTCTAGCGGAGAGTAGTACTTGGCTTGGCTCTGCATCATCTTTATCAACGGTAAGACGAACTTTTTTACCTACCATCAATTCAGCAAGCTCTTCTTTATTTGTCTTTACCGTTTCACGATCCGCAACCATTTGACCTTGACGCATCACTGAGACGTTATCAGTGGAGGCCATGATTTCACGAAGTTTATGTGTAATTAATAGTACTGTTACACCCTGCTCTTTGAGGGCTTTTAGAATACGAAAAAGATGATCCGCTTCTTGTGGTGTTAAAACACCTGTAGGCTCATCCAATATCAAAATACGAGCACCACGATAAAGGGCTTTTAGAATTTCAACACGTTGCTGTAGACCAACAGGGAGCTCTTCCACAATTGCGTCTACATCAATATCTAAACTGTATTCCTGTGCTAATCTCTGTAACTCTACACGCGCTGTATTTATGCCGCCTTTAAGTAAAGTTCCGCCTTCCGCACCTAAAATCACATTTTCAAGCACACTGAAATTTTCAACCAACATAAAATGCTGATGGACCATACCAATACCAGCGTTGATGGCATCTTGTGAACTGCGAATATCAACGCGCTTACCGTCTACTTCAATGTAACCAGTATCCGCTTCATAAAAGCCATAAATAATACTCATCAAAGTGGATTTACCTGCACCATTTTCACCAATAATACCGTGAATAGTGCCTGCAGGAATTTGTAAGCAAATGTCTTTATTGGCTTGAACTGCACCAAATCGCTTGCTGATATCTCGCAATTCAATTGCGTATGGCATTGTTTTATTAGTCATATCTAAAAATAATTCATCTGCTTTAAATGGAACGCCCACACTATATCTAGATTAAGACATGTTATGAGCAAAAAACACGTTATGTTTTTTTATTACTTCATCTTTGTCATCAATACATACAACCAACTGCTTGTCGCTCGATTGCATTACTCAGTAAAAACATCAGGGCAAAAAAAACAGCTACCGGCTAATCACTGGCAGCTGTTTTTATATGCAAATTAATAATTACATGTATTGTCTGACATGTAGTCATGAACTTTAATGTCGCCGCTCACGATTTTAGAACGAATGTCTTGAACTTTCGCTTTCATATCTGCGCTAATCAGGCTTGCGTTGTTGTCATCAATTGCCCAATCAACACCACCTTCAGCCAAACCTAAAACAACAAGACCTGGAGTCCAAGTACCTGCTGCAGAGTTTTTATAGGTATTGTAAGCGGCTAAATCTACACGCTTAACCATAGATGTAAGCATTGTGCCTGGTTGGATATGGTTTTGGTTTGAATCAACACCAATGGCAAATTTGCCTTCATCTTTCGCAGCTTGGTATACACCGATACCAGTACCACCAGCAGCAGCGAATACTACATCTGCACCTTTAGAGAATTGGCTTTTTGCTAATTCAGAACCTTTAGTTGGATCATTAAACGCAGAGCCGGTAGAACCTGTCATGTTTTGGTATACAGAGGCACTAGAAGAAATGTATTTTGCGCCTTGCTCGTAACCACAACCAAATCGACGAATAAGAGGAATATCCATACCGCCAACAAAACCAACAGCGTCAGTTTTAGAAGCCATGGCAGCAACAGCACCAACAACAAAAGAACCTTCGTGCTCTTTAAAGACAACAGACTGAACATTTGGAAGGTCGATTACGCCATCAATAATGGTGAAATTAACTTCTGGAAAGTCTTTCGCTACTTTTTCAACAGCAGAGGTCATGTTGAAACCAACCGTTACGATTGGCGAGTAACCACGTTTAGCAAGACGACGTAGGCCCTGCTCTACTTGAGCTTCATTTTTTGGTTCGAATTCACGAATTTCAATACCAGTTTCAGCTGTGTATTTTTTAACGCCGTTATAAACACCTTCGTTAAAAGATTTATCAAACTTACCAGCCTGGTCATACACAACAGCAGGATCCGCTGCTTGAGCCATAGTAGATGAGATAGCTAAGGCCGTTACAGACGCAATAAATATACCTTTCATTCCAATTCCTCTTTATATGTTATTAAAATTCAGATAATCGGTTAATCTTGCCTAATTGGTCAAAATAAACTGATTCACAAAATACCGCAACGTAATATGCACAGTTTAACCAATATTTTTGCACATAGAACATAAAAAAATAGAAAATTTCTTTTTGTGATCAACACATCAACATCAGTAAATAGCAATTCTTATGCCGAAACATGAACAAAAGGTCAGGTTTGGCAATTAGTACAATAAACCGTACTACGTTGAGCTAGGCGAATTTCTTTAAGCGGCGTGCTACAAACAGTACAAGGCTTACCTGCTCGACCATAAACCAATAACTCTTGCTTAAAGTAACCCGGCTTACCATCACCACCAACAAAGTCTTTTAGCGTTGTGCCGCCCTGTTTAATTGCAGCAGAAAGCACCAATTTAATGCATTCTACCAGAACAGCAAGACGGGCTTTACTTATATTTCCTGCCATACGATTAGGGCGGATGCCTGCTTTAAATAAAGCCTCATTAGCGTAAATATTCCCTGCACCCACAACAATTTTACTGTCCATAATGAATGTTTTAATAGGTACTTTTCGACCCTTTGCTCGCGCATATAAAATGTCGACATTGAAAAGGTCAGACAAAGGCTCAGGGCCAAGGTGCTTTATTAACTCGTGTTCATTCCAGTCACCTGTTGTCCACAGTATTGCACCAAACCGACGTGGATCTGTGTATCTAAGCCAAGATTCACTCTCTGAAAAGCGAAAATCTACATGGTCATGGAATAGCGGTGGTGTTTCTGCAGGTACAAAATACAAACTACCAGACATACCTAGATGAATAATTAAGGTACCTTTTCCCGTATGAATGCCTATGTATTTACCGCGCCGAGAAAGACCTGTTATCACCTGCCCAACAGAATCAGAAGCAAGCTCCGGGGTGATCAACCATCTAAGTTTTGGTTGTCGAATATCTATCTTAGAAAAGCTACGTCCAATAAGATGAGGCTCTATACCACGTAGAGTGGTTTCTACTTCTGGTAATTCAGGCATAAATAAACTCGACAGTAACTAGGTAACTTTAAACAATACAGAATAAATGGATAAAGTGTTACCTGATGCAATAGATACAAAAAAACCGACTCTAAGAGTCGGTTTTTTCTTAAGAAAACGAAAATTATTTAATTTTCGCTTCTTTGTACATAACGTGTTTACGTACAACTGGATCAAACTTTCTCATTTCAAGTTTGTCCGGAGTATTTCGCTTGTTCTTGTCAGTTGTGTAAAAGTGACCAGTACCAGCAGAAGATACCATGCGAATTAAATCGCGAGCGCCTTTAGAAGCCATGATTCAATTCCTTATACTTTTTCGCCGTTGGCACGCATTTCAGTAAGAACTGTTTCGATGCCTTTTTTATCGATAATACGGATACCTTTAGAAGATACACGTAAACGGATGTAGCGGTTTTCACCTTCGACCCAAAAACGGTGCCAATGAAGGTTTGGAAGAAAACGACGTTTAGTACGACGTTTTGAGTGAGAAACATTATTACCTGATACAGGACGTTTCCCAGTAACTTGACATACGCGAGCCATAATTAAATACCTTTAACGCTATACATAAATTATTGGAAGTGCGTGGACTTCCTCAGGCGGAGCATGATTCCTTATGAACCAAAAAAATCCCATACCGAAGATATAGCGGCGCGGATTTTCTCATACCCCCACCTATTGAGCAACCTTTTGTTTAAAAATGACCCAATAGGTTAAATACTGCATTTTAAGAAGCCACTTTTTCAATGACTAATTTTAACTTTAGAAGGAAACACAATCAAACCAAGCGCGAACATCATCCCTAAAAACACACAAGTAATGCCTGTCACCTCAACCCAAGTGACAATCTCATTTAAAATCAACACCCCAAGGCATATAGCGATCGGTGGAACAAGAGCCGCAAACACAGCGCCTTTCGCAGCACCCAAAATAGAAACACTCGTCGAATAACTATAAAGCGCCAAGATAGCCACCAATACACCTTGAAAAAGCCCATGAGCCAAGAAAGTCGTTATCGACATATCAACGAAAATAGGCTCATTACTAAGACCATATAGAGGAAAACAAAGCACACCTGATACAACTGAAACCATTGCTGTGGCAACCCAAGAATTCAATTTCCAGTATTTGCCAAGTAACGTAAACATAGCCCATAACGCACCACAACCAACAAACATTAAGTCGCCCATTAATACCTGGTGATTCATGAGCGCAAAACTATGCCAACCAACAATAAAAACCCCCAAGACAATCATAGAAACACCAACCAATCGCTGACGGGTCAATTTCTCGGAAAGCAAATAGATACTGCCCAAAGTAGAAAACACCAACATACTGCTCGGAGCTATAATGCCGAAGTGTGCGCTCGATGAAAGACTAATACCATTCATCGCCAATAAGACATATGGCATACCTGCACCAACCGCCAAAGCCACACCCTTGGTGCAAAGTGATCGTAACGAAATAGAATGAATAAACAGCACTGGCAACAAAATCAGGCCAGATATACCAAAACGTAAAATAGTAATTTCAACAGAGGTAATATTTTGAGTTTGTGCGAGTTTTGAGATGACAGGCCAACTCCCCCAAATTAATGAAGCAACCAACCCCATACAAATACCTAAAAGCATTCCAGTATTTTTGATCAACACGATCCCCTTCAATTTTCTAAACATTGGATTTTCTCTATTTTAAGAGCACACTAAAAACGAAACGCATCGGAATAGACTCAATTACGCCGAATAACTGCATAAAATACAATTTAAAGAGGATTTTCATCAGATGGATTCTTTCGACCACCAAATTCTACAAATAATGCAACGAAATGCTCGCCTGACTACTGAGAAAATCGGCCAAGAAATTGGATTATCAGCGACCGCTGTTCAGAGAAGGTTAAAAGCCTTGCGTCAGTCAGGCGTAATAGAAAAAGAAGTGGCCGTCTTAAACACCGCCAATCTAAGAGGTCATATACTAGTCATTGCCGAAGTAACACTAAAACAATGCGGCACAGCCATTATGAATAACTTCAAGACTAAGACCGCCAACTATCCAGAAGTCCAACAGTGTTACTACGTCGCTGGAGAGAATGACTTTATTCTAGTCATTGCCGCTATCAGTATGAAAAGATATGACGTTATCACTCAAGAACTTTTTTTAGATGATGACAGTATTCTCAAATTTCATTCAAATGTTGTCATGGGGAACGTTAAAGTTGGCTTAGATATTCCTTTCTTCTAAGAAATATCTAAAACCAAACAAACACTGTATAAGATTTATCAGGCACTTCAAACGAAGAGACCCATTAGCAAATAAAAAGCACTTTCTAATTAGTATGATATAAGTGAAAAATGCCCTTTTAACTAAAAAAGTGCATCCGTTCGCCGCTGAAAATTTTATCAGCTAGTTTTTTAAATCTTCTGTTCGTTGCTTGTATTCGATAATAATAAGGCGTTTCAGAAAAGTTGATATCACGCATCATTTCAAGTTCAGCCTCTTTACTAAGCTGCTTAAACTTACTCTCTAGAAGATAATTTTCGATCAGATTATTCCAGTTATCTTTATTCCCCCAATAATGGATAATCACATCTTCAGCCGTCAATAGATTACCTGTGGCTTTTAACGCTATTGAAAAAGCAAGTTGTTCTAAATATGTTTTATCAGCTTCCGTATCACAAAGGGCATCACATAAATCAATCGCATCAGATAGAACTTGAATAGATTTACCAGCAGGAACCCCCATGACACCAGCATTATACATTTCAGAAGCATCATCAAACTTATATTTAGAACATTCAAAACCAGAGAGTGCCTTACTTAGTTTTTTGTCTTTACTTGAAGACGAAGATGCTATGATTTTTTCTTTTATATGCATTATTGATGAGCCACTATCAAGTCGTGAAATAAGCATATCAAGAGATTTAGCAACGACTATATCTGAATCAAAATACAAAATGTGATCTTCTGGGTGTATCTTGGCAACGTGTTCTATTGCTTTCATTTTTATGCGCCAAAGAAAATCGTGTTTTCCTCGCCATTCAACTAAAGTTTCAGAAGATAAATGTATAATATCTACCTCTTCCTTTAGAGAAGCCATAAACTCTGGCCTGTCTGTCAAGACAGTAACATTGTAATTACCTTCTCGCCAACTCTGAGCGGAGCGCAAAGCAAAATAAATCTGAGCATACAAATCAACACGAGGCCCAAAGGCAAGAAAAACTACTTGAGTGCTTGGCATAAGTTTATATTCATCCGTTTAATATATAGAAGTTTAGTTAAGCCTATTAAATATGATACATGAATTACTCATTTCCAATCAAAGTTAAAGTACACCTTAGCTACACCAAGCCTCTTTCAGCGAGCGATACAGGCATGCTATCTCCCACTACAAAGTGATCTAACAGCCTGACATCGATCAAATTCAGCGCGTCTTTTATTTTAGCTGTGATGGATATATCGGATTGACTCGGTTCAGCCACGCCGCTTGGGTGGTTGTGGGCGAGAATCACAGCAGCGGCATTATATTGAAGTGCCGCTTTCACTACTTCACGAGGGTAAACAGCGGCCGCATCTATCGTCCCCATGAAGAGCTCTTGATAACGAATGAGCCGATGTTGCGTGTCTAAAAAGAGAACTGCGAAAATTTCTCGCTGAGAATGACGCAACTGAGAAGAAAGATACGTTCGAACATGTTCTGCACTGGTGAAGACCGTTTCGCGCATTAGCTGCTCTTGCAAATGACGCTTAGACATCTCTAGAACCGCTTGAAGTTGGGTGTATTTTGCATCCCCCAAACCAAAACCTTTGCAAAATTCTTCTCTACTGGCCGACATAAGGGAACGTAATCCACCAAATTGGGTCAATACTTGTCGAGCGAGTTCAACAGCACTGATTCCTTGTGTTCCGGTACGAAGAAAAATAGCTAATAACTCTGCATCACTTAAGGCTTCTGCACCTTTATGTATGAGTTTTTCTCTAGGTCTTTCTTGTTCTGGCCAATGTTTTATACTCATGATCTACTCCTTGATACATGGTAATCTTGCTTGAGACTTATAAACTCAAACAGCAGAAAAATAAAAGAACGAAAAAACAGTAGGCATCCTGCCTCTTTACTAACCTTATCTATCACAGAACGAATTGAGAAGTTTTTTATGTCAAACCTAGCCCAAAAACGCATTCTATTAGGCATTACTGGTGGCATTGCTGCTTATAAAAGTATCGAGCTAATTCGTTTATTAACTAAGGCTGGCGCAGACGTTCAAGTCGTTTTAACCGAAGGGGCAAAAGCATTTGTAACAGAAATGACGCTACAAGCCATTTCTGGGCGCCCTGTACGCAGCACGTTATTAGACCCTAACGCTGAAGCAGGAATGGGTCACATTGAATTAGCAAAATGGGCAGACCTGATCGTTATAGCACCCGCATCGGCTGACTTCATGGCGCGCTATACACAAGGCATGGCGAATGACTTACTTTCAACATTATGTATCGCAACAGAATCTCCCGTACTTATTGCTCCTGCGATGAATCAAGCCATGTGGCGCCATCCAGCCACTCAAGCCAATGCGAAGCTATTAACTGAGCGCGGTGTGTTGAGCATTGGACCTGCCGATGGTGCACAAGCCTGCGGGGATATTGGTCCAGGGCGAATGAGCGAACCTGCGGATATATTTAACCTCATAACAAAACTCTTTCAAACAACAGAAGTTGAGCAAGACCTTATAGGCCAGCATTGGGTTATCACCGCAGGTCCAACCATGGAAGCAATTGATCCTGTTCGTTATATCAGTAATCACAGCTCAGGAAAAATGGGATATGCACTGGCCTCTGCTGCATTAAAGCGAGGCGCTGCAGTTACGTTAATAAGCGGCCCTACACAATGCCCTCCACCTAAAGGGGCGAATGTAATTTCTGTAAAAAGCGCAGACGACATGCTCGCTGTTTGCGAACAAAACATGACAACACAAGCAGATGTATTTATTGGCGCCGCAGCTGTTGCTGATTTCAAAATAAAAACCGCTACAGATCAAAAAATGAAAAAACAACCTGATAGCGATGAAATGCAACTTACCCTAGTTAAAAACCCAGACATTATTGCAACTCTTTCCAAAAATAAACGCGCAAAAATCATGGTTGGATTTGCCGCTGAAACCCAAAATGTGATCGAATACGCACAAGGTAAATTAGAACGTAAGGGGTTAGACATTATTGTCGCCAACGATGTTTCACGCACTGATATTGGCTTTAATCAAGACGAAAACCAAGTCACTGTGATTACGCACAATGAAACTTGGGCCCCAGATAAAGCAGCAAAAAGCGAACTAGCAAACCAACTAGTAGAATTTATTTACACACACTCTCTATAAAGATACTAGCGCTTTAGAAAGAGAATTAAGAAGAGATTAAAAATGAAACAAACTATCCAGCTAAAAATTGTTAATGACAAAATCGGCAAAGAAATACCGATGCCAACTTACGCAACAGAAGGTTCTGCTGGTTTAGACCTCCGTGCTTGCCTAGATTCAGCACTTGAGCTTGCTCCTGGCGAAACAACACTATTGCCAACTGGTTTGTCTATATACATTCAAGATCCAGGCTTGGCCGCCACCATTTTACCTCGCTCTGGACTAGGTCATAAACACGGTATCGTTTTAGGAAATCTTGTTGGACTAATCGACTCAGATTATCAAGGCGAGCTAATGGTGTCATGCTGGAACCGTGGTAAAACGACATTTACAATAGAGCCAGGTGAACGCGTTGCACAACTGGTTCTAATTCCAGTCATTCAAGCTGAATTTAATATTGTGGCTGAGTTTGAAAGCACAGAACGTGGTGAAGGCGGCTTTGGCCACACAGGCACAAAATAAGCAAAAAATGCGTAAAAGATGAGTTTTTTTCATCTTTTACGCAGCATTTATTAGATTCATTCACCCATACTTTCGAACTGTCATTTAATTTACTTTTTAAACCCTCTACTTTGTAAGTTTCTTACAAATACTTATAGTTAATCATTCTCGATCAGGCTATTATTTCAGCCCTAAGTGGTTGCTTACACTCCTTGTTAGCCTTAGCTATCATCGTTTTGCTATAACAACCCAATAATTTATGTCTGGATGGTGTCTTATTCTTTTTTCATCATAATTAAGACTATGTGTTTCACATCTACTATCCATCTTTGTTTACAGGAGTATTTAATACGTGGCTTTTTCTCGTGAATCTGCTTTAGATGTTGCTAAGGTTTTAAGCGAATCGCTTCCTTATATTCAACGTTTTGCTGGCAAAACATTGGTTATCAAGTATGGCGGCAACGCTATGACAGATGAAACCTTGCAGGCCGGATTCGCACGAGACATCGTTTTGATGAAAGCTATTGGTATCAATCCAATTGTTGTTCATGGTGGTGGCCCACAAATCGGTGACATGCTAACTAAGCTAAACATTGAATCCAAATTTATTAATGGTATGCGTGTTACTGACACTGCAACCATGGATGTAGTGGAAATGGTGCTAGGTGGTCAAGTAAACAAAGAAATCGTCAATTTAATTTGTGAGGCTGGCGGCAAAGCCATCGGTATTACAGGTAAAGACAGTCGTTTTATTAAAGCTAAAAAGCTTTTCGTTAAGCATCAAGCAGAAGGCATGGCAACACCAGAACAAGTGGATATTGGTCATGTAGGTGAAGTTGCCAGTATCGATACTAGCTTCTTAAAACTGTTCGAAAGCAGTGACCTCATCCCTGTTATTGCGCCTATTGGTGTGGATGATCAAGGCAATTCTTACAACATTAACGCTGATCTGGTTGCAGGAAAAGTCGCTGAAGCGGTTGGCGCTGAAAAGCTCATGCTATTAACCAATATCTCTGGTGTGCAAGACAAGCAAGGCAATGTACTGACAGGCTTAAGCACAGCTCAGGTTGATGCACTTATTGCCGACGGTACAATCTACGGCGGCATGCTACCAAAAATCAGTTGCGCACTGTCGGCTGTCAATGCGGGCGTAACAAGCGCTCATATAATTGACGGGCGAGTACCACATGCAACCTTGTTGGAAATATTCACAGACACTGGTGTCGGTACCTTGATATCAAACACTAAGACCACTGAATAAACTCATACATTTTTATTAATGAGCAATTAAACAACACTGGCAAAAAACTGGAAACGACAAATGAGCAACAAAAAAACGGATCGTCGCACACAGATATTACAAGCACTTGCTCAAATGTTAGAGAGCAGTCCAGGTGCACGTATCACTACTGCTGCTTTAGCGAAGCAAGTGGGTGTATCTGAAGCGGCACTCTATCGTCATTTTCCTAGCAAGGCAAAGATGTTTGAAGGCCTAATCGAATTCATTGAAGAAAGTTTATTCACTCGAATTACCCGAATAATACAAGAAGAAAGCAATGCTATTGCTCGTATAGAGATGATCATGACACTCGTACTCGGTTTTGCTGAGCAAAACCCCGGCATGTGCCGCTTATTAACCGCAGATGCATTAGCTGGTGAAACAGAGCGTTTACGAGTCCGCATCACTCAGGTGTTTGATCGAATTGAAACTCAGCTAAAACAAATTATTCGTGAAGCAGACTTGAAACAAGGTTTACGACCAACAATGGGAGTAGCACCTTGTGCGAATTTTCTTATCGCAATTATTGAAGGTAAAATTCGCCATTATGTACGCAGCGAATTTAAAGTTAAGCCAATGGACATTTGGCAAGAGCAATGGGATGTATTGGCACAAAATTTGATGCTAAATCGCTAGGGTTCGAAACAATGTCTCAAACCCTTTTTCAGCACTAAATTAGATACCGTATTGAAGACGATACGCTTTAACTGCACCAAGATGTTCTGCAAATTCAGTGGTGTTCTGTTCTGATAAATACGTCATAATGTCATTTAGAGACACTATGCTGATAACAGGCATACCAAAGTCACGTTCGACTTCTTGAATTGCAGATAACTCACCTTGGCCTCGTTCTTGACGATCTAAGGCGATAAGAACACCAGCGGGAGCGGCATTAGCCTCTTGGATAATCGCCATAACTTCTCGAATGGCTGTTCCAGCAGTAATAACATCATCGATAATCATGACGTTACCTGCTAATGGTGCACCAACAAGTGAACCGCCTTCACCATGAGCTTTTGCTTCTTTGCGGTTGAATACGTATGGTGTATCTACATCATGGTGGTCATAAAGAGCAACAGCGGTTGTTGTTGCTAATGGAATGCCTTTATAGGCAGGGCCGAATAGAACATCAAATGGAACATTTGCTTCCATTAACGAAGCCGCGTAAAAGCGTCCTAACTTAGCCAGTGCTTGCCCAGAACTAAACAGGCCTGCATTAAAAAAGTAAGGACTTACACGGCCCGATTTAAGAGTAAATTCGCCAAAGCGCAGTACATTCTGTTCAATTGCGAATTCAATAAAGTCTCTTTGGTAAGGTTTCATGCCAACTCCAGAAAGATAAAAAGTACACAACAAAGCGCCGCCAAGAACGAGCGAAGCCATGCCAACATTGTATAGGCGCTAATATAACACACGGCTAGGAATTGTAGGGACCATAAATGAAGGTCATCAGCCTTAATGTAAACGGAATAAAACAAGCAGCCGATCGTGGCTTTTTTGAATGGATGGTTCGTCAGGACCCAGATGTTGTGTGTCTACAAGATATACAGGCAGATGAACGTACGCTTAAAGACAGCGTTTTCTTTCCACCTGGATACAACACATACTTCTTTGAGTCTTTAGAAAACCCTGATCAAGCGGGCGTTGCCATCTATAGTAAAACCATGCCTAAAGCGATTATGACAGGCATGGGGTTTCCTGAATGTGACTTTGAAGGACGCTTTATTCAAGCCGATTTCGATAAAGTCAGCATTGGCGCATTTTTGACGCCGCATGGCTCAAACCACGAAGAGACACTGCAAGAGCATAAATATCGTTTTATGGAAGGTTTTAAAAATCATCTAGTTAAAACGCGCCGTAAACGTCGAGAATTTATTTTTTGCGGCACAGCAAACGTCGCTCGCTCACCTATTGATGTAAGCAGCTGGTTCGTTAATCAAAGAAATTCCGGCTTTTTACCAGAAGAGCGTAAATGGATAAACGAAATATTCAATGAAATGGAATACATTGATGCTTTTCGCCAAGTAAACAAACAAGACAAGCAATATACTTGGTGGCCAGATTATGAACGTGCATGGAAACTGGATGAAGGCGGTCGTTTAGATTATCAAATTACGACACCTGGTATTAAAAACCAAATCCAAAGTGGCTCCATCTATAAAGGCCAGCGTTTTTCAGATCACGCGCCATTAATTATGGAATATGACCTCGATTAAGTTTGTATAAAGCAAAACTGAGATAACAAAAAAGCCCGCCTGAATTAAAACAGGCGGGCTTTTTTACGACATATTTTAAGACAAGAAAATAACCTTACAACATGATTACTCTATGACTCAGTAAGTTGCTTGTGTCTTACTTTTAGCTTCAATTGGTGTATTGCACCTGGTGCAATTTCATAAGCATCAGTAAGGACATTTGCGGCTTCAACACAAACAAAACGACGATACTCATCATCTTCCATATCGGTGCGCAATTTAGTTAGCTCTGGACCAGGATTCCATAACACAGTACTTTGACTGCCTTCTACCTGCATAACTAATCTTCTATTAAATACTGGATCGCGTATTTCATATTCTTCTGGCGAGGATACATACACCCTATCCATGCTCTCACACGGCGTTACAAGACTATCGCTCTTCTGACGACTATTGTTATCTAGTTTGTCTACGTAGGTAACCTGCTCCAACCCGTGAACTTCTGCAACTTGGTTATCAGCTACATTAAAATACGTGTGAAGCGCCTCACTGATTGGCATCGATTTATCAGATAAGTTAGCGGCAGAGAAATTAATACTGAAACCTTTGCTCGACAATCTAAACACCTGTCTCAATTCGAAGGCTAATGGCCACATTTCTTCAATCAAAGGATGGTTTTCGGATGCTAAACGAATAACAATTTTCACATCACCGTTTTTAAAGCGGCCCGCTTCAATAAGCTCCCAACGGAAGTAACGAGCAAGACCGTGTGCAGGATAGTCGTCATGGTCTTCATTCGCACCAAACCAAGGCCAGCATACAGGGACGCCCATATGTCGACGATCAAAACGCCCATCGCCACCATGATTCGCAGATTGAAACAGAAGGTCCTCTTGACCAGCAGGAATAAAGCTTTTCAAGTGCCCGCCCCATAACGCAATGATAGCGCTAAAGCCCGGTTGATCAATGACAATTTCATCGCACTTTTTCAAGCTTGCTGGGCGTATCTCGCCTCCCAGCTCTTCCAACTCGTTTATCAGTTGGCCATTCATTAACAACTCCAAAAAAAATTATTGTGTGCACATATTAACTTCAGATATTACGATTACAAGAGCTTGTGTCTATACTGACAATTCAGCAGAGCAAATAAGTCTACTACACATCAATAATAACTTACTCTAATCTCTGTTTTAAGCTATAAAGCATGGGGAATCACAGCACTTTTTTATTCCAGCAAAAACGACTACTTTCTTTTTTAAGGGCACTGTACTTTCTATGAACCAACTAAATGAAGCAAAAACTATTATTGGTAGCGACGAATGGTGCGCTTTTCCTTCCCTTAAAATCCCTGCGATTAAAGCTCGAGTTGATTCTGGCGCAAAAACCTCTTCAATGCACGCAGTCAATATTCAGAAGTTCTCTCAGAATGATGAACAATGGGTAAGATTCGAAGTACACCCATTACAAAAGAATAAAAAAATCACAGTGCATTGCGAAGCGCCTCTTATTGATCAACGCGTCATTAAAAGTTCCAGCGGGGACAAAGAAAAACGCCCAGTTATTTGCATTGAGCTCTCTTTAGGTGGAAAGCGATGGGAGATTGAAGTCACTCTAACGAACCGAGACAGCATGGGTTATAGAATGCTGCTTGGTCGTGAGGCTATGAATGGTCGAATTCTTATTGACCCAGAAGGACAGTGTTTGCTTGGCGAGTTACAACTGGACAAATTAAAGAGCCTATATTTAGCGCCTTAAACTTGATCATTAATAGCAATTATCTACCTTGGTTTTTTCTTAGAAAAATTGGTGTCAGGCTACTTAGATAAAGCACTTGTCAGTCGTTTTAATTTATCATTTGCTGCTGACAAGGCGATTTTATTAGTAGCAATGTCTGTTACATCATAAACAACTAAACAAAGGTGTTTAATAGCACCATTAGGACTCGATATAGGACGAATCGCAACGTTTTGGTACATTTTATTAGCAATACCAGTAATAGGACGATAACTCTTAAAAGGGAACAAGTTAGGTCGCTGTTCCCAAGAAATGTAAATTGGCGTTTTCAATCCAAAAACATTGTCCATTTTTTGACGCAGCCATCCAGTATCTAAATTTGGAAAAATGCTCAATAAAGACTGTTGTTTTGCTATTGATGAGCTAACACCGCTATGGTTCTCCATAAAGCTATTCCAAAGCTGCACTTCATATTTTTCATTCAATACAACTAGCCCAACGTCAATATGATGGAGCATATCAAACATCCAATGAAGATCTGCTAATCCTTCGGCTTCATTACTCATCACTCATCCTCCACTAAAAACGACAGTAAGTTCTCAAGTGTTGGTACAGAATCTTCTGTAAACAGCAGCATCAAGTCACAACTGATTTGATAGTTTTCTACTTCATAAACAATTTCAACAGCAAGCGTTCGTTGCCATGTCGCTTTTTTCACATTAATTAAGTCAGCAATTGTAACATGTTGACCTAAAAGAACTGGGTGACTGTGGCTAAAATCGATATTTAGTTGTTTACCGATGGCCGTCATAAAAGGACCAACCAAAATAGAGGAAACATCCATTAGAAGTTCTGTTTCTAACTCTCTGGTAATATTTTCAGTAACACCAAGAAGTTTCGCCATATCTGGAAAACTAGAGTCGCTGAAGATTAACAAGGCTTCAAACGCAATACCTGATCCAACAAAGCCTTGTGATACAGCTGAGCAACTCTCTGCCTTCACACTATAATCAAGTGCCATTTGCAGCTCGCCGACCTCTAAAATATTCACAGTAGGCACTGGCAGCTTAATAAACACATTTAACATCTCTGCAAGCACGCTAGCGGCACGTCCCATTGCGATGTTTGATATTTCTTGTAGACATTCATTAAGAGTAAATTGTTCAGCAGCAGTGACGATCTCAACAGCAGGCTGAGCATTATTTATATCAGCAGAAAAAAGATCTAGAGAGATAAGTAAGGTACGAAGTTCTTCGCCTGAAGCCGGTTTTTTATGAAAAGCTACTGCGCCCATGTCTTTAACACGTTCAATCGCTTTTGGCTGAACATCGCCAGAGACAACAATGACAGCAGGAGACTGAGAAAAAGACTGCAAAGCCTCAAGCGTTTCATAGCCATCTTTCACTGGCATATTTAAATCTAAAAATAGAATATCAAAAGCTGAAGCCGATAATAATTCTAAGGCTTCTTGGCCGTTCTCAGCGTATTCGACTTCAACATCCCAGTCTGTCGGTAACACTCTAGCCATTTGATTTCTGGCAAGCTTTGAATCGTCACATATTAGTACACGTGTACTCATTACTATTCTCTTTTAATCTAGTGTCATCAATATTTCATATGATGGCACTTTAAAGGGTCTCTTTAACAACACAAAAATGTTATTTCACGTAAAGTTTTATTACAGGAGAGCTTCTTAAAACATAGTACACATCCAGATTTTTGCTTTATTTTCACTTCAATCAGACAAAAGACAACAAGGCTTTTACCACTAGCCTTTCATCATATTTTTCAGGCTTAATCGAAATCAAAGGCGTTTTAATTACTTCTATGTTCAAATTTCTTAATTGCTCAATATCGACTTCGCCATAATCGTAATTTTCATCAAGCAGTAAATAATCCAACGCAGAATAAGCCTCTTCACCTTCCTTGTCCGCTTCAACAGACACCACTAGCCTTCGCACTCTCTCCATTAAAGACAAACCTTGCTGTTCTGGGTCAATTCCTAAGTTAGGTAAATATACTTTCGGGTTTGAGTTATTACAGATCGCACGACCAACACCTTCCGGCATTAAATTGGCCAGTAGGCTACTGTAATAACTGCCTGGTGGATAACAGATTAAGTCTGCGCCCTCTATCGCATCCTTTCGGTCATCGGCAATATATTGATTCGTAGGCTGAGTTGTACGTAATCCTTTATTAAGCCACATACGTTTTATCGGACTGGACAATATGTCAGTTTCTTTGCCTGTAATATTGTGCTGCCCTAAAACAGTATCGCCATTGTCTAATTCAACGCCCAGATGCAAACTAGCATCTAGCGTCGTTTTCACATCGCCCAGCGTCTTGACCAATCGAGAAAATAAAAACACGATGGGATCCAACTGCTGTTGGTTGTTTAAATATCCACCTGCAATAATTAGGTTTCCAATACTTGCGCCACGCAAATCAAAATCATCATTAATTCGTTGCTGAGTCACCGCGAGATGCGACTGAATCAACGCTTTCATTGGGTTAGGAATAGTTTCTATCAGAGGGTGTTCACCCAATACAAGCTGTTGTAATTGTGCCTTCAATTCAGCAGGGGTTTCATACTGACTTAAACGATGAGTAAACAAGGCATACACTTCTGGCTGCCCCATTACCGTTTCATCGGCCAATGCCATTAAACGGCTACGTAAATCCCCTACTGCAGGAATATCGAACTCAGCACGCAAGCGCGCCGAACTGCCACCTGAATCAAAAGGTGTTACCAAATGAATAGAGTGGTGAGTGTATTCTTTAAACACCCTACTAATTTTATTTAATGCCGAGCCGCCACTAAAAAATAACACTTTCGGACCTTGCTCTGGCAAGCTCTGATAACGATGGACACGAATAAGATCTGGCATAATCATGCGACGAAAAATACGCAAAGAGCTCGCCATAATGAACCTCATTATTAAAAATAAAAGATAAATAAAATAGAAGTATATTAAGCAAAAAACCAATCATTTTGGTGCTTATACTCACTAAAATGATTCAACTTGATGTTATCTTCCAATGATACACAATGCTAAAATGAAAATCAGACTACCAAAAAAATAACGCACTTAATTTCGGCTTATCCTTCAATTCCTTAAAGAGAAACATTATGGCCATGACTGGCTTATTAGCATTATTAGATGACATTACTGTGTTATTGGACGACATTGCCGTTTTCTCGAAAGTAGCAGCAAAGAAAACAGCGGGGGTATTGGGTGATGATCTCGCACTCAATGCCGAACAGGTTTCGGGGGTTAAAGCAGACAGAGAACTCCCTGTTGTTTGGGCTGTCGCCAAAGGATCTTTTCTCAATAAGATTATCCTTGTGCCTTTAGCGCTTGCTATTAGTGCCTTTATCCCTTGGCTGATTCAACCCTTATTGATGGCAGGTGGATTGTATTTATGCTTCGAAGGCGTCGAAAAAGTTCTGCACACTTTCCAAAAAAACAAAGGTGATAAACACACCCTTACAGAAAAAGTAAAAATAGCAAAATCCGATGCAGAAATGCTAACACTGGAAAAAGACAAGATACGTGGGGCAGTTCGAACAGACTTTATACTGTCTGCCGAAATCATTGTGATCGCTCTAGGAACCGTGGCAGGTCTAAATTTACTCACGCAAACCATCGTTGTTAGTTTAATCGCGTTTGTTGTTACCGTTGGCGTTTATCTATTGGTCGGCTTAATTGTCCGCCTTGATGATATTGGCCTGCACCTACATCAATCTAAGAAGGCATTCATACAACATATAGGTTACGGCATTTTAAAAAGTGCCCCTATGCTCATACGTCTTTTATCCATCGTTGGTACGATTGCGATGTTTCTGGTGGGCGGCGGGATATTTGTTCACGGCTTGCCTGCTTTGCATCATGCTGCAGAACTTGCGGTTTCAGGTGAGATTGCTAACTACCCAATTCTAACCAGCGTGATTAATACGGGAATCAGTTTATTAGTTGGTTTGTTGTTAGGTGGTGTTGCAGTGTGCATAGCGTCTTTTATACCTAAAAAAGACGACCATTAAAAATGAATCGTCTGCAGGTCTACAACCAAGACCTATAATCCAGTTTTAGAAAGAACGTGCAACCAAAATAAAGTCAGCCAGTTCCGCAAAGCCTAAACCGCCTGGCTGAGAGGTTTGATAGCGCGGACGGTACGTCATAATCGACAAGTGTTCCACAATGTTCGCAACACCAACACTCAGTGGAAAACGCGCAAACATGCTTTCATCGTTAGGTGCATCACCAACATACAATACTTGCTCTTGTTGTTCGACTTCGCTTAAACCATAAGCTTGGCTTAAAACACGCTGCGCCATGGAAAATTTATCGTACCCTTCCGAACAAACATTAATATGTATGGAGCTTGCCTTCACATTTAAACCCAGCGCAGTTAAGGCCTCCAAACAGGCATTCTTTTCTTCAATCGCAGCGGGCTTTACATCTTGCGCATAGTCGATAGCCACATCGGTTAAACGATAAGACTGATCTCTGGCTAACTTCAATCGAGGAAATTGTACTAGTACTTTATTCACTTCATTCAATAGACGAGCTTGTTCTGCTCGCATAACCGACTCTTCACGCCAAAACTCATAGGTAAGATGCTGATCCAAGGTTTTGCCAATAAAACAGGCGCCACCTTCTGTAATCACACCATCAACAGGGAGCGCTCTAGCAATCATGTCAGACCATCCTGCACAACCACCCGTAACAGGAATGACTTTGACACCATTTTCTTTTAATACAGTCAGGGCCCGCAATGTTTCTACAGGTAATTGCCCTTCCCACGTTAAGGTATCGTCAAAATCCGTTAAAATAAAACGCAAGCCTTTACAGTCATCACTAGCTAGCTCAGAAAGATCATGAATTGACATATTCACCCTGTGAACAAAGTTGAATTTTAACACCTTGAGCGGTGAGTAAATGAGTTTGTGCTTGAGTTAGGACATCACTGAAAATCCAATCTACAGCAGAAAAAGGATGGACACGCGCCATAGCCTTGCGGCCCCATTTATGTTGATCCACAACCAAAAGACTGTGACGACTTTGCTCAACAATAACGCGACTTACTGCGGCTTCTTCTGGGTCAAAATCCAATATTCCTTGCACTTCGTCCATGCCACCACAACCCAATACACCGTAGTCGAAATAATACTGCCTCAAACCAGATAAGGTTTCTTCACCGACTAAATCATGATGCCGATGTCGTAATTTACCCGCCAAAACACGTACTCGAATATCAGGATAGTTTCCTAAGATACCAGCCACCGTTAGGTTGTTAGTGAATACTTGCAAACGTTGATGAGACACCAACGCCTTAGCTACATATTCGACGGTCGTTCCAATACCCAAGAAAACAGAGGCGCCATCAGGAATCAATTCAGCGACTTGGGTCGCAATTACTCCCTTTGCATCACTGTTTAAAAATTGACGGTTATCAAACGGTAAGTTTTCCGTACTTGATACAGGCGAAATTCCACCATGGGTTCGTCGTACAAGATGACGCTCAGCCAATTGATTAATGTCTTTACGGATAGTTTGTGATGACACATTAAAACGTGCCACCATCTCCTCTACCAATAAAGCATCTTCTTGTTGCACCCAGTTTAATATCTGGTTTTGTCGTTCATTTAAGCCCACAAAGGTGCCTTATCTCTATTCATTAAGGTACTAATAAAAACGCAAATTTTGTTGGATCATCCGTAATAACAGCATCCATTCCCCACGCCCAATGAGACTCCACAGCTTGTGGATTATTTGCGGTGTAACAAAGTAGTTTATAGCCAGCTGCTTTCACTGCCAGCGCTTGAACCTGCGTTAATCTGGAGTAATCACAGTTCAAACTATAAGCCTTAATGTTTTCAAGCTCTTCCTGCCAATGAGCTGGAATGTCTTCATACAACTGCGCCAAATGACGATCACTATCGATCTCATAGCTCATCTGCAAAGCGGCATGATTAAAGCTCGAAATCATCAGTTTATCGTTATCAGCCCAATGAGCTTTCAACATATCCATCACTGCCGGAACAATGGTTTCAACATCAGCACTGTCGTGTTTAATTTCAAGATTTAAACCAAGCCCCAGAGACTGAATGCAGTGTAACGCTTCTAGGAGTGTTGGTACTTTTTCGCCGACAAAGTCAGCTGAAAATTTAACGCCAGCATCCAATTCAGTCACATAACTAAGCTGTGCTTCACGAGTTACACCTTCACCGTTTGTGCAGCGTTCCAGTGTGTCATCATGAAAAATAACGAGACCGCCTTCGGCAATCAAATACACATCAATTTCTACCCAAGTCGCGCCCGCAGCGGCAGCGGCACGAATCGATGACAAGGTATTCTCAGGCGCCAATAATGCTGCACCTCGGTGTCCCATTACTTTTGTATTCAACACCTTTTCACCTGAAACATTCCCACCTAAAATATGGTCTTTTTGCATCTTGCTCTCATAGCCTCTGTTGAGTTATTTCGTCAAATAAGTGCCAATGTTTAACTGGTGCCGTTAACCACATAAGACTATTTAGCTCAGGTAAATGCGGTCCAGATAAACGTACAACCATAGGAATGCCCTTTTTAGACTCTTCCTCTAACAAACCATGTATTAGGGTTTCAGCACCAAGCGATTCTACCGCTTGAATACGCAAAGCGAAATCAGCATTTTGCTCATCTGAAACTTCTAAATGCTCTGGACGAATCCCCCATACCACGCCGCCACGATAATCATGAGGCAAAGGTAAAGTTAACGAATTCGAAATTTTAATACCTTGCTCTACAAGGTTCGCAGGAAGTAGGTTCATCGAAGGAGAGCCAATAAAAGACGCAACAAAAGGGGTTGCTGGCTTATTGTACAAATCCATTGGTGTGCCGATTTGTTCTGCATTACCTTTATTCAACACAACCAGACGATCCGCCAATGTCATGGCTTCGACCTGATCATGAGTAACATACAAAGTCGTCGTGCCTAATTTACGTTGCAGCTGTCGTATTTCCACACGCATCTGAACACGTAGTTTGGCATCAAGGTTAGACAAAGGCTCATCAAATAAGAAGACTTTTGGATCACGTACCATGGCACGCCCCATCGCCACACGCTGACGCTGACCACCAGACAATTGGCCAGGTTTACGTTGCAGCAAGTCTGTTAATCCTAACATCTCTGCCACATCGGTAACTTTTTTCTCGATAACTTCTTTCGATACTTTGCGGTTTTTCAAGCCATACGCCATGTTGTTGTAAACCGTCATGTGCGGGTACAAGGCGTAGTTTTGAAATACCATCGCGATATCGCGCTCAGCAGGCTCTTTTTCATTCATGCGTTCACCACGAATGCGCAGTTCACCATCCGAAATACTTTCCAGTCCAGCCACCATACGCAATAGTGTTGATTTACCACATCCTGATGGGCCAACTAAAACAATAAACTCACCTTCTTCAATAGAGAGATCCACACTTGGAATTGCGTGATAACCATTGGGGTATGTTTTACCAATTTTTTCTAAAATAACATCCGTCATCACTATTTCTCCGAATCCACTAAACCTTTGACAAATAACTTCTGCATACCAATAACAACGGCAACAGGCGGCAACATAGCAAGCAAGGTGGTCGCCATAATTTGGTTCCACGCAATATCACCATCCGTAACAGACAACATACGCTTAATACTCATCACTAAAGTGTAATAAGCATCATCCGTGGTAATCAACAAAGGCCATAAATATTGATTCCAACCATAAATAAACAAGATCACAAACAACGCCGCGATATTCGTGCGCGATAGCGGCAACAAAATATCAAAGAAAAAACGAAACGGCCCAGCACCATCAATTCGCGCGGCTTCTACCAACTCACCTGGAATGCTCAAAAAGCACTGACGAAACAAAAAGGTCGCTGTCGCACTGGCAATCAAAGGCAGAGTTAATCCTGTGTAACTGTTCAGTAAATCAAGGTTTGCGACTACTTCATAAGTCGGCACAATGCGAACCTCAACAGGCAGCATCAGCGTCATGAAAATAATCCAAAAACACAAATCACGAAAAGGAAAGCGGAAGAAAACAATCGCATAAGCGGACAACAATGAAATGGCAATTTTCCCAAAGGTAATCCCTAACGCCATAATCAAAGAATTCAGCATCATAAAAAACACGGGCGTATCAATGCCATTACCGGCTTTTTCAAGCAAAACGGTTTTCCAAGTATCCACGCCAGAATCGCCAAACCACAAAGGAATGTGACCGACACCAAAAGCAGACGCAGGATGAGTTGAGGCAACAAGCGCCATCCACACTGGTAACGCCACTAAAGCGATGCCCAATAATAACGTTGCGTGGCTAACAAAGGTTAACCAAGGTCTATTTTCTATCATGAGTACTGCACCTTGCGCTCAATAAAGCGAAACTGAATAACCGTCATAAGACCGACGATGCCCATCAGTACAACAGACTGAGCCGCAGAGCCACCAAGATCCAAACCAACAAAACCATCTTCAAATACTTTATAAACTAAAGTGTTGGTACTTTGTCCTGGACCACCTTTCGTTGTCGCATCAATCACACCGAAAGTTTCAAAGAAGGCATAAACCAAATTCACGACAAGCAAAAAGAAAGTCGTTGGCGATAAAAGAGGAAAGACAATCGTCCAGAAACGTTTAAATGGACTAGCGCCATCAATCGACGCCGCTTCAATTAATGAACGAGGGACCGCTTGTAAACCCGCCAGAAAGAATAAAAAGTTATAACTAATCTGCTTCCACGTAGAAGCAATCACCACCAATATCATGGCTTGGTTGCCATTAAGATAGTGATTCCAATCCACCCCAGCTGAATTCAACCACAGGGCAATCGGCCCCATACTTGGATCAAATAAAATCCACCAGAGCACACCAGCTAATGCAGGCGCAACCGCATAGGGCCAGATTAATAAAGTTTGATACGCCAACTTACCGCGAATAACACGATCTGCCATCACCGCTAACAAGAGCGCAACAGAAATGCCTAAAATGGCAACAGAAAAACTGAAAAACAACGTGGTTAGCATCGATTGGTAATACAGAGGGTCCGTAAACAAATCGATAAAGTTTTCAAAGCCAACAAACTCTCGGCTCAAACCAAACGCGTCTTCTTGATAAAAAGCTTGCTCTAATGCTTGCTCTGCAGGCCATAGAAAAAAAATCGCTGTCACTAATAACTGAGGCAAAAGCAATAACCAAGGAAGGCCTTTTTGGGGGAAGGTAACCGTCATAGAAATATCCAAACAAAAAACCGAAAGAACACCTAAAAAAAATCGCCCTTATGAAAACACATAAGGGCAACTGTTTTTTTAATCGTTCGCTCTTTCAAACTTACGAAGAAGTGCATTACCACGTTTTACCGCTGTGTTAAGTGCCGTTTGAGCATCAACATCACCACTCCATACAGACTCAAGCTCTTCATCAATCACTCCACGGATTTGAACAAAGTTACCTAAACGTAATCCTTTCGTATTCGCTGTTGGCGTGCCTGTTGTCATCTGAGTAACACCTGTTTCTGTACCTGGATTCGCAGCATAGAAACCTTGACCTTTTGTCAAACTATAAGCCGCTTTAGTAATTGGTAAGTAACCTGAAAATTGGTGCCAATCAGCTTGAACAGAAGCACGAGACAAGTAACTTAGGAAAGAAGCCACACCCTTGTATTCTTCTTTTGAATGACCTTGAAGAACCCACAAAGACGCACCACCGATGATGGTGTTAGAAGGCTGTTTTACTTTACCTTCCCAGTAAGGAAGTTCCGTTACACCAAATTCAAATTTAGCATTACGTTTGATACCTGCGTAACCCGCAGACGATTCAGTGAACATGGCACATTCTTGGCTGTAGAATTTCGCTGCTCCATCATTGGTACGTCCAGAATAACTGAACACACCGCTTTTCTGCCACTCACCCATTTTCTTAACATGAGCCACTTGCAGTGGACCATTGAAAGTTAATTCTGTTTTTAAACCGCCAAAGCCGTTATCCAAAGACGCGAATGGTACGTTATGACGAGAGCTAAGGTTTTCTAGGTGAACCCAAGATTGCCAAGCCGTTGTGAAGCCACAAGATACGCCTGATTGTTGTAATTTTTTCGCAGTCGTTTCTACTTCTTGCCACGTTTTAGGGGCTTGAGTAATGCCTGCTTTTTTGAACAAATCTTTGTTGTAGTACAAGACTGGAGTTGAACTGTTGAATGGCATAGAAAGCATTTTGCCTTCACTGCTTGTGTAGTAACCCGTGACTGCACTTAGATAAGTGCTTTCGTCAAAAGGTTGACCTGATTCACGCATCAACTGATGCACTGGATAGATCGCGCCTTTCGCCGCCATCATGCTCGCGGTACCCACTTCGAATACCTGAACAATTGCTGGTTGCTGTTTCGCACGAAACGCAGCAATAGCAGAAGTCATGGTTTCAGTATAATTACCTTTATAAACTGGCTTTACTGAGTATGCATCCTGAGAGTCGTTAAACGCTTTGGCAATTTCATTTACTTTTTCGCCATTGGCACCACCCATTGCATGCCACCACTCGACTTCTGTTGCTGCCAACGCTGAACCCGCAAGAGACATACCAATAACAACTGACGCTAACTTAAATTTATACATTTCTGTGTTCCTCACAATGAGTTTTTATTAGAAAAGAAAGAACGACTATAATGATCAAATGTTTCATTTTTATGATAGTAAGGTTTCATTTGAAATACAATACCATTCAAATGAAACCTTTTATCTGTAAAAATCGGGATAAAGCAATCAGGAAGGTAAAACGAGGTGAGGGATATAAATACGTTATTTGTTAGCACCTAGTCGCACTAGGCTAAGATTTCCTGCTTAAGTGTAGGCACCAATTTTTAGCGTCTATATTCACTTGAAATTGTTCAAATAAAGCAGTCGCTTCAGAAATAAACTCAGCAGCAACCAAAGTCATCAATTCGTAACTGCAAGCAAGCAGACTTTCATAGTCAGCGCCATCAAATACTTTTGGTTCAAACATAATAAGTTTCCTTTACCATTATAATCATCACCTTATAGGAAGCCACTTTGTTAGAATCGCTACAATTTTGTCTTGTGAAACAGGTTTGGCAACGTGATCATTCATACCTGCAATAAAACATTCGTCTTCGTCTCCTTTCAACGCATTGGCACTAAGCGCAATAATAGGAACATCTGGCGAGGTTTTACCTTGTTTGAGCTGACGAATATGTCTGGTGGCTTCATACCCGTCCATCACGGGCATCTGACAGTCCATAAAGATTAAATCAAACTGAGTCGATTCAGCTTGCTCAACTGCCTTTTGACCATTTTCTGCAATCACGACTTCTACACAGTATAAATTCAGCAACCCACGAGCTACGATTTGATTGGTAAGATTGTCTTCCGCTAACAATACTCTCCCGTGAAATGTCGGGCGCCCTTCAGGTGTTTTCTCAATGTGTTTTTCTGTCATTTGAGACTCTCCTACGAGTAAGGATTTTAAGCTTTCTAGTGAATTCAATAATGCCTGATTAAATGTAAGTTTAACAACTGAACCACCCTATTCACCCAAGATAAAACCTATAAGCTGGCTTGACAGGTTAAACATAAATTTTGAAAAGATTTATTTCTGATTTCGACAGTAACTTGAGGAAGCGAATGATGGAGTATACGAAAGGGGCAAAATGCAGGCGAAAAAAAAGGCCATTTAAGTTAATAAATGGCCTTTCTTCAAATCATGGTGCCCGGAGACGGAATCGAACCGCCGACACGAGGATTTTCAATCCTCTGCTCTACCGACTGAGCTATCCGGGCAAGTGGGGCGTATTATAGAGAAACCGTTTTTGTGGTCAATAGTTTTTTTGAAAATAAATTAAAAACTTAGTTTCTGGGCTTCCTCTGGTATTATCTTCTTATATCAAGGAGATAAACCCTATGCTTCATATTGTACTTTACCAACCTGAAATTCCGCCTAATACAGGCAATGTAATACGTTTATGTGCGAACACTGGCTACCACTTACACCTGATAGAGCCATTGGGCTTTGATCTTGAAGATAAGAAGTTAAGAAGAGCGGGACTCGATTATCATGAGTTTACGCGTTTAAAACGTTACCCAGATTTTCAGAGTTTTGTTGATCAAAACAATATTGGAACCATTTACGCATTAACCACAAAAGGCAGTCGCGTTCATAGTGAAGCCAGTTTTGAGGAAAATGACGTTTTGGTATTTGGCCCTGAGACACGAGGCCTGCCTGCCGAGTTCATCGATGCGTTACCAACTGCTCAAAGGTTGCGTTTACCCATGCAAGCGAACTCACGCAGTTTGAACCTATCTAATACGGTCGCTGTGATGGTATATGAGTCTTGGCGTCAACTTGGTTACGCTATACCCACTAACTAACGAGTAATAAACAGAGGCTGAATGATCTTTTTTGGACTTATCCTAGGGCGAAAAAAAAGCAGTCGGAGTAAATTCCGCAAGAAAGTACACCTGCATGAAGCCAGTGATATCAGAAAGCGCTTTGTCTTATTTGCAGGTGTCATCGCTTTACATAGCTTAACTATGGTTTTCTTCGAAGATCTAAATTGGTGGCAAGCCTTTTGGTTAACGATGACATCGGCTAGTACCACAGGTTATGGCGATATCTCTGCCATCACTTTTTGGGGGCAGCTTTCGACTATTATATTAATTTACGGCATGGGGATTACCCTACTCGCACAAATCGCCAGTGACTACGTTGAGATCAGGCTGATTAAAAAAGAAATGCGAATCAAAGGCCGCATAAGGTGGAGCGAAATGGAAGATCACATACTTATAATAAACACACCAAAGTACGAAGCTGAACGCTATTTAGAGTTATTGATTAACCAAATGAGTCAGACGCCAGAATTAGCTGATACACCCATTCAAATTCTCTCTCCCGCGTTTCCAGAAGGCCTTCCACTTAGTTTAAGAGCCAAAGGAGTCGTTCATCACACAGGTGATGCATTAGAGGATGATATGCTGGAATTTGCAGGGTCAGACAAGGCGAAATATATTATTGTGCTTTGCCCAGAAACTCAGAACCCTCATAGTGACAGTTTAACATTTGACACATTACACCGCCTTCAAGCCTTAAATTCTCCCGCTTTTATTATAGCGGAGGCCATTAATGATTCGAATCGCCCTAGGTTTAAAGCCGCTGGCGCCAGTGCTGTTATTAGGCCAGTAAGAGCGTATCCCGAAATGCTCGTACGATCCTTGGTTGCACCAGGAACGGAGCAGGTTTTAGAAGATTTGTTTCATCATCAAGGTGATCATACTATTCGCCTTAATATCCATCTAAGTGATGTGTCTTGGGCAACCGTGGTTTCTACGTTAATTCAAAATGATATCGGTACGGCGTTAGGTTATGTTCAGAAAAATGGGGATATTGTGACTCACCCTCAAGCACATTCTTCAATCGATACTGAAGGGTTAATTATCTTAGTAAATGACAACCAAGTCATGCCATCAACTAATGAAATTCTTAAGCTGTTTAGCCAATAAATAAGAACACCTGTTTAAATTCAAACAGGTGTTGGAGGTTCAAAAAAGATTGGGCTTACGTTCGCTTATTTTGCAATTTAAGTCCGATCATCTCAATTTCATTGCCTTTCATTTGTCTGATAGTTAAGCGCAGATTACCAAATCGAACCCTATCTCCAACTACTAATAATTTTCCAAGCTGGTTTTGTAACAATTCTGCCGCTGTATCTGCTTCATTAATACCATCGATAGAGACCCCATATGCTTTAGCAAGATCCAATAAAGAAGCATCACCACGGATAGCAAATTCACCAAAGAAATTCTGTAGGATAAAAGAACTCGAAGCCTGTTGAGAAAATATAACTGCAACATCATCAACATCTTCTGGGTGTAACAACATCCAAATTCGATCTCCAAACGTCAACACAGTTGATTCATTCACTACAATAGGTTGATGGTCACGAACTAAAGCGACCAGTTGTGGCGTTGATACCGTTTCACTTGGCACGTTTTGTACGATTGCAGAAGGTATTCTAACGTCTTCGGCTTGAACCAAAAACTCATACAACTCTAGCGAATGATCAGAGTCTATATCGTCGATTAATGAAAAACGAGTTATCGGAGCTGCAGGTTCTGGCACTATTATTTTTAACCAGCGAGCCACTTGCGGTACAGTCGACCCTTGCAGTAATAAAGAAATTAACACCACTGTAAAGGTGATTTCAAATAACAATTCAGAATTTGAGAGACCGGCAATAACAGGGTAAAGAGCCAGTACAATAGGTACGGCACCACGTAAACCCACCCAACTTATATACACCCGTTCAGGCCAACGGAAATCAAAAGGTAATAAACAAATCATCACAGCGAGAGGACGAGCAATAAAGATAAGAAATGCAGCAATGGCTATTGCCTGTAATCCGTGACTCAATAAGCTAGACGGTGTTACCAAAAGCCCTAGTAACAAGAACATCCCAGCCTGCGCCAACCAAGCTAAACCATCCATTACCTGAGACACAGACTCAAGCTGTTTGATTCGTCCATTCCCAACCGCAAGACCAACTAAATACACAGCTAAAAAGCCACTACCACCAGCAATATTCACTCCGGCAAAGATAGCAAGCCCAAATGAAATGATAAGCAGCGCGTATAAGCCTTCAACCAAGGTTACACGCCTTAAAACAACCAGTAGTAACTTACCACCTAATAACCCTACAACACCGCCAACCGCAAATTGCTGTAGCATCTGCCCTAAGAATGACAGCACACTAATATGGTCGGAGCTTTGTAGCATGCCTGTTAGCATAACCACCAGCAGAATAGCCATTGGGTCATTTGCGCCAGACTCTATTTCCAGAGTCCCGCCCACTCGTTCATTTAATCGAACGCCACTATTACGTAATAAACTAAATACCGCTGCGGCATCCGTGGAGCCAACAATAGCACCTAATAATAAACCGTAAATTAATTGTACTTCTAGCAGCCAAGCAGCAAACACACCAACACTGGCAGTAGTTAATACCACACCTAATGTTGCGAGAGACAAAGAAGGCCATAAGGCGACACGGAAAGTACTGGTTTTTGTGCGCATACCGCCATCAAGAAGAATCACGGCCAATGCAAGATTACCAACGAGAAAGGCTAAATTTGAGTTGTCGAAGTCTAGTCGGCCAATGCCTTCTTCACCTGCCAGCATCCCTATTCCGAGAAAAACCAGCAGCAAAGGTAAGCCAGCACGCACAGTTAATGAACTGGCTAGAATACTAACAAGAAGTAATATTCCAGCTAAAAAGATAAAGCTATTAGTGTCGATTTTTTCGCAACCTTAAAGTTAAAGTTGACCAGTAAGTGTTAAGTACTTTTCCATTAACTGCTCTTCACTTTCTTTGAAGTTTGGATCTAAAGGAATACAGTCCACAGGGCAAACTTGTTGGCATTGAGGCTCGTCAAAATGCCCTACACACTCAGTACATTTGGAAGGCTCGATCACATAGATCTCATCGCCTTGAGAAATCGCTTCATTTGGGCATTCAGGCTCACAAACATCACAGTTTATGCATTCATCTGTAATAATAAGAGACATTATTCTCTCCTAAAAACACGGTATGCTCTAGTAAGACCAACACGCAAAAATTAAATCGTCTGATAATGTTCTTGAAGTACACGCTTCACGTCTGGATTAACAAACTGGCCAAAGTCACCGTCTAAAGAAGCTATTTCTCTAACCAGTGTTGATGATATATAAGAATGTTTTTCTGAAGGTGTCAGGAAAATACTTTCTATATCAGGTGCAATAGCACGATTCATATTGGCTAACTGAAATTCATATTCAAAATCAGAGACAGCACGTAAGCCACGAATAACCACTTTACCGTTTACAGATCGAGCGAATTCAGTCAGTAAATTATCAAAACCTACTATCTCAACATTAGGCAAATGCCCTAGTACCTTTTTCGCTAATGAAATACGCATTTCATGTGACAAAGCCGGGCGTTTTTTAGGACTTGCAGCAACCGCTACGATAACCTTAGAAAACAACTTTGATGCACGTTCAACCAAATCCGTATGGCCATTTGTAATAGGGTCAAATGTCCCCGGATAAACCGCAATAGCGCTCATGGCTTTCATCCATTTTTAGTAAGGGATAATAAGTTGAGATGGTTAACAACTTCACGTTGTTCACTCTAGCTCCTGTTTAGGGCGCATCATATAGGAATACGCCCTTATTCTCAATTCACCTAATAATATCGAGTGTTGATACTCAATTCTATGAGAACAATATTCCTTCTTAAATATTGTAGGCTGACAATATTTGCTTGAGAAAAGAAATACTCAAGAAGATAAAAATAGGAGATAGGTCTAAACCACCTAGTGGCGGGATTACTCGCTGGCAAGCACGATATAGCGGCTCTGTAATTTGTCCAACCAACATAGCGCCAGGATGATTTGCGCCAGGTGCCACCCAACTCAGTATCACAGATATCAACATCGCCCAGAAATACAAATCAAGTAAGTGATACAAGGTTCCAGCCACGGTGTAAAGCGCATAGCCAGTCGGAGAAAGGTAAGCACCTTTAATAAACACAACCAAGGCAACGGTCAATAATTGAACGGCGAAAGCCAACACCAATGATGCTGTGTCTACTCGGCCAATCGCAGGGATCACCTTGCGCAATGGCAATACAAAAAGGCTAGTTGCTTTAACAACGCCTTGGCTAATCGGATTATAAAAATCCGCTTTCGTTAACTGAAGTACTAAACGCAATAACACAATAAACAAATAAAGGTTGCAGATCACCGTTACTAGCATAATAAATGGACTTGAATTCATTCTGTTCTTTCCTTATTTATTTTTCTTAACAGAAAAATCATTAGATATTTCTTTTGATCGATTGGCACATGCCATCATGGCATCGGCCACTATTTTATCAATATTAGCTGCGTCAAAAGAGAGCAACGCTTGCTCTGTTGTACCATTAGGTGACGTAATATTTTTTCGCAATTGTTCAATAGGTTCTTCTAACTCAATGACCATTCTAGCTGCACCTAACATCGCATAGCTTGCTAATTCACGACTGGTTTTTTCGTCTAAGCCCTGATCTTTTGCATTTTTAATCATGGATTCAAGAAAGCGGAAAAAATACGCGGGGGCACTGCCAGATAAGCTAGTTACCGTATGCATGTGCGCTTCATCTTCCACCCAAACTGAATGACCAACGCTCGCAAACAGCTCACCAACCCAATCTTTTTGTTCTTGTGTTGTTTGCTTATTAGCAATTAATCCTGTCATACCTGCGCCAATTTGTGACGGTGTATTTGGCATGCTACGTACAACAGCAACAGGTTTACCAAGCCAATGGGACAATGAATCCAATTCAACTCCAGCCGCAACGGAGATAAATAGTTGATCACTACGAACTTCCTCAGAAAACTCTTCAACAACGGCTTTCATTTGAGCAGGTTTTACACATAAAACGACAATCTCAGCCGTTTCTACCGCCAAATGATTATCTGCGAACATGGTAATGCCATATCGCTCATGATAATAATCTCTTTTTTCTGGGGTTCTTGATGTACCAATAATTTTATCCGCAGGATAACCACTCGCAAGCATGCCGCTAAAAATAGCTCTCGCCATGTTTCCTACGCCGATGAAGGCAATACTTGGTGTCATGTTCATATCCTATTATTTATCTTTGCTAGTAAGCTCAATTAAAAATCAATACTGTCTAATAACGTTATTATAACTTAGCTGAATAATCTCGCTCACCAAAAATTGCTGTCCCAATACGAACCATAGTACTGCCAGATTCAATTGCTGCGGCCAGATCTCCAGACATACCAATAGATAAGGTATCTATCATGCTATCGGATTTAGATAATTCAAGGAAAGCCTGCGATATAGGCTCGTAGACACGACATTGGTCCGAATGGCTATGTTGTGGTGCAGGAATGGCCATCAAACCTCTCAAACGTAAATTGGGCAAGCTCTTTACTAAAGAAACCATATCATCTAGTTCCGACAAGATAATTCCAGACTTGCTTGCTTCACCACTTATGTTCACCTGAATACAAACATTAAGAGCGGGTAAATCACTAGGACGCTGCTCGTTCAAACGCTGAGCAATTTTTTTACGATCAATTGAGTGCACCCAGTGCATAGTTTCTGCAATTAGACGAGATTTATTAGATTGAATAGGGCCAATAAAATGCCATTCAATATCGGTCAAATGGGACAATGCGTGGTATTTATCTACCGCTTCCTGAACATAATTTTCACCAAATGCTCTCTGCCCTAAAAAATAAGCTGCTTCTAATGCTGCTACAGGCTTCGTTTTACTTACCGCCAATAGTCGAACGCTATTTTCGTCACGCTGTGCCAGTTGAACTGATTGCTCTATTTGTTGAAGTACTAGAGCAAGGTTAACCTTAATATTTTCAATACCATCATCTACTGACGTATTCATGTTTTCAATCGCCATAGTGTTATTTGCCTCTCAATCAAGCAGTAACAGATTAATGCTTTATGCCTATTTTTTTAATATCAAAATAAAGCGATAAAACCTGCACTATAGCATTTCTAAAAAATTTCCAGAAAGTGCTTATCAGCTATAAAAAGCAGCACTAGTGTCATAAAGCGCATCATGGAATTCAAGGCGAAATCCTGATGTGTTCTTTAATGAGTGGGACGCTAATGATGCCGCTTGATGAAGTGACTCTATAGAAGAATGCTCTGGGTAGAAAGCGATACCGATAGACAAACCGGCTCTAATCAATTGGTTCGTTGAATACTTAGAAGCACCCAAAGTTTCTAACAATTTTTTTGCCACAACTTCTGCGTCTTCTAAATGCTGAATACGAATACCCATTACCAATTCACGCTCATCGTAATGTGCAATCAGGTCATTGTCGCGAACGACATCACGCATCACATCTGCCAAGATTTTTAGCTCAGCCTTATCAATTTCTGCTCTAGAAAGTAAACGTAGAGACAATAACGCAGTACGTTGAAAATGACGACGTGAGTCTTTAAGTACAATTTCAAAGCTGTTTTCAAAGCTGAAGCGTCGTAGTAGTCCAGTTTCAGAATTTCTATGGTTATCTTCTAACAATAGAAAATCTGCTTTTTCTCGTTCAAATGCCGCATTCACCCATGATGAATACCCTTCTAGGGCCAATTCCATTAAATCGCCGTCCAGCAATGAATTACCTTTCTGAAAGGCCAACATTAAATGAATTGAACCGCGGCCATTAGGAACACTGATCATAGAAACTTCGGTTAAAGAATTGGTCTCTAAAAAAGATTTCCAATGCTCCCAGCCAGATGCATTTTGAATATCAGTGCAATGTCGTTTACGACTAGAAGAAGTGGCGGCAAAAACGATTAAGTCTTGAGGTAGCGTAACCAATTGACCGTTTGTATCAAGCAGGTTTTCATTGATCAAATCTGAATATTGCAGACGCCATTGTAAACAATCTTTGTCACATTCAATAAACAGGCAATAAGCATTAGGTAATTGTGTCTGTAACTTATTTTTGAAACGGTTCAATAACGCACTCAGTGGTGCGCCTTTTGCTATAACTTGAAGCGTTTCAGGCATATCTCCATATAAGACTTTTATAAAATCTCTTTCTTTTTCAAGGTATGCAATTCGAGATTGCATCTCCTGCTGCTTATCAAACAATGTATTTGAAACATCGATAGTCATAAAGAATGAAAACCATTTAAAGTTTATAATTTAAACTAGATTAACTACCTAGATCAGAAAGTAAAGAAATAGTAAGACAAATCAGCTTAAATAAATGACTTTAATGTCATAAGGCGACTAAACAGCTTGATAAACTCGCTGACCAGAAATATAAGTACTCATTACCCGACCTACAAAATTCTGATCAAAGTAAGGGGAATTATGCCCTTTGGTTTTGCGAGATTCATACTTCCAAGTCCAGCAAGCAGTACTATCAAATAAGATAAAATCTGCAAAACTACCTACTGATAACGAACCTGCTTCTAATCCGAAACAAGCAGCAGGACCAGACGTTAAACAAGTCAATAATGTTGATAAATCTAAATCGCCTTCATCCATTAATTGCATAGCCAATGGCAATAAAATTTCTACATTTGCCATTCCTGGTTCAGTGGCTGCAAACGGGGCGATTTTTGCCATTTTTTCATGCGGCTGATGATCAGAGCAAATTGCAGAAATTGCCCCACGCTTAATCCCCTCAATTAGAGTAAGACGATCATTCTCACCTCGAAGTGGCGGTAACACATGATAACGACCATCAAACTGACTCAGTACATCATCACTTAGTAATAAATTATGCACAGCAACATCTGCCGTTACATCTAAACCAGCAACTTTTGCGTCTGCGATCATCTCAACAGATTTAGCACATGACAAACGCGCAAAATGGGCTCGTACACCCGATTTTTCAATAAGCAGCAAGTCCCGCATCAACGCAATCGTTTCTGCTGTATCAGGAATGCCGGCAAGACCATGCATTGTTGCCGTTAATCCTTCATGAGCACAACCGCCTTCCGATAAACTTTTTTCGTCAGGGTGGAAGACAACCAATAAATCATGAGTAGCTGCGTATTCTAGTGCTCGCGACAATACCTTTGTATTGACCATTTCATGACGGTCATTAGATAAAGCCACACAGCCAGCGTCAGTAAGCGACACCATATTACTCAAATGCGCGCCATCTAGACCTTGTGTTAATGCACCAATAGGAAACACATTCGCCATTCCAGCTTCGTCTGCTTTGTCTTGAATTAAGGCCGCAACTGCAGGAGTATCAACAATAGGGCTAGTATTAGGAGGACAGATCAAGGTGGTTACGCCTCCAGAAACGGCAGCCCGACCTTCTGTAGCAACACTGCCTTTTTGCGTATAACCAGGTTCACGCAAGGAAACAGCAAGGTCAACCAACCCAGGCAAAACCCAGTGTCCTAAAGCATCAATAACTTCCGCATCATCAAACCCTGCTGGTGCGTCACCAATTGCAACAATTTTTTGATTTTCTACAAACAGATCAACAACAGCATCAAGGTTTTGACTTGGGTCGATCAATCGACCATTTTGAATACGTAATTTCATACTAATTATCACCTTTCGCTGTTGACGCATCATCGCTTTGTAACTGACCACTCATCGCCATGGACATCACAGCCATACGTACTGCAATACCATTCGTTACTTGATCCAAAATCACTGAATGCTTGCCATCTGCAACTTCCGAAGAAATTTCCACGCCTCGGTTAATTGGGCCAGGGTGCATCACAATGGCATCTGGCTTAGCCCAAGACAGTGATTCTTCAGTCAAACCATACAAGCGGTAGAATTCACTTTCACTCGGTAGCAAAGCACCTTTCATACGTTCTTTTTGCAAACGCAGCATGACAATGACGTCCACATCTTTTAGCCCAGCTTCTAGGTCATGGCAAATAGTCGCGCCCATTTCAGAGAAGAAACTCGGAACCAATGTTTTAGGGCCAACCAAACGAATTTCGTCAACGCCTAATGTCGTCAATGATTGCAACTGAGAGCGAGCAACCCGAGAGTGTAAAATGTCACCAACAATCGCGACTTTTAACCCTTCAAAGCTTCCCTTATGACGACGAATGGTCAGCATATCTAGCATGGCTTGCGTTGGATGAGCATGTCGGCCATCCCCTGCATTAATAATGGCCACATTAGGCGTGCAATGCTCAGCAATAAAATGCGCAGCACCACTGTCTGAATGTCTCACAATGAACATATCACTTTGCATTGCTTCTAGGTTTTTTAGTGTGTCCAGCAAAGACTCACCTTTCGAGGTTGCTGATGTCTCAATATTAAGATTGATAACATCCGCTGATAATCGCTTCCCAGCTAGTTCAAACGTCGTACGAGTTCGGGTGGAGTTTTCGAAGAATAAATTAACGACCGTTTTCCCTCGAAGAAGAGGAACTTTTTTAACAGACTGCTCACCCATCGAAAGAAAAGATTCTGCTCGATCAAGAATCTCCGTCAAAATGGTTTTATCTAGCCCATCTAATGTCAAAAAGTGTTTTAGCTGACCGTGTTCATTTAACTGTAATGCCCGAGGGTCGGATCGCATCATGGCTTGCTTTCCTTAAACTGCAAAGACGGTATCGTCTTTCTCTATTTAAAATAGGATATTCAGATATAAAAATGCCCGGTACAGAAAACTGAAACCGGGCATTAAAAACATAAATGGCGGTCGAGCCCTCTTACTGGGTCGACATTTCTTACTATAGCCACTTTGCCGTCAATAATATCCATTCGTTAATTGTCGTACTTGTTAGGTAAAAAATAAAGCTTTGTTATGTTTATTAATGAATATCTATCAAGGAAACGCTAAGTGGTTGAGGCCCAGTTAACTTAACCCTTTGATCAGGATTAAGTGACAAATGCTCGCCAACAATATCAGCCGAAATAGGTAGCTCATGCTGACCAAGGTCATAAAGGATCGCTAGCGTAATACTTGCTGGACGACCGAAGTCAAAAATTTCATTCATTGCTGCTCGAATCGTACGACCCGACATCAAAACATCATCCACCAAAATAACATGACGATCTTCAATAGCAGGTAATAATGTCTGGTTCACTTTAGGGTTTAAGCCTGCCTTGGTGAAGTCATCACGATAAAACGTAATATCTAATGTGGCTAAAGGCTCATTGGTAGGTACAGTAGACATTAGTTGTTCTGCAACCCAAACGCCGCCAGTATGAATCCCAACAACAATAGCGTCTTCAATGCTTTTTTTCTGGCAATACTCAGCTAACTGAATTTTCATTGACGCTAAAGAATGTTCTAAATCTAACTTCATTACGCTTCATACCCTGTTCTTAAATTAACAATAAATTGCTGTCGCATTATACAGACAGCAATATTTAAAATATCTAGACAGATTCTGCAAACCAAGTTTCTAAAATCATCTGTGCGGCCAAACCATCAACTGAGTTATCTTTAAAGTTGCGGTTTCCACCTCGAGCAATTACCTGACCTTTGGCTTCATAAGAAGACAGCCTTTCATCCATCATATGGTAAGGAAGACTAAAACGTCCATGCAATCGCTTGGCAAATTTACGTGCGCGTTGACACATCTCATTTTCTGAGCCGTCCATATCCAATGGCAAACCAACAACAAAGGCGTCTGGCTGCCATTCTTCTACAATCTTGGTAATTTCATCCCAATTAGGAATGCCATCTTTTGCTTTGAGAGGGTTAAGAGGTCTGGCCGTTCCTGTAATGCTTTGCCCTATGGCTACGCCCATACGAGTCGTGCCAAAATCAAAGCCCAACACTGAGCGAGCAGTATTGGGCTTCTGGCTATCATTTATAGAATTATCTGTAGACGCTGACACTGTCATTTAACCATGTCCTATATCCGGTGAAAGTCTTGCCATATCAATTCCCAATACCTGAGTCGCGGCGGTAAATTGCATATCACTTGGTGTATGGAATAATACGTCTAAATCAGCCTCACATACTAGCCAATCGTTATTCCAAATCTCAGCTTCCAATTGCCCATCATCCCAACCAGCACAACCTAATGTAATAAGAAACGCATTAGGGCCATCGCCTTGAGCTATATCTTCAAGCGCTTCCAGTGAGGCAGACAATGATATTTCATCCGTTACGGTTAAGGTATTGCTCCATTTCTTTTCTGCTGTATGCAGAATAAATCCACGTTCAGCTTCCACTGGACCACCAGTATAAATAGGTTCTGCTGCGAGATGAGAGCTGCTAATTTTAATTCCAAGATGATCGGCTAATTCAGTAAAATCAACATTAGAAGGTCGATTTATAATAATACCCATCGCGCCATCTTGGGTATGTTGGCAGAGATAAATAACAGTATGTTCGAAGTGTGGGTCGTCTAAATGTGGCATTGAAATTAAAAAGTGATTTTTAAAAGAATCAAAAAATGCAGTCATAGTCATGAACCCTCTTTAAATGGATAAAAGCGCAAAAACCGCGCTAAGTACTGAAATTTAAAAAAGTGCTTAGATCTAAAGAAAACACCTCGTTAGAGAGGCAGAACACACGAAGAGAAGAGTCAAATAAGACGGTTTAACAATAATGTCGACTCAAGCAGTATAGGACAAGCTACCAATTAATAACCCCCTAAAGATACATTTTTTTACTAAGTGACTTCAAAATACACATTTCAAACAGTAAACTACCGTCTTGCTATACAAGATTAGCTTATTTGAAATGAGCTTACTTATTCACGCTTAGGAAACCTAAAATGCCCTTAGTTTTATCAATAAACGTACTAGGTAACTCGATGCTAATCGCGCTACTTGATCGTCTTAATATGATGAGTCTGGCGCAATGGGTACAACATTACCAAGCTGAAACCGTTGATTTACGCTATTTTTTTCATAGTGGATGGTCGTCATAACCTTTTTTGTATCACGTCACCTGTATGCGACGAATGTATGCCATCACATCAATGTGGCAACACTCAACTTTGATAAGAATACAAAAAAAATGCCCGCTATTTGGCAAAAAGGAAATGACCATGCAACTACAAGCAATCGACTACACAAGCCCGACGGCTCAAGAAGATTTCGTAAAATCTCTTCATGAAACTGGCTTCGGCGTTTTAAAAAACCACCCAATTCAACAGGCTCTTGTTAGCGCTATTTACAGTGAATGGCAGTCTTTTTTTGATAGCGAAGAAAAATACGATTATCTATACAACAAAGGCACGCAAGATGGATTCTTCCCACCCGATGTATCGGAGACGGCGAAAGGTCACACTAAAAAAGACATCAAAGAATATTTTCACTATTACCCATGGGGGCAATGCCCAGAAGATAAAAAAGCACAACTGAAGCAGTATTATGCAGAAGCAAATACACTGGCATCAGAACTGCTTGCTTGGGTAGAAAAGCACACACCATCTGATATCGCAGCGAATTATTCACAGTCACTTTCCAGCATGGTTGATGGCAGCGGACAAACACTTTTGCGTGTACTGCATTATCCGCCACTGAAAGGCGACGAAGAATTGGGTGCGATTCGTGCAGGGGCACATGAAGATATTAACCTATTAACCATTTTGCCATCAGCGAATGAGCCTGGCTTGCAAGTAAAAGCCAAAGACGGCAGTTGGATGGATGTACCTTGTGACTTTGGTACCTTGGTCATTAATATTGGTGACATGCTGCAAGAAGCCTCTGCAGGCTACTTCCCATCCACGTCTCATCGGGTGGTTAATCCAGAAGGCGCAGACAAAACTAAATCACGTATTTCATTACCGCTTTTCCTGCACCCACATCCTGAAGTTAAGTTATCAGAACGTCACACTGCTGGAAGCTACCTACACGAGCGCTTAGTAGAGCTTGGAGTTATCTAGCAAAACCTATCTCGACTAAAAACTCACTATCTAAAAAAAAGACACGTTAAATAAAATCTAACGTGTCTTTTTTATTGTAGCCTGCCATCCCTCTAAGCTTTGAATGCTTAATTTTTCTGATTAAAGCAATGCCTTTAGTGATAAGCTCACGCCAGATAAAAGCAATAAAATAAGAGCGATACGTTTGATCACCTGCGGCGATATGTTTGGCGGATAGCGCTTCGCTAACACAGAAGTAATAAGCACACAGGGTAAACCAACTAAACTAACCCAAATCATTGGTGCCGTAATTTGTCCGCCCACCCCCATGATTGCAATTCGCATTAAACAAGAAATAAAGAAAACACTTAACAAGGTGGCACGAATCACACCCATCGCAAGAGGTTGACGATACATTAAATAAGAAATAGGCGGCCCTGATGTCGCAAACAAACCACCAAATATTCCAGAAATGCCGCCAAATACAAAATACACCCAAGGACGGGAAGACTCTGCACTTTGCTTAGGTTTTATCAAACTCATCAAACAGGCTAAAACAATGGTAATACCCAAAAAGAGTTGCAATCCATTCAATGCATTTTTACCAAAATAATTCAGTAGATAAACACCGAACGCAATCATCGGTGTAGACGCGATAAAGTACACGATTAAATTTTTTGCATTAACTTGCTTCCAAACACCACCATATAATCCAGTGGCGGCATTGGTCAGACTCAACACACTGACGGAAAAGGCCGCGACCTCTAGCGACACTAAAGAAAAGAGCCCTGCAATGCTCATTACTATCAAACCAAAGGCAAAGCCCGTTAAACTCTGGACGTAGCTTCCAACGACAAATAAAAGGAGAAGCCATATAGAAATATCATGCATAAAAACGCTCAACTGAAAAATATTACGAATGGAATAATTTATTGCCGCACATTAAATCATAAACCGTCTTGGAAGGTTAAAATAAGTGCTAATTAGACGATCTAAAATAAAAATTTGTTCTCACCAAACACTGCATAGATTATGCAAATTTTCGTCAATTGCAGACTTTATTCCTTAAAATACTTTTATTCTCAGCCTTCGCCCATAACAATACATATCTATCCAATACCAAGGTCATAATTCATGAAAGACTCAATAGACATTCAATTTGTATCCGATGTGATGTGCCCTTGGTGCGTCGTTGGACTAGGAAATTTAAACAAAGCATTGGCAGAACTAGAGGAAACAGTTACTGCTAACACTTCGTTTCAGCCTTTTGAACTGAACCCTTCAATGCCAGCAGAAGGCCAAAACTTCAGTGAACACATTATTGAAAAATATGGCATTTCGAAAGAAGAGTCAGAAAAAAATCGTGCCGTTATGCAAGAACGAGGTAAAGAACTGGATTTCGATTTCAACTTCACTGAAGAAAGCCGTATGCGTAACTCTTTTGATGCGCACCGTTTATTGCATTGGGCAGAGTTAGAAGGCAAACAAACCGAATTAAAAATGGCGCTATTCAAAGCTCATTTCACTCACAACCAAGATGTAAGCGATTACACAGTACTAGCAAACCTTGCAGCCAGCGTTGATCTAGACCCAGCCGCAGCAAAGGGCATTTTAGAAAACGACCGCTATGCAGAAGAAGTACGCAAACAAGAACAATTTTGGCAACAAAACGGCATCAGTTCCGTACCGACCGTTATCATCAATAACAAATACGCAATTACAGGTGGACAACCTGCCGAAAGCTTCAAACAGGCCATTGAAGACATCGTAGCGAAAGAGAGAGAAGGTGCATAACTAACTCGTTTGCAATCTCTTTCTAATTCGGCTTAAAGCAACAGGCGTAATACCAAGATAAGATGCAATGTATTGCTGAGGTATTGCGCTTTTAAGTTCAGGGAAATCGGCACAAAAATCCAAATAACGCCGCTCAGCAGAATGCTTCACAAAAGCGCTTTCTCTTTCTTCTTTTGCGATAAATATCCGCTCTAAAAAGTGGGAATAGCATTCTAAGAACGCCCTATCTTCTCGCATTTTGCTATAAAAGACTTTCCATGGATAAGACAACACCACGGAATTTTCTAATGCCTGAATACCAAATAATGCGGATGCTTCTGTCACCATGGCCCGAGTAGAGCCAATGATTCTGGGACCTTTCACTAACGTTTGAGTAAACTCTTTTCCAGTGTCAGATACGCTGACATAACGCACTAAACCTACGGATAAAAAATAAAGTCGGTTAACAACATCACCTTGTTGAAAAAGATAGCCACCTTTCTCTACAGAATGAGCCTCTATAGGCAAATTTAATAATGACCAATCGATGCCATTACCTAGCTCTCTAGTGTTTAAATCTAAGAAGTATTTCTGAAATCTACTTTTTAATTGAGCTTGATCCATAAATGCGTTTTACCTTAGCTAGAATTAACGTCCCATCAATTAAAAGCAGTGCAACGAACACACACAATAGCCCCAACAGAAAGCCCCAATCAAATAAGTTCGATAAACGACCATTTACCGTGGCGATAAACAAAGCGACCCAAATAGGTATCGTATAGGAAAAAGCCAGCAATCTGCTTGCACCTGCCGTCATCACTAAGCGTTGCTGCAATACAAAAGTAAATAAGGTCGTGAAAATCGTCAAGTACAAGCCATATAACCAGAACCCACTACTTTGCCATTTAACGTCGGACAAATTTCCCCATAATAAAGCAATGGGCAACAACCAGAGAGTGCCAAATAGCATGATCATAAAAGCGCCCGATAAAGCGCCTAACGATCGCCCCCACTTCTGAACAGACACAACATGCAGGGCCAGTAAAAAACACGCACCTAAAAAGATGTAATCTCCAGAATGCCATTCAAAGCCACTTACACCTTGAGTGGAGAATAAAACGATCATGGCACCAGCCGAACCTATTACAAAGCCACTTATACGAAGCCATGGTGCGGCCTCTTTTAACCAAAATCGAGCAATAAAAACACCAATAAGTGGAACCAGAGTATAAAGAACAGAGGTATTCAAAGGCGTTGTAGATTGTAAGGCGACAAACAAACCAATAAAAAACCAAACTAAAGCACCGCTAATCAGCACATAATGAAAAAGCCTTTCCTTAGACAAAAACAGCTGTTTGAACTGATCTCTTATAGCTAGCTTTGACTTCCTCCAGCTCAATATTAACACTAATGACATAACCAAAAGCGCGACTATAAAACGAAAGGCAGACGTGGCAATGGGACTCGCGTAATCGATCATAAAACCAGACACTATAAAAGAAGAAGCCATCAACCAAGTCCAGACTAGTAAGGTAAAAAACTGCCTCATGATGAAACACTCACTAACTGTGGTTCATTCTCACTTTTAAGCTCCAGCAATTTACTCGCTAAAAAACGATCAAAAAGGTGTTCAGCAATCACCAGTTCGATATCAAATTTAAATGTATTGGTTAATATTTGGTGCAAAGCTTCTGGAGAATATAAAACACGTTTTTGCGATTCACCTTGCCGTCTTTCTATTAATTCATGGTTCATCAAAAAGATCGTATGATCCGCGTTTTTGAGGCCAACCATTAAATTATTTACAAAGCCGGCGGTTGGATATCGATAAGAATAGAAATTACCTACCAAACAATCTGCATCCGTATAAACAGCCAGATCAAAGCGATACATAGTATAATAATCGCCTTGTTTTAATATTTGTAAGTCATACTCTCCATTTTTTTTAGCCACAATACGATATATGTCATGACCCGCTTTTTGCAGTAAATCTGGTTGCAGAAGCAAAGGTGTAATAGGGCAATTCCCACCAAAGCCAGTATCGATGACGTAGTTATTTCCTTGATGATTTAATAGAGTTAAACGATGCGTTCTTGGAACATCATCTTCTTTATTATTTAGTACGCGAGCCATCACTAACTTAACGTCGTATCCCAACGAATTGAGCAACTCAAACGTTAGTTTATTATGTTCAAAGCAATAACCACCCAGACCACATTCAACAATTTTTTTACTGATGTCCTCTAGATCCAAAGAAATTTCTTCACCCATTACCACTGCCAAACTATTAAAACTATAACGAGCAATATGTGAAGCCTGCAGTGCCTTAACAAAGCCGATGTTTAATGAAGTAGGAATGGTTAAACCAAGATCTGAAATATAATTTTGTAAACTTATTGGTAATGTCATGCTATGCCCCTTTGAAGTAATCAATAGGTACAGAATATAGAAGCTAAAAGGAGAAGAAATTAACCGAGGTTAAGTGATAGGTAAAATATTTTTTCAACAAAAAGCCAAACCACTCAATTAATACAAACCATCTGTCCGACAATCACAGTCATTTCTTTATTATCCTAGTCCATTGTAGGTATATAGGCTGAGTTCACTCTGCTATATAATTATTCATTACACTGATCTTAACTATCCGACACGCCATTGAGTGAGACGAAGGGAAGGTATCAAAAACAGATTATAATATGAGAGAGTTATGACAATCCAATCCCAACGCACCGCAATACTTTGCTTAGCTGTAGTGTGTTTTATATGGGGAGCTGAATTTACCCTAATTGATTTGGCCATTGATGTTATGCCCGTCAATACGTTTAACGCCATACGGTTTGCACTGGCAGGATTGTTTCTGATCCCTCTATTATTGTGGTCAAAGGAGACTATATCCAAACAACACCTTATCCCTTTATTGATTAAAGGCTCGACTCTAGGCTTTTTACTCTTTATCGCTTTCTATACTCAGACAGAAGGACTCAGGCACACTAGCGTATCAAACGCCGGATTTATAACAGGTTTGGCTTCCCCTATGATCCCTGTATTGGGTTTCATACTATTTAAAAAACGAGTCAGTCGATTTGTCTGGATTGGCACATTATTCGCTACATGTGGACTGTATTTTCTAACGGTTGGCGATAAATTAGTATTTAACCAAGGCGATTCACTTGTATTAATTTGTGCATTGGCTTTCGCAATTCATGTCTTACTGACTGGCCGTTTTGTTAAATCTTTACCTGTTATTCCACTCACTATAGTACAGCTCTTTGCCGTCGCGATTTACAGTGGTTTAAGCGCTTTCTCATCTCCAGAACCTGCATTTTATATTGAGGGCCATACTCAACTTACTTGGCAAGAAAGTATTTTTACTCCCATTGTTGTGATTACTATTTTAATCGCAGGGATTCTAGGAACTTCTTTTGCATATTGGGCCCAAACCACTTGCCAAACGATATTGCCTGATTACAAAATAGCGCTGATTTTAACGCTCGAGCCCGTGTTTGCTTGGTTAACCGCTTGGTTATTTTTAGATGAAAAGCTAGGTATCGCAGGTCTGATTGGCGCGGCCTGTATTTTAACCGGAATGGTGGTGGCAGAAACTGGTGGGAAGTTATTTGTGCGTAGTTCACGCCCTTTATCTTAGCTAAGATGAAGAGCGTGGTGTATCAAAGCGCCTGATCAGTTTATGGCTTTTTCAAACTGCTCGACGTCCCAGTATTGATCAAATTTTCGACCGACTTCTCGATATAAGCCCGCCGATGTAAAGCCAAATTTTTGGTGGATAATCCGTGAGGCGTCATTTGGTAATGTAATACCCGCATAAGCACGATGAACATCTTCCTTAATAAGCTCTTCAAATAATGCTTGATACAGAACTTTGCCTACTCCTTTCCCTTTTGCACTAGGCTTAAGGTAAATACTCACTTCCACAGACGTTTCGTAGGCTTGTTTCTGCTTAAAAGAAGCACTGCAAGCATAACCAAGTACCTCGTCTTCTTGTTCTACCACCAGTAATCTATGACGTCCTACTTCTGCGAACTGCTCAAACCAAACACTTCTCGTTTCTGGTGTATAAAGCTCAACATCAAAAGTGATTGCCGTATTTTCAATGTAATAATTGTAGATATCGGTTAAAGCCGTTAAATCGTCGATAACGCCTGCACGAATTTGAAATGTGCCCACTGGCTTAACACCCCTTTATCAATCTAGCTTTGCCATTCTAGCGTTTGTGATGGTTGCTCACCAAACAACTGCTTATAGTCTTTGGAGAATTGACTCAAATGCCAAAAGCCCCATTGTGCAGCAATGTTACTGACTCCTTGATCTTCAGTCGCCTGCACAAGTGAGCGCCGTACACCATTCAAACGACTAATTCGAAGATACTGAATTGGACTGACACCTAATATACTTTCAAAACTATATTGCAGTGTTCTACGACTCACATTAGTAATTTCACATAATTGTGTCACCGTCACAGCATCATCTAAATGCTCAGCCAAAAATTGACGAGCACAATCTACAACTGTTTTTCGGTGGTGATAACTCTGTGTTGCAGCAGGCTTAGGCGTTTCTTCTTTTAAAACTTCTAACAGCGCCATCATCACAATGTCTTGCTGTAGTCTTAATGGTGTTTCTTTATGTTGGACACCTAACAAACGCCCCAATAAAAACCGCACTTCTTCCAAGGTTTTATCAGGTATGCTCAAACGGCCATGTTCAGCTAGCTCTCTCCAATTAAGCTCAACCCCATGAATATTGGCAAGTTTCATCAACATAGGCTGATCAACCACTAAACCATATAAATCGTAATTTTTCGGGGTCGATAATTGGAATTCACAATCCCCTGGTCGACACATAATAGTATTGGAACCAATGGTTAACCCATTAATTCTACTATCTTCTTGCCCAACAAGAGGAATTCCAAGCCAAACAGAATTAGGCCAGACAACACACTTTTGCTGCAATGCTTGGCTAGTGTGTTCACAAAAGACCTGTAAACCATCAAACGACAACTCTGTAATGCGACCATAAAAAGCACCTCGGCTTATTTGATCGTACTCTTGCTGCCAATTAGTCAGGTTGCTTGCATGCAAATCAGCATCATACGCCTCAGACACACTGATTCTTTCGCCCTTTTTTGGAGCATCAGTTATTGTATTGAGCATTGAGATACCTATTTAGGTTGTGATTTTCCATAATAAACAAGAAGAAATAGCAATTAACTTACTGAAATATATAAATTTTAGTAATTTTGCCATTATTCGATAACGTCTATTTATAAAGTTAAGTAACGTAAAGGAGAGCAAAAATTATGCCCTTTTCATCCTATCTTATTCGGGCCAACAAGATATTAGTAAAACGCGAGAAATGGTTATGAGTAATCCACATTCTGCTTTTCAATTTAACAATGTCGTAGGTGAGCGTACCTTCAGTTTTGTAGATCTAGCCGACCTCATGGCAAAAGCAACCCCTGCACGCTCAGGTGATCGCTTAGCAGGCGTTGCAGCAGAGAGTGCAGAAGAACGCGCTATCGCACAAATGACACTCGCTGACTTACCCCTAACCATTTTCCTTGAACAAACACTTATTCCTTATGAAGACGATGAAATCACTCGTCTCATAATAGATGACCATGACAAGCTCGCATTCACACCCATCTCTCATTTAACAGTTGGTGGTTTCCGAGATTGGTTACTAAGCGATATTGCGACGCCAGACGCACTTATTAGTATACGTGCAGGTGTGACACCAGAGATGGCGGCCGCTGTCAGTAAAATCATGCGTAATCAAGATCTCATCTTGGTTGCCAAAAAGTGTCATGTAAAAACAGCTTTTCGTAACACCATAGGATTACCGGGTCATTTATCTACCCGCTTACAGCCAAATCACCCAACGGATGACTTAACCGGCATTGCAGCATCTATGCTCGATGGGCTTTTATACGCCAATGGCGACGCTGTAATTGGCATTAACCCTGCGACAGATAATGTGCAACAGGCAACTCGCTTAATTAAAATGATGGATGAAGTTATCCAGCATTATGAAATTCCAACCCAGTCGTGTGTGTTAACTCATGTGACCAACACCATTGAGTGCATAGAACAAGGAGCGCCAGTCGATTTAGTCTTTCAATCGATCGGAGGGACTCAGGCTACCAATGATAGCTTTGGCTTTAACCTTGCTAACCTTGCGGAAGCTCAGGACGCGGCGCTATCACTAAATCGTGGCACCGTTGGTAATAACGTCATGTATTTTGAAACAGGACAAGGTAGCTCTCTATCTGCTAATGCACATCATGGTTTAGATCAGCAAACTTGTGAAACTCGTGCTTACGCAGTTGCCCGTAAATTTAATCCATTACTGGTTAACACAGTTGTTGGTTTTATTGGCCCTGAATACTTATACGATGGTAAAGAAATTGCTCGCGCCGGATTAGAAGACCATTTTTGTGCAAAGCTACTTGGCTTACCTATGGGATGCGATGTTTGTTATACCAATCATGCTGAAGCCGACCAAAACGATATGGACAACTTACTCACGTTATTAGGCGTGGCAGGCTGCACCTTTATTATGGGTATCCCTGGCTCAGATGACATTATGTTGAATTATCAAACTACGTCTTTTCATGACGCGCTTTACGCTCGTCGTGTATTGGGCTTAAAACCCGCACCAGAATTCGACGCTTGGTTAGCAAGAATGGAAATATTCAAAAATAACGAAAAATTCACACTGAATAATCAATTACCAGACGCCTTCAAACAATCACTTAATCGTATGATTGGGGGCCGCTCATGAGCCAAAAAGAAACCACCTCACCCCAAACGCAACAATCACTAAAGTCAGAAGAAGCAGTAACCGAAAACCCATGGCAAAAACTCAACGCGTTTACCGATGCTAGAGTTGGTTTAGGTCGAGCGGGAGTTAGCGTTCCTACTAAGCATTTACTCGCATTTCAATTGGCTCATGCTCAAGCTATTGATGCCGTTCACACTCAACTAGACACTAAGCAACTTGCAACAACCCTTACGGAGCAGGATTGGGCTCCAGACTGCGCACCCCTAATTTTGCACAGTCGCGCGACGGACCGCGCAACTTATTTACAACGTCCAGATTATGGTCGTCGACTTGACTATCAATCAGCAAACATACTCGACGAACACACAGCAATGAATCAACAACCCTATGACTTAGTCATTGCCGTCGTCGACGGTTTATCGTCTCTTGCCATCGAACAAAATACCGTATCATTTTTAAATGCCTTATTTACCCACTTAAAAAAACCAGAGTCAGCCGAGAATGATACGGAGTCGAATTGGAGCATCGCACCAATTTGTATCGTTAAACAGGGACGGGTAGCGATTGGTGATGATATTTGCCAACGCCTGAATGCCAAATGCGTTTTAGTACTGATTGGCGAACGACCCGGTTTAAGTTCCCCAGACAGCTTAGGTTTATATCTTACTTGGGAAGGCAAAACAGGATTAACAGACGCGTCTCGTAATTGCATCTCAAACATACGCCCCGCAGGGCTTGTATATCAAGAAGCCGCGCGCAAAGCCTTTTATCTATTGAACGAAGCTAGAACACTCAAGTTATCCGGCGTCAAATTAAAAGACAGATCAGACGATGATTTAGTGCTAGATAAAAGCACTGAATCTCATAATTTTTTAACTAACTAGTTAAATTTTGACATTAATGTAAGTAAATCGAAAAGGATAGGCACATTATTTGCTAACAGTATTCACTGACAGGATTAAATATTTCAGTGTAGTAATATTTCCAATACCTAGCTCTCTGCATTGGGAGTAGAAAGAATCAGAAAACAGCACGAAGATGCCGTACTGAAAACAAGCCACTTACATTTCTATAGTAAGCGTAAGCGGTAATAGTAATTCGTAGATATAAAATCTCTTTGTTTAACTTACCCACAATAGGAACAATATTATGGCGACAGAAACAACTTTAGAATCCCTCCAAACTGCGCTCGATTCGCAGCAGGCGGTATTCGACATGCACGCAGCGATGAACGTAGAAGTCTTCTATTGGTGGTGTACTGCCATCATGTTGATGATTCACGCGGGCTTCTTGGCTTACGAAATGGGTGCATCTCGCAGTAAAAACGCATTAGCAGCCGGTGTAAAAAATATTCTTGCACTTGCCGTTATCATTCCAACTTTCTACCTGTTCGGTTGGTGGATTTACTTATCTTTCCCAGCGGGTCTTATCCCAACAAGTGTAGCCGGTGCATTGCCATGGTCTACAAGCATGGGACCGGACGTAACAGACATGGGCTCCGGTATTTTCTGGGCAGCCTTTGCTCTATTTGGTGCAACAACAGGTTCTATCTTATCTGGTGCTGTTATCGAACGTATTCGCGTTAGTGCATTCTTAATTCTTGCGGTACTACTGGGTAGTGTTGTTTGGATTCTTGCAGGCGCTTGGGGCTGGCACCCAGACGGCTGGATGCTGACTAAGTACGGTTACCATGATGTTGGTGCCTCTGGTGTCGTTCACGCTATTGCTGGTTTCTTCACGCTAGGTGTGTTGATCAACTTAGGACCTCGTGTTGGTAAATACATCAACGGCGTGGCTCAGCAAATCAAAGCACATAACCTTCCGATGACACTTATCGGTTTGATGATGATCATCTTTGGTTTCTTCGGCTTCCTAGGCGGTTGTATCATCTTTAACGTTGATACAACTGGATGGACAACTATCTACGGCACTCCAACTAACTTATCTGCTTTCGCTTTCAATACCTTGATGGGCTTCGCAGGTGGTGTTATCGGTTGTTACATTGCTACTCGTGATCCTTTCTGGACGATGTCTGGCGGTCTTGTTGGTATCATTTCTGTTGCTGCAGGCTTAGATCTATACGATCCAGGTTTGGCATTCATCATCGCAATTTGCATGAGCTTCGTTGCCGTTGGTACAGCGAAATTCCTTGAGAAAATGGGTGTTGATGATGCCGTTGGCGCGGTTGGCGTACACGGTATAACTGGCTTCTTAGCGGTTATTCTTGTTGGTGTATTCGCTGGCGGCACACCAAACGTTGGTGGTAACCCTGATATCACGTTATATGGACAAACTCTTTGTGCGATCGTTATCGCAGTATTAGGCTTTGTACCTGGTTACCTAGTGTCTCTTCTTCTTAAGAAACTAGGCATGCTACGTGTACCAGCAAGTGTAGAAGACTTAGGTCTTGATGAAGTAGAAATTCTTGCTCATCCTTACCCAGAAACGGTTCCAGCATCTATTGCTAAATCATAAGCTAGAGGAGTATTACAATGGGTACATCTATTACGACTTGGGAAAACGTTTCAGCGTATTTTACCTTTGCTGACAGCCCAACAATGTTAGTGTTATTCAGCATTGGTGTAGCAGCCATTGTTGTAGGCTTAGTTGGTTCTATCATGAAGCACGAAAAAGAAGCCTTTAAAAACCATAAATAATCTAGGCTAATGTTTGGTTCATCTTAAATGATGTGAACAAAAGCAATTATTTATCACTGCTATATGACTTAAAAAGCCCCGTACTGATTCAGTACGGGGCTTTTTCGTTTTATACTAAAAGCATATTTTCAGCCACTTACTGTAGTTAATTACTTTCAACTTAAAACGTTAACGTCAGACGACCGAGCTCCTATTATGAAACATTACCTAGAACGAGATTACGCAGGTTACAGCCGCGACCAACAGCCCAAAGTAGCTTGGCCAAATGATGCTCGCATTGCACTACAGTTTGTATTGAACTTTGAGGAAGGAGGAGAGAATTGCATTCTTCATGGCGATGAGCATTCAGAAACATTTTTGTCTGAAATTTTCGGAGCTCAGCCGTTTAAAGATCGTCACATGAGCATGGAATCTCTGTACGAATACGGTTCCCGTTCTGGTGTATGGCGTATTCTGAACGAATTTGAACGTCGTGGTTTACCTTTGTCTATTTTCGCCATTGCCACCGCCTTAGAACGGAATCCTGATGTGGCAAAAGCCTTTGTAGATGGTAACCATGAAATTGTTTGTCACGGTTTAAAATGGATTCACTATCAAGACATGAGTATCGAAGAAGAGCGCGCGCACATGAGCCAAGCACTCGCGCTGATTGAGAAAGTAACTGGAGTTAAGCCTTCAGGTTGGTACACAGGGCGCGATTCACCCAATACTCGAACCCTAGTTGCTGAACAAACTCAGCTCAAATACGACTCAGACAACTATGGTGACGATTTACCTTATTGGGTTGAAGTACCGCATCATGACACGGCTCATAAAAGTGAAGGAAAGACCAAACCACATCTGATTGTGCCTTACACTCTCGACTGTAACGACATGAAATTTTCTTCACCTTATGGCTTCAACCACAGCGAAGAATTTTTTCAATATTTGAAAGATAACTTTGATTGTTTATATGAAGAAGGAGCCACTTCACCAAAGATGATGTCTATTGGCATGCACTGTCGAACCTTAGGAAAACCAAGCCGTTTCATGGCGCTAAAGCGTTTCTTAGATTACGTTCAGTCCCATGACGATGTTTGGATTGCTCGCCGAGGCGATATTGCCGATCATTGGATAGAAAATCATCCACCAGCCTAAAAAAGCAACTGTTTTTTTGCGCAAAATTAGAGCACAGAAGTAAATAAGGCGCTTTTTAAGCTCACAAATATTGAATCTTTTCTAGGTAGGTTTGATGTTTAACACGGTTTAAATAGTCCAATGGCGTCGCGTTAACAAGCTTTTTAAACTCTCTCAAAAAATGCGATTGATCACTAAATCCTAGATCACAAGCCAAATCAGAAAAGGTTACACCTTCACTGTGATTGATATCATAAACTGCAGATTGGCAACGTATAATTCGACAGAACGCTTTCGGTGACATTCCCATATCAGCACGAAACTGTCTTTGCAAAGTACGAGAGGTATAACCTGTTAGATCTTCTAAGTCGTTAATACGAATAGTGCCATTTGTTTCACAAATACTCTGCAAAGCCTGAGACGTTAAATCTGAAGACTTTCGTATTTCTTTATTATTAAAAAACCGCCCAAATAAAGCGGCCTGTTCAGACAAATCTACACTACTCACAATATCTTCAAACATTTGATTTGCATGAGGAACAATGTCCAAAAGATTGTAATGATGACCAACTAATTCTTCTGCAGAAGCATTCAAAAAATCAGGCATAACACCAGAAGCAAATCGCACCCCAAAGTATCGATGATTCTTATTTAACTCGATAGTAATCGCTTCCATCGGCGTACCAAAAACTTCAGCACTGGGTCGACTTTCATCGCAATCAAACAGTATATCGACACAGCCATCTGGAATAGCAAAAGTCTGCTCTTCAGTATTTTTAGCTTCAAAGCTATAGAAGTGAGAAATAGCCTTATCATCAGAACCTGAGAGCGAAAACTTCTCCGCCGCACTCATCACTAACCAAGGCTGTTTGGAACGAATACCTGCAAGATGATCAATAAGAGGAGAATGTGACATGACGGTAATTTACTCATAAATATGCCTAAGATACGCCATCTCCTGCAAACCAAATGCCAAACAAACAAAAATCAATCAATTAAAAAATTAATAACACCATGTCGCAAAAGTTCAATACGAGGTTTTTTTAGAAGTCTAGGATCGAAATCATCTGCTGTTTGAGCAAGGTCTACCAGGCTGAAAAAATCGCCTGTTATTCCATAAAAGCGAACTAAACAGCGACAGATAAAAAACCTATTCCATACTTTTGAGGTGATGTTATGTCAGAGAGCACGAGTCCAAACAGTACAAAAATCGATTTTATATATCTATCTGAACCAGACATGATCAAAGCAGGCGTGACAGACATGCCTAAATGTGTCGACGCTATGGAAGATATGTTCGCACTAATGCATAAAGGTGACTATCGAATGGCTGGCGCGAACAATGATTCCCATGGCGCTATGGTGACCTTCCCTGAAGATCCAGAAATTTCTACCATGCCACGTCATACACCAGACCGCCGTTTGATGGCGATGCCAGCTTATCTTGGTGGTGATTATCAAACCTGTGGTGTGAAATGGTATGGCTCCAATATCGCCAACCGCGAAATCGGTCTACCACGCTCTATTTTAATGTTTACCCTAAATGACATTGATACCGGCGCACCACTTGCTCACATGTCTGCCAACCTTCTTTCTGCTTATCGTACTGGTGCCGTTCCCGGTGTTGGTGCACGCCATTTGGCTCGTAAGGATTCCAAAGTAATCGGTCTACTCGGGCCGGGGGTTATGGGAAAAACTTCTGTTGCCGCCTTTATGGCCGTCTGCCCAAACATTGATACCCTAAAAGTAAAAGGTCGTGGTCAGAAAAGCCTAGATAGCTTCCTTGAATGGGTTAAAGAAACCTTCCCTCAAATCACCAATGTACAAGTTGTCGACACGCTTGAAGACGTGGTGCGCGATACCGATATCGTGACTTACTGCAACTCAGGCGAAACCGGTGATGTTTCATCTTATCCAATTGTAAAACGTGAATGGGTAAAAGCAGGCGCCTACATTTCGATGCCAGCCTATTGCCGATTTGATGAAGATTTAGAAAAACACGACGTTCGAAAAGTCATGGACAACATTGGTTTGTATGAAGCGTGGCATGAAGAAGCACCGAAACCTGCCCACATGTATATCCCGATTATTGGCTGTCGCTTTATGGACATGATCGACGAAGGTTTGATGACAAAAGGCCAATTGGAAGATTTGGGTTCCATCGTAACGGGGGACAAACCAGGCCGTCAAAATGATGATGAAATCATCGTGTTATCTGTAGGTGGTTTACCGACAGAAGACGTTGCTTGGGCAACCAAGATCTATCAAAACGCGCTTAAGAAAAATATCGGTGTGAAACTAAATCTTTGGGAAACCCCAGAGCTAAGGTAAGCAATTTACCCCCTTCAACGTTTAAGAGGCTGGCGTGAATATTAGATTCAATTCGCGTCAGTTATATTGCACTTATTTTCATTACTAGATTCTTATTGGAAGACCAGATGACAACAATCACCAAGGTAAAAACAGGTTCAAAGTTTGAAATCATGGGCAGCTATTCTCGCCTTGTTTCTATTGATAACTGGATTTATGTCTCAAACACCGCAGGACGTAATCCAGAAACCAAAGAAATTCCAAACGATGTGATTGAACAAACTGAGCAAGTCTTTCGGAATATTGAATCCGCTTTAACCGCAGTGGATGCATCTCTAGAAGACGTTGTTATGTCACGCGTGTTTATTCAGGACCCAGCAGACACAAATATGGTTATGGAATACATAGGATCACGATTTCACGGCATTGATCCAGCAACAACGGTCACTTGCCCACCATTAGGTTCCACGGTTTATAAGGTGGAGCTCGAAGTTACCGCGTACCGAGGTGCATCTTCAGCCGCCGTTACGAAAATCAACCTCGCTTGATCAAGCATACTCATAGGAATTGACCTGATGACCAAGACACTTGAGACAGTTCACACAACCGATCAACTACCAGATTCAACGACGGTCGTCATTATCGGTGGAGGCATCATTGGTGTGACCGCTGCATTAACGCTAGCTGAACGGAATATTCCTGTTGTGTTATTAGAGAAAGGCCATATTGCTGGCGAACAATCTTCACGAAATTTAGGCTGGATACGCAAAACCAGCCGTCATTTTGAAGATGTCCCTTTGGCAATGGCGGCCGATAAAATCTGGACAAATATGCCAGAACGTATTGGCAAAGAAGTTGGCTATAAAAAATCTGGAATCATGTTCTTAGCCAAAACTGAAGAACAAGTTGCCATACACGAAGCTTGGTTGAAATCGGTTAATTCACTGTCTTTAGATTCGAAAATGATGAGTTCAAAAGAAATAGATGAAGCTGTTCCCGGTGGCAAAGGTAAATGGTTAGGCGGGATTTATACGCCTTCGGATGGTCGTGCTGAGCCATCTATTGCAGCAAGCTCTATTGCCAAATCAGCCATAGAGAAAGGCGCTATTATGGTTCAAAACTGCGCTGTACGAATGCTGTCTACATCTGGTGGAAAAATCAGCGGCGTAGTCACTGAAAAAGGAGAAATACGCTGCGAGAAAGTCCTGCTTTGTGGCGGTGCATGGTCGAGACGTTTCTTAGGAAACCATGGCGTTTCTTTACCGACACTCCCTGTAATTTGCTCTGTGTTACGAACCAAACCAATGGACGGTCCAACAAACATTTCCGTAGGCGGCCCAGATTTTTCGTTTCGAAAACATCAGGATGGTGGCTTTATCATCACTCAACGAGGTGCGCTTGATGCACCGATTACACTAGACCATCTATTAATTGGTTGGCGTTATCTGAGCCAACTTCGTGCACAAAGAAGCTTTCTGCGCCCGTCCTTAGGGCGTGAATTTATCAAGGATCTCACTGTTGCACGCCGTTGGAACGCCAATAGCCCATCGCCATTTGAAAAAATTCGCACTTTGGACCCTTCATTCAATCCAGATTTAAATCAAGAAGCATTAACCAACCTTCGTAATGCTTGGCCAATTTTCGACCAAGCAGAAATAGAAGAAGCCTGGGCTGGCGTCATCGACGTCACTCCAGATTCTAATCCTGTTATAGATCACATCAAAGAAATCCCAGGTCTGACTATAGCAACAGGATTTTCAGGCCACGGATTTGGTACTGGCCCAGCAGCAGGACAATTAGCGGCAGACCTTGTCTCTAATGCAATCCCCCTTATCGACCCAAGCCCTTATCGGTTTGATCGGCTCTAACATCGTAAGAACGGGCATCGTAAGAACGTTTTACTCACAAGAGGAATAGGAACATGAGCGATATCGCAAATTCAGGAACCATAAAAACAGCTGATCAATCAGCGATAAAAAATAAAGCAAAAATGGGGTTGCCTACCATGATGGCAATTTGTATTGGCTTAGTTATCGTTCAAGGCGCGATGATATCAGCGATGCAGGGTGTAGGCATGGGAGGAACAACGTTTGTTTTCGCCATGATCGCCGCTCTGATTATTTCACAATTTAATGCAATGAGTTTTGCCGAGTTGTCACTCATGTTTCCACAAGAAGGCACATTGGCAACTTACACACAAAAAGCTATAGGACATTTCCCAGCAATTGTTTCTGTTTTCGCCGGTTATGTCATTGTCGCAAGCCTAGCAATACCAGTAGAGTTATTTTTGGTCGATGCTATGTTATCTGAATTACTACCTGGTATGTTTCCAGAAAAAGTTGTCCCTATTCTTATCGTCATTATTTTGATGATTACCAACCTTGTTGGGACAAATGTGTTCGCCAAAGTACAGAACGTTGTGGCATTTATCCTTGTTAGTGCGCTTGTTCTACTTGCTCTCATAGCAATTATTGGAACCTCTCCTGCAGAAGCAACAGGTACACCTGTGGATTGGGGTTTTGCTGGCGTAGCTGATGGCAGTTTCATCAGCCTAATTGCCCTCGCTATGTGGTTATTCGTTGGGGCAGAATACATATGCCCTATGATTAATGAGGTGAAAGACCCTGTCAAAAACATTCCACGTGCGATGCATTTTTCATTATTCGCAATCTTCGGAATATTTCTTGCGTTCATATTTGGCGCAAGTTTGTTTTTAAGCACAGAAACATTGCTCGGCTCTCCAATCCCCTATCTTGATTACGCTAATGCAGTCTTTGGTGACGCAGGGTTATTCATTGCTACATTAATGGCATTAGCGGCGACATGCAGTACGATTAATACGATTTTTGCGGCATTACCTAGAATGCTTCATGGCATGGCCGAGCAAAAACAAGCCTTCCCCCAATTGAAAGCATTAAATCGTTACAATACTCCATGGGTAGGCATTGTGATGATGGCGGCTTTCACTATGATTCCATTCTTATCACTTGATATTGACTCCTTAATCGTCTTAGTTATTGCCGCGACAACAAGTTATTTACTGGCTTACATCATCTCTCATATTGATGTGATCGTGCTTCGTAAACACATGCCAAACCATGCTCGTCCGTATAAAACACCTTTTTATCCACTTCCTCAAATTGCAGGTATCGTGGCGATGGTGTACGTCATCATCAATAACTCACCTGCACCAGAAATGACACAGATGATATTCAGCATCGCTGGCGGCATGTTGTTAGTGATTAGTGTTATCGCGGCTCTGTGGGTCAAGTTTTATATGAAACGCGGCTTGTTTGAACCAGATATGGATTAATACCTAAGTCATCCGATATCAGAAATACCAGCATCATACGGTGCTGGTATTTTCGTTCACTTATTCGTTATTAGGAGTCCATATGCTATTTGGTAAGAAGCGAATTCAAACATTAGAAAGTGAATTAAACACAGTAGAAATAGAAAAAAATACATTAGAGCGAGAAATTGAAGCGCTAAAAGCGGAAGTTCAGGTTCTGACAGAAGACAGTCTAACTTTAAAAAATACACCCCATGCAGGAGATCAACTCATCTTGCCACAACAAGATGTAATTACATGTTCGTTAAAATCCGTAAACAAAATATCTGACTTGTTATTCGAACCAATGAGCGCATCTGAAGGGGATAACGAAGACGTTGCACGTAATAAAAAAGAAATCATGCAATTAGTAGAATCATTAGCAAGCATCACATCGTTAACCAAAAGTAGTGCAGAAGAAGTAAATGGATTAAAAAGCACGGCCAGTGAAATAAAAGGGTTTACCGATACAATTCAAAGTATTTCCGATCAAACGAATTTACTCGCACTTAATGCCGCCATTGAAGCAGCACGAGCAGGCGAACATGGTCGCGGTTTCGCGGTTGTAGCCGATGAAGTAAGAGCACTAGCAACAAAATCTAGAGACTCCAGCGAACAAATTTCAACACTCGTAAATAACATCGACGAGCGAACCAATAAAGTCAGCCTTCAAATTGGAAATCTACACAGCCTAACCGTCGATGTGAGCGAATCTTGTAAAAGCCTGAGCAGTTCATTTGATAAAACTGCCAAAAATTCGGAAGAATTAATGGAGGCTGGCTATAAATCTATGGCCTTTGCTCATACTGCATCTTGTTTGCTTGAACTGCAAAGCTGGAAAATACAGTTCCTCATTGATGCCCTACAAGGCAACACTCAAGCATCACATCTAGACATAAAAGAAACCCGATTTGGGGACTGGTATTACAAGGGAACAGACAATGAATTTGATTTCCGCTCCCATGCAATTTTTACTAATATGGGGCGAGAACTTGAACAAGTCGAAATACTAACAAAACAGATATCGGAAACATCAGATAAAGAAACACTAACGGCATTGGACACTAAAGCAACCGTACATATTTTAGCAATAGACAAAGAACTAGACGAACTACAAGCGTTCTTATTCTCACACATTTAAACATCAATACGGTTTTTCAGCTTATAATAGCCACAGACAAATTAGATGTTACTTTGCTCTGCAAAACTATTGAAATTGAAACCAAGAGCAACCCCACCCCTTCCACTTACTTTTTAGCTGAAGGAAAGCAAAAAGGAAGGAACTAGTGATGTTCAGGTCTAAAAGGTGACGTCTTCCGGTACGGTGACGAAGATGGAGTGGCGGATTTCATTGAAGAGCGCTTTGCTGCAATGGCCTTCGCCTGCGGTGTCTTCTAGAAGGATTAAATCACCACCACCGAATTGGCGTGTTTCGCCAGAGGATACTTTGAACTCACATCGTCCTTTAATAATGAAAAGAAGCTGACGCTGTGGTGCTGGATGCCATTTAAAATCGTAGTCGCTTGGGGTTTCACGAAAGATAATGTCGCCCGCTGGGAATCGTTCTGACAAAAAACCAATCGGCCCGCCGTCTTTCAGCTCGAGTTCCAATTCACCAAAGTGGCTTTTGCCTTCTTTATCGTTGTAAATTCTTGTGAACTTCATTTTTTACCTCACAAATTCTGAATGTCTTTTGATAGCGTATGAGAAAAATCCAACATAACACCAGAGCGATTCTTCGAGTCTTCTCGGGAAGCTGCGGTGTTCTGTGAGCTCTTCAGCAAAACAAACTATCTAACCCTAACCCAAGTTTTTAATAGCGTGATCCAAAACCTCTAACGCCACCGCGACATCTGGTGTAGTAATCGCTTCCGCTGGATTATGGCTGATACCTTTGTCACAACGCATAAACAACATAGCTACAGGGCAAATGTCCGCAATCGCCATAGCATCGTGCCCTGCACCAGAAGGCAATGTCAGTACTTTGTGCCCTGCGTGTTCTATGGCGTTACGAAGGACTCCCTGCAATGCTGAGTCACAATGAACCGAAGGCGCAGAATGGGTTTGCTTCGATTCTAAAATCACGTTTCGACGGTCGGCGATGACCTGTATTTCTGCCATGATTTGCGCCAGTCCTGCATCGCGTTTCCCATCAAATTCACTGCGAATGTCTAATGAAAATTGAGTGTTACCTGAGATGACATTTACGCCATTGGGACGGTTATTTATCTGTCCGACGGTGGCAACAATGCCATGTTCTTGAGCGACTTTTTCCACGACCAAAATCATTTCACTGACCGCGCATAATGCGTCTTGACGTAGTGGCATTGGCACTGTGCCTGCGTGTCCCGCCATGCCTTTGACAGACAGATCAAAACGCTTCGCGCCAGCAATCGCACTAACCACGCCAACCGGTAAATTTTCGTCTTCTAACACAGGACCTTGTTCAATGTGAAGTTCCAAATACCCTATTAAATCATCTGTAGAAATGGCCGCATTGGGGATTTTATCGAAGTCGGAGCCGAAGGTTTTTAAAGCATTTTTTAAACTAATACCGTCAGCGTCTTCCACTTCTGCCCATTCAGCTGGCCATTCGCCTGTGAGTGCACGACTGCCCAATAAAGTAGAACGAAAACGCGTACCTTCTTCGTCGCCAAACCCAACGAGATCAAAATGAAATGGCAATTCGATAGATTGTTCATTAAATTCATTTATTAAGGAGATCGGCGCCAATACCCCCAACATACCATCATATTTACCGCCATTCGGAACCGTATCCAAATGACTGCCCACTAAAAATCGTGGTGCATTTGGTGTTTTACTTTCCAAACGTCCCCACAGATTTCCAGCTTCATCTTGCCAAGTTTTCATACCCGCTTGGGACATCCATTCGCCCACTAATTGGTTCGCCTGCTGGTGCTCTGGTGTGAGATAGCGTCGATCCAAATTTTCATCTGATTGACTGATTTTGCCAAGCTCATCACAACGCATCATGACTTGTTGTGCGATTTTGCCGTAATCAGGCATTATGATTCTCCACTGTAAACAGCCATCGCAGCATCAACCGCTTCACCTGCTGACAAGCTGAATCCAGCACGTCGCAATACAGTTTCAAGAGATTGTAAGGTTTGCAATACCGCATCTTGGCGGGCGTTATAACCCATGGTTCCGATACGCCATACTTTGCCTTTTAGTGGGCCAAAGCTGGTGCCAATTTCAATATTAAAGGTATTCAACAAAGTATGACGAATCGCTTCGCCGTCTACATTATCTGGAATATGTACACCAACCACATTGCTCATTTTGTGTTTCAAATCGCCAAACGGTTGAAGCCCCATGGCTTGAACACCTGACAACATGGCATTGCCTGCAAACTGATGACGCTTTAGTACTTCGTCTTGGCCTTCGGTCAATAAACCCACTGCGCATTCACGCGCACCAAACAACATGGTGGCGGCTTCCGTGTGATGATTCAGGCGTTCATCGCCCCAATAATCCATGATCATGGGTAAATCAAAATAGTTTGAACGAATACGCTGACCCGTCGCGCTTTTGTGATGGGCATCACGAATACCCGCTTCAACATGAGCACGTTTGCGGACGCAATCGACAAAGCGATCACTCAAGGTCATTGGCGCACTGCCTGATGGACCACCAAGACATTTCTGCAAACCAACCGACACCGCATCGATTTTCCACGCGTCTGTCTCAAATGGATTTCCGCCGATTGATGCCGTCGCGTCTGTGTAAAACAACACATCGTGAGCGCGGCAAATATCACCAAGCTCTTCCAATGGCTGCAACATGGTTGTCGAGGTATCGCCTTGAACAATCGCTAACAACTTTGGCTGTATTCGCTTTAATGCCTCTTCAATTTGCTGAGGATCAAACACTTCACCCCAAGGTACTTCAATTGTATGAACTTCGGCATCGGCGCGTTCTGCTATTTCTGCCAACAAGTGTCCAAAGCGACCAAAGATCGGCACCAAGACTTTATCGCCTGGCTCCAAACAGGAGATCAGCGCGGCTTCAATACCCGCGCGAGACGTTCCATCGATCAAAAAGGTTTGTTGGTTCTGTGTATTAAATACACGACGGTACAGTTCCATGACTTCGTTCATATAACTTGTCATGGTCGGATCGTATTGCCCAACCAATTGCGTCGACATCGCAGTTAACACACGCGGATAACAGTTAATTGGGCCTGGGCCCATTAATAACCTTGGAGGAAAAGACAAAGGTTGCATAAGTACTCCTAATGAGAAAGACGTCTAATGAGAAAAACGCTTAATTAGAGAAACGTTTAAAAAATGGATTGGTAAAGCATGCGTAAACCCGTGATGATCAACACAATAGCAAAGACTTTTTTCAATTTCGCGGAATCAAGACGACTCCCAAGACCCGCTCCAATAGGCGCAAACACAACCGTTAATGGTACGATGCAAGCAAAACCAATCACGTTTACCAAACCAATCGTACCGAAAGGCGCATCGATTGGACGCTCACCGAATATCAACATAGTAATGGCGGCTGGAAGGGAAATAATCAAACCCACAGCGGCGGCGGTTCCCACTGCGCGATGAGCTGGATAGTTACAAAAAGTCAGTGTTGGCACTGTTAATGTCCCGCCACCAATACCCACCATGCTGCTGAACAAACCGATCAAGGTCGCCATAACACTTTGACCCGTTTTTCCCGGTAACGACTTGAACATGGCCTCTTTGCGTGCGAACAACATATTCAACGCCGACAGACAGGCAACGATGCCGAACAACAGCGTTAGCCATTGGCCTTCAACACGGGTAACGACAACACTACCGATCACAACACCGATGAATATAAACACGCCCCAATGCTTCAATAGATCAAAATCCACATTGCCTTTGGCACGGTGCGAACGAATAGAGCTGATTGATGTTGGAATAATGGTCGCCAAAGACGTTGCCGTCGCGACTAACATTGCAGTATCACTGCTGATGCCCAAACCTTGATAAATAAAGAACAAAACAGGAACGATGACGATACCGCCACCCACACCCAATAACCCCGCCAGAATACCGCCGACAATGCCGGTTCCCATCATGGCCAATAACATTGGGTAATTTTCCATTACAAATGACATTCATTTTTCCTTTTTCTAATTCAGATCAACTAAAATCAACAATTACTACTGTGTAAATTACCACGTAAATTAGCGTTAAATTCACGACAAAAACTCAGTAACTTCACTATGTAGCACTAACTTCATTATTTTGTAGCGCTAAGCCATCGCTGCGCGTATCGGTTGCCGCTAATACTTCACCATTACCAAGCAATACAACGGCCCCAGCGTGCCCCATCATTTCACTTTGCGAATCGACAACGACCAAATCATGTCCGCGTGTTTTCAATTCGTCCGCGACCATTTCGGCAAAATCTTCTTCAATTTTCAAATTATGGCTCACATCACCCCAAGTGCGACCCAACAACCAGCGACCTTCGCTAATGGCTTTATCTAACGGCATATTGTGATAAACATAACGACTAAACAGCGCCGCTTGAGTTTGTGGCTGACCTTCTCCGCCCATGGTGCCGTAGCTCATACGACGGCCATCGTTCAGTTCAGCGAACGCAGGGTTCAATGTATGGAAAGGTCTCAGGTTTGGTCCAAGCTCTTGAAGTGAGCCTTCTTCCAATGAGAAAGATGAGCCTCGGTTGTTCCAAACAATGCCAGTAGAAGGGCTCACCACACCGCAGCCGAATTCCCAATAAAGGCTCTGAATGTAACTCACCATCCGGCCTTCACTGTCACACGCGCCCATCCAAATGGTATCGCCGTGCTTCGCCATATGAGGCCAAGTCTGTGCGCGGTCTAAAGAAATATTACTCAGCATTTCTTCCAGTGATTCATCGGCTAATAAAGCCTCTAAATCTGCTGTTAAACGTGATTCGTCCGTCACGTACTGATTACGTGCAATAAAGGCTTGTTTGGTCGATTCAATTAACAAATGCGCCATGTCGGTTGGCGTTTTAGCTTGTGTATGTAAACGGTCGTACAAAGCCAAAATCAATAACGACGCGATACCTTGAGTCGGCGCAGACAAATTGTATAAGGTTCCTGCACTGGTTGTGACTTGCAGCGGTTTTACTCGTTTAGCTAGATAAGAATGAAAGTCTTCCAATCGAATTGGCGAACCTGCAGTTTCTAAGTCTTTTGCCAATTCTTGCGCGATTTCACCATGATAAAAATCGTCTAAACCATTTTCAGTAAGGCGTTTTAGCGTTTTCCCTAAAGCTGAAAGTATTAAATTATCGTCTTTCTGATAGACGATACCGTCTTTTAAATACACCGAAAAGCCTTGAACGTCGGCTAAATCATCAAAAACCTTATTACTGGCGTCTACATAGGTTTGCGTCACCGCACTGCCGTTTTCAGCAAATTGAATAGCGTCTTCCAATAAACCTGATAAAGGCAAAGGCGATTGCCACGTTTCGCTGATCGATAAGGCTTCTTGCCAACCGGCTACCGCGCCAGCCATCGTCAACGCGGCTTTTCCGCCTCGCGTTGGAATGCTTTCGCAGCCGCTGTTCTTATAGAAATCAAGCGTTGCACCTTGTGCCGCTTTACCAGAAGCATCGATGCCAACTGGCGCTTTTCCCGGCTCACTAATCAGCCAAAAACCATCACCGCCTAAACCATTCATGTGCGGATACACAACAGCAATTGCTGCCGCTGCGGCCACCATAGCTTCTATCGCGGTGCCACCTTGTTCTAGTATTTTTTGCCCTGCTTCTGTCGCTTTAAAATGCGGTGCCGTAAACGCGATCCCACTTTTATTCCTATTCTCTTGGCTCACAAGCTTTGCTCCATCAATGTTTTTGCAAATTCAATTAACGCTAAATCACTGCCCTTTGACCCAATCAAAGACAAACCGCACGGTGCACCATTCAATTCACAAACAGGTAAATGCAATTGCGGCAAACCCGCTAATCCAGCAATGGCCGTCATGTCCATTAATTGATTACGGTAAGCCGCCAAATCGTCCGCGGAGGCAGTAAACAATGGCGATAAACCCGGTGTTGTTGGAATAATAAGAACAGAGTCTTTTAACTCGCCTTGAATCCAATCAGCAAAATCTTTGCGCTGTTGTTTCGCTGCAGCGATGTCATCAGCCGAAATCGTTGCACACCATTCAAAACGTAACTGAATATCAGGTGCGAATTCTGGCTGCACTTCTGTAATCCAATCGCCATGTTCTTGCCAAATTTCCGCACCTTGTAAAGTACGAAACGTTTCACTGGCTTTCCACGCTTGAGTATCAATAAGCAAAGAGGCTTCGTCTGTTAACAATCCTTGATGACGCCATAGATCAAGTTGCGTATGTAGCTCGCGACTATGGGCAACTTGATCGACTAAATTGTCGCAAATCAGAACCTGATTAAAGGAAGTTAGGGCGTTTTCTGGCAACACTTTACTAAGTAAAACCTTAGCGACATTCTCTAAGGTTTCTAGATCTTTCGTCATCCATCCGACCGTATCAAAAGATGGTGCTAGAGCAACCATGTTGTCGGAATCAATCACACCATGAGTCGGACGTAATCCAAATAAACCGTTGTAACTAGAAGGCACACGAATAGAGCCACCCGTGTCGGTACCTAAGCCAATATCAGCCAGCCCAGAAGCTACCGCTACGGCTGAACCAGATGATGAACCACCTGGTAAACGATCTGGTGTAATTGGGTTTTCAGGGGTTCCGTAATGAATGTTCTGGCCATTTAAACTGTACGCCAATTCATCGGTAATAGTTTTGCCACAGAACTGAACACCAGCCGCAAGTAAAGCCGTTACGTTCGATGATGTGTGAGTTGGAATATCATGACTGGCTAGCCAAGTTGGATTGCCTGCGGAAGTGGGTAACCCTGCCATATGAAACAAGTCTTTCACGGCTAAGCGAAGGCCTTTTAAAGGCTGATCTTTATGAGTAACTGAATCCGCTGTTGTACTGGTAAAAAGAGCGCTATTTCCGTCTTGATCGCTTAACGTAATAAATGGATTTTGTACGATGGCATGTTTCATATGTCCTCCTTAATTAAAACATATGAAACAATCGTTTCACCAAGAAGTCAACTGAAACAGCACTAGGTGCTATGTGTTAGGTAAGATGTTATGAGCACACTGAGTCAGATATTCTTAAAATAGGCGCCTTATTAACAGGAAGGAAGGTCTAGATTAACTAATAAGCTCTCCAGCAGCTCAAGTCGTAAATCGGCATCATTTGGCAACCGAGAAAAATGCTCGTACTGATTGCCGATCACATTAAAGTCCAGCAATTCAACAGCTTCGTTGTCGTATTCGGGATGTGTTGAGCAAAGTAACCATCGCCCCTGACCGTAACGACCAGAGACAATAGCGGCAGGTTTGTCCGGTAAATCGGAAAAAGACGCTAAGACTTCATAACTATCCTTAGCATCAGGCTGAAAAACACAGCCACCCAAATACAGTGATTCGACAAGCTTACCTTGGTATTCCAGCGTCACTAGATGAGCATCGGTTTGGTTATAATTATCGCCGCGACCAAACGCCTCAACTGGGCCGATAGCCGCTCCCGAGAAAAAATTCAGTTCATTGTGAACAATGATTTCATGAGGCAGACCTTGCGCCCATTTCGTCACATTACAGCCCATGTAGGCGCCGCCACAAATACCAAAATAGCGGCCACCCTGTTCAACATAAGCTTTAATTATGTGATTTGCTTTGCCATTGAGTTTATCCGCTTTGTAGCGGCTGGCACCGCCGGGCATCACGAAAAGATCCACATCCTTGCTTAACACGCCGCTTAAAATTTCATTGGCATTAATAAAGCAAACGCTGTTTTTGCCGTAGAGTCGTGTCAGCGCATAATAGAGGATGTGGTTAGCGGAAACATTATCGGTATAAATCTGAATGTTCATCTCACTTCCTCTATTGCAGTCCACAGATATTAGGATTCACGCAGACTTAAACGTCTATTACGATGTGGCTTTAACCTGTCGAGACAGCAAGCTGGCTGGACGAGCTTTAGCAATAGCCCCAGTAAGGAAGGCAGCAATAATCACTTTAATAATGTCTCCAGGAATAAAAGCAACCATCAGTGCAGCGGCCTCGAAGAATGTTTTTTCCAAGACGATCGCCATGCCAACAATACCAAACAGATACACCACAAAGATGCCGCCGATAACGGACGCAATGGCTGAAACAAGGACAATAGAACCTGTGCGCCATTTCTCAACAATCAAACCTGTTACATAAGCAGAGATAGGCCAGCCAATTAGAAAGCCGCCCGTTACGCCAAAGAACAGTCCCAAACCGCCTCGACCACCCGCCAATAAAGGCAAGCCAATGGCAACCAATAACAGCAACAACAACACAGCTAACGCACCGCGTTTGGCGCCCAGTATCGTACCGCAAAGCATAATACCAAGGCCTTGCGCCGTAATCGGCACACCAAAGCCAAGGGTTATTTTAGGGATCAAGCCCAGTGCTGCAACCAAAGCCGCAAACAAAGCAATATAAGCAATATTTTTTTCCATTATTTTCTCTCTTGGTTTTCTTGGTTTGTTAATCCGCCGCGAGCTTTTAAAGCTTCGGCAACATGATCCGCATCGTCAAGCGCGAGGACCGTAAAGGGTAAAATAATTCGCCAGCCAGAGCGGCGAGTTGAGCGAGCGCGCCACGCCAAAGTCAGTTTTTGCCCTTTGGAAACAAGCACTGGAGTCATGCGAATCACTAAGGCAATTGACAGCTCTAATACTCGAGGGTTAAAACCTAGCTTGCGCAGCGGTCGAGTAAGCCAATGTACAACATCAATCATGTCGGAAAGGCGTGTTGTCATGGTCACCAGATTTGCCATCCCCACCGCAGACATCATGCGAAAGGCAACGGTTAAACCCAGCGGTAGCTCATCTGTGAACAGATGCCAAACAACCACAATAAAAACAAATGGCCATAAAATCTTCAGATGCTTCCAGCCATTTTTAAAGAACACGGTTCCCGGTAATGCATAGAGCACAGCGACAAAAGCCAAAAACAAGCCGTGGAAGATAACGCTATCAACAAAGAACAAACCAAAGGTCACCAGACTCAGCAACCCTAGTTTTAATCCAGCAGGCCAATGATGTGCTCGGGTTTCAACTGGAGAGGTCAGAGATATCATCGCTTTCCCCTAGTTCGTGCATGGCCGCTAAATAACGTGACATAACTTCATCAGAATCCCCTAAAGCCGCCACTTGGCCAGCTTCCAACCATAAAAGTTGGTCGTAATTCTGAAGGTCGTCTGGGTCGTGGCTGATATGAATAAGGCTACCGGAAAACGTATCGAGGTAACGCTGTAATTGGCGTTTAGTAGGAATATCCAAGCCAGCAAACGGCTCATCGAGAATAATGAGATTAGGTTTCATAGCGACAATCGACATCAGGCAAACCAGATGTTTTTGTCCATGAGATAAAGTAGAGCAATGCACATCCTGCCAGTGCTCTTTGCCGAACGCCGACAACATTTCCAACACATTCTTTTTGGCTTCGGTTTTGTCTTGACCCAATTGGCGCAACCCGAAGGTCAATTCTTCTAAGACTGTTGGAAAAATAATCTGATGGTCTGGATTTTGAAACAGTAGACCGACCTCTCGCAATGCAGCGCGGCGGTCTTTAAATGGGTTGAAACCAGCAATTTCAAGCTGTCCAGATGTCGTGTCAATCAAACCTGAAAGTAAGCGGGATAACGTAGACTTGCCCGAGCCATTACGACCAATCACACCAAGCCGACGGACATTAGTATCCAGAGACAACTGATGGATGACTTGTTTACCTTCAATCTCTAGGCAAACCTGATCTAACCGAATGGCACAGCCAATCGTGGTGAGTTCTTCAGCAGGGTTGTTTATATTATTGATAATGCACACCAACGTAAATCACAGATAAACGTGCCGTGGACACACGTCCCGTTAAAAATTACAGGGAAGTGCGCGCATCCATACACTTTGATGCGCGAGATACTAGCAACACCAACAACGAATGTAAACTCAAAGATATAGGCAAGAATACTAAAGATTAAAAAATGAACAACTTAGAAAGTGAGTGTAATTCATCTACTGGATAAACGATTAACTCACTACTTGAAATGCCATGCTGGAAGATTTTAGAGTGAATCCCAAGGAATACTAGATCAAACTATCCATATTTAATTTATGCTCGCCATATTGCAATGCATACAGCAAAAACCCCATGAAAATAATAAAGTAAAGTAAAACAAAAACTAACAGACAGATTTAAGGTTCTAATTCATCTAATGCTTCATATAACTCTGCGATGTCTTTAGTCTGACGATTAGCACCATCGCCAAGAAAACCAAATACTCGATTACATAGCATAGAAATAAGGCTCATTGGCGCCGCGTAGCTATCAAAGGGACTTTCGCTACCAAGATGACATACCAACACTTGAGAGACCTGTTGGTTATAAACTTGCCCAGTTGGGTCTGTAATCAATACAGTATCTCGGCCTTCTAATGCCTGAACAATTTGCTTAAATTGACGAGTACGCCGTCTAAAACCAAGTAATACAATCACTTCATCGTCTAAAATATCATGTAAGTCTTCACCTAAAGTTTGACCCGGTTGAGGCAATAACCGAACAGAATGGCGAACTTGCTGGAGCTGTTGACGAAAATGTAGAGCCAATGGATAGGCATTTCGAAAGCCTATTAACGTTACTCGGCTCGCCTTGACTAGACGCTGACTAATATCGTTTAAGGTTTCTGGACTCAAACCTTCAAACGTCAATGCGAGGTTTCTCATTTCCTGAGCAGTTTGGTCTAACGAAGAGCCTTCTGTAAATATAGGCACGCCTCTTTCACGTAAAGCAAGTTGAGCCTGTTTCGCTCCTTGATGAGAGTCGTAACCAAGCTGACGAAAAAAACGGCTCACAGTCGCCTTTGATGTATTGGTGTTATCTGCAATCTCAGCCGATGTCTGGCTTACAATCGCTAATGGATTCTGTTGTAAATAATTGGCAATTGATCGCGCAGAAGGAGACAAGGTGGAATAATTTGTCTCGATCAGGGATAACACATCCTGCTTTGCCTTCACCGGCGTTGTCGTCACGTAAGAACCTCTGCTTGATAATGATTGCCAATAAGGTAATCGATTGTTGATTACCTGCCAACTTAGATTAGCGTTTTATTTCACTAAGCACCAAAAAAGAAACGAAAGTTTCATCGACGCACCGATTTTAAGCATTAAAAACTACCAGAGCTCAATGCTCTTCTCTGAGTCGTTGCTTCGAGTACATATAATTAAAGTCATCAAGCATGAAAGAGAACCTTTTGTTTCACAAGAAAACAAATAAGAAACTTTTGTTTCATATTGGCACGAGAGTTGCTTCTTATATTTCAGGCATTCAATCAATTAAAAGAAAGGTTTTCCCTAATGAAAAAATTAACAAAACTCCTAAGTAGAACATTAATCATCGCAGCAGGTTTTTCTGCATTAAATGCAACGGCTGATGTTTTACAAGACATCACGGATCGTAAGCTGATTCGTATTGCCGTTCCTCAAGACTTCCCTCCTTTTGGTTCTATCGGTACTGATTTAAAGCCACAAGGGATCGATATTGATATGGCAAACTACATTGCAAAGGAAATGGGCGTTGAAGTTGAAATCGTTCCGGTTACCAGCGCAAATCGTATTCCTTATCTACAAACCAAAAAAGTAGACTTGGTTATCTCTAGTTTGGGCAAAAACCCTGAGCGTGAAAAAGCCATCGACTTTTCTACACCTTACGCACCTTTCTTCTTAGGCGTCTTTGGCTCTAATGATGTAAGTATTAACAAAATCCAAGATTTGGCTGGAAAAACTGTAGGCGTTACTCGTGGTTCTGTTGAAGACCTAGAACTAGAAAAACACGCACCTAAATCTGTGAACGTTCGTCGTTTCGAAGACAACAACACAACGTTAACAGCCTACCTTTCTGGTCAGGTTAACTTGATCGCAACAGGTAACTTAGTCGCAACAGAAATTGCAAACCGTCAGCCTCAGCGAGCTCCTGAAAGCAAGTTCATGCTAAAAGACTCTCCTTGTTATGTAGGCATGGCAAAAGGTGAAGTTGCACTACAAGCGAAAGTAAATGAGCTAATTAAAAAAGCATTGGCAAATGGCGAATTAAACAATATTTCTATGAAATGGTTAAAAGCGCCGCTACCAACAGGCTTCGGCGCTTAAGGCTTCCTCATGTTGTATTTCTCTGATCTTTTGCAATACAGCGACGTTTTCTTCAGTGGTCTTATGACCACTGTTGAGCTCACTGTGCTGACAACTATTCTAGGTGTAGCATTAGGAACAGCCTGCGCAACTACTCGTCAATATGGTAATAAAGCCAGTCAACGTGCAGTGACTGTCTATGTAGAGTTAATTCGAAACACACCTTTTATTGTACAACTCTTTTTTATCTTCTTTGGTCTTCCTGCTCTAGGTATGAGGTTGTCACCGTGGGAAGCCAGTATGATCGCTCTCACCATCAACTTAGGCGCTTATAGCACAGAAATTATCCGTGCTGGACTAGGTAGCATCTCTAAAGGTCAAATCGAAGCAGCAAAGGTATTGGGTCTGACTTTTCGTCAAACGTTGACTCGCGTCATCTTCGTACCTGCTTTCGAGAAAATTTACCCAGCGTTAACCAGCCAATGCATAATAGTAATGCTTGGTTCTGCAGTCATTTCTCAGATTTCCGTTGAAGATTTAACATACGCCGCAAATCTTGTGCAATCACGTAACTTCCGCGCATTTGAAAGTTACTTGGTTACTGCTTTGCTTTACCTTGGTTTATCTATCCTTCTAAGGTTTGCTTTTAATACATTAGGCAAACATTTGTTCACTTATCGCGCGACTAGATAAAAGGAGAAAGATTCAATGGTTGAATTTACAAATTACGATATTCTTCGCAATTTATTGTTCGCAACACAATGGACAATTCTACTGTCGATAGCCGCTTTTATTGGTGGTTCATCTGTTGCACTGTTATTAACTGCGATGCGCCTAACTCGCAACTCAGTGATGACAAAGGTAGTGCGTATTTATGTAGAATTGTTTCAAGGTACACCTTTATTAATGCAGATGTTTTTGTGCTTCTTTGGCTTGTCTATGTTGGGTTATGAAATATCCGCATGGGGCGCAGCGATTCTGTCGTTAACGTTTTTTACCAGCGCGTTTTTGGTAGAAATCTGGCGTGGTTGCATCGACACCCTACCAAAAGGCCAATGGGAAGCCAGCCGCTGTTTGGGACTCAACTTTCTTCAAACGCTGCGTTACATCATTTTGCCGCAAGCAATTCGAGTTGCTACCGCACCAACGGTTGGCTTTTCTGTACAGGTTATTAAAGGTACCGCGTTGGCTTCTATTATTGGTTTTGTCGAGTTGACCAAGGTTGGTACTATGCTAAACAACGCCACCTTCGAACCGTTTAAAGTGTTTACTTTAGTGGCCATTATTTACTTCCTGCTTTGTTACCCACTTTCTTGGTACAGCAAAATTCTGGAGAAAAAATTCAATGTCTCTCGTTAACCTACATCAAGTTCATAAATACTACGGCGACCTTCATGTTCTAAAAGGCATTGATCTGGATATCAAAGCTGGAGAAGTAATTTCTATCATAGGAAGAAGCGGTTCGGGGAAGAGCACTCTTTTGCGCTGCATTAATGGTTTGGAAGAATACCAAGAAGGAGGCATTACCGTTGATGGTAACGAAGTGACGTCAGAAGACATTCAAGTACGTCGTCTTGCCCTTAGCGTTGGTATGATTTTCCAAAACTTTAACCTCTTCCCACACATGACGGTTGGCGAAAATGTCATGCTTGCGCCAACAATCGTGTTAAAAAAGAGCAAAAGCGAAGCGGAACAAATCGCTCGCGCCATGCTCGAAAAAGTAGGCCTCGCAGAGAAGTTCGACAGCTACCCAGAAAAACTTTCTGGCGGGCAGCAACAACGTGTTGCTATTGCTCGTGCATTGGCTATGTCACCAAAGGTCTTGCTCTGTGACGAAATCACCTCAGCGCTTGATCCTGAACTCGTAGGTGAGGTATTAAAGGTACTCGAACAACTCGCTAAAGAAGGCATTACCTTGGTTCTCGTTACCCATGAAATGAATTTCGCTCGTGATGTAGGGAGTCGAGTAGTTTTTATGCATGAAGGCAAGGTTTGGGAAGAAGGCGACTCTAAAACGCTTTTATCTGACCCACGAACCGACGAACTAAAACAGTTCATTGGTGCCGTGTTATAGCAATTAATGCTGTAGTTATAGAATTTTCTATGTGTAAGGTGACAAGAGTCAAAAAGACCAGCTTGTTAAGAGGCAAACTGGTCTTTTTATTTATTCTATTTGGTTTAACGAATGTTATTTATTTAGAAAAAGTTCAAATCACATATTGAAACAATATTGCTAGATAAAAAGATTACCTATAAAAGCCACTCTTCAACTATGAATTTTCTACTCAAAAAGCAGAGGCTTGCACTTAATAATACATCATCAAGCACAGCTCAAAAAAAGCTAAACAACGGTAATATTGAATTCGCCTAAGCCTGCGATATTGCCTGTCATAAGGTCGCCTTTTATTATCGAGCCAACACCCGCTGGCGTACCTGCCATAATCAAGTCACCTGCGGCTAATTCATAATATTCAGATAAATAATTTATCATTTCTGCCGTTTTCCAGATCATTTGGTTAAGGTCACCTTGTTGCTTCAATTCGCCATTCACTTTTAGACTGATAGGCCCTTCAGAAAGATGACCCACTTCTGATGCCGGAACAATTTCGCCCATAGGCGCTGATTTTTCAAAAGCTTTACCTATTTCCCAAGGGCGTCCCATTTTTTTCATTTGTCCTTGTAGGTCTCTTCGAGTCATGTCCAAGCCTAATGCATAACCAAAAACATGATCTAGCGCATTTTCGACAGAGATATTACGGCCACCTTTGTTTATGGCAATAACCAACTCCATTTCATAATGCACATTGCTAGACTTTTCTGGATACGTAAATGAGCCAGAAAAGTCTAGATTATTAGGATTTTTTTGGAAAAAGAACGGTGGTTCACGGTCTGGATCGTGACCCATTTCTATTGCATGATCTGCGTAGTTTCTGCCAATACAATAAATGCGACGAACTGGAAAAACTTTATCACTGCCTTTAATTGGAGCAGTCACTTGAACGGGTGGAGTAAATAGATAATTTGTCATCTTGCATCCTTATATGAAGAATATATTAACGCTTTTATTACTAGTGATATTTACACTATCTTCTTGCTGCGTAATACCAAAAGCGTCTACCTAAAGCCGCTAACCTTTCAGCAATTAAAAATGCAAAAAAGAACAGAACTAATGACATGTTCCTGTTAATACATTTAGCCTAGGGCAATTAGAAAAAATAGTGCTAGATCGCTTTCAACTATTTTTTCTAATATTGAGCATAGAAGCTATGAATTAGACTACGGGTTGATGGAAAAGCATTTGGTCTCAGTATCAGAAAGGTTTTCTCATATCCTCAATAGTATAAATATCGCCTTTTCATCTCATCGGTTCATTACAATACAAAAGGTTCGTCAATGGCTTTGCCCCACACTAATAGTTTATAAGATCTCAGTTCTGGAGCGTAGTAAGGATCATTTTTAATGAGTTCTTTTGCTCGTTCAAAAGATTCCACATCCATTACCCATAAATCACCGACAAACTTATCATTTGGTTCTGGTCTCAAGCCACCAGCGATCAGGATTTCAGATCTGTTTGCCTTCAGATAAGCAAGATGCGCAGGTTCATGTGCTTGACGATGTTCTATCATTCCCGCTTTGTCATCGAAATAGGCTACGAGTCTCATTTAGATATCTTTTTAATTATTTTTCTGTTTTAACCATGTATTTAGGATTCGGCCAAAGCAATTAAATTTTCACCTGTTAACTGATAGCCAATCCACTCATTTTTCGGTTTAGCGCCTATTGATTCATAGAAATCAATAGCAGGCTGATTCCAATCCAGTACACTCCATTCGAATCTTCCACAGTTATTTGCAATGGCTATTTTTGCCAAATACTTTAACAATACTTTTCCAGCACCACTACCTCGTTCTGCTTGTGATACATACAGATCTTCAAGGTATAAACCGTGCTTACCAAGCCATGTAGAATAATTAAAGAAGTACACAGCAAAACCAACTGGGTTACCATCTTTTTCACAAATAATAGCTTTCGTTGAAGTCGTTTCAGAGAAGATTGAGTATTTTATAGACTGTTCTGTCGCAAGAACTTCGTGTTCCGCTTTTTCATATCGCGCTAGTTCTTTAATGAATCTTAAAATAGTACTGGAGTCATTTAGATTCGCCTCACGTATAACAATCGACATGATCCCCTCCTATCTATTATGTTTAAAAAGTCATTATAAAAAGTTCAATCTAGATTGCAACGTGACTTATGTATATCAATGCATCCTTGATATCAAAGACAAAAGAAAATATCAGAACACTTGTCATTAGCCCTGACCAAGCACGGAAACTCATTCGCTCGTTACAATTAAAATACGGGCGCTTAATTAGAAATATAAGCAACGCCGGGGACCAACAAACAAGATGCATAATGGCGATACTACCGCCTAAAAATGGCAAGTTGAGCAATCCGAATATAGTGTGACCCATTGTCATAGAAAAGATAAAACCACCGACTGCCCATCTTGCGATTGAGTGCTTCCAAGCAAAATAAAAACCTGCGATGAATGTCCCTATTAAGATAAGTATCCAAATCTGTACCCACCTTGGCGTCACTAAAAAGCCTTCTTGATTAAAAATGTCTAACGCCCCATGGCCAACGAAATATTGACTGTCTAATCCAAAAGCAATACTAGGCAAGATTAAAAGGCTGACAGCCATGACAAGAAATCGAATGACATAGAACAATCTTAAAAACATGTGAAGGGTTGCCCTTTTATTTGTTTAGCGAGTCAGTTCAAAGGACAGACTACTCTTTAAACATAAGAGAGGCAGCAAACTTTTGCGCCTTTCTTATATTCTATTTATTGGTATGAATTAGATTGGTAATAACCTATCACAAGAAGTATTTTCTTTGTCATTACCAAACAAGGACGACCAAGACCATTCACCTGGATTAAGAACGAAGCCGTAACTAAGCGTTAAGCCCGACTCAATTTTAATATCACCCAACCTTCCTTCGCTGCTATCCGTAATATCAAAATCTTCACTGACCACTTCGTCACCGGCGATAAGTTGATTTGCCACTTCGTCAGAATAAATAGTCAATCGAATCGCATCAGTAGAATCGATACCAATGCTAGATCCATTAAAGTCACCAGCGGCAAAACGGATCGGGGCAGAAATACAGCGAGTATTGTCTTGCTGCTTTTCAAGTGAGGACCTCGATATAAGTTCACCTTTTCCGGCAATTCCTCTAAGGTACATCAAGGCACCTACTTTTGGTGATTCTATGTATACGATTGCCTTTATCTCTTTTGATATCTGACTTTCTATTGAGTCGTCTCCGTTTACTGCAGACTTAACAATAGATGCACTTGTTCCAGTAGAAAAAAGCCATAAAAACAACATTAATGAACATAATATAGTGGATAAGTGGGGTAAGTTATTAACAGTTTTCATTTTCTTCTCCTTTTTAAAGAACAGTGCCATTTTGTGGATAGTTAGTATCATTTGTTTGAGGTGCGCTCGGTAAGGCTAATAAAACAAACAATGCCACCATGCCAATTGCTGGTACTAACATCACCAATAACCACCAAGTAGAGCGACCTGTATCATGTAACCTGCGTACGGTTAAAGACAGCGTAGGAAGAAAAATCAACAGGCTATATAGAGCTTCTATTCTCCATGTCATTTCAAAGAAAATTTCTAAAACTACAAACGCAGCAGAGATTAAGACATTCAATAACAGAAACATCCAAAATGCTTCTCGTGATGCCGTTCCTGAAAAGACAGCGTATTGTTTCCAAGCGTCAAAATACCAATTCATACTTTCCTCCTAATAAGTTTTTCGAAGCGAATAAAGTACGTTTTGATGAAAGAATAAACGTCCTAAATCAGGTTTAAGGTCGTCCTTGATACGGTTCTAGGACATAATGCAGAATCAAAGTGAAGGTAAAACTTTTCTGATTGAAAATAATAAACACACTAAACGGAACCATAATGATCGCTATCCCATTGCCTTTTGTCATTGCTTTACTTTTGTTTATTTTGGCGGTTTTATTGTTTATTCGTCGGGAGGAAACAACACAGTCTGCCTTTGTATTTATCGCATTATGCGCACTAACCACGACCATAGTGGGTTTACGTTGGACTTTTGATTATCCCTTGTTCCGTTTACTACAACCTATCTTTGCAGCCTGTATTCCTGCGACAGCTTGGTATTGCTTTTCAAACGCTCACAAGCGTCACAAGTTTCGCCTTTGGCATCTGTTACCACCAATTTTGGTTACCTTAAGCTCGTTTACTTATCCGTTCTGGCAACCGCCTTTAGATCCTGTTTTAACACTCCTTTATGTGGGTTACGGGATAGCTCTGATTCGCGCGTCATTACAAACATCAAATCTACCTGAGCAGGTACGTTTATCTGATATTGATAACGCCTTAAAAGCGGAAAGAATCGCGGGGGGAATGCTACTGATGTCGGCGTCTATTGATGGCGCGTTGGCGGTGGATTTTTCTGTATTTGACGGTGAACATACCCTCATCATTCTGACCATTGGTCATTCTGTATTATTACCTATGCTGGCAATTGCTGTGATCATGATTAGCTTAAGTGTTGCCCCAAGCACGACCGAAACAACAAGCCAAAACGAACCAGAAGCCGCTATTGAAGAACAAAAAGAAAAGCCTCACCACCAGCTAACTGATGATGAGGTCAAAGACATAATCCACAAAATAGATGTGTTACTGACCACTAAAGAAGCTTTCCTCGATCCTGATCTCACATTAGATCGTCTTGCTCGAAAAGCCTGCATTCCTGCACGACAGATATCGGCAGCGATCAATCAGGTGTATGGTCGCAATGTGTCTCAGGTCGTCAATGAATATCGAATTGAACGGGCAAAGTCACTGCTTACTTCTAGCGAAAAAGCCATCACTCAGATTTACTTAGATTCCGGCTTTCAGACTAAATCGAATTTCAACCGAGAATTTTCCAGAGTGACAGGACAAACGCCGAGTGCCTTTCGACGCTCAGCGGTTGATCAAAACACCGTTTAATGAGTCTGAATAAAGCCTAAAATATCTTTAAACATCACATCATGAAGTGTATCTCGCGAGCGCGCTCCTCCATCTTGGCAAACAATGCCATCGCCTTGCTCTTCCTCTTCAAGCAATTCAATCGCACCCTGTTTACAAAGCTGCATAAAACTAAAATGCGCGGCATCTGGATAGATAATGTATTGTCGCTTTGCTGCGGGAATGTATTCTGCCAAAAAACCAGATTCATCGGCTTGAGGTAAATCACCAATGTCCACACCTGCCGCCAGAATAAGAGTCGGTGTAGTGAGTGATTTCAAACTCTCTCTGGACAAGCTTCGCGCTAACCCTAAATCCAAAGACACCACACGTTTAATACGACCATTTTGTAGACTGGCTTCTGGCTCACCTTCTTGATGCTGACCTAAGCCTAATTCTGGCATCAAGCCACACACACGAGGGTTCGATTTTATCAAACATTCTTGCTGTAGTTGGTCTCGATTAAATTCTGCACCCGCTAACATCATCACAGTCCAACCACCCAATGAGTGGCCAATAGCCGTGATATCCGTTGCATCGATAATAGGCCTTAAGTCGGATTTATTAAGCAACCAATCCAATAGGCGAGATAAGTCTTTAGGGCGCTCCCACCATTGGCTCGCTGTCGAAGATGAATGATCAAAGGATGAGGTACCAGGGTGATCAATCGACGCAACGATGTAACCTTGTTGAGCCAGCTTTGTGGCGAGCCAATTTTGATTTCGCCAGTTACCTCGATATCCATGGGAAATCATCACCAATGGAAAACGACCAACCGAAGACGTTCCAATTCGTACTATATCTGTTCCTAAAAATGCCGCATTGTCGGCTATTCTTTCTTTTGGAAACATGGTTTTAGACGGATACCAAATACTGGTTTTTAATGCTCTTTCGCTCTCGCCATATAAAAGAATTTGGTCAAAACCCACAGCCTGCGGCGAAGCATAAACAGTCCAACATGAGATAAATAGAATTAAGTTAATTAGCCATTTCATTAGAGGATTCCTTTTTTGTAAACAGTATTTAACTGAATGAGGAATCAATATGAGAGAGTTATAAAGAGAAAACGTCCTACATCAAGATCGAGGACATCTGATCAAGCAATATCAGGTACTTTCTTAAAAAATATCTGATACGTTAGCGCCAGACAGATTAATGAATGATTGTTTGTTTTTTTTAACTTGGATGACCTTAGATAACATCTGCCAATGAGAGCCAAAACGCTTCTGGAATGTCTTCTTCGTACCAAGCGATGTTTTGTGCCACTCGGCTTTCATTCGTCATGCCAATTAGAATGGATTTAACACAGTCATAGCGAAGTGCATATTGAATGGCAGCAGCCTGAAGCGAGACATTAAACTGCTCACAAATACCTTCTATAGCAATCACTTTTTTCACAATGTCTTGTGGCGCCTCGCCATAAAAATAATGTCCTAGCCCCTTGGAGCCTTTTGCCAATATACCTGAATTGAAAGGTGCAGCAGCAATCAAAGACACTTGGTTTTTAGAGCATTTATCGGTGAAATAATCAGTAATATCATTGTTTAAAAGAGTGAAACAATTTGCCACCATAAAGCAGTCAAATTGAGCATACTCCATTGCTTGATCACAAATCTGCCATTCGTTAACGCCTAAGCCGATATTGCGCACAGCACCTTGTTCACGCAGCTCTGCCATGGCTTTAAAACCACCATCAATAGCTTGCTGTAAATAGTATTGATGTTTTTCTTTATGGGTTAACTCGCCAATATCGTGCATTAACAACATATCGATGCTACTAACACCCAAACGCTGCAAAGAATCTTCAAATGAACGCATGATTCCGTCATAGGTGTAATCGTATTCACGATCAAAAGGACTGGCTTCTACATAACAATCGGCGTCTTTTTTTACACTATTTTTATCTGCATGCAACACTCGCCCGACTTTGGTCGATAAGAAAATATCGGCGCGTGGCATTTCATCTAAAGCCACACCAAGGCGACGTTCGGCAAGGCCAGCACCATAATGAGGAGCGGTATCAAAATACTGGATACCAAGAGAGTGAGCTTTATTGATGGCTTTCGTAATCTCATCATAAGACACAGGGCGGAATAAGTTACCCGCTCCCGCACTACCAAAACCAAGCTCCGTTATAGCGGAACCACTACTGTTTATTATTCTTGTTTTCATTGTACACTCGCTGAGTCACAACCTCTTAAGTGCCAACACTAAAAAGAGGTTGAGTTAGTCACATCTAAATTTGAATATAGATGGCTTGTTATGCCATTAAGCCTTAACCACTTTTTGACATTGCACACCCAGTTTATCGATACCGAGCTTCATTTCTTCACCACCTTTTAAATAAATAGGCGGATTAAAGCCTAAGCCAACACCTGGAGGCGTGCCTGTTGAAATAATGTCACCCGGTTGCAAACTCATAAAACGACTACAGTAAGCAATTAAGTGCGGAACTTTAAAGACCATGGTGGACGTTGAGCCGTTTTGATAACGCTTGCCATCTACTTCCAGCCAAAGGCCAAGATCATTGAAATCACCCACTTCATCAGGTGTCACCAACCAAGGGCCAGTTGGACCAAACGTATCGCAACCTTTACCTTTATCCCATGTACCTGTGCCTTCTAATTGAAATGCACGTTCTGATACATCGTTAATGACGCAAAAACCAGCCACATGTTTCATTGCATCCACTTCAGAAATATCGCTTCCGCCTTCACCAATAACAACGCCTAGCTCTACTTCCCAATCTGTTTTTTCTGAACCTTTTGGAATTTTTACATCATCGTTAGGACCTACTATTGCAGAGGTCCATTTGCCAAAAATAACGGGCTCGGCAGGCACTGGCAATCCAGACTCTGCAGCATGATCTGCATAGTTCAAACCAATACAGATAAATTTACCTACTTTTGTAACACAGGCTCCTAGACGTAACGTTTCCTGAGGAATGCCATCGACTACTGGTAAACTTCCTATGTCCAATGAACGTAACTTCGCCATCGTTTTTGCACTCAGATGCTCATCACAGAGGTCTGGAATAATGGATGATAAATCTCGAACTTGGCCTTTTTCATCAATAACACCAGGTTTTTCTTTTCCTACTGGTCCAAAGCGTACTAATTTCATTATTCACTCCTATCGATAAAAAACACCATGATGGTTAAATACCATCATGGTATGAAAACGTTATTTATAAAGAACCGCTGCTATTTTTGGATCATCTATATTTTTAGCTGTGTAATAGTAAAAACCCGTATCAATTACTTTTGGTAATGACTGACCTTTAATAGCCATTACTGCTGCCTTAACTGTTTCATAACCGATTCCTACAGGGTTCTGCGTAATAGCGCCTGCCATCAAACCACTACGAATAGCATCTGTTTGAGCTTGACCAGAATCAAAACCAATAACCACTAAGTTTTTAACGTTTGATTCACGTACCGCATTAACCACACCAATCGCTGAACCTTCATTAGTACCAAACATACCCGCTAATTTAGGGTAGGAAGTTAATACTGCACGTGCTACTTCGGTAGATTTCAGTTGATCACCATCACCATATTGAACCGTCACAACATCTATATTCGGGTAGGCTTGCTTCATACGATTAAGAAAACCGTCACGGCGATCCATTCCAGTTGTTCCAGTTTGACTGTGGGCAATAACAGCTACTTGTCCTTTATTACCAATAAGTTCAGCCATTTTATCCGCAGCTAAAGCAGAAGCAGCCACGTTATCTGTGGTTGCCGTTGTCAGTGGGATATCACTAGCAACACCACTATCAAAAGCGACTACCGGAATGCCCGCTTTCTGAGCTTTACGTAATAAAGGGATAGCGGCTTGGCTATCTAGTGCAGCAAAACCAATCGCATCTGGTTTATTGGCTAGTGCAGCAGCTAACATGTCGATCTGACGATCCACTTGGGCTTCTGTATCTGGCCCTTCGAATGTAACTCGAACATTGAACTCTTCTGCAGCTTGATCGGCACCTTGTTTAACAGCCTGCCAGAACTGATGTTGGAAACCCTTTGAAATTAATGGGATATATAACTGATCATTCGCTTTAACAACGGATGATGTCGCTATAATGGATACAGCACTGATAAGACCTATTAGCGTACGACGTGACAACATATTAATTACTCCATTTTATTTTTATTTTTAAAGCTTACTTTTGTTGTGATGACATTATGTCACCGATTAACACTTACCATTTCTACATTAACTTTTTATTACTTCGATTTTTGACGGCGCATCATATCTGCATACACAGCAAGAATAATGATGATGCCGGTAATCACTGTTTGCCATTCCTGTGCAACAGATAACACTCGTAACCCATTCGTTAATACGGCCACAATCAAAGCGCCGATTAACGTACCGATAATAGTTCCTCGACCGCCCGATAATGACGTTCCCCCAATCACTACAGCGGCAATGGCTTCTAGTTCATAACCTAGACCTAATGCAGGTTGAGCAGAGTTCAGTCGGGAAGAAATCAAAATACCTGCGATACCACAAATGCCACCAGCAACGGCGTAGATAGCAATTTTCCAGCGATCTGTATTAACACCAGATAGACGCACAGCTTCTTCATTAGAACCAATACCAAAACAGTAACGACCCAAGACTGTTTTACTCAAAACATAACTAGCAACACCCGCAACAACAAACAGAATTAATACGCCGTTTGGAATGGGTAAAAAAGGTAAGACCTCACCGATTAAAGAACCACGAGAGATAGCGTCATAACCTTCTGTGTTGTTGAAATAAATAGGGCGAGCGCCACTTAACACTAAAGATAAGCCTTTCAAGATAAGCATCATGCCAAGCGTCGCTATGAAAGGTGGTATTTTCATTTTGGCAACAAAAGAACCTGAACAAAATCCACAAAAAGCACCCGCTAAAATAGCACCTAATACGCCAACAGGCAGAGGTAAATTCATGTTCGTTAATAATATTCCTGCAACAACAGCAGTAAACGTCATTAAGGTACCGACAGATAAATCAATACCACCCGTTATAATCACTAACGTAGCAGCAACAGCTAATACGCCATTAACGGAAGTCGCTTGCAAAATAGCCAACATGTTCGACATTTGCATGAAGTTAGGCGAGGTAATAGAAAAGAACACCAATAATATGACTAAACTAGCAAAGGCGAGTACTCGCTGATGCGCTGTCATTTTTATCAGTTTACTAATAAAGCTTGGTGACGTTGTTTGGCTTTCGGTTGTCATTATTTTTGTTCTCCTGCGAGCCGTTTACTGTGTGGCTAATGCCATGATTTGTTCTTGTGTTGTTGCTTTTCCACCGGGTAATATTCCAGTCAATTTACCTTGGCACATCACTGCAATACGATGACTTAAGCGCATCACTTCAGGCAGCTCTGATGAAATTACAATAATCGCTCTGCCTTGCTTTGCCAGCGCTTCAAGCAATTTATAAATTTCGGCTTTCGCGCCAACATCGATACCACGAGTAGGCTCATCAAAAATGAGAATATCGCAATCTCTTAGCAACCATTTTGCAATAACGACTTTTTGCTGATTACCACCAGAAAGAAAACCTACTTCTTGAGTATCTGACGGCGTACGAATGGCTAATTGTTCAATATAGTCATTCGCAATTTTTTCCATATCGGCTTCTTTTAGTACACCGCAGGAATTAGTGAATCGACCTAACGTTGCCATGGATATATTTGCCCGTACATCCATGCCTAAAGCCAAACCAAAATGCTTTCGGTCTTCTGATAAGTAACCAATGCCCGCGGCAACAGCATCACTTGGAGTGGAAATGTTGCACAGCTCTCCATTCACCCAAACCTCACCAGAGTCAAAGGCGTCGGCACCAAATATAGCTCTGGCAACTTCTGTTCGCCCTGCCCCCATCAATCCAGCAAAACCTAATATTTCACCCTTTTTGAGAGAGAAACTAACATCTTGAATCGCTTTACCTCGATTCAAATGTTTAACATTAAGCAATTCGGGACTATCCGATAAATCAGGTATATCAACACTTTCGTCTTTTACTTCTCGACCAACCATCATTGAAATAATAGTCGACAAAGGAGTGTCTTTGGCTTCCACCGTGTCTATGTATTCACCATCGCGCATCACAGTGACACGATCTGCAATTCTCTTAATCTCATCCATCTTATGACTGATGTAAATGATACCTACACCTTCTGACTTCAAAGACTGGATAATAGTAAAAAGCTCTGCAATTTCTGCATCATTTAGTGCCGCTGTAGGTTCATCCATTATTAAAATACGTGATTTATAGGACAAGGCTTTGGCAATCTCGATCATTTGTTGCTTTGCGACCGTTAACTGGCTTACTTCGGTCGTTGGATCGAGATCAAAATTCATTTTTTGAAAAATTTCTTGCGCCTGCAGGTTCAGCTTTTTTTCGTTAATAATGCCTAAAAAAGAGCGTGGCTCACGCCCAATAAAGACATTTTGAGCGACGGTTAAATCGTTCATTAAGCTAAGCTCTTGGTGGATAATGCCAACACCTGCATCTTGTGCATCTTTGGGCCCATTAAATTCTACTAATGCGCCATCAACTTTAACCGTACCGCCATCTCGATGATAAACACCAGACAGTATTTTCATTAACGTCGATTTACCTGCACCGTTTTCCCCCATAAGAGCATGCACCTCGCCTGAGCGCAGCTCAAAACCTACACTTTTAAGGCAATATACACCGGGAAATCGTTTTTCAATTCCTTGCATTTCAACCAATAGAGACATCATTTTCACTCCATAATGGTGAGTTGATTCAAACAGTCTATTTCGACCTTGTTAAATCGTGCAGCCACCATCAACAGATAAAGATTGCCCAGTAACGCACTTACTTTCATCAGATAATAAGAATACAACCATCGGAGCAATATCACTGACTTCAGCAAGACGGCCCATTGGCTGACGAGCAATAAAATCTTTTTCTGCTTGCACTGGATCTGGTGCAGAAGAAATTCGCCCTTGTAAAGAAGGTGTATTCACTGTTCCAGGGTTAACCGAATTACAACGAATGCCTTTTTTCACAAAATCAGCAGCAATGCCTTTTGTTAATCCGATAACCGCGGCTTTAGTTGCGCCGTATGCAGTACGCATAGGAAAACCTTTAATAGAGGACGCCATCGATGCCATGTTGACGATAGAAGAAGATCCTGTGATTTTTGCTTGTTCCAACATGCCGGGTAAAAAAGTACGGCACATACGCATCATAGAAGTAACGTTCAAATTCATGCTGAAATCCCAATCTTCATCTGAGATATCCAATACGGTGCCGTTGTGAACAAAACCCGCACAATTGAATAAACCATCAAGATTAGGCACCGTCTTAGCAAACGCTTTTATTGCATTACTGTCCGTGACATCTAATAAATATGTTTGAACCTGTGGACAGTCCGATTTGAATTTTTGCAACGCCTCTTCATTAATGTCTGTGGCGATAACATTCGCCCCTTCTCTTAAACAGGCTTCGGCACTTGCTCTACCAATTCCTTGACCAGCGGCTGTTATTAATATTGTTTTGCCTTTAAGTCTCACAATCGTTTCTCCATTTCACGTTATGGTAATAGCTGCAAAACTGCAGCTATTTAATTTCAGTTAAGTAATCTTGATTACACCATTTCAACTACATCACTGCGCCAATTTGCCAAGGCACAAACTCTGCCCCGCCAAACCCAAGCGCTTCGCTTTTTGTCTCTTCACCTGACGCTATTCGAATAATTAGTTCAAACAACTCGGTGCCTTTTTCTTCTATAGAAATGCCACCAGTGACTATGTCACCACAGTTCAAATCCATGTCTTCTTGCAGGCGGCTATACATCTCAGTATTGGTCGCTAACTTAATACAAGGCGTTGGTTTATAACCTGAAACAGAACCACGCCCCGTAGTGAAAATAATCATATTTGCGCCAGATGCGACTTGTCCCGTAACGGAGCAAGGATCAAAACCCGGACTATCCATAAAAACGAAACCTTTTTTATCAATGGTTTCACCGAATAAATAAACATCAGTAAGTGGTGCGCTACCGCCTTTCGCAACAGCACCCAATGATTTTTCAAGAATAGTTGTTAAACCACCGTTCTTATTACCAGGACTTGGATTGTTATCCATCTCTCCACCATTTCGGGCGCAATAGTCTTCCCACCAATGGATGCGATCGATAAGTTTTTGACCTACTTCTTTAGATATAGCTCGACGAGTCAATAAATGTTCGGCGCCATACACTTCAGAGGTTTCAGATAAAATGGTCGTGCCACCATGTCGAACCAATAAATCTGAGGCATAACCCAAAGCAGGGTTAGCGGTAATACCAGAATAGCCATCAGATCCACCACACTGCATACCTACCATAATTTCTGATACTGGTGCTGGCGCTCTTACTGCCTTATTCGCTTCATTAGCCAACAAGTGTAATTCTGCCAACCCTTTCTCGATGGTTTTACGTGTTCCACCTTCCGTCTGGATTGTCATATAACGAAACGTTGTATCTGAGCCTTCTTTCGAATGGGAGTCAGGTGTTTGATTATCAACTAAACTGGAAACTTGCATAACTTCACAACCCAATCCAATCAGCAATATCCCACCAAAATTAGGGTTCTTAGCATAACCAGAAAGCGTACGATGCAAGGTTTGATACCCTTCACCTTGCCCTGACATCCCACAACCGGTGCTGTGAACTATCGGTACAATGCCATCAATATTTGGATAGTTTTTAAGGAAGTGTTCTTTATTTGCAGCCTCTTCTATAAAACGCGCAACAGACCCTGCGCAATTGACAGACGTCAAAATGCCGAGGTAATTACGTGTACCTACTTTACCGTTTAAACGACGGTAACCATTAAATGTACGAGGTAATGAGACAGTTGGAAGTGGTTCACTTTGTTTTGAGAACGCATAGTCTTGAAGGTGTTCTCCCATGCCCATGTTTTGCACATGCACATGCTCACCGGAAGCAATATCTTGAGTTGATTGACCAATGATTTGACCATAACGAATGACATTATCACCTTTAACCAAAGGCTTAATAGCAACTTTATGGCCTCTAGGAACATACGTTTTTAAGGTCACATCAAATTCATTAAGCTTACTGCCTTCGGCAAGATCGCTTAAAGCGATGACGACATTATCGTTATTATGCAAACGAATAATTTGTTTGGACCCAAATATCATGGGAAGCCCCTGTTCTAAATTTTTTATTGTTGTTGTATATTCAAACTAGCACCAACATAATCAGTCGTCAACTAACATGTTAGTATAAGGGAAATTAAATTATGACAGCGTCATCGCTTAATAAAGTTGAGAATTTGAGCGGCTCACTGTCTCAGCGTGTTTATCAGTCGCTACGAGAAGCCATATTATCGATGCAGTATCCACCGGGTACTGTGATTCGAAAAGGCGCTATTTGCGACCAACTTGGTGTATCTAGATCACCTGTAGCAGAAGCGTTAGCTCGCCTTTCAGCTGAAGGCCTTGTGGATGTTATTCCTCAGTCAGCGACAAAAGTGTCCTGCTTTTCAATGGATGAAATTCGTGAAGCGAGCTTTTTACGACAAGCATTAGAAATCGCAGCAGTAGAAAAAGTCACGCAAGAGCGCACGCCAGAACAATTGGCAGCCCTGACTCGAAACATCCGTATGCAGGAGTTACTCGTCGAAGATAAAGACTTCGTAGGGTTTTATGAAACAGATGAAGAATTTCACACTATGCTGATGAATTTCACTGGCTTTAATGGTGTTCCACAGGTGCTAGCAAGCGTTTCCTTACATTTAACAAGAGCTCGCATGCTGATGTTGCCAGACGAAAGCCGCCCTAAAGAAACAATCAAAGAACACCAAGCCATTTTAACGGCGATAAAAAACCAAGATGTCGATGCCGCACGAGAAGCGATGAGGTCTCACACAGGCCAATTAATCCCACGAATTTTACCCTTGGAGGAATCTCACGCAGAGTATTTCAAACCTTAATAAATCGTCCAACTTTATGAGGTCACTTCAAAACACGTCCACACCAAATAAAAATAAAAGGACCAAAAAATGCTTTATAACATCCCAAGTTTAATCACACCTGAACTACTTTATGCCATGAGAGCAATGGGGCACGGTGATGAGTTACTCATCACCGATGCGAACTTTCCTGCCACCAGTCATGGTCATGGACAAGAATGCATTCGATTAAGTGGTGTAGACAGTTCAGAAGCACTCACCGCTATCTTAGCTCTGCTTCCGATTGATACCTTTGTGGATAATCCTTTTACGACTATGTCCGTCGTCGATCAACCGGATATAACACCACCAACTGTCCAAGATTTCGCTCAAATCATTCAGAAACAAACAGCCTTTAATTATTCTCCTGTAGGGTTGGAACGCTTTGAGTTTTATGAGCGTGCGAAAAAAGCCTTTGTCATTATTCAGACCTCAGACATTCGGCCTTATGCCAATATCATCATCAAGAAAGGAGTTATTAATCATGCGGATTGATGCTCATCAGCATTTTTGGAATCTACAAAGAAATGACTATGGTTGGCTCACGCCAGAACTCACCAGTCTTTATAAAAATTTTTTACCTAGCAATTTAGCGCCACTCCTGAAAAGCCATAACATTGACGGGACAATACTGGTTCAGGCAGCGCCTACAAACGAAGAAACAGAATTTCTATTACAGCTGAGTGAACAAAACAACAGTATTAAAGGCGTTGTTGGCTGGGTAGATTTCGACAATGCAGACGCTTCGAAACGTATCATGGAACTGGCTAAACACTCTAGACTTATTGGCTTAAGACCCATGATTCAAGACATTGATGATGTAGATTGGATGCTCAGGTCTAATGTAGCAAAAGCATTACAGACAATGACCGATGAAGAGCTTGTATTTGACGCACTGGTAATGCCGAAGCATTTACCAAACTTAAAGCAGATAGTCGAACAAAACCCTAATTTAAGCACTGTGATAAACCATGCCGCTAAACCTAATATAAAAGACCAAGCGTTCACACAATGGCATGCTGACATCTGCGCTTTTAGCGAGCACCAACAAGTGAGCTGTAAATTGTCTGGTTTAGTCACTGAAGCCAAAGAGGATTGGCAAGCGGAAGACTTATATCCCTACATGGATACACTGTTTGATGTATTTGGTCATCAGCGGATTATTTGGGGAAGCGATTGGCCTGTTTGCTTACTTGCCAGTTCTTATGCGACATGGATCAAGCTTGTTGAGCGTTATCTAGACGAAAAAAAGCAATCCAGTGAGGCGATTCTTGGAGCTAACGCACTTAGAATCTACAAACTAGAGTCTAACTAAAAAATAGATTTTTACTAAGAAAAACTGACATTTAGGTACCTTATTTTGTAAAGAACTTACGAATAACTGTCTTTTATAAATAGAAAACATTTGATTTTTATTTATAAAATTTCTAATGTCATACAATACAACAATAAAAATAATACGTAGGTTTTACTATGAAGACCAAAATATACACCCAAAAACCATCCACTCAGACCTTGTCCGAAGGTGCACTTACTTGCTCTAAAAGCAAATATCGAGCTATCCAAAATATTTTTCCAATCAGCCAAAATACTCTTACTCTTCATACTCAACCTATGGAGAACATTTAATATGAAATCTGTCTTTTGTATTCAACCAGGCGTTATGGAAATACATGACACTCCCCGCCCTGAAGATAAACCTGGACATGTAATCATAAAAATCAAACACATAGGTGTCTGCGGAACGGATATTCACGCTTTTGCAGGTCAACAGCCTTTTTTCCAATACCCTCGTGTTCTTGGTCATGAGCTATCTGGCCTAATCGACTCTGTGGGTGATGGGGTTAATATGGCAATCGGACAGCATGTCTATGTTATTCCCTACATGGCTTGCGGTAACTGTATTGCTTGTCGTCATAGTAAACCTAACTGCTGCACAGACATTCAAGTTATTGGTGTGCACGTAGATGGTGGAATGTGTGAGTACTTACAAGTACCTGTCGAATATGTCGTCGAAACGAATAATATGCCTCTTGACCAAATGGCTGTTGTTGAGTGTTTAGCCATTGGGGCACACGCCGTACGCCGTTCAGAATTGCAAGCCAACACAAATGTCTTAGTCGTTGGTGCAGGACCTATTGGCATGGGCATAGCTCAATTCGCAAAAGAACGTGGTGCACGAGTCATCATGATGGACACCAACAAAGAGCGTTTAGATTTTTGTAAAAATGATCTTCATGTCGACGACATTGTTCTTGCTGGATCAGAAGCAACTGAGCAGCTAGCGAAGCTCACCGACGATGAATTTTTAATGTCAGTTTTCGATGCGACGGGTAATCCTAAAGCCATGGAATCTTGTTTCCAGTGGGTTGCTCATGGAGGACGATTAATTCTTGTCAGTGTGGTTAAGGCTAACATTCAATTCGCTGACCCAGAGTTTCATAAACGTGAAATGTCGGTTATTGGCAGCCGAAATGCGACGAAAGAAGACTTCGAACATGTTATTAAGTGCTTACGTGAAGAGCGAGTAGTTGCCGCCTCTATGATTACTCATCGAGGCGGCTTGCTAGATTTACCGACGCTATTGCCCTTGTGGAGCAAGAGTGAAACTGGCGTTATCAAAGCATTAATTGAGGTATAACTTAATTATTTAGCTTGATAGTAGTCGTTTCCAATAAAGCGAATAAAGGCGGGAAGCCTTCATCAACAACTAACTAAAACTTGAAACTAAAGGAGATACACCAACCAGAAAATACAGATGAATGTTCCTCTGAGGTAAGCATTTATGGACTTTCCTCAACAAACAAAAAAACAAACAAACCGCACACTCAAATGTGCTAATTATAAAAATAAAATAGGTATTGTTATGTCAAAGCTTGTAGAACTAAATCATAAATTTAAAAAAACTTCTTTTTTGTCGATGATAACTCGTAGCACCTTCATTACAGCCGCTACCACTGTACTTGCAGGTGCGAGCATAATGAGTACAGCAGCAAACGCAACGACATTAAAGTGGGCTCATGTATATGAAGCCAGCTCTCCATATCATGAAGCTGTTCTTTGGGCAGCAGATGAAATTAAAAAGCAAACAGATGGCCGCGTAACAATAAACGCATATCCAGCCTCGTCATTAGGTAAAGAATCAGAGCTCAATGAAGCTCTAGATTTCGGTACAGTCGACATTATTTACACTGGTGAAACATTTGCTAGACAGGCATACCCTCCAATAGAAATATCCGCATTTCCTTTCGTGATTCGTGATTACACTCACTGGAAAGCCTATAGAGACAGTGCTCTTTTCACAGAAATGTCAGAAGGTTATGAAGGAAAAACAGGCCATGATGTCACCGCATTTACGTATTACGGCGCTCGACACGTCACATCAAATACGCCGATTAATACACCTGAAGACATGAAAAACATCAAAATACGTGTACCAAATGCACCTTTGTTTTTAATGTTTCCAAAAGCCGTTGGTGCAAACCCAACCCCTTTAGCCTTTTCTGAAGTGTATTTAGCACTGCAGCAAGGTTTAGTGGATGCTCAAGAAAATCCGCTACCAACCATCAAATTCAAGAAATTCTATGAAGTACAGAAATACATCAACCTTACTGGCCATATGTCGAACTCTCTCTTGACCATTGTTTCTAACTATTCAAAAAACAAAATTAGTGCAAGTGATTATGACAAGCTAACCGCCATAACTAAGCAAGCATCAAATAAAGCCTCCGACCAAATAAATGATGCAGAGCAAAACTTATCTGCATGGTTTGTTTCTCAAGGCGTTACCGTCAATAAGGTAGATAAAGAACCTTTCAAGGCGATTATGAGACCTTATGTAAGCTCAAAATCTAATGGTTTTACAGCAGAACAATTAGCTCGTATAGAAGCGCTATAATCATTTAACTAAGAGGGATGCTGATGATGCAAAATCATAAGCAAAACGGGCAAATGGAAACCATCCATGAGCCCTCCCTCGATTTGGTTCATGACGACCAAACCGAGGATGCATTTAGTTTAAATAGAGCAGATATTCCTGTTCTTCTCATTTTCTGGTTACTTGTGGTGATTGTATTTCTACAATTTTTCACCCGCTACGTACTTAACGATTCCCTTGGTTGGACAGAAGAAATTGCTCGATACCTTCTAATTTTAGTTGGGTTTATAGGGTCCGTCACCGTGGTAAGGAAAGGTGGCCATATTTTCTTAGAGTTTTTCTATCGTTTTATACCGAGCCAATGGACTAAGGCATTGGTTATTTTTTCTCAGGTTTCTAGTACTTTTTTCTACAGCTACTGTGCCTATTTATCAAGCCAAGTAGCAATGCGTATGAATCAGACCTTGGTTTCGGTTCCTCTGCCAAAAAGCATAATCTATTGGATCGTCTGCGCTTGCTGCGTACTAATGACACTGTACTCTTTAATTTGGTTATTCAAACGCATACAGCAAAACCATATTGAAATGGCTAACAGTATTAACAACCAGGTAATTACAGACTAAGGATTTTTATGTCTATTTTATTCATGTTTCTCATATTATTTGCCTTGTTAGTCGTTGGAGTACCCGTTGCCGTTTCTTTAGGGTTAGCTTCGCTATTTTTTATCCTTATGGAAGGTATTCCTAACATTGTTCTACTTCACAACATGGTTAATGGCATCAATAGCTTCCCGTTAATTGCTATTCCCTTCTTCATTTTAGCTGGGCATTTAATGAATACAGGAGGTATTACTAACCGAATTTTTGCTTTTGCTCGATCACTTGTCGGTTGGATGCCTGGAGGTTTAGGTCATGTTAATGTTGGTGCCAGTGTTATTTTTGCTGGTATGTCAGGAGCCGCTGTGGCGGATGCTGGGGGCTTAGGCAATGTAGAAATTAAAGCCATGAAAGATGCAGGGTACGATACGGATTTTTCCGTCGGAATTACTGCAGCGTCTTCAACCATTGGCCCAATTATTCCGCCGTCATTACCTTTGGTTATTTACGGTGTCATGGCTGACACCTCTATCGGACAACTTTTTGCAGCAGGGTTAGTTCCTGGTTTATTGATGGCGTTTTCGCTAATGGTTATGGTGTCTTGGTTCGCCAAAATTCGAAAATACCCAAAAGACGATCATTTTAGCTTCAAAGTATTATGGTCAACATTTAAACGAGCCTGTCTCCCCTTAATGACGCCTGTGATTATTGTTGGTGGTATTTCGACTGGAATATTTTCACCTACGGAAGCGGCCGTTGCGGCCGTTGCTTACTCTATGTTTTTGGGACTAGTTGTTTATCGCACACTGTCTTTCAACAACATACTGAAAGTGTCACAAGAAACCATTGAAACCACGGCTTCAATTTTAATGATCGTTGCCGCATCGACTATTTTTGCTTGGATACTAACAGCAAATCAATTTGCCACTTTCTTTGCTGACCAGCTCTTGTCGTTTACGGATAACAAAGTCGCAATTTTATTAATTATTACCCTATTAGTATTAGTAATTGGCTGTTTCATGGAAACCATAGCTGCCATTACTATTTTAGTCCCAGTGCTGTTACCAATCGTTATTCAGATTGGTATTGATCCAGTACATTTTGGCATTATTCTAATACTTAACTTAATGCTAGGACTGCTTACGCCTCCTGTAGGAATGGTACTTTACGTGCTTGCTAAGGTGTCAGATACCCCGTTCGAGCGATGCGTTATAGCAACAGCGCCATTTTTAGTTCCTTTAATTGCCGTGCTCATGCTGTTAACTTTTATTCCTGCCATTTCAATGTGGTTACCTACTATGATCTATCGATAGTAAATCAGTTCTTGACCATTCTTTCATTACCGCAAGCGCCCTTCTTAAAATAGAAGCGGCGCTTTTTCATTATTAATGGAAAGCATAAAACAAAGATTCCTTATTCATATTTTATTCTTAAAAAGTGTATCGACCACTTAAAGCCTATTTTTCCTATTGTTACTTATCTGTCATATTAAGTATGTATGATCATTTTATATACACACCTTTGATACCATTGGAGACGATATAAGATGAAAATGAAGGATCAATTAGATAGCGCTCAGCCTATGAAGAAACATAAGGCAAAAACCAAAAAAACCGATTTGAAAAAGAAGAAACGAGCCAAGCTGGAAGCGAAGAAACAATCAAAAGACAAAAAACAGATCAAAGCTGTGACATTACCTACATCGGTAGTAAAAGCACAAGAAACGAAAGAATCTATTACAGTACAAACAGAAGCACCTACAACAGCACCATTAATTGTTAACACAGAATCATCATTTACAAGCATCACAGACGCTCAAGCTGTTCGAACACGAGCATCGAAAAGCCTCACGCCGATGACAAAAGCACAACAACGAGCAGCCATTAATAAAATCATCAAGAGCTTGATACTAGATGAGATTACCCAAGGGGCTGCATTACGTGAATTACGTGTAAATGTTCTAGGGTTAAGACAAGAAGCCTATACAGAACTGACAGGTGTTTCTCGTAAGACTTTGTCCGAAATCGAAAACGATAAAGGCAATTACACACCAGAAATAATCAATAAAGTGTTCAAACCTTTTGATTTAAAAGTAGGCCTGATACCAATATCAAGCTCGGCATTAAAAACACTTTTACGTTAATTAGAAATAATCGATTTCATTTTTTAGGTGCAAGGTAAAAAAGCTTTTCGTTAAACCAACAAGCGACGCTTCACTGGTGTGGACTTCACTATAGAAGTATTGGTATCTGCTAGATCCGATATGCTGTCTAATATCGGGTCTAGTTCGCTAATATTTTTTAGATATAAGCGGGCAATATAGCAATCATCTCCTGTTACTTTGTCACACTCTACTAACTCAGGAATCAAATTGATTTGCGCTTCCAACTCATGCATTTTCCCTGGAAGCTGACGCATTCGTACAATAGCGATTAAACTATAGCCCAAGGCTAAAGGATCAATATCGACGCGATATCCAGCAATAACACCGCTTTCCTCAAGTCGCTTTAAGCGCTCATTAACACTTGGCGCAGTCATACTAACGCTACGAGCAAGCTCGCTCACGGGTGTTCTTGCATTGTCGTATAAGAGCTCAATTAGCCTTTTATCAATACCGTCTAGGTGGATATCACTTTTTCTAAGGTCATTGCGCATATTTACCTCTAATACATACAGTATTTTGTTTTATTTACCTTTTTATATGCCTGCCAAAAGCACTAGATTACCTTTATCCTATTAACCATAGAGTATTTCACTCATAAAAAGCAAAGTGTAGGGAGAATAATAATGAATCGCTCAGCAACCAATATCGGTACAATTGAACTTGTTATCGCGATGATGCTGTCAGGAACAATCGGTTATTTTGTTATCAGCTCAGAACAGTCTTTGTGGAATGTGGTGTTTTTTCGCTGTGTCATCGGTGCTGTTGTTTTAGGTGGTTATGCGTATTTTTCTGGGCTAATCCGTCGTGAGTTTTTTAAGCGTAGTGTGCTATTAATGATTATCTTGGGCGGTATTACGCTTGTGGCTAATTGGATTTTTCTCTTTGCCTCGTTCAACTATATTCCTTTTTCCATTGCGACTGTTGCCTATCACATGCAACCTCTATTTTTGGTTCTAGTCGGCGCGATCATTACCCGAGAAAAACCTTCTGGTTCATTGCTTGTTTGGCTCGCGTTGGCGTTTGTCGGTTTATTCTTAATCGTTGAATTGGATGTGAATGAAATCGCCGCGATCTTCTCTGGCGATTCAAGTGCTTCTTCTGAACCGTCCGCACTTATTGGTTTGTTGCTCGCCTTAGGCGCGGCAATGCTTTATACCGTAACAACGCTAGTGACTAAGAAAGTCAGCCAAGTACCTTCGACCTTTGTTGCTTTGGTTCAGGTTATCGCTGGCATCTTCATATTATTACCCTTTGTCGATTTGACTAACTTGCCGACGCAGACAAACCAATGGATTGATTTATTGGTTTTGGGCGCAGTGATGACGGGTTTTATGTACATTATTATGTATGACAGTTTTCAAAAACTACCAACCAGCCTAATTGCACTTTTGTCATTTATTTACCCTGTAACCGCACTCTTTGTCGATTATGCCGCGTTTTCAACGCAAATCAGTCTGTGGCAAGGTCTTGGCGTTTTATTGATTTTGTTGGCCGTATGCGCGGTTAAATTCAATTGGCAGCTGCCATTAAAACCATCCAATACAAAGGAGTAAGCCATCATGGCAAAAGTAACGTTAAGTGGTTATATCGAAGTTCCTAAAGAGGATTTAGACGCCGTGCTTTTTGAGTTACCGAACCATGTTTCGCTGACTCAGCAAGAAACTGGCTGTATTACTTTTACAGTGACCCAAGACCAAGAAAAACCATGCCATTTTGATGTCTATGAAGAATTTATTGATAAGGCCACCTTTGAAAAACACCAAGCTCGAGTAAAGGCATCTGACTGGGGCAAGGTGACTCAAAACGTAAAGCGGTTTTATACCATCACTGGTCATTAAAAATGAACAAAAAAACCTTTAAATACAAACTATCAATGTCACAAATCATGATAATTTCAATTTTTTCTTGCTTGAAAATTAATCCATTAAATTCTTCTACTAAATAATGACCATTTAAAAAATCGAATAAAAACAGATACAAAAGATTACAAAACAGTCATGTGAGCTTCATATTCAACTGCCATGTTTAAAGTTATCGCTATTGTCTGAGTCAAGTAATTCTAAAAATAAAAAGCAAATATAAAAACAGATGTATAGCAAGGAAGCGCCCCATTTATGGGTGGGAAATATTAAACAGTAGGATCATCTAATGAGTATATTTCAAACTATAAGAGGTCGATACACTCTAGTCTTTGGCGGCTTAGCCATTGTTTTCTTAATCGTGGTCGTGTGTGCTGAGGCCTTAGTAAGCTATTTACAAAATAATCTAGGGAAATATGAACACGGTGAAGCAATTGTAGAGAATGGAGATCGTCATTTATATCAATCAAGATCGGCACTGGCGACTTTAATTCTTGTTCAAGAGACTAAAGATGGCAGTACACTTGAGACAGAAATTTTGTCTCATGCACAACTCGCTCATGACCGTATGCAAACCTTTCGTAAGCTAATTGTAGACATTCCTGAAATAAATGATTATCTAGCTAACTTTGATACGGTATATAAAACTTGGGAAGCCAGTAATCTCAATATCCTCACGCTAACAAAAAAAGATTATCATGATGGAATGAACCTCTTCGTCGGCCAAAATCAAACTGACTTTACCGCCTTAAGAAACCTATACCATCATTCAGAAGAACTCATAACGAAATACGCAGCAAAAGATAAAAAAGGTATCGATGAAATAACCGAAACCTTTAAATTGGATGTGGGTATTCTAGCAAGTTTTGTTGTGGTGCTAAGTATCGCTCTTGCTTGGTTTGCCCCTCGCAGTATTTCTAGAGCAATTAAGCTTGTTACCTCTGGCGTTCATGAGATCAGCACTGGAGATGGTGACTTGACTCGCCGTATCAACAGTCCCAAAAAAGATGAAACAGGTGATCTAAGCCGTGAATTCGATGGGTTCGTGGCAAAGCTGGGCGGCTTAATTGGACAGGTCCGTGATGGGTGTGAACACGTTCGCCAAGAGATGTTTAACTTAGGAAAATCAGCAACAGAATCTGCTGAGCTTAGTGATAGACAACACCAGTCACTTGATTTTGTTGTTTCTGCTGTAGAAGAAATGGGCGGAGCAACACGAGAAGTTGCTCAAAATGCAGCTCATACTGTAAGTGAAGTGGAGTCACTCAGTAATTCAGCAAACAATGGGGTAAAACAACTAGATAGTGCGATTGCACAGCTCGATAGTCTTTCGGATCAAATTCAATCCGCAGCAAGTGTTATTAGCGAACTATCAGAACGGTCGGACAAAATTGCTTCCGTATTAGATGTTATTTTAGGGATTTCAGAGCAAACCAATTTATTGGCATTAAATGCAGCAATAGAAGCAGCCAGAGCAGGTGAACAAGGCCGAGGTTTTGCCGTTGTTGCAGACGAAGTTCGTGGGTTAGCCAGCCAAACTCAGGCTTCTGCCGAAGATATTAAGGTCATGATTAATAACCTACAGTCTGGGGTGAGTAATGCCGTATCCGTCATAACAAAAAGCGTAGAGATGACGACTACCAGCGTAACGCTATCGCACAACACCAAAGAGTCCATTGCCGTAGTGCAGCAATCTGCAGACCGCATTTATGACTTCACAACCCAAACAGCAAGCGCAACAGAGGAACAAAGTAAGGTAACTGATGAGATAAATGAAAACTTATCAAGTCTATCCACCATGTCAAAAGAAGTACTCGAAATATCGAAACGTATAAGTCACTCGGTCAATGAGACGCTATCCAACTCAGATGAACTCGCCGGACAAGTTAAGCGCTTCACGGTGTAAGTGATTTTAAAAAAGCCTACGCTTTTTTCATAAAGCGTAGGCTCATTATCACAAACGATCTAATCACTTTTTATCTATTAGAGTGCGTTATACCTACCATCAATTAAATTCGCTTTTCTCTCTTCCTTTATTAATAGATGATAAGAAATCAACTTAACCTCTATTCATTAATATTGTTTCTCATACTGTTTTAAAAAATGTCATATAAGGAATGTATTATGGTTTTGCACGATTTTTTACCTTCGGGGAACGGTTATAAAATCCGTTTATTATGTGCCTGTTTAGGGCTTAACGTGACACTAAAAGAATACGACATTACTAAAGGCGAGACACGAACTGAGGCATTTTTAGCGCTTAGCCCTAATGGCAAAATTCCTGTTTTAGAATTAGATAATGGTGACGTATTGAGTGAGAGTAACGCCATTCTGTTATATCTTGCGGAACAACATGCATCACTATTATTGCCAACAGATCTAATAACAAAAGCCACTATTTATAAGTGGTTGTTTTGGGAACAATACAGCCATGAACCAAATATTGCGGCGGTGCGTTTTTGGTTAACACACAATGCTATGAATGAACTCAAAGAACAAATGCTTCCTGATCGTGTTCAGCAAGGCAATGCAGCTTTACAGTTGATGGACGACACATTGAAAAAGCAAACATTCCTAATAGGTGACATAATCTCACTGGCGGATATTTGTTTGTTTGCTTATACCCATGTTGCGGAAGAAGGTGGTGCTTATCAATTAAGTGACTTTCCAAATATACAGCGTTGGATTAAAACCATCGAATCACAAGATTGGTTTATTCCAATCACTCAGCGTTAACGCTTTTGTCAAAAGAACTCTATCTTTAAAAAGCGGAGCGACCCCTTGTCGCTTTTGCTTTAACTCCCTTATTAAAATCCACACCAAACATCTATACAGCTTTCCTTCATCCACCTTTATTAAATAGCTTCATTTAATCACTGCATGTAAAGATGAAAATTCTCACGATTCCGTCGCTTGTTCATGTAAAGCCAGCTACGTATAGTCTGCGGTATCGAAAACTGTGTTTGCCTTTATACCTTTAAATGTTATATTATAACATTATTAACGTTATGGAATCTGATTACTCTTGATTGACAATACGACCCACTCCAATCCGCATTCACAGCAAGATGCGTTGCCTTCCTGTTTTTCAGGTTGCCAACCCGCCGCTTTGATACTGGATAATGTGGCGTGGTCTCCTTATAAGGACAAACCTCTACTCGCACCTATTCGTTTGACAGTCAATGCTGGGGAGTTTGTTGCCGTGGTGGGTCCGAATGGTTCAGGGAAAACCAGCTTATTGCGCTGCCTTTATCGTGTAAACAAACCCACTGCTGGCCAAGTTCTAATGGATGGAAAAAACATCTGGGCGCTTTCTGCTCGCCAATGCGCGCAACGTATCGCAACCGTTTTACAAGACACTGGCGCTGAGTTTGGTTTGAGTGTTTTTGAGATGATCGAGATTGGCCTGACACCAAAATCCACCAACTGGAAACGCACAGACGAAGACGTTGATGTTATCAATGACGTTTTAACCTTGCTGGATGTGTCTCACCTTGTTAATCGCTCGTTTAGTTCATTGTCTGGCGGCGAACGTCAACGAGTGATGATTGCCCGGGCTTTAGTGCAAAACCCAGACATTTTGATTCTAGACGAACCAACCAATCATTTGGATATTCGTCATCAGCTCGAAGTACTAGAACTACTCGCAACACTTCCTTGTACCATTATTGTGTCTTTGCATGACCTGTCTCTTGCATCGGCTTACGCGGATCGCGTTTTGGTGATGAAAGAAGGCCAGATGCAAGATTATTCCACACCGAAAAGCGCTTTTACCCAAGAACAAATACGACAAGTATTTGATGTTGAAACCGTTATTGATGAACACCCAATCACACAACGGCCACGATTTTCCTTTTACTTAAACAATAAGCAGCTAAACAAAAAACACTTAAATGCAAAACAGCTCGATAAAAAGCAGGATTAGCTTATGACTCTTTCAACCCGTCAACACATCAAACATGCTTCTCTTGTCATCACAGGTTTGATGTTCTGTGTATTACAAACAAATGCATTACAAGCCGCTGAGTCTCATTACCCAGTTCAAATACAAAGTTGTGATCGTACGGTAATCTTTAATCAAGCACCGAAAGCAGCTATTCCAAACGATTCAAACTTAACCGAAATGATGCTGGCATTGCGCCTTCAAGATCACATGGTGGGCTTTACCGGCGTGTCTGGCTGGAAAACCTTAGACGCTGAGTTACGCAAAGACATTGGCGAACTGCCAGAACTTTCTCCAAAATACCCAACTAAAGAAGTCTTACTTGGCGCAAACGCTGACTTCTATTTTGCTGGTTGGAACTATGGCATGCGGGTCGGCGGTGGTGTGACACCTGATACATTAGCACCACTCGGTATTAAGGTGTATGAACTGACCGAAAGCTGCATTCATATCATGGACAAACCAAAAGTGTCTATGAACGACATGTACAACGATTTGTTGAATTTAGGTCGTATTTTTAATGTCGAAGAACGCGCGAATAACTTAGTCAATGACTATAAAAGAGAGCTCGACGCCTTCCAAGAAAACTTAGCACCACTGGCTCAACCCGTCAGTGTTTTTGTCTACGACTCAGGCGAAGAGCAACCTTTTACCGCTGGGCGACATGCGATGCCAACCGCTTTGATTGAAGCAGCTGGCGGTAAAAACATCGTCGATGATGTACGAAAAAGCTGGATTCAAATTGGTTGGGAATCTGTGATTGATCGCGCACCTGAAGTGATCCTAATCGTGAATTATGGTGAAGTGACGGCACAGCAAAAAATAGATTTCTTACGCAACAATACTGCGTTCAGTGATATTCCAGCGGTTAAAAATAATCGCTTTGTCGTTTTAGAATACGTTGAAGCAACACCTGGCCCGCGTAATATTGAAGCAATCAAACGCTTAGCTAAGGCTTTTAGAGCAGAATAATGAACGCACCCAAAAAGAAAACCATGCTCATTGCTAAAATACCTTTACGAGTTCTGTTATTGGCATTGAGCCTTTTACTCATTATTTTAATGGGCATTGCCATTGGCGTTGGTTCAGTACCGATTTCGCAATCGACCGTTTGGGGCATTATTGGTAATAAACTGTCCTTTACCAACAGTTTGCCGACTTGGTCCATGGGGCGAGAAAATATCGTCTGGGCTGTGCGTTTACCTAGAGTCATTCTGGCCGCGATTGTGGGTGCTACTCTCGCCGTTGTCGGGGCCGCATTACAATCGGTGACTCGAAATCCTTTGGCTGATCCTCATCTGTTGGGGATTTCGTCTGGTGCCGCATTGGGCGCCATTATTGCCTTGTTACATACCGGCATGATTTTAGGTGTGGTGACTGTGCCTGTATTCGCCTTTCTTGGAGCACTCCTTGCGATGTTTCTTGTATTGGGCGTTGCGAATTTTTCTATGGCACACAGCGCAGGTAGATTAATTCTTGCCGGTGTTGCGGTAGCATTTGTGCTGACGGCATTAGGGAATCTGTTTATCTTCATGGGCGATCATCGGGCATCGCACACAGTGATTTTCTGGATGCTGGGCGGATTAGGTCTCGCACAATGGGGACAACTCTGGTTTCCGTTTTTGACTTTATTATTGGGTGCAAGCTACCTTATTTACAAAGCAAGGTATCTGAATGCCATGATATTAGGTGATGAATCTGCCAGCACATTAGGCGTACCAGTCCAGCGTTTTCGTCTTATCGTGATTGTCGTGTGTGCCTTATTAACTGGAGCCGCGGTGGCATTCTCGGGCGTGATTGGCTTTGTCGGTTTGATGGTGCCGCACATTGTACGTTTATTGGTAGGCGGGGATTACCGGAAAATTCTACCTCTGTCGGCGTTATTCGGCGCGTTATTTTTGGTGTTCGCCGACATCATTGCCAGAGTCATTATTCCACCAGAAGACATGCCAATCGGCATTTTAACCGGCTTGGCTGGCGGCATCGCCTTTGTCTTCCTAATGAGACAAAGACGTAACGTGGCCTTGTAGTTCTGGTTTGTAGTTCTGGCTGCATTGTTATGAGCCACTAGACACAAAAAGCATCATCAACTCGAACGACAGTTAGTATTGAATTAGCAATGAAACAAGCTTCGTGAGATTGATGATGCAATGTCTGTAATACCTCTGGACTCGGTCTTTCACCGACAAAAGTCACATCCGGTTTTAAAACTACTTCCGTCATCATCATTTTGCCATTCGCACCAATGGCCAAGGTGCCGACAGCCTTGTCTGTGTATTGATCTACGATCAACTTTTTACGTGATGCAAAATCAAGAAAAAACAACATATGACAACTTGAGATGGATGCAACAAAGGCTTCTTCTGGGTCTACATTGTCTGCAATAGACATGGGAACAGGGACAATATGCGGTGAAGACGAAGCAGGAATCACCACGCCACCTTCAAATATCCATTCATGTGCACGGCTGTATTTTTTATCTAAGAATTTTTGAGATCCACGGGTCCATTTAATCGTTGCAAAGTAGTCTGACATTATCTTTTCCCTTATCTATGTTCTTAAATGTACATTAAGCCGATTTTATAAAATAGCACATCATTCTTAACAACATTGAGCAATTATAACAGTCATATTTCACGTAAATAGCATTAAAAAAACCTTCAAATTTACACATAATTAGTAGCCAAAAGCGTTAATAATTAGAAGTTTAGGTTAAAATATATACTTAATTAATTTATTCTAATGTGAAGTCGATTTTGAAGAATTAATTATTTCATAGCTATATCTAAATTACTTTTGTCCTAAGGTTTAAATACATTACATGAATTGGCTACACAATTTTTTTGTCACAGATACATCTCCACTACAAATAGACACGGGGATTTATGATTATTGGCTCGTTGCCTTATCTATATTAATTGCTATAGTCGCGTCGTTTTTTTCACTACATTTCGCCTCTATTGCAAAACATATTCTATTGAAAAAGTATCAAACAATTGCCTTAAGCTCTGGCTCTTTAGTTATGGCTGGCGGCATTTGGAGTATGCATTTTGTTGGTATGCTAGCTTATGATATGGGGCATGTTGTTGTTTATGAACCATGGCTAACACTATTCTCTATTATTCCAAGTATTATTGCCTCTTACATAACATTAAACATATTAATTAAGCCTAAACTCTCACTTTGCTTGCTTATTATGAGTGGCACGCTGGTTGGCCTAGGCATAGGCACCATGCATTACATGGGCATGGCTGCGATGGAGATGAACGTAGAATTACGTTACAACCCTTATTGGTTTGGTTTGTCTATTTTTGTGGCTGTAATTTTAGCTATCGTTGCACTTTCTACTCGATATTACGTCAGTTTTATTAAGAAAAAACTAAGTGAAAATCTGGTGAATGGCTTAAGTGCTACTATTATGGGTGCAGCGATTTCAGGTATGCATTATACAGGTATGACAGGCGCACGCTTTATTACATACCCTGACCATGAAACGCATCAAAAAATACAAGATATTGGCACCAGCTCTCAGAGTGACTACCTTCCTCTAGCAATTACTATATCGACACTATTAATATCCATACTCGCCACAAATATCACCTCTCAATTACGCTACCGACAGTTACTTTTAGAAAAAACCACCAATGAACTACGCCTCAAAACTACACTAGATACAGCTGTAGACGGTATTATTACGATTGATCATAAAGGTTTAATCCAGGCTTTTAATAAAGCAGCCATATCAATTTTTGGTTGGGAAGAAACTGATGTCATAGGCAAAAATATTTCCATGCTCATGCCTCAGCCCTATCAAAAAGAACACGACGGCTACCTTTTTAATTACCAAAAAACAGGAAAGAAAAAGATAATAGGCTCAGATCAAGAAGTAGTGGCTTTACATAAAAGTGGTCGTACATTCCCTATCCGCCTTGGTGTTGGCCAAGTGAAAATTGAAGGTTTTAGTCCTCTCTTTGTTGGTTTTGTTACAGACATTTCAGCTAGGCGAGAAATGGAAGAAAAAATTCGTAAAAACGAAGAGCAATACAGCTCTTTGATCAAGAACATTCCTGGTGCTTCTTTTCGTTGCAAGGTAAATAAATATCGAGACGTTCTGTTTATAAGCGATGCAATTTATGAGTTATCTGGCTGGACAGTTGAAGATTTTCACAATGAAGAAATTTCGTTAACCCATTTAGTTCATACTGATGATAGCGAACTAACCCTACAATCCGTAGAGGAAGCAAAACAAGGTAATAAAACCTATACCATTGAATACCGTCTTAAACATAAAGAGGGTCATTATGTTTGGGTGTTAGAAAATGGCTCTATCATATTTGATGAAAGCAACAGACCTCAATGGATTGACGGTGTTATTTTAGACATATCTCCTCGAATAAAAATGGAAGACGATTTACGTCAAGCCAAAATAAGAGCAGAGATATCAGCAGAAAGTAAATCTTCTTTTCTTGCCAATATGAGCCATGAGATACGCACCCCTATGAACGCCATTATTGGATTCTCTGATATTTTATTAGAATCCGATATGTCGCTAGAAAACAAAAAACACTTGAGTACCATCAGCAAATCTGGTCGTTCTTTGCTGCATTTGTTGAATGATATTTTAGACAGCGCAAAGTTAGAAAAAAACAAACTTGAATTGGACGAACAACCTTTTGACCTAATGAATATGGTTGATACCGTTATATCAACCTTATGGTTACAAGCAAAAAGTAAAAACGTGGAACTTACCTTCACCATAGAAGACGGTATCAGCAAGGCATACTTCGGGGCAGAAGGTCGAATTCATCAAGTATTAATGAACCTACTAGGCAATGCCATAAAATTCACCGAAGTGGGTAGTGTTACCTTAACCATTTCCAAGCAGGACAACGGTTTCCTACGTTTCTCTATCCAAGATACAGGCATTGGTATTCCACCTGATCGACTAAAAAGTATCTTCGAACCTTTCACACAAGCTGATGCGTCTATGAGCCGACGCTTTGGCGGAACAGGTTTAGGAACAACCATCTCCAAACAGTTAGTTGAACTGATGGGAGGCAAGATACATGCATCCAGTGAACTTAATGTTGGCAGTTGTTTCTCTGTTGATTTGCCTCTGGAAGAAAGAAGTTTTATGCCTAATTCCAAGCCAAAGACAATCATCGGTCTTGAACCTAAAAGGGTTTTAATTGCAGATGATATTGAGCAAAACATTACTCTGCTGACCATTATTCTGAAGCGTCAGGGTCATGAAGTATGCTCTGCTGAGGATGGATCTGCGGCTGTTGAGAAATTTAAAATTGTTCAACCAGATATCATTCTAATGGACATTCAAATGCCTATTATGGATGGATTAACAGCAGCCCAGATTATTCGGATTTACGAAAAAGACAACAAACTACCTCGTACTCCTATTATTGCCTTAACCGCCAACGTATTACTTGAAGACAAGTTAGAGGCGCAAAACGCCGGCATGGATGGCTTTGCTAACAAGCCTATTGATGTGAACGCGCTTACTCTGGAAATGGCGCGCGTTTTGGATATTGAAGTTATGGAGCAAGTTATTCCAGAAGAAGAGCAAGAATCCATCGAAGCGATTAACAAAAAGCAGGTTAACTTCGAAAAAGGCTTAGGTTTATGGGGCGAAGCATCTGTTTATTTAGCAGAGTTAAACCATTTCTACGAATTAAATAAAACTCTTTCAGACACGCTCGTTAGCCATGTGGAAAACGACGAATTTGACGAAGTAAGTGCGTTAGCTCATGCGACTAAAGGCTCCTCAAGCAATTTGGCATTATTAGGCATAAGCAAACAAACCGCCTTTATTGAAAGCTCTGCCAAAGCACATAAACGCGGCGACTGCCTGAGCGCGATTGAGCAATTACAGAGCTATATAATGAGTTTTAGCCAAGAATTAGAAGCTCTTAAAAACACTCATCAGCCAGAAGACACCAGCGACCAAAAAGTTACCTCTTCAAAAGCATCCAAAGAAGAGTTATTCGCGACCATTCAAGAGTTAATCGAGTTAGCTAGTGCTGGCGAGGTAGATGATGAGAAAATAGATATGTTTGTCGATAATATCGATACCAATCTAAAAGCAAAGGCCGTTGAAGTAAAAAATGACCTGTTAGATTTTGACTTCGATTCAGCACTTGCGACATTATCAGAACTGAAGAAAGTAATTAAGGAAGAGGCGTGATGATCCAAAAAAAAACATCAGCACGAATTTTACTTGTAGACGACGAGCCAACTAACCTAAGAATTTTGCGTCATATTCTACAAGATCATTACACTCTGTCATTTGCTAAATCAGGTCAAGCAGCTTTAGAGCTTGTTGAAAAAGAAGAAACCGATCTTATTTTACTCGACGTGATGATGCCGAATATGACTGGTATAGAAGTTTGCCAGAAGCTGAAACAGAACCCTGCAACAAAAGAAATACCTGTCATTTTTGTCACTGCTCTACGTGACGCAGGAGACGAAGAAAAAGGCTTTGAAATAGGCGCTGTCGATTACATTACCAAGCCGGTTGTTCCTGCTATTGTTCTTGCTCGCGTAAAAAACCACTTATCTTTAACCAGTGTTGCAAGCCTGCATCAGACTCATTTGGACCTAATCCAAAGACTAGGCCGCGCAGCAGAATACAAAGACAACGAAACGGGCATGCACGTACAGCGTATGAGTCGCTATACCCGTGAGTTAGCGATCGCTTATGGTTTTCCAGAAGATTACGCCGATGATTTAATGATGGCCGCGCCAATGCATGATATTGGTAAAATAGGTATAGCGGACAATATTTTATTGAAACCAGGCAAGCTAACGGCTGAAGAATATGAAGTAATGAAAACTCATGTTGAGATTGGTGCTGAAATTTTATCTAACCCTCGCTCACACCTTATTGAACTGGCCCGAACTATGGCGCTGACACATCATGAAAAATGGGACGGATCAGGTTATCCAAACGGATTAGCCAAAGACGATATCCCAATAGAAGGTCAATTGATTGCCGTGGCGGATGTATTTGATGCATTAACTAGCGAACGGCCTTATAAAAAAGCGTGGTCAACTGATGAAGCAATCAACTACATCTTCGAACAATCTGGAAAGCATTTTGATCCAGAGCTTCCACCTCTGTTACAAAAAACACTTCCTAAACTATTAAAAATTAAAGACGAATTTTCAGAAATTAACTAATAATCAATCTAATAGAAACGTTAATAACGTATAACCTTGAAATGATCGACTTCTAAATCTTTAAGGTGGTCGTTTTAGTTTATAGCGACACTAAATAACTTAAAATTAAATAATGGTAGTTTAACATGTTCTTTAAAAAACAAGCACGAACGGAAAACGCAGAAACTCAAATAGCAGCTATTCAAAATAGCGCATTTATTAATGCTATGAGTAAATTCTGCGCAACTATAAGCTTTCTTCCTGATGGCACTATATTAGAAGCAAATAAACACTTTTTAGGTGCCGCAGGTTATTCACTAGAAGAAGTAATAGGAAAGAAGCATGTTATTTTTTGCCCTGATGAAGTAGCCCAGAGCGCTGAATATAAAAACTTTTGGCCGCAATTAGCTTCAGGGAAAAGCCAACAAGGTACTTTTTTACGTCAACGAAAAGACGGTTCTGACTTATGGTTAGAAGCAACCTATTTTCCTGTAGAGATTGATGGCAAGGTAGTTAAAGTCGTCAAAATTGCATCAGATGTCACTACTGCGAAAGAAACATCTGATAGACAAGTTGCTACTTACAACGCCATTGACCGCTCTTCTGCAACTATAGAGTTTTATCCTGATGGCACAATAATCAGTGCAAACAACAATTTTTTATTAACTGTCGGCTATTCTCTGAATGAAATTATTGGCCAACATCACCGTAAATTTTGTACCGATGACTTTTATAAACAAAACCCAAACTTCTGGAAAGACTTAGAACGAGGCCAATTCATAACAGGCCAATTTGAGCGATTAAACAAACAAGGTAAAACTGTTTGGTTAGAAGCCAGCTACAACCCAATATTTGATGACAAAGGCCGTGTCGTAAAAATTCTAAAAGTAGCCGCAAATATTACAGAACGGATTAACGAACAAAAAGCGATTCAAGACGCTGCAGAGATCGCACATGCGACCTCTATTGAAACAGCACAAGCCTCTAAAAATGGAGCACAGATTTTACGAAAAACCGTCGAAACCTCAAATCAAATAACGGTAGAAGTTAAAGTATCTACGGACTTGATTGAGCAGTTAAATATTCAGTCGGAGAATATTGCTAAAATTGTCACCTCAATTGGTTCTATTGCGGACCAAACAAACTTACTTGCTTTAAATGCTGCAATTGAAGCTGCACGAGCAGGAGAGTATGGCAGGGGATTTGCCGTCGTTGCCGACGAAGTAAGAACGCTAGCTTCTCGAACAAGTACTTCAACAATCGAAATTGAAGACATGGTGGTCAAAAACAGTGCCCTAACTCGCCAAGCAAAATTAAGTATGGATAATGTAAATGAACGCTCTATTGAAAACGCTCAGCTAATCACTGAAGCGTCTAGTATTATCGGTCAAATACAAAAAGGCGCTGAACACGTTTCTACAACGGTAAGTAAACTGATTCACTAATACTCTATGTTCAATCCAGAGCTAAGCTCTATAATCGGGCTTAGAAAATAACACTCTGGGCTAAATAACGCATTGATTTATTGCAATAAAGCCACCAAAGAGCTGTATATAAATATAGTTAACTTGGTGGCTTTTATGTCTATTTTTATTGATAACAATCAGATTATCCAACCTATTAAAGGTCGTGGTACGGCAAACAGGATGGCAGAACGTTTTGCGATTACTTTAATCGAAGTAGATGAAAACGATTACCTTATTAGAACCCTCAACACCAAAAGTACAAGTAAGATATGAAAAAGCCAAGACTAATATCAGTCATAATAGCGCTCCCGATGTACCTTTTACTCAATCTGTAACCCCTTACAAAGGCTGCGAACACGGCTGTATTTCTTATCTAAGAAATGCGTCCATTTAATCGCTGCAAAGTAGTCTGACATAACCCCCCCTTTATATAGTTTTCCAGAGTATAATTTCTTCATAAAAACATTTCCTTAAATTTCAGCTATTAAGAAAGACTTTGCATAAAGCATTGAACATCTAAGATAAACGATCAGGTAATAACATGACAACGGATATTATCACTTGGTGCGCCATTGCACTTTGCATTTCACAGTCGGCCATTTTTTCAGGCCTTAATCTTGCTTTTTTTTCGATCAGCAGACTTCACCTAGATGTTGAGGCGAAGAAAGGAAACAAAGCAGCAAAAACTGTATTAAAACTACGTAATGACTCTAATTTTTTGTTAGCAACTATCTTATGGGGAAATGTTGGAATTAACGTTTTATTAACAATGTTATCTGATTCGGTACTGACCGGATTAGGTGCATTTCTGTTTTCAACCATTGCAATTACTGTCATCGGTGAAATTACACCTCAGGCATACTTTTCAAGAAACGCATTGAAAATGGGAAGTCTGCTATCTCCTATCATTCGTTTTTATCAAATTCTTTTTTATCCAGTTGCAAAACCGACAGCGTTAATCCTTGATGCTTGGTTAGGAAAAGAAGGTATAACTTATCTTGAAGAAAAAGAGCTTCGCAATATTATTCGTCAGCATATAACGGCTGAAGATGCCGATTTAAATGCAGTAGAAGGCATTGGTGCATTAAATTTTTTTGCACTTGATGAAATACAAGTAGCTCAAGAGGGTGAGTTGATTGATCCACAATCAATCATTTCTTTACCAACCAAATTAGACTTGCCAATTATTCCAGAGTTAACTCAAACACCCGACGATCCTTTTCTTACGTTAATCAACAAAACGAATTACAGCTGGGTAATATTAACTGACCTTAAAGGTGAGCCTTTACTTGCTTTAGATGCAGACGGCTTTTCACGTGCTGCCATATATCAAAAAGATAACTTTGACCCTTACAGCTATTGTCATCGCCCTGTGGTTATTAAAGAAGGTACCACTGCATTAAATGATGCCATGTTAAAAATGAAGCTGAACACCTCTACAGATAAGAACTTTGATGGCGATATTGAGCATGATGTTTTGCTGATTTGGGGAGAGGAAAAACGCATCATTACAGGTGGAGATATCTTTGGATTATTATTGAAAGGCATGTCATCTACAGAACAATCAACGGATAAAAAACATGTAAAAACAGTTATGTAAATCGCTAAATTCTGTTTACAAATGTGCTTTAGGTCTCTCCTATTATTGCACGCCAACTGGTGAATGTGTCGAGGGGACACCTCAACACATTCTAGATTACTTAGCCACTAACAGGAAAAGGTACAACAGGACAATTAATGACAATGTCGGTACGCTCAATGGTTATTAGCCCTTCACCTTCTGCAACGAATATTGCTTCCTCAGAAGTCAACTCCTGTGCTTGATTTGGATCAACCCACTTCACTATGTACATAATCCAAAGTGGTGAATAACGTCTATCTTCACTTAAGTAGCCGGCTGGTGACGGTGCAGATGCAAAGACATTGTTTTTTTGCTCTTTGTTCGGAAAACCATAAACACGCTCTAAAACGGTTTTTACTTGCGGTGGTTTTGGGTAACGCGGCACAGCATCACGCAAACGCGGTGCGTAGTTGGCATTCATCTCTTTAGCGGCATCTTGATGAGAAACATCCGTTATGATGTAACCAACTTTCCCCCCTTCATACCATGCGTGATACAAAGTAAAGCTGACTTGCTGAGGTTTCGATACCGTACTGCAAGCCGATAATAATAAGGTCAATACAACCGCAAATATACTTTTAAATAACATGATGACTCTCCATTTACTCTCCCCTCATTGTTCAGTATTCACTATCGAAAAGAAAGACAATTTAAACACTCTAAGCCTTAGAATGGTAAATGTACGCTTCGGTTTAGTTTGAGTGTATGAGAGTGTGTCTGTTTGAAGCTCAATCGTTTTTCTTCCAAATTCAGAAGTTGGCTTTTTCTACAACTCTTTTGTAGTGTCGGACTTATTATCTGAATTTAGGCTACCACAAGAATAGATCGGTTTGAGTTCGGAATTAGCTTATTTTTTTAGATAAAAAGTCGATGAACATTCTGAATAAATCTGCTTGATTTAAAATGTCGAGTCGATTATAAATATTTGATTTATGTAATTTTACTGTACTTTCTTTTATTTTTAAAAGGTAGGCTATCGATTTAACACTATGCCCTCTTAATATCAGCTTAGCAATTTGACTTTGAGTAGGTGTTATTTTTTTATTAAAAAAATCTATGAATTGATCTTCAATATCGTCTTCTATTTTTAAATTTAAAGATTTTTTTGATGACAAAATAAGATCGACATGCCGTTTAATCAAACTGTTTATAATTGAAAAAATCTCATTAATCCTCCCAATTTCAGAGGAATGAAAAGCTTCACTTCCCTGAGTCCTCATCATTGAAAAAACGATAGACGCTTCTGTTGTTATTGGGCTTATAAGGCCGATCTCTTCAACTAAAAGATTGTTTTCACAAGAGACACAAGGATGAATATCTTTAGATACTATAAATTCAGATGAAAAAAAGCTGTCTGGTGCTAAATCTTCCATTCTCCAAACACCCGGAGGGTGGTTTGAAGAGCAAGCAACATAAAAAGGGTCTAAGAGATAACCACCCTTTAAATAGGAACTTAAAGCCTTTCGTGAAATACTTTCTGAGTAACCATCAAATAGCATTACGGGAGGGGAGTTGTATTTGAAGAAAAACATACAACTCATCTCATAGGATATAACACTTTGCATTAATTTATTTAAGTTCTCTCCAAAGGAATCTAATCCTAGGCTATCAATTAGTGCAGCTACATAAGTAATACTTTTATTATTCATACGATACGGCTTAAGAAGAGACCTTCTTAACCTTTAGTAATTAGACCATTACAAGCAGAGCATAATTAAATAAATCATGCACTTACTATTTGAATCCAAGCAATGGTCTAATAATTCTGGAAGGTTCTATGTCGTCCTCTTGTTTATTATTATGAGAAAGATAGGCCGATTAAATCGGCCTATCTTTATTTTATAAGTCCAGCTAAATGATCATTTAAGAACATTCCACGAGGGTCTAAATCACGACGAAGTTTTCTAAATTCATTTGCTTTTGGATATAATTCCGTAACATCATCATAAGTTAAAAAGTGCAGTTTGCCCCAGTGTGGCCTAGCTTTGTAGGTTCTTAAAATTACATCTACATCTTTAAGAAAGCCCCAATAATCTGTACCGGGTTCACCTGATACAGATATAGTAACGCTATCTTGTTCAAAAAACGGACTTAGCCATGCGTCATCTCCAGCAGTAAATCTATATTCTAAAGGGTATTCGCAATGTGGGTATTTATTCAGAATTAAATCTCGAACTTCACGAAAAGCATCTTTTGCACTTTTAACCGGGACGGCATATTCCAGTTCATGAAAGTTTGGAATGTATTCAATTGGATATATTTCTGAACTGTATGCAATTTTTTCAAATTCTTTCGTTATAGGTAATTCATCCGTCTTATCCATTACTTTGATTTCACATACATCTTTAGTATTGCCTGATACTGACGTTTTAGCCGTATCTGGTAGACAATAATAATGTCGACTCTTTTCAGTTGGACACCAAAACAATCCAAAATGTCTATATTTTTCGGCAAGTTCATCATGCTTTTCCATACATGATTCAAAATCTTCCCGCCATATTGTTTCTTTTAGATTATATGAACCCTCAAGTTGTAACGTTAACTCAGATATAACACCTAAGCTTCCAATTGATACACGGGAGGCTCTTAATAAGTCAGGGGTGCTTTCATCTATATTTAAGATTTCACCATTATCTTTAACAATTTTCATTCCTTTTATGGATGAAGCCAAGTTAGCAAGCTTTGATCCAGTACCATGAGTTCCTGTCGTTAGAGCTCCAGCAATTGCTTGGGTGTCAATATCACCTTGGTTTATCATAGACAATTTATTTTCTTTTAATATCTTACCCAGCTCATTTATCGTGGTGCCGGCTTTTACAGTAACTTGTTTTTTTTCCTGATCGATATTAGTAATGCCACTGAATTTAGCTAAACTTAAGAGTAAACCACTGGTTGGTACTACAGAGGTAAAAGAGTGTCCTGACCCAGCACATCTCACCTTCATTTCCAGACGATATGCCTCATGCACCATTTCGCATAACTGAGCCTCACTTTCTGGCATACCTTTGGCACCTGAAACACAAGATTGATTACCAACCCAATTACGCCAATGACCGCCAAGATCTAGTATTTTGTTGTTTTCCATTTTTCTACTCCTTTTGGTTATATCGCAGTGTAGCCATTATCAACAAATAAATGCGTTCCATTAACAAAGCTTGATTGATCAGATGCTAAGAAAAGTGCAGCCTGAGCGACCTCTTCTGGCTGACAAAGTCGTCCCTGCATATTTTTAATGTCTTGTTCTGAGACATTGACGCCATACTTACCCAGTAATTCAATCTCTCTATTGCCATGGTCTGTGGCAATAAACCCTGGGCAAATAGCATTGCTTCTAATATTAGAATCACGGTATTCGACAGCAATAGCTCTTGAAAACATATGGCATGCGGCCTTACTTGTGCAGTATAAAACTTCCATAGGAGTGCCTGAAACGGCAGAAATTGAAGACGTGTTTATTATGTTACCGCCACCATACTTAAGCATTGTTGGAAGAACGGCCTTAGTTAAAAGAAACATACTCTTAACATTTACAGATATCACATGATCCCACTGATCTTCAGTCGTTTCTAAAAAAGGGCCAGCATGCAATGTTCCTGCGTGGTTCATTAATATATCAATTTTTTCGAACCTACTAATAATACTGCTTACCGCGTTCTTTATTTGTTCTGAGACAGATACATCCACTGGAAAAAATTCAGCCATTCCTCCTTCTTTTCGAATTTTCTCAGCGACCTCTTCTCCTTTACTTGATGGCAAATCAAGAATGGCTATGTTTGCTCCTTCATGAGCAAACAATAATGATGTAGCAAGTCCACAACCTCCTGCTCCGCCACTTATAATCGCTACCTTTCCTTCTAGTTGCTTCATACTTCACCTCTATTTTTTCTTAGAAAAAGTTGCTTCAGTATGATTAAGATAAAATGATAATTTTTAATCGTATATATATATAAAGTTATACATCGATATTTATGAAGCAAGAACAGGAGTTAACTCATAGCAGAAGTACGACAGCAGGGAACGTGCATGACTTTAATGAAACAGCTGATTTTCTTTATGGAAAAGAATGTCTTATCTCAGTCTATTCTGGTTACCTTGGTACTCAAAAAGAGAAGATGCTTCTTCATTTACTCTCTTTTCATTGCTCAGTAATCACTATCGAAAAGAAAGACTATTTAGACACCCTTGATATGTCATTTGGTATACTGGCTAAACTGCTCACTCAACCAATCGACAAAAACCCTTACCCGAGCAGAGACTTGTCGATTTTGTGGATACAATATAGACACGGGCATAACGGGGACCAAGAATTCGGAGAGTACTTGTTTGAGCCTGCCTTCTGCTAATGCTTGCTCAATCCGATAACGTGGCACTTGAATTAACCCCAAACCAGACAGCGCCGCATCCGTGTATAAATCAGCCCCCGTCACTGAAACAGTTGAATTCAATGAAAACGCCATCACTTTATTATCAAGTATAAAATCTAAACTGGTGTCTAAACCCACCACAGAAGATAAATACGCCACCGCTTTATGGTCTTTTAATGCCGCTAAGGTTTTTGGCTCACCAAATTGCTTTATATAAGCCGGACTGGCCACGGTAATTTGTTCCATATTGGCTAAAGGCTTTGCGATTAAGCTGGAATCTTGCAGATGACCCGCTCTTAAAACGCAATCGACACCCTCCTTAACCAGATCAACTAAACGATCATCCTCACCAATATGCAGGGAAATATCAGGATAACGCGAGACAAAATCTTGGATATTAGGCATAACAAAATGTTTGGCTAAGGTGCCTTGTAAATTGACTCGCAACACACCTTTTGGTGGCTTGTTTTGAAAGGAGCTATCGGCTTCTTCAAGGTCTGCCAGAATACGCAAACAGCGTCGATAGTAATTGTCACCCTCTTGCGTGGTTCTCACCTGACGAGTAGTACGCTCCAGTAAGCGGACGCCAAGCCGTTTTTCTAGTCGCTTCACCAAATTCGACACTGTAGCTCTGGGAATCTGTAAATCTTCCGCCGCCTGAGAAAAACTGCCACATTGAGCAATGCGTACAAAAACCTGCATTTCTTGAAAACGATCCATAAACACGTCCTTAGATGATGAGATCTTTGCTCTCTTTTACAAATAGACAAAAGAGTAATTATTAAAGTAAATGGAATTATATTACTAAATATAGCGTGATTATCTTTTCTTATGAACAATCTATTCTACTTCCTATGGTTTCAACTTATCAAAAAGGAAACAATATATGACAACTCAAAAGCAAAAAATTGCCCTTATCACTGGCGCCTCTCGCGGTATTGGAGCCAGCATTACCCAACATCTTGCGAGCGATGGTTTTGCGGTGGTGATCAATTATGCCTCCAATGCGGAAACAGCCAACACCCTTGTTAATGAACTCATCAAGGAAGGCAAAACAGCACTTGCCATCAAAGCCGATGTCTCTCAACCAGCGCAAGTAAAAGCCCTATTTGATGAAGTAGAAAGCAAACTTGGAACCATTGATGTTCTGATTAACAACGCGGGAATCTTAAAAACACAAGCGTTAGCCGACACCTCTGACGAGTTATTCGAGCAATATTTTTCAATCAACGTTCAAGGAGTTTTTAATACGCTACGAGAAGCGGGATCTCGTCTGAATAATGGTGGCCGCATTATCAACTTATCCAGTACAGCCTTGGCACTTAACTTACCAGGATACGCTGTTTATAACGGCACTAAAGCCGCTGTAGAAGCCTTCACAAAAGTGTTCGCCAAAGAACTTAGAGGCCGTAGTATCACGGTGAATGCTGTCGCCCCGGGTCCAGTAGCAACCGAATTATTCCTTAATGGTAAAAGCGAAGAGATGATTCAAAACTTTGCCAAGATGCCTCCGTTAGAACGCTTAGGTCAACCCGAAGACATCGCCCAAATCGTGTCTTTTTTAGCCAGTCCTGCCAGCGGCTGGATTAACGGCCAAACCTTACGTGCCAATGGCGGTTTAGCTTAAGCATGAAAACCCTCGGTTTGACGCTGTTTCTAGTATCACTGCTAATTATTAGCAGCTGTTCAAAGCAAACGATAGCCGATGCGTCAGGAAATTTCACCATGACGCCATCTGTTACTTATTTGTATTTATTACGCCATACACCCTTTTTTACTGAGCTTGATACACAGCAATTGCGTTGGGTAATTGGTCATTCAGAAGAGTGGAAAGTCCAAACAGGTGGCGTCATAACTACTAGCCAACATGAAACAGATTACTGGATTTTACTCGATGGAGGTTGGCGGCTAAGCTGCGACGATAAAAATCACCCAAGCCGACATGATGAAGCAGGAAAATGGTTTAATCCAAGTATCACAAACAAACAGTGTGAATTGACTGCCACATCACCTAGTCATGTTATGCGAATTAAAAGCCCCGTCATGCATGAGATGATAAACAGGGGTTTTACCTTTAAACATCATTTAGAGACTGGGTTTCCAATGGGGGCCGAACTATAGTTAAACTTTAAAATCTACTATATTTTCCGCACTCATTGATCGACCGTAATACCAACCTTGATGAAGATAAACGCCCATTTCACAAAGTTTTATCTTGTCTTCTGCTTTTTCCACACCTTCCGCAATGCATACCATTCCCACTTCATGAGCTAAGTTAATGACAGCCTTTAATACAGCGTTATTAATAGAAGTGTCTTCGATAAACATTTTATCCGTTTTCAGAATGTCAAAATCAAATTCTGAAATATAAGACAAACTTGAGTATTCAACACCAAAATCATCAATTGCAAAGCGGAAGCCATGGCTTTTCAGTCTTGTCATACGACTTTTCATCAAATTTTTATCTATCATTAAACTTTCGTTTTCAGTCACCTCTAGAATTAAACTCTCTCTCTGTAGTGGGTCTAATCTCAGCAACTCCTTAATAAATACAAGACTTTCTAAATGCCGGCTAGAAATATTCACCTGAAAACTATGCTGCTGTATAAAATCTCGATCGAAACTTTTCCAAATTTGATCTATCTGAAAAAGCGAATGATCAACGCATAAGTCTAAATCTTTAATATTCTCTATATTTTCTTGAATGCTTGAATTATTTTTTACTCTTAAGAAAACTTCAATAGAAAAAATCGTCTGATTTTTTGTATCTACAATGGGTTGATATTCATTATAGTAATAATGATTTTTAATCTTAAACCGAAGGATATATTTCTCTATTAACCTAACAAATTTAGGGGAGATTAGAAAAAAACAAATAATGAACATTAACAGCGAACCGGGTATAAAATATAAACTATGCTTCTGAACATTATGATTAGTAGGAATAACATAAGACAGATCAGTGATAATATTTGAGTCGCGGTATTTTTCCCCTGATGTTCCATCAGCGATTGAGACAGCGATTTCTCGACTATTCATGATGAAATTATCAACACTTTTTTGCTTGATAAGGATGTTAAATTCAAAGTTTTCTACTGTCTTTTTGATGACATAGACAGGCATTTCTAATGAATTTATCAGATGTGGTCCAGTTAATAAAATGCCATCATGCGGTGATGGTTTCCTAACGAAGATTTTATGCCCTGATTCCCCCCAAGAACTGCATGCAATAACGCCTTGATCACCTATCGTCTGCACAATACCCAATTCAATTGCTCCGGGAATATTGAAAAGTTTTTTACGCATATCAAGTATAAACGGCCGACTACACGAACCTTCAGAATACTCTTCTGAGATGAAGTTTAACGTATTTGCTACATTGCCTAGATAATGTTCCACTTTATTAAAGTAGAACTCATAGGTTCGATCTCTACTTTCCTGATTTTTTTTTGCCTGCCAATTACTTTCCAGTACATATAAAAGACTAGTACTAGCAATAATCAAAAGCAGATTAATAAAAACTGTCAAAAACATCCTTGAAGATTGAGACATGAGGTTTCACTGTATTTTTTGATGGATTACTGTATTTATAGCAAATTAAAATAGAGAAATATAAGCAAGAATTGTAAAGCTTTAATTTAGCGTATTTATTTGGCGTATTTATAAACTGTATTACGGCTCACACCTGCTTTTTTAGCAGTTTTAGAAACATTACCTTTGTATTCTATTAACAACCTTGGAATAAGTTTTTCTATCGGTTCTTCACTATTATCAACCTGATGTATTTGCATTTCATCAGAATGATGAATTACGTCTAGATCTTCAAAAAAATCATCTGGTAGATGCCAATCTTCTAATATCTCTTCGTCCGCCATGGCCATTCCGACTTTGAGTACATGAGCGAGTTGACGCATGTTGCCAGGCCAAGGATGCTTAGCAAGTAAATCCACCATATCTTCAGATAAGTCTGGTCCCGGTTCTTCTTTACGCAATCGGTTGTGCAGATATTTAATCAATTCTGCCTTGTCTTTGCGTTCACGTAGTGCAGGTAATTCTATATTTAACCCTGAAATACGATAGTACAAATCTTGTCGAAAACGGCCTTCTTTAATTTCCGTCTTTAGCGTTCGGTTGGTTGCAGAAATCAGTTTTATATCCACAGGGTAGACTTCCGTTGAACCTAGAGGAGTCACTACTCTTTCTTGTAAAACACGTAATAAGCGAGACTGCACAGCCATCGGCATTTCACCGATTTCATCGAGGAATAAAGTACCTCTGTGAGCGCGACGAATAAGACCAATTGAACCTTTATTTTGAGCACCTGTAAAAGCACCTTTTTCATACCCAAAAAGTTCAGATTCGACTAATTCAGCAGGAATTGCCGCGCAGTTTACCGCCACCAGCATCTCTTTAGAACGTGAGCTATGGTAATGAAGGCTACGAACAAAAATTTCCTTTCCAGCACCTGTCTCACCATGAATCAGAATGGGAATATCTTTCTCCATGATTTTATGAGCTTGGCGCACTAAACGCTCCACACTCTCATCACCATGTTGCAACTCTGCTAATGGAATAACGTTATCTGGTACGACTGGAGAAGGTGTTTTGATACTAGAAGTCGACTTTTCCACGGAGTTAGACACCTTATCGGCTACAGTTACAATATTTTCAACGTGAGTTTCCAACTGTGAAGGTGACACATAATCAGCACGCTGGCGGAAATCTGGGACTCTCATAATTTGTTGAACGGGAGGAATCACTTTCACATAGAACTGATAGCGCCCCATGGCGAGTAGCTTCATTGGCAAACTAGAAGGGTGGTGTTTAATTTCGCGCATTTCAATATCGAATACTTGGTTGATATTCAATAGAGCTAAATCTCGAGCCAAAACAACTTCCGCACGACGGTTAGCGGACACAATTATACCGTTTTCATCAAGTACCAAAATACCTGACCAATGACTGTCTAAACTAACCACATTAGTGTTGAAGCTGAGAATGAAATGCTCTTGTTGAAAGGCAGAAAATATCAAACGGTTTTCCACACTTAATGACATAAGCTTCACCATGCCAAAGGTGTGATCTTGTGGTAAATAAGCGTCTGATGAAATGTCTAGCACACCCACCAAATCGTTTTTCGTATTGTAGATTGGTGATGCAGAACCCACCATGAAACGATTAGCTCTCAGAAAATGTTCGTCTCGGCCTACTTGAATGGCTTCACCAGTAATCAGCGCTGTACCAATCGCGTTGGTACCTGCACCCATTTCACTCCACTGATTACCACCAATTAAACCGTGCTCTTCTGCACTGCCAAAACGAGGTTGACCCCACGTGTTCAGCACGTGACCTTGGCGGTCTGCCAAAACAATCATGCACGCAGAATTACTAAGGATATTCTCATAGTAAGGAAGCACTTCATTTTCGGTGGTCTCAAGCAAGCTACGGTGCTGATCGACTAGATCATTCAAAATGCCTTTCTGCAAAGTAGCAAAGTCTGGACGACTAGCGTGATCCAGCCCGAACTGCTCACAGCGATACCACGAATCTTGAATTCGATCTTTATGATTCTGCTTAACGTCTTGTTGTTTTTCTTTTTCGTCTTGCATATCCAGCTCCAAATCACTGGGCGAATAAACATACATAATCAACATACATTTATACGATTTTGTTCATCGACACTTGTAACAATGCAGTGAATTTAAACCTCAAACTGTGCATCAAGTGTTCATTGTTATGTTCGGACTGTAAACACTTTGAACACTTGTGAACAGCTATTTCTAGAGAAGTAAAAATCATACAAATAGTTAATAATTAAATAAAAACCTATAATTATCAGACAGATAAAAACAATAAAACTCCAAAAAATATTTTTTGGCACGGGATTTGTAATGTCTTTGGGTACCAGTGTGTGTTCACTTTTGCACTTAGACAAAAATTTTCGGTGAACACACAGGATAAAAATAACAACAAAAAAAGGTATCAACATGTCTCTGACGCTGCAGAATGTATCGCGCGTTGTTGAGGGAGAAACTTGGATCGATGACGTCAATCTGACGCTTGAGCCGGGCTCTTTCAATGTTCTACTAGGCCGAACACTGTCTGGTAAGACGACGCTGATGCGACTTATGGCTGGTCTCGACCGACCAACCACAGGCAAGATCATCATGAATGGTGTTGACGTAACCGGTGTAGCCGTTCGTGAACGTAATATTTCCATGGTGTACCAACAGTTCATCAATTATCCCAATCTCTCTGTTTACGAAAACATTGCCTCGCCACTGCGTCTTGCAAAAATGGATGAAGCCGAAGTAGACCGTCGAGTTCGTGAAACAGCTGAAATGTTACGTATAGACCCCTTTTTGGATCGCCTTCCATTACAACTTTCTGGTGGCCAACAACAGCGTACCGCTATGGCACGCGCCTTAGTAAAAGACTCACAAATCATATTGTTTGATGAGCCTTTGGTTAACCTCGATTACAAATTACGTGAAGAGTTGCGCCAAGAACTACGAGCGTTATTTAAGGCCCGTAATTGCATCGCTATTTACGCAACAACGGAGCCAAATGAAGCGCTTGCTCTCGGCGGTAATACCGCAGTATTAAACGAAGGTCGTTTGTTGCAAATGGGGCCAACGGCTGAGGTTTATCATCAGCCAAAAGACATCATTACTGCTGAAATGTTTTCTGAGCCGCCAATCAATGTGGTTCCGGGACGTGTTAATGAAGAAGAAGTTACCTTTGATGACACCGTTCATTTTCGTCTTAACAATGACTTGCGCCGCTTAACACCAGGCGAATATCAGTTTGGTGTACGTGCATCTCATATCGGCTTAGTGCCACATTCTGACGATGATCTAGAATTGCCAGTTCGTGTTGACCTTGCCGAAATTAGCGGGTCAGAAACCTTCTTGCACGTGCACAACCCCCATTTTGATTTAGTACTTCATTTATCTGGTGTTCATGCTTATCAGGTTGATGAAGAAATTAAAGTGTATTTCCCAACGCACAAACTTTATGCCTTTGATGACCAGGGCAAAATGGTGCATTCCCCAGCACGAATGAGGGAGCAATAATCATGGCTGAAATTACATTAAACGCGTTGGCTCATACCTATGCAGAAAATCCAACGCGACCTGAAGATTACGCCATTCGTGAAATGACCCACGTTTGGGAACAAGGCGGCGCGTTCGCGTTACTTGGCCCATCAGGCTGTGGTAAATCGACCCTACTTAATATTATTTCGGGATTATTAGAACCTTCCAATGGTGAAGTATTGTTTGATGGTAAACGCGTCAACGAACTGAAACCAGAAGAGCGCAACATCGCACAAGTTTTCCAGTTTCCAGTGGTATACGACACCATGACGGTGTTCGATAACCTGGCCTTCCCACTTCGTAACATTGGTGTTCCAAAACATAAGATCACTTCTAAAGTTCATGAAGTGGCAGAAATTCTAGAGCTATCTGATCAGTTACAACGAAAAGCGAAAGGCCTTTCAGCCGATCAGAAACAAAAAGTGTCCATGGGTCGTGGCTTGGTTCGTGACGATGTATCGGCAATTTTGTTTGATGAACCACTTACCGTTATTGACCCTCAATTGAAGTGGAAGCTGCGTCGTAAGCTCAAACAAATTCACGAACAGTTCAACATCACTATGGTGTATGTGACCCACGATCAGTTGGAAGCCTCGACCTTTGCTGACAAAATTGCAGTGATGTACAACGGTCAAATCGTACAATTTGGTACACCAAGAGAATTGTTCGAAAACCCTGCTCACACCTTTGTTGGCTACTTTATTGGTAGCCCAGGGATGAATTTTTTCGAAGCAGAGTTAACGGATAAACTGACCTTTGGCGGCCATACCATTGCCATTAACAAAGAGATGCTAACTCGCTTAAAAGCGATGGGAACAAACAAGGTAACACTCGGTATTCGTCCGGAGTTCGTTCATGTTTGGGACGGCAAGAATGACGACGCCTTCCCTGTCAGCGTGGACTATGTGGAAGACTTAGGCACTTATAAAATATTGTCTTTCTTATTTAACGGACAAGTGATGAAAGCACGCCTTAGCGAAGACCAAAAAGTACCGTCAGGGCAAATATACGTTAGCTTCCCAGAGCAATGGACTAAGGTTTATGTGGACGATTATCTCGTTGACTTAAATGTTCATCCTACCTCTTCAGACAAGGCCATCGATAACGAACAAGACAAGGAGACTGACCATGCAAACTAAAGTCGAAAACAACAAGGCGTGGTTCCTTGTTATGCCCGTTTTCTTGATCGTTGCCTTCTCCGCTATTATTCCTTTAATGACGGTAGTGAACTATTCGGTACAAGACATTTTTGATCCTTACACCCGTTACTTTGTTGGAACGGAATGGTTCAAACAAGTCATGTTAGACAGTCGTTTACATGAAGCCTTGCTGCGTCAGTTTATTTATTCTTTCACGATTCTTGCGATTGAAGTGCCTTTGGGCATTTGCGTTGCCTTAATGATGCCAACCAAAGGCCGAGGTGCTTCTGTAGCCCTTATCCTTGTAGCAATTCCATTATTAATACCATGGAACGTTGTCGGCACTATTTGGCAAATATTTGGTCGTGCGGATATTGGCCTATTCGGTGCCTTTATGAGTTATATCGGTGTCGATTATAACTATGCCTCTAACCCTGCGGATGCGTGGCTTACCGTTGTGTTAATGGATGTTTGGCACTGGACACCTTTGATTGCGCTTTTATGCTACTCAGGCCTTCGCGCTATCCCAGAAGTTTATTATCAAGCAGCGCGTATTGATCAAGCTTCTCGCTGGGCTGTCTTCCGCCATATTCAATTACCTAAGCTGGCGAATGTATTGGTCATCGGTATGTTGTTGCGCTTCATGGACTCTTTCATGATTTATACCGAGCCTTTTGTATTAACTGGCGGCGGCCCTGGCAGCTCAACCACATTCTTAAGCCAATCCTTGGTACAACAAGCCATTGGTCAATTTGACCTTGGTCCAGCCGCAGCATTCTCGCTGGTGTACTTCTTAATCATCTTGCTCGTGTGTTGGGTTTTCTATACCACCATCATGAACATGCAAAAAGACAAGTAGGAGCGGATCATGACTCAATCATCTACAACACCGATGACTCACGAAAAGACCTCTCAAGGAAGAGCATCACAAAATACTAAGGTCACTAAAGAGCAGGCTCCAGTTTACAGTCGAGCTGATCGTAAGGCTCGTAATGCAAATTTACGTGGTCGTTTTGGCTTAGCGCTCTATGTGGTTTTATTGCTGTTGCCAATTTACTGGTTGGTCAACATGTCATTCAAAACCAATACTGAGATTCTTAGTGGTTTGTCTTTCTTCCCTGCAGATTTCACGCTGGAAAATTACGCGAAAATTTTTAGCGACTCAACATGGTACATGGGTTACGTGAACTCAATTTTTTACGTTTCCATGAATATGGTCATTAGCTTATTGGTTGCCTTACCTGCAGCCTACGCTTTTAGTCGTTATAAGTTCATTGGTGATAAACACATGTTTTTCTGGTTGCTGTCTAACCGTATGGCACCACCAGCCGTGTTTTTACTGCCTTTCTTCCAGCTCTACTCTTCTGTGGGTTTATTTGATACTCACATTGCAGTAGCCCTTGCACACTGTATTTTCACCGTGCCATTAGCTGTTTGGATATTGGAAGGTTTTATGAGCGGCGTACCTCGCGAAATTGACGAAACTGCGTATATCGATGGTTACAGTTTCCCTAAATTTTTCGTGCGCATATTTATTCCTTTGATTCGTTCTGGTATCGGCGTGACGGCGTTTTTCTGCTTCATGTTCTCTTGGGTAGAACTCTTGTTGGCACGTACTTTAACGTCTGTGGAAGCCAAACCAATTGCTGCCATTATGACCCGTACTGTATCTGCATCTGGAATGGATTGGGGGCTACTCGCTGCGGCTGGCGTACTCACTATTATTCCAGGAATGTTGGTCATTTATTTTGTTCGTAACCATGTGGCGAAGGGCTTTGCCCTTGGTCGAGTATAAGGAGAATCACTATGGCTTGGATGTCTTGGACATTACCGACTGCCCTATTCTTTATCGGGATTGCTGTGATCTTGGTCGGCATGACCACATGGCAAATTGTCTCACCTTGTGTGGAGCGTCGTGGATTTTTACCGCTGGCAACCACACGCGGTGATCGCTTGTTTATTGGCCTGCTTAGCAGTGCCTTTATCCATCTCGGATTCGTAGCATTCACTGATGCGAATATCGCGATGGCAACTGTCCTATGCGCAATCTGGATGATTATCCTGATGCGTTGGGGTTAGTCAGCGCTCCTTAATAAATAGGAGCGATGAAATTTCTGGCAAAAATGCCAATTTAAAAACTAGACTTTGTCGAGGTAAAACATGCACTACAATAAGAAAAAAATTGCACTGGCCGCCTTACCCCTTGCTGTTATGTTGCACTCTGCCACTTTATGGGCAGACGCATACTCTGATGCAGCAGAAAAATGGGTAGATAGCGAATTTTCTGTTTCGACGTTAACTAAACAGCAACAACTTGATGAAATGCAATGGTTCACCGATGCCGCGAAAAAATTTCGTGGTATGGAAATTAATGTCGCATCAGAAACCCTAACAACGCATAAATACGAGTCACAAGTATTAGCCAAAGCCTTCGAAGAAATTACAGGTATCAAGGTCAATCATGACTTGATCCAAGAAGGCGATGTAGTTGAAAAGCTGCAAACTCAAATGCAATCTGGCCGTAATATTTACGACGCTTACGTAAACGATTCCGATTTGATCGGTACCCATTTTCGTTACGGTAAAGTAGTTCCTATTTCTGACATGATGAAAGGTGACGGCAAATCTTACACGTCTCCGACGTTAGATCTTAACGATTTCATCGGCTTAGATTTCACTACAGGCCCAGACGGTAAACTTTACCAACTACCAACTCAGCAATTCGCAAACTTATATTGGTTCCGTGCTGATTGGTTTGCTCGTCCAGACCTGAAATCCCAGTTCAAATCTATTTACGGTTATGACTTAGGCGTACCAGTAAACTGGTCGGCTTATGAAGACATCGCTGAGTTCTTCACAGATAAAGTGAAAAACATCGACGGCGAGCGTGTTTACGGTCACATGGATTACGGTAAAAAAGATCCTTCTCTTGGCTGGCGCTTCACTGACGCTTGGTTCTCTATGGCGGGTGCTGGCGATAAAGGCATTCCAAACGGATTACCTGTTGATGAATGGGGTATTCGTGTTGAAGCCTGCCATCCAGTGGGCTCTAGTGTTTCCCGTGGTGGTGCTACCAATGGCCCAGCAGCTGTTTACGCGACAACAAAATACGTAGATTGGTTACGCAAGTACGCGCCACCAGAAGCGCAAGGCATGACTTTCTCTGAATCTGGCCCAGTACCAGCTCAAGGCGGCGTAGCTCAGCAAATTTTCTGGTACACAGCCTTTACTGCGGACATGACAACTAAAGGTCTTCCTGTTGTAAATGAAGATGGCACACCGAAATGGCGTATGGCGCCATCTCCAGTTGGGCCATACTGGGAAGAAGGTATGAAAAAAGGGTATCAAGATGTTGGCGCCTGGACTTTCATGAACTCTACTCCGGATGATCGTCGTTTAGCCGCTTGGTTGTATGCTCAGTTCACAACAGCAAAAACGGTTTCTTTGCAGAAAACATTAGTTGGCCTAACGCCAATTCGTGAATCTGATATCAATTCTCCAGAAATGGCAGCTGCGGCGCCAAAACTTGGTGGTTTGGTTGAATTCTACAAAGGACCAGCTCGTAAAGAATGGTCACCAACAGGGACTAACGTGCCAGATTATCCAAAATTGGCTCAACTTTGGTGGCAGTACATCTCGCAAGCAGCGAGCGGTGAAGCCTCACCACAAGAAGCTCTTAATGGCTTAGCAGAAGCGCAAGATAAAGTAATGAACCGTCTTGAGCGTGCAAAAGTACAAGACACTTGTGGTCCTAAGCTAAACACACCTCGTGATGAAGCTTATTGGTTGGCACAACCGGGTTCACCAAAAGCGAAACTAGCAAACGAGAAGCCTAAAGGCGTCACGATTGCTTATGACGAGTTACTTCGTTCTTGGGAATAAGTTTTTTATTCATAGAGTCTCTCAATGTTTGACCGGCTTAGGCCGGTCTTTTTTTGTCTATATTTCACACCTTATTGCTCAATTTCGTACATTCAACAAATACTTAGCCGAAATAATCACAAGCTGGCATACTCAACATCATTCATAAACAAAGTATCGGTATAATTTTTACAGAGTATTTATACCGGTACAAATACTGTTTAAATCTAGATTTTATTAGGAATAAAGTGAATATGTTAAACAGCCAATATCACCATTTACAAAGATATTTCGGTGACCTAATTCAGCAAAAAGTATTGGAAGCAGGTACAAAACTTCCCTCTGAAAGAGAGATAGGAGAACAGTTCAAGCTAACTCGCATTACGGTACGGCAAGCACTACAAAACCTAGAAGCCGAAGGTTTAATTTATCGACAAAACCGTAGAGGCTGGTTCGTTACTCCACCTCCTGTAATCTACGATCCTGCCAATTATTTAAGCTTTAATCTCTACGTAACAGAGCAAGGTTTCATACCTCATACTGAGAAACTATTGCAACAAATTGAACCAGCCAACGAAGAGCTTGCTCAATTAATGGGCATAGAAACCAACACTCCAGTCCTCTTTTTACATCGTCGTCGCTACATTGATCAACGCCCTGTGTTGATCGAAAAGATCTACATCAACTTCAAATTTTTACCTGGAATAGAGAAAGAAGAGTTAAGTCAATCTTTGGGGCAATTATTAAAGCAGAAGTACCAATTAGAATATCGAGATATGGACCTTTCATTTAAATCAACATCTTTACCTGCTCATGCTGCGAATGATCTTGGCATCTCTACAGGACATGCGGGGTTGCACATAGAAAGAATAAATTATACCAGCGATAAAAAAGTCCTAGAAGTCGATTACGAATTCTGGCGACATGATGCTATGTCGATAAGAATAGCCCTTCGTGATTAACCACTAAAAACTCTCTTTTATACTCCTTATATCCAAGCCCAATCACACCTATTTTTTTTATAAAAATAGGTGTTCTTTTAGCTCGATTTTTTTACCAAATTTATTTTTTTGTCACACAAATGTCATATCTGGCTGCTATTTTGCATATCCATCTGGTCTATACCAGTTGATAATTTGACGCATGGAGAAGTGAAGATGACACAGAAAAGCTTAATGAAACGTCTGTCTATTTTAGCAGGCATCGCAACCGTATCTATCGCAACACAAGCTGCACAAACAGAATTAACCGTATATACCGCAGTGGAAGCAGAAGACCTAAAAAAATACGCAGCCCGCTTTAACGAAGAGCATCCAGAAATCAAAATTAATTGGGTACGTGACTCCACAGGGATAGTAACGGCTAAATTACTTGCTGAAAAAAGCAACCCTCAAGCCGATGTTGTATGGGGATTAGCTGCGACAAGTCTTATGCTATTGAAAAACGAAGGAATGTTGCAAAGCTATAAACCAGAAGGTTATGACGCTCTGTCATCTAAGTTTAAAGATACTTCTGCAGACCCTGTTTGGACTGGAATGGACGCTTGGATAGCCGCTGTTTGTTATAATACGGTAGAAGCTGGAAAGCTTGGATTACCAAAACCAACGTCATGGGCAGATCTGACAAACCCTGTCTATAAAGACCACATCATTATGCCTAATCCAAATTCATCTGGTACGGGCTTCTTAGACGTTAGTAGTTGGTTACAAATTTTCGGCGAAGATAAAGGCTGGGAATACATGGACGGACTACATAACAACATCAGCCGTTACACACATTCAGGTTCTAAGCCTTGTAAGTTAGCCGCATCAGGCGAAATTCCAATCGGTATCTCTTTTGCTTTTCGTGCGGCTAAATCGAAAAAATCTGGTGCACCGTTAGACATCGTTTTCCCAACAGAAGGATTAGGATGGGATATGGAAGCAACGTCAATTATTAAGGGAACAGATAAGCTGGAAGCAGCACAAACCTTAGTTGATTGGACAGTATCGAAAAAAGCCAATGAAATGTATAACGAAGGTTATGCCGTTGTCGCTATGCCTGGCATCGCTAAGCCAGTTGAGTTCTTCCCAGAAAATGCGGAATCGTTAATGATCGATAATGACTTTGAATGGACAGCAGCGAATCGAGTAGAGATTTTGGCTAAGTGGCAAGAGCGCTACGACAGCAAAAGCGAAGCAAAATAAATCGCGAGTAAAACAAGGAATAAAGCCTCGCTTTATTCCTTGTTTTTATTTCACTCTTTTTTGTAACAGTCATTCGGATCACAGCACAGTTACCGTGACGGTCCATTGAAAAAATACTCAAATTCAAGGAGGACCGATCATGTCCAATAAAGCCTATTTAGAACTCAACAATATCGATCAAATGTTTGGTACATATCAAGCGTTAAAGAACGTATCACTCAATATTAAAGAAGGCGAATTTGTCTGTTTTTTAGGGCCATCAGGTTGCGGTAAAACAAGTTTATTGCGCATTATTGCCGGCTTAGACACACCAACGTCTGGTTCTATTTTGCAGGCAGGAAAAGACATCACTTACGCACCTGTGAATCATAGAGACTTTGGCATTGTCTTTCAGTCTTATGCCTTATTTCCTAATTTAACCGTCGCAGACAACATTGCATATGGCTTAGTTTCAAAGAAGTTTTCTGCCAATGATCGTCGCGTTCGTGTTACTGAACTACTTGCTACTGTTGGTATGTCGGGTAGCGAAGGACGTTATCCCGCTCAACTGTCTGGCGGCCAGCAACAACGAGTAGCTCTCGCTCGCGCATTGGCAACTTCTCCGGGGTTACTGCTGCTTGATGAACCACTTTCAGCCTTGGATGCACGAGTTCGAGCCCATTTAAGACAAGAAATAAAACAACTACAAGAAAAGCTTGGCGTTACCACTATCATGGTAACTCATGACCAAGAAGAAGCACTGACCATGGCAGATCAAATTGTTGTCATGAACCAAGGTGTTATCGAACAAATTGGTACACCACAGGACGTTTATGCAAAACCTAATACGCCATTCGTCGCTGAGTTTGTTGGCGAGATGAACTTCCTTAGTGCAGAAGTCAGCGGCGTAGGAGTGATGCAATCTGCAGGTTTAACGTTACGCTGCGATCAATCTTCACACTTGACCATAGGCGACCCAGCTCAGTTGGCCATTCGACCTGAAGACGTGCGTTTTCAAACGGAAGGTGAAGAAGATAACAAGATGAATGCCAAAGTACTGCACCTTGAATTTCTTGGCTCTCGTATGCGAGCTTTGTTAGAACTCGAAAATCACGAACGTCCGATTTTAGCGGATATTTCTATGAATGAAATGGCGGAACTTAACCTGATTCAAGGGCAAAGCGTTGTATGCCAATTACCTCATGATCGTTTGCATGTATTTGGAGGCAAAGCATGAGTGGTTTTTCTGTAACCAGTCGATCGTCAAGCAAGGCAGGTCAACCTTGGTATGGACGCCGAGGTTTTGATGAATGGTCACTTGGCGCAATTTTAACACTGGGAATTATCGGCCTTTTTATCTGTGTCGTTTTACCTATCTATACCTTGCTGTCGAAGAGTGTTGAAAACAAAGACGGTGATTTTATTGGCTTAGCCAACTTCGTACAATTTTTTGAAACACCTAGTTTATTTAGCTCTATCAGCAATTCATTATTTATCGCCCTACTATCTACAGTCATCGTTACCAGTTTGGCGTTTTTAACCGCCTATGGAATAAGTCGTACTCGCATACCATTTAAAGGCCTGTTCCGTATTGTTTTAGTACTTCCTATTTTAGCGCCATCTTTATTGCCAGCCATTAGCTTAGTGTATTTGTTCGGTAACCAAGGTATTTTGAAAGACGTCTTGATGGGTGCCAGTATTTACGGACCAATCGGTATCGTTATTGGTTCCTGCTTTTGGACTTTTCCTCACGCTTTAATGATTATGCTTACCGCACTTGCCAACACAGATGCACGGTTATACGAATCCGCTGAGGTGTTAGGCGCGTCGCCTATGCGTACTTTTTTCACCATCACTTTACCTGCTGCTAAATACGGTATTATCAGCGTGGCGTTTGTGGTGTTCACCTTAGTTATTACTGACTTTGGTGTACCGAAAGTCATCGGCGGTCAATTCAATGTATTAGCTACGGATATTTACAAACAGGTTATTGGTCAGCAGAATTTTGAAATGGGTGCGACAGTCAGCATGATCCTGTTATTGCCTGCGATATTAACCTTCATTACCGACCGCTGGTTACAGCGTCGTCAATCAGCTTTACTAACCTCAAGAGCCGTTCCTTGGACTCCCCCAATTCGTAAAGTCGTCGATAAAGCATTTTTCGCTTTAATGATTGTGGTTTGTGTTGTGATTTTAGGCGTCATTGCCATGGCGGTATACGCATCTTTAGTGACCTTCTGGCCTTACAATCAAACCTTATCTTTTAAGAATTATAACTTTGATTTAATGGACGGCGGCGGCTGGGACTCCTATTGGAACTCAATTCAATTGGCTACTTATACTGCCTTAATCGGTACAGGATTTATTTTTTTCCAATCTTACTTGGTCGAGAAGTTAGCTGGATTTAAACTGTTGAAATGGTTCTTCCATCTCTTTGCTATTTTGCCTTTGGCGGTACCTGGATTAGTGTTAGGTTTGGCGTATATATTTTTTTTCAATGCACCGAATAATCCCTTAAATGGAATCTATGGGACTATGACTATTTTAGTGGTTTGTACCATCAGCCACTTTTATACCGTTTGTCATCTCACCGCGACAACGGCTTTAAAACAAATTGATTCGGAATTTGAATCTGTTTCAGCATCACTAAAAGTTCCTCAAATCGTTACTTTTTGGCGAGTGTCATTACCTGTTTGTATGCCAGCTGTTTTAGATATTGCCAGTTATTTATTTGTGAATGCGATGACCACAGTATCTGCTGTTGTGTTCTTATACTCTTACAATACAAGCTTGGCGTCTGTGGCAGTATTGAATATGGATGACGCTGGAGATATTGCTCCCGCCGCCGCCATGGCCGTAATGATCATGTTGACCTGTATGGTCGCACGCCTTGTTCATTGGTTATTGGGCAACGTCATTCTGAAACATACTCAACATTGGCGTCAGCGCTAGGAGCTAAACTCGATGAGCCTCACCGCCATTGTTCTTATATTAATTTCTACCTTTATGCATGCGGGTTGGAATTTTTTTGGTAAGAAAACAAGTCCAACTTTAGGTTTTTTCTTCCTAACAATGGTAGCAGGGGCGGCGCTGTTTTCGCCTTTTGTGTTTTGGCATTGGGACTTGGTTCAGGCATTTGACCACGAAATATTGTTTCTTTTGTTGATGACTGGGCTTTTCCAATCTATTTATTTATGGGGCTTGGCTGAAGCGTATCGAGCTGGAGATATGTCTATCGCATACCCTATTGCCCGTTCATCGCCTTTAATTATTGTCTGCATATCAAGCTTTTTTCTTGGTCAACAAAATGAAGTATCTGTACAAGCCATCATAGGTATTGTGATGATTGTCTTAGGCTGTTTGTTTATTCCCTTACAAAGTTTCGGAGACTTTAAATTCGCTAACTATCACAACCGTACCACTACCTTTGCTATCGTGGCTGCGTTTGCCACTGCGGGCTATTCTTTAGTAGATAACCAAGCAACTCAACTCATGCGAGGGTTAACCGATCATTCAGGAACACCCATAGCCAGCGCAGGAGAGGTAGCCTTAGTTTATGTTTCATTACAAAGTGCTTTTGCTGTGATTTGGATGGGCTGGTTTGTATTAAGTACAACCAAACTAAGACAAAATTTTAAAACTCTATTACAGAAGCAATGGCGCATAGGATTGATTACCGCCGCACTTATGCTTGGTACTTATTCTCTGGTCATTTTGAGCATGGCGTTTGTGGATAACGTGAGCTATGTCGTGGCATTACGCCAATTCAGTATCCCACTAGGCGTTCTATTTGCCGTAATTGGGTTTGGAGAATCCTTAAAGGCACCAAAAATATTCGGAGTCATCATTACTTTTATTGGATTAATCGCTGTTGCTCTAGGATAAGTTTCAATCAATTTCCTAGGCTTATTTTTTATTTCTATTGTTCACGTAAGGAAGCTACATGGCACTCGCATTTTTTGATCTTGATAACACTTTAGTGGCTGGTGATACGGCACAAGCTTTTTCAGAATACATAGCTGCAAGTCAGCTACCGACTCCAATCGATTTTTTAGCCGTTAATCATGTGTATATGAATGAATACGATGCTGGCACCTTAGATTTAGCAGGTTATATGCGTTATACCTTATCACCTTTACTGACGTTAAAGGCAGCACAAGTTAATGACATTATTACCAATTTCATTAATGACATAATCTTTACCATGGTGCTTCCAAAAGCTCATGCATTACTAAAAAAACATAAAGATAATGGTGACGAGCTAATTATTATTTCTGCAACAGGTTCACATCTAGTATCACCTATTGCTAAATATTTAGGCGTACAGCATGCACTGGGTGTGGATGTTGAAGTTAAAAATGGACACTTAACTGGTGAAATCACTGGCACTCCAACCTTTCGCGAAGGCAAAGTCATTCGTGCAGAACAGTGGGCGAAAGAGCATGGTTTCCCAATGGATGAAACTTACTTTTATAGCGACTCACACAACGACTTACCGCTACTCGAAAAAGCACATTATCCTGTTGCCGTTGATCCTGACCCTATCTTAGAAAAAGTCGCACAAGAGAACGGTTGGCCAATTATCAGCCTGCGTTAAGTGAATCCAGGTTAAATAAGCTCGCACACTTAAAAGCAGAAAAAGAAGGTCATCTTTGACCTTCTTTTTCACCCTGATTGGTTCCTAAAGCGTAAAACCGCCATCCACATCAATCACGGCATTTCGAAGTGCGGATGAGGCCTCATCAAGCAAATACAAGATGGTGCCGACATGATCTTCTGGGTGCAGTTCTCGACCGAGTGGTGTGGACTTCAAAGAATCGTATGTTTCTTGTTGCTGCTCATCTGACATGCCTGCTTTAGAATGAATGTCTGTTGCAGTAATACCTGGACGGAAAGTATTAATTCGTACTCCTCGATCCGCTAATTCAACGTTTAATACTCGAATAGTCGATTCAAACGCCGCTTTACTCGCTGCATAAACAGAACAACCTGCAAACCCTTTGTACACGACAATGCTGGATGTAAAGACAACACTCGACGTTGCGGCCAAACTTGGTAATAACGCCTGTAAAGTAAAGAACGGTCCTTTGGTATTGATGGCAATGGTTTCATCGAAATTCTCAGGGGTGGCCGCTTCAAAAGACGTCGGATAGAAAACGCCTGCATTTAACACAACACCATCTAATACAACTCCGTCATTTTGCAAAGCTTTTCCAAGCTCAGCGATTTGAGTTAAATCTGCGCTGTCCGCCAAATAACTTTTCACACCAAGCTCTTTCGATACCTGATCTAGCTTTTCTTGATTTCGCCCAGTGATGATGACCTTGTGTCCCAGTTTAAGGCTCTGCTTTGCTGTGGCTAAACCAATACCGGATGTCGCACCTGTGATTAAGATTGTTTTTGATGACATATTTTGCACTCCAATAAATATCAATAATTAGTATGCAAACAGTTTACTGTATTCTATGGTTTCTTATTAGCCACTTAAAAACTAACAATAGGTTTCTTTTTTAGAAACAATAGATTTAAATAACGCCACCAAAACCCTTACCATTATTCTTCGTATTTACTGAAAAGAGAACGTTATGGACAAGCTTCACAATCACCTTTCCCATTTGTATTTATTCCATAATGTGGTTCGTTTAGGGAGCTTTCAGGCGGTCGCAACGAAATACAATTTACCCCGCTCATCTGTTAGTAAGAAGATCCAACAGCTTGAAGAACAAGTCGGGCAGCGCCTTATTCAAAGAAGCACACGAAAGCTCAGTTTGACCGAAGCAGGACGAGATTTGTTAGCGGCCTCTGAATCATTAAACAAGATAGTAGAAGATTCCCAGCAAGTCATAGACGCGCACGAGTCAACTCCGTCTGGCACAGTCAAAATAAGCTGCACTGTGATTATCGGCCAACAATTCATACTTCCACTTATTCATGTTTTACGACGTGATTTCCCAGCCATTTCATTGGAACTGTATTTCAGTGATGATCATGTGGATTTGCTTGAACAGGAAATCGACATTGCCATTCGAATTGGTCATTTACCAGATTCCTCTCTCATGGCAAAGCGAGTTGGCGGTAAACGTTTAGGATGGTATGCCAGCCCAGATTATCTTCAAGAACATGGAACCCCAACAACGCCAGAGGTTTTAAACGAGCATCAGTGTTTAATTTTTAAAAATCAAAGCGTTGCATTAGATCATTGGTCATTCAAAGAAAAGAATGGCGACATAAAAAAGGTGCGAGTAGCAAGTAAAATTGCCACCGATGACGGACGTATCTTGGTAGAAATGGCTCGCCTTGGATTAGGCGTCATGATGATTGATCCATTATTGATAAAAGAGGACCTTGAAAAGGATTTGTTAGTTCCTATTCTTACCGATTGGCAACACCCAGATAGCTTGCCAATTAACCTTGTTTGTTTAGGAAGAAACTATCGAAGTAGAGCTTCCACCAGCATTTGGGAAGCACTTTCTTTTCATCTACAAGGTGCGTTTTCCGAAACTGATAGATGACGCAATGACTCATCTTCCATCACTAAAGTATGGTTTTAATGTTTTTCTGCAACAAAGCGCTGACTTAAACGAGCCGCTAAATGAGAGCCAAATGAAGGGTGAGGAATCGGCGCAACCGCGAGAACAATATCGACGGATGGCAAAGCTGGTAAGCGACTTTCTTTAATAATATCCAATCCATAAGACACGCTAGACAAGGCCATGGCACTTATTCCTTGGCCTTTGCGTAATAAGCTCTTAATGGCCGTCGCACTGGAGCTGCTGCACATGATTTGATAATCACGACCTTGCTTTTCCAAACCATCAATGGCCGCGCTGTGGAACTTACAATCTGGCTCGTACAACACCAAAGACAATGGATTCGCATCTTCTACTTTTTCCGTCTTTTGTTTATTTTCTTTATCTTCTAAAAGTGCCTCTGCGCCTTTTACCCAAACGCCAGAATCGTGTTTGAGCAGATAACCCTCCTCTGCATCAGGCGCACGGGTTAATATCGCAAGGTCTACTTTTCCTTGATCTAACATCAGACGCAACTGAGTACTGCAATCACAGACAATGCGTAAGCTTTGCGTTGGCAACGCATCTCGAATCAATTCAATAATGGAAGGCAACACGGATTCAGCGTAATCGTCAGGACAACCTATGGTTAACGGTGGATGCTGAAGATGCGCCGAGAAATGCCCAAGCGCCTCATCATGCAAAGAAACAAGCCGCCTCGCATAACTCACTAGCTGCTGCCCTTGCTCGGTTAACCCTAAGTTTCGCCCTTCCTTCACAAACAAAGCATGACCCGTTTCTTCCTCTAGGCGTTTCATTTGCATACTGATCGCGCTTTGGGTACGAAACGTCTGTTTTGCGGCGCGGGTAAAACTGCCCGTATCAACAAAAGCGATAAAACTACGAAGTGCATCAGTATCCATGAAAAAGCCATCTATCAATGTTTGGAATAGGAAGCATCAAAACTATTCGTTAGTCTTTCAAAAAACAAGCTGTAACAATGATTTCCATTGAATAGAGACATTAAATAGAGATATCAAACAAAAGGAAAACATTATGAAACTCATCATAGGTAATAAAAACTACTCTTCATGGTCTTTACGACCTTGGTTGGCTTTAAAAGCGTTTAGCGTTCCTTTTGAAGAAATCGAACTTCGTCTGTTCACTGACGATTTTTATAGTGAACTGGTCAAGCACTCGCCTGTTGGCAAAGTACCCGTTTTAGTCGATGGTGACATCAACGTATGGGATTCATTAGCCATTTGTGAATACCTTAACGAAAACCATTTGGATAACCGAGGCTGGCCAGAAAATAAAAATCTACGAGCGGAAGCTCGATCTTATGTTGCCGAAATGCATTCTGGTTTATTTGCCGTACGTGGTGAAATGCCAATGAACTGCCGAGGGAAGAAAAAAATATTCTTGTCATCAGAAGCGAAAAAAGAAGTTGAATGGTTAGATAACACTTGGGCAAAACTAAGAACCCAGAATGAAATCAAAGGTGATTATTTATTTGGTGAATTCAGCTTAGCGGATGCTTTTTTTGCTCCTATCGTTTTCCGCTTTGCAACTTATGGCATTGAGGTGTCTGAGCAGTCAAAAGACTACCTGAAAACAATGCTGGCTCATCCTGCCATGCAAGAATGGTTGAAAAGCGCAGAGGCAGAAGACGCCGTGATTGACGTCGCGGAAGTAGGTGAAGCTGTTTAATCTCGCTCCGTTTATATAAACGCAGAGCTTCTATCAATGTTTTGGAAGCTCTCCAACTCACCCTTTCCTAAAGCGCTCAATATCCATAAAGACCTGCTAATACTAAATATATACGAACCATAATATAGTGTGCTCTATGTTAGGAGAACAGGCTTAAATATATGATATTAAACATACCTTAAGCCCATCATCCTGTACGGTTTAAAGCATTAATTCAGATAGGCTGTAAGCCGTTTTATCCTGTACTGCGGGGATAGCTTCATCAATTTCAAGGTTAATTTGATTAGCTGTAGTAACTATACGAAGCTCATACACGACCCAATTATAGTTTTCACCGCGTGTTACAGAGCTTTTGCTAATCGTACGATTTGTTGTACTTCCAGCTTTGAATTTTTTGGTATTAACACTTTTTTTAGAGTTCGTAATAGAATCTCCTTCCAAAGGTCTTTCTCGTAACTCAACATCCATAACGAATGTGTAGTAAACATCTTCAACAAAAGTATCTGCGAAAAAACCACCTACAGCGGTTATCGCGCCTGTTTTTAAAGTATTTAACTTTGAACTACCTGTTAATGCCGCAATGCTGCCGCCAACAAAAGCACCTTCAGCTGCGCCTTTGTACCCGCTAGAAAGTAGTTTATTCGCCTCGTCTCCTGTCGTTTTGCTGGCTGAAATAATCGTAGCGTTAAGCATTAAGTTTGCTTTTTCAGGATCTTCTGTGATGGTAAAACCTTCTTCTGTCAAATGATCAACAATTTTTCTCTGCATATCTTTGCGCATTTCATTACCACTTACATCACGCACTCTTGCATATATTATGCGCTTTGAAGGGGCTACTGGATCTAAGACAATTGAGTGACTAAGTCGAGACTCAACAATAAGATCTTGTTTTTTAGTTATTGTATCGACCGCGGAACAACCTATTAAGCTGTACACAACAGTAAAAATCATCCCTGCTTTTAGAAAGCTATTCATTTCCATTTCTTCCTTGTTTATTATGAATTCACAACGAAGTTATGGTATTGGTTTATGGTAGAAAATAAATAAGAACTAGTTATTAGTTTTCTAAGAAAATTTGATGTTTAGCGAAGATTTGTGCTCGATCCACTATTTCTAGCTTTTTTTTAATATTTCCCCAGTGAGCATGCGCTGTGCTTTTGGCTATTCCATATTCGTTTTGAAAGTCAACAACCATTCCTCCTAGCGCAAGTACTTTTACCAACTGACTTTCACGACGAGTAAGGATGGAATTCTCCCAAACAGGAATAAGTTGAGCATTCGACTTTATCGTTTTAGAGCTAATAGTGAGAAGACACAAAGCGGTGTCTTCACCGACTATGTTTTGGCCCTCACTTAATAGGGTTGCAGTACACACCCAATTATCCAGTTGTATTGCTGTATATGGTGGTTTTTTTGGATTAAATAATTTGTTCGACAATTTGGAAACTGACTCTCTTAGGTTTTTATGCTTTTCTTTATTTCTTATCAGTAGATGATTAGATATCTTCATAATCGAATTCGTTGAATCTAAAAGAATCAGATCCGCTTTCTTATTTGTATGAAAAACATTTAAATTACGATCAATTATAATAGAGGCTGAATTTTGCTGTTCTAAAAAATAAATCAAACTTTCTGGAAAAGAATTAGTGTTTCTAAATTGCAGACCAAGCCTCCAAACGTCATACATTATTTTCTGAAAATTTTGCAATAGCGCTAATGATGATTGCCTCACTTCTTCATTGTTATGATTAAAAAATAAATTAATTGATACCCAAACATCTGCAGTTCCATGTATCTCAACGGTAACTGAGTCACTTATTTCTTGAGGCTTAATCCATTCCCAAAATTTGGTTTTCTGTAACTCTTGGATTGGTAGATATTTAGACACTGCATAAGGGCGAATAGGATGATGCTCTATTGTAATCTTCCCCCATGGATCGCACTGGGAATACTCCATAACGTAAGCTTTAATCTCTTTGGTAGAAAACCCATATAGCATTGGACTTTTCAGCTCAATATAAAGCTTCTCGGAAATGAATAATTCTGCATCACGCCTCCCCCTGAGCACTATCATTCCTTTACTTGCATGAGTTATTTTACATGCATGCTTTAAGACATCCTGCCAAACATTGATATTTGTGATGGTTTCATACAGAAGCTCTGTGAACGTTTGTGTTCTGTTCATAATATTCCTGAGAATAAGAAAATTCGTCATCTACTTTGCAGACTGCTGAATTAACATCGATAACAATCAAAAAGAGCGCATTTTTTCCTCTCGCAATAAGACACAAGAAAAAAGGTTGAAGCTCTGACAAAGCCCAAAAATAGGATGATCTAAATGATTTTCTACTGTGGAATCTTAAACAGACTTAAGTGAAGGTGTTTTCGCTGCATCCTTACAGCACTGGGTCATCCTGAAAATCGACAGAGTTTCCATCCTAGATGGCATCGAAAAATCCGACGCCCTCCGCCTAGTAATAAGATTAGCGTTAGAAAATATCTTACGCAAGCTGATAAATACCATTAACACAAATGGTATTTATCAGGAGCTTACGGTGGAGGATACGAATAACAAGTTTTTATCTATACACAGAAACAAGAGTGCGTATTCACACTTTCCCTAGTCATCGAGCAATCTGTTGAACAAATAATGCCTGTCTGCTAACTCTAGTTTCTTAAAATGAAAATATCATGTAATTAATTACACCTTTTCCTCTATTTTTCCGCACATTCCCACTCCTACTGTGTATTGAATCTGGCTATTACGTAAACGCTTAGTCATGACTAAGCCATACTCCATGACACTAATCTCTTTGAGTATTTTCACGACACTTTTTGAGGGAGAAAAAAATGCTATCCTGATAATAGCAATGTGAATTTCATACTTTTACTAGGAGCTAAAGTACTTTTTAGTAACTGCTTTGTAAGCATTGAGGGATATGTTTGAATTTGTATCAATATCACCGCTTTCTTATTAACTTAGGTGATAATAAGGAACTTTAGAGCAAACAAAAAAATTTGCTCTATCATTAAGTTATCGCTGCCCACATTTATCAGGAAACTACCAAATGTCTTTTTTACGAAATAAGTGCATTCTTCTTACAAGTCTTATTGCTGCATCATCTGTCGCTCAGGCCCAACCTGAAGAAGGCTTTACTATCGCGCCAAGTATTGGTTACTACAATATGGACAATCACCGTAGTGTAGATAACTCTACGGCTTTCTCTCTTGGTTTAGGTTACCAATTCGGTAATCCATGGGCAATTGAACTTGTTTACGTTAATGCAGACAGTGAAACAACCTCAGGCAGTGATATAGATGTTGACCAGTATCGCCTTGATGGTTTGTATCATTTAGAAGGAAGCGACCTATTAACGCCTTATTTAGCTGCTGGTGTTGGTACAACGGACTTCAGTTCAGGCCCTAACAATGCATTAATCAATGTTGGTGGTGGTTTGAAATATGCGTTGAATGACTCATTAGCACTTCGTGCGGATGTCCGTCTTATTAATGACACTGAAGACCACGAATTCGATAATCTAACGACTGTAGGCTTACATTACGCCTTCGGTGTAAAAGATAAAGTACAAGACACTGACAACGATGGTGTTATCGACACAAACGATCAATGTCTAAGTACGCCAAATGGCGTTTCTGTTGATGCGAAAGGTTGCGCATTAGATGATGACAAAGATGGTGTTGCCAATCATATTGACCAATGTCTAAATACGCCAAGTGGTGTCTCTGTTGACGCAAAAGGTTGCGCATTAGATGATGACAAAGACGGTGTTGCCAATCATATTGACCAATGTCTAAATACGCCAAGTGGCGTTTCTGTTGACGCAAAAGGTTGTGCATTAGATGACGATAAAGACGGCGTTGCTAATCACGCTGATCAATGTCTAAACACCCGCCCTAACACTGCTGTCGATGCAAAAGGTTGTTCTTTAGACACAGACAATGACGGTGTTGTTAATAGCTTAGACATGTGTGCTAATTCAGCTGCAGGTTCAAAAGTTGACGCTAAAGGCTGTTATGTAGTGTTGGAAGAAGCTAAAACTATTAGCTTAGATGTTCAATTCGCTAATAACTCTGTCCTCATTGATCCAAAATACTACGCTCAAATCGAAGAAGTTGCAGATTTTCTAACAGAGTATCCAGAAGCCGATGCTGTTATTGAAGGTCATACAGATGATCGAGGCACAGAAAGCTACAACCAAGCGCTTTCTGAAAAACGCGCTCAAGCGATTACAGATGTATTAATTAATTCTTTTAGTATTTCTCAAGACCGTATCAGTGCTATTGGATACGGCGAAGAAAAACCATTAGTAAGTAATAACTCTGCTGAAAACCGAAGAATTAACCGCAGAGTGACGGCTGTTATTTCAAACTAAGACAATACAAGATAATAAAAAGCGTCTGATGGAACCATCACCATTAGGCGCTTTTTTTTGTTTTTTATACTTCACTTATTTTTATTTTCAATCCATTTGTACTTAGTCACGCCTTAATTAATAGCAGCTCATTTAAAGTGAAAATCTATTGTAATAAGTGATCTATTTTTTGCACTTTTCCGAGCTGAAATTTGATTTTGAACATTATGCATCTGCTCAAAACTGTCGCTTAAGTCAGACTTTCGTCACAATTAAGTAACCACGGTTAATGTCCTATTTATTGCGAATTTCCAGACATCTTCTCAAGTGTAATAATCCGCGTATTCTAGCTAGTGAACAACAAATATCATGTTCATTAGGAGAAATTATTATGTCTACAAATTTTACAAAACGTACTCTCTTTAGCGGTGTATTAATTGCTTCATCACTCGCAACAATGGTATACGCAGAACCACCAAAAGAAGGATTCACTGTGACGCCAAGTATCGGCCTTTACAACGCAGATGGAGACAGACAAGCTGGTGACGACAACTTTTATTCTATTGGTATTGGCTACCAAACTAATAGTCCATTAGCGGTAGAAGCAGTTGTATTACATTCAGACGCAAATAAGAGCGGTCAAAACCATAACCTTAACCAATATCGCCTTGATGCCCTATACGCATTACCTGAGTTCACTACGATAAAACTAACACCTTACGTTGCCGCTGGCGTAGGGGTAAATGATATTGGAGGCACAGACTCAAGTACCCACTTATTAGTAAATGCAGGAGGAGGTGTCCAATATGCTCTGAATCAAGATGTAAATCTTCGTGCTGATTATCGCTTAGTGAAAGACTTGAAAGATCATTACTTAGATAGCGTAATGTCGGTTGGCGTGCAATATTCTTTCGGTCTACCCGAAAATAAGTAACTTAAAACAAATGACTGAAAACACAACCGCCCGATCATGCTTAGTGTATGGTCGGGCGATTTCCGTTATAAATAGAAGGCAGATTGGCTAATTATCTAACCAATCAATGACGCCTTCCGCTACTAAATGGCCTGTTGCAAAGCATGCTGTCAATAAATACCCACCTGTTGGTGCTTCCCAATCAAGCATCTCTCCAGCGCAGAATACGCCAGGTAAATTACGAATCATCAGTTGACCATTAACGCTACTTTCGCACACGCCACCAGCACTGGATATCACCTCTTCAATGGGCTTGGTTTTATAAAAGCTGACGGGCACGGATTTCAAACAATGCGCCAATGTCTCAGGTGTTTGAAACATTTCTTTGTTGAAAACCTCATGCAGTAGAGCCGCCTTAACACCACTTATACCAAGTGTACGCTTAAGATATTTACTGAAGGATTCTTTTGGTTTGGTATTGCTCAGTTTTTTGATTAACTCGCCTTCGCTTTTCAAAGGTAAAAGGTCAATTGTTAACAACGCCATTCCACCAGCATTAATATCATCTCGTAGATACTTAGAAAACGCATAAATCAAACTGCCTTCCATGCCGTCTTTGGTGACGATACACTCACCTTTTTTTGTGATCACTTGCTCATTATTTAAAGTAAACGAAAACGCGACACCTTTTAGCGGTTCGCCAGAAAATTTAGTTTGCAGATGCTCGCTCCACTCACTGTAAAAGCCGCAGTTGGCACTTTGTAGCTCTGCAACAGCAACATCTTTAGCTTGTAACACAGAAACCCAAGCGCCATCCGAACCCAGCTTTGGCCAGCTCGCGCCACCCATTGCCAAAACAATAGCATCTACCTTCGCAATCACCTGTTCACCACTATGATCAAATGTCGCTTGATTGCGCTCTAAAGCAATCATTTTATGTCGCATATGAAACTCAACGCCGGATTCACGTAAACGCTTTAACCAATTACGTAACAAAGGTGCTGCTTTCATATCTTTAGGAAAAACACGACCAGAAGAACCTACAAAAGTCTCAATGCCTAAATCATGAATCCAATCACTCAAAGCGTTTGAGTCAAATTTAGAAACAGCTGAATTAAGCCATTCAGCTTTGTCATAATAACGCTGAATAAACTCAGGGTAGGCTTCGGAGTGAGTAATGTTCATACCACCCACCCCAGCCAACAGAAACTTACGGCAAGCACTGGGTTTTGCGTCATAAACATGAACTTGATGACCTGCGGCACAAATGCCTTCTGCTGCCATTAAGCCTGCAGGGCCTGCGCCAACAATGATTACTGTTTTCTGCATTTTCCCGTTACTCATTAATAAAAGTAGCTCATCGATAAAATAGAAATGCATAATAAAGAATATTACGCCTGACACCAATGACTTCTAGTAAAGATCCACCAACGATTCCTTCTTTAAATAAAGCATAAATTAAGGATAAACAAAAAGATGGGAACTCATTACTTAGTGATTAGTCTAAATTTTTATATAAAGCGGATTTGTTGGGTGCTCTATGAGTTTGATAAAACATTATAAAAATACAGACTCCCAATGGGGTTGGACGATTATCGTCATTCATTGGTTGCTTGTTTTACCTATCGTCGGCTTGTTTGCGCTAGGTTTGTATATGATGGATTTAGGCTACTACGATTCATTTTATACCTTGGCGCCACAAATTCATGAAGCGGTTGGTCTTATTGTATTGGCGCTCATGGTATTTCGCGTTATTTGGCGCTTAACCAATAAAACGCCAAAACCACCTAAAACGAACAGCAGTCTTATTAACACCGCTAGTCATATCGCTCACAAGTCGCTGTACTCATTGCTATTCATCATTCTATTTTCTGGTCTGCTGATCAGTTATGCCGGCGGTCAAGGCATCAATATTTTTGATTGGTTCATATTACCCGGCCCCTCAGAATTTTTTGAAAATCAGGCAACCTACGCTGGAGAAGTACATTACTTTTCAGCTTTTGCGCTTATTGGCTTAGTGGCTCTCCACTCCGCCGCCGCGTTAAAACATCACTTTATTGATAAAGACTCAACTTTGACAAAAATATTAGGAATTAAGGAGAAGCAATGAACACATTACTTAAAAGTACTCTATTTTCGCTTGCTGTTGCCACAAGCGGTTTTGCTACCGCAGCGACTTACGTGATTGATGACGTAAGGTCTGGTGCTCACTCACAACTTGATGTGAAAGTAAGCCATATCGGCATAAGTTGGGTAAAAGGCCGATTTGATGATTTTTCTGGCAGCTTTGAATACGATAAAGACAAGATAGATGACTCAAGCATCGAAGTGACTATTCAGACCTCCAGCTTTGATTCCAATCACGCTAAGCGTGATAAACACATCATGAGTTCAGACATATTAGATGTTTCAGAATACCCAACAGCGACGTTTAAAAGTACCAGCATCAAAGATATGGGCAACGGTAAAGTGGAAGTGAACGGTGACTTGAATTTGCATGGTGTAACGAAAACAATTTCATTTGATGCGGTTCTTATTGGCGAGGGTAAGTCACCTTGGGGAGATTACCGCGCGGGATTCGAAGGTTCTGCTGAGTTGAAATTTTCTGATTTTAATATCGATACCAAAAAAATTGGTACTGATAACTTCACAATAAATATGTTTTTCGAAGGTAAGGCGAGTAAGTAAGTCGCCAACAATCTAACTAAAAATAACTTTATTCAAAAAAGGGTCTCATGTCATTCAGGCATAAGGCCGTTTTTCAGTGAAACCTATAAAGTTGCCGCTTTCATATCTTTATAAAAAATACATCCAAAAGAGTATTACAAAGAAAACTTACAAAAATCTAAAGTTTTTATGTTTAGTACGTTAATTGATTCTGCCAACTTACATTCTCTATTAATACTTTGGCAGGTACGCCTGCTGCAATAACACCCTCTTCAATGCTTTTTGTGAGAGTTGAATTTATACCGACCACACAATTATTTTCAACGTGAACACCCTTTAATATCGTAACATTCTCAGCGAGCCAGACATTATCCCCAATCACTATATTTTTTGCAGGATTAATTCGAACCCCTTCTTTTAATATGTCATGCCCATCACTGGTCATAATATTTACGTTACGAGAAAACATACAATTTGAGCCGACAGTAAGTTGCGTACCTCTCTCTCGAGCAGATAAGTAACAGTTTTCACCTATAACGCAGCCCTCTCCAATAATAAGAGAACAGCCCTCTCCAATAATTTCAATATAAGCTCCTTTTAAGCTAACGTTAGAAGCAATCTTTAACGTGTTATTTTTACCCTTGATAATGATGTCACAACCTCGAATTCGAGCGTCTCTATCAATTTCTATATTATGACGCCCTTTGACCTTAAGACTATTTCTCATTAATAGAAGACATTTAGCAAATAATTTCATAAATAACCTTAGTTTTATTAGTAAGAACGACAATCAAGCCATTTAAACTACTCAATAGGATCATCAGTGGAGATACCCTATGATGTAACCGTTTTCACAAAAAACGGATACATTGAAATAATATATCTGTCTTAGGTTGTAGCGAAGATCTTAATTTACCTTACATTAGCGCTATGTTTTAATTCATATTAAGTATGAAAACTTAATAACGAACAATCGTTAACTTGTTAATTTAATAAAATTTAGTGTTCTTATATTAGGAAAAACACATGAAATACCCATGGCTTAAAAGCATGAAGAACCTTTGGTTCGAGCGAGGAGCATACGCTACAAAAAAAGCACGCGAGTATTTAACCTCAGATTTTGATCCTATTAATGTACAAAATGTAGCCATTATTCGCCATGCAGCCCTTGGGGATCAAGTAATATTACGACCTTTTCTTGTTGAAGCCAGACGCTTTTTTCCAAACGCGAAAATTACTCTTGTGGGTATTTCTGGCTACCAGTATGGCTTACCTAAAGACTTAGCAGATCATGTTCACATCATGCCAGGCAAAGAGTTGAAAGAATCTAACAACTTCAAGAGTAAATTTGCCAACATCAAAGACTTAGGTGAACAAGATATTATTTTTGACCTTGCTAGTACAAATCGCTCTTACTGGATGACATTCCTTACTAAAGCAAAAATAAAGGCTGGCTTCCCATACAAATCATTTCTGCGCGGAACTTTATATAACCTGTGCGTTTATCGATCAGACTTTCAAGCCGAAGTAGAAACGATGCTAGATATGCTAAGAATTTTAGGACACAACCCACCTATTCGCCTAGACTTTGCTTATCCAGATAATAAGCTATTATGCGAAAAAGAGGATCCTTTCATTCTTTATTTTAACGGAGCGTCTCAAGTACGTAAGGTGTTATCAAAAGAGAAAATGCGTGAAGTATTAGAGCAAAGCATTACGCAATTGCCTAATATAAAACATATTTATTTAGAAGGTAAAAATGACTTTGAAAAAGGTGGTTATTTAGAAGACCTTACAAAAAAATCACCTATTTTCACTATCCAACCCTGTCTAAGTTTAGGTGAACTGGTGACTCTAGTTGCAAAATCTTCATTGCTTGTAGCACCTGATACTGGTGTACGCAATATAGGTATATCAACCCATACACCAACAGTTGGTATTTTCTTCTCTACTGTACCTTTTCGTTATACTCCCCGCTATGAAGACCACCATATTATTATGCGTCCTGATGCACAAATACCTTCAACGGAAGATATTGTCTTGGGTATAAGAAAGGCACTATAGATCCAATGAGCGTCATATTCTGATCTACACTAACAGAATATGACGTACTTCCTTATTCTTTAGGAGAGCTCTGAACACCTGCAGTTAGCGCAAGACGCATCGCTTCCTCAACGCCAATATCCAACTCAGTTAAACGATCTCGCGAAATATAAAACGTCATACCACCGATTTGATAACTCAAAGGCACATACACCCCGACCAAGTTTTGATCACCAAACAGCCTTTGCCCTGTTTGCTCTCCTGTAATAAAACCAATTACCTGTGCGCCATCCCATTCAATCGATACAACACTTTTCATCTCCTTTTTATCCGATATGTTGAACACCATCATCATGTCTTTGAAAGCACCATAAATAGATTTAACTAACGGAATACGTTCAAAAACATTTTGACTCAGTGTCACGAAATAACGGATGCCATACATGTTAACCAAGGAACCGGCTAACACTAAAGCGCCAAGACTAGCTATCAAGCCCAGTCCTGGAAAATAAAGAATATCTGGGATCAACCATAAAACCACAGGCTGTGCGATGGCTTCGCCGGTTGCCAATAACCAATAAATCAAATAGACAGTTAAGCTAATCGGCAAAACGGCTACTAGCCCTTTCAGTAATAAAGAAATTAATTTGTTCATGTTTGAATGATCCTATCAATGTTTTCAAAGCATAGCGTAAGCAGGACGCATACCAAAGGTTCTTATTTAAGAGTTTAAATAAAAGAAGTTATAAAAATATCTATGACATTTTTTGGCTCAATATATGCTTAAGCTATTGTCGCTATCTTTTAAAAAATTAAAGAGGTCTAAGTCACTTCAAAAATCATGTACGCCAACCCTGTATATGGGGCCTATCGGCCTATTTCATACCTTTGAAGTTATTTATAAATACAGAAAAAAACACTATTCTTGCTACTTTTTAGTGCATAAAAGAATTAGAGAGATTATTGTAATCATTCAGAGCGTCAGCTGCGAATATTACATTCGATCCATTAAAATAGAATAACCACATTTATATAGGAATCATAAAAATGCTAAAACTAACCAGCGCGTTACTTCTTGGTGGACTTGCGTCTACTGCCAGCTTTGCCGAAAAATGGCACATGCCAACACCTTACGGCGATGGTAATTTACCTACTCAAATCGCTTACAACTTTGCTCAAGAAGTAAAAGATAACACCAAAGGCGAACTAGACATCACGGTTCACTCTGGTGGCTCTTTAGTGAAACATACCGAGATTCCTCGCTCAGTTAAAACTGGTCAAGTCCAAATGGGTGAAGTCTTCATGGGGATTTTAGGTAACGAAAATCCTATTTATAAACACGATAACATTCCGTTTCTAGCAACGACTTATCCAGATGCAGAAAAATTATGGAAAGCAGCAAAACCAGCTGTAGCAAAAGCACTTGATAAAGACGGCATGGTTCTTCTTTACGCAGTAGCATGGCCAGCCCAAAGCCTTTACAGTAAAGAACCAGTAAATAAATTGGCTGATCTAGAAGGCGCTAAAATGCGTGCTTACAGCCCATCTACATCACGCTTAGCTGATTTAATGGGAACAACGCCTACTACGATTCAAGTACCTGATATTCCACAGGCTTTTAGTACAGGCATCATTCAAGCAATGGTTACATCACCATCTACAGGTGTTGATAGCCAAGCATGGGATTATGTAAACCACTTCACTGAGATTAGTGCTTGGATCCCAAAAAACATTGTTGTTGTAAACAAACGTGCTTTCCGTCGTTTAGATAAAGCGTCTCAAGAAATCATTTTAGATGCAGCGGCAAATGCAGAAAGTGCTGGTTGGGCAGGCGTAGCAGCACGTGCAGCGAAAGATAAAGCGACGTTGATTGCAAATGGCATGACGGTTTCTCAACCTTCTCCAGAGTTAATTAAAGAACTAAAAGCCATTGGTAAAACAATGTCTGACGAATGGAAAGCTGAAGCACCTAAAGACGTTGCAGCTATTCTTTATAACTACGAGAAATAATACCTTTTCATTGCTATACAATCGTTTACATCTGACCAAATATAGTTGGTTTGATGTAAACGTCTTTTATCATACTACGTAAGAAACTCCGAATACTGTCTTATAAAAGTGAACTCTATGAGCCAACTAAAAGAAAAACTTTACCAGTGCTCAGGCCTATTATCAGGTCTGTGTATCGTCATTATTACCTTGTTGTTGTTGGCGCAAATTATCGGACGTTTGTTCGGTTTCATTGTACCTTCCGCAGAAGACTTTGCGGGTTACGCACTGGCTGCCTCAACCTTTTTAGGCTTGGCTTATACTTTCCGTGAAGGTGGACACATACGCGTTACTTTATTGATACAACGCTTTTCACCTGTGCCACGAAAAATCCAAGAAGGCTCTATTTTAATTCTGTCATTCTGTTTAATGTCTTATTTGTCTTACGCCTGCTCTTTTATGGTGTATGAATCCTATATTTATGAAGAAGTGTCCTACGGCTATGTGCCAGTGCCATTGTGGATTCCTCAAGTTCCTGTCGCTTTAGGTGTTATTGCTCTGACATTCGCTATCATCGATGCTCTCGTCATGCTGCTCAAAGGCAAACAACCAACATACAGTGAACAAGAAGATGCACTCGCTTTGGAGGAAATCTAATGGATATGATGTGGATTTCAATTCTTTTGGCGTTTGCCATGTTCTTTCTTTTATCAATGGGTGTTTGGGTATCTTTTACGCTTATTACGGTCGGTGGTTTAGGTTTAATATTATCTGAAAATTATCAGGTAGATTTACTCTTCGCTACTTCTAGCTGGGGAGCGAGTACTGCTTGGTCACTAACAGCCCTACCTCTGTTTATTTGGATGGGCGAAGTGTTATTTCGTACGCGTCTGTCTGAAGATTTGTTTAAAGGCTTATCACCTTGGCTCGGTGGTGTACCGGGTAAATTGCTACATGTAAATATTCTGAGTTGCGGTATTTTTGCGGCTGTTTCTGGTTCATCTGCTGCGACAGCAGCGACTATTGGACGAATGACATTACCTGAACTTCGTAAACAAGGTTACAGCGACCGTATGGCAATTGGTACATTAGCTGGGTCAGGGACGCTTGGTTTATTGATTCCACCGTCTATCATTCTGATCGTTTATGGTGTCGCAGCAGAAGTTTCTATTGCTCGTCTATTCATTGCCGGCGCATTACCAGGTTTATTATTGGTTTCCCTGTTTATGGGCTTCACCATGATTTGGGGCCATTTACACAAAGATGAATTACCTAAGACTGTCGATCACGATATAAGCTGGTCTGCTCGCATTAAAGGTTTAACTAAATTACTACCTGTAATGGGACTAATAGGCTTTGTTTTAGGCTCTATTTACGGAGGCATAACCACTCCAACAGAAGCTGCGGCAATCGGTGTTACTGGTGCTTTGATTTTAGCCGCGTTTACAGGTTCCTTAACTCGTCATAGCTTTATGGAGAGTTTATTAGGCGCCGTAAAAAGCTCAGGTATGATTGGCTTTATTCTGGTTGGAGCACACTTTCTAACACTTGCTATGGGCTTTTTAGGAATCCCTAAGGCATTAGCGGTGTGGATAGCAAGCATGTCGCTTTCACCAATGGAATTAATTTTATATCTGACCGTTTTGTTTGTAATTCTTGGTTGCTTCTTAGATGGTATTTCTGTCGTAGTACTTACCGTTGCAGTGATATTGCCTATGGTACAAGCGGCAAATATTGATCTCTTATGGTTTGGTATCTTCATTGTGTTAGTCGTAGAGATGTCACAAATAACGCCACCCGTGGGTTTCAATCTGTTTGTGATTCAAGCATTAACAGGGAAAAATATTCTGTATGTAGCAAAAGCGGCCTTGCCATTCTTTCTACTTATTGGCGTAGCCATTTTGTTAATCAGTATATTTCCAGAAATCGTCACCTATTTACCTATGACGATGTCTCAGAAATAACAACACGCTTACTGATGAATTAGAAGCTCTACTAACTTCAAGTGAACAGTTCAAAAGCCTCAATAGTTATTACACTGTTGAGGCTTTTTATTTGAAACAACATACCGATAGTTTTTAACAATCAAAATACTAGTAAATAACAATTTCATAAATTGACGTTTCTTCTCTAATATAGACTCTGTTGGTAACGCACTGAAAAAAATTTTTACTCACTAGGAGATACACAATGATCAATACTCAAATTAAACCGTTCAACGCCTCTGCTTTCAAATCTGGCGAATTCGTAGAAATTTCTGAAAAAGACGTTCTAGGCAAATGGTCTATCTTCTTTTTCTACCCAGCTGACTTCACGTTTGTTTGCCCTACTGAACTTGGTGATGTTGCAGACCACTACGCAGAGCTTCAGTCTCGCGGCGTAGAAGTATTTTCTGTTTCTACTGATACTCATTTCACTCACAAAGCGTGGCATGACAGCTCAGAAACAATCGGTAAAATCAACTATTACATGGTTGGTGATCAGTCTGGAAAAATCACAAACAATTTTGGCGTGATGCGTGAAGGTCAAGGCCTTGCAGATCGTGCAACTTTCTTAGTTGATCCAGAAGGCACAATTCAAGCAATGGAAATTACGGCAGAAGGTATCGGCCGTGACGCTGAAGACCTACTTCGCAAAGTAAAAGCAGCACAATATGTTGCTGCTCACCCAGGTGAAGTTTGTCCTGCAAAATGGAAGGAAGGCGAAGCGACACTTGCTCCTTCTCTAGATCTAGTCGGAAAAATCTAAGACGACTCTCCCAGTTGGGTGCGCCGCACCCAACTTCGGGCTTTGCCTAAATCTTGGATAAAAGCCTTAATACACATTATTTCGGAATACAGACCTCAAGCCTTATGCTTGCTAGGTATGGATTTTTATATCCGAAATTTACAGTAATCCCTCAGTTTTAACGGGTTAAACATTATGTTAGAAGCAAATATTAAGCAGCAATTGGGCGCATACCTAAAGAATATCGTTAATCCGATTGAAATTACTGTGTCCACAAATGGTACTGAGAAATCACAAGAGTTACTTAGCTTAGCTAGTGAAATCTCAGAACTTCAAAGCGATAGAATTACTTTAACTGTAGACGAAAATTCAACAGGTAGAGCGCCACAAATGGCCATTGCTCCAATAGGAAAAGCTCCTCGCGTGCGTTTTGCAGGCATTCCAATGGGCCACGAATTTACCTCTTTAGTATTGGCTCTACTGCAAGCAGGCGGTCACCCATCTAAAGCAGCACCAGAACTGTTAGAACAAATTAAAACATTAGACACTGAATTAAACTTTGAAGTGTACATTTCTCTATCTTGTCATAACTGTCCTGACATTGTGCAAGCAACAAACTTAATGGCAGCTCTGAATCCTAAAGTAACCGCGACTATGATCGACGGCGCGCTGTTCCAAGACGAAGTAAATGGCTTGAACATCATGGCCGTTCCGTCTGTTTACTTGAATGGCGAACATTTCGGTCAAGGCCGCATGACGTTAGAAGAAATTCTAAACAAAGTAGACACTGGCGCAGCCGATAAACAAGCGTCCGCATTAGCAGAAAAAGCACCATACGATGTATTAGTAGTTGGCGGTGGCCCTGCAGGTGCAGCCGCAGCTATTTATGCCGCTCGTAAAGGTATTCGTACTGGTGTGGTTGCAGAGCGATTTGGCGGTCAAGTAGCCGATACCATGGCGATTGAAAACTTCATCTCTGTAAAAGCAACAGACGGCCCGAAATTGGTTGCAGGCCTTGAACAGCATGTACTTGATTACGATGTTGATTTGATGAAAACGCAAAAAGCGGTTCGCCTAGAGAAGAAAGAATTCGTTGAAGTTGAACTAGAAAATGGTGCCGTACTAAAAAGTAAAACCGTCATCTTAGCAACAGGTGCACGCTGGAGAGAAATGAACGTTCCGGGCGAGCAAGAATACCGTGGTAAAGGCGTTGCTTACTGCCCACACTGTGACGGCCCATTGTTCAAAGGTAAGAAAACAGCGGTTATCGGTGGTGGTAACTCTGGTATTGAAGCGGCGATCGACCTTGCGGGTATTGTTGAACACGTTACCGTTTTAGAATTTGGCGACACATTACGTGCCGACGAAGTATTGGTTAGAAAAGCCGAGTCTTTAGCTAACGTTACTATCATCAAAGAAGCCATGACAACAGAAGTAATCGGCGATGGCGAACGTGTGATCGGCTTGAAATACACAGACCGCAAAAACGATGAGTCACACCTTGTTGATGTTGCTGGTATTTTTGTACAAATCGGTTTAGTACCAAATAGTGAGTTCCTACAGGACACACTAGCATTGTCTAACCGTGGCGAAATCGTTATCAACGCTCATGGTGAAACCTCAATACCAGGTGTCTTTGCAGCGGGTGATGTGACAACAACACCTTACAAGCAAATCATCATATCAATGGGATCTGGTGCAACAGCAGCCTTGGGCGCATTTGATTACTTGATTCGTAATTAAGCCAATGCGCTAGTGGATTTCTTTTCTACCAAAACACTCTAATCTTAAAACCGCTTTCTAGAATCATCCAGAAAGCGGTTTTTTCATTTCAAATATAGTACATTATAAGTGATAATGATTCTTAATACCGAATTTGATTGAATGTTTCATTGGAACTGAAAGAGGAGAGTTTATTTTGCTAAGTCATCCAGTCGAGAATGTAGCAACGTTTGAGCACTTAAACCTCGATTTTGATTCTCAAAGTTGTGTACGTATTGTTAATCATCGGTTTCCAGAAGAAACCGAAATTGAAAACTACTTCATGCCTGGTTTATATATTTCCATGCTAGGCCAATGCCGTTGTGAAACATTTGATGATGACGGCTATAAAAGCTGCGATTACAGCTATAAATATATTGTAGCTGCTGTTGAAGAGGCTGCTATCAGCAAACTTCATTTCCCTAGCAATAGTATTTGGCAAACATTTTCGATTATGTTGCCACTGAATCAATTCAATGAATATATTTTACCTAAATTAAAAGGTATCACTACAGCAACAACAATAAGAAAAGACAGACTTGCTGAGTCTGGACCAGTTCCAAGAGATATTCTTAGCTGCTGTGAAGCTGTCTGGCAATGTACGTTTCAAGGGGTAGAGAGGGAGCTATTTATTAAAGCTAAGGCTCTTGAAGTTTTGTCATTATTTCTTCATAAAAGGCATGAACAAGATCAAAATATTTTAACTTCAAGAGTGATGAAATTGCAAAATTCACTTAATTATATTCAATCTCATTTATCAGAAGAATGGACTCTAGCCTCGGTCTCCCGCATGGCAGGAAGTAATCCAACGTATGTTAAACAAGACATAAAGGAATTAGTTGGTAGCAGCTTTCGTGATTGGCTGAAAAAAGCTCGTATTGAATCTGCCCTAGAGCAATTAACCGGAAAAGACTCTATTTCTGAAATTGCCCATAATATTGGCTTTAGAAGCCAAGCTCACTTTGCGACTTTGTTTAAGCAAGAAATAGGACTTTCTCCAAGTGATTTCAGACGCTCATTGGCCATATAAGCGGTCATTTTATAAATGATAGTTATTAAAAATTATCTTATTTCAAAAGTAACATGTCTCTATTCAAAAGAACTCCCTCTGAATAAGAATTAAAATCATTCCAATAAATTTCTAATACGACTTCCCACGACCATTTAACAGTGGCTACGTTGAAGCTCTTTTTGAAATTATCGATTAATACTAAATACCGGAATAAAACATGAAATTTGGTTCGACGACTCAATACCCTTGGTTCATGTTAGCTAGCATCTACGTAACCCAATACATAGGTATCGCATTCATATTATCTGCAGCAGTCGCCATTTTACGGCAGCAAGGCGTTGCCCTAGATAAACTTGCGCTGCTGAATCTGGCCGTATTACCCCTAATGGGCAAAGTATTTTATGCACCTCTTATTGATAAATATCGCTTATCTCTACAAGGGAAATATCGTAGCTGGCTAATTATTGCCCAAGCAAGCATGACATTATTATTAGTCATTGCAGGAGCGATGGATTTCGAGAACCAGTTTACTTGGATAATAGTCATACTCACCTTTTATGTATTTAGTCTGAGTGTTCAAGATGTCGCTATAGATGGTTTATCCTGCAAGCTGTTCGCTCCTGATGCACGTAAACTCGCTAGCAGCGTGCAATTCTCAGGTAACTTATTGGGTAATATTATTGGCGGCGGCCTGATACTTATGTTCTACCCTTGGCTTGAATGGCATGGATCATTATGGCTATTGGCGGCTTTAACCAGTATTTCTCTTATTCAAATGGTGCTATTCAACGAGCCAGAAGAATCGATGGATAACCAACCACAACAGGAAGAACACAAGCATTTATTACGTGGTATCAAAGACTTTATAAAGCAAAACAAACACTGGTTCGTCATTATGGCACTTTACCCTATTGGCTCTACTTGTGGTTTTGCTCTGCTCACACCTTTACTTGTCGATGGTGGTTGGCAATTTGGTGACATTGGATTTGTAATGAAAATTTTCGGCTCTGCCGTTGGCCTTATCTCAGCCTTATTAGCAACACCTTTGATCTCTAGAATAGGTCAAGTTAATGCTCTGATTAGCGCTCTATTCGTTCAAGTATTCGCGTTAGCTTTAATAATACCATTGACGCTCGGCTTTACTGAAAAACCAATGGTTTACGCCGCAATCACTGTGCACTTTATAAGTTTTCCTGCGCTGTTAGTTATCTCATCAACCATCATAATGGACAAAGCCGCACAAACTATACATAAGGCCACTTTCTTTACTCTACAGTTCAGCTTTGCGTCTCTACTGGGATTTGCTTATTCCGCTATTAGTATGACTATCGCGAAACACATTGGTTACAGCACCGTTGTCATAGCAGGTGTCGTCCTCACATTAGGGATTGCTCTATTTATTTGCTTTCTACTTAAGCGAAAATCCATCATTTCGATACCCATACACAACGTGATACCTAAACATTAAGCATTAAGGCAACAATCTATTTTATACCTTCTAAAGTAGTGGCCGGTTTTAACATTATTTGAAAGGCAATCAATAGAAATGATTATTATCAGTAACATTACCTTTATCTCATAGCGTATTTAATAATATATAGGAAACTCTAAATTATGAGCCAAACAAGCATTACCAACATTCCCACACATCTATCTTTAGTCGCTTTGTCGGTTATTGCGATCAATAGTGTGATTATCTCTCCAAACGTTCAGGCTGAAACTATCCGATTAGAGAGTATTGTCATCACCGGTGAAAAAATTGATAAGAGCATCAAAGACACAACTACCGCAGTAACTGTTATCAATGAAGATGAGCTAGAAAAAGGGGAGAGTAACAACGCACTAGATATCGCTACCCACGCACCCAACGTTATTGCAGACTCTTTTGATCATATTGCAATACGTGGAATATCTGGTGGTGGTGCAGCAAATGGTGGACTTGTTTACTTAACAAGTGCTCGTGCTCGTATCGCAACTGTTATTGACGGAACAACACAAGATTGGTCTGGTTATAATTTTTCACCAAGTAGCCTATGGGATACCAAACAAGTAGAAGTGCTGCGTGGTCCACAATCAACAACTCAAGGCTCAAGTGCAATTGCAGGAGCGATTGTCGTAAATACAAATGATCCAACATTTGATTCTGAAGCAGCTGTACGCATAGGTTTAGAAACGTACAAGAATGGCAACCTAAAATATAATCTCGCAGCCATGTCCTCCGGAGCCATAATTGACGAAGAGTTAGCCTATCGTATTGCCATTGATAAGACTCAAGGTGAAGGGTTCTTGAATTATGAAACTAGTAGTTACGATACCCCTAATCCGAGCGAATCTGAAAGCTTTAATGTGCGAGGGAAATTATTATGGGAAGCTTCTAGCATTCCAGAACTCTCAACAAAAGTTACCATTAACTATCATAAGAATGATGGCGAACACGCAAATTTTGCCAGTAACACAGAAGAAGGTATGGAAACACAAACTTATACGTTAAACGGTACTAATGAATTTCGTATACAAGACTCCAATGCAAACTCTTTCGCTGTAGATATAGATTACGAATTCGACCAAGGTATTACTAACGCCTTTCATATTAGTCAAAGCAGCTCGGATATACATGACGATGCCTACTCTACAGGCTATGAATACGATATTAATCAAGACACAACGGCATTAGAAAATCGCGTACTGTTTAATCGTAAGGACTCGAACCTAAGCGGTGTATTAGGCTTATTTATATCAGAAAAAGATGCTTCTCTTTCGACCGATAATTATGATATCCAAACAGCTTACACTACTGCGACAACAGCCGCTTATGGCGAAAGTATGTATTCTCTTTCATCCAAAGCAAAAATTGCACTAGGCTTGCGTATAGAAAATGAAAATACAGATAAAACTAGCTCTACTCAATTCTCCGGCAGTGGCAATAATGAGCAAAGTACAGATGAAACCCATTATTTACCTAAACTAGGCGTTACGTACGCTGCATCAAACTCAACTACTATCGGTGCAACTATTCGCCAAGGTTATAGCCCATCAGGTGCAGCCATTAATTTCTCAGGTGTTGCATATACATATGATAGCGAAGAAGTTACATCATTTGAATTAAGCAGTAAAAGCCACTTCAATAACGGTACAACACTTAATGCCAATGTATTCTATAACGATTACACCGACTACCAAGCAGGAACAAGCAGCTTCACTATTGTCAATGTCGACGCCGCTACTACCTATGGAATGGAATTAGAAGCAACGAAGTGGTTAACAGAAAATCTAGAGCTTCGAGGATCGATAGGATTGCTAAAAAGTGAAATAGATGAAGATGATTCCTATAAAGGTAATGAATTAACGAGTGCACCAGAAAGCAGTTTAAGTATTGGATTTACTCAGTACATAGATACTACATGGTCATTTGGCGCAGACATAACCCATGTCGGCGAATACTACTCAGATCTTGATAACACTAGCAGCTCTATCTCTGGTGATTACGTTATGGCTGATGCGCGTATCCAATATATGATGGGGAACTTAACCATAAATGGCTATATCAAGAATTTAACCGATGAAGATGCTGTTTACTATCGAGGTGGCGTTCTTGCCGCAGTCGGCCAAACTCGCACTATTGGTATTAATGCAACGTACCGTATGTAACTTATTCAAATACAGGATGCTCTTCTCTAAGAAAATAAAGTCTCCACAGTGAGACTTTATTTTTATTACTTAAAGCACAAGGAAAAGACAGTTTTTTATGAGTTACTTAACGCCTATTAAAGACATCGATCATAAGATTGATATTATCGATCATGTTAACCAAGATCACCCAGAAGAAGTGCTAGCAATTGCTAGAAGTTATACAAAAAATGGAGAAAGCCTACTATCTGCTAAGATTTTAGACATTTTTGAAGAAGGTGTGAATATTGAAGTAAAATTCGACTCTGCTGCTGATCAGGTACTGGTTCCTTTTAAAATTAAAGGCGAGTTAGAAGACCAAATTCTATATCTAGCCTATGCTGCGATAGTGAAAGAAGGTCGCGACTTTAGTGGTAATGGAAAGCACTTTTTTGAAATAATAGACAAACAAAACATCACCAAGAATATGATTCGTATTAGCGTAAAAAGTGCCTCACCGCTACCTGAATATTACCCTGGTTATGCTTACGCACTTTTCTTAAAAACAATGACAGTGATTCCCCCAGAGCTGTTAAATCAATCCAAACAAAAATCATGGATAAAAAGTGTTTTTGGCCACCTGTTTGTTTGGTTGATGAAACACTTATCGCCCAAAAACCGTGAAAAGCTGTTACAACGTGCCAACAAAGACATTCGTTTATATACACTACGTAAATCTTGGCAGCATGATACGTCGTCTGAATTTTGTGATAGAGGTCATATTGATGTATTTACTCATGGCGAAACATCAGGCAGCCAATGGATAAAAGCTTTATCTGTGGGGGATATCATTATGAGTCGATCAGAATCCCCAGATAAACATCCACACCTTGAAAACGGACAAGCATTATTAATCGCGGATGAAACAGCTTACCCAGCGTTAGCTGGTATTTTAGAAAAATGGAAAAATCCATTATTGCCTCATGTGATCCTGATCAGCTCAGAACAAGGCGAGCAACGCTACTTTGAGCAAGATAAGGTTCCCTTGCCTGAAGGACGAGTTCATCATCTTGTTTGCACACCAGAACAGCAACCTGGACGCGTTTTAGCAATAATACAAGTACTTGGCTCGTTAGACGTTGTGTGGGCCGCTTGTGAAGCACAAGTAGCAAAAGAGATACGACACCATCTAAGAAATGAGCGTCAACTGATAGGGAAAAACAACCATACAAAAGCATATTGGAATCTAAAAACCAAACGTTAACAGTTTTTATGACTTATTAAGTTGCCTTCTAACTTATTATTTAAAAAGCGATTCCCTAACCCTTTTTCCTCACCAATAAATAACACAGCATATGCTGTTCAGTTAGTACTAGGTTAGATTTGATGCAAAAGGATTTAAAGGCTTTATCGATACGCCTTGGGCTTGACTCTCTTTTTTTGCTCTATATCGGATAAGGTATGACGACTGTTTATAATAAAGTCTACATAATGTATTTGTTAAACACCTAATATCAATCTTTTTTCAACATCCAAAATTGATAATGATTATCAGTAATATATAATCATTATCAATTGAAAATATGAGCTCAGTTGCGCCTATATTTTTTACAGCTAAAATACAGAGACATTATGAACTCATATTCACTGATTACTGACATAGACCAAAAAATCGACATTATTGATCATGTGAATCAAGATCATCCAGAAGAAGTCTTAGCCATAGCAAAAAGCCAACACTCAGAAGAAGAAATATTGTCTGCGAAAATCTTAGATATTTTTCAGGAAGGTGTTCTACTTCACATACAATTCAATATCAAAACACCACCAAAAGAGACTTTTTTTCCTTTTCAAATAGAAGGTTCATTGGAAGACAAAATTTTCTATCTAGCTTACGCAGCGACGGTAAAACAAGGTCGTAATCTTACTAGTACTGGCAAACACTTTTTTGAAGTTATTAATAAGCAATACATAACCACAAACATAATTCGTCTTACGGTAAAAAGTACAACACCTCTCCCTGAATATTATCCAGGTTATGCCTATGCTTTTTTATTAAAAACTATTAAAAAACACTCTAACGAATCCACCACTAAAGTTCGAAAAAAATATAGAGTTAAAAACCTTTTGGATCGTTTTTTCATTTGGCTAATGAAACACCTCTCAAGTAAAAACCGCAAAAAATTACTCAAAGGAGCGAACAAGAATGTCCGCCCTTATACTTTACGTAAAACGTGGAAAAGTAGTGATCAAGCTACATTTTCAGATCAAGGACATATCGATATTTACACTCATAATGACACTCTAGGCAGCCAATGGGCTAAAGGGTTAAGTAATGGAGACTTAATTATGAGCCGTTCTGAATCCGCTGATAAACATTCACACTTAATCGAAGGTCAGGCTTTATTGATTGCAGATGAAACAGCTTATCCCGCTATAGCGGGTATTATCGAAGAATGGCAGAACCCATTGCCGCCTCAAATCATTATCATCAGTTCAGAAGTATGTGAACAAGACTATTTCAAAAATATCACTCTACCTGCAGGCTCTCAAATACATAAAATCATTTGTCTTCCTAAGCACCAAACTAATGAAGTCTTGAGTGTCATAATGAGGATAGAGAATATAGACGTAGTTTGGGCTGCGCTTGAAGGAGAATCAGCTAAAAGAATAAGACATCACCTCAGAAATGAACGAAAAATCCTAGGAAAAAACAACCACACCAGAGCTTATTGGAAAATCAAATCAAATCGAAAGTCTGCATAATCGTCTACATACATGAAAAATAAAACTGCATTAAAAGAATATAAACCCAGCTTTATTCAACCTGACCACAATATTCCCTCCGAGTGTAATCGAGAACAAACACGTATAAATGTTGTATAAATCCCCATAAACATCACATTTATAATTAATTATTGACGCTTTCTTGCAAATAAAATGATAATCAGTATCATTCTCACCTCTATTTATACACGTCCGGTTGATCAACGACTCAAATATACCGCTCCAACGAGGAATAACATGAATAAAAAAGCTGCTTTATGTGCAAAATTAACGCCCATTGCTTTAGCTCTATTTACCCATTCAGCGTATGCTGCCGAAAACTTAGACACTATGATTGTGACGGCCAATGGCGTAGATACCGCTATTTCTGATGTTGCTGCGACTATGTGGGTCGTTGATCAAGAACAAATTGAACGTGAAATCAGCACAGGTGCGGATTTAAAAGTTGCCTTAGGTCGATTAATTCCAGGTTACGACTTCGGTGGAGAAAGTAGGACGAACACCAGCCAAAACCTACGAGGTCGTACTGCATTAATTATGATTGATGGTGTTTCATTAAATTCCACACGAGCGGTCAGTCGACAATTAGAAAGTATTTCTCCTTTCAACGTTGCACGAGTAGAAGTACTTTCAGGTGCGACAGCGATTTATGGTGCAGGCGCTTCAGGCGGTATTATTAATATCATCACTAAAAAAGCGGAGTCAGGCGAAACTATCACTGAACTAGAAATTGGAGCTTCATCTGGTTTTAATTCCAGTGACACATCTGGTTTTAAGACCAGTGACGACTTGAGTAAAAATATTGCAGTGGCTGTTTCTGGTGGAAGTGAAAAACTTCGCGGTCGTTTATCTACTTCATACGAAAGCACAGGTGCAAATTACGATGCCAATGGCGACATGGTGTTACCTGATATTACGCAAACCGATCTACAATTTAATGACACTATCGATATCATGGGGAACGTTGAATATCAGCCGGATGATAAACAGCTTTTATCTGTCACAGCACAATATTATAAAAGTGCTCAAGACACTAACTATGCAGCAGACCTCGGAACAAACTCATTGGGGGCTCTTGGCTACGTAGATATAACCATCAGCGATGAATTAGATTTAGACATACAGCCAAGTACTGAACGTCTAATGCTAAACGTTCAGTACAGTAATGAAGATGTATTGGATCATAATTTTCTAGCTCAAACCTACTACCGTAATGAATCCATACAATTCTTTCCTTTTCCTTCTAATATAGCCGATGGTAGTGACCTTCTTACTTCTGCTACTTATGTATTTTCTGCTTCATTACAAAAAACGGAAACCATTGGCGCTAAAGTAGTTTTTAGCAAAGCGTTCGACAATATAAAACTGAATCATGGTCTTGATGCCCAACTAGAGTCTTCAACAGCAACATCGACATATTACGACCAAACAGCTACCAGCTCAGGAGGTTTAACCTTTAATAAACAAGGAGAAATCGATAGATATCCTGATATAGACACACAAAAAATAGGTTTATTTAGCCAAGCCGATTGGGGTGTAAATCAAGATTTGAAAGTCTCAGGTGGATTACGTTATCAATATGTTTCTCATGAGGTTAGTGACTTTGTTGGTACAGCCCAACAAATACTTCTCGATTACGGGTACTTAAGTAGTGCGGATACGATAGAAGGTGGCAAAACAGATTACAGTGAATTAGTAGCCAATATTGGTACTATTTACACAATAAATAACAACCAACAACTTTGGGCGAATCTAACTCAAGGTTTTGAACTCCCTGACCCTTCAAAATATTATGGAGTCGGTGAATATGATGGTAGTGGTAACTTGACCAGCAGTGTCAGTGTAGATGACAATTCATTAGACGCAGTCAAAACAAACTCTCTTGAGCTAGGTTGGCGTCTAAGTAAACCAAAGTATGACGTCCAAATTGCTACCTATTATTCACTTTCTGATAAAACGACCTCTTACGACTCGAGCACTTTAGCGATCATTGTCAATGATGACCAAAAACGTATCTACGGTATTGAAGGGCAAGCTAACTATCGCTTTACTGATAACTGGTATACAGGTTTTCAAGCACACTTAATCAAGAGCGAAACTAAATCTAATGGAAGCTGGTCAGCTTTAGCGGCTGAGACTGCAAGCCCTTCTAGTGCATTAATTCGTGGCGGCTTCGATAATTTCGATTACGGAGCGGAATTACAATGGCAAACACTTGCAGATTATTCTGATGACGCTGGTGAAGAGCTAAATGGTTATTCGTTAATGCACTTTAGTTCTTACTACGCTCTACCCTTCGGCAAAATTAGTTTTGGTATTCAAAACTTACTAAATAAAGATTACTACACTACATGGTCTCAGCGTGCGCAAATCTATTATGGTTCATCGCTCTCAGAAGACTTGTTTGCCTATAAAGGCACGAGCAGGACTTATGCCGTCAGCTATAACGCTGAATTTTAGGAGACACATTTGTTTCAATTTAATAACCTTTCCCTTCAAATTGGAGGGAATAAAATTCTACGAGGAATGACCGGAGAAATTCAAAAAGGCTCAATCACTGCACTGATTGGCCCGAATGGCTCTGGTAAAAGTAGCTTACTCTCTCTTTTGTGTGGGCTAACATTACCAACAACAGGCCAGATATCACTAAACGATGAATTATTAACAGAAATTAAGCGCAGTGATCTGGCTAAAAAACTGGCACTTTTACCGCAAAGTAACCCGGTTCCAGCCACATTAACCGTATCTGATTTGGTGACCTTTGGCCGCCACCCTCACCGCCCTTGGTATAAAAAGATGGCGAAAGAGGATAAAGAAATTATTGATTGGGCAATGATAGAAACAGGAATAAATTCTTATAGTGAGCGTTTACTTACAGATTTATCTGGAGGCGAACTACAGCGAACTTGGTTGGCTATGGTGTTAGCTCAAAATACCGATATATTGATGCTTGATGAACCAACTTCTTGGTTAGACATTTCCCATCAGCTAAGCTTGCTAAAAATCGTGCGACGATTAAACCAACAATATAATAAAACTATCGTCTGGATATTACATGACCTTAATCAAGCTCGCCAATTTAGTGATCGTGCGATTCTAATTAACGAAGGTCAAATTGTAAATCAAGGTAATGCAAAGGACGTTATAAACGCTAAAGACATCAGCAATGTTTACCAAACTCCCGTGAAAATGCATTCATTAGATGATCTACAGATTCTATGGCCAGAGGAACAAGTATGAAACGTTACGCCATGTGCCTAACGCTATTATTGAGTTTTTTCGGTAGCCATACATCCCATGCTGAATCTACTTCTGCATGCCTTAGCACCTGTATTGAGTTACCAAAAGCAGCACTTAGAGTGGTCGCACTGAATTGGACTGTAGCCGAAATGCTACTTACTTTAGACATAGTTCCTGTTGGTGTGACTCAAGGAAATGGTTATAGAAAATGGCAAACAAATCATCCTGCGCTACCTAAAACCGTCACTGAAATCGGCAGTCGTCAAGAACCAAATCTTGCTGCCATCGCAAAATTAAAACCAGACTTAATAATTGGTTACGAATTTCGCCATCGTCGAATTTTAAGTTCATTAAAAACTATTGCTCCAACACTGTTGTATCAACAATTCCCGAACGCTTTGCAAACCGAGTTCAGTTACTTCAAGCAATCTCAAGACGTGTTCTTAGAAATTGCAAAAACCCTTCATAAAACCCCAGAAGCGAAAGTAACAATACAGACGATGCATCAGCGTTTAGAAGAACTAAAGCAACAACTAACTGAAGCAGGGTTAGCCAACAGCCAAGTATCCTATGGAAAATTTGTTGGCATGGGTTATGGCCTAAGAATGTTTACAAACAAAAGTCTTGCTGGCGCAATCAGTAATCAACTGGGACTAGACTATTCGTGGCAAGATGGCTTACTTGGAAAAGACTTTACTCATCTTCAACTTGAACAATTACCGACATTAAAAAACAGCCACCTTATTTTGGCGGGCAATCAAGTGGACAGCGAACGCATGATGGAGTCTCCTGTTTGGCCTTTATTACCTTTCGTTAAGCAAAACAAATTTTCAGAAGTGCCTCCGTTATTCAGTTTCGGTGGTCCATTATCAGCAATTAAAATGGCCGAAGCCTTCACCCAGTCATTACTAACATGGCAGCAAAATCCACATGATTAAATCACTTTCGCTAAGCGGAGCTTTATTGCTTTTGCTGTTGTGCGGCTATCTTTTTTTTCCTCCTGTGATCAGTGATCAATATTTAGCTACAGCTATGTTCAATAACGTTTGGTTACCTACGGCGTTAATCGCGTTATTAACAGGTGCTTTGCTAGGTAGCTCAGGACTACTCATACAAACTACGCTAGATAATGACTTTGCCTCACCTTCAACATTAGGTATCGCTGCGGGCGCATTATTAGGCGCGGTATTAATACGAATTTTAATCCCCGAAGCGGGTTTGAACCTTGTATGGGCCGGTGCATTATTAGGCGCTATTTTACTTTCTTTGGCAGTATTGAGTGTTAGTCAGTTAATTGGTGGCGGAAAGCTGCCCATTGTATTAATAGGTATGGCATTAGGACTTAGCGCGGGTGCGCTGTCTTCTTTATTAATCATCTATTTTGAAAATCAAATGGATGGTTTGTTTCTATGGGGAAGCGGTCAGGTATTACAGACCAGCACATCGACGCTCCACCAAACGATTACACCTATCGTCATCAGTTTATTATTAAGTCTATTGATTTTGCCTAAATTGGCGCTTTTTTTACTTGGTGACACTCATGCAGCAAGCTTAGGTTTATCTGTCAAACCTTGGCGCTGGGCTGTTCTATTGCTTGCACTGATACAAGCGGCATTAGCTACATCTATTGTTGGAATGATAGGTTTTGTTGGTTTGATGGCACCTCATATGACACGATTGCTATTGGGTAAATGCAACTCTGGCGGACGCAATATCACACTTCAGTGGCTTTTAACCTTACTCATTGGAGCAATGTTAGTCTTGGTAGCGGAATGGTGTTCTAGAAGTTTATTGTTCTTGGGATATCGTTTACCGACTGGCGCATTTACCGCTTTGCTCGGCGCACCTTATTTTGTTTATTTGCTCTTCCAACGATCAGGACGAATACTCGCAGCCACCGAACGTCAAAGCATTGCGCTAAAACCTCTGCTGCACGTTTCTCCTGCTAAGATTTTAATCGGACTATTTCTATTTTTACTTATCACGCTGTATATCTGCTTGGAGCCTTTTAGTAATGCAGGCTCAGTGTGGATTAACCAACGTGTTTTATTGGCTGGATTAGGCGGCGTCGGTTTGGCGTGCGCAGGTACATTACTGCAAACCCTCTTCAAGAATCCAATGGCGAGCCCAGACATTTCTGGTGTCAGTGCCTTTGCTATCTTGGTCATTGCCTGTGTTTTGGTTATTTACCCTGCAGCCAATCAATTTATGCTGGTTATCGCCGCATTGATCGGCGCCGGCATGGTAATTGGTTTGTTATCTTGGGGGTTAAAGCAACAACTAAGCGTGTCTCAATTAGCCTTATTTGGTATCGTGATTACGGCATTTTCAGGCACGGCGACACAAATACTACTGACCTTTGGCAGCTCAACCGCATCCGTCACTATGATGTGGCTTGCTGGAACGACTTATGGCGCTTCTGTGGATCGAATTGTGCCGTTATCAATGGCACTTGTGTTAGCTGGTATTGTGATTCTGCCTTACCTTAGAAACCTTGATTTAATGCCGTTAGGAGAAATATTACCGCGCACTCTAGGTGTTTCTCTCAAAGGTCAACGCATCATTCTATTGGTCATTGCTGCGTTGCTCACAGCTATTTGCGTATCGAGTATTGGCGCTATCAGTTTTATCGGCTTACTTGCACCGCATTGTGCTCGTTTGCTTGGTTTGTATCGTCATATCCATTTACTTCCTGCTTCAGCGATGACAGGTGCGATTTTACTGATGTACGCAGACAACTTAGGCCGTAATATTATGTCGCCGAATGAAATTCCCGCGGGTTTGATGGTGTCAGTGATTGGCAGCGTTTATTTTCTCTTATTACTATTTATTGCTTACAGAAAGAAGAAATAACATCATTGTAAGTTTAACCTTTTATTACCTAGCTTCTGGCACTAAATGGTTAAACCTACCGAACTCTTCACTCCGAAGAGTTTTTCTTACTGTCCGCTTTTACCCACAAGTAAGTAACACGCCATGTGTGGCTGAATCGGAGCGAGGCTGGATTTGATTCCAAAAGGCTTAAAGACTTTGTCTATAATGCCTTGGGCTTGGCTACCTTTGTTTTGCTCTATATCGGTTAAAGTACGACGACTGACACCAATAAATTCGGCATAGCGAGTTTGTGAGACGCCTAAAATATTTTTACGAAGATATTTTAGTAATTCACCTTGGCTGATTTCCCCCAATATGTGCTGCCTCAATAGATCTATTAACAGAGCCTGACGCTGATCTTCTGTCATTTCTATTTTCATATGAAATCGCCTCAATATGAGCAAAATATCACTCAAATATAGCGAATAATTATAAAAATGGGAAATATATAGCTCAAAAATCAAACAGCCAATAAAAATGAGCGTTATTCTACTCATTTATTATATGTAAATATCAGCAATCGATGTTCCAATAGAGGAAAGAGGATAAAGGTAGGAAATGGAAAGCCAGATAAACGAATTACTTCTTTCTTATCTGGCTTTATTCTTAAATTATGCGAAACACGTTACGCAGACGCTTTTTTCACGAATTGAGATTTAAGCATCATGTCACCAGCACCATCCACTTTACAATCGATATCGTGGTCGCCATCAACAAGGCGCTTAATCGTTGCTTTGGTACCGATCTTCAAAACCTGCGAAGAACCTTTCACTTTTAAGTCTTTCGCTAAAGTCACTTTATCACCTTCTTGCAAAAGCTTACCGCTCATGTCTTTGATGACGAGAGCATCTTCATCCACTTCAACTTCATTGGGGTTCCACTCGTGAGCACATTCAGGACAAACTAACATTGTTTGATCTTCATACACGTATTCTGAATTACATTTTGGGCAATTTGGAAGACTCATAGCTATCAATACCTTTGATACAGATGGAGAAAAATTTCGCGCATTATACCCCTATTTTTGCTGTGGTTTTTATCTCAGATAAAAATATTTATTTATCCATCAATTCGCTTCGCCATTGGATGATCGGAGTTCAGTTGTAATAAGTCCCACTGATTACCGTACAAGTCTTCAAACACAGCGACCCAACCATAGTCTTGCTCTTTTGGCTTACGCACAAAGTGAATACCTATACTGACCATACGATCATAATCACGCCAAAAATCGTCCGTATTAAGAAAGAGAAATACTCTGCCACCCGCTTGATTACCAATAAAATCATGTTGCTCAGGCTTCGATGCACGCGCCAACAGAATTGACGCTCCAGTTGAATTAGGTGGTGCAACAACAACCCAACGTTTGTCTTGTTCCGGTTGATAGGTGTCTTCCACCAAATCGAATTTTAATTTATTAACGTAAAAATCAATGGCGTCGTCGTAATCTTTAACGACCAATGCGATGTGGACAATGTTTTGTTTCATGACGTTTCTCATTTTGATCGGTGTTTTCTTCCTTCAAGTATGATTTATCTATAACGCGAAAACATCGTTTATTCGAGAAGCACTAAACCAATACCCTCTTTTGTACGTATCAGTTTCAAATAAGACAATAACTCAGAGGTGTAACAATGAAATTGGGGCTAGTTTGGTTTGGCAATGACTTACGTTGCACAGATCAAAAAATGCTGTCACTTGCTGCACAAGAAGTCGACCAATTAGTGTGTTTATATTGCGATGAACCTCAGCACAAACAACCTAGCCGATATGCAACACAAGGCATGTCAGCGCTGCGTCGTCGTTTTTTAGACGAGGGTTTAAACAGCCTTGCTACAGAGTTAGAAAAGCTCGGGCAAACGTTATTTGTTAGCCAACATGACGTGGTCACCAGCATCACCCTGCTGTTGAATGAACTGCCTATTTCTCATCTTTACTGCAATCATAACAGTGGCTGGAACGAGCAACAAAGTCTGGAAAAAATAGCCCATGATTTTGCTGATGTGCACTTTCATATTGAACATGGCTTAACTTTGTTTGAGCCAGAGCAACTTCCTTTCACCTTTACTTCTTTAGTGACGACGTCGACTAAAAAGCCAGAACAAGAGTACGGATTTCCGAGTTGTTTTTCCAAATTTCGTAAATTGGTTGAGGTATTAGACCCGCCGCTGTCGTCTCCACACGTAACTCAGTTACCCATGGTGTCAGAGTTGCTTTTGAAACTTTCCCTGCCTCTGATTCGACCATGGAAACCGAAACCAGTAACATCAATACCTACATTCGCAGGAGGTGAAAAAGCGGCACGACAGCAACTCAATCATTATTTCTCTACCAATTTAGCCAGTCACTATAAAGAGGTACGAAATGCCTTAGACGGTTGGGGGAACTCGACTAAGTTCTCTCCTTGGCTCGCTCAAGGCAGCCTTTCACCAAGACAAATAAAAGCCGCACTGACGCAATACGAAGAGAAATACGGGGAGAACGAATCGACTTACTGGATTTATTTTGAGCTGCTGTGGCGTGAATATTTTCAATGGTACGCCACGTATTACGGTAAACAGCTTTTCTTGGTCGGTGGTTTATCCAATGCAAAAACACACGGCAGTTTTTACGCAGAACGTTTCCGTAAATGGTGTGAAGGGAATACGCCTTATCCCATTGTGAATGCGTGCATGAAGCAATTGAATCAAACGGGGTTCATGAGTAATCGTGGCCGTCAAATTGTAGCCAGTTGTTTGGTCCATGAACTGGCGATTGATTGGCGTTATGGCGCTGCGTATTTTGAAGAAAAGCTCATTGATTACGATGTGGCATCGAACTGGGGTAATTGGCAATACATCGCAGGTGTTGGTGCGGATCCACGAGGTGGCCGTCGCTTTAATTTAGAAAAGCAAACAGAGCAATATGACCCCAATCACCACTTCATTCATAAATGGCAAGGTCATCATTACGATAGCCAACTGGATTCTGTGGATGCGGCTGACTGGCCAATTTCACCTCAAGCATGACAATAACGACTCACCAAACTAAACCGGTAGTTGTCTGGTTCAAACGGGATCTGCGTCTTACGGATCATTTGCCTTTAGCCAATGCAATACAGCAAAATCTGCCGATTATTTTGTTGTACATTTTCGAACCTGAATTGCTATCAGATCCACATTATGACGAACGTCACTGGCGATTTATTTGGCAATCATTAGAAGATATTAATCAACAACTTGTTCAGCATGGCGGGCACGTTCAGATTCTCTTAGATGAGCCATCAAAAGCCCTTGAAAAGCTTCATTTAGACACTCAATTTGAAACGCTTTTTAGTAGCGAAGAGGTAGGTTTAGGCGTTACTTTCGAGCGAGACATCCGTATCAAAAGCTGGTGTCAGCAAAACAACATTGTATGGAACGAGTCTCCAACAGGTGCGGTTATTCGCCCATTGTCGCATCGAAAAGATTGGGATAAGGCTTGGCAGCAAGTTATGCGAGCGCCTATTGTCGACATCGATCTTAATGAGATGTTATGGCACCCAATCACACCAAACTCCCCAGAAGTGCCAGACAGCTGGAAACAACATAAAAAAGGCATGCAAACAGGTGGGCCAAGCCTTGCGTGGCAAACCTTAGACAGCTTTTATGCTGGCCGTGGTAAAGACTATTACCGTTCGATATCCAGCCCTCTTACGAGCCGATCAGCGTGTTCGCGGCTTTCACCTTACTTAGCTTGGGGAAACATAAGTTTAAGAGAAGTCTATCAAGACCTTTTATCACGCTGGAACACAACAGGCTGGCGGCGAACATTGATTGCGCTGAGCTCTCGTTTACATTGGCATTGTCACTTCATGCAAAAATTCGAAAGCGAATGTCGCATGGAATTCCATCCCGTCAATCGAGCTTACGAGCAATTCCCCCATCGCCAAGACGATAAAATACCGATGGATTTACTCGCTTGGCAACAGGGTATGACAGGCTACCCTATGATTGATGCTTGCATGCGGGCATTACAAGCAACGGGTTATATTAATTTTCGCATGCGCGCCATGTTGGTTAGCTTTTTATGCCATCACTTAAATATTGATTGGCGTTTTGGTGTGCATCACTTGGCCCGTCTTTTTCTCGATTTTGAACCTGGCATTCATTACCCACAATTTCAGATGCAAGCGGGGATGACAGGCACCAATACCATTCGTATTTACAACCCAGTAAAACAAGCTCAGGACCAAGATCCAGACGGCCAATTTATTCGTCGCTGGGTGCCTGAACTTGATGAAGTCCCGGCGCCGTTAATTCATTCACCATGGGAGATGTCGCCAATGGAAGAAGCCTTGTATCAATGTCATATTGGTGACGATTATCCTGCACCGATTGTGCCTCTCGCAGAATCCGCAAAAGCGGCACGAGATCGTTTATGGGGCTATCGCAAAAATCCAGACGCCCAACAAGAAAAGCAACGCATTCTCGCCACACACGTTCGGCCTTCTAAGAAACCCAAAACGACAAGGAAATCTTCATGAATCGCTATCACACTTTACGCGTTATTTTAGGTGATCAATTAAATGCTGGGCATTCCTGGTTCAAACAACGTGATGATGGCGTATTGTATTTGATTGCTGAGCTGCACCCAGAAGCAACTTACGTTAAGCATCATATTCAAAAACTGTGTGCGTTTTTTCTGGCAATGGAACAATTTTCTGATGTATTGAAAGACGCTAATCATCATGTGCGCTATCTCACTTTAGACGATACCGAAAAGCAAACATTAGAGTCGTTAATCCTCACCATTTCAAAAGAAGAAAATATTTCCTGCATTCAACTCCAACGACCAGACGAACATCGCGTTTTAATGCAATATCAGACTCTGATTGAACATACTGAACAGAAAATCGAAATGGTCGACAGCGAACATTTTTTATTACCATTCGAGGATATTCCGACATTTTTCAAGCCAAAACACAGTGTGCGTATGGAGAATTTTTACCGAAAAATGCGCCAACGTTTTAATATCTTGATGGATAAAGAGGGGCAACCTGAAGGTGGGAAATGGAATTATGACAGTGACAATCGAAACAAACTAAAAGCACAAGACATCGGTGAAATCCCTCAGCCTTTATGTTTTCAATACGATGTACGCCATTTACTCGAACGTATAGAGCGTCATGGCATTTCATCAATGGGTCGTGCAGAAAACGAATTACTTTGGCCTGTTAATCGACAGGGTGCGCTGCATTTATTAGAGTATTTTTGTACGCACCTTTTGCCTAATTTTGGACGCTTTCAAGACGCTATGACCAGTAAAACACCACACAGTTGGAGTCTGTATCATTCACGTTTGTCCTTCGCCTTGAACAGTAAATTAATCAGCCCAAAACACGTTATAAAAGCCGCGATCACCCGCTACAAGAACAGCAATGATATCGATATTGCGCAGATCGAAGGTTTTGTTCGACAAATATTGGGTTGGCGTGAATACGTCCGTGGCATGTATTGGATCAATATGCCGGATTATCGAGAACAAAATGCCCTTAACGCACAGCGAGATTTGCCCGATTACTTCTGGAACGGTGACACTAAGATGCATTGCCTTACCAGCGCCATTGGACAGTCTTTAGATTACGCTTACGCTCACCACATTCAAAGACTCATGGTGACAGGTAACTTTTGCTTATTGACGGACATTGAACCAAATCAAGTTGATGAGTGGTATTTGGGGATTTATATCGATGCATTAGAGTGGGTAGAGTTGCCGAATACTCGAGGCATGAGTCAATTCGCAGACGGCGGTTGGGTGGCGTCTAAGCCCTATATCGCGAGTGGCAGTTACATTAATAAAATGAGCGACTACTGCACGTCTTGTCATTACAAAGTAAAAGAAAAAACAGGTGAACTGTCTTGTCCGTTGAATAGCTTATATTGGCGCTTTATGGTGAAACACCGAGAACGCCTCGCGAAGAATCCTCGTATCGGCATGATTTACGGTAATTGGGACAAACAAAACGACGCGCAGAAGCACGCCGTATTAGAAAGAGCAGAATGGTGTGTAGACAATATTAATGCTCTTTAACTAACACCGTCATTCAGCTCTTTCATTAACAAGTTAAGCGAACTGGCTTACTGATAATTCAACCATAAGGTCACTGCTGATACCTTCCAGCGCGATCTCTAATTCCGACAGTGGGAGGTTATCTGGAACGACCAGAACCATTTCTGTTTTAAACAGCATATCGGAGCTCATCGGTGCCGGTTCGCAAAATGTTTTCAATTCTTTGACGTTCACCATTAAAGAATGTAGAACTTGAGAGACTTCTTTTACTATGCCTGCGCGGTCATTCCCGACAACAGATAAAGACAGCGTCGAACCTTCCACAACATTATTTTGTGCAATTTCAATAGTGACACTGAGGCCCAATTTTTCGAAATCACGCAGATCGTTGATTAATGCATCTTGATGAATAATGGGTACAGATAACGTTAAAATGCCTGCAAACTTATCAGCTAAATGAGCCATTCGGCTTTCTAACCAATTACCATGGTGACGAGAAATAGTATCGGAAAGGCGATCAACAATTCCTGGACGATCATCTCCAATAAAGCTTAAGACTAGATGTTGTGACATAAGATTCTCCATCCATTATTTTTAGTGTTATAAAAAAGAGTGACTTAAAACAACAAACTGCTTCATCAGTCTAGACTACGGCAATTAGATTAAAGTGCCAAGCAAGCAAAAAACACCACATAACTCACTTATCTTTTCCTATATTTTTCACCATCACAGAGAATAAATTAATAATTCTTTATTAATCAATTAATTATAATTATAAAACCATATATGGTAATCGAACCACCATATATGGCTTCACTTTGGAGTAGCTCTTTCCTAATATCTTAAGACGGAGATCGATATGACATCAGAACCTGTAAGAAAAACAATAAAAGTCATTGAGCTTTTTGCCGTAAGTGACAAAGCAGAAACCTTGGCAAGTATTTCACGAAAATGTGAGATTCCAGTAGCAACCGCTTCTCGCATAGTTAATACACTTGAAAAAGAAGGTTACTTACGCCGATTAAAAGATAAATCTTTTGTACGTAATTTTTATCTGCAAAAGAAAATGAGCTTATCTGAAGGTTATTTAAGTCTTCTAGAGCAAGTGTTGGAAGACATCTCTGACCAATCAGAACAGTCTTGTGAAGCGATATTCATTGAGAATTGTCAGCTTTATTGGCTGTCGAAAAAAGAATCAAAAAATGTCGCTTTTCGTCTTAAAGCACACACAGGGTTTAGACGTCCATTATACGAACTAGATTCACCATCACGACTCAGCTTGGCGGCAATGGGTTGGGATAAAGTACGTGAACAATTCGATGTAAATGCATTTTTTGAAGCTGGGGCTTTGCGCAATAGCGTTTCTAAAAGCTACTTAAAAGAGCAATTACAAAATACTTGTTTAACCGATGTTTTATATGACATCGAGGGTAATGTCCGTGGAATACGACGTTTCTCGAAAGCTATTTATGACAAGCAAGGTAAATTCATTCATCTGCTTTGTATTGCAGAAGCGGCTATATCGGTTCACGACATTGACGCCCATATTGAAAAAAATAAAAAAATCATCAATCAGGCGGTCCAGAAACTAACCGCTTTTCTTCACAGCGAGTAGATTAAAATGAAAAAACAACCCAACATTCTCTTTATTATGGCGGACGATCACGCCTCAAAAGCCATCAGTTGTTATGGATATGGGATCAATAAAACACCGAATCTTGATCGTATCGCAGCGGAAGGTATGCGTTTCAATCATTGCTACGTCACTAACTCAATTTGTACGCCAAGCCGCGCCAGCATCCTTTGCGGTACTTATAATCATGTAAATGGTGTGATGACGTTAGAAAGTAAAATAAACAAACACATTCCCAACGTAGCAAAGCATTTGCAAACGGGTGGTTATCAAACCGCGATGATAGGTAAATGGCACTTAGGAGAAGGTTCAGAACATGAACCATCTGGCTTTGATTTTTGGTCTGTATTACCAGGTCAAGGTGAGTACTTTGATCCTGAACTGATTGAAATGGGAGAGCATATTCAAGTCCCAGGTTACGCCACTGAAATCATTACTAAGAAATCTATTGATTGGCTAAAAAAGACCGACAATGACAAGCCTTTCTTTTTAATGTGTCATCACAAAGCGCCACATCGTTCTTGGGAACCACATCCTAAATATCGCAATTCTTATACTGACGACATAAAAGTCCCTGAAACTTTTTCCGATGACTATAAAAATCGTGCAAAAGCCGCTAAAGCCGCAAAAATGCGAGTTCATGGAGATATCACTTATTTTGACCTTGGCCTTGTGCAACCAGAAGGTGGTTCAGAAGTGGGCGAACTGGCGGTTGTTAACTCATTGGTTCGCAAGATTCCAGTACCTGAAGATCTAAGTACCTTCAAACTTATCGATAAAGACAACGGTGACGTTTTCACTTTCAAGACTCAAGACGAACTCGCTCACTTTAAATACCAGCGTTACATTAAGCGTTATGTTCGTACGATTGCCTCCATTGACGAAAGCGTCGGTGAGTTGCTTGATTACCTAGACGAAACAGGTCAAGCAGACAACACCATCGTTATTTACACCTCAGACCAAGGTTTCTTTTTGGGTGAGCATGGCTGGTTCGATAAGCGCTTCATGTATGAAGAATCCTTCCAAATGCCATTTTTAATCCGTTATCCAGAAGGAATCAAACCAAACACTGTGTCTAATGACATTCTTTCCAATGTCGATTTCGCGCCTACGTTTTTAGACTACGCCAACTTACCTGTGCCGAACTATATGCAAGGCAGGAGTGTCAGGCCTGTATTGGAAGAAAACACACCAGAAGACTGGCAAGACGTGGCGTACCACAGATATTGGATGCACAGCGATGAACATCACAACGCTTATGCTCATTACGGTGTCCGCAACAAACGCTACAAATTAATTTTTTGGTACAACGAAGGCTTTGACCTACCAGGCACGCAACCAGGTGGTGAAGAAAAAGAGTGGGAATTGTTTGATTGCGATGAAGACCCTCTTGAATTGTTCAATTGTTACAACGATCCGAAATATAAAGATGTTGTTCGTGAAATGACCTTTATTCTCGACCGAAAAATGCTTGAGATTGGCGATATTCCACAACACGACATTAATAAAACACTAGCATCACAGTAAGCTTAGAGTCGCCCTTAGCGAATCTATTAAAACGTCTATTAAAAAAATAAAAGGACAAAACATGAAACTTAAATTTTTAGTTAAAGCTATCTCTACTGGGTTATTAGTTGGTTCAACTGCCATGGCTTCTGCTGCGGACTACGACCTAACAATGGCATCTACTACGCCGGTTGCCTCTCCTTGGGGGAAAACGCTAACGAGCTTCCAATCATTGGTAAAACAATACACTGATGACCAAGTCAATATTAACGCCAGCTTTGGTGGTGCGCTGGGTAATGACACTCAGTTACTACAAAAAGCTCAGCTTGGCTCGACTGTTCAAGGCGCTCAGTCTTCAGGAGCAAACCTAGGCTCTGTCGTTCATGCATTTAAATCATTCGATGTTCCTTATATTATTAAAAGTATTGAGACGAGCAATAAGTTGTTCTATCCATATGGCACGTTAGGTGGTGAAGCGGTAGATGAACTTCAATCACTTATGGCAAAGAAAAACCTACGTTTGCTTTATGTTATGCCATTTGAGTTCCGCGGTATTTTAACAACCGATAAAAAAGTACAAACGCCAGCGGATATGCAAGGTTTGAAAATTCGCGTAACGCCAAGTGAAGTTGAGCGCAGCATGATCACTGAGCTAGGTTCAGGTGCGACAACATTGGGCATCTCTGAGGTTTATACAGCACTTCAAACAGGTACTGTTGATGGCTTAGCGATTCCTCCTGCTACTGCTGTCGCTTTTGGTTTGCATGAAGTGGCTGGCAATATGAATCTATTGAACTTCCAACCGCATGGTTCTTTCATGACAGTCAACGCACGTACTTGGAATAAACTTCCACAAGACTTGCAAATGAAAGTTCAAAGAGCAGCGGACGATGCAGTTAAACAAAATGCAGCCTTCTTTGAAATTGAGTTAACTAACGCACTTGAGAAATTCAAAGCACAAGGTGTTAACGTCATTACGCCAACGTCTGCTGAGCAAGATGCGTTCACGGCAATTATTCAAGCGCCAACCACTAAGATTGCGACTAAAGACTTTAACAAAGACGAAAAACATTTCTTTGAAACTCTAAAAAGCACATTGGACAATATCTAAAGACATAGGGCAGGATGCTTTTCCTGCCCATTTTTTAAAGTAGATTTTAATATGCTAAAGCTAATAAAAATAATGGATAGATATTTTGAAGAGTTTCTATGCAGCCTTATGTTGGGCTACATTGCGATATCTCTCAATATTGAAGTATTTAACCGTTACTTTCTGAACTCTCCTTCTGCGTACACAGATGAAATTGCTAGAACGCTGATGATAATGTTGATATTTCTCGGTGTACCTTGGGCGGTGAAATCCAACAAACACGTTATTATCGATCTCATCCCAACTACCAAAGCGTGGCAATCAAAACGCGTTGTTATTGAATTTATTTCACACATTATATTCATTGTATTTAGTATCTTATTTGCATTGGCAGCTTATCGTGCTGCTGAATTTCATCACATGTTGGGTTCAACTACCGAAGGCCTAAGGATTCCTTATTGGCTGCTTCTCGGTTCTTTACCAGGCATCTTCATACTGACTATCGTGCGACTTTTGCAACGTATTCATATTCTATTGAAAACTCGCAAAGCAACTGATCATCAGGAGCCAATCAATGTCTAGCCTTGAAGTGACACTCACTGTTTGCTCTTTTTTTCTGTTTATCATCTTTCAGGTGCCCGTTGCTATTGCGTTAGGTTGCACACTATTTGTTGCCTTCTATAGTTTAGGGTTCGATACCATCGAATTAGCGCTTGATGCTTATCAGTCACTCGACAGCTTCCCATTATTAGCCATTCCTATGTTCATCTTGGCAGGAACCTTGATGGCAACAGGTGGAGTAGCACAACGCATATTGGATCTTGCCGATGAGTTTGTTGGGCATTTACCCGGCGGATTGGCAATCGTTACTATATTTGCGTCTTTATTGTTTGGCGGTCTTTCTGGCTCTGCACCGGCGACAGTAGCCGCCATCGGAACCATCACGATTCCAGCCATGATTAAACAAGGCTACAGCAAAGGGTTTGCCGCTGGGTTAACGGCCTGTTCTGGTGTTATTGCGATATTGGTTCCGCCTTCAAATCCAATGATCATCTACGCGCTAGCTCAACCTGGTACATCGGTGTCATCGATGTTTTTAAGCGGGTTACTTCCTGGTTTGCTTTTAGCTCTTGGTATTGCCATTCCAGCTTACTGGGTTTCAAAGAAAAACAATTGGGGTGGCACTCGAGAAGCTGGGACATGGAAAACGCAACTCAAAGCAACTTATAGAGCGAAATGGGCGATACTGACTCCAGTCATCATTCTAGGCGGCATTTATTCAGGCGCATTTACGCCTACGGAATCAGCAGCAGTGGCATCACTTTACGCCTTTATTATTGGTGCCTTTGTTCACAAAGAAATCAAACTGCACAATGTGCTTAGTGTTTTTTCACAGTCGGCAATTATGTCTGTTGTTGCGATGTTTTTAATTCCTTTTGCCGTAGTGTTAGGTAAGTTGTTATCGTCCCAACAAATCCCTGAATTAATCACAGACTCCATGTCATCCTTCGTAGATGGCAAAGTCATGACGATTTTATTGGTCATTGCGTTATTACTGTTCGTCGGCTGCTTCATGGACACCTTAGCGTCCATTATTGTGTTAACACCCTTGCTGTACCCCATGCTCAGTCAATATGGCATTAGCCAATATCACTTCGGTATCATTTTAATTGTTTGCCTAGGGTTAGGCTTTGTCACACCACCGTTGGGCGGAAACCTCTTTATTGCTAACCAAATCAGTAAAACATCCGTGCAAAATGTCTTCATTGGTGCTTTACCGACACTAGGTGGCATGCTGATCGCTGCGTTGCTTATTGCTTTTATTCCACAAATCTCAGAGCTTTTCCTATAACTAAGGGCCAGTGAATTATGAGCAAATGGTATGAAGAAGGGGAAACACCGGATTATCGGTTTTCCCTTGCCAATGAGAGAACCTTTTTAGCGTGGGTTAGAACAGGACTTGGTTTTTTTGTCGCGGCGCTCGCTGTCGATCAAATGATTACGTATTTACAGCTCGACTCAAAGCTTACTATTTTATTTTATGCGTTCATCATAATCAGTGCTTTTTGTATTGTCGGTGGCTATCTACGTTGGCGAGGAAATGAAATAAACATGCGCCATGGTCGAGACTTAAAATACGGTATAGGGAACATAGTACTTGCTGCATTCTGCTCTGTGCTATTAGCATCATTGTTCATCATAAAATGATCGAAAAAAAAAAAGAAACGCAATATGAACGCACCGCTTTCTCATGGATGAGAACGACGGCACTGGCGATATTAGTCACGATTTATTATCTAAAAGCAGACCACTTACAATCTAACCTAGCTTTTTATTTAGCCGCTCTTTACCTTATCTTATTGTTTTTATCATATAACTATAAAAACAAACTGCTTCTCTGCAGCACATTAATCACTCTGATCATGTCATACCTCTGTCTTTAGCACTTCTTTCGTTTGTTTACGTAAAAACCAGAAGCCTAATGACGCCGCCAACATACCAGACACACTTCCCATACCAATCGACCAACGTGCTCCGAAAGTATCCGCGACCCAACCGACCAAAGGTGCGCCTAATGCGGTGCTGCCTAATGCGGTCGCCAATACCACGGCCATGACTCGGCCTCTATATGGCTTTTCCGTCGCGACTTGCATGTAAGACGCGGTCGAGGTGGTAAACAGCTGTAAGCTTAATCCTAAAAGGATGAGCAACACGGCAAACGCCCAAAATGACGAACTAATAGACACGAGCAAACAACTCAAAGAAAACAACGCGGCAACGTAAATCATCGAACGAAAAGAAGGTGAAGACTGACGACTCGCGGTTACCATGGCGCCTGAAATAGAACCAATTGCCATCATGGAAACTAAGAATCCATACTGATCAGCACGACCTTCAAACACATGTACTGTCATTGCGGAAAGATACACCGAAAAATTCATACCCAAACTGCAAATAAGAAACGACATAACTAGGATGACGGCCATTTCTCTGTGTTGCCAAATATAACGAAAACCATCAAGAAACTTTGCCATGTCAGGGGTAGCTTTACTCGTATCGATGGCCATTTTCGGTAAACGTGCTTTTAAGCGATGCAAAGCAATCAACATGGGAATAAAAGACACCACATTGACCATAAACACCCAGCCAGTTCCGATCAAAGCAATGAGCAATCCTGCCATCGCGGGGCCAACCAAACGCGCACTGTTAAATGCCACCGAATTCAAGCCGACAGCATTAGACAATTCTTTTTCACTGACAATGTCTGAAACAAACGCATGACGTGCAGGCGCATCAAAGGCCGCAACACAACCCAATGCAAACGCACAAGCGCACACTTGCCAAAAAACAACGTGCCCACTCAAAACCAATAAACCAAGTATTAAGGCTAAAGTAGCCATTAAGCATTGCGTAATAAAAAGCAGCTTACGACGATCAACTCGATCGGCCGTCCAACCTGTAATGGGTAACAAAAGGATTTGTGGCGCGAACTGTAGAAAAACAACAAGGCCCACCGCCGACGCGTTCTGATCCGAAAGCTCTGTAATAACGATCCAATCTTGTGCTGTACGCTGTAACCAAGCGCCAATGTTTGATATCGCTGCGCCACCAAACCAAAGACGATAATTTGGATTAGATAAAGACCGAAAAGTATTGTTTAGATGTAGGTAGTACAACCGAATATCCTTACGCCATTTAATATGACCTTTTAAGACAAAAGAAGAATGTCTGTCGTGTGGAGTTAAAAGATTATGCTCTTATCTGAGAAACATTAAAAATAAAGCCTCAAATAAACCTTATTTCTTGTACACTTCAAGATAAATAACCTACGATTAAAAGGCACAGACCTTTTAATCTAATCTTCTTTGCTTAACCCATATAACTGCCACAAAGGTAATCTATTTTGATATTTAATAAAATGTCTCTGAAAGCTCAGTTTCTATCTGTTATTGCATTGCCCTGCTTTGTATTATTGCTGGTGGGTTGGGCAGGTTTATTCGGTCTTTCAAACGCGCAAGAACAAACAAGAAAGCTCGCTGAAAATACTAGTGCTCCAATGCGCTCTCTTGCCGAAGTTGCTTCTCGCATTCCTCGTATGCGTGTTGGTATCGATGTTATGTTGTTACAAGAAGTAGCCGCACTAAAAGATGCTAAGGGTGTATTAACTCGCGTAAAAGAAACTCGCGCAGAAGATATTCCAGAAATGGACGAGGCTTTAAAACAAGCTCTTGATGCTCAGGTAAATCCAAAAACTCGAGCTGACGTACAAAAAATAATCAACATTTTCGCTAAAGTAAAAAGCGATGAATTAACACCAATGCTTGCCGCGTTGGAAAGAAATGATTTAGCTACAGCACAAGAAATTTATAAATCAAAATACGCGGCCAGCTATGGCGTAATGCGTAAAGCAGTTAATGCCATTCTTGATGACTTATTAAAACAAGGTCAAACAAGCTACGCAGATAGCCAAAAATACTATGAAGAAAGTCGTTTAGAAATGATTGTTTTAATCATAGTGGCATTATTTGCTTCTATCTTTCTTGCTTGGCTAATGCTGCGTCGTCTTAATAAACGCGTATCTTACCTACAACAGCATATCTCAAGAGCCAGTGACAAACTGGATCTTGGAAGTGCAATGACATTGGATGGCCAAGATGAACTAGGTGATATTGCTCAGCACTTTAACCAATTCATTACGAAAGTTCGTACTGCGATTCAAGACGTAGCAGAAAACTCTCGCCAGCTTGCTCACACAGCGAATGACATTGCAGCAAAAGCAAAAGCGACGCATAACAATTGCTTAAACGAACGAGACCGCACAACGCAAATCGCAACAGCAATTCATGAAATGGGCGCTACGGTTGAAAACATTGCAGAAAACGCGTCACAAGCTGCTCAAGCAGCACAAGAAGCAGATAAGCAAGCTCACCAAGGTGCTGACCTAGTAGCTAAAGCACGCACAGGTGTTTCTAAGTTATCAACTGAAATTCAACACATCAGTAAAGACATTGGTTCATTAGCATCACAAACGGACTCGATTGGTAGCATCTTAGATACGATTCGCAGTATTTCAGAGCAAACCAACTTGCTGGCTCTGAACGCTGCAATTGAAGCAGCCCGAGCTGGTGAACAAGGCCGAGGATTTGCGGTTGTAGCCGATGAAGTACGCAACCTTGCAAGCCGTTCTTCTGAATCGACAGACGAGATCCAGAAAATGATCGATCTGTTGCAAGAACAATCTGCGAAAACTGTAGCCACGATTCAAACAGGTCAAGATCAAAGTAATGTTGTTGTAACACAAGCTAACGACGCAAATACCTCCCTTGAACAAATCACATCACACATTAGCCAAATCAGTGATATGAACATTCAAGTTGCAACGGCAACAGAAGAACAGGCGCTTGTTGTAAACGATATGAGTAAAAACGTAGAAGAGATTAATCAGCTAACGACTGAAACATCTGAAATTTCAGATGAATTAACTATTTCTAGCGCCAATTTACAAAAACTCTCTGCTCAGTTAGATACTCTTGTTACTCAGTTCAAGATATAAATTAATTAGTTTCAATATTTAATTTTATAAGAACTTAACAAGTAAAAGAGGAGCTAATTAGCTCCTCTTTTTTATGCTTTTTTTATTGACACTACTTTTAAATATCAAAAGAATTCGTTACTTCATAAGTATGAAACTGTGCTAAATTAGACACATTAAATAAGCATTTAAGGTAAGTTAAATTCGTACTTAAAAATACAAAAAACTTTATCTATGAGGTAAGGAAGTGGAAACAAATAAAGAGGTGAAACAAGATGAGCTACAAGAAGCTCTACGCCTTTTATATGCTAATGTCATTACGAGCACCATTGTTTCAGCCTTTGTCAGTACTGCTTTTGTTTTTAGCTTTAATTCTAGCGATCAAGAATACAGTTCAAATAAAATCATTTGGTGGCTAATCATGATGATTGGGCTGTTATTACGCTTATTTGATTTAGCTTACTATAGAAAGAAAACTTCACAAAAATATACCTCATCTAAAAAAGACTTATGGGTTTTTTCTTCATATTCTCTTTTGACCGCATGCATTTGGGGTGCTTACCCTCTATATTTTTTCCCATTTTCAAATCCCGGTGAACTAGCTACGACTATCATAATCATATGCGGTATCGCTTCTGGTGTCGCAAATATGTGGTCGGCTCATAGATTCACTGCCGTATCTTGTGTTCTTGTCATGTCAGGGCCCTACACTATTGTTCTTCTCTTCTCTGAAGACTCTTACCATCACATAATGGGCACGATGGGCTTGGCTTATACAATTGTTATGTCATTATCTGCTGTGAAATTTTCTTCCTTTACCTACAAAGCAATCCATTTAAAGAATCAAAACGCACAACTTTTACAAAACATGGAAAAAAAAGTAGAGGTTCGCACTCAGAGAATTTATCGTCTTTCTAACGTTGATCGTTTAACAGGCTTACTCAATCGCACTGCGTTTCTGAAGGAATTAAATCAGGTGGTTGATGCCGATCCTGAGACTCCGTTTGCATTGCTATTCATAGATCTTGATGGTTTTAAGCAAATCAACGACAGCCTAGGTCATCAAGCGGGTGACAAAGTTGTCAAAGAAACCGCATCGCGCATTGCTTTATTATCTCAAGACTCTTTGCCTATTTGCCGATGGGGCGGCGACGAATTTTTAGTTACTTATAAATTTGAAAGCATCGAAGACGTTAATCGTTTCTCTGAAGAGCTGATTCATACCATCAGCCTCCCTCACTCTATTACTCAATCAAAAACTTGGGTAGGTGCCACTATTGGCGTTGCCTTATATCCAGAACACGGTAGCCATCACGACACTCTGATTCAAAATGCAGATATGGCGATGTACCAGCAGAAACGTATAGAGAAAGGCCAAGTAGGTCACTTTAGTGAATCGTTACGTCTGCAAAATATTCGAGACCATTTACTTTCTGATAGACTTTTAACTGCAATTGAAAAAAGCGAAATGCGACTGGTTTTTCAACCCATTATAAAAAGTAAAACAGGTAGCATCGCCTGTATAGAAGCTCTACTAAGATGGCATCTGGATGGTGAAGAAGTCTCGCCTATAGAATTCATTCCGATTGCCGAACAATACGGCATGATTAAAAATATAGGGTTGTGGGTAGTAGAAAAAGCCTGTCAGCAAATCATAACACTGTCTCAAAACGGTAGAGCCTTAACCGTTAGCATCAATGTTTCAGTTATTCAGCTCCAAGATAGAGAGTTTGTCACACACATTAAAACACTATTAACCCGATTGAAATTTGAACCGAGTTTATTGCATATAGAAATTACTGAGTCTGTTTTTGCGGCTGATAAAACAGTTTTAATGAAGCAAATAAAAGCGCTTCAAGAAATGAGTATTAAAATATCCATTGATGATTTTGGCACCGGATATTCCTCTCTTGCAAGCATGCAAGATCTAGGTGTTGATATTGTCAAAATTGATAAAAGTTTCATAGATAACGTCAACGGCAGTGGTTCAAACATTGTCCATGCTGTCATGCAAATTTCACAATCTATGGGCTACCAAGTTGTCGCGGAAGGTGTTGAATCACTTGAGCAAGTGGAAAAACTCAATGAGATCGGTGTGCATTTTTTACAAGGCTATTATTTTTCAAAACCCTTAGAAGTTGACCAACTGACAGATTACCTAAACGATCGCCTTAACTAATGACTTTCCAACTCGATTTATTGAAATAATAAAACCATTGATTGTTGATACGCCTCTTGAATTTTTGCCTAAATCAACCATATAAGAGTCATACAGAAACTTCTTTTAAGGAATATTTAAATGTCGAATTTAATAGACAAATTGAACTGGCGCTATGCGACGAAAAAAATGGACCCAAGCAAAGCTGTTGATCAAGAAAAAGTAGATCGTATTTTGGAAGCAACTCGCCTAACAGCAACCTCTAGCGGCCTACAACCATACGAAGTCATTGTGGTAACCAATAAAGAATTACGCGAACAAATTGTGCCTCACGCTTGGAACCAAGCTCAAATCACAGACGGTTCACATCTTTTGGTTTTTGCTGTATGGGATAACTATACAGAAGATCGTATTAACGAAATGTTTGATCTTGTGAATGACGAGCGAGGCTTTAAAAACGAAGGTTGGGAAAACTATCGTCAAATGATCTTAGGTGCCTACCCTCCACGTGACGCAGAAGTAAACTTCCAACACGCTGCCCGTCAGGCTTACATTGGTCTTGGTACTGCATTGATTGCAGCAGCAGAAGAAGGCGTAGACAGCACCCCAATGGAAGGCTTTGATCCAGCGAAAGTGGACGAGATTTTGGGCTTAAGTGAACGTGGTCTTCGTTCTGTTATCTTGTTGCCACTTGGCTACCGTGCAGAGGAAGGCGATTGGTTGAAAGACCTGAAAAAAGTTCGAGCGTCAAAAGCTAAATTTATTACTGAAATGAAATAAGTTTTCATTAATCGAAAGAATGTAAAACGCCACGTCACGGCATAAGTGATGTGGCGTTTTTTATGTCAATTATGCAACGTTATTTACTTGAGACACAATTTCTAGATGTCTACCCCTCATATGGAATACACATAGCTTCCTAAATTCTGCCCCTTTTTTAATCAGTAATTATGGTATTAATAATTAATATATGAATTGTATTAAGGACAAGCGAATGAAAAAGCACTTTGGGATTCTAATTACTGCATTGTTATTAAGTGCTTGTTCTAACGATGACTGGCGAACAGCCAGCCGTGAGCCTGCTGGTATTGCGCCTAACCCTAAAGAAGTCTCTGAAGCGGTTATTGAGTTCTATGCCGCAGATGCTTTCAGTTGGCGTGGTTGGTTTGCCGTACATTCTTGGGTCGCAACAAAAGAAAAAGGGGCATCTGAATATACTGTTTATGAAGTGACTGGTTGGCAAGTGAAGCGTGGCTTACCTGCGTTACATCAATATAAAACAAGTACACCAGATCGTTATTGGTTTGGATCGAAGCCTGAAAAAATATTGTCGTTAACAGGTGAAAAAGCAGAGACTTTGATTCCAAAAATAACAAAAGCCGTAACGCGTTACCCTTGGGCAAATGAATATACGATTTTTCCGGGACCAAACAGCAATACGTTTCCAACGTGGGTCGGTTTGCAAGTACCGGAACTCGGTCTTGATATGCCTTTTAATGCGATTGGTAGCGGCTATGCAGATAACGATAAATAGGAATCAATCGTGTATTTATCAATAGTAAATTTGCAACAAGAATACAGCGTTCAAACAAAGGATAATTAACATGCATCTAAGTACACCAGAAAGGTTCACTTTGCTATGTTTAAAGATCAGACCGAATATAGACAGCAAAATCATATTAAGCCCAAGAAAAAGACAAATATCTACGACTAGATTAAAAAGTTTTATAGAAGGCTTCAAAACCTCCTTGTAATATTGAGCTGAGTTGCAATCTACAGCTTCTTTTGTAGGAACCAGCTCTTTACAGTTTAAAGTTCCTACCTCACTAGCCCCTGTAGACATTTTAACTGAAAATTCAAGGTCATTCTGCTTAGCCTCCATCTCTACTAATTTAAATGAGGTGTCTGACCAAGCAACAAAAACAATTCCAATGAGAACTACGCCTCCTTTAAAAATAATGGAATATCTATATTTAAGGATATTACCAAGTGTTACAAATACATAATCCATAAGAGCACTCTTGTCCAATCAGTGTTTTGTCATTCCTGGATTCGGAATAAAGTTAATCACTACCTCTTCTACGTCTGGAGCGCTGCTGTGAGGTTGATTCACTCTGGTTGCTAACTCTGGCGGTTGCGCTTCGATTGTTGTCGATTGAGCATCTTCATAACCACAGGAAATGCACTCACGATACTGCTGCTCTGCATCGTCATCACGCCATGCGCGAATTCTATCCATTTCACTACAACGTGGGCAAACAACTCCAGCGATAAAGCGTTTTACTGTCATAACTTTACTACCTTTAAAAGCGCATAAAAAAGCAGCGTTCATCTCAACCATCTACTTAAAAATAGTGAGATAAGACACCGCTTGATTATTACGTCAATTCTTTAAATAGATTAATGTTTAAGCCGCAATGCCGCTGTGTCTTAATAGCGCATCAGTGCTTGGTTCACGGCCACGAAATTCAGCAAACAATTCAGCTGCCGGACGAGAACCACCGTTAGCCAATATGGTATCACGGAAGTGCGCGCCAGTAGTTGTATTGAAAATACCATCTTCTTCAAACTTAGAGAACGCATCGGCTGATAATACTTCAGCCCATTTATAACTGTAGTAACCTGCCGCGTAACCACCTGCAAATATGTGTGAAAAACCATTTTGAAAGCGATTAAATGTAGGCGGAGTAGTAACAGCAACTTTACTTCGCACATCATCAATTACGTCTTGAACAACTGTGTTTTCTTGATATTCCATGTGTAAACGGAAATCGAACAAAGAGAACTCCAATTGACGCATCATTTGCATCCCAGATTGGAAGTTTTTCGCAGCTAACATTTTATCTAATAAGTCTTTTGGCAGTGGCTCGCCCGTTTCAAAGTGCCCTGCAATATACGCCAAAGCTTCTGGCTCATAACACCAGTTTTCCATAAACTGACTTGGTAATTCTACTGCGTCCCATGCAACGCCATTAATTCCAGACACGCCAGCGACATCAATCTGCGTCAACATGTGATGCAAACCGTGACCAAATTCATGGAACAAGGTTGTAACTTCGTTATGCGTCAGCAATGCTGGCTTATCACCTATAGGTGGCGTGAAATTACATACAAGATATGCAATAGGAAGTTGCAAGCTATCGTCGGGTAAACGACGTCGTGTACGACATGAATCCATCCAAGCGCCACCTCGTTTTGCTTCACGAGCATAAGGATCAAGGTAGAAACGTGAAATATCTTCTCCATCTTTACTGATAGTGAATAACTGTAAGGTATTGTTATAGCTATCAAATTCTTTTTCTTCTCGAATTTTTACGCCAAATAGAGTTTGTGCCACGTGAAACAATCCAGACAATACCTTGTTCATTGGAAAGTAAGGACGCAGCTCTTCTTGAGAAATAGAGTATTTATGCTGACGAAGTTTTTCGGCGTAATAGGTCATGTCCCATGCGTTCAGTTCATCAACACCATTTTCATCTTTAGCAAAGGCAGTTAATTGCTTAAGATCTTGTTTTGCAGAGCTTTTTGACTTATCTGCCAAGCTTTCTAAGAAATCGATAACCTGCTGTCCATTGTCTGCCATTTTCGTTGCTACAGACAATTCCGCGTAATTATCAAAACCTAAAATGTGAGCCATTTCATGACGAAGTGATAAAATTTCGTCAATCAACGGTGCATTATTAAACTTAATATCACCACCTTGGTCTGAAGCACGTGTAGCAAAGGCGCGATACATTTCTTCTCGCAACGCCGCATTATCTGCGTAACTAATAACTGGCATGTAAGACGGAAAATCTAAAGTAAACAGCCAGCCTTCTTTTTCTTTGGCTTCTGCCATTTGTTTTGCTTGAGCAAGCGCAGACTCAGGCAAACCAGATAATTCCGTCTCATCGGTAATCAGTTTGCTCCATGCTTGTGTGGCATCCAATACATTTTCACCAAATTGGCTGCCCAGCTCAGATAAACGCTGACTAATTTCGCCGTAACGTTTCTTCTCATCCCCTTCAAGGCCGACACCAGACAATTCAAAATCACGAATAGTATGCGTCAAAGCTTCTGTTTGAGCTTGTGATAGATCTTTCGCTGCCGGACTTTCCGCCAATGCCTTGTAAGCTTGATATAACGCTTTGTTTTGACCTAGGTCTGTATAAAACTGAGTCAATTTAGGTAAACATGCATTATATGCAGCACGAATCTCAGGTGTGTTTTTAACTGAGTTCAAATGACTAATGGGTGACCAAAAATGATTCAGATCATCGTCTAGCTGATCAAGGGGCAAGACTAGGCTTTCCCAGGTTGGATTAGCATTTTCACTGACACAAGCATCGATGCCTGCTTGATTATATTTTAGCAGGGCTTCTAAATCTGTTTCGATGCTAGAAACATCTAAACTAGTGAAATTTGGTAAGCTGGTCGCGTCCCATACAGACTGTGACATATCGTGATATCCTTTAATTAAAATTGAACGCCTTATGGCTTAACCATGCCGCACTGTAACACAAACAAAAAGGGTGGAGATGGCGTAGCGATATGGCATTCGTAAAGAGTCATACCTAATAAGATATGTGGTCTTGAGCTTTTTTCAATACGTAAATAGCTATTGTTTTAATAGTTCCTTCATTTTGCAGACCAAAATACCCCTAAGAGAGGATGTATGGTGATGAAATCTTTCCGAGGCAAGACGCCTCAATTGGGCAATCGAGTTTGGGTTGATGATAGCGCAGTTGTTATCGGCGATGTCGTCATTGGCGAAGACAGCTCTGTTTGGCCTTTAGTTGCCATTCGAGGTGACATGCATCGCATTCGAATTGGCGCTCGTACCAGCATTCAAGATAATTCCTGTTTACACATTACACATGCAAGTACATATAAGCCTGAAGGCCACCCATTAACTATTGGTGATGATGTCACAGTTGGCCACATGGCAATGCTTCATGGCTGCACTATCGGCAGCAAGGTTTTAGTCGGCATGGGCACAACAATTCTTGATGGTGCCGTTATCGAAGATGAAGTCATCATTGGCGCTGGTTCTTTAGTACCTCCTGGCAAACATCTTGAATCTGGCTACTTATATATGGGCTCCCCAGTAAAACAAGCTCGTCCACTAACAAAAGAAGAAATTGAATACTTTCAATATGCAGGCTTGAATTACGTCAAACTGAAAGACGAATATTTAGCAGAAAGGGAACTTCTGGGTAAAAAAGTAGACTGATATTATAATGTAAATATAAAGTGCTTAAATTGTGTAAGAATTATCTACACTACTCCGTCTAAATTCTAGAAGTGAAAGCTGAGGCTTAAATGATCGATGTAAACCCATCTTCTGATGTAAACAGTTCACCTGCAATTAATGTATTCCATGATGCTGTTTTTATGGAAGACCTACGCAGCCAAATGTTCAAGTTTGCACAGTTACAGGTTCGAGATCATCAGCTTGCAGAGGATGCAGTTCAAGAAGCGATGATTTCAGCATACCAAAACATCGAAAAGTTTGGTCGTCAATCAGCACTGAAGACATGGGTTTTTTCTATATTGAAGAATAAACTTATTGATCTTTTGCGTAAGGAAAAGCGCCATACAGCAGCCAGTCAATTGGAAGACGGTTCTAACCTTAGCGGTGATGCCTTAATGGACGCACTGTTTGAACAGAATGGTCATTGGCAAAAGCATGAACGACCAAAAAAGTGGGACCAACCAGAGCATGGTGTCGAAAACAAACACTTTTGGCGAGTCTTCGATGCTTGCTTAAATGCGCTGCCTGAAAAGTACGGTCGATTGTTTATGATGCGAGAATTTCTGGAAATGGAAACATCAGAAATTTGTCATAATGAAGACATCACTGTCAGTAACCTTAACGTCACTTTATATCGCGCTCGTTTACGACTACGGGAGTGCCTAGAAGACAACTGGTATCAAGCAGAAGTATCAAAATGATGAACTGTAAGGAAGCAACACAATTACTGTCCGAAAAACTTGATCGCCCATTGGGCACAAAGGAAAAAGTGGCGCTTGGCTTCCACACTACCATATGTGTAAGCTGTCGTAATTTCGCCCATCAAATGGAAGAATTACGTGATATTTCAAAGCATTACATGAAAGGTGACACCGATAAAGAAAAATAAATATTTTTGTGTGTAAGAAACTTAACTAGACTTACGTCAAAGGTATGTAACCAAAAAGTTAAGACTTTTTGGAAAACTAAATCGGCACTTTGTGCCATACTTAATACAACAATCATTATTAAAACACAGAGGATCTACTATGAAAAAATCAACAGCATCATTAGCACTTGCACTTGGTACTGCCGTCGCTATCTCTGCAGTATCTGTTCCAGCTCAAGCAGCAAGTAAAGAAAAATGTTACGGCGTGGCTCTTGCTGGTCAAAATGATTGTGCTGCAGGTCCTGGAACATCTTGTGCTGGTACATCTAAAACTGATTTCCAAAGCAACGCTTGGAAACTAGTTCCAGCTGGCACTTGCATGGATATGGACTCTAAAACATCTGCTACTGGCCATGGCCAACTGAAAGCATTCTAAGAGACTGATACAAAAATATGTCTCCTGTTCTTTCAGAACTCACGTTTACGCAAGCCGAAGATACTCCCCATTCTTCGAGCTTTGCGAAACGTTTTCGTTCTCGTTCAGGTATCAGCCTGAAACCCGCGTATTACCAACTCATTTTATCTGAATTACCTGATGTCGGTTTCTTTGAAATTCACGCAGAAAATTATTTGAGCAAAGGCGGACCTGCGCGTCATTATCTACAATTGATTCGCCAGCATTACCCTATAACTGTGCACGGTGTCGGGCTATCTATTGGTGGCGAACATCCAATTAATAATCAACACCTTGATCGAGTTGCTCAATTAGTTGACGAGACCCAACCTGAAGTATTTTCAGAGCACTTAGCTTGGTCTTCCCACGACAATACATTTTTGAATGATTTACTGCCTGTTGCTTATGATGAAGCGACATTACGCAGAGTATGCGAACACATAGATCAAATACAATCCCGTGTAAAACGCCAAATATTAATAGAAAATCCATCAACCTATTTTGAATTCAACCGTAGTGAGATGAGCGAAATTGCCTTTATTACAGAAATGAGCAAACGCACTGGCTGTGGCTTACTTCTAGATGTAAATAATGTCGAAGTATCTTGCTTTAACCATGGCCATGACGCTTACCAATATTTAAACAATTTTCCTGTCGCAGCAGTAGGTCAAATACATTTAGCGGGTCACACAACAGATGACAACTCAACTGTTCCATTAAAAATAGACAGTCATGACGAACCTGTTTCACCAGATGTGTGGTCGCTTTATCAATATACCTTAGCCTTAACAGGCGACTGCCCAACGTTAATTGAACGAGATGGAAATTTGCCTCCAATGGCGGCATTAATAGAAGAAGCAAATATGGCAAATCGTATACGAGAGTCTATCCAACCATTGGAGATACCCCGTGAACACGTCATTTAAAACAGCGTTACTCACTGAAGACACTCGCTTTTATAACGAAATCAAAGCGCCAAATATGCAAGAACAAGAAGTGAGGCTAAACGTCTACCGTAACAATGTTGTAGTCTCACTGGTTGATGCGTTATGTGATATTTTCCCTATTACTGAAACACTCGTGGGAGAAGAGTTTTTTCGAGCAATGGCGCGCATCTATTTGTTAGATAACCCACCTAGTTCGCCGATTATTAGTGAATACGGTGTCGGTTTTTCAGATTTCGTTCGTAATTTTGACCCTGCCAAAAGTATCCCTTTTTTGGCAGATGTTGCCGCGCTAGAACAGACCATGCTAACACTTACTCACAGCGAAGAATATGACACCCTAGATCATGAAGCAGTTTCTTCTGCGTTTGTGTCTGTGGAAGACCCAGGTAAGCTACAACTTAACATTCCACCTACTACTCAGATATTAGCGTCACCTTTTGCTATCGGTTCCCTATATCAAGCGCACTTTAGCGATGGCCATCAACGCCTTAATAAGGTCGATATTCATAAAAGTGAATACCTACTGCTGGTTAAGTCTCATCTATATGCTCAACTGCACATAATCCAGAAAGAAGAAGCCATTTTCATAAAACATCTAATGCAAAAAAAGTCACTCGAAGACGCGGTACCGGATTCAGGCCTTTTTGACTTAGGTGAAACACTGGCTAAACTAATTGAATGGAACATACTCACTCACATCGAATGACCACCTAGCTCATAGAGCCAACGGTACATATCAACAATCAAAATAAACAAAAAACTTAAACCTACAAGGAACTACTATGCTGTCTATTATTAACGATAAAAGCGAAGAAATATTTCGTAAAATTCCAGAATCCGTTATTTTATTTGTCGCTCGCTTCGCCATAGCCGCCGTGTTTTGGAAATCTGGCCAAACTAAAATAGAAGGCTTTTCTCTTGATATTATTGCGATGAAAATGGAACTCGGCTTTCCAAGACTAGCGGAAACCACAGGGTTCTTATTTGAATACGAATACAACCTGCCACTTATACCTCCTATGATTGCAGCGGTACTAGCAACATTAGCAGAACACCTTCTGCCAATTTTGATTCTAAGTGGTCTTTTTACTCGTCTTGCAGGATTTGGTATTGCGATGATGACATTGGTCATTCAGATTTTTGTTTATCCTGATGCTTACCCAACTCATGCTACTTGGTTGGCGATCGCTTTGTTACTGATGTACCGAGGCGCAGGCTCTTTCTCTTTAGACAATTGGTTAGCAAAGCGTTAACCAATTGTGTTGCTTTAAAGAGGGGCTCAAAAAGCTAATAACCATTCAGGTATTAGCTTTTTGGTAGCGTAAACGTGAAAATTGCTTGCTTTGTTTGCTCTGAAGCACCTGACAAGGCGTCTGTTAGCGCAGTTAGGTGCAATGAAGTTTGGCCGTTATTAACCGTCACATCGACAATTTGAGTGATATGCAAAGCAATATCATTGGCTTCAGAAGATTGGTGTTGTGCAAGTTCAGATAAACCATCCAAACTCTTAAGTGATACAGCAGAATCTTCCTCTAACTGGGTCAATGGCCCGACTACATTTTCTATTTGCGTTACACCATGGCGCATACGCTCTTGTCCTTGCTCCATCTCATCAGAGATTCTCACAGACAAGTCGGCAATAGATGTAATCACCTGATCGATAGATTCCGTTACTTTCGCAGTATTACTCGCTAAGTTTCTAACTTCATCTGCAACAACTGCAAAACCACGACCAGCTTCACCAGCACGGGCCGCTTCAATAGATGCATTCAACGCCAACAAATTAGTTTGATCTGCAACATTACGAATATCATTAACAAAGTCAGATACCGTTGCGGCGCTTTCCTTCAATTTAGTAACTGAATTGGATGTTTCTTCAATGTACGCAGCCACAGACGTAATATCTTTTGCGGCATCATTAATAATCTGTTTACCATGCTTTGCCAAACCATGAGCTGCTTCAGCTTGATTACGGGACACGGCAACGTGCTCCGCCATAGTCGTTACACCAGTAGATAACTCTTCAACAGAAGCTTGAATATCACTTGCCATAAGCTCTTGCTTATCAGAGCCTTGCTGAACATTCACCACACTAGTACGAATATCACTGACAGCATCCACAACCGTTTGCGCACTTGAGTCTATTTTATTGACCACGCCGACTAAGCTAGCACGCATGACTTTCACACTGCCAACCAACTTACCTATTTCACCTTTTTGTTGAAGATTAATGGTATGAGATAAATCCCCTCTCGCCACACAATCTAATAGGTTACCGACTTGACGTAATGGATTAACAATACTGCGAGTAATTAGTACCGACATAATGGTACCTATCAATAACGCTAAGATACCCACTCCAATAATCATCAGAATTCCAAGTTCAGAATCAGACAATACTTGCTGCTGACGGGTTTGCATCATTTTGCGCTCTCTTTCTGATAGCGCTTTTGTTTGAGCCAAAAAGGTTTGTAATTCGTCTATTGTTGGGCCAGCCATCTGCATCTGTGCATCAATTAACTCACCAAACTCAACAGCTTCTACTGTCGCTTGCAAAGCCGCTTGATAAACAACTCGCTGCTTTTGAAGGTTTTCAATATTTAATTTGCTGGCTTCAGAGGTAACTAAGGTCGCCATTAGTTCTAGGCTGGCATCCATGTTGCGATTACGTTCATCAATTTCTTTATAAATCGCTACACGAGCATCACGATCTTCTACAACGAATAAAAGTAATAAACGGCTCGCTAAGCTTTCTGCGTTTACATTTAGCTCACCAGTTAATTCAACCAGTGCTGCATTTTCATCAACAATACTTCGTGTGTTACTTGATAGCATCTGAAAGCGTGTAACAGAAAGCCCTATTACCACTAATAGAAATACCAACAACACTAAATAACTCGCGGTTAAACGACCTCGAATCGTTGTAAAACCCAGCATAGACTAACCTCTAAATGACCTTAAATATGACGTCTAAATTAACGCCGCGATACATCCTTTAAGATTAGACGTAAAGCAGATGATTATTATTACAATTTCTAACACAAGAAATAAACAATAAGATTTAATGACCTTTATATGACTTTCACTGTAACACTACATCAGCAACTCAATAGATTTTAGTGCATTAATTATTAAAATATTTAAGGCGCTGAATTGGTAAAGTGTAGGCAATTAAAAACAAAAACGCCGCACAAACCACAACGCTTGGTCCCGTTGGTGTATCCCATTGGTAAGATGCCCACAATCCACCGCATACCGACAAACAACCAATTAAGCTTGCCATAGAAGCCATTTGAACAGGTGTTTTAGACAATTTACGAGCCGTAGCAGCGGGAATAATCATTAAAGAAGTAATCAACAACACACCGACAATTTTCATTGCCACTGCAATAACTAACGCCACCAGCAACATAAGCAATAAGCGAATCGCTTCAACTGGATAACCTTCTACTTTTGCTAACTCTTCATTTACTGTCATAGCTAAAAGTGGCTTCCAGAATACGACTAACAAAGTAATCACTGCCAACCCACCACCGTAAATCCAATACACATCGGTTTGGCTTATTGCCAATAAATCACCAAACAAATAGGCCATCAAATCAATACGAATGTTATCGAGAAAACTCACGGCAACCAGCCCTAATGACAAGGCAGAATGAGCCAAAATGCCCAACAAGGTATCCGTCGCAATAATGTGTTTCTTCTGTAGCATTACCAAAACCAACGCCAAACCAACACACAAGACGATAATCGCAAGGTTCAAATTAATATCGAACAAAAAACCAAGCGCTACACCCAACAAGGCAGAATGCGCCAAGGTATCTCCGAAATACGCCATACGACGCCAAACAACAAATGCGCCCAACGGCCCAGCAACGGCCGCCACACCCAATCCGCCTAACAAGGCTCTAAACAAAAGATCTAACATGGTATTACTGACTCCAAACTGGAATAGGCTTAATGGTTACAATTGGCGTGAGTGTCGTCATCACCAGATAAAATACTGCCATGTTCGCCATGAACGTGGTCATGCTGATGAGCATAAATTGCAATAGATTCATCTGCACCGGGAACACCAAATAGTGCCTGATAAGCAGGATGACCAGTCACATGTTGTGGACTACCAGAACAACAAACGTGCTGATTAATACACACCACAGTGTCGGTTTTTGCCATCACCAAATGCAAATCATGGGACACCATTAAAACGCCACAACCAAGTTCATCACGAATGCCTTCAATCAGGTTATAAAGCTCAACCTGACCATTCACATCTACGCCTTGCACTGGTTCATCCAATACAAGCAAATTCGGTTTGTTCAACAAAGCACGAGCCAATAAAACTCGCTGTGTCTCGCCGCCAGATAACACATGCACTTGTGAATGAATGAGATGCGCGATACCTAACGTCTCTAATGTTGGAAGAATTTGATGCTTATCCACACCACGCACCAAGGCCAAAAAGTGCTTCACGGTTAAGGGTAAAGTAGGATCAATATGGAGCTTCTGAGGCATATAACCAATGCGCAGTGTTTTGTGTCGAACAACTTCGCCAGACGTCGCAGCCTGCAAACCCAATAAGATACGAATCAAGGTGCTTTTTCCGCTGCCATTTGGGCCAATCAGCGTAACAATTTCCCCTTCGCTGATGCTCATATCGATGCCGTCTAGCAAGGTTCGGCCATTAAATGAAATGCCAATTTGTTCAAAAGCGACTAACTGTTTGTTCATACATTCGCTCCTGTAGGATGACTTTTACAAGCGGAACACAATCCGGTTAACTCAATCGTTTCGGCGCGTAATTCGAACCCTTGCTGAGCCGCTTTTTCAATCAACGCTGCATGAATGTCTTGGTAATCAAATTCCATAACATTGTGGCAATCATCACAAATCAGAAAATAGCCCTTATGCTCTTTGTCTGCATGGACGCAGCCAAGATAAGCATTCATTGATTCCACTTTATGAATCAAACCCGCGCTTAATAAAAAGTCTAATGCGCGATATACCGTCGGCGGCGCTGAGTTAAATCCCTCTTCTGCTAATTTCGCTAATAATTGATAAGCCCCAAGTGGACGATGGCTTTCCCAAATTAGCTCTAAAGCACGACGACGCACCTTGGTAAGACGTTGACCTTGCTCTACACATAAGGTTTCTGCGGTCGCTAAAGCGCTCTCAATACAATCATTATGATTATGGTTAGTACTTTGATCACCATGATTATGGTCGTGATCATGTGAAGTATTTTTTTCCATTTAAAACGCCCTTCCAGCATTGCTGATATAGCTTAAAATCATAGAGCAACTGATGACAATCAAAGCGGACGCCGCAATAAAACCGAATGCACGAGACACTCGCTGTCGCCAGATTTGATGCTCTCGACTCAATATAAAACCAGTATCACGAACAAACACAGTGACACCAGCCAAGGATGCCACGGTAATGGCCGTGCCTAATGACATAGCAAACGTTGCAGCTAAACCCCATTGAAAAATCCCAGTGCTCAAAGAAAATAACAAAACTAGAATCGCACCAGTACAAGGTCGAATACCAACGGCAAGCGTCATCGCCCATATACTACGACGAGCGACTTTTGCTTCCTCCGCATCGTGCGCTTCAGTATGAGAACAGCAAACATGTCTGTAAGTGTCATCGTGAAAGTGAGTATCGTCATGAGAGTGACTGTGGTTGTTTGCATGATCGTGTAAGTGCTCATCTTCTGTGGAATGACCATGTAAATGATCTTTCGAATGGTCATGTCCACAGCTGGATTTACCGCGTAATAATCGTATAAGAATCCAAACGCCAATTAAACCAACCGCCGCGAAACTCGCAACTTCAAAAAACCGACTAATTTGCATCGCCTTGCCGGCTAAGGAAAAAATCTGACTCAAAACCAGAATCACCAAAACAGCCATCAGCCCCTGCGCACCAGCGCACAGAAAAGCCAAACTAATACCACGACTCAGCGGCGCTTTACTGGCTAACATATACGCAGAAATTACCGCTTTCCCATGACCAGGCCCTGCGGCATGAAACACACCGTAAAAGAAACTCGTAGTGATCAATCCCCATAGCAAAGCCGCGCTGCCTTCTTTGCTTATCGCGCGCACCAAAGTCACTAGCTCTCGATGAAAGTTCGCCTGTTGGCCCATAATCCATTGAATAAAGTCTTGATAAAACGACACATCTATCGCGGCGTAAAGAGGAGAATTAAACAGGAAGAAAGACAGAAAGAAAAAAACGGCGTTCTTCGCCATGACATGTTCTCACTTAGTAATAAATTGATTTTGTTATGATATAACAACTCAATCCGAAGGAGAAGCTAAAGCCAAAAAACGCCGCATTTAAAAATAAAACTAGCCAGTAACAGAACTAGTGACAGGTTGTAAAAATCCCATCACACCACTCATAAAAATTTGCGCTGCCATGGCCGCCAAAATCAAACCCGTGATTTTAGACAATACATTTAAGCCAGTACGACCTAACATTTTTTCGATCAAAGAGCCGGAATACAGAATCAAAGCTAAGGTACCCAACGCCAACAGCAAGCCCATCAAACCTAGGATTAAATCCCAACCTTGTAGTTCAGCACCGTAAACTAGAATTGTACCGATTGTTGCGGGTCCAATGATCGTTGGCACGGCTAATGGAACAACCGAAATATCATCACGTTCTTCACTTGGCATACCGACCGCATGATTTCGTGTGCCATCACGAACCAAACTTAAAGCGGATAAAAACAGCAAGACACCTGATCCAATTTTGAAAGAATCTAATGTTATGCCCAATATAGAAAACAAACTCCCACCAAAAAACAACAACACTATCGCAATGGCAGCAGAAGAAATAATGGCCTTATTCGCCACCTGTTTTCGTGATGCTGAAGACTCTCCTCGAGTTAACGCAAGAAACATAGACAACACAAAGAACGGCGCGAATAAAAAGAAGAACTTAATCCAAGTTGCGATCAATAAACTCATTTAGAGAACTACCAAAGAAGCATTTAACAACACTATTAGCGCTGACTTAATGCGAGTTTTACACCAAAGCTCACTAGCAACAAACCAGTTAAGCCATCCAAAATTTGCGCCACTCTTGGTCGCGCCAGCCAAACTCGCGCTTTATGGACCATAAGCGCAAGAAACGTTTGCCATGCCATCGCTATAATAAAATGCAGAGAAGCCATAAAGAGAGATTGACCTAAAGCAGAATAAGACGGATCGATAAACTGCGGTAAAAACGCCATATAAAAAATAATTGGCTTTGGGTTCAATACGTTCGATAAAATACCCTGACGAAAACCGCCCCAAGCCGTTAGTACCTTAGCCGACTTTTTATCACTAAATGTCATGCCTACAGGCTTCATTGCGCTGCGCAACGCCTGTACACCTAAATAAACAAGATAAGCGGCACCCGCAAATTTGAACGCGGTAAACAAACCAGCAGAGCCTAATAAAATTACCGACAAGCCTAAGGCCGACAAGGTCGCATGGGCGAACAATCCCATGCAAATGCCTAAGCTAGTTAAAAAACCTAGACGCCAACCCCCTGTTGCCGCATTTCGCATCACTAGAATTGTGTCTACACCTGGACTCATCGTAAGAACAGAAATTGCCAACAAAAAAGGTAACCATTGAAAATGTTCTATCATCTGAGACTTCCTTTCCTTACAACTTATAAAGTGACGTAAAAAACACTAAAAGCGTTTTAAAAGACATTAAGGCTTGCAGGTCAAATCCACCCAAAATGCCACGGATGTTTCTTCTGCTTCACGCTCAACGGGAGTACAAATTTCAGATAAAAGACCTGACAAACGCACCAAACCTTCCTCTAACGGCTCCATGGCAAAATACAATTCATCATCACCAAATGCCAAACTTAAGGTCGAGGTTTCAAGATCCACTGACGATGGCAATGTAATACCAAAACGAACCCATAACATCTGGTCTCGAACACGAACATCAATAATATGCACATCAGATGGAACGATGTCCGCACCATCCTGCTTCATCTTGATAAAGTAACCATAGTTTTCGAAGCTTTTTAGCACCTCGATCATTTCGATTTTTTCTTGGCCTGTAAACTCACCATCAGAATTAACGTCATATTCAGCAATCAGACTAGTCGAGGTAAAAAGGTCAAGACTCCATATGCCTTCTAATTCTTCTATATTTGGTTGATCAATCGTTACTCGATATTGAGAATCAACCCAAACATGGGGATGAGCCATCACCTTGTTAACAAGGAGAAAGCTGGCACTAATAAACAAACATAAACTCAACCAAAAACGGACCATTTTATCTCACCTGACCTTTTACTCTAATAAACTGGGCGCATAACGAATGCGCGCTTCTAAAATACGTTGAAATTCGAGTGGATCATGTTGTTGCGCCAAACGTACTGGGTCGGATTTTGCGCCGTGCCACGCTTCTAAGCGAGACAACCAGAAACGTAACGCAGCAATTCGTAGCATATAAGGCCAAGCCATGACTTCTTCGTCACTTACTTCCCTCTCGTACAAATAGGCCTTTAACAGCGCTCGATATTTAGGCATGTCCAATTCGCCTGTCTCTATGTCCGAACACCAATCGTTCACCACAATGGCTAAATCGTACATCACCCACGAATGGCATGCGTTATAAAAATCAATAACCGCTGACAACTTGCCGTCTTCAAACAAAGTGTTGTTATAAAACAAATCTCCGTGAATCGTCGTTTTCGGTAAATCAGCATGATCTGCAATAAAGGCATCAAACGCTGAAATTTGTGACATTAACAACTCAGCTTGTACTGGTTCTAGCTCCGATTCAATCGCTTTACTGGTCTTATGCCACCAAGTCACACCACGATGACTATCACGATGTTCTGGGAAGTCTTCGCCCGCAATATGCAATTTCGCTAAGGCGGCACCCATTATCTGACAAGAACTAACGTCTGTTTGTTTAAGCTCGGTACCAGGAAAACAATCCACAATGATAGCTGGACGCTCGTTCACCATTCGTAAGCGTTCACCATGAATATCAATCAAGGCGGCTGGAACGTTAAAGCCTTTGTGTTTCAAATGTGCGACAACATCTAAGAAGTACGGCACTTCTTCTAACTCGAACTCTTCAAACAAGGTCACCACGTACTTACCTGTGGTAGTAATCAAAAAATAATTGGTGTTTTCAACACCGCCTGAAATGCCTTGGAACGAAACCAGTTCACCCAAATAATAATCGGCCACTAAAGCGCGCATGTCAGAGTCAGAAAGGGATGTGTAAACAGCCAAGTTGTACTACCTATGTATAATCAAAAGATAAAGCGAATACGAAAACGCCTATGCTCCACAATAAGCGACTAAAGGTCAATTCGTTATCAGTAAAATACACAGACATCAGCTCACGCTTTTTACGAAGAAAAACAATATTTTATTATTGATTATGTATACTCAGTATTAAAGACAAACTAACTGCGTGATATTTTATCTATATGGACCAGCAATTTAGTAAATCAGTTTTTTTGATTAAAGCAACGTACCAACTGCTTATTGGTACGATATTAATCTGTGCCATATATACTATTTGCTCTACCCTCTTCACTGGTAGCTTTGTCATAAATGTTTTTCAACCAGTCATGATTTTATTTGCTTATTTAGGTGTACTTGCTTATTTAGGTGTACTTGCTTATTTACATAGCGATCCAGAAAATAAAATACATAAGACTCTTTTCTTATATTGCTTTATTACCTTAATCACCTCTGTACCTAGTGCCTTGTATTACACCATAGGTGGATGGCTTAACATGTGGGATTTTGTGGCAATCTTTCCACCTATATCCGGCATGAATATTTTAACTACCGCATTGATGCTAATGTTAATTCCTGAAAGGCTGTCTAAATTTGCAGTCATTTGTTGGTCGTTAAACACATTACCTATATTACTTTTTTTATTAACAACTCCGTCTCAACTTCAAACACCGAGAGGTTATGATTTATTATTTCTGCTAGGCCCGGCAAGCATATTGATACTACTCATGATTCCTTACCAGAAAAAAATACAATCCAATATCGAAAAAATAACCTATGAGTTGAAACATTCAAAAGCAGCCTCTCTACAAGATTTTTTAACCGATGTGTTTAATCGACGTGGTTTAGACAGCTGGTTAATGGAAGGTAAACCATCTAACAATATCTGCATTCTTCTTATCGATATTGATAAATTCAAAGATATTAATGACAAGTTTGGGCACTCTGTTGGTGACAATGTCTTAATTGAACTCGCCTCTCGCCTAAGCACGGTTTATTCTGAATTGCATTGCCTTGCGCGTTGGGGTGGAGAAGAGTTTATCGTTGTTATTGTGAATCCCACCACTCATACCACATCCATGATTGGCGAAATGTTTAGAACCGCTATTAGCCAGCGATCTTACAAAATCATTGGTCAAGTCACTGCCAGCATTGGCGTTTCCAGCATAAAAAAGGCAAAGGACTTCGATATATTAGTTGATGAAGCAGACAAAGCCCTTTATTTCGCGAAAGCCAACGGCCGCGACCAAGTAAGCTTGTATCAACAGAGTCTAGAAACAGCTATCGAGCAGCCATCAACGAAAGATTAATTCCTCTTTTGACTGCAAAAACCTCCTCAAACACATAGAATAGAAGCCAATTATCGCCTATTCATGCAGAGGTTCTATTTTGGCTACGGATTCATCAATACAAACTCCACCAATGGTTCTCGTCGACGGCTCGTCTTATCTTTACCGAGCTTTCCACGCCATTCCACCAATGAGCACCAGCGACGGCCATCCGACCAACGCCACTCGCGGTGTCATCAGTATGATCCGCAGCCTTATCAAAACCTACCCTGATTCGCCCATGGTTATTATTTTTGATGCTAAGGGTAAAACCTTCCGCGATGAGATCTACAGCGAATACAAGGCACAACGTCCACCAATGCCTGATGACTTACGTCCACAAATCGAGCCAATTCACCGCATGGTGGAAGGCATGGGCTTGCCACTGGTTATTATCGACGGCGTAGAAGCCGACGATGTTATCGGCACTATCGCCAAACAAGTCGGCGAAGCAGGTCGTGAAGTCGTCGTATCCACTGGCGATAAAGACATGGCGCAATTGGTGACAGACAAGGTCACACTTGTAAACACCATGAACAACACTGTCATGGACATTCAAGGTGTCACCGACAAATTCGGCATTCCACCAGAACTGATTATCGATTATCTCGCTTTAATGGGCGACAAAGTCGACAACATTCCTGGCGTCCCGGGCGTTGGCGAAAAAACCGCCGTAGCCTTGTTACAAGGTTTGGGTAGCATCAAAGAAATTTACGAGCACCTAGATGACATTGCCGCGTTGGGTTTCCGTGGTTCCAAAACCATGAAACAAAAAATGGAAGACAACAAAGAGATGGCCGAGCTGTCCTATACCTTGGCGACCATCAAATGTGACGTAGAATTGCCATTTAATTCTCTAGAGTTGGAGAACGGCGAAGTAAACAAAGACGTTTTACGCGAGTGGTTCACTAAACTGGAATTCAAAACTTGGTTATCCGATTTAGATAAAGAGCCAAGTGTAGAAACTGCCAGCGACACCGTCGGCAATGATGGTCAAGTCGATGCGCCAGTGGCGTCTAACATAGAGGTGAACTACAAAACGGTTTTCGATAAAGATGCATTCAATGCTTGGTTAGAGAAAATACAAAACGCCGAATTAACCGCTTTCGACACAGAAACCACCAGCCTAAATTACATGGCCGCAGAATTGGTTGGCGTGTCTTTTTCTGTTGAAGCAGGCATTGGCGCTTATGTGCCTTTTGCTCATGACTACGAAGGCGCACCAGAGCAGCTTGACCGCGATTGGGTATTAGAACAGCTAAAACCTTGGTTAGAAGACGACAGCAAAGCTAAAGTCGGTCAGCACTTAAAATACGATGCCAACGTACTGAACAACTACGACATTACCTTACGCGGCATCGCCTACGACACCATGTTGGAGTCTTACGTTTACAACTCAGTAAGTTCACGTCATGACATGGATACGCTGGCGAAAAAATTCTTAGGACACACTTGTGTCAGCTTTGAAGAATTAGCCGGTAAAGGCAAGAAGCAAAAAACCTTCAATGAAATCGACTTAGGACAAGCTGCCTTTTACGCAGCGGAAGACGCTGATATTACCTTGCGCCTTCATCAAACTATCTGGCCGCTAGTCGAGAAAACACCAGAATTGGTCAGCATTTTCAAAGACATCGAATGCCCCTTAATTCCCGTCTTGGCGAAAATGGAACAAACGGGCGCTTTGATCGACCCAGAATTACTGCACATCCAAAGCAGTGAAATTGGCGCCAAGTTACAAGAGCTGGAAATCAAAGCCCACGAAGAAGCAGGCGAAAGTTTCAACCTAAGTTCACCAAAACAACTGCAAGTCATCTTGTTCGAAAAACAAGGTTTGCCTGTTATCAAAAAAACACCAAAAGGCCAGCCGTCTACCGCTGAACCTATCTTGCAAGAATTGGCGCAAGAATTTGAATTACCACGCTTGATCATGGAACACCGCAGCCTGTCTAAGTTGAAATCCACTTACACAGACAAACTGCCAGAAATGATCCAGAAAACGGGTCGTATTCATACGTCCTATCATCAAGCAATTACTGCAACGGGCCGTTTGTCATCGACTGATCCAAATTTGCAGAACATCCCAATTCGTACCGCAGAAGGTCGTCGTATTCGCCAAGCGTTTATCGCCCCAACAGGCTACAAGATGCTCGCGGCCGATTACTCCCAAGTCGAATTACGCATCATGGCGCATTTGTCGCAAGACAAAGGCTTGCTCGATGCCTTCACTAAAGACGCTGACGTGCATAAAGCCACCGCCGCCGAAGTCTTTGAAGTCACACTAGACGAAGTCACGACTGAACAGCGCCGCCGAGCTAAAGCCATCAACTTTGGTTTGATCTACGGCATGTCAGCTTTTGGTCTTGCGAAACAGCTTGATATCAGCCGCCCAGAAGCCGCTAAATACATCAAACGTTATTTCGAACGTTACCCCGGCGTACAGCAATACATGGAAAACACCCGTGAAGGCGCGAAAGAAAAAGGCTACGTAGAAACCATCTATGGCCGCCGTCTGTACTTGCCAGACATCAAAGCCAGCAACGCCATGATGCGCCAAGCCGCCGAACGCACCGCGATCAACGCGCCAATGCAAGGCTCCGCCGCCGACATCATCAAACGCGCCATGATCAAGATGCACGACTGGTTACAAAGCACAGACCTAGACGTGAAAATGATCATGCAAGTACACGATGAACTCATCTTCGAAATCGCCGAAAAAGACCTAGAAGCCGCTCAAGCGAAAATCGTCGACATCATGGAAAACAGCAGCAAAATTGACGTACCTTTATTAGTAGAAGCAGGCGTTGGAATGAACTGGGACGAGGCGCATTAGAACTTCAAGCAATCAGATTATTTAGAAACACAGAAAGGCTTTCGATGACTCGAAGGCCTTTTTTATTCGACGTAATGAAGAATTCTGAACAATTTTCTGAGTAAAACAGTCAAACTGAACAAAAATCTTAGACGCTGAATGATTTTCTGAGCTGATGAAGTGATAAAATGGCATGGATTTAATGAAAAACACAACTTTGAACAATTTTATTAGAAAAAATCCAATCCTGAACAAAAATCTTAGTTATTAAAAACTTTTCTTGAATAATAAGCTAAACTGAATAAAAATTTCAGTTACAAAAACATTTTCTGGTACACAGCATGAAAAATGAATACGTTGGATACGCCTATTTAATTGAGCACTCAGAAGTCAAAGCGCTGTCTTTGCACTCTTCTGCGCGCATTATGCCTGTGACCAAAAAACAACAAATAGAAAACACCCTAGCAATCCCCGCGACGCTAAAGCCAGCAGACATACTATTAGATCATGTGTTATTCGCCTTAAAACACGAAGGTTTGAATTTACAGGTTCTTGCTCAAGTCATGCCTCTTATCTGCGAAACTGAAATCCTCGAACATTATGAAGCGTCTCCAACAGGTAAATACATACGTATAACTTGCTTACTTTGGGAGCACTTTAACCAGCAACACATTCAACGAACAACCGAGCTTAAGCATGGTAAATACGTTCCTTTATTAGACCCAAAAGACTATATAACGGGTATTGAGAAAAAGAACGCACGCTGGCGAGTGACCATTAATATCATTGGGTCACTAAACTATTGCGTAACTGTAAGGCGAACTGCTCGTTTAGAAAAAGCCCTCGAAGTTGATGTGTTGCAGAAAGCCAAAAAGTATACAGAATCGCTTGATGAGTCCTTATTAAACAGAGCGTTATCTTGGGTATATTTAAGCGAAACGAGAGACTCTTTTGCCATTGAAAAAGAACTTCCAGATACAGGCAAGATACAACGCTATACCAACTTATTAAAACAAGCTCACAAACCGCGTAACATTGACGAAGACTATTTGATCGAATTGCAAAATGCCACGATCAACAACCAATATGAATGGGCAATGTCTTATCGCAATGAGCAAAACTACCTAAGCAATGGATCAGGCTCTATCGGCGTCACTTACGTACCACCAGAACCAGAACTGTGCCGAACACTCATGAGCGAATGGGAAACGCTAACCAATGATTTACCGGATAATATTGACCCCATTGTACTCGGCGCAATTATTTCCTTTGGTTTTGTTTTTTTACACCCCTTCATGGATGGCAATGGCCGCTTATCACGTTTTCTCTTTCATCATGTTTTATGTCGTAGTGGCAAACTGGCTAACGGACTTCTCTTGCCTGTTTCCGCGGTTTTGCACAATAAAGAACGCCAATATTTAAAAACATTAACCAATTATTCATCCGAGGTAAGGCAACACTGGCAAGTGGACTACCTAGATACGGAAAATTTCACTTTTACCTTTCAAGGTCACGACGCTATTTATCGTTATTGGGACGGCACCACTTGTGCCGAACTCATGGCAGAAGCCTGCGAAGAAGCCATGGAAGATTACATCAAAAAAGAAGTTGCCTACTTAAATCAATACGATGTTCTAAAGCGGCACATCAACAACCAATTCGACATCAATGACAGAACGCTTTCGAAGTTGGTAATCTTCTGCCTTGAACAGAACGGCAAAATATCTAAAAAGCGTAGAGATCAGTTTCAATATGAAGTGCCCTCTGACGCCTTCGATGCTTTAGAACAAGCCTTCTCAGAAATAGTATTTAGAGAAAATTCAGATAATACGCCATGATCAAAATAAACGAATGGCTAGTAGAAATCGGCCAAGACGTGAAAATGATCATGCAAGTACATGATGGAATGACCTTTGAAGTGACCGTGAAACACCTACAAATAGAAGATAAAATTATCAAGACAAGAATATTATTTCTTAAGGAATAGCAACGATGACATCAGAGGATTTACTCATTGAACTCAAGTGGGGATCAACCAGCTTGGTTGAAGAGTTTGGCGAACCAGACCGTCTCATATATGAGTACTATGGCGCTATCAACAGAGTTGATGAATATGAAGAGTCCACAAGGGTAGGGAAATTCAGAGCGCAATATGTTGATGTTGTAAGAGCAATCAATGAACATGAAGATATTTTTGAAGTTATGGATTGCCACTCTTCATCAATGCTCGAGTACTTTGACCCAATATTTGGAAAGAATTCTACAGGCTTCTCAGATCTTGTCATGGAAACTTTGAATCACAGTATTAATGATGAAAATTTGCTTATATTAGATCGTGTTGAGCTTCTACCAGAATTCAGAGGCGAAAAAATCGGTCTGAAAGCTCTAAGGCACATGATGACTAGGTTTTCTGCTGGGGCTGGAATTGTTGCACTTAAAGCATTTCCTTTACAATATGAAGCTCATCGAGATGATGATTTATGGAGATCTAAGTTACTTCTTGAGGATTTCGAATCAAATCAAAATTTCTCTATAGAAAAACTAAAAAATTACTATGAAAAACTCGGATTCAAACGTCTACCAGATACAGATATAATGATTTTTTCTACGGCGTTCATTATTCCATCGATCTAATTTTCTATCGCATAACAAGCAAAAATCGACGTACCGCTATTAGTAGAAGCAGGCGTTGGAATGAACTGGGACGAGGCGCATTAGAGCCCCGTTTTATTAAGAGGATTTATTGTCGTAATGAGAAATACATTACTTTAGAATGAAAAAAAACCATGCAGATGCATGGCTTTTTTAGTATTTCATTTGTCTTTGGTGGGCTGCAAAAGCAGGGATATCCAAAGCACTCACAAATGATGTTAGGTGAAATTGACAGGTACGTCAAGACGACTCAAGGATCAAGGATGTCACACACAGCCATAGAGCAAACGCTTTCAGTAAAACGCTTCTCTACGTATCGCCAAGCTGTCATTGCTGAGGATGGTATAGATCGCAGTGCAAAAGCGCTGCAGTTGTATGAATGGAACGCTGAGCTTTCTAGTCGTTTCTTCTTCCCTTTACATATCTATGAAGTGGCAATGCGCAACGCCATTTCCGACGCCATCACTATCCGATACGGACAAGACTGGCCCACAAATACGGTATTTCAAAATTCACTAAATGATTCCGACAAAGGCGCTCTGTTATCTGCAATTAATAGAGACTACCAAGGTGTTGGAAAGTTACTGCCAGAAATGAAATTTGTGTGGTTTGAAAACATGCTGACTCGTCGCCACGATGGCCGAATATGGAAACCCTATATTGCTCAGGCTTTCCCTAACGCCCCAACAACTATGACTCCACAAGACATAAGAAAAGCGCTGAAAGAGGCTTGCTACATCATAAGAAAATTTAGAAATAGATGTGGTCATCATGAGCCTATCTTCAACAACGCGACTTTACATGATGTTTATCCTTTCATAGTTCAGTCTTTAGATTGGCGTTGCGTACATACTCAGCAGTGGATGAACAAAAAACAGTCTGTTACTGAATTATTGGCAAATCAGATTATTTAAGGTAATTATAACCATACGAGTACACGATGAACTCATCTTTGAAATCGCTGCGTCGTTATTGTTAGAAGCAGACATAAAAAAAGAGCACCTAAGCACTCTTCTTTAAAAGAAAATGATAGTTCGTGGCAGCCCTTTAGCACTTGGGGTCAGGGTGACTAAACAATGTTTAATCTAACCATCAACAATGATGTCACTGGCGAATCATTGGTAGCGTGAGAACATATGGACAATCCAGTAATGAGTCATATGTTAAGCCCTTCTACAGAATTAATTCTAGTACTGACATCAACGCATTGCAACCAGAAACAAACTCCAAACACAGCATTACTTGACTAAAACTCTCAATACAGAACAATTTTTCGCTTTCCAGCAAACCTATATAAGACGTGAAAAAAAATAGGTAATATAAAAAAAGTCGCCTCATTTTCATAAAAACATACGAATGGACATTAAACCATGGAAGATTTATCTAAATCGCTTGCACCTCTACCTCCAAGACTAAAGACACAACTGGAAAATGCATTAAAAAACAATGAAAGCCACCTAGACTTAAGATCATTTTCTTTTATTGATGATCAACTTAATGAAGTGCCACAATGCTTAGCAGACATTCAAACTTTTCGTTCCATTAATTTATCTGACAACAAGATTTCCGCTTTACCTTCTTGGTTGAATTGCCTTTCCTCTGTTGAAAATATAGACATCACAGGCAACCCACTAGAAGAAGTAGATCCTTCTTTATCGCTCAATGTATCGATAGACAGTACACAATGGCTAAATACGAAAGAGGGTTTAGAAAATTGTAATATTGTTGGGTTTACGTTACTCCCTGAAGATAAAGAGTATTTCTCTGACATTACTACTTTTCCATTTTTCGCTTCTCTAAAAACACTCTCAATGAATGACTGTAATATCACACATTGGCCGAGCGAATGGCCTGAGCAATTACAACACTTTAGTCTCAATGATAGCCAATTGTCTGACTGGCCGAGCAAATGGCCTGAGCAATTACAACATTTTAGTCTCAACAATAACCAATTATCTGACTGGCCAAGCAAATGGCCTGAACTATTACAACACTTTAGTCTCAATGATAACCAATTGTCTGACTGGCCGAGCAAATGGCCTGAGCAATTACAACATTTTAGTCTCAACAATAACCAATTATCTGACTGGCCAAGCAAATGGCCTGAGCAGCTGCAAACTCTTCAACTTAATCATAACCAATTGTCTGACTGGCCGATCGAATGGCCTGAGCAGCTACAACGCCTTCATCTCGATAATAACCAATTGTCTGACTGGCCGAGCGAATGGCCTGTACAGTTACAGCGCCTTGATCTCGATAGTAACCAATTGTCTGACTGGCCAAGCCAATGGCCTGTACAGTTACAGCGCCTTGATCTCGATAGTAACCAATTGTCTGACTGGCCAAGCGAATGGCTTGAGCCGCTGCAAACTCTTCAACTTAATCATAACCAATTGTCTGACTGGCCGAGCGAATGGCCTGAGCAGCTACAACGCCTTCATCTCGATAATAACCAATTGTCTGACTGGCCGAGCGAATGGCCTGTACAGTTACAGCGCCTTAATCTCGATAGTAACCAATTGTCTGACTGGCCGAGCGAATTACCTGTACAGTTACAGCGCCTTGATCTCGATAGTAACCAATTGTCTGACTGGCCGAGTGAATTGCCTGAGCAGTTAAAAGTCCTTTTTCTCGGAGACAATCAATTGTCTATCTGGCCCACTGTCTGGCCAAATTTACCTAATTTAAAATACATGAATTTATCGGGCAATGGACTAGGAGAAGACGTCGATGCACTAAGCATTACTAATGTTGAAGCACTTAAACGCTTATTTCAACGATCTGCAGATCGTATCTTTATTAACGAAGCCAAATTACTGATCGTTGGTGAACCCGCATCAGGTAAAACCTCTTTAATGAGGAAATTAACCGATGCAACGCATATTCCCATACCGAATACAGAATACAGAATCCACCACAGAAGGTATCAATATCGCTCAATGGCCTTTTGATAATGGCAAATCAACACCTTTCACTGCCAATATTTGGGACTTCGGTGGACAAGAAATCCAATACGCCACCCATAAGTTCTTCTTAACAGAGCGAGCCGTTTATGTTGTGGTAGCAGACAACCGCGCCCAAAAAACCAACTTCGATTATTGGCTTCGTATTATTAATTTCTTAGGTAAAAAAGACAGTAAATTGATCGTCTTCTTACACGATAAAGAAAACGCCTCGGTAACTAACTTTAATGAAAGCGAATATCATAAAAAATTTCCAGACTTTGGAATCGAAAACTTCCATGCAAACTTAGCGGATGGTGATGTTAGTAAGTTTTCAGTGTTACAACATGCTATTCAACAGTCTCTTACCACTCTGCCATTTCTTAAAGAAAAGGTAGATAAAGCATGGCTAGATGTAAAACAGCATATAGAACACTTACGGGAAAGCGGTCGTCATGATTTAGGATTTAACGAGCTTACAAATATTTGCTCTGAATATGGGCTAGCCAGTTCAGAAGTAGAGCCATTAGCTAAATACTTAAATTGGATGGGGGTTATTATTTATTTTGAGAATGATTTGTCCAGCTTAAGAGACTTTATCATTATCGATCCTGAATGGGCGGTTAATCCGCTCTATCAAGTACTTAAGCATGATGTGGTTAAAAAATATGGAGTGTTCGAAGAATCGTTTTTCTTCGATTTATTAGACGACACTCTCTATAATCCTGCTCAAAAAGGACATTTACTCACATTATTAACCAAAGACCATTTTGAGATTTGTTATCCGATTAATGAAAAAGAAGGCCATTATGTTGTGCCTATGCTTTTACCTGAAACACCAAATCGCCTTGATATTGAAAACCACCCCAAAACACAAAGCCAACCCTTACAATATGAATTTGAATATCGATTTTTACCTAAAGGCTTGTTTGCTCGCCTCATCATTCGCCACTTTTCTGACATAGCCAAAGACAATGCAGATAATCAATATGTTTGGCGAAGTGGCGTGCTGTTTAATGAAGGGAACTGCGCTGTCGAAGTATTGATGGAAGATGAGATAGATAAGGTTAATGGTGTTATTCGGATACGTGTATACGGAGCAGAACATCAAAGACGTAATGCTTTATTAAAGTTTAGAGCAGAAATCCAAAAACTGAATCGGGATTTATCTAAGTCTTTGGAAGGCGAAGTGGAAGAAAAAATCCCATGTATATGTGAACACTGTGTTGTTTCAGAAAAGCCTCAATACTACCCTTTAGATCGATTGGAAAACAATCTAACCAAAGGCAAAAGCACCGTAGAATGTGGAAAATCTGGTTATGATATTTTAATATCTAAGTTAATTGAAGATATAGTACCCACAAGCTATGAGCCAAGTCTTAAAGAACTAGAACACCGTGAAACGGAAATGGAATCATCTGAAGAGTTTGATGTGACTACTTTGATGAAACAAAACTCTCTTCAAAAGATAGAGCCCTCAAAAGATGAATTACAGATTCTTATTCAACTAGTCAAAGGTCTTGAAAAAGTCCACTCTGCCCCTAGAGTAGAGGTTCATAATCATATTCAAGCTCAGGCTTCCTCTCAAGCAACTAACACAAACAACATATCAATCAATATCGAACAGAAGAATCAGCATTGCTTTGACATAAGTGGTTTTCTAGATGAGATGAAAGATCAGCTTAATACTCATCCAAAAGCCACTGCGGAAATTGAGCAAGCTGAGAAGTTAGTCGATCAAATTAGTGAGTCGGATAAGGCGGAGAAGGGAAAACTCAGCCGCCTAAACGGCATCATTAATAACATCAAAAACGGCACATCAGAAGTGGGTAAACTGATGAATTCGGTACAAGGTTTAAAAGACCCCACTTCCAAATTAATTGATGGTTACAATATGATTGCTGGGCTATTTAGTCAGCCGCCTATTGATAACTTTTTGAAATAGTTATTTATGGTAATAAGGCGTCAGCCCCTTAAAATATTTAAGTCGGTTGCCGCCTGATTAGCTTTATATTAGGTTTTTAACATTTTTATAAACGTTCTCGTGTGAGCCAAGTGCAATCAGTTCTAATGTCACTGTGCCATCCTCTTAGCGATAACCTAATAACATAAGCTGTTTTTTTTGAGTTTAAGATCCAATCAACCATGATTTCCGTATTGCTTTTATGGCTCATAAAAAACCAAATTTACCCGAAAAGATTTGTCCTGTTTGTCAGCGTCCGTTTACGTGGCGTAAGAAGTGGGAGCGCGATTGGCCGCAGGTAAAATTTTGCTCTGAGCGCTGTCAACGACAAAGAGCAAAATGAGTATGTTAGAAAGTTATTTCTAAGCAGTCTTTTCTGACAATAAATAAATCAATCTTTGATTTTGATCGTGCTTTGTCTTTCGCGATTGATGTGCAGTTGCGTGACGTCAGGTCTAGAGTAATGGCCTACCGGGTCAAAACTGTGTCGCTCTTCTAGCACGGTATTAAAGTCTAGTGTGGCGAGGTAAATGCCCTCTTTTCCAATTTGAGGTTCCACTAGCCATTCACCATCTGGTCCGGCAATGCAGGATGCTCCGTTAGCCAACATTGGCTTGGCATGCTCTAATATTTCCTCTAAATAAGGCGTATCAGCAGGGAAGTCTTCCGCTCTCATTAAACCCGAAGCCGAGATCACATAACTGCGACTTTCTTTTGCGATAAAGCGAGTAATGTCGTGTGTGTTATGTTCTCCGCCCGGCCATATCGCTACATGTAAATTCTCACCTTGCCCGTACAATGCAGCGCGAGCCAGCGGCATCCAGTTTTCCCAGCAATTCAGCGCTCCCATGGTAAAAGGGCCAACTGGGAAGGTTCTTAAACCGTGTCCATCGCCAGATGCCCAAGTGAGTCTTTCTTCGTAGGTTGGCATTAATTTACGATGGACATTTTGAATCAAGCCATCTTTATCGATGTACACCAATGAACAATAAACACTATGGCCACCTCGGTCAGTCGCTCTTTCAGCGACGCCAACAATAACGGCAATACTTCTTTGTTTTGCTAGGTCACAAATAGGCTGTAAATGGCCTTCTTCAATGTTCACGGCTTGTCTTAAATAATGAGCGTGAATTTCTTTTTGTCTAGTTGAGTTAAATTCCGCGCCGTTGGTTAACTCGATCCAAAATGGATAACCAGGAAGAAGGGTTTCACCAAAGGTTACGAGTTCCGCGCCTTTATTCGCCGCTTCTGATATGGCAGCTAAAATTTTATCTATCGTTTTATCTCGATTTAGCCAAACCGGCGATATTTGAGCTATAGCTACCTGTAAATATTGATCGTTTGCCATAATATGCGTCCTTCAACCTTCTAAAACCTAAAAATGCGTTAACGTAAATACATTCATACCAAAGGGTATTTTGTGTTCACCTTGTTTCACTGTATCAAACATAACAACGATAACAATGCTCAGAAAGGAAAATAATTGGAGGGGCTTAATCGTTTTAACCTAGAAATACTAAAAGGCCCTTGATTACTCAAAGGCCTTTTTTATTGTGTGCTAACAGACAGATTATCCGTTTTTATGCTTTCACTTAAAGCTAAGAAATACTGTCATTCTTTTTAATTTCAGCTTTATTAATGTACATTTTTTGGTCTGCTACAATAAGCAACTGTTCAACGTTAACACCATTTTTAGGGTAATGGGCAGCTCCGATTGCAGCACTTAAAGTGAGTTCTAACTCATCAGATAATATAAGAGGTTCTGACAGCGCTTTTTCAATTTTCAGAAGAATAGGTTCTAAATCTTTTTTGTTTTCTACATTATTAATCATAACGACAAATTCATCCCCCGCGAACCTTGCTGCCAAGCCATTCGGGGGCATATTATTGTTAAGCCTTAACGCAAACTCTCGCAACGTCTGATCACCTACATCGTGACCATATACATCATTTATTGTTTTAAAATTATTGAGATCAAAAAACAAAACAGTAAACGGAGTAATGGTTTCTGCTGCATCGCATTCGCCAATAGTCGCTTTTATGTGTTGTTCAAAAGCATATCGATTAGGTAAGCCTGTTAGATAATCTGTATGTAACCTTTTTTGCATGGCAGAGAAATTCTTAGCGAGATCACCTATCTCATCCTTCCTTTGAATATTAATAGGTTCTTCAAGGAAACCACTTCCAACTCTGTTTACTGCATTCGACAAAAGCTTAAGATCCTTCGTCACCCACTGCAGTGTAATAAGTCCTATAATAGACACAAACGCTGTTGCTAAAACACCCAGAAATAATGTCTGAATGACATTGTTTTTGATGCCTTCCATAAAATCTTCACTCGGTATTGCCACGACATTTATCCACTTTAAGCCGGCTTCATCTTCAAACTTATTATAGGCAACATGAATCTCTCTATTTTGCTCATTAGTGAAGCTAAAAGACTCAGGCTTGAGGTTCTCCATCTCACCTGAAATGAAAGGCATTATTTTCGAATAAACTTCTGAGAGTAATACGTTTTCACTTTCCTCGGCGGGTACCCTTATATTAGCCCCATTTTCGTCTTGTCTAATATTAGAGCTATGCGACGAAGCGATAAGCATACCGTTAGACTCTACAATAAAGGCAATCGCATTTTCGGAAATATTAAGGTTACCGATAAAGTCATTTAATGACCTTAAGGACATATCAGTCGCAACAACGCCTTCAAACTCTTCATACTCACTTTCAATACGACGAGCTCGTGTAGCAACCAAATGCTGTGTTTTAAAATCGATATAAACAGATGTCCAAATGTCATCTACATTTTCCCAACCTGCTTGAAACCATGGTCTTATTCGAGGATCAAAATTCTTCTCTTCGACTGAAGAGAATTGAGGTTCACCATTAATGCCATCGACTTTGTAAAAGGTTCGGTGTTCGTTTGGCTCAAACTTAACCCTCAACTCTCCTGAGCTAATCGAATCTCGATACAGCCCTATTCCTTGGCCTGCGACATTTCCATAATAAACATAGTTATTAGGGTCTAAATACAAGGAAGAAGCCGTCCACAATCGAGTACGGATAGCTTCAAATTCATTACGGATGTCTTTTTGAACAGGTATTCCTTCTGGAAACGCGGTTTCGAGTGTTGCAACAGAGCCAACTACATGTCGGTCTATGGCTTGGCTTAAACGGCTTACCGTTTCTTTTAATAAATGATTAGACACAGTTTGAACGGCATGGCTGCCGGCATTATAAGAAAGCAGACCAATAGCGAGCGCCAAACAAATAATAAGCGCGACATAAGGAAGAATAAGAGCAGATCTAAGAGAGAGTTTAGCCATGTTGAGTATCTTGCGTATAAATAATGATTAAAAGAAAAGAACAATGACGACTCATGCTATGCATGTATTATTAATGCCCAAAACTAGACGTAAAAGATTAGCGACTTAGAGATAAGCTCTCAAGTAACGAGATGTTCTACTTTGTAACCAAAGCCCCAGCATGACTGGCGTGACTATAACATAACAACAGAAATACAGTCTTAGTTCAGAGAGCAAAGCGCCGATTACAGCAGTCTTAATTGAAGAATCGCCTTTCTAAATTCTCTTCGTCAAAACTCACCAAGATATAGAGGTAACCTAATGTTCTTCTTAAAAAATTAAACCCTATTGCTATATTAAGATCTTGCAAGTTTTTAAGGTGGTTAGCACATTAAAGGATTAAAAATCGCAGGCATATTAAGCCTTTAAGTAAATTGGAACTAACAGAGATATTATTTCTAAGTGGTACGCCCTATTTTTTGCTACTCTTGACCCTCACAGGCTGAAAAACTTAGTTCAACCCAACAAGAGACATTAAATGGCAAAGCGTAAACGAAGTATTTTCGGTTGGATATGGCTTATCACGTGGCGCGCTGCGTTGCTATTGGTGCTGGTTTTACTGTTATTTCGGTTTGTGCCCTTACCGACTACGGCGTTTATGTTGCAGAGCCCTTATCCTGTTACCCAAAAGTGGATCAGTATCGATAAAATACCGTCTCATATGGCCTTGGCGGTGGTCGCTTCAGAAGATCAGCGTTTTCCATCACATATCGGCCTCGATTTCGCTTCTATTCGCAAAGCCCTTGAACAATACAACGATGGTGATGGCCTTCGTGGCGCGAGTACTATTACGCAACAAACCGCGAAAAATCTCTTTCTATGGTCAGGGCGAAGCTTTACACGCAAAGGGATGGAAGCCATGCTGGCACTTGGTCTTGAAGGCGTTTGGGGTAAAAAGCGTATCTTGGAAGTGTATTTGAACGTGGCAGAATTTGGCCAAGGTATTTATGGAGTCGAAGCCGCGAGTCAGCATTACTTTAATCGCTCTGCCAGTCGCTTATCCAAAAACCAAGCCGCGAAATTAGCCATCATGCTGCCCAGCCCTCGAACCCGAAACCCTAATGACTTAACCTTTTATCTTCGTCAAAGAGTTATCTGGGTAGAGCAGCAAATGCAGCAACTTGGTACGGGTCACCTTAAATCTATTCTTAATTGAGAATGTTAAGCAACAAGAGTCATAGCAGACCTTAAATCTCAACAACAACCGCATCATTTTTAAAGGGTTCTGACCTCTTTTGAGTGTTAAGTGCTAGAATGCAGTCTTTATTTTGTACGCTTTCACTTACTATTTTTACACCCAAGGCAGGCTATGACCGTTCTTCTGATGACACCACCGATGACGCAGTTAAATACGCCGTATCCAGCGACGGCTTATTTGACTGGCTTTTTACGCTCTCGTGGTTATGAAGCGGTGCAACGTGATCCTGCTATTGAGCTTTTCCTTGAAATGATGACTATGCCTGCGCTGGATATTATCCACCAGCATGTAGAAGACAATTTCGAGGCGTTTGAAGACGATGAACTCCCCGATGTAATCTATACCTTCATGGCGGAGTTTGATCGTTATCGCCTTTGTGTTGAGCCTGTCATCCGTTTTTTACAAGGTAAAGACCCAAGCCTTGCCCTACGTATTGTTTCCCGTCGTTTTTTGCCTGAAGGTCCTGCGTTTGATGCCATTGCTCAAATGGAAGCGGTGTCTGGTGATATTCTAAAAACAGCGTTTGGTAGTTTAGGCTTACAAGACAAGGGCAAATATTTAGCGACTTTGTTTATTAATGATTTGTCTGCGGTAATTACTCAAGGCGTCGACCCTTATTTTGAAGTCAGCCGTTATGGTGAACGCCTCGCGGCGGCGAATCCAAGTTTTGATAATCTCTACGATACGTTAATGGGCGAGCCGAGCTTTAGCTCTGAAATTTTAGAGCAGTTAGTTGAGATGTACTTGGAAGAAACCCAACCCAGCGTAGTTGCGTTAACCGTGCCTTTCCCCGGTAATATGCTAGGTGCTTTGCGAATCGCACAAACTTGCAAAGCAATTCATCCTGACCTTCCTATCGTTATTGGCGGTGGCTTTGTAAACACCGAATTACGCGCATTAAAAGACCCTCGAATATTTGAATTTATTGATTTCATCTGTCTTGATGATGGCGAACGCCCTTTTATGACCTTGTTAGAATACTTTGACGGGCAGCGTGAAATAGACGATTTGGTACGAACCTATTTTCTCGCAGAAGACGAAAATGGCGAACAATATGTTCATTACAACGAAAACCCTGAACTCCACGATATTCCACAGACTGATGTAGGCACACCGATATACGAAGGTTTGCCATTGGGCGACTATCTTTCTTTGTGTGAAATGCTCAACCCTATGCACAGAATTTGGAGTGATGGACGCTGGAACAAGCTGACTATCGCCCACGGGTGTTACTGGCGTAAATGCAGTTTTTGCGATGTGACGCTGGATTACATTGACCGCTACGATGCCGCTGGTGCAGATATTCTGGTGGATCGTATTGAAGAGCTTATTGAAGAAACAGGCCAAACAGGTTTCCACTTTGTGGATGAAGCCGCACCACCAAAAGCCTTGTTTGCTTTAGCAAGGCGCTTAATAGAACGCGGAGTGGTGATTAGTTGGTGGGGGAATATTCGTTTCGAAAAGACTTTTACGCCTGAGCGCTGTCAACTATTGGCAGATTCTGGTTGTGTTGCGGTGAGTGGCGGCCTTGAAGTCGCGTCAGACCGATTACTGAAATTGATGAAAAAAGGCGTAAGCGTCGAACAAGTTGCTCGCGTGACTAAAGCCTTTAGTGATGCAGATATTTTGGTTCATTCTTACCTGATGTATGGCTTCCCAACACAAACAGAACAAGAAACCATTGATGCATTAGAAATGGTGCGCCAGATGATGGAGCAAGGCTGTTTCCAGTCGGCATTTTGGCATCGCTTCGCTGCCACGATTCATAGCCCAATTGGTGTGAATCCTGAAGAGTTTGGCATTACACTGGCTGAACGCCCAGATATTTTGTTTGCAGAAAACGATGTGGACTTCACTGACCCAACAGGCACAAACCATGAAATGCTAGGCGAAGGGCTACGTAAAGCGCTCTACAACTACATGCACGGTATCGGTTTTGATCAGCCAATGGCGTTCTGGTTCGGAGAACCTGTCACCCCAACCTTAGTGAAAAAAACTCTTATTTCACGTGCCATCAATGACCTGATTGCACACAGCTAACAACACAATCGGAATAGTTCTGATTAAATAATAGACACAAAATCCATTCTCTTCTTTCTGGCTTAGACCTTACTAAAAAAACAATGTATCTTTTTGTAATATACTGCATGTAGCTTATTATATGCGAACTAAAACAATAGAGTGCATGGATCGCAGATTCAAAAAAAGAACCTAATAACAGCATTGGATCGCTTACATAGGCAACTATAAAAGAACAACCCATTTACGTTTTCACTGGAGTGAATATGAAGCTCAAAAAGATGAGTGTGCGATACCAGCTTTTGATACTAATTAGCAGTGCTATCATTGGTTTAATTGCACTAGTCGGAGTAAGTTTGTTTCAAACAAAGAATGTTTATACCTCCTCTAATTATGTCAACGTAAAGGTCGTTCCTTCTATTGAGGTAATGCTAAGTATCAGTAAAGCCATCAGTGAAGTTCGCCGTTTATCTTATGTGCATGTATTGGAAAAAGACAAAGATCAAAAGCTCAAAATAGATGAGCAGCTACAAGGCCAAGTCGCTGAAGTGTATAACGAATTTGAACAGTATAAGCTTTTGGTGAGTGATGAGACCGATGGCACTCTGTTGGATAATGAAATTAAGGCGTTTGAGGTTTATAACCAAAAAAGAGAAAAAGCCATTTCCTTATCACGTAAGAATATTCAGGCTGCAGCAACCAAAGTGCTGCTTTATACTGCAGTTGAAGCAGAACAGTTAACTCAAGCGCTTGATGAACATATCGCATTTAATGAGGCACTCGGTAAAACTGGTGCAGATAACGCTGTCACCGCAATTTGGCAGGCGGTTGTTATCCAAATTAGTATTGCTATTGCTGTGATCGTTCTGGTCTTTACTGTTGGAATAATGATTCTTCGAAACATCATGAGTTCTCTCGGAGGAGAGCCTCAGGAAGTAGCTGAAATTGCCAATCAAATTGCACAAGGCAACACAAGCATTTCCATTCAACTTAACGACCATGATCAGGGTAGTCTTAAAGCCAGTATGAAAAAAATGGCCGATATCATCCAGGATATCGTTCACGACTTGTCTGATAAAATGTCGGCATTGGCAGAAGGTGATTTACGAGTAAGAATCACAAAAGACTATATTGGAGATTTCTCCACGATCAAAGACAGCACGAATGGGATGATCGATCGACTCAAGAACACCATTGTTGAAACCCAGAATGCGATGGATCAAATGGCGGCAGCCAGCTCTCAAGTCAATGTCACCGCACAGAACCTATCTAGCAGTGCGGCATCAATGACAGATAACCTTAAAAATACGACGGCAGAGATTGATAAGATCGCCATCAGCATAAGTCAAAACTCTGAAAGTGCAGCATCTACCAATGAAATCGCGCTCAATGCCAGCAATAAAGCAGTACAAGGTGGCGAAGCCGTTGATAAGACCATGACGGTTATGAGAGACATTGCCAATAACATCAGCATCATTGAAGACATTGCAGAGCAAACCAATCTTTTAGCATTAAATGCGGCTATTGAAGCAGCACGTGCAGGAGAACACGGTAGAGGATTTGCGGTCGTAGCAGATGAAGTCCGTGCTTTAGCGGCGAAAAGCCAAAAAGCCGCTCAGGAAATAAACGATATAACATTGAACAGTGTAAAAATCAGTGAGCATGCTGGTAATTTGCTAAAAGAAGTTGTGCCACAGATTCATCAGACCTCTGAATTGATTCAATCTATTGCTACCGCAAGTGTTGAGCAAAACGCCAGAATAGAGCAAATAAACCTCTCTATGCAGCAACTCGATGACATCACCCGACAAAATACTACTGGAAGTGAAGAGCTTGCAAGTACGAGTGAAGAGATGACGGTTCAAGCAGAGCAGCTTAAACGCATGATGGATTTCTTTAAAATTAATGCCTAAGTAATGATTTTTCAATAATACCGCATATCATCAGTTTTAAAGCGGGTATGATTTTAGCCAGAATAATAAAGCTCTAATCTGCCCGTTTTTTCTTTTCCGTTTCTTAGGTCTATTGGTTTCATCCAAGCCCTTTCAATCAAGCCTTATCACATTGCAGTCTCATAACTTTTTGAAAATATCTAATGAGATAAGATACTTTAGGCTCACTCTCACCGCTTCAACATTGTTAATTCAGGCAAACGCCATTTACTTTAAGTGGCGTAACTTCCAACAAACCGTTACACACCTAAACTAATTACCTGTAAGCGCTTCAATCATTTTTAGTTACTCTGTAACCCACACTAAAAGTGAGGAGTGTAATCATGAAAGGCGCTGTTTTTACTAATTTCCAAGAAATGATCGAAGACCAATTTGGTATGGAGTGCTGGGAAGCTTTGCTGGAAAAATGCGATTTACCCAGCGGTGGCATGTACACCAGTGCCGATACCTATGACGATCAAGAAATTTTATCTCTTGTTGGTGCGCTATCTGAATACAGTGAGTTACCGGTTCCAGCTCTAGTGGAAGCATTCGGACGCTACTTGTACGATGGACTGGCAAACAGTTTGCCGCCCTCCATGATGAACTACCCTGACCTTTGGTCTTTGCTTGACGCTGTAGATTCCGTTATCCACGTTGAAGTAAATAAGCTTTACCCTGACGCTTTAACGCCAAAAATCATTGTCACTGAAAAGCACGATAATGGTGTCACCTTGTATTATCAGTCTCCTCGTAAAATGTGTTTGCTCGCTATAGGTTTGGTTCACAAAGCCGCTGAGAGCTTTGGTACGCCCGTAACGATTAAACATACTTGTTGCATGAATGAAGGAGCAGATCATTGCTCTATGCTCATCGAACAAGACTGAGTCGGGAGAAACTATGGAATACGAAGCCGCCTTTCAACGGGAGCGAAAAGCACGAAAAAAAGCTGAGTCAATTCTTGAACAAAAGAGTCGAGAGCTTCACTTCGCCAATACGTCGTTGAAGGAAAATGTCGATTCTCTGCATTTCGCCTTACGGGAAAATAAGTTCCTAAACCACATTGGTCGTTATGGTATTGAGAAGCCTAAGTTACTCGATTTTTTACCCACTATAGTGAACGACATGATGCGCCTAAGCGAGATTCCTTTCGCGGCTTATGTTCATTTTCCATTTGAGACGCAACAAGCTGGTTTTTATTCACCACTCTTGCGTAACCCTGATTTATACGACGATGCTTTAGAAACACAAAACAACGAAACAAACCGTCTAATTACTGAAATAGAACCCATCATTCGAGACATGAAACGAACGCATTTACAGATTGTGGATCTAGCTATTGATGACAAAGCTATTGATACCATTGTTGCTTTACCCATTATCAGTTTAGACCACCTTAGCGGTATTATTATTCTGTTTACTCACACGTTAACCGACAAACAAAACCATGTTCTGAACGTCTTTAAAACAGGTATAAAGCAACTCGCTATTATTATGGAGCATAGATATCAAGAAGATAAACTAGTCGCGAGTTATGAAGAAATTAGCGCTACCAATGACGCCTTAAAAGATACCCAGAACAAGCTTGTGCAATCAGAGAAAATGGCGACTGTCGGACAACTTTCCGCAGGAATTGCCCACGAAATCAATAATCCAATGGGGTTTATTAAAAGCAACATAGGGTCTTTAGGCACTTACATTGAAGACTTCGTTGAATACGTAGAAGCCTCTAAATCTCTCACTGAGAAAACAATGCAATCAACTGACGACGATATAATGACTGCAGCAAAAGGCTTAGACAAAATTTGGTCAGATTTGGATATGCCCTATTTAATAGAGGACAGCAAAAATCTTTTGGCGGAATCGCAGCAAGGCATCAAAAGAATTATAGATATTGTGGGAGGGTTAAAACGCTTTTCTCGCCAATCAGATAATAAGAAAGAACCTTGCTATCTTGATAAAACCATAGATGAAGCACTCAAACTTGCACATAATGAACTAAAGTTTAAAGGTGTGGTAATTAAAAATGTCGCCAAAGTGAAGCCAATTAACGCGAACAATGGTGAATTATTACAGGTATTTTTAAATCTATTTGTGAACGCTTCCCACGCCATGAATGAACAAGGCGAATTAATCATAGACGTTGTGGAAGACACAAAAGGTGTCAGTATCAAAGTCACAGATAACGGCAGCGGTATCGACGAGAAGAATTTGGAATCTATTTTTAATCCGTTCTTCACTACCAAAGACATTGGTGTGGGTACCGGCCTAGGCCTTTCTATTTCCTACGGTATTATTAAAGATCATCAAGGCACTATTGATGTAACCAGTGAAGTAGGTAAAGGCACGGCGTTTAGTATTTGGCTGCCTTTCGAAGGCACCAGTTCAAAGGAGGGGTTGAATGAGTAGCACTGAATTGAATCAATTGGATACGGAAGTTATCCCTGGCTTGTTGTTAGTTGATGACGAAGTGAATGTGCTGTCGTCATTAAAACGGTTATTTCGAAAATCAAATTGCAATGTCTTTATTGCGAATAGCGGCCCAGAAGGCATTGAGATTCTTAAAGAACAATCCATTGATGTGATTATTTCTGATGCGCGTATGCCAGAAATGAGTGGACCAGAATTCCTAGCGATAGCAGCCGAAGAATACCCAGATACGATAAGAATTTTATTAACCGGTTATGCGGATATGGAAGCGGTCGTTGATGCGGTTAATTTAGGTAAAGTCTCTCATTATCTTGAAAAGCCATGGGACGATGAAAAACTAAAAGAGCTCGTTGACGATACTTTTGTCGCGATCGGCTTTAAGAAGCAGAACGAATACCTACAGTCTTTGGTTACCTCGCAAAACGAAAAACTTACAGAAGCGAATGAAACACTAGAAGCAACGGTGAAAGAGCGTACCCAGAAAATTATAGAAATAAACGGGGCGTTGCAAGAAAACTATAAGAGCACTATTGATCTGTTTGCTAACTTATTAGAAATGCGCAACCCAAAAAATAATGCGGATGCACCAGATATAGCGATTCTGGTAACCGATATGGCAGAAGTAATGCAGTTACCGCAACGTGAGCTTATTCACCTAATAAGAGCCGCTAAAATGCGTTATATGAGTCAAATGAGTTTCGCCGATGAATTACTTCATACACCTTACGTTTCCTTATCAAAAGAACAAAAGCGCGAGTACCAACAATACCCTTTAAAAGGCGCACAACTGCTTAGTAATATTCGCCCTCTTGTTCCGGTCGCTGAGATTATTCTACGCCATAAGGAATACCTAAATGGCGAAGGTTATCCAAAAGGTGAGAAAGGAGCAGCGCTTTCTAAATCGGTACAAATATTAACCGTGGCAAATGATTATATTGAGTTGCTAACAGGACGAATGCAAAAAGCACCATTGACGCACGCTGAAGCGATTCAGTATTTGGACTTGAAGTCAGGCAGTTACTACTCTATCGATGCAATTGAAGCATTAAAAACTCTGCTTTCAACCACTAAATTAGAAACGGCCGTGAAGAATCATCGAATTCTTTCGAATCAGCTTGTATGTGGAATGACGCTTTCTCAAGACCTTAAAAATCATAACGGAGACTCTTTACTACCCAAAGGCAGCGAGCTAGCGAACAGTACTATTACAATAATTACTGAGCTAGAACGAAGTTCAAAAAAAGGCTTTCAAATTTTCGTTAATATTCCAGCGGGATTAGAAGTGTCTAAAGCTTTACTAACGAGTATTAAAAGCACCCGATAAACATCATTTGTTTATATAAGAATCTATTTAAAAAGCGACAGACAAGTATCTATCAAACTTGTGCCAACACTTAGAGTCATGCACACTCTAAGTGTTATTTTTAACCGTACTTTATGAGTCTTTTTGACGTGCTGCAGAAGTATTTAAATCTTGTTAGGTCTGTTTTATGAAATGTCCACATTGTAAATCTAAACTGTCTTTTTCTTCTATTAAAAAGAGTCTACGTCGCCCACAACCCTGTAATGAATGCGAAGAAGGCTACCTGCTTACTCTGAGCATGAGTCGTATGCTATTACTGATTCTTCCAGTGGCATTCAGTTTGGTAATGATTCGTCCAATCAGCTTACATTGGGGAATTCCACCATCGATATTTACCGCACTGATTGTAGTGCTTTATGGACTATCCTGCTTAACATTGGTCAAACGTTCGATTCGTTAATTCGCATTATAAATGCTGTGATTAAATGAGCTTATCTTGTTTAAAGATAAGTACTTGATCCAATGGAATTGGTCTAGAAAAATAGTAACCTTGCAGGTAATCACAGCCATATCCAATTAATAGATTTGCTTGTTCCTTTGTTTCTACACCTTCTGCAATCACAGATACACCAAGTGCATGAGCCATTGAGATAATTGCTTCACAAAGTGTTTGTGAAGCATGCTCTTCGCCCAATTTTTGGACAAAACTTTGGTCAATTTTTAAGTAGTCGATGTCATAGTTCATAATATAGGCAAGAGATGAGTAGCCCGTTCCAAAATCATCTAACGCCACTTGAATACCTTTCTCTCTAAACGCTAATAACGCATCTCGAGTACTTTCGTCTAGGTTCATCAGAAGGTGTTCGGTAATCTCAACCACTAGGCTATTTTGGCCATTCCCACAACTTTCTTTACTCAGTAAATCAGCCAGTAATAAACCATTTCCATCTTGCTGTTTTGATAGTTGTATCGGTGACACATTTACGCCAATTTGAATGTTTTCACCATATACACTGCGAATAGCTCCTAGTGCTTGTTTTGCTTCTTGGATAACCCAATGGCCTATTTCTATAATTTGTCCAGACTCTTCTGCATAGCTAATAAACTGGTCTGGTGCTATAAGACCTTTCTCAGGGTGCTGCCAACGAATAAGAGCTTCAAACTTCAACACTACGCCATGCTTATTAACAATAGGTTGATACAATAAATAAAACTCTTGATTTAAAATTGCTTGGCGTAAGTCTTTAATTAATTCGGTTTTATGAATTAGGGCGTCCTTTAACTCCCAATTAAAGCGTCTAACAGCATCTCGTCCGCTCTGTTTAGCAAAATACATAGCTTGATCGGCTGCCCCCATAAGCTCTTTTACATTTTCTCCATCATCAGGATAAAGAGCAGCTCCAATACTAGCCGTTACGATAATCTCAGTACGAGAGATGATAAGGGGCTCTTTAATCGCATTTCTAATATCTTCACATACAGCGAGGAGATGACTTTCGTTAACATCCCTGCTTTCAAAAACGAGAATAAATTCGTCTCCACCTAGACGGCTAATCAATTTCGCCGTTGGTGCATGCATAACTAAACGCGATGCTATTCTTTTAAGCACGTCGTCACCGATACCATGACCACGGGTATCATTTACCTCTTTAAAGTTATCAAGATCGAGAAGAATGACACCAATTTTTTGGTCACCTTGATTTTCTATAATAATATTCAGTAATTGCTCATTCAACGCATCACGATTTGAAATACCCGTTAAGCTGTCAGTCTGTGATTGTAAAACGACTCTCCTCTCAGAATCGCTAATTTGTTTAGCCATTTCAAGAAAGCCATTTTTCAGATCATCCATTTCTTTAACACCCGTTGCTGGGGCAGATGTTGTATCTATGTGTTTACGCTCACCTAGTTTAAGAGCTAAATCAGATAATATTCCTAATGGCTTTGAAATCGCATTCATAAAAAATTGTTTAAGTAATATCAATATTATGAGAACCATAATAGAAAAAATAATACCCATCACCGTATAGCGATAATTGACACTTTTCAGAGCGTCATCTACTGCGATTCCAGTTAAAAAAGTTAGGAGTACATCACCATTGGAATCAGTTACTTGACGCTTAACAAAAACTCTATTTATACCATCACCACCTAACCACATTGCCTCCAGATCGCTAGGGGGGTCATATTTAATATTATCGGGATAGCTTGCGACTGGTTGACCTTTATTGTCTAACATATAGGCAATACTACCTTTAGGTAACTCGTTACTATTGAGTAATTCACCCCACCAATCTAAAGACATAACCACAACAGCAGCGCCAACAATCTCACTGTTTGTTTCACTTTTTTGTACAGGGTAAGCAAAGTTGATAGTCGGATGACCTAGCACTCTGTCTATATGCACGCCACTCGTACTAAAGCGCCTAAACGTCATGGCGTCTTGGACATAGCGTCTGTCTTTAACGTCAATAGCAGATGAAAGCTGAATACCACTGCAAGTCAGCATGCCGTCTTTATTTGGCACTCCGATGTTAATAAAGCGATTTAATAGAGGTGTGATTTCACTTAGAAATTGACGGCAGGCTTCAGAGTTTGGTTGTCTGATCTGAGGTAAGGTGGCAAGAGAAACAATGAAAGACTCTGTCGAATTAACCAGAGATTCTTGATTATTCACAGCTTGATTCGACACTAATCGAGCCGCATCTAACAGATCTTCTTGTACCATGTCTCTACTGTAGCTAAAGCTGAAATAGATAAAGATGTAAGTAGGAAGAACCACTAAAGCAGTAAGAAAATATAGCCTCCCTTTAAGTGTACTCAGCATTATAGAAACGACTCCTAACTCCATGTAGATCTAATGGTAACTTAGCCACATATTTAATGTGTGACTCCTTGTTTATTCTGGTTAAAATTAACACAACTAATTAAAATGAATCCGTTCATTTTTGTAAAAAATCGAAAGTATATGTGATGATAAAGCATTCCTTTACTCTTCCAAATTCAATCTTACTGCCAGTCGTTAAAACCATAATCTATATCAATAATTTAGTATGTTATTTTGTTTTTTGAAAAGCCTTAATACTCAGCTGTGAAATGTAGTAACTAGAAGTATAAAATAAATTTTTTTACTATTTAAAAACTAAATATTCAATACAACATTGAATCAAGCTAAGGAAAAAAAATGGCACATACTCATACTGGATCTTGCCTTTGTGGCGGCGTTAAATTCGAAATGGAAGGTGAGTTCAAAAAGTTTTTCTTCTGCCATTGTAGTCGCTGTCGAAAGATGTCCGGCTCAGCTCATTGTGCCAATTTATTTGCACCAAATGCAAAACTAACCTGGCTTAGCGGCGAAGATAAAATCAGTTTTTATCGACTTGAAGGTGCCAACTTCACTCGCAATTTCTGCTCTACTTGCAGTTCACTACTGCCTATTTATGTCAAAGCAAGAGACATAGTTATTGTACCAGCAGGTGCGCTAGATACAGATGTAGACATTACGCCACAAGCACACATTTTTACGGACAGTAAAGGCAATTGGGATGACGTATTGAACGACATTGCTTGCTTTGAACAGATGCCAGTCTAACTAGACTTCAATCAGTACAAACATCAATAAAAAAGCCAACATCTAATTGTTGGCTTTTTTGTTTTCACTGTCCCGTCCTGAAATAGGTTTATCACTGAGCCATAAAAGGATAATCCGTATAGCCTTCTGCACCTGGTGTATAGAAAGTATCTGGATTTGGTGTGTTCAATTCTGCACCATGCTTAACACGCTCAACGAAATCAGGATTAGCAAGAATGCCAGTACCAAATGCTACACTGTCGGCTTGTTTATTCGCAATTATTTGGCTGGCTTCTTCAGCACTGTAACCCATGTTTACCATTAAGTGACCTTTATAAGATTCACGAGCAACAGGCACAACGTCAGCTTGTTGTAGACCAAAGAAATCGGCACGCATCAAATGTAAATAAGCTAGGTCATAGGCGTTTAGTGCATTCGCAAGATAACGAATCAGCCCAACCGGGTCACTGTCTTTCATACTATTAAAACTGTTAAGAGGAGAAAGGCGTAAACCTACTCGACCGCTTCCCATCACTTCTGTCACCGCTTCAATAACCTCTGTGAGGAAACGAGTACGGTTTTCAAATGAACCACCATATTCATCTGTACGTTGGTTAGCGCTATCACGTAAAAATTGATCAATCAAATAACCATTTGCACCGTGAATCTCTACTCCATCAAAGCCAGCTGCTTTTGCATTAATTGCAGCTTGACGAAAACTATTAACAATTTCTTTAATCTCGCTGACTGTCAATGCATGTGGGACTGTATAAGGTTTTTTGCCTTCTGGCGTATACGTCTCGCCTTCAATTGCAATCGCACTTGGTGCGACGGCTTCTTTACCGCCATTTAACAATGGATGTGCTGCACGACCAGCGTGCCAAATTTGCATAAAAATTCTACCGTCCGCTTTATGGACCGCTTCTGTCGTTAGCTTCCAACCTTCAACCTGTTCTTGTGAATAGATACCTGGGTCTGCGCCAAAAGATGATGTGCCTTCAGCAGCCATAGTACATTCTGTGATTAGCAAACCAGTACTAGCTCGTTGTGAGTAATATTCAGCCATCAAGGACGTTGGTTGATGTCCTGAGGCACGAGCACGAGTAAGTGGAGCCATTACAACTCGATTTGGTAATGTAATATCGCCTAGCTGTACTGGGCTAAGTAGTAGGTTTTCAGTCGTGGTCATTATTGACTCCAATAAATTCAGTCATATAAATAGTAAGGATAGCCCTTAAGTAAGGTCACCTTTTAAGAATACAATCGCTTGCACCTTCTTTACTGAATTGAACATTCACTTTAGCGATCTGCGAATTTAACGACATACATAGCCTTATCCGCTCTATGCAACATATCCTCTAAAGTATCGCCTTCTTGAACCAGGGTACTACCAACACTAAATTCAATAAGGATGTCTTGATTATTGATTTTGATAATCAGTGGTTTTTTATTCTCTAGCAGTATTGCCGATATTTTGACGGTATCTAAATCATCGATTTGTTTTAAAAGTATTAAAAATTCATCGCCACCCCATCGCGATACTTCTCCTTTTTGCCCTACTACATCAACCAAATGAGCGGCAATTTTTTTCAATACAAAGTCACCTACTCCATGACCATACAAATCATTTATCGCTTTGAATTTATTAACGTCAATGTTTATTAGTCCAAAAGGTTGCTTTTGCTCATGCCACTGCTGCATGTACTCGACCATATGTACTTCAAAACCACGACGGTTATATAGTTCAGTTAAAGGGTCTAATTTAGATATACGACTTAGCTCTGTTGTTCGAGCTTCTACTTTGTCTTCAAGCTCATGCTGATACTCCAATAGAGTCTTAGACATATCTTGATAATCCGCTACTAGTCGCTTAATTTCAGAGCCAGCAAAGCGGCTGAGTTTTGGCGCCTGATATTTATTTTTTCCCAACGCGCGTATAGATGAATCCAACTCTGCTAAAGGCCTTGTGACAATCAAGGAAAACAACAGATAAAAAATAATCAGGGTACAAATTAAGCTAATAAGAAAAATAAATAAAAGGCTATAAAACTCAGTTACTGGTAAAAAGTTATTGATATCAATAAAGTTAATTTGAAACCAGTCAATTTCAGGGATATACACAACACTGGCTAATTGACGCACACCTTCTTTACTTACAGAGGATATATCAACACTGTTTGGATGATTCCTCGCTCGCTCAAAACTTTGTTTTAATATTTTGCGAGAGCCTTCATCATCGAGTAACTGAAAAATACGTTTTTTATCTTCAGAGTTTTTCGTTATTGAAGCGTAATCAATTAGGTCTTCTTCTTGATAAAGTTGAATGGCACCTTCGTAATTAGTGAATACAATAGCGGAATAAATATCTTGTTTTTCAACTATTTGACTTAAAAAATCGGATAGATCTAACCCAGTACCAACAACACCTAAAATGTCATCTCCATCCCGAATTAATACATCACTCCATAGCTTAACAACCCCTAATTCAATATCAGGGTTTACATTAAGGTGGAGATTTAGACCAACTTCCATAAGTCGATAAAACCACGCATCCGCAGCCTTTGATGCATCCAATGTATACCGATAAAGCTCTTCATGCGAAGCGGTCTGCTCATCACTGTAGTAATAATGATTATTACTTTTCAAACCAATGAAATAGGAGTTATCTGAAAAGCGGTTACGAAAATCTTCCGTATCTATCCTAGCTTCTTGTTTCAACAATACGTTATCTGGTTGTTTCGCCCACGCCTTTAACGACTCTAATTTTGCAAATTCTTTTGATAATTCCACCTCTTGAATTAAAGGCAGCAATGTTCGCGCTTTATCATATAGAACTTGTTTTTCTGCATAGCGTTCAACCCAGCTAACGATAATATCTTCCGCTAAAACTCGCATTGAAAGCCAAGAAAAAAACCCCGTTAACAATAAAATAAGTGTTGTTAATATTAAAAAACGCGACTTAATCTTCATACTTTTTAAAGATTCCAAATAATCAAACGAAAATAATTTTATTTTACCTTTCTAATAAGATTATAACACCGACTAAAATCCCTTTATTTTTAATAGACCCACGAAACATTTAAGAAGCAATAAAAAACTAAAGCATTCATTTTTTATGAAATGTTACACTAGCGAAATTACTTATAACGAACGAGATACCCATGAGCTTCACCTCTTTAGGACTTCTTAAAGAAATTACCGATGTCATACATGAACTAGGCTATGTCACTCCTACTCCAATACAAGAAGCGGCTATACCTGCTGTTCTCGATAAAAAAGATCTAATGGCTGGTGCTCAAACAGGGACAGGTAAAACCGCAGCATTTGCCTTGCCGCTTTTACATCGTATTGTACAAAACCAACAATCAAATGAGACAAGACACATAAAAGTATTGGTTCTAACGCCGACTCGTGAACTAGCGCAACAAGTGCATTCCAGCTTTATTCGTTATAGCCAAGGTTTAGCCGTTAATTCTGTTGTTGTTTACGGTGGAGCAAGTATCAATGTCCAACTGGATGCATTAAAGCAAGGCTGTGAAATATTGGTCGCAACACCAGGGCGATTACTTGAACTTGTCATGAAAAACTTGATTGATTTGAGCAAGGTCGAAACATTGGTTTTGGATGAAGCTGATCGAATGCTAGATATGGGCTTTATCATTGATATTCAAAGAATTTTAAAAAAACTTCCCTATAAAAGACAGACTTTGTTTTTTTCTGCAACTTTTAATGATGAGATTTTTGCTTTAAGTAAAACTTTATTGAAAGATCCAAAATTAATTGAAGTAAACAATCGAAACACCACGGCGGCCGAAGTAGAACAACTTATTTATGCCGTAGATAAAGACCGTAAAAGCGCGCTTTTATCCTACCTAATTGGTTCTAAAAACTGGAAACAAGTACTCATTTTTACTCGAACCAAGCAAGGTGCTGATGAATTAGCCAAAGAAATGGGTAAAGATGGCATTGCCACTCAATCTATCCATGGTGATAAATCCCAAGGGGCTCGTGATCGAGTATTAACAGATTTTAAAGCAGGCAAAGTTCGTGCATTAGTAGCAACAGATGTTGCTGCGCGAGGGTTAGATATTGAACAACTTCAATACGTGATCAACCATGAGCTCCCTTATAATGCTGAAGACTATATTCACCGTATTGGTAGAACAGGGCGTGCAGGGGCAACGGGATTAGCGATTAGTTTAGTGTCTGAAAAAGAACGTTATTTACTGACTGATATTGAGAAATTAGTAGGCGAAAATTTTGTGCCTCAATGGCTTCCAGGTTTTGAACCAGATTTAAATAAGGTCGAGAACACAAATAAAAAACGCGAGCCATCTAGAAAAGAACTAAGAGCGAAAGCATTAGGTCATCACTCGTCTAAAAGCAGTAAGCCTAAGCGAAGACACCCCGCAAGATAAATACAATATTAGATAACAAGTAATGCCGTATGACTTTTGTTTAGTCATGATATATTGCTTGTTACAAGCCCACCTAGCGTTATAAACAACCAGAGCAATAAAAACTGCTGATTCTGTTTTATTTTAAAGATATCTGGCTGTTTTAGTCTGTGTATTTTCAATGCATTTATTAGCACTTTTCTCCCTTGATAAATACTTTCTATTTTTCCTGCTTAAGATTAATTGAGCGTGCTCCTAATGCTCTCAAATGTAACGCTTTAGTTTTTATGGCTTTTTTGACGCTCTCTTCATTTGAACACTCATCCACACTTTTCTATTAGACATACCATCCCCCAAAATCTAATTTTCATCTATTTTTTTTACTCAATTATCTCGCACCAGTTTTACAGCGACTTCGCATCTAAATAACATCTAATCAAGCCAATATAAAATTAAAAATTAGTTTAAATTCACACAAATACACAAACAACACACTGTATAGTTATTGTAAAATCACAAAAATACACTTAGTATTTACAGAACACTCTACACTGTAGATTTATTACTATTTGGAATAAAAATCTCTAAAAAGGGGGCTTAAAGTGATAAGAGGCGAAAATGAATTTTTAGAAGCGTCATCTGAACGCGAGTGTGTTTTTTACGCAGAGTATTTAGTGCAGCATATTAAAAGCGCATCATTAAAAAATTTACGCGGTTTGTCTTATCAAGAAAAATTAAAGGGAATAAACGACGAGCTAGAAGTTCTTATTAAAAAAAATCGAGCCCCTAAGAATTTTGCTTCTCAAATGCGTACAGCATTTAGAGCAGCCCAAATTCCTTCACAATATTTCCGCTGGATAGATAAAAATGACCAACGCTTATGCAATTGGGCTTGGTGCTACTTAAAAAGCCGCACATCAGAACAGAATCCAGAAAATGAGAAAAAACCATTAGCACTCTCTGCAAAATCTTTTAATACAGATAGAGACAGCGTTTTGGAGCGACACGCAGATATTATTGGTGCGTTTTATGATGGCGAAGCGGATATTGAGACACAACAAAGCATTCTTGAGCATTTAAAGGCTAAATGGCAAGATGTTAGATTAAATGAAACAATTGTAAATTGGATGGAAGACAACAACCCTAAACACTGGGTTTGGGCATGGTCTTACCTACAAAACATCACTCAAAGACCTCTAGAACAAGCTTGGATTCCAAGCAGTGATGCAGAAAAAAAAGCTGCGGTCATTGCTACTATCGATTTATCTGATAACGTAGACCGTAAGGCTTTGGTCATTGATAAGATGAAAAAAGCTTGGAGTCAGAAAAAATTTAGAGAAAAATCGAGTGGTAAAAAGCCTTATAGTATTAGTATGACGCTCAATACGAAGCAGAAGCTAAATGCACTGGCCGAAGAAAAAGACATGAAAATCAATGAGATGATTGAGTTCCTAGTGAGAAGTGAATATAAGAAACGGGACCTCAATTAAGAGTATAATTCATTGAAAAGTAAGAAAGATTTCATCATATCAGCAATAACGTTTAGTATTTGTTCCTGATAGTTTAATTTGTCATTTAATAACTGTATAACGAGCCGCATGAAAATCCCTAAAAGAATACAACCACTCATCGAAGATGGCTTAATAGACCAAGTGCTTCGACAATTAATGAGCGGGAAAGAAGCGACAGTCTACGTAGTACGTTGTGGAACAGAAATCCGCTGTGCAAAAGTATATAAAGAAGCTGGAAAGCGCAGCTTTAAGCAAGCGGTACAATATCGTGAAGGTCGAAAAGTCCGAAATAGCCGACGCTCACGAGCGATGGAAAAGGGCTCTAAATTTGGCCGGGACGAACAAGAAAACCTTTGGCAGAATGCCGAGGTCGATGCTTTATATCGTTTAGCCGAAGCTGGCGTTCGCGCTCCTACACCTTATGGCTGTATTGATGGCGTCTTGTTAATGGAACTCGTCACAGACGACAATGGTGAAGTAGCACCCCGTCTAAATGATGTCGTTTTAAGTCCAGAACAAGCAAGACGAGATCACGCTACCATCATACAAGAAATCGTTCGCATGTTATGTGCAGGTCTAATACACGGTGATTTATCCGAGTTTAACGTTCTTGTCGACTCCCATGGCCCAGTCATCATTGACCTTCCTCAAGCCGTTGACGCTGCTGCTAATAATAACGCAGAGTGGATGTTAGAACGCGATGTAAATAACATGCGTGACTATTACGGCATGTCTGCTCCTGAGATTCTAGAAACCAAATATGCCAAAGAAATTTGGGCTCTATTTGAGGCGGGTAAATTAACACCAACCACAGAGTTAACTGGCTTGTTTGATGAACCGACAGAAGAAGCTGACGTTGAGTCGGTTCTTGTAGAAATACAAGAAGCATTTGATGAGGAACAAGAGCGACTTGCTCGCATTAATTCAGCAGATGATGAAGAAGACTAACACTCTTATTGATTAAGTAACGGATAGACATTTAATCAAAAGCGCTTAGTATTTAGATAGAAATTTAAAAAGAGGCAGTGAGAGCGACTTCACCGCCTCTTTTTATTTAATGCGCTTTTAAGCATTACCTTTTTTAACCACTGCGCCATACACAAACTTTATGATTAGACATATCAAATTGAATTATCAAAAGAGTTATGTATAATCCGCCTCCGTGTTTGATCATAAGATCGAACCAATATTAAAATTGAATGAAAGTCCATTTGAAATAATGCACTTTTATAAACTTGGGTTCCCTCACCCCAATCAAACGAAAAAGGTCACAATATGAGTACGTTCACATCTCTACAGCAGGGTAAAGCTCTGTGTTATCTTGCCATTTTCCATTTGCTGGTTATTGCGTCTAGTAATTATCTTGTTCAAATCCCTTTTACTCTTGCTGGATTCCATACTACTTGGGGTGCTTTTACTTTCCCTTTTATTTTTCTAGCGACAGACCTTACCGTTAGAATTTTTGGCGCTGCATTAGCGCGTAAAATTGTCTTTTGGGTCATGATTCCATCTTTGCTTGTATCTTATGTTTTATCTGTAATTTTCGCTCAAGGTGCGTTTCAAGGATTTGACTCTCTAGCGTCGTTTAATACCTTCGTTGGACGTATAGCACTTGCAAGTTTATTGGCATATTTACTTGGACAAGTACTTGATATTCAAGTTTTTAATCGTCTTCGTCAGTTGAAATTGTGGTGGATTGCACCTGCGGCGTCGACTTTATTAGGGAATGCGTTAGATACTCTGGCCTTCTTTGGAATTGCCTTTTATCAAAGCCCAGATCTATTCATGGCTCAGCATTGGCAAGAAATAGCTCTCGCAGACTTTGTATTTAAGCTGATTATTAGCCTTGGGTTATTTATTCCGATGTACGGTGTCTTACTAAATTATTTAACGAAGAAGCTTACCTCTATCAACCCTGAGTTTTCGTTAAACAGTGCAAAAGCCTAAACCCACAAATCACCAAACCGATCTCGATGGCTAAGATAAACACGTAAATCGAATTCGAGCTGATGATAATCTGGTTCCATGTAACAGCAAAGCTTATAGAAAGCTTTGCTGTGATCCTTCTCTTTTAAATGCGCTAATTCATGCACCACTATCATCTTCAGTAAAGGTTCTGGTAGGTTTCTGAACAAGGCTGCAATACGAATTTCATTTTTTGCTTTTAGCTTATTACCCTGTTTTCTAGAAACAAAAGTATGCAAACCCAATGCATTATTTATAACGTGTATTTTATCGTCATAAATGACTTTACTAATGGGAGGTGAGCTTCGCATACAGTCATTTTTAATACCCATCGCGTAATCATATAACCCACGGGTACCATTTAAAGTGTGTGCATGAGGGTATTTATTTAATAACCAGCTTTGTGATTTTTCAGTTTCAAGTAAGTCTTGTACTTGCTGCTGCACGTGAGCACTATAACCATTGAGGTAACTTCTGACGCCTGTCGATTGGTTGCTTTGACTCATGATTCCTGCTTTTATATTTTCTGTGCGTGTTACCTAAATGATTTCACACCATTCAAAGTGGTTCTGAAAAATAACACTAAAAGCCAAGATTGTAGTTAAAACAACGACTTCCTGCCATGACATTCTAATGAGAGCACACAGTTCCGTCCTGCATCTTTTGACTGGTACAAAGCTTTATCAGCTTGGCTTAACAACTCATCAACAGAACAATAACCACTGTTCTTATAAGCGACACCCAAGGACACCGTAAGATAAATTTTCTGATTTTCGGGGCTCAACACCATGCTTTTTTCTATTGCAACTCTAAGTTTTTCAGCAACTCTGATGGCGCCTTCTTCTTTGGTAGATGGCAATAAAATAGCAAATTCCTCACCACCTATTCGAGCAATAAGATCGTCTTGCCTCAGGACAGATTGACTCACTTCAGCTAATTTTTTCAAAACAGAGTCGCCTGCTTTATGTCCATAAGCGTCGTTGATATTTTTGAAATGATCAACGTCCATCATAACGATAGACAAAGGCGTATCATCAAGAAGAGTCTTATTTAGAATGCTTTCACATTGCTGGAAGAAACTACCTCGATTGGCTAAACCAGTGAGGTGGTCATAGTAAGCTCTCTTCTCCAGCTCTTCTTGACCTTTGAAGCTCTCAATCGCAATACACACCAAATTACTGGCGAAGTTAATAAGCTCAAAATCTTTTTCTGTCGGAGAAGATGGTACGCGCTTATAAATAGCAAATGTACCAAGTAAATCACCTTTCGAGGACATGATAGGATCAGACCAACAAGCTGCAACATCAGCCTCCTGAGCCACTTGTGTGAAAGGAGCCCAGTTTTTATGTGTCGCAATATCTTCTACTATAACGCGCTTACCTGAATATGCAGCGGCGCCACAGGAACCAATATTTGCCCCAACCGCTATGCCATCTACAGCGGCATTATAAAAATCCGGCAAATCAGGGGCAGCACCCAATCTCAAACATTGCTCAGTCTTATCAAATAGCAATACGCTGCAAAGGGAGTCTGAGCTTTCTAATTGAATCTGCTTTACGATGACATTCAAGATATCTTTCAATGCTGAACTTTTTGCTACCATTTCAAGCATATTACTTTGAGTACGAAGTCGTTTTTCAACAACCCAATAATCTGTAACGTCATTGAAATACCACAGCCTTTTCTCACCTACGGTAGAAAAACTCATACTAACTTGTCTAACAGAACCGTCTTTGCAAAGTAACTGTGTCTTTAAATCTTCGGTAGACGAATTCCCATCACTGCTGCAGATCCAAGGTTCAATAACATTATGGTAAAAACCAGCATCATGAGAAACACGTAGACACCAAGTTCCGATATCGGGGAGGTCTTCCAGGTTAAAGCCAAACAGTAGGTTAAAACTCTTATTGATATATTCGACTCTATCAGAGGAGACATTAGACCACCCAACAGCAATAGGAGTCGTGTTTAAAATGTCCTCTAACTTAATATCACTTTTTACATTGTGTTCCATACATATTTCCACGAAAAGTATGCTTTTTACGATAATTAATCCAATCCTATCGTTTACCCTCTAATTAATAAGTAATTGATCATTTAGTACAAGGTTGAATCGGATTTTTTTGTATGTTTTTTGTACAGACCATGCGATCATAATTTTTTACTTTTTTATTAACAAGCTTGGCTATTCCCACTTCTCATATTCTAATACTAGAAAACACTTACTTAATTCTATAATGCTTAAAAACACTTTTTTATGTAAATAGAAACAACTTGAACGCCGCTATCGTAGACATGATTCTGATCATCCATTTAAATTGAATTGGGTTCACCTTCTTCAAAAAGTGGAAACCAATAAATGAACCGATCACTAAACCCGGGATTGCATATAAACTTGTTTCAATCGTTTTCATCGACAATAAACCAAGTCCCATATACAAAGGAAATTTAACAAAGTTAAGAATCAAGAACGCCCATGCACGCGTGCTGACATACGTTGGCTTATCTAGCTTTTGCTCTAGTAAAAATAAACTAAACAATGGACCGGCTGCATTAGCCATCATACTTACAGCACCTCCGAAAAAGCCCATTGAGTAAGCAACCCAAGGTTTACGCATAAAAGAGGTTGGTCGAAAATCTAAATATAAACCTAATGCAATCATGGCAAGAATAGTGACACCTAAAAAAACCACAAATTGGTCCGCATCTATCGTTGCCAGAAAGTGACTCGCGATAAAAATACCGAGTAAAGCCAAAGGTAAGAACCGCGCTAATACAGGCCATGCGATTTTATTCTTATAACTGGCGACAGCCATTAAATCGGTGATGATATAAAGCGGCAACAAAATCCCTAACGCCTGCGGCCCAGGAAAAGAGACCATCACAATTGGCAATACTAATAAGCCCATTCCACCTACTGAAAATTTCGAGAAACCAGTAATCAAACCCGCAAAAAATAAAATAACAAATGATAACTCCACTTAGCCCTTCTCCTTTCATAAAACGCACAAAACAATGTACTTAATGCTTGTTATGTTAAAACAAATAATGAACTATAAATAATCTCGTTTTTCTATTAAAACGATCATAATTAATTATCATGTGGCATGAATATGAAGTTAGACCAACTCAGGGCTTTTATTGCAGTTGTTGAAACAGGTAGCTTTCGCTCTGCAGCTGAAGCAATACACAAAACTCAGCCAGCTATTAGCGCCTCTATTAGAATACTAGAAGAGCAATACGGTATTTCTTTATTTGATCGGGACAGTTATCGACCCACATTAACATCAGCCGGTCATGCTTTCTTTCTACAAAGTAAAAAGCTTTTGTCCCAAGCCCAACAACTGGATAATCTTGGCCATGACCTTGCTCAAGGAACAACTACGCCTTTGGCTATTTGTTTGAGTCTTATGGGGCTCGATAGCGACTGTATGGGTCGGATTAAAGCCTTCCAACTACATTATCCTGATATTTCTTTAGACATCACCACAGATCATCTCTATGGCGTCCAAGAGAGGTTAATAAAAAACAAATGTGATATTGCCATTGGCCCGAGATACGGATTAGATGATAGACACGCTTTCATTGAATTAAATAAAATACAGATGATCACTGTCGTCAGCCCAGAATGCTTTAATACGTTCAATAGCAATGGTACAAAAATCAAGCCTCAACAACTTTATAAACTGCCACAAATCTTAGTAAGTAATACTGCAGAAAGCGCCACTGAAAATGGTCATAGATACATTTTACCAACAGGAAAGCGTTGGTACGTGAATGATTTTCAAGCAAAAAAAACCATGCTGCTGCATGGTTTAGGTTGGGCAAGAATGCCAAAGCATACTATTAATTCTGAACTTGACGGTGGTCAGCTAATTCCCATAGAAATAGAAAATTTTACCTCACAGAGCCAATTGCCTATTTTTATGATTCGCATGCGTCATCAAACTCAAAGCTATCAAGCAAAATTATTTTGGGAAATGATGAAGAACTATTCTCCCGTAGAAGAATAGGCTATTCATCACACACTCAAAAAATGTGCTTTACAACGTTTTATTCAATGCCCAATCATAGTCTAGAAATTTGATGTCTAATTTCTTCGCTTTAAGCTTTACTATCGCATCAGGAGTCAGCCCTAAATCAGTCGAATAACTGACTAGAAAATCTTCTAAAGACTTATATCCTTTCCAGTTTTTTTCAAAGTCTTCACGGTACCATTTGAAAATAGAAGACAATTCTACTTTATTGCCTTTCAAACGATTTCGGCTGCGATCTGCTAGAAACAGTTTTGTTTGCGTTTCTAATAAGCTATCAACATTGTCACCTTGAAAAGCTTGATTCGCTAATGCAGGACAACCAATGCTGGCACAGTTGACGGCAAAGTGAATACGCGGATCATTGTAACGATCTGAACCACGAATCAACTTGTGCTCAACATCGTCCAAAGAGTATTTTTTACCAAACAGAGATACGATACTTTTACTCCAAGGAGAGCTAAACAGACTACCAAGATCTTTAATAGATTTCAGGCCAGGCCACTTAGTTAAAATAAGCTCAACCGTCCACGCATTATAGGTGTTGATTAAAAACGCTAACTGATCATTTTTAGGCCAGTTATCGAATTCAGTTTGACTAACTTGAGCCAAACTCTCTAAGTAATTTTTCAAAGACGTCCTGTCATCTGCAAACCCCTGATAATCCACTTGGCTAGCTTGACCGCCATTCAAGAGGTGTACATTTTGCTGTAGCAAGTCATTCCATGATGAATGGTCAAATGCGTTTTCAGCATTCACCATCGTACTTTGTAATCCAATAACCGCGAATAAAGTAATCAGCCATTTTTTCATTTGATTAGCCTCGACGCCATGTGTGGTATTTTTCTACCCAAGCCAATATACGCTCTGGTGTATGAGCTCGCTTCCACTCGCCCGCTGCGTATTTGTTTGACTCAGCCCACGTTGGGTAAGTGTGGATCGTACCCAGAATTTTGTTCAGACCTAAACCATGTTTCATTGCTAAGACGAATTCAGCCAATAACTCACCAGAATGCTCACCAACAATGGTGACACCTAAAATTTTGTCTTTGCCCGGAACCGTTAACACTTTAACAAAGCCTGCCGTCGCACTTTCTGCAATGGCACGATCTAAGTCATCAAGTCCATAACGAACCATTTCATAAGCAATGCCTTGCTCTTTTGCATCTTGCTCACTTAAACCCACACGAGCCACTTCAGGATCAACAAAGGTCGCCCATGGAATTACTCTGTAATCTGCACGGAACTTCTTAAAGTTACCAAATAACGCATTCACAGCAGCAAACCAAGCCTGATGGGCGGCAACATGAGTAAACTGATAAGGGCCAGCCACATCGCCTACAGCGAAGATATTCGGGAACAAAGTTTCAAGATAATCGTTTGTTACAATATTGCGGTTTGTTTCAACGCCTAGATTTTCTAAACCGTAGCCTTCAAGACGTGCTTGACGGCCTACAGCACAAAGCAACGCATCAAACTCAATGACGGTTTCAACACCGTCTTTTTCAACGATTAAGCGCTTAACATCACCGTCTTTTTCACAACGAATGGCATTGTGAGACGTTAGAATGGTTACACCATCTGATCTCATACTCTCTTGAACCAGCTCAGACACTTCTTCATCTTCTCTCGCCATAATACGCGCAGCACGCTCAACCTGAGTCACATTAGAGCCTAGACGAGCAAAACTTTGAGCCAATTCAGAGCCAATTGGGCCACCACCTAATACAACAAGACGTTTTGGTGGCTCATCAAACTTAGCAAATTCTTCCCACAAGTTATCGCTTGTGTAATAACCCACGTCATTCAAACCTGGTAAATCAGGAACAAATGGACGAGCACCTGTCGCTAAAACAATACTACGGGCAGTCAGACGTTGAGTACCACCATCGTTTAACTGGATTTCTACCGTCCAAGGGTCAATAAGTTTTGCATAACCCTGCACTACGTCTACACCTAGTTCTGTATAACGCTCAACACTGTCATGAGGCTCTATTTTACTAATAACATCATGAACACGTGCCATAACCTTTTTGAATGAAAAAGTTGGTTCGCTGCTGTCTAAACCATAGTTTTCGGCATGACGCATTTGCTGCGCAACTTTCGCACTTTTAATCAAAGCTTTACTTGGGATACAACCGTAGTTTAAACAATCGCCGCCCATTTTATTTGCTTCGATTAAAGTCACTTTTGCTTTTACTGCCGCTGCGATGTAAGCACTTACTAAGCCACCAGCACCGCCACCAATTACAATAAGGTTACGATCAAATGATTTTGGTTTCGTGAATCCTTTGTAGACACGACGCGCTTTGATAATTTCTACTATTTTTTTAGCCATTAAAGGAAGTAACCCTAACAAGACAAAAGAGAACAATAATGAAGGAGACAAAATACCTGACAAACTTTCAAGTTGACCAAGCTGAGTTCCTGCATTCACATAAATTACTGTACCGACTAACATGCCTAATTGGCTTGCCCAGTAAAATGTAAAAGCACGAAGTTTCGTTAAACCCATTACCAAATTTATAAGGAAGAAAGGGAAAACAGGCACAAGACGAAGGGTGAATAAGTAAAAGGCACCGTCTTTTTCAACACCTTCATTAAACGCTTTAAGGCGATCTCCAAAGCGTTTTTGAACGGTACTTTGCAGTAAATAACGTGAGGCAAGAAATGCTAATGTTGCGCCAATACTGCTGGCAAAAGAAACAATTACAGTTCCTAACACTAAGCCAAAAAGAGCACCTGCCGCCAAGGTCATAATGACAGCGCCAGGCAAAGACAAAGCGGTTACTGCTATATAAAGCAATAAGAAACCGCCAGTCACTAAGACTGGGCTAGCACTACGCCACTCTTCAAACTGTGTCAGGCCAGATTTTAAACCATCTAATGTTAGTAGTTGGTGAAGATCAAAGTAGAAAAATCCAGCGACAATCGCTGCAATTAACACCAACAATCCAATTTTTTTCATTTAGCAGACTCCAACAAAACCGATTCGAATTCAGCTCAAATTAGTTATTAAACTGATAATATGAAGATTAGACGTCAAAAAAGTGAAAATGTTACAACTCATTCCTGCTTTTTTAACCTATCCCTATTATTGACACAATTCGAATGTTTATTAACCCCCATAGGGCTAAACAGATTCAGTCGATTTTATTCGATTTGCCAAGAAACTAAACACAATACCTAAACTACATATCAGCAGTACTAATGAAACTAGGCCGTAGATTCCATAGAGCGAAATTAATAGAGCAAACGAAGGGGGTCCAATGGTTCCACCAAGATTACCGAATTGAGCAATAAGACCATAGCTTTGCGCCTGCTCACTTGGATTACGAGCTAATGCAGGAATCATCGCCATTGATGCGCCAGACACCATACCAAGAAACAAAATCAGCACGCCGACCGCCAACCCAAATACGATTGGCTGATCCAATAAAGAAGATAAGGTCAACGCACTAATTCCTATCCCTGAATAAGCCATTAAAGCGACATGTTGTGGCCGCATTACGTATTGTGCCAATGCGCCTGCAAGAAAGGTCCCGCATGTACTGACCAATGGTAAACACACCATCAATAATGCCTGCAGTTTTGCATCGTCTACTAAGCGAGGAGCATAGGTTAATAACGACACAAGCGTACAAGTATAGAAAAGAAAGACGACGCTCGGTAATAGCGATCGCGGATTACGATACACTCGCGCCATTTGACGAAGAAAGCTGCCTTGATTAACGGCTACAGGTTCAATATTTAATACAGGATTATTACGTAATAAAAAATACAAAATTACAGCCATGCTAGTAATTAATACGCCATGACTAAAGAATAATTCACTTAAGCCATATTGGTCTAATATGGCTTTGCCTAACCAACCGCTTACGGCAAATGCAACACCAAAGAAAGTTGCCCATAACCCCATACTCAAGGAACGATGCTGAGGCGCGCTTAATTTAGCGATTAACGTTGGAGCCGTAACAACAACACCTAATTGAGAGAAGCCCTCAATTAATCGAGTAATTATTAACAAGGTAAAGTTTGGCAGTAATGACTGAATAAATGAGAGTAAGCCCCCTAAAAGCAAGGCGCCCATCAATACCTTTAAATAGCCTACTCGACTAGCGATAATGCCACCAAATACGCCGAACATTAGCCCTGCAACACCTAAAATCGAAAGCGCCATTCCTGTCATTGTTGCGCTGGTTTGATAGTGTTGTAAAACAGCATCATAAGACACCGAGAATTTTGCGAACTGCATCGCAGTACTCACGCCTGCAATCCACAGAAGTACGATCTCAAGAAGCTGAGTTTTTGGTGCTGGAGCTGGAACTGGAGCTGGATTATTCACAGAGTCGCGTGACATCTATTTTCCTTACTAGAGACAAACAATTTTATCGATTCTATTTGAATCGATAAAATTGATCATTTGGACAAGTTTAAGGTCTCTATTCTAAAGTAAAAGAAGCTCATTTGTGCGAGGTATTTTAATATGGTCTTTATAAATGTAAAAAAGAGTCTGATGTATATCATCAGACTCTTTAAGTCATTGTTAACTAGAACCCTAAAACGCAGAGTAGAAAATAATTAGGATTGATGCGTTTCTGTAATTAACTCTGTGTGACGAAGCTCTTTCATGCGTAAGCCAATGTTGCCAAGAATCAAAATACTCCCACCAATAATTTGGTAACTGGTTAATCCTTTGTCTAGGAAAAGCCAATTAATGCTAGCCGCAAATACAGGAAAAGATAACTCGGCCAAGGTTGCCATTTGAGCAGGTACTGTCTTTAAGCCTCGATAATAGAACCACATACCTATTAAGCCACTTAATAGGGCCATGATAATAATTAGGCTCAAATCCACAGGCACAATCGCGGTCAGACTTTCTGTCTGCATCATCGCTAACGGTACTAAAACCAACAACCCCGCGACAAAACGACCAGACATAATCGCGTTTGCAGGAACATTTTGATGTGAAAGGTATTTACCGCACACAGTCGCAGCGCCCCAAGCAACAACTGCAATTAAGGTAAAACCATAACCTTTTAATAAACTCATACTGTCGCTTGAATAATGCCATTGTGCATCACTCAACAAACGTAAATCAGGCCACATCATAATAAAACTACCTGACAAAATAACTATGGCCCAGCGCAGAAACTGACCTTCAATACGTTCTTTCAAAAACCAATAGGCCAGCAAGATGGCAATAATCGGTTGTAGTTTTTGCAACAAAATAACAACCGTTGGATTCAGGTATCGAAAAGCTTCAGTGAACGCCAGGGTACCAACCGCTGAGCCGATTCCACCAATAAATAACAAACATAAGAGACTGTTGAGTGATAAGTGGCGGAAAACATAGCGATAGCGACATATCAAAGGGCTGATAATAACTACTAGCGTAAGGTGTTCGATTAAAACAATTTGCAGTGCGGAATAACCCGACCCCAGTAAAGGGTAACGAATTAAAGTATCAAGCGCCCACGTAAAGCACGCGATCATGATAAAAAGTATTCCTGCCATCTTGGTTTCTCCAAATGAATAAGATGCACAGGGGTGATGAGTACGAATATACCAAGTATTGGAGCCATAAAAAGCACAGAAAAGAAGCTTCTGAATACCATCAAAAGCCACTAACACTTGGTCGATCTTCTATCATCCGGACTGTAACCGTCGGCTCTGGAGTTACACCAGATCTGCTGACCTTAACTTCTTAATATAACCAAAAAAATTAAGCGCTCGCGGGCTTTTTATTACCATCCACTAACATTTGATTAGTAAATTTAAACAAATTACCGCCGGTGGGGAATTTCGCCCCGCCCCGAAGTTCGATTTATGTAAAATTTGTTGAGCTCACTTTAAACGCATCACTTTATTTAGGCAATACTATTACCAGCAAGATGTTCATCTTTCTATTTGTAAGGGAGTATTTTTTATACTGCACGAGAGCTATGTATTCCTATACACTCACCACCCTAAACTGATACACATGAAATTAGGATGACAGCGATGCAAACATCTTCTAGAAGCGGCATTCTTTATGCTTTAACTGCTTTTACCCTATGGGCAATTGCACCTATTTATTTTAAAGAAATGTCTTTCGTCCCAGCGACGGAAATACTTGCTCATCGTGTTATTTGGTCCTGCATCCTAGTTTTTGTATTAATTATTATCTTGCGATATAGCGATGCGTTAAAAACTGTTTTACGTTCACCAAAAATCCTAATGGCCATGTGTATTTCGACCACCTTAATCGGACTAAACTGGGGGGCTTTTATTTGGGCGGTACAAAATGATCAAATGCTCAGCGCCAGTTTGGGTTATTACATCAATCCATTAATAAGTATTTTACTTGGTGTTATTTTCTTCAAAGAAAAGTTAGATAGAGTACGTAAAGCAGCCGTTGCTTTATGCTTTTGCGCTGTGGTATTTGAAGTTATTCAGTTTGGTTCTTTGCCTTGGGTAGCATTAACGTTGGCATTAACGTTTGGGGTTTATGGATTGATTCGTAAGAAAATTGCTGTCGATAGCTTTACTGGAATGGCAATTGAAACCAGTATTATGCTGCCTTTCGCTATAGTTTATTTAGTGCTTATCGACTCACCAACAGCGAACATGTTTGCTAATACCTCTTCAACAAATTGGTTACTATTCGCAGCAGGTCCCATCACAATGGTCCCTTTAATGTGTTTTGCTGCTGCAGCAAACCGAGTCAGCATGGTAACGCTTGGATTCTTTCAATACATAGGTCCGACTGGAATGTTTTTCCTAGCCGTATTTTTGTATGACGAACCCTTAAGCCCTGAAAAATTGATAACTTTTGTGCTTATTTGGTCTGCACTAGCACTACTTATTTTCGATTCTATTCGACGCTTGCGTAACACTCGCATACAGAAGAGACCCGCTACTAAAAATTCTATTTAAATAAAAATGGCGCTCTATGCGCCATTGTTAAATAACTACTTTTTTGTAAAGACCAGCCTTTAATTGTCACTAACAAGAAAGTATTGCAATAAAACCTTTCACCAGACTGTTTATTCATTTAAGAGCACCCATTGTAAAGACCAACACCCATAACTGAGCTTTTAGAATGACAATTAATGTCCAAAAAATCTTCGCAAAAACCTTTGCCTGTATCTTCTTTACTTTAGCCGGTTTAGTCGTAATTTCGACCTTCGTTTCTGCAGTTGAAGAATACCTTAATGGCAAAGACCTAACTCAAGTGATTATTCAAATCATTAATTCGAATATCATTGCCATTGCCGTATTTGAGCTAGCAATGGTAATTAATAAAGAATATGGCAGTGGTAATGAGCATGACGTCATTATTTTATTACGTCGTACATTGCCCCGATTCATAGGTACAGTATGTGTTGCCCTCGCACTGGAGGGACTTATTATGGTTATCAAATACAGCCAGCTGGATATGGCAGGAAACCTGTATTACCCCGTGGCGATTGTAATCAGTGCAGCTGTTTTGTTGGTTTCACTTGGCTTGTTTCTCAAATATGCTCCAAATGAGCCTTAGGCAAGCAATAAAATTCTGATGGCTATTGGGTATTAAAGAAAAAAGAGGGAGATTTGAAGTGGATAATATAAATGACCCACTTCACTTGACGATACTCTGACTACTTCTTAGCCATAGTATTAATTGCTTTTTTAAGCGCCAGCGCAACATCGCCTTGAGAGCCAGTTTTAACTGAGCACTCTTGGATTCCTACTGCGTAGTCAGTTAAGAGTTTTTTCTCTGAGTAACGGTCATCCAGATATTGAGTAAAGGTTCCTTGTTGACGGCTAAACAGTTTTTTCATCAGTTTAGCTTGAGAAGCATTTCCTCCATATAGTTTTAACAACTTCGGATTAATAACATCTTTATCAAGATACTCACTGTACCCAGACAAACCTTTATGAATTAACTCTTTTTCATCTGAAGAGTAAGTGTCGTTAGCACCCTTTACTTTCGAGTTTACAAAATCGACTAAAGCCAAACAAGAATGAATGGAATTAATAGATAAGGACTCAGCCATCAAAAGAGGCGAAGAAATTAAACTGATGATAAAAACGATATTTTTATAATTTTTCACAACCCTTCTCCTTTTTATAAGTCGAGAGAAAATAACTCCCTAAAATGCACGCCTCTTCCTGAGATTGTAACATTCAGTTTTTTCACACAATCAACTATTGTAAATGATTCCCATAAAATACCATATTAAGATTCAAGATGGCATAAAACCATCGTGCTTCACCTATGCAAACAATTAAAAAAAACAATACTTTATCAACTCTACATCTCCATTTAACGTGTATTTAAAGAAGAAATATAGTTACTATCTACGATAGAAAAATGATATTGGAGCTTAGTCGTAGGTAATAAGGACGCTATTAATGACAATAGATTTTAAAAATAAAATCCGCCCACACCGTTCGTTTAACAGACCAAATTTTGATGAACGCAACCAAGATCTTTCAATTTTTGAAAGTGATCGTGGTCGTATTATTAACTCTGCCGCCATTCGTCGTTTACAGCAAAAAACCCAAGTCTTTTCCCTAGAACGTAACGCTGCTGTACGCAGCCGTTTGACTCATTCAATGGAAGTCCAACAAGTTGGCCGTTACATCAGCCAACAGATTTTCAAAAAATTAAATAAGGCTAAACAAGAAGAATACGGACTAACCGACTTAGATCGCCAGTTTGAATCAATCGTTGAAATGTCTTGTTTAATGCACGACGTAGGCAACCCATCCTTTGGTCATTTTGGAGAAGGCGCGATTAACCAATGGTTTGGCGATCACATCCAAACCTTTGTAAAAAGAGAAGATATCCTTGATGAGGCAATAACTCTCAAACCTCTCATAACAGACATTTGCGCTTTTGAAGGTAATGCCCAAGCCTTACGTATTGTGCATTCCTTGCAAACGCTCAACCTCACGTTCACGCAAATGTCAGGCATCATCAAATACACCCGTCGAGCAGACCAAGCAAAGCCTAAGGTCGAAGACAAGGACCCCAAAAGCTACCTGAAAAAGAAATCTGGTTTTTACCTTAGTGAAGTCGCGATTATTAAAGCAGTCAATAAAACACTAAACATTCAAGAAGGCTGCCGTTCCCCATTTGCTTACGTCATGGAAGCGGCCGACGATATCTCCTACTGCATTGCCGACATTGAAGACGCCGTAGAAAAAGGCATCTTGAAATTTGACGAGCTGCTGGTCAGGCTCAAAGAGGAATATCAAACCATTATCAATAACGGCAAGTTTTCAGTTTATGAAAATGAAGTCGGCCTGATGGAACAACTGATTGAAAACAATCTGTATCGCTACAACAAAACCAATATCGTCAGTGATTTCTTTGTACCTTTTCGAGTTGCACTCAATACTCGCTCCGTCAAACACGCCAGTAAACAATTTATCGATAACATCGACGCCATTTATCACGGCACTTATAACCAAGCTTTGGTCGAAGACTACAGCAGTAGCCATGCGTTATTAGAAACCCTTAAATCTGTCGCATTCAAGCACGTATTCTGTGCGCCAGAAGTTCAAAAACAAGAGCTACAAGGCTATCGTATCATCGCGGGGTTATTAGACATTTATAAACCACTGCTCGATTTAAACAGAGAAACCTTTACCGCGATTATTAACCAAGAAGATAAAACACCGCTTTACCAAACTCGCCTGTGTAACAAGCTATCCAGCAAACACCTCCGTGCTTATCAAGAGGCGATAAAACCTGAAACGCTTAAGGAATTTAAATCTCACTTTGCTACTGATAAGAATCTGAAAAACGTCAGTGACGACGCTTGGGAATTCTATTTCCGTTGTCGATTGATTCAAGATTACATCAGCGGCATGACAGACCAATTTGCCTATGATGAATATCGTGCTTTGCACGTCATTGAAAATTAGAACCCTGTGCATTCCAGCATTGAGAATAAGGAAGATAATGTGACTGACTCAAAGCAACGCTGCGCATGGGCAGATTCCGCACCAGACTTTCCTGATTATCACGACAAAGAATGGGGATTTCCAGTTGCTGACGATCAGCGCTTGTTTGAAAAACTCTGTTTAGAAACCTTTCAATCAGGCCTGAGCTGGCGAACCATACTGACCAAACGAGAAAACTTTCGCCTCGCTTTTCAGCAATTCGACTTTAATAAGATCGCCTTATTTGATGATGAAGATGTAGAAGACCTTCTTAGTAACGCAGGCATCGTTCGTAACAAACGTAAAATTCTCGCCGTGATCAACAACGCCAAACGCGCTCAAGAACTCATCGCCAAAGAAGGCTCTCTTGCTGCGTTTCTCTGGCGCTACGAACCTAATGAAAACACCTTGCCACTACCAGAAACACAAACCACATGTAAAGAATCTGTCGCACTTTCTAAGGACCTAAAGAAGCGCGGCTGGATTTTCGTCGGCCCAACGACACTGTATGCCTTCATGCAATCCATGGGGCTTATCAATGACCACGCCGAGCATTGTTTTATGCGAGAGAAAATAGACACGGCCAGAAAGGCTTTTGAGAGACCCTGATAATATCAAGCGACTCTAACTAGTCATTTTCATACTTACAATATAATTTCTCTACGATAGTCTTTCAGCTCAACACCTAAAAACATACTTAATAGCACCGCGTCGTTTTCAAGTTGATCTTCATTATTATGATTCAAAATGTTAATTCTTCGTCCATGCAGGGTCAGTAAATTCAATTCATAGCAGGCGTAGCTAAGAGCATTTTTACGTTGAATAATCTTGTTGTTTATTTGCAATGAAACAATATGGTGTAGCTTTACATTTCGATCTTTACGGTTGTCAAAAACGCCTGATGTTTTATTAAAGCTCACGCGCCTTAAAAACGGTTGGATTAACATAATGCCAAAAGCACCAATGGCAATACCAAAGCCACCAACAAATATAGAAAGGTCATATTGAGTAGAAACAACTAACAAATAAGCGGCAAGACTAGATAAAAAACCTCCAACAACGATATACACGACACAGAACATCATTGCTCCCACTGTTGGCCTTAAATACGCATTACTCTTTGTTATCACCAATGTATGCGATAAAAATTTAGGGCCATCTTTAAGTAATGTTCGTGTTAGGTCAACAATACAAGATTCACTTTCGTTCATATTGCTCTCTATGCCGTATGGATATGTGAGTAATAAAGCCCAATATAAAAAACCCACCGTAGTGGGTTTTTTATATAACGGGATTACTTAACAACTTTTAGGTTGCGATTATTTCTCGTAAGTTTTGATCTCACCAGATTTAACGCGAGCAATAAAGGATGCTAATTCTTTCTTAACAATCGGCATCAAGAAGTACAAGCCGATAATGTTAAAGATAGACATTGCAAAAATCGCCGCGTCAGAGAAGTCGATAACAGCACCAAACTGAATAGTTGCACCGATAACAACAAAGACACAGAACATCATTTTGAAAGCCAATTCGATTTTTTTGCCTTCACCGAATAGGTAAGTCCATGCTTTTAATCCGTAGTATGACCAAGAAATCATAGTAGAGAATGCAAACATAACAACTGCTAAGGCCAATAAGTATTTGAATACGCCAGCCGTCTCAGTAAATGATGCTGCAGTCAGTGTTACACCTGTTAAACCGCTGCCATCAAATGGACCAACGTTTAAGCCTGCAATAGTGATAACCAATGCTGTCATAGTACAAATAACAACGGTATCAACGAATGGCTCTAGTAATGACACCAGACCTTCAGTGATAGGCTCTTTCGTTTTAACGGCTGAGTGAGCAATCGCAGCAGAACCAACACCTGCTTCATTCGAGAATGTTGCTCGTTTCAAACCTTGTATCAAGGCACCAATAAAACCACCAGCAACACCAGCACCAGTAAATGCACCAGCAAAGATAGCACTGAATGCAGCGCCAACTTGATCGATATTAGCAATAATAACGATGACAGCCATACCGATATACAAACCAGCCATCCACGGAACTATTTTCTCTGTTACAGATGCAATTGATGGCATACCACCAACGATAACCGAGAATACTAAAGCAGCAAGTACAAGACCTGTAATAACGCCGTATTCGCTTGGAACATCAAAAGCGTAAGTAAGCATTGCGTGAGCTTGGTTAGCTTGGAACATGTTACCGCCGCCTAACGCGCCTAGAATACACATTAGAGCAAAACCAACAGCCAATACTTTACCTAAACCGCCTAAGCCTTTTTCAGCAAGACCTTGGCTTAAGTAATACATTGGACCACCAGAGATAACGCCTGATGGTAAAACTGTTCTGTATTTCACACCCAGAGTACACTCACAAAACTTAGATGCCATACCTAGAAGACCACATACGATCATCCAGAATGTCGCGCCAGGTCCACCAATCGCAAGTGCAGCACCAACGCCAGCAATATTACCAAGACCAACTGTACCGGAAAGAGCTGTTGTTAATGCTTGGAAATGAGACACTTCTCCGTCTTCTTTAGAGTTAGGGTCTGTGTATTTGCCTTTTACGATATCAATCGCCATGCCCGCACGTTTAAACTGAACAAAGCCAAAGTACAGCGTAAAGATCAGAGCGGCTAACAATAGCCAGCCAACAATGATTGGGAAACCGACATCACCAATTGGTACACTTTTAAAAATTAAACCGACAAACCAGCCAGTATAATCGTTAAAAAAACCGTCGACGCTTTCACTGAATGCAGCAATGGTTTGCTTAAACGAGCCTGCTTCTTCGGCAAAGGCACTCGTACTAAAGGCTAATAAAAAGCCAAAGAAAATCTCTCGTATTTTTCCCATGTTTTTCTTCCTCGTATTTAATATACATATTTTTTTATGTGATTTTCCACTTAAGCTAATCACTTGAACTCTCTAATGCCTACAAACAATAATGACTGATTAAAGATATGATATAGAATAAAAAGTGGCTCACTTTTATATAGATTGCTCTATAAAAATATTTAATATTTTTTGGCACAGGAAATAATCATGCCAAATAAAAATTCAAACACCTTATAGTCACTATGCATTGATCTTAGCACCGGTTTGGTTCATTTTTTACGGAACTTCACTTTTCTTTACAAAAAACAGCCGAAGGCGAATTTAGCCAACCCAATATTGATCGCTTCCTCTGTTAGCATCACAACTTCTTTGATAAAGTTCTCAAATATTGAACACAATGAAACCTCTCTTTCGTGAAAGACTTCCTACGAGACTAAAAAACAATCAACTTATTATTTTTTCGTATGAGATGAGGCATTTTTCACATTACGAGCTGCATGTTTTTTAATTAAAAAAGGCAAAAGCCATGGGTATTAAAGATCACCGATCTTTGCCATGCCCATTGTATTTAACGTGAGCCCCCACTCAGAAATTTGTGGAACTTCAACTAAGAAAGAGACTATGGATAGAATATTTGGCGCAGTATTTGCTTTTATTTGAAGGTATTAAATAACTTAAAAAGGTGGTAAATATGAAATTAAAAATACTTAAACTGTCTATATTTTTGACTATGTTTAATTTTTTAGCACTTTCGGCCACAACATGTGCAGGGCAAGAAAAAGCTGACCCAACACTATCAACGACACTAAAGACAGATTTAAAAGTATTACAGTCAGTGACAAGCTATTTAGAGAAGTCATCTGATGAAACAGAAATCAGAATTTGTATTGAAAAAACGAGAGAACTTGAAGAATTACAGAAAAAGAGAAATGCCATGGAAAAAACTGTAGCAAAGTATGAAAGAGCCGTTGAGAACCATAAGGGGAATATAAATGGAGCCAATGATATTATCAAATACTTTCAAGAGGATTGTGATGAATATAATGAGAGCTGCGATACTATCGAAGACCAGCAGATAAGAAGATTTAACGAGATTAATATGAAAATGGAAGCAGAAGAAGACCTAATGGAATATAGAGAAGAAAACTTTCATCTTATGAGAAAAGAAAGGGCCCTAAAAAGAACATTCGATGCAAATTGTGAACGGAAAACATACCTAAGAACTCAAGTTGTTCAAATTTGTAAAGATTACTACTCTAGAGAATTTCCAATTTGTAGATACAATATCTAAACTATATATATCCACCACATAATAGGCCTTTAAATAAGTAAAGGCCTTATTCCTTACTCACATTCCCCACCTATTTTTTAAAATCTTATAGATTTTTCACTTTAATGAGTAAGCTAAACAACATCACCCCTAACTTGATACGTATCGCAGCCTTAACCGCCCTCGCTGGACGCTCTGCACTGTATACCTACACGCTTATTTTGCTAAATTTATAGCCATTCAGAACGTATAGTCATTCGGACATTATAGTCACTATAAAAATATAGTTTTACTGAAAAAAAACCAGAGCTAAATGACGTATATTTCTATTCATCGCTAGCTTCGAACACTCAATTTGATCTTTTATCATCCTACAACTTTTTTCTCATTTAAAAAGCCACCTTCCCCTTCCCTCTAATCCTTCATTTTTACCTTTATCGCACTGAAATTGTGCAAAAAATAATCGTTGCATCGAAACATTTTCGGTCTTAACGTCGATTGCTGCTGATCATGAAATGCACGATTAAGGGTTTATATTTTCCTCTTAATGATGGACAGTAATAAAAATAAGAATGGAGTGCAGTAAAGACATTATGTCTATTAAAGAGATAGCTACCCAATTGGATTTGTCGGTATCAACAGTGTCACGAGCACTAAACGATTACCCAGATATTAGCCCTAGTACCAAAAAGCGCGTTTTGAAAGAGGCAGCGCGACAGGGTTACCAATTAAAAGGCGCTGACGCGGCCCACTGGGTACAAGCGAAACGAGCCATTACGGCTATTGTTCCTAGCCAGGATACTCAATATCTCGACCCCATTCTTTCGAAGGTGTTAGCCGGAACTCGACATGCGCTGCAAGCAGAAGGTTATTTACTGCAAGTGGTTGCCATTGATACCGGAAAACAAGAGTTAAGCGAATTTGAACGCTTTATTAAAGCTGGCGATCAAGACGGTTTTCTACTCCTTCGCACTCGGGTTAACGACCCGAAAGTCCATCGATTACTTAAACTCAACGTGCCTTTCGTGTGTTACGGACGTACCGAACGAGCCACTCAATTTGCTTGGCTAGATTTAGACAATTACCAAGTCGGCCATTTAAGTCTGACCCACCTTTATGAACAAGATCATCGTCATATTGGTGTGGTGTCAGTGAACGATCGGTATTTTTTCGCCCAAGAAAGGCAACGTGGTATTCAAGATGCAGCAAAAGAAGTTGGGCTGACTCTTACGCCCGAACACTGTTTAGAGGTCGGTTTTGACGAGGAAGATACTTACCTCGCGTGTGCCGAATTTTTGCTCCAACACCCAGAAATTACTGCGCTAATTTGCCTCACTAGCACTAGCGCGCGAAGTGCCGCTTTGGCAGCAATGCGTTTAAGCCATAGACAAGACAATACAGAACATAAAATAAGTGTGATTGGTTGTGATACACCGCTTGATGAGCTAACCGCTAGTATGGGGATTACCAGTATTCAACAAGCACCTCCAGCACATATAGGTGAACAACTTGCCAACATGATGATATCGCGCATTAAAGGTGTTCGAGTAAAAGACCTTCAAATCGTTTTATCCCCAGGTGTGGTGAAAACAGGGTTTTAATTCATCCCTAAAATAGACAGCTTAAAGATCAATCAGAACGGTAAAAACACGGATAAATAACCACTAATAAAAACAACATGAGGAAATCACAATGCAACATTATAAATCTCTGCTTGTCGCCAGTACTCTACTGGTAAACGGACTCGCTGTGAGCTCTCTTACGAACGCGGCGACGGTCGAATTTTGGACAGCACAAACCCAATCAGATCGATTACAAACCATCGAACTGCTTGCCAGTACGTTTGAAGCTTTGAACGATGGCGTTACGGTGAAAGTCGTGGCCGTTGATGAAAATGAAATGGCAACTCAAATGGCAGCAGCAGTTGCTGCTGGTACTACACCTCAATTGATTGAGGTTAACTCTGAAATCATTATGTCATTGGGTGAAGAGGGCATTATCGATACAAAAGCACACCAAGACGTAGTAAGTAGCATAGGTAAAAGTAGGTTCCATAAAGGCGCGCTTACCACGCTCACCTCACCATCTGATGAATACTACGGTTTACCTTATCACGGTTGGATTCAAGGGATTTGGTACCGTAAAGATTGGTTCGACGAGAAAGGCTTAGCAGCTCCTAATACATGGGAGAACATCGAAACGGCAGCCAAAGCGTTGACTGACAAAGCCAATAACCAATACGGTATCTTGGTTGGCACCAAGCAAGACAGCTACACAGAGCAAGTTTTCACTCAGTTGGCATTATCGAATAATGCCAACGAGTTCGACGCTAAAGGCAACCTGATATTTAATAGTCCAGCCACGTTAGAAACTATCAAATATTACAAAGATCTTGCTCAGTACAACCCTCCAGGTCCGCAAAACTGGCGCGCACGTGATTATTACCTGCAAGGTAAAATGGCCATGTTCTTCTACTCCACTTATATTATGGATGATTTGTCTTTAGCAGAAGTCGCAAAAGGTTCGCTGTCTTCTGAGAACTTTGCAGAATTGAGTGGTGGAACCTTTGATCCAGAGTTGGTAAAAAATACGGCTTTCGCTCCGATCATTAGCCATAAAAGTGCCGCGTCTTACGGTACTTTGTCTGGTCTTGTAGCCTTAAAAACAAAAGACTCAGCAGATACTGAAGCAACAAAAAACTTCATCGAATTTATGTACGATCCAGCCAGTTACATCACTTTTTTACACATGGCACCAGGCGGTATGAACCCAATGCTTAAAGGCATTGCTGAAGATCCAGCGTATTTAGACGACTCAAATGGTGTGTTTAAACTCTATGGCGCAGACAAAATGAAACAGATTGTTTCTGGATTTGACAACATTCGCTCCTTCTCTGTAGTTCAAGGTAAAACGTTCCCTGCTTCTGGTGCTATTTTCGCCAAATCGGTCATTCCTCGCATGATCTATGACGTGACCATTGAGGGCAAAGATCCTCAAGCGGCATTAGATGATGCAGAGAAAGAAATGAAGACGATTATTGCTCAATAACGATCATCAGATCGCTACGATCAAAAGGATCGTAGCGATCTGTATACGTCGACATATGAAAACCTTTACTAACACAGTAGCCACGTAGACCGTTTTCAAGCAAAAGGAAATAAACATGGCGTCATCCATACTCATAAAAAACGAAGCGAGACTCGGCCTCAAAATGGTCGCGCCTGCCATTGGTATTATTGGCTTGCTGGTGATTTACCCTATTTTGTTCAACATCTATTTAAGTTTTTTTGATGTACAACTCAATGGTACGAAAACCTTTGTCGGTTTGGATAATTATAGCGATTTACTTGGTAACCCTCGTTATTACCACTCCATTGGCGTGTCTGTTATTTACTTGCTCGGCACTGTCATAGGAACAACGGTTTTAGGCTTGGCAGCGGCCGTTTTAATGAACCAAGAATTTCACTTTCGTAATATAGCTCGTGGTTTGATCTTGCTACCTTATTTTGCGCCTGTGATTAGTGTCGTGTTTGGTTGGCAGTTTATTTTTGATCCAGTGAACGGCATTTATAACCATGTTGTTGTGGATGTATTGCACTTAACAGACACCCGAGAAAACCTGATTGGTAATCCTGATTCAGCGCTGTTTGTCGTTATCTTGTTCGATATTTGGAAGCATTTCCCTATCGCCTATTTATTGTTGCTTGCCAAGCTACAAAGTGTTCCAAAAGATTTATATGAAGCGGCAGCAATTGATGGTCAAAATGCATGGGGGCGTTTCTGGCACGTCACCTTACCTGAGCTTAAATTCGTCATCGCGACGGTTGTATTACTGCGTATTATTTGGAACCTAAACCGTTTTGAAGATGTGTACTTACTCGCACCAAACGTAGAAACCTTACCAATTTTCACTTACTACCAAGCCTTTGCTGGCATCGTAGATCAAGGCGGCGCAGCGGCTATTTCAGTTATTCAATTATTAGTATTGGTCGGTCTGATTTGGTTATACGTTCGCAAGGTACTCAAATGGTAATCGTCAATTATTTAGTCTTTTTTCATAACATTGATGACCGTTTTCTCAGAGGTAATAATGATGAATAAACGCACTCCTATTCAATCTGTGATCTTATACACCCTAGTACTTGCTTTGGTGATATTTTGCGTCTTTCCTTTTTTGCAGATTCTTTCTACGTCATTAAAGCATCCGATAGATTGGGGGAATCCATCCCTCATTCCTAGAGTGCTGCATTTAGACGCCTATAAAGAATTGCTAGGCTTGATGCCAGCGAAAGAAGTCGATGTGCCAGCCAGCATTCAACGCTTGCTAGATAATCCCGCGTTATCAGCCGAGAAGAAACAAGCGTTGCTAGATAAATTCACATCTGGCGGTGACGTATTTCCGTTTGGTCGTTATATGTTTAACACCTTCACCATCTCTTTGATAACAGGTATTTGTTCTACTTTCTTGGCGTCTCTAGCGGCTTATGCCATTGCTCGTCTTCGCTTCCCTGCGCAATCTTTAATGGCAAACGGTGTGCTGTTTGTTTATATGGTTGGCGGTGTTTTGTTGATGGTGCCTCTGTATCAAATGAGCGTAAACGTAGGTTTGGCTTCTAGTGCTAGTGGTACGATACTAAGCTTATTCTTGATCTACCTGATTCAAACCTTGCCTGTTGCCATGTATATGCTAGGTAACTATTTCCGAACCATTCCTTTCTCTCTTGAAGAAGCGGCGATGATGGATGGTTGCTCAAGAGTAGAGGCCTTCTGGCGCATAATTCTGCCATTATCAAAACCTATGCTATTCACTGTGTTTATCTATTGTTTTGTCATCGCATGGAACGAGTATTTATTCGCTTCCGTGTTTCTAAAACAGTACCAAGATTTCCAAACCTTGCCGTTGGCATTGCAAACCTTGTTCACCTCGAAAAACGCCATCTGGGATCGCATCATGGCCGCGTCCATGTTGACACTTTTACCTGTGATCATCTGCTTCATGCTAGCCAATAAACACCTTTCAGGTGGTTTAACTGACGGCGGCGTTAAAGGTTAAATTTTAGAAGGAATAGAATTATGAGTTCAGTCATTTTACGAAACGTAAACAAGTCTTATGGCAATTTGCCAATAGTGAAAAATCTTAACCTTGAAGTTAAAGATGGTGAATTCGTTGTCTTAGTTGGCCCAAGTGGCTGCGGTAAAAGCACCACATTACGTATGGTCGCCGGACTGGAAGACATCACCCAAGGCGATATTCAAATTGGTGACCGAGCGATTAATGATTTACCGCCGCACAAACGTAATATTGCTATGGTGTTTCAGAATTACGCCTTGTATCCGCACATGTCCGTGCGTGAAAACATTGTCTTTGGTTTGAAAAAATCTGGCGCAGATGCACAAACGATTAAACGTAAATTAGCCGATGTATCGGAAATGCTCAAACTTGATGATTACCTAGATAGAAAACCTGCAGATTTATCAGGTGGCCAGCGCCAACGTGTCGCCATGGGTCGTGCTTTAGCGCGCGATGCAGACGTTTATTTGTTTGACGAACCTTTGTCTAACCTAGATGCCAAACTTCGCCATCACATGCGTACAGAGATCGCCCGTATTCAGCACCAGTACAACATGACGGCAATCTATGTGACTCATGACCAAATCGAAGCCATGACACTAGGAGACCGTGTCGTGGTAATGCGAGATGGTGTTGTCGAACAAGTCGGTACTCCGATGGAGATTTATCTACAGCCGACCAATACGTTTGTGGCAACCTTCATCGGTTCGCCTGCTATGAATTTATTCGAAGCCAAAATAGAAGGCGAAGACTTGGTGTTCGATAAATATCGAATTCCAGCCTCAAAAATAGCGAATGTCGACATGCATAATTTAGCTTCTCACGAAACGGTCTTAGTCGGTATTCGTCCAGACTTCTTTGAAGACAGCGCCTTATCTTTAAAGAGGTCACCAAGTGACAACCTTTTTGAATTCAACGACATAGAAGTGGATTTGGTAGAAAACCTCGGCTTCGATAAAGAAATTATGTTCAAATTAGGTGGCGAAGACGCTAAGGCAAGACTAGACCTACGCTCACACGTACAACGCCAAGAGAATATCTCGTTATCTGTGGATTTGAACCGAGTCTTATTATTCGACACCAGCCCACAAGGTATGTTGATTAATGCTGGAGAGGTTTGAGTTTTTTAAGATTGGAGTGGGGTTTGAGTTTTTTAAGATTGGAGTGGGGTTCGAATAGTCTTTGAATCTCACTCCAATTACTAGGTAAATAGCATCAAGCCATTCCCGCGCCAACAGTTGCTCTGACTGGAATGCCTTCGATATCAAACCCCTCTAAACAATGGACATTAATACCAAAGAAGTCAGGCGAAACTCGCTTTCTGTGGAAGGGATAGGTACCGCAGGTTTTGCAAAAAAAGTGTCGCGCGGTATGGGTGTGAAATTGGTATTCAGTAAGGCTATCTTCCCCCTTGATGAGTTCAAATTGGGTTTCGTGTACTTTCACCATTAAGGCGTTTTTTCTGATGCAGATAGAGCAGTCGCAGGTTGTGAGCTCTGGTGCGTCTGTGACAATTTTGAATTGCACACTGCCACAATGACAACTTCCGTGATATTCCTTTTCCTTCATACGACTACGTCTCTTTTCACTATTCAGGATTGAATACAAATAAGATAAAGCTTAAATACTCATTCCTCAAATATTAATATCTATACATCACTGAAGTGCTACAAAAAATAGACGTTAAAAGTACTAACGATAAGAGGAGGTCGTTTTAAGAGAAGGGAATTACGTTATGAAAGTATGTAAAGACACTTACTTTCATAACGTAAAATAACGCAGCTATTATTCTTTATCGGCTAATTGTTCTGCGTTACGTAAAAAGCCAGCTGCACTCTCATCTTGCTGAAGGGATTTTTTAGTATCATCTCCCTCAAGTGCTGGTTTTGAGCCATGCGAACGCATTTGTTCATTAAGTTGATAAAGTTGCGATGCATTACCAATATCACGCTCACTGGTAATGGAAGCAATCAGCTCTCTATCCTTCAAGAACCCAACCACATCAGCTCGAATTTCAGCAAGTTGATCATCATCTTTATGCATTTCCATAATATGTCTCGAATACTCAAGATTCTTCATACCTATGCCTGCGAAAGTAGTAGAAACAACTCTTGATACAACAATCCAAGGTGTAATACTGCTTCTTACTACTCTGTTTTCTGAACGAGTACTATCATGTATGCCGCCGCCAGTAGACATAGTAGATTCAGCAAAAGTACCTTCGCATTTAAAATAAACAAGTAACGACTCAAATTGTAATTCGGCAAAGAATATATGAGCAGCTTTACTCAGCATTTGCGCAAACGATTTGGCAATCAAACCAATTAAGCATAAGTGAATAACCCACATAGATGAATCAACAAAATTAGCAAAATTTGAGTCTCTAAAGAAACGATCCAAATTAGTAATACGCATATTTTGATAAATATTGAAGGTATCTAATACGGCGTAGGCCATCAAGAAAGTAACAATACTAGCGATAATGAAAAGTACATTGCCACTAATTAGTGCCAGCATTCTTGAGCCAGAAAAACCACGACCCAAATTCATTGGACTAAACTTAGGTTGAATCTCTTGTATTACTTTGCCTTTAAAATCACCCTTGCCTTGAACTTGCTCATTTAGGATAGGTTTAAGTTCGTGATAGACACGGTTTGGCATTTCTTTATAACGTAAGTTCGCTAAGACCAAGTTTTCTAAGTTAATGAAAATATCATTTGGATGTACTGATTCTTGCCAGTTTTCACGTAACTCAGATACTTCAGTAACCGGGTTAGCATGAGCCAACCTTTTACTAAGCATCACTAAAACAATACCTGTACCAATGGTGGATATGATAAACAGGCCTATCAAATAAGCATATGTGTGAAGACTTGGTAGATGAGCCATAATATCAGCCAGCTGTCGTTCAGACATATTGATATTGCTAAGGGTCCAACCAATCAATGCTGCAACGCCTACTGGCAATAACACAGACCAAATAACGATTTTAACGATAGCACCAGAACCAAGAGATTCAACCTCTTTGTCTGCTTGTCGACTAAGGCCTCGACTAACTTGAACCCAAACTGAAATGACGTAGAGCAGTAAAATGACGGAATAAACAGGAAACGCAAGCTCTCCAACACTGCCTGCTAAGCCAGTTAAAGAAATAAAAGCAACCACGGCATAAGCAACTAAAGCAGCAACTGTTTTTATCCAAGCTCCAAATAATTTCTGAATAAGGTTACGAATCAGATAGGGCATAAATAGAAGTTTAGGAACTAAGCTATGAAGCAACCGAGCAAGAAAGCCTTTAGGTTCAACGAAAGTCGTATTTTTTCGACCTATTAACATTTCTTCTAATTCTTGCCCACTATAAGCGACCGATTTTTTTTCTTCTGCAGCGGTACTAGATTCACTTTTACTATAATTATGCGCAAGAGATGTAGGGTGGTTACGGCCGACATAATATCGAAACATTGCATAAATGCCACTACCTAATGCTCGAATACCAATGGTCAGTAGTCCACCACTGAAAACAACAAATATCCATCCAGAGATAGGACTCTCTTTTATAAGAGGGACGGCAGCTATCAATAGATAAACACCAAGTACTATTTGTATAGCACCTCGAATGGCGGTTATAGCGCCTTCTTTTTTGAAAGGATTTTTTAAACCTAGATCAATTGATCCATAATCAAATGCCATTTGCATCTCCTAAAGCACAGTCTTTGTAAGGCTGTGTGAATTAGTTCCATTGTTAATAGGATAAATCGAGTGAAAGCTAAGTAGTGTATTTAAAGAGAAGTTTGACGTCATAACGCATAAAGCTTTATGGCTACTTTTATATAAACTAGTGCTCCGTCGGTACCGGGAGCAACGATACTATTTTGTCAGCTTAATCGCCATTAGAAATGACTAAAAATGTAAGACTTATATATATTGTAAAAAAGTCATAAAAACTAATAGAAAATAACTACTTAAGAGGAAAAATAATAAACCATTAGTCACTCAACAAAGCGGCAGTACTACCGCAAATTGTCATCACTAATAAAAACCATTTGAGATGATTTGGGTTAGCTTTTATCGCGAGCTTAACCGCAAGGTATGAACCCAACATAGTTCCAGATGCCAGTATTAATCCTGGAATCCAAAGGATTTGGTCATTCCAAATGAACACGCCAAGCGCTAACGCAGTAAAACCAAGTGTACAGACCATTTTTAAAGCGTTAGTACGTACTAAGTCATAACGTAATGTCCCTGCTAGCGCCGCAATCAAGATAAAACCAACACCCGCTTGAACAAAGCCACCGTAACCCCCTGCGATAAATAAGGCGATCCAAGCGCTCGGTTTTTCTCTGACTTTAAATGGAACCGTACCTTCTGGTGGCGCAATCATGGCTGGACGAACAATCATAATGAGCGTCATGCTAATCATCGCGCCAAGGAGTAAAGGTTTTAACCAAGCTTCTGGCGCGTAACTCGCAGCAAAAGCCCCAACTACACCACCAACTAAAGAAGGTATCATCACAGGCAGGATGTCGACAGTATCGAGCTTTTTGGCTTTACGAAAACCAAATGTTGCTGTGACATTTTGCAGAAAAACGCCAACCCGATTGGTGGCGTTAGCGATGTCTGCTGGCATCCCCATCACCATTAATGCGGGTAAGGTCAGGTTAGAACCGCCACCAGCAAGCGTATTAATAATACCGGCCACAAATCCTGTGCCCATCAACAAAGTCACAGTAAATAAGCTGTAATCCATAACATCGCCCTTAAACTACCAAATACGAGTCAGAAGAAAATCAAAAGAGGCCGCATAATAAGGAAAAAACCAATGACAAACAAAAGGTTATTTCTAATTCAACTGCTAAACAATTTCATAAAACACTTTATAAAAATACTCGTCCAGTTTTCGGTTGTCGTTTTTAAGTACGATGGCTTAACCTTAGATGACTGAGTGTTGTATTCCATAGCACAGAGAAAACGCCAACGAGTGTAAGCATGTTAATAACCGATGAAAAACAAGCCGATCATTATTATCAGGCATTGATAAACCGTACATCGAGTTATGTCGGCGTGTTTTTTGTGGGCGTGACAACCACATCAATTTTTTGTATCGCCACCTGTCGTGCCCGCAAACCTAAGCGTAAAAATGTGTTGTTTTATACTCACTTTAAAGATGCGATGGACGCGGGCTTTCGTCCTTGTAAAGTCTGTCGTCCTACCCAAAATGCTCATGAAGCGCCTTATGAAGTTCAAGCCGCGATGGATCTTGTGCGAGATTGCACCAAAGCAAAAATCACCGATGAGCAACTTGTCGAAGCAGGCATTCGTCCTATTTTTTTACGTCGTTGGTTTAATCAGCATTACGGCATGACGTTTCAAACCTTTCAACGTATGTACCGAATCAATTATGCTTTTCAAGAATTAAAGAATGGTAAAACAGCGACCAACACAGCGTTAGATTCAGGCTACGACTCTTTGAGTGGTTTCGGTTACACTTTTAAAAAGCTGTTGGGCCATTCGCCCACATTAAATTTGGAGAACCCTGTGATTTTAATCGATAGACTCACCACACCCATTGGCCCTATGTTTGTGTGTGCCTCAGACGACGGAATTTGCCTTTTGGAGTTTGTAGATCGCCGTATGCTTGAAACAGAATTCGAAGACTTACAGCGCCGCCTGAAAGCGCCTATCATGGCTGGCGAAAATACTCACACTAAGCAGATGAAAAAAGAACTGGAAGAGTATTTCCTCGGCCGACGAAAAGACTTCACTGTGAAGCTTCATACACCAGGGACAGAATTTCAGAAGTCCGTTTGGAAAGCTTTGTGTGATATTCCCTTTGCTACTACCGCAAGTTACCAAGAACAAGCCACTCGATTGAACAACCCAAAAGCCGTTCGCGCGGTTGCAAGAGCCAATGGAATGAACCGTATTGCTATCGTTATTCCTTGCCATAGAGTGATTGGAAAAGATGGAAGTCTAACCGGATATGCTGGCGGATTAGAACGCAAAAAGTGGTTACTCGACCATGAAAAAGCTCACGCTTAATCTATCTGATTTAGGCGCTATAGTGCACATAAATGCAAGTAACCTCATGAATGGCTCAAGGATGTGTCATGGCAGTGTAATTTTCCTCTAAGCACCTTGAAATGGGCTCTCAGCAAGTTCATCTTGTGCACTTTCACTTCTAATAAACGGACTACATTCATGCCGACCACCATTGTTGCTGTATATGGAACTCTTCGCGAGGGTTTAAATAATCACTCATTAATTAGCGAATGCAAACGCATCGGTCATGGTTGGTTGACTGGATTTCGCATGTACAACTTAGGTGAGCTTCCAGGTGTTGTCTTTACCCACGATGACAGTGGTCGTATTCGAGTAGAATGGTATGAAATATCAGAAGAAGTGTTGGAAGAGTTGGATCGCCTTGAGAACTACGACCCAGAAGAAATCAAAACCTCAACTCATACTCGAAAGCGTGTTTTTTCACCTTATGGTCCAGGTTGGATTTATTTATATAATCAACCGTTAAACAATGCGCCTTATATGGAGGCTGGTGATTGGGAGCGTTTTTCCAGAGGAGCTATGCATAACCAAGAAAGATCTGAGGCAGGACAAGTCGCTTAATATCTATCCTTTGAAACATGGAGCGCCTTCTAAGAAAAGGGGCTCCATGCTAACTTGAGACAAGATGAATGGCTATATAGTAGAGTTTATGTTGATTAAAAATCTCCCGGCGCACATTGCAAACATGTCAATCCTAAATTACGCCACCCAGCCACTACCGCATCTCGGTCGTCTAATACTAACCAAGGCGAGAACCCATCATTGTGAATTTTCTGTAAAAGAACTTTTTTCACCTCTTCATCAGGCACTTCATCCGCATTTTCGGGACGTAAATAAACGCCATCAAAAGGAACGTTATACCGCTGCATCCATTCTATAGAGTGTTGTTTGTGTGATTCAGGGCGACCACTACAAATCAAAATAGATTGCCCTTGTTGCTTTAGAATAGTGACCAACCGCAAAATATTTTCAATCACAGGTGCATTTTTCATATGTTCAAAAAACGGATCCCAATGTTTTTCTGCACCCAACACCCAGTGGGCAACTTGAGTGTGGTCAAATTCTGCAAGTGTGCCATCTAAGTCAACAATAACAGCGTGTTTGGTCATATCGAATTTCCTTTAAGGGGAGTGATTTTCCAGCCATTTTCATCTTGGCTAGGTATGAAAGAAATAGGTGAAACATTGCCAATTCTGGGACAATAAGGTGTTCCGTTAATCACATTATTCAACACTCTATAAACGCCAGAGTGAGCAATAATAAGAGGTTGCGGATACTGTCGTAAAATATCATTTAGCGCATTGATGATTCGCGTTTCAAAAGTGTCCCAAGGCTCGCCATTCGGTGGCGTCACTTCATAAGGCAATTGCTGCTCTATAGGAACTCCTTCTAAATCCCCCCAATTCCTTTCTTTAAGCTGTTCATAAGGGGTTATCGTCTGATTAGGTACAGCATAAAAAGCCGTTTGCTGAGTTCGTTGTAAGGTACTGGTAACCACAACACTCCATTTAGTACTGTTTAAATCGTTATTTAATGCATCACTCAAAATCGGTGCGGCATTTTTTGCTTGCTCAATACCATGCTCACTAAGTGGACTGTCTGTAAAACCACCAATGAGGTGAGCCGCATTAAATGTGCTTTGAGCATGACGGGCGAACACGAAGGGTTTACGGATTAATTTCATAGGTTTGCTCGATATAGGTTTGTGACGTGATACTTGGACCAAGCGCGGCTCGCCACTCTTGTAGGTCTTTCATGCCATTAAAAAGAGGACAACAGGTATCACATTCTAGGTGGTCAATAAGACGTTTTAAGTCCTGTTTACGCGGATGTACATTCCAACGTACAAAATATGCTTTGTCCTCGCTAACCGCTTCACGAGCATGCTCAGGAAGATGTCCCGTATAAACAGGTAAGTAATATTCTGGCTGTAATAACAGCTCCGCAGCAATGCCGCTCATGCCATCAGGGTCACCACATAAAATCACTTTGGCATTAGGGTTAAATGGCTGGTGTTTTATATCCTTCAATATTAAGCGAGCGCCTTCACAGATACTGTCTACTGGAGCGGCCAATGCCATTTCTGGTGATAGACAATCACTTCCTAGCGTCCAATCTTCGATGCCTATAGAAGTTAACCAGCAAGCAATTTCTAGTGCCCGCCCTGTTTGGGGCACTGGCATGAGCAGAGACTTGTCCTCATTTAAAAACGTCAGCAACGATTGCTTACCTTGCTCAAGAGAGTGGTCATATAATCCATAAGAAGCATCAAGCAGGGATACACTTGCTTTAGGAGGCATAGTGAATGGGTACAAGGTTGACTCTAAACTAAAATCACCACTGTAAAACACGCCATTCCCTATATTTAGATGCAGCCACACTCCACCAAATGAATGCCCAGCAGACCCTGTAGTAATTTCAATTCCACATACAGAAATCGTTCCACTCACAGGTAGTTCATGCATATTGAGATGTTTAGGAAGCCATGGTTGAACTGGTGCTGTCGCATAGACAGGAACGTTTCCGTCTATGTCTTTAAGTCCACCCATATGGTCTTCATGATCATGAGAAATAAAAATGGCATCTAAATTATCTGGTTGAGTCCAGCCTTTGACTTCACCAACTTCTAATGCACCGCCAGCATCCAATAAAAAACGAATTTTCTGTGACTCAAGAGAGGCTTGATAAGTCACTAAAATCGCAGCCGCTGTTTTTCGACCTGCGCCACTGAGGATATCAATACTAACCTTCATGATTCACTCTCAAGTGACCACGCTTGCTCAAGACGAATGTGATGCTGACTATTCACTGTCATCGGCATATCGTTGTAAGTAAGCAATTTTTGACCGTCTTCTAGTGTTAGCTCTACGTCATATCTCTCGCCACGGAAGATGCAGTTATTTACTGTCACAACAATAGATAGGTCACCTATAGGTACAAAATTAATATCTTGGGGCCTGACCAGTACAGAGCTAAATACTTGTTCAGAAGAATACCTTTCAATCAAATCATGCAAGTCTGTACTGTTAACGTATTGTTGAGGTGCGATTTCGCTCACCTTCAACACTGAACCCCGACCAATGAAGTTTGCTAACCAAGTATTTTTCGGCGTGGCGTAAAGCGCTTGAGGCGTTCCCCACTGCACTAATTCCCCTTTCTTCAATACAGCTATCCGATCTGCAAGTGACATGGCTTCAGACTGATCGTGGGTCACATACACTATGGTAGCGCCAGTTCGTTTATGGAACGCACGAAAAGTTTCTTCCATTTTTGCGCGTAAATGTCTGTCTAAATTAGCAAGCGGCTCATCAAATAGCACAACATCAGGTTCAGTAACCAAACTACGGGCAAGTGCTACACGTTGTCGCTGTCCACCACTAAGTTGCGCAGGTAATCGACCTGCGTATTCTTCAAGCTGGACAATTTCTAACGCTTCTTGAATGCGTCTGTCACGCTCATCCGATTTGATTTTTTGTACCTTAAGCGGGTAGCCCACATTGTCTTTCACACTCATATGTGGCCAAAGCGCATACGATTGAAAGACCATGCCGAAATTTCTGTCTTCCGTTGATACATGCTGCTTACTGCTAGAAAGACAGATATCTCCATGAAGGATCTTCCCGTCGGAAACAGGTTCAAAGCCAGCCAACATTCTTAAAATAGTGGACTTCCCACAACCACTTGGACCAAGTAACGCAACAAATTCACCGGGTTCAATGGTTAGGTTTAAACCTTTCACCACAGATTCCCCGTGAAATGACTTATGAATATTGTCTAATACTAATCGTGCCATGGAATAACTCCTTTCGGCAGTCGAGGAGCAAACAGGCTCAGTAAACTCATTAGCCCAGCCACCAGCATCACAACCAGCACGGCAATAGCAGAAGCAAGCACACTGTCACCACTTTCATCTAAATTGAAGATCAGTACCCCTAATGTTTCATTTCCTGCACTCCATAATAAAGCGGAAACCGTCAGCTCATTTATCGAGATAAGGAAAACCAACAAACCACCCGCAAAAAAAGCGGGGGCAGTGAGCGGTAAAATAATATCGACCAATCGCTTAAGTGGTCGTGCACCCGCTAATTGAGCCGCCTCTTCTAGAGCTGGATCTAACTGTGACATTGCGCTCAATACGGGTTTCAGACACACGCTTAAAAAACAAGAAAGGTACGCTAAGAAAATAATCCCTAAGGTGCCGTACAAACTTACTTCGATAAAAGGTAGAGGTTTGGCAAACAACAAAATAAAGGCAATCGCTAAGACAATGCCGGGAATGGCATAAGGCACTTCGATCAAACTGGCGATCACCGCTCTGGTACGCATTGGCAAACGCATCAAGAGATAACCCAATGGCAAAGAAACAACCATCAGGACAAAAGCACTTACGAAAGCAAGAAAAACACTGTTTTCAAAAGCGCGCTTGGTGACACCCTGACGGCTTATCATTTCGTAAAAAGCGGAGAAAGTGAGTGTGTCTAATGTGAGAGGCATGCCCAAAGCAGGCACCAAAGAACTCACGATCAAAGCGAATAACGGCGCCACTAAAATGAAACACAGAATCGAGGCGAGTAATAATTCAAGAGGTAAACGCCAGCGTTGTAAACGAAAAGAAATAGACTGAGCAGTGTGCCCTAATAAGGAATAACGACTACGTTGCTGTAACCATTGCTGCAGCAACATACCCGCTAACACTAATAGCGCGATGATCATCGACAGACCTGCAACTTGACTCAGCATATCATTGCCAAATCCAGCCATTTGCTGATAAATCAAAGTCGGTAAAACAATGTAACCGGCAGGAATACCGAGCATGGCAGGAATGCCAAAATTCCCCAGTGAAGACACAAAAGCCAACGCAGCACCAGCAACAATAGCACTACGACAAAGAGGCACAATGATGTCAATCCAAACACGAAACGGAGAGGCCTTTGCTAATTGTGCTGCTTCTAATAAATCCTGCGGTAGAGCAATAAGCTGAGTTCGAAGTGCAAGATAGACTAACGGTGCACTTTGTATACCTAACAACAAGGCAATACCTTCTGCGGAATACATTGGCTGTGGACTACCTAATGCAGGTGCAAGGCCGAGCGTATTTAAGATAGGACTTGCCGGTCCAAATAGCTGTAACCAACTCAGTGCCGTTACTTGTGGCGGAATCATCATGGGTAACATAAAACAGAACACCCAAATCGCACGACCACGGATGTTAGTTAACGTTGTTACAAAACCAAAACCGCAACCCAAAAGAACAGCAATTAAAGTCCCTAGGCCTGAAGTATAAAAACTGTTCCCCAACGCAATCCAAGTTCGCTCGCTACGCAAGACTTCTGCCAAAGGTGAGGACGCTGATAAGGTAACTTGACTTAGAGCCTCCACCAGCAAACGTAAGCTCGGCACAACACTTAATGCTGCAATTAAAACGAACAATCCTATGGATAACCAGCGAAGCTGGCTATCCATGGAAGGTCCATCTACAAAGCGTGCTTTGATCAAAGAAGGTGTCATATTTCTTAACCTTCAAAGATCTTACTAAAACGAGTTTTATTTGCTTCGTTGTTTTCTAGTGTTTTAGCGGCATCAAATGGCATTAAACGAATATCATCACGCTTAGGAAATCCTGCAGGTACACCAATGTCACCTCGTGCAGGTAAGTAACCTTGTTCCAATACCAACTGCTGACCTTCTTTCGACAAAAGAAAATCAACAAACCGTTTTGCCGCTGCTTTATTTTTTGCGCCCTTCATAATCGCAACCGGCTCAGTCACCATGGACACGCCTGTTTTAGGGAAAATAAACTCAATCGGTGAGCCTTTAGCGGCTTCTCGAATGGCTAAGAAATCAACAATGACGCCATAAGGTTTGGTACCAGATGCAACAGCTTTTAGGACACCACCATTACCACCTTGCGCTTTCACTTGATTCGTATGCAATTGCTCGTAGTAATTCCAACCTAGCGTTTTTTCATCTGTTAACGTCGCAAGATGGATTAGAGCCGCACCAGAATATAAAGGGCTTGGCATAGCAACCTGATTTTTATAAGCAGGCTTGATGAAATCAGACCAATCGGTTGGTGATTGCGGGGCGTTTTTATGACGAACGATACCCGACGTAATTAGCTTAGTACCGTAGTAATACCCTTTATCACTGTACAAGCTGTCTTCATATTCTGCGCGATTAGGGCTTAAGTAAGATTCCAGATAACCATCTGACACCATAGATTCCATTGTCACACTATCAGCGATGAGTAAAACATCAGGTTTCACAACACCAGAAGACAATTCTGCGCGTAATTTAGTCATCAATTTCGTCGTGCCGTCGCGAACCCACTCCACTTTAATATTCGGGTTGGCCGCTTCAAAAGCATCCACTGTCATTTGTGCATCTTTGTTTGGTTGGCTCGTGTACAGAGTCAATACATCTTGAGCTTGCGCAGATAATGGTAAAGCAAGTGCGGCTGCGCATATCAATAAAGTCTTCTTAATGGTCATTGGGAAACTCTCTTTTTGATAAGTGAGCTGCAACAATACCGACACAATTTGACACTATAGTGACAAAATATTTTCGTTTGACGATGACTTACTTTCGTTTCGAAAATCGACTTTGAAAAACATAATTAAAAAAGGATTGAGCGATGAATCAACGCCATCACGAAATTATTCAATGGGTTAATGAGCAAGGACGACAAACGCTACAAGCCGTTGCCGATCAGTTTTCGGTATCAGTACAAACCATTCGTTCAGACATTCGACTATTAGCTGAAAAAGGCTTGCTGTTACGCAGTCATGGCGAAGTCATTCCTTTCCCTCATAGGGAAAATATCAGCTTTGACCAAAGGCGAATTCGTAATGCGGAGGGAAAGAAACGTATTGCAGATTTGTGCGTTAGCAAAATAGCAGACTATCAATCTATTTTTCTTGGTAGTGGCTCAAGCGTGGCTGAGGTAGCCAGTCAACTAAGCGCCTTCCAAGGTTTACAAGTAATGACTACCAACCTGCATGCTGCTCGAAATTTATGCGAGCATCCAGATTGTGAACTGACAATTTCAGGAGGTAAAGTACGAATGCGAGACCAAGATATCATTGGTGGAGATGCCATGCGATTTTTCCAACGTTATCGAGCTGATATTGGTATTTTCTCTGTTGCTGCTAGTAATAAACAAGGTCACTTATTCGATTTTACAGATGAAGAAGTTATGGCAAGAGAAGCCTTAATCGATCATTGTCATTATCGTATATTAGTTATTGATAGTACAAAGTTCGAAACCGAATCTCGTTGTTTATGGGGGAAAATCAGCGACTATGATTGTGTTATTACAGACAGAAAACCTACTCAATCGTTATTAAGCATCCTCAACTATCAGGGAGTTGAAACTCTCTATTAATAAAGGCCCCATTACATTCACTACATCTTATGAAATGACTCATTTCCAGCGGATAGAAACAACTTAGCTAATCCATAAGCCGTACAGAAAGCTGATATTTGAATCTTGAGGCTAGCGGTTAACAATTTGAGGAAATCTTTCAATGTTGGGACATTCAATGCAACAAAAAACATAGATAAACGGGCTGAGAGATAAGAAATGCAGAAAAATCTCAATTTTGCTATTTCGTCTCTTGCTGAGATCACAAGTCAATTTTTTTATCCCCAACGAGCTCTTTTGACAATTAGCGTCAACATAACCGTTGAAAAACCTCAATATTTTCAACCACGCTGCCAAAATACGACTATTAACAACAAATACCTTTCTCTCATTTCTGAGAACGTTTTGTCGCCAATCAAAGCAAATAATGTACATTTAGATGAATAACAAAATCATCAGTTAACGGGTGACTTGGAATATTGAAATAAACTAAAAATAAAAATAACTAATTGTTTTACATGATATTTATATATTTAAACATTCTAATATAGAAATTATTAAAGCATAGATCGCCCCCAATTATTGTCTATTCGAAAGCGCTATTTATAGTATTAATTGTTTTTCCACTCTTGACAAAATACTTAAGAAATTGCAGTACAAAGATAAAAGGTCAAATTTGTACGAAATATGCACGATTACCTACAAAAACTTGCATTACTACGAAATAATCACCCGTCCAATTTTTCTTACACATAGTTATCCACAGAAAATCTCAACAGATAACACCTTCACTGTATTGCGGTAAATACCTATAAAGTCGACATATTTACTCAAAATAAGCCTCTGTATGCTCTATTTTCTTACTTTTTGTATATCGTAATTAATAAAGCAATCAGTATGATTAACCCATACTGAATAAATAACGACGGGAGTAAAAACCATGAAAGTAAGTTTCATCGGGCTGGGCACAATGGGTTATCCAATGGCAGGACATGTAAGCAAAGCGGGTCACGCTGTTGTTGTATATAACCGCTCCACTTTAAAGGCACAAAACTGGGTTGCAGAATACTCAGGAACGTATGCAGAATCCCCTGCACTCGCCGCTCAAGATGCTGACATTGTTTTAACCTGCGTCGGTAATGACGATGATTTACGTGCCGTATATCTTGGTACCGATGGTGCTTTTCAAAATGCTAAAGCCGGTACATTATTTATTGATCACACGACAGCATCGGCAGAAGTCGCTGAAGAACTTCATCAAATCGCTCAAGAACGTGGTTTCTTCTTTATGGATGCACCAGTTTCTGGTGGTCAAGCTGGAGCTGTGAATGGCGTTTTAACCGTTATGATTGGCGGTAACCAAAGCGATTTAGACAAAGCTCAGTCTGTTCTTAACTGCTATTCCAAAGCAACGTCATTAATGGGGCCTGTTGGTAATGGACAAATAGCCAAAATGGTTAATCAAATTCTGATTGGTGGAGTGCTATCTGGTTTATCTGAAGGAATTCGTTTTGCTCAAAAGGCAAACCTAGATATTGCAACCTTGGTTGATACGCTAAAACATGGCGCGGCAGGTTCTTGGCAGTTAGAGAATCGCGGCGAAACAATGGCGAAAGATGAATTCGATTTTGGTTTTGCCATTGAGTGGATGCATAAGGACTTAGGACTCTGCTTATCACAAGCTAAAAAAATGGGGGTCTCGTTACCTCTCACTCAAACAGTCGATCAAAACTATCAAGATCTTATGGCTGAAGGACGGGGTCGCCAAGACACTTCTGTGTTAATAAAAGCATCAGATAAAAAAAAGTAAAAAGCGTCATTTGAAAGCCATCGGTTGACTCCCAGCAGTCGGTGGCTTTCACCCTCAACACCTATCAAACTTAAAATCATAAAAAAATTCATCGGAAATAGGCTGACTAATTTACCGAATATCCACTCTGAAAAAGTATTTTGAAAAATAATTTTCTCTTTTTACCTCCACATTTCTTACGCTTTGCTTTTCTCTAAACCTTTAGATCTAGAGCCTTTCACTCGTTATACAAATTCTGTATTCATTACACGCATAGGCCATATCATTATTTCGATTGGTCATTTAATGCCATTTGAGTAATCTTCAAATACGCTGTTTTTTAATGATGTTGTTTATTCAGCATTGTTATTAATAGCAAAGGGGGCTCAAGGATGAGGCAGAGCAACTTCATTTAAACAGGAGTTTGAATGAAGTTTGTTTCTGAAGAACGAAAGAAAATTGACTTCGCCTTTCTAAAAAATCACAAAAGTAACGAATGCATTGATTCGACTTCCAACCTGCTTAATACGCATATAATTACACTAATGGAGAGTTACAATGAAAAAAGGGTTAGCCACACTAACACTTGCACTTATGGCTGCTGGCGCAATCAGCACGTCTACTCACGCTGCAACCACACTGGTTTACTGTTCAGAAGGTAGTCCAGAAGGTTTTAACGCGTCACTTTACACTTCAGGCACCACATTTGATGCTTCATCAAAAAACATGTTCAACCGTTTGCTAGAATTCAAACTAGGTACAACGGAAACGGAAGCAGGATTAGCTGAGAGCTACGATGTATCAAGCGACGGTCTTGAATACACCTTCCATTTGCGCAAAGGCGTACAGTTTCATTCAACAAAAGATTTCACACCAACGCGTGACTTTAACGCTGATGACGTAATTTTCTCATTTGACCGTCAAGGCAACAAAAACAACCCTTACCACATGGTTTCTGGTGGCTCTTACGAGTACTACACAGCGATGGGTATGGATACGCTGGTTAAAGACATCGTAAGAATCGACGACTACACAGTGAAGTTTGTTCTTAATCAACAAGAAGCGCCTTTTGTTGCCAATATGGCAATGGACTTCGCGTCTATCTTCTCTAAAGAACAAGCTGATGCTTTGATGAAAGCAGGCACGCCTGAAAAGCTAGACAGTGATCCAGTTGGCACAGGTCCTTTCCAAAAAGTTCAGTACCGTAAAGATTCTTTGATTCGCTACACAGCGTTTGAAAATTACTGGAAAGGCAAAGCGAAAGTTGACCGTCTTGTTTTCTCTATCACGCCAGACGCGTCTGTTCGTTATGCAAAACTAAAAGCTGGCGAATGTGATGTTATGCCTTACCCGAATCCAGCTGATCTTAAGCAAATGGAAGCGGATCCAAACATTAACTTGCTAAGCCAAGAAGGTTTAAACGTTGGTTACTTAGCGTTTAACACTCAGAAAAAACCATTTAATGATGTTCGAGTTCGTCAAGCATTAAGCCTAGCGACAGATAAGAGCGCAATCATTGATACGGTTTTCCAAGGCGCAGGTAAAGTGGCTAAGAACCCTATTCCACCAACAATGTGGTCTTACAACAACAAAGTTGTGGATTACCAATACGATCCTGTAAAAGCGAAGAAATTGTTAGCGGAAGCAGGATATCCAGATGGTTTTACTACCAATATTTGGGCAATGCCTGTTCAACGTCCATACAATCCAAATGCACGCCGTATGGCAGAAGTTATGCAAGAAGATTGGTCAAAAATTGGCGTTAAAGCAGAGATAGTTTCTTACGAATGGGGTGAATACCTAGATCGTTCTAAGAAAGGTGAGCACGATACGGTTCTACTAGGTTGGACTGGTGATAATGGTGATCCAGATAACTTCCTATACGTATTGCTTGGTTGTGAAGGCGTAGGCGGTTCTAACCGTGCACAATGGTGTAACGAAGAATTCAACAACTTATTGCTAGGTGCAAAACGTACTGCAGATAAAGCAGAACGTACTAAGTTGTATGAAGAATCTCAAGTTGTCTTCAAACGTGAAGCACCTTGGATCACGATTGCTCACTCTGTTGTTTACGAGCCAATCCGTAAAGAAGTAAAAGGCTATAAAGTAGACCCACTTGGTGGTCACTTCTTCTACAACGTTAGTAAATAAAAAACGTTTAGAAAGCCGTCCTTAATTGGACAACTTATAAAATGCCTGCTCGCTAGGACGTGAGTAGGCATTTTGTTCATAGAGCGGATCTGGTTAAACACCTAATCAAATCAAACGGCTATTCAAATAAAATAGCTCTTCAAATCGAAGTGATGCGCTCCTATAACATGGTAAGAGAATCAGTCCTTTATGTTTCAATTTATTTTTCGTCGTTTAAGTCTCGTTATTCCGACCTTTATCGGAATCACTTTATTGACCTTTACCCTTATTCGTTTGATCCCGGGTGACCCTATTGATGTCATGGCCGGTGAACGTGGCGTCAGTCCTGAGCGCCATGCTGAATTAAGCGCTCAATTGGGTTTTGATCAGCCGCTGTACATCCAATATTTTCGTTATGTGACGGGTGTTTTACAGGGTGACTTAGGCAACTCCCTCGTTACTAAAGAACCTGTAATGAGCGAATTCTTAACTTTATTTCCAGCAACGATAGAGCTTGCTCTGTGTGCCGTTATTTTCGCGATTTCGATTGGTTTACCCGCCGGAATTTTTGCCGCTGTGAAGCGCGGTACCATTGTTGATCATTCTGTCATGACATTTTCGCTGACAGGTTATTCCATGCCTGTTTTTTGGTGGGCTTTGCTGCTTATGCTGGTCTTTTCCGTCAACCTTGGTTGGACGCCTGTTTCTGGGCGGATCGACGTTACCTATTGGATTGACGATGTCACCGGCTTCATGTTGATTGACACATTCTTATCTGATGAAGAGGGAGCATTTGCCTCAGCCGTCTCGCATCTTATTTTGCCAAGTATTGTACTCGGTACGATTCCTATGGCCGTAATTGCCCGTATGACTCGCTCTTCCATGTTGGAAGTTTTGAGCGAAGATTACATTCGTACCGCCCGTGCAAAAGGCATTGCACCTTGGCGCGTCATTGTGATTCACGCGTTACGTAATGCCCTCATTCCTGTAATTACCGTAATCGGTTTGCAAGTCGGTATTTTGCTGTCTGGCGCAATTCTAACGGAAACGGTTTTTGCCTGGCCTGGTGTTGGTAAATGGCTTATCGAGTCCATTGGTCGCCGTGATTACCCTGTTGTACAAGGCGGTATTTTAATTGTGGCTTGTATCATCATTTTTGTGAATCTCATGGTGGATATCACTTACGGCATCATCAATCCACGCATTCGACATAGCCGATAAGGAGACGTTTTATGACCATTCAAACTACAAGTACGACAAAAACGTCAACGGACAACAGCCTAGTATCGGCACCTGTTCCTATGACACCGTTTCAAGAGTTTTGGCACTATTTCAGCAGTAACAAAGGCGCTTTAGGTGGCCTAATTGTTATCGCATTGATTTTCTTTATGGCGATCTTTGCCAATTTTGTTGCACCCCATTCTCCGTCTGATCAATACCGTGATGCTTTGTTATTGCCACCAGCCTGGTTGGAAGGCGGTAACTGGTCTTTTGTCTTAGGCACAGACGACGTTGGCCGCGACATTTTATCCCGCTTAATTTATGGCTCTCGTCTCTCTATTGCCGTTGGCATTGTGGCTGTGACGGCGTCTTTGATTATGGGGATTTTACTTGGCCTTGTAGCTGGGTATTTCAAAGGTCTTATTGATACCGCGATCATGCGTATCGTCGATATTATGTTGGCGATGCCAAGCTTGTTGCTAGCGATTGCGATTGTGGCGATTTTAGGGCCAAGCATTGTGAACGCGGCATTGGCCATTTCTATCGTGTCATTACCGCATTATGTGCGATTAACCCGTGCGGCAACCATGGCCGAGATGTCTCGTGATTACGTGACATCCTCTCGTGTTATTGGCGCAAGTCCGTTACGTCTTATGTTTGTGTGTATTCTGCCAAATTGTTTAGCCCCCTTAATCGTGCAAGCAACACTTGGTTTTTCAAGTGCCATTCTTGATATGGCTGCGCTTGGCTTCCTTGGGTTAGGTGCTCAACCACCAACACCGGAATGGGGATCTATGTTGGCCAACGCTTTGCAATTCGTACAACGCGCATGGTGGGTTGTGACCTTCCCAGGTTTGATCATACTGATCACGGTATTGGCGTTTAACCTCATGGGCGATGGCTTACGCGACGCTCTTGACCCTAAATTGAAACAGTAGGAGAGGTTCAGATGTCCCTGTTACAGTTGGAAAATTTAAGCGTTACCTTCGGCAACTTTCGTGCCGTAGATAACATCAGTTACAAGATCGAAGAAGGTGAAGTTCTTGGTATCGTTGGCGAATCTGGCTCAGGAAAAAGTGTCAGTTCTTTGTCGATCATGGGATTAATCGATTTCCCCGGCAAAGTGACCGCAGACAATTTATCTTTTGACAACCAAGATCTGCAAGCGATGCCAGAAAAGCAGCGTCGTAAGCTAACAGGCTCCGACATTGCAATGATCTTCCAAGACCCAATGACAAGTTTAAACCCATGCTTTACTGTGGGTTATCAAATAATTGAAGCCTTAAAAACACACCAAGGCGGCAGTAAAAAAGAACTGAAAGCTCGTGCCATTGAATTACTGACTCAAGTCGGTATTCCTGCACCAGAATCACGTTTGGACAACTACCCGCATCAGCTTTCTGGTGGTATGAGCCAACGTATAATGATCTCTATCGCCATTGCGTGTAATCCACGTCTACTGATTGCAGACGAGCCAACAACGGCTTTAGACGTGACAATACAAGCTCAGATCATTGATCTACTGATTGATTTACAACGCCAGAAGCAAATGGGCTTAGTGCTGATCACTCACGATTTGGCTCTTGTGGCGGAAGTGGCTCATCGCGTTATCGTGATGTACGCAGGGCAAATTGTAGAGTCAGGCCCCGCAGCTGAAGTGTTTAGTACGCCAAAACACCCATACACACAAGCTTTGCTGGCTTCTTTGCCAGAATCGGCCGCAGGTAAGGCTCGACTTGAAGCGCTTCCAGGTGTGGTGCCTGGTCAATATGATCGCCCCCTCGGCTGCTTATTAAGCCCGCGTTGTCCTTATGCGACCGATCATTGTCGTAAAGTAGAACCAGCGAACCAAGGCGACATTCATCGTCAAGTGAAGTGCCATACGCCATTGGACAGCGAAGGGAGACCAGCCGCATGAATCAATCCGATAGCCAATTAATTTTAAAAGCGGAAAACCTCAAACAGCATTACCACGTTAAACAGGGTTTGTTTAAACCCAATGCCGTTGTCAAAGCCGTTGATGGGATTAGTTTCAACCTTGAAAAGGGCAAGACACTAGCTGTTGTAGGGGAGTCTGGTTGTGGTAAATCGACCCTAGGTCGCATGCTCACTATGATTGAAACACCAACAGCTGGAAGCTTGGCGCATCTAGGTGAAGACTTACTAACTTTAACGAAAGATGCTCAAGCCAAATTACGTCAGAAGATTCAGATCATCTTCCAAAACCCTTACGGTTCATTGAACCCACGCAAAAAGATTGGAGCAATTTTAGAAGAGCCTCTGATCATCAACACGACATTGTCAAAAGCAGAACGCAAAGAAAAAGCGCTGACGATTATGTCGAAGGTGGGCTTAAAGGCAGAACATTATGATCGCTATCCGCATATGTTCTCTGGTGGACAACGTCAGCGTATTGCCATTGCCCGAGGCTTGATGCTTGACCCAAACGTCATCGTCGCTGATGAGCCTGTCTCAGCCCTCGACGTCTCAGTTCAAGCACAGGTATTGAACTTGATGATGGATTTGCAGGAAGAGTTTGGCTTGAGCTACGTATTCATCTCCCATGATTTATCTGTGGTAGAACACATCGCCGATGACGTGATGGTGATGTATCTCGGTAAAGTGGTGGAGCAAGGTACTCGTGAGCAATTGTTCGAGAACCCAAAACACCCTTACACCTTGGCTTTGTTATCGAGTACACCTCAGCTGTCACCAGAGAAGCGCCGTACGCGTATTAAATTAGAAGGTGAATTACCATCACCGCTTAATCCGCCGTCTGGTTGTGCTTTTCACGGTCGTTGTAGCTACGCGAATGATCGCTGTCGTAATGAAACCCCAGCATTGCGTTTAGACGGTCAAGAACTAGGTCACCTAATTGCCTGTCATGCAGTAGAAGAAAATCGCATAGAAACACTTGCAGGAAGCGCAGCGTAAATGTTGATTCTTTTCCTACATTAAAAAATATAAAAAAAACGCCCAATCGGGCGTTTTCTTATCTGCGATTTAAACTGTTAGTAGTTAAACCTCTATTTCTAGTTCTTTCTCAAAACTATTTGGCTGCTTCCACTTCCGCAATAACCGCTTTTTGTTTTCGATTTAACTTTATCGCCGTATAGATAGACAATGCTGTTAAGCCTAAGAAAACCAGAGTAATAGGTCTTTCATATAGAAACGACCAAGAACCCTCTGAAAGAAGAAGAGCTTTACGTAGATTTGTTTCCGCCATTGGGCCAAGAATCATAGCAATCAATATTGGCGACAAAGGCACTTTAAGTTTAATAAAGAGAAAGCCTAACAATCCAAAGAATGCCGCTATCCCTACATCAAACATAGAGTTATTGATTGAGTATGCACCAATAATCGATAAGAACATGATAATTGGAATCATCAAAATTCTAGGTATTTCAATGATCTTACAAAAGAAACGAATGCCTAAGAGCCCAACTACTAACATCACAATGTTTGCGATTAACATGGAACTGAAAATACCGTAAACGATATCAGGGTTATAGGTGAACAATAAAGGGCCCGGAGCAAGACCTTGAATTATCAAAGCACCAAGAAGGACGGCAGTTACTGCATCACCAGGAACACCGAGTGTAAGAAGAGGAACTAAGGCACCACCTGTTACACCATTATTACCCGCTTCTGCCGCGCTCAACCCTTTGATAGAGCCGTTACCAAAATCTTCAGGTGTTTTAGACGCACGCTTCGCTTCGTTATAACTAACAAAGGCGGCAATATCAGCACCGGCACCTGGAACACTACCTATAACGGTACCGATCACACCACTTTTAATGGCCGTAGGCGCTATTTCTTTTAAGTCTTTTCGACTTAGCATTTTCAAACTAAATGAATCTAGTTTTTGCTTTTTATCAGATATAACGCCTTCTAATTGAGTCAGCGCTTCAGATAAAGCGAACAAACCAATTAATACAGGAATGATGCTAATGCCGTTGTATAAGTCCTGTACGCCAAATGTAAAACGAGGAACACTAGTAATAGGGTCAAGACCAACAACAGATATCAAAAGACCAATTGTACCCGCTAATAAGCCTTTCATGATATCGCCACCAGAAATGGTGGAAATGATCGTAAGACCGAACAACGCAAGGGCAAAGTATTCTGGAGCACTAAACTTCAAGGCAAAGCTAGCAAGTACTGGTGCAAATCCAATCAGTAGCACTGTACTAATAAATCCGCCTGTAAAAGAGGAGATAGCTGAAATACTAAGTGCTCTGGCCGCTTGCCCATTTCTTGTTAAGGTATAGCCATCTAATACACTGGCGGCTGAGGCCGGTGTTCCCGGCGTATTCAATAAAATGGCCGAAATAGAGCCACCATAAATCCCACCAATATAAACACCAATCAGCATTACAAGAGCAGCTGTAGATTCCATTCCAAATGTGAATGGAAGCAAGATTGCTACACCCATTGTTGCTGTTAAACCAGGCATTGCGCCGAGGATAATCCCGCCGACAACACCAAAAATTAGAATAGGTAAAATGTCAAAACTGAGAGCCGTCATCAGGCCATTCAACAAGTGATCCATCATAATACACCTCCGAATATCAGCCCTTCAGGAAGAGCAACAAAGAAAACATTCGCGAAAATGTAATACACAGCACAAGTAAAGAGAATCGCCGTAATGTAGTAACCAATAATCTTAATCTTAAAGAACAACAGGTACACAATAAACGCAGCTAATGTTGAGATGAAGTAGCCAAAGACATAAATCAAAGCAACGTAAGAAATAATAAACGCAGCACCAAACAATGAATATTTGTTAAAGAAGGCCGCTTGGTAAGAAATTTCTTTTCTATTGAGAAGTTCGCCTAAGATAATAAAAAAGCAGATTATTATTTGTATGATCGCTACAGCGGTAGGAAAAAACTTAGACGTCACACTCGCGTCTTGAAAACGCGGAGTTGGAAACTGACTGATGAAATACAGTGCGATAAAACTTATAACAACAACTATTACCGGAAAAATAAGGCTTTTAGTTTTCATGTCCACAACCTATTTGTTACAAAAACGCCCCTAAATAAATTAGAGGCGTTTTTTAATGTGTGTCACTTATTGATTAATAAGAGCACCTAAGTTTTTAGAATCTTGAGCAACAAATTCAGTAAACGCTTTCGCATCTAAATTATGAATTGTCATAGCACCATTTTTCATAAACTTAACGAATTCAGGTGAAGCCATTGCTTTATCAAACGCAGCACCTAGAGTCTCAACAATTGCATCAGGTGTATTTTTTGGTACACCAAGTCCACGCCACGTACCCGTAGACACATCAACACCTTGCTCTTTCAACGTTGGAACATTTGGAAGAAAGGCAATGCGCTCTTCAGACATGATACCAAGTGCTTTTAATTGGCCTGCTTTAATTTGAGAAAGCGCTTCGCCTGGTGTCACCATAGTGACTGCCGTATGACCACCCAATACAGAAGGAATTGCTTCTGCTGAGCCATTGTAAGGAATTGCATTTAGCTTGATGTTTTGGCTATTTTCTAACGCCATTAGATAGAAGTTTGGTTTCGCAGTAGAAGCGAATTTAACACCACCATCACGTTTCTTAGCTTCAGCAACTAATTCGTTGATGTTATTGAAAGGGCTGTCTTTGCTTACAAGAACAACCGCTGGGTCTAAGTTGACCATACGAATCAGTTTGAAATCGTCTGCATCATGCTGCATCAAACCCATTTGAGGTAAAGACGCAATTTCACGAGTGACAACAGTAACAGTATAACCGTCTGGACGTTGTTGAGCACCAAAGCTCATACCAACTGCACCAGAACCACCTGTTCTGTTCATAACGATGATGTTTTCACCAAGAATATCTTTTGTTGAGTTCGCGATAGCACGGCCAACAGAATCGGTACCGCCACCAGGACTAAAAGGTACAACAAGTCGGATTGTTTTAGATGGGTAGTCAGCAGCAGTGGCGCCGGTCATAAAAGCGAAAGCAGCGACTATTAACGTACTTTTTATAATTTTTTTCATACGATTACCTTTTTATATTTGTTTTTTATTAACATCTAAGCATCTAGTTAAAGATCGCTGTAGATGTGTGTATTTTTAAGTTTCTATCTACACTTAGTCACCTTAGAGCAAAAAAAGTTTGATCACGACCAGACCAGAAGTAATAACAATTACTGTCATCTAGGTGACCAATAAGCTTCTCAACAGTCATGAGGGCACGATCAAATCAAGGCTTAACTTTAAGCTAGCATTAAAGTGTTATTGTAAGACTAATTTAAAAATCGCTTGTGGACAATCCTAACTCAGAGTTTTTTGTGTAAATAAATTCAGAATTTTCGCCATGACCCGCCTCAATAAAAGGGAAGCCCACTATAAAAAGATCATATTAAAGCGCTATCAATAAGAGCGGACATGATAAAAACGTAGACGCACAAAAAATGCAGAGAAACAGAAGTAAGAGTGAGGAGATTAAACTTAATTGATTTAAGCGTTAGTATGATGGCGTTCTAGTCAATTTTTATCTATCACGCCTATCACTTTCTATATTTATCTAGAGCCAACAATCATCATTAAGCTCGGTGCTGTTTTTGCAACCCCATTAAGAAGTTACGTAGGATTTGATCCTTACATTCGCAATACTGTCGAGTGCCTTTTTTACGAAAGAATGAGCTCAGCTCGTGACGACTTAAATTGAATTCTGCTAATGCCATAATGTCTAGAATATCGTCTGCTTGTAGGTTCAAAGCAATACGCAATTTCATAAAAATAGCATTGTTAGTTAAACGTGTTTCAGCTTCTGGCTGTGGGCCTTCACGTTTGCCTCGCTTACTATTAATAAAGCCGTTTAAAAAAGTTGCTAGTTCTACGTCAACCATTTCTACGTAACCTGCATCATCCTCTTTCTTTAACCAACTCGTCACTTGGTCTTGCGTTGCAACACCGTCAGCTTGGCTGAACATGTCTACAATAGTCAGTTCTTTTAGGTCAAAAGTGTAGCGAAGGCGGCGTAAAACATCGTTATTATTCAAAGTAAAATCCTGTATTCGATTTGTCAGTCTAATCGACATGAAAAGCTGAACATTTTATGGGCGCTATTTTAACAGAATTGAGAATAGCACCCTATTTATTATTTTCCCCTTTGCTCAAAAAAACATCATTACAGACCTTATTAAGGTAATGACCCAAATTCACAAAGGGAAAACTTGTTTATCAAAAACTATTAAAGTAATGATTCATACTCTACAACAATTCAAAAAATAAACAGCTTTCTCCAGACTTTCTCTTGTTTATGCCTTAAAAAGACCAAAACTGTTATTTCCGATCTCATTTTTTTATAGATCATTTCATACTAACTCAGTCTATTTTAATCACTTTTTGAAATAAGTAAAAAGAGTAGATACAAGGCCACAAATATTACTGTGAAGCGTAAGATCGTTCGGATGCACCATAACGATGCGTGAAGAGTATTAACCCACACATTGCCTTCTAGAGTACAAGGTCACTTTTTCTAAGAAGATCATTATTAGTGCAACTCATCCCTATAAAAGTGCAAGAAACACTCATGGAATTCACTAGATTCTGACAGAGCAATAACTTAAAAAAAGTACTTCTTCGCCATTGTTGCCTTAAAAGCAACAACGCCATTATTAAAAGGCAACAAATAAAAGCGTTTTATAACCGTGTCATTAACTTATAAAAAATCACTGGAGCATTCCCATGAAGCCTGAATCTACACCCACAAGCTTATTGCTGAATTGGCGATTGCATTTAATCGTTATTGCGATGTCTGTTATCTCTGAATGGATCGGCATTCAAAGTATTCCTGTTGCAAATGCTAAGCTACTATTTTTACCCTTGTTCTATGCTTTTATTTTATGTCTTTTCTTTAACCCTAATATTCTGAAGTTTTCAGAGAAAATCATCACCAAAAAACAAGCGTCTATTGCCGCGCCAATCATTGTGATCGGTATTCTGCCTTTCATTGCCAAATTCGGAACCTTAATAGGACCTGCTCTGCCTAAAATTGCAGAAGCTGGCTCTGCTATGATTATTCAAGAATTAGGTAATTTAGGCACCATGCTAATCGCTATGCCAATCGCCGTCTTGGTATTTAAAATGGGTCGTGAAGCCATTGGCGCAACTTTTTCTATCGCTCGCGAGCCAAACATTGCATTAATCTCAGATCGTTATGGGTTAAAAAGTAATGAAGGTATCGGCGTGATGGGCGTTTACGTGATGGGCACCATGTTTGGTACGATTTACTTCGCTTTATTAGCAGGTTTCTTTGCTTCCACTGGGTGGTTTGATCCTCGCGCACTCGCAATGGCTTGTGGCGTTGGTAGTGGCAGTATGACTGCAGCGTGTTCAGGTACGTTAGCAACATCCTTTCCAGAAATGAAAGATGAAATTCTTGCCTTCGCGGGTGCCAGTAACTTACTGACAAATGCAACAGGCTTATATGTTGCGATTTTCATTACCTTGCCTTTCTCTGAATGGTTCTACAGAAAATTATCAAAAGACAATACGAGTACAATCACTTCAAAGGAGTCACATTAATATGACTACTCAAACTGACACTATGAATGAAGAAGCATCAAAAGAAATTCGTCTAACATTGAAAGAAAGCATTATTGCGCTGATTGTGATGTGTTTGGTCAGCCTTGTCAGTAACTGGGCAGGAGCAGGAACCGATTTTTTCGCAGCATTGCCAGCCATGTTGATTATTTTTGCTATGGTCGTTGTCGGTATGTTGTTGTCAAAATTCATCCCTATTGGCTTTCCTGCAGTCGCTTGGGTATCCCTTGTGAGCGTTTTGCTGACCATTCCTGTGTCGCCGGTTGCCGCGCCAATTTTGGCAGAACTGAAAAATATCAGCTTCCTTGCGATGGTTACGCCAGTATTGGCTTACGCAGCAATGGCAATCACTAAAATGGAAGTGGATTTGTTCAAACGCTCTGGCTTTAAGATTGCTGTGATCTCTATCTTAGTGTTCACTGGCACCTATATTGGCTCCGCTCTTATCGCGAATGCTTTCCTTTAGTTAGCCCAGAATTAAGTCACCAAACATAATCAATCTGTTTGGTGACTTGCACACTATTTACATGCCATTCGACTTTTACCTTGCATGAATAATTTGGAGTGAAGATGTCAGATATCAAACAGCTTGTTGTAGACGCCAAAGCATGGCGTAGAAACTTTCATCAACATCCTGAACTGGGCTTTGCCGAACACCAAACCTCACAACAAGTCGCCGATTTATTAACCAGCTTTGGTCTAGAAATTCACACTGGTATAGGTGTAACTGGCGTCGTTGGCGTTTTAAAAAATGGTGATGGTCCAAGCATTGGCTTACGAGCCGATATGGATGCGTTACCTATCCAGGAACTAGGCGCACCAGAGCATAAATCTCAGCACAGCGGCTGCATGCATGCTTGTGGGCATGACGGTCACACGGCAATGCTTTTAGGTGCAGCCCGTCATTTGGCTGCCACTAAGCCTTTTAATGGCACGATTTATTTTGTCTTTCAGCCCGCTGAGGAAAACCTTGGTGGCGCTCAAAAAATGATAGAAGACGGATTGTTCACTCGTTTTCCAATGGACGCGATTTACGGTCTGCATAATTGGCCTGGATTACCCGCTGGCCACATTTCGGTCAACGATGGTGCAATGATGGCGTCTCTTGATACCTTTGATATTAAAGTCACAGGGAAAGGCTGTCATGCCGCTATGCCTCATATGGGTATTGACCCTATTGTCGCGGCATCAGATATTGTCTTGCGCCTGCAGACTATTGTGTCTCGTCACATTTCTCCACTGGAATCCGCCGTGGTTAGCATCACTATGTTTAACAGTGGCGAAGCCATTAATGTGCTGCCTGAATCAGCATCATTACAAGGAACCGTCCGCTGCCTTAACGGCGTCGTCCGTGACCAAGTTCAAACACTACTGGAAGGTTATATCGACAGCTATAACCAATCACCCGGCCTGTCTGTTGAACTTACGTACCATCAAGGTTATCCGGTCACAATGAATCATGTAGAACACGCAGAGATCGTTTCTCAGGTAGCTAACAAACACCTTGGTGATGAACGTTCTCATAGAAACACTCCGCCTTCTATGGCATCTGAAGACTTTGCGTTTATGCTAAATGAATGCCCGGGTGCGTATTTTTGGTTGGGCGTAGATGAAGAAGAATCTATTGCGTTGCATAATCCTTATTACGACTTTAATGATAATGTCATTGAGGTCGCCATTCGGTTTTGGTGTGATTTAGTAAAACAGCGATTGCCTATTCATAAAGAATAATCATTCGATACTTTCCGTTATACTCTTCTGAAAAGCAGCGAGAATAATTCTCTCTGCTTTTTTAGTTTTATTATGATCGATATTTTTCCTAAAAAAATAGCCATAGAAGAAAGTCATGAACGAAATTAACGCCAAACGCTTAACCTATTTTTATGAAGCTGTTTCTTTAGGTACTATTCGTGCAGCCGCAGATAAACTGGATGTGGCACCTTCTGCGATCAGCCGACAAATAATGCAATTAGAAGAGGAAATGGCGTGCCTGCTTATTGAGCGTCACCGAAAAGGCGTACGCCCTACAGAAGCAGGACAATTATTATTGCGTTATTATCGCGAAGCAACCTCAAACGAAGAAGCCTGCTTGTCTGAACTACAAGCAATTCGAGGCTTAAAATCAGGTCATATTACATTAGCTGTTGGAGAAGGTTTTATTGGCGATATTATGTCTAAAGCCTTACCTCAATTTCAGGCATTGTATCCTGATCTAACACTTTCAGTATATGTTGCAGGCTCAAACGAATTAATTCGAAAAATTGACGAAGATGAAGCGCACATTGGCGTATTATTTCACCCCCCTCAGCATCAAAAACTGCGCTCCCATGAAACCTCTTTTCATCCATTAAAAGCCATCGTTCCGCCGAATCATCCTTTAGTCGCTTTAAATAAGCCTGTGCAATTGGAAGAAATGCTGCCTTATCCAATCGCATTGCAAGAAGCAGAATTTGGTGTGAGACAACTTATTTCGGTCGCCGAATTCAAACATAGAATACGTTTTACACCTACTATGACGGTTAACTCATTTTCGTTATTAAAAGAATTTGTTCGCTCAGGAATGGGCGTCACTATTTTACCCGACTTTGTTGTGAGGCGAGAATTAGAAGACGGTCTGGTTGTCTCTTTGCCTATTGAAGACTTGATTCTGTCTTCTGGCGAAGTTCATATCGTCACACGCCTTGGCAGACAGCTCACCGAAGCGCCACTGGCTTTACTCAAGCATCTACAGCTTTGGATGAGAGATTTTCATTCCTAACAGATTTTCTTACTGTACTAACAATAAAAAACGACAATACTCTCATGAATATTGCCGTTTTTTTAAAATCAGACTTATCTAAAGCTTAACGTTTTTTCGGTTGGCGACCGTGATAAATGGCGTAGCCTTTATCTCTGAACAAGCGAGTATGAGAGCCTAATGCAGCATCAAGTATTGGTGGGTATCGCAAGAAATCATTCGCGACAACAAACAATTCGCCGTTTAGAGTGAGATGTTGTTTAACAGACATAAAGAAGCTCTCCGCTATGCTGTAATCTGTATTCACGCCTTTATGAAACGGCGGATTAGAAACAACATAATTAAAGCGACCTTTTACATCCGTTAATCCATTTGATGCAACTAAAGTTAAGGCGTCGCTAGCTTGGTTAGCAGCAAACGTCAGCTCAGTCGATTTCAACGCTAAGGCGCTGTCATCTAATGCGGTGATTTTTGCACCGGTTTTATTGTATATCCACAAAGAAATAATACCGTCGCCACAACCAAAGTCGAGAATACGAGCATTAGCAACGTCACTCATAAAACGGTGTTCATTTAGCTGGTTCAAAAACAAACCAGTGCCTTTATCTAATTTACCGTGACCGAACACACCCGGTAAACTACACAAGGTGAAGCTTTGGCCCGCAACATCTTGTTGCCAAGTAACGACCCAGTCTTCAAATACAAAAGGTTTTGCAGGGCGGCGCTTATAGCCAGCATAAAGTAAACAGTGTTTTGCACCATCAACTTTACCCACATCATCCAATCCAGCTTCTAAACGCTTTGCAGAGGACTTAACGCCACTTTTGTTATCACCCACTAACCAAATCTGCCCACCTTCTTTTAAAAGAGGCAAAACAGCGGCTAATAAATAATCTAAAAGGTCTTTAGCTTTTGGCTGATAAATAACAACATGATCAAAATCAGAATTGTCTTTTTGCTCCCATTGCGCAGACAAAAATAATTTATCTTCCGCAAAACCAACACGCGCCAAAGCATCATGACTGGTTTTAGATTGGCACCAAGCATAGACATCGGCTTGCTTGCTCAAGTTTTGTGGGTACGTGTCTTCTGGATTAGCGAATAAAATTTTTCCAGACAGCTCATTTTCGTTGCGCGTCAGTAATTGACTCGTCAAATTAAGATTCATAAGTTACAGATAGCTCTTTAATTGAAAGGGTGGTTACAGGTGCCAATAAGGTATTCAATCGCTCCGTTGGAAGGTCTGTTTGAACCCTAGGATAACGAGGCGTTTTTCGATCATTCAGTAATGGAGATGCCCAGCCTTTTGTCAGCTCAAGAAAGTCTTGAGTAAAGTCGTCACCATGCTCTAAACAGCCAGACAGTATGACGTCCAGATAACTCAAGACAATCGGGCAATCTTGATTCGGTTCAACCAAATTTTCGGTGTGATAAACCCAATAAGTACCTTCAGGCAAAGAAGTTGCATGATAAGCACTTAATTGATTCGCTTGGATCACTGTCCGTTGGTAGCCTCTTTCACGCTCATCAAATAAAGAGAACTGATCAAAAGGCACTTCTACCAATACGCCATTACAAGACTTATTGGGAACTTGAATTACAGCAACAGAACTCATACCAAACTCGTCGCTCATCACCGACCAATGACGTTCAAAACCATGCAATTTAACAGACCAAACATTACCTGTTTCACCTGTTTTTGCACGGCTTTCGCCATTAATAAGACTGCCGTAGCCTAAGATAAAATGTCGACCTGATGAGCTCACATTAGCCTCCAAGCAAAGCGTACAATTAGAATGACACGCATGATAGCCTGTGCCATTAGACAGTACTAGCCTAGTTTCTATCTGGATCTCCATAAAAAAACTGAGTATGGTAAAAAACCAAGCATAAAATGATATAAGGTTACTGTTATGGAAAAGCCTATTCTATTGATTACTGGCGGCGGGCGAGGCATTGGAGCAGCAACCGCAAAACTTGCCGCTCAGCAAGGCTATAGAGTTGTGCTGAACTATCGACTAGACAAAGCATCCGCTCAGGCCGCTCTTGAAGAAATTAAACACCTTGGTGGTCAAGCTCATAGCATACAAGCAGATATTTGCGACGCTGATCAAGTCAGCACCATGTTTGAACATATTCTTAAAAATTGGGGCCCAGTTAGCGCTCTGGTTAATAATGCAGGAATATTAGAAACACAAAATACGTTCGCTCAAACAGACCTAAACCGCTGGCAACGTGTTTTTAACACTAATGTCTTTGGCACGTTTTCATGCTGCCAAGCGGCATTTAAACACATGGCACTTAGTCAAGGAGGCAAAGGGGGAAGTATCGTTAATGTATCCTCTCTTGCCGCAATCAGTGGATCTCCTAATGAATACGTTGATTATGCTGCTAGCAAAGCCGCAGTAGATACATTTTCAAGGGGCTTTGCAAAAGAAGTCGCAGATGATGGTATTCGTGTGAATGTTGTACGACCTGGTTTTATTCATACAGACATGCACAAAGATGGTGGTGAAGCAGGCCGAGTTGATCGATTGGCTCCAAGTATTCCAATGAAGCGAGGAGGACAACCAGAAGAAGTCGCTGAAGCAATTCTTTGGCTACTAAGTGATAAAGCCAGTTATACGTCTGGCGGGTTCATCGATGTCGCTGGCGGCCGTTAGACATCAAGGTGACTCAAGCGTTTTCCCATACTAATTCTAGGCTCTACTTCGAACCCTAAAGATTTATAAAAATGCGCGACATTATGGTTTGTGTCGCGAATTTGTAGGTTAACTTTAAAGCACCCTAGTTTTGTTAACTCAAGAACAGCGTGTTCAATCAAGGCTTTACCAATGCCTAAACGTCTATGATTTTGGCTCACGGCAACGGCGTAAAGCCAACCACGGTGGCCATCGTATCCAGCGATACAAGCACCTGCGAATTCACTTTGATATTCTACGATAAAAATAAGATCATCCACGGCTAACTTAGCTTCTAACATAGCCAATGGCTGACTGTGTTTAGGATTATTTGGAAAAGCCTGTTCCCAAAGCTTAATAATATTAAGCTTATCTGATGCTAAGTATTTACGTATTTTCATAAAGTGTCTTATCTGTGTTCTGAAAAAATTATTGGCAATAGAAGGATTGAGCTTTTTTCAAATCCCCACTTCCATATCTAGCATAAGCAGGATAAGGGCACAGTGGACGAGTTAAACCGACCATACGAGACGTAATTTCTGGATTATCTAATCGTGTAGAAGCAATAATCTCTCGTGGTATTTTGCTTTTTTCGACCCAATTAACTAAAGGTTGCAACATATTAAATTGATCAACTGATGCCCCACCTTGACCATGGGGCATACCAGGAATACGATAAAATTTAACAAACTCTTGTGCTCGACCAACTAAACCAAAATCTAAGAAGTCATACCAACGAACTGTATCCTTTACTGAAAAGACAGGATCACTGTCACCATGAAATATCATCATTTTCCCACCTTGCTGCTTAAAATGGGCCAATTTCGGCTTTACAGCATCTGGCGGTGTCATCAAGAACATAGGGGAATTTGGAAACTGTTTATTTCTTACATAAATTTTCTGTGCGTCTTTATCAAAATTAAACGCGAGTAAATATTTTTCAAGCGAGTAAACATCAGGGGCAATCGGAGTTAAAGGCGTGGTGTACATATTTGCCAATGACAAGGCTCCCATTACAATCCCTGCAGACTTGTGGTCCCAATCAGAGCGATTACTTTCTAATTTCCACGTACGCCAATTGTCAGAGCGAATTCCTGAGTCATAGACCCAACTCGTATACAACGCTTGGTTTTTTGAGTTATGAGGGCCTTTGAACATTTTGATTATCGCGGCCACTTTATTCAATGGCAGACAGTCTCGGTCGAGATTGCTTTTGCATATTAATGAAGTCGGTTTAAAAGCGGTCTGACAAGCATCAATAGCGAAAATTATATCGTCATTAATCCCGTCTAATGCATCACATTGATTCAAAATTTTTCGTGAAAAAAAATCGAGATCCTGTTTAGTTAATGCTTGGCTTATATTGTCATTCACACTATGCAAGGTCTGAATATCCCAAGCATGTTGCAATGCTGCTTTAGGGGCATTAAAGCCAGGGGAGCCAACGAGAAGACCGTCAAACATACTAGGGAAACGGGTTGCCGCAACCATAGCCAAGCGCCCACCGTTTGATTGACCAATGCCATAAGAATACTTTATCGGTAATTGGTAATAACTTTCCACCAATGAACGTGCAATGGGGTTAAGTTTCTTTACCTCAGCATAAGCATAATCACGACGCCCTTCTTCATCTCGAGTAAAAGCAACATTACGTATCAGGCCTTTCTCTAGAAAGGCTTTCGCTTCATGGCCTCCATTACTAGAAACAACGGCGAAACCTTGATTAATTGCATACTGTGAAGGTAAAAGTCCTGTAATTGAACCCAACGCAGGTTTTACGATTCCATCACTACCTTCATTAAATTGATAAGCGAAGCGACCTTGCCAATAACTTGGCAAACGCAATTCGAATTGAATTGAGTAGAATTTTCCATTAGCACCTAAACGCTGAGCCATAACACCAGATACTAAACAAAAAGGACTTCTGACGTCTTTGTTTGGCGCATGCATAGCGACTTTGATATCTACATTTTCTGGGACTTCTGTTAACAACGCTTGGCAACGAAGGGTGTCAGCATATGCTGAATTAGAGCCTAAGATAAAAGCAAAACTGACTGCTGCTATCGAGGTTAAAAGCGTTTTCATTAACATCATCCCTTTTGATTTCTGGTAGTACTAAATTAAATTTAACTGTCAGATACTCAAAATAACGAATAATGAGGGAAATAGAAAGATATCAAGGAAAGGTTCAACCGAAATATACACTCCATCTTGTTACTATGGCTATATACTAATTTTTTACTAAGTCTTAACCTTGCCCAAGACAGTACCTATGGTTATCATTATTACGCTATTCAAATACAGTTCTAGCGTTTCAAAGATCCGATTTTCCAGCCTTTAAACCTATTCAGTTCGAGTCTTTATATGTCTATTAAAAATAACACTTTCATCATGAAGCTTCTTGGATGTGCTCTTATTCCGATATTGACTCTTATTATCGTTATAAATTTACGCAGCGCACCTACACCTTCTTTCGAAGCAGTTTCAGGGCAATCGTACAGTTGGAAAAGTGAAAAGTGGACACTCGTGAATTATTTTGCGGAATGGTGTAAGCCTTGCTTGGAAGAGCTTCCAGAATTAAATGAACTTGCGCAAGCTGGCGACCTACGCGTATTTGGAATAAGCTACGACAGCTTATCCGATCAAGAAATTATGGATTTAAAAAAGCGTTATCAAATCCAATTCCCTGTATTACAAACATCTTCTCTAGAAACATTGCCTATGTCATTACCAGCTGTGTTACCGACAACCTATATCCTCTCTCCTGATGGAGAAATCGTTGATGTTTTACATGGAAAAGTAACTATTGAAGGAATAGAAACATTATTAGAAAAACATCAACACGGAAAAAGCTAAACAGACCCTTTAGAACCACATGACTTATCAGATCTATTTTTCAAGAAAGGTTACTCAGCGACTTTTCTTGGATCGATGACATCGAACTTAAAATCTTGCGAGGTGCCATCATCGTATTTCAAGGTGATGGTTGCTTGCTCACCATGTTTAATGCGCTTCTTAAGGCCTATCAACATAACGTGATAACCGTTTGGCGCAAAACGTACTGATTCGCCAGCATCAACATCAATGTATTTTTCATGACGCATGATCATTCGATCACCGTCCATTTTGTGGCTATGAAGTTCTGTAAACTCTGACACGTCAGACTCAGCTCCAACAATACGCACGTCTTCTTTTGTTAAGTTCTCAACCAACATATAAGCAGCGGTATTATCACTACCTGGTGTGTTTGCTCTCAGGTTCGTTCTGCTAATGTCCAGCTGAGCAGAGAAAGCCAGTGGTGTAACCGCCATTAATAGTAATGCTATTGCCTTTTTCATAAGGTTACCTCTTAAAATCCACTGTGACGTCGAGTGACTAAGCACTCAGAGCCAGATTTAATACTTGTTAATGTCGCGTTTTTTGTAAAGCGTTCTTTATGACGTAAGAAAAAACTGTCTTTACTTAATTTACCGACGTATTCCCACTTCTTAAAAATTTGCTCGCGCACTTCTAAACAATTTTCAGGCGCCTCAAACACCTCTTGATATGACACCTCACATTCACCATTAACCATAGGGAACGCATTAAATTGTACTTGCGCATCATCATCTTTATACGAAATAACACCGATGACGGTAAATGGATATTTGTCAGCGTGCAGTTTAGGTTGATCCACATGCAATCGATGAACATTTTTCCCAATGAGCTCATCGGCAATCGCAATCAAAGGCATTTTACATTGCTCAATTTTATGCTCTTCGACTATGACAGACATAGACGTCTCGGCATGAGCATGTAGAGAAAGAAACATTGCATGGATAATGGTAAATACTAAAAACAAATGACGAACAAGGTACATAACACGTCCTTTCATTTAGATGTAACGATGGGTGAAAAAATTAAGAAGAAGTACTTTCCATGTTTTGAAGCTGTTTTATACGTGCCGCGAGTTCACTTGGTGTTGTGCTATGACTCATAGTGGTAAACAGCTTGCCGTTCTTATCAATCATATAAAAACGAGATGAGTGATCAACCGTGTAACCAAGCGCAGAACCTTCTAAGTCCGTTAACTCGAAAAATACACCGTAGTCAGATGTAACCTTATCAATCTCTTCTTGAGTTCCTGTAAGAGCGAGAAGATCGTTATCGTAATAATCACCAAAATCGTAAAGGTCTTCCAAGGAGTCTCTTTCAGGATCAACACTGATAAACAAAAACTGAACGCCATCTCTTTCAGCGTCTGTAAGTTGCTTATACGCGGCTTGTACAACGCCAATAGACGCTGGACACGCTTCAGTACAACTTAAGAACCCAAAATAAACAACGCCCACTTTTCCTTCAATATCAGAAAGAGAAAATGGTCCTTTCTTGGTTTCCAAAGTAAATGGACCACCTAACTCACTCAATGATTTGTACTTTTCTCCGATTGGGCGAGTAGAAGTTGTCGCATAAAAGACAATAATAAAAATGGAAAGAAAAACAGCAGTAAATATAGCTATTTTTATCACTCTAGATTCATTCATGATTGCATAGCCACTTGAGAATGTTGAAGTAAAGCGACCTCAGCTTGCCCATGATTCACATAATCAACCGAGATCAAAACACTAAAAATGGTGACAACAATAATCGAAAATACAAACAATTTTCGTCCCCATGCTTTTTCATTCTCTACGTTATATCCAATCTTAACTAAATAGATCCAGTAGATGCTCATTAAGCTAACAACCAGAGCATATATCACCCCAACAAAGCCTCTTTCAAAAAGCATCAAAGCAGCAATTGCGAAAGCGACAATGTAAACATACATATGATATCTAGCAGTTTGTACGCCGTATTTCACAGGCAATACAGGTATATTCGCAGCTTTATAATCATCAAATCGACAAATAGCAATGGCATAGGAATGAGGAATTTGCCAGAAGCAAAAGGTCAACAACAAGATAGCAGCACCAATGTCGAAGCCATTACTGACACTGACATAGCCCATTACTGGAGGACACGCACCAGACAAACTACCAACAAGCGTTCCGTATACAGAGTTACGTTTGTACTTGAGGGTATAAAGACCCACATAAACCAGGATTCCAATAACACCAAAGAGAACCGCGTAGGCCGTTGTATAGATATGCAATAACGCAAAACCGATGACACCAAGAACCAGAGCCATAATAAGAGCAGAACCTACACCTATACGCCCTTGGGCGATAGCACGGTCTTTAGTTCGACTCATTTTCAAATCGATATCACGATCGACACAGTTATTAACAATACACCCGGCCGCAACAATACATGCCGTTCCAACCAATACAATAAGCAGTAGAAACCAATCTATGTTGCCTTTGGCAGCAAGGAAAAAGCCGCTTGCAGCGGCTATAAGATTTCCGAAGATAATGCCTGGCTTAGTCAGCGAAACATAGTCTTTAAACATAATTTTCTCGACTAAGTTAGTGACCCATTAGCATATTATGATTCAAGTGTTCGAATATCCACAATGAACCAACAATAACGAAAAGTAAGATAAACACTGTATAAACAGCAGAAACGGTTAACCATGTTTGTTCAGAAGATCCATTCATATGAAGAAAGAAAACCATTTGAACTAAAACCTGAGCTATCGCAGCAACAACAATCGCAATAACAGTGAAAGTATCACTCCCAGCGCCTGACATTACCAAATAGAACGGAATAACCGTCAATATAATAGAGAGAATAAGACCCGTTACGTATTCTTTTACGCTACCGTGAGCTTGTCCACCAGGACCAGTTTCAGATGATGACATTACATAGCTCCTCTTAAGTATACAAAGCTAAAAACACAAATCCAAATGATGTCTAGGAAATGCCAGAACAAACTTAGGCAAGCCAAACGAATTTTGTTTTCGTGAGAAAAACCGTCGCGATTAAAGTGAATGAATAAGAAAAACATCCAGATTAAACCCGCTGTTACGTGAAGACCGTGAGTCGCAACTAGGCTGTAGAACGACGTCCAGTAACCGCTTGTTTGTGGCGTAGCACCTTCATGACTGAAATGAATGAATTCATAAATTTCCATGCCAAGGAAGCTTAGCCCCAGTAACGCAGTAATGATTAACCAAAACTTAGTTTTTGCCATGTTTTCAACATTGGCACCCAGCATAGCCATACCAAATGTAAAACTACTCAACAACAACAATGCCGTTTCAACAGCAACAAAGTTCAAGTCGAACAATTCATGAGGTGTAATGCCATTTGCAAAGCTTTGACCCATTACGGCATAAGTAGCAAACAAAGTACTAAAAAGTAAACAGTCACTAATTATATATAGCCAAAAGCCAAACATATAGCGATCAGCGGCTTCAGCCTCATGATGGTGATGATCGTCATGGTCATGAAGATCATGATCGTTAGTTAATGCAGTCATAAATATCTTCCAAAATTTAAAATCTAGTTATAGCGCTACCTATTGATAACGCTATAACTACGGTTTATTGGTTACTTAGCAACAACCGTGCTGTCATTTTGATCCGATGGCTTCCACTTTTTGTAGTATTTAGCATTCTTCTCAAAGTAATAACTACGACCTTCATTACTCTTCAAGAATTTACCTTCAATAGCTTCAACTTCAGGAACTTCGACATAGTAATCTTTATCGCGCTCGAAATTGAGTTTCACCCAGCAAGCGAAGATAGCAACTACTGCAGCAATGACCATCCACCAAATATGCCATACAAAACCGAACCCCATAGGTAATGTTAATAAGCCTAACACTGGACCCGCCCACGTATTTTTAGGCATATGGATGCGCTCGTATTTTTCAGGGCGCTTGTAAGCGATACCTTTTTGCTTCATTTCAAGCAACGGATCACGGTCATTGATGTATGGAACATCACCAAAATTATAGAACTGTGGTGGTGAAGTTGTGTACCACTCTAAAGTATGGGCATCCCATGGATCGCCAGTTTCATCTTTGTATTTAGGATTATTACGGTTGTACAAACTCCAAGCAATATTGAATACCTGAGTACCAATACCCGCTGCGATAAGAGCTACGCCGATAATCGCAATATACATATATGCTTGCCACTCTGGGTTATCAATATACTGCAGACGACGAGTCATACCGTCGAAACCAGTTATATATAAAGGAACCCAAGCGAAGAAGTAACCGAAGAACCAAAGTGCTACAGACCATTTACCTAACGTCTCGTTTAGTTTCACTCCAGTTGCTTTAGGGAACCAGTATGTGAAACCAGCGAAGTAACCGTATACCGCACCACCAATGATTACGTTATGGAAGTGAGCAGGTACGAACATGCTATTATGCAGCATGAAGTCATTTGCAGGGATAGATAACATTACACCAGTCATTCCACCTACGGTGAAAGTAATTAGCATAGCGATTACCCACCACATAGAAGCAGTTAGCTCTACACGACCTTTATACATAGTAAAGATCCAGTTGTAGAGTTTCACACCTGTAGGTATACCGATGATCATTGTCATGATACCGAAGAAAGCATTTACACTAGCGCCGGAACCCATCGTAAAGAAATGGTGTAGCCATACTAGGAAAGACAATATTGTGATGGCAATAGTCGCCCATATTAGAGAGACATAGCCAAACAACCTTTTTCTAGAGAAAGTAGCTGTCACTTCTGAAATCATACCAAACGCAGGCAATACCAAGAAATACACTTCGGGATGACCCCAAGCCCAAATCAAGTTAACCCACATCATTTGATTTCCGCCATCATCATTGGTGAAGAAGTTGAAATCTAAATAGCGGTCAAGTGTTAACTGAGCGATAGCAACCGTTAGAATTGGGAAAATAACTAACGCAATTATGTTGGCGCAAAACGTTGTCCATGTGAACACAGGCATTTTCATCATTGTCATGCCTGGAGCACGCATTTTCAGAATAGTCGCCACAAAGTTCACCGCAGTTAACGTTGTACCAATACCAGATATTTGCAGAGCCCATATCCAATAATCAACTCCGACCCCGGGGCTGTATTCGATCCCAGAAAGAGGCGTATAAGCTAACCAACCTACTGCCGCAAATTCACCAACAAACAATGAGATGTTTACGAGTAGTGCACCAACTAGGAATAAGTAAAAACTTAATGAGTTAAGGAAAGGAAACGCAACGTCTCTCGCACCGATCTGTAACGGCATGATCACGTTCATGATACCAATCATTAAAGGAGTCGCCACGAAGAAGATCATGATTACACCATGGGCGGTGAAAATTTGATCGTAATGTTCGGGGGGTAAAAATCCTTCGCCAAACGAATCTGACGTCGATAAGGCCTGATGCGTCCGCATCATAATGGCATCAGAGAAACCACGCACCAACATCACTAATGCAACGATACAGTACATGATACCGATTTTTTTATGGTCGACAGAAGTAAACCATTCGCTCCATAAATAACCCCAAAGTTTCTTGTAGGTTATAAAAGCAACCAATAGTAATCCGCCAAGAACAGCAGCAGCCATTACAGGCGCTACAACTGGGTCATGGAAAGGAATGACGCCCCAGTGCAACTTACCAGTCAGCACATGAGGATCTTTGATTAAATCAGTTTGAACCATTTTGGGCTCCAGTGAAAGACTCAATAATATTCTTAAATTGTAGAGGATCTATTGATGAGAAATACTCCACTTTATGATCACGTGTCTTTTCAATTAAGCGATCATATTCAGCACCAGTTAGCACTCGACCAGAAGATTTCACACCGTCTAACCATTTTCCAAAATCTTCTTCAGAGGTTACTTTTGCTTTAAAACGCATTCCCGCAAAGCCAAAACCGCTGTAGTTTGCTGATATACCTCGGTACTCACCAATTTCATTAGCCATTATGTTTATGCGGTTTTCCATACCAGCCATGGCATAAATTTGTCCACCAAGCTTAGGAATAAAGAATGAGTTCATTGTAGATTGAGAAGTAACCAAAAAGTTAATTGGCGTATCTACAGGGAAGGCAACTTCGTTAACCACTGCTATTTTTTCTTCTGGGAACAAGAAAAGCCATTTCCAATCCATTGCAACAACTTGAATAGTCAGAGGTTTCTTGTCTGAAACAAGCTCTTTCCTAGGGTCAAGTGAATACGATGTAATGTAGGTGATCGTCGCTAGCACGACAATAATCACAATAGGTACACCCCAAGCAAAAAATTCTATCTTACTAGAGTGCTCCCACTCTGGATCGTAAGATTCGTCTTTCTTACTTGCGTGGTATTTAAATGGAATCCAGATTGTCATTAAAATAGTTGGTATAACTACAATAAGCATCAATCCCATAGTAAGTAGAATAGTGTCACCCATTTGTTTGCCCGTGACACCGCTTGAATCGAACAAAGCTAGCTCACAACCACTTAAAAGTAGCGCAAGCGAAAGCAGCATAGTTGACTGGAACAGTTTTTTCTTCATCTGTAACCTCAGAATGTCCTAGAACAGCTTTTACAACCAAACTAGGCGCTTAACTTAAACTCATTAGAATTCATAAACATAATGTATCTAGTTATGAAAACTAAATTGAATGCTTAAAAAATAAAATTATGAGCATCTTCGTAGATACCATCAAAAAACCACATCGCATATTGCATGTAGTGTAAATTAAGCCTGACGATTATATTTTTGCACCAAGGCTTTTACAATAGTCAGCAGCTTAAATCGCACTCCACAATCAATTGTTTGAACAATTAATCATTGGTTACGCACAGTTTAGTGATTTAGATCAATTTTTTTCTGGCGAATACTATACTACGAGCGCAAAAAAATCCATCTAAAGCCCGATCTCTTGAACCAAGGTAAGCAAGAAATTTGATGCTACCGTTTATAAAATATGCCTAATTATATCACTCTAGATCTAAGAGAAATAAAACTTACTTATAACCCATTAATCATACAAAAAGATCATAATTGGGTTATCAGATTCTATTCATTATAGACCTTAAATTGACGCTTCACTTACTCTCTTTTCCCATGTGTTTTTGCAACCAACCCTGTAGTGCATATAAAGACTGAGACATAGCAGACTCAGTTGATCCACTAAAACCCAACACGAAACCTTGTCGAGTTATTGTCTGATCAACATAATGAGAAGATAACGTAGAAAGATGTATGTTTTGTAACAACAACTCAGAGGCTATACGGGCATCCAGACATTCATCAGGAAAAGCATTCATTGCATCAGCATTGAACTCAATAAGAATATGCATACCGCCACGAGGTTTCTTCCATTCAAACCATGGGTTCATACTTTCTTCCAATAAGGCTAAAAGAAAATCTCGCTTGATTCGATAATGCCGACGCATTCGATTGATATGACGATCAAAACTGCCTTGAATCATAAAATCAGCAACAGCAGGCTGAATTGGTAAAGAAGCCGATGACCCTAACGTTGCTTGGCTTTGTTTAATTAAATCAATTTGCTTTACAGGCGCGACAATAAAACCCAATCGTAAGCCACGGAACAAGACTTTCGAAAAACTGCCAACAAAAAAGACACGATCTCGCGCCTTTTCATGAATACTCGCCGTCTGCATAAAAGGCACGTCGCTTCGCCCTTGATACACAAATTCATTGTCATAATCGTCCTCAACCAGCCACCAATCAGAAGACGGTTCTTGTAGCTTTTTGAGCCATTGCTGTCGACGTTGCGAACTGATTCCTGTCCCTAAAGGATATTGCCGATTTGGCGTTATAATCCCTATATTCACAAGACGATCTTTCGGTAAACAAGGACCTTCATCGTCAATATGAATAGTGTGTATTTTGTCTTTCTGAGAAAGGACTTCACGCATTGGCGGATAAGTAGGGGATTCAAGCCACCAAGAAACAGATGCTTTTTTAGCTTCTTGACTCTTAGATTCTAATAACGAGGTAAGCGCATGCTGTAATAAAATCAACGAATCTCGATTGCCCGCCGTCACAATAATCTGCTCTGATACACACTCAAGACCACGCACACGATACAAGTAATCTACAATGGCATCTTTTAAATCTGGGTAACCCGTTTGATAACCACCCTGCAATAAAGCCATATCAGGATTCAACCAACTACGACGCATGCTGGTTGCCCACTCCTTGGTTGGAAAAGCAGCAACATCTACACCTGCATCAAACCCTATTCTTTTAATTTTCTGGTTAGTCGGTATTTTATTACTCGCCTTTTTAACATCCAATAAAAGCGTTTTCTGACGACCAACCATAGGTAAAGCAGACACAAACACACCACGCTTTTCTTCGCTCACCAAAACACCTTCCGCCACCAGCTGATCATATGCTCGTGATGTAGTACTTCTTGAAACGCCCAAAGACACAGCCAGAGCACGTGAAGAGGGAAGCTTATCACCCACGGATAACTCTCCTGACGCAATACCTTGAGTAATTTGCTCAATCAATTGTTGGTAATACGATGCTCCATCTTCGTTAAGAGAAAACCGTAAACTTCCTATCGCGTATTTCATATCTGGCCTGCTTTTTTATATGTATTCTGGCTATTTTTATAAAAGCCAGATTCCTCTAGAGTTGTTTATAACGAGATACACCTTCACCCACAAGATAAAGCGCTTAAAAAAGAACGCTTATTCAAAGGATAATACGAAAATGATGGATATTCGAAAAGCAGAGTTAAACGACCTTACACCTGTCGTCACAATATTTGAGCAGTATCGAGATTTTTACCGATGTGAAAATAATACAGAGCTCGCTACTGATTTTATTAAGTCCAGAATAGAGCAAAAAGAGTCAGTTATTTTTATTGCTGAAGTACTTAATAACGGTGAAAAAACAATCGTTGGATTCACTCAGCTTTATCCGCTTTTTTCCTCAACAGCCATGAAAAAACTTTGGTTATTAAATGATTTATTTGTTGATGTCAATTATAGAAAACAAGGTATTGCCGAACAGCTCATTGCCGCTTCTAAAGCGCTAGCAAAAGAAACTGATGCGCGAGGACTCATGCTTGAAACATCGTCAAACAATCTACCTGCACAAGCCTTGTATGAAAAAGTCGGCTTCACTCAAAGCCAAAGTTTTTATTACGAATTAGATGTTTAACAAAGAATCAAAAGGAAACCTAATGAGCGACTCACTCGAAACACCGCTAAGTAAAGTTAAAAGAGGGCCAAACAGAGCCAGCTACGACAAGGCAACAGCTTTAGACATCATTGATGCGGCTCTTATGTGTCATGTTGGCCAAACTAAAGAAGGTCAAGTCTTTGTCACACCTACTTGTCATTGGCGTGAAGAGGATTACTTTTATTGGCACGCGCATTCGAAAGCTCGTAATGTAAAAGGCCCAATCGACACACCAGAAAAAGTGTGTATTAACGTCAGTTTGTTAGACGGTTTAGTAATGGCGCGCTCCGCTATGCATCACTCGGTGAACTACCGTTCTGTGACGCTATTTGGTGTGCCAGAATTGATTGATAATAAAGAAGAAAAAGTGCGTCAGTTTAAGATTTTTTTAGACAAGGTAAGTCCTGGTCGCTGGGAGCAATTAAGACCTGTTAACGATAATGAAATCAAAGCCACTGGTTTAGTACGAATCAAAATAGAAGAAGCGTCAGTAAAACTGCGAGCAGAACCACCCGTTGATGACCCAGAAGATTACAGCTGGCCTGTTTGGGCTGGTGTGATTCCAATGGATCGCACGTGGGGAGAATGCCAACAAGATCCAAAACAGACGACGGAACACGTTTTACCGATACCGCCAACAGCCTTCTAAAAACTCAAAAGTTTTTGATGCAAAATCGCACGTCGTCTTCATTGATCTAACATTGAAACGACGTGCGATTTTCAGACATAAATGAAATTTAAAAGTTTAGCTTTTTTTCGCTAACCAAGCACTCAACTTTTGAACTGATGGGCCAAATGTAAAGGCAACCAAACCAGCAACAGGCCACGCCAAACACCAAGCCGCCGCCCATAAAGTTAAAAAATCAGACGTTATTCCGACGTTAATAAATGTGATCCAGCCAGACATTAATAAAGACATAATGCCAGACATCAGCACGGCTAAATACAAACGAAACTTCATTCCTTACTCCTAAAAAACTCGATCTAAAAACAACTCAAACAAATGCTTTGTCATTCTTTCGAGACGAGCATTCAGGTGGCTTAGCTTACAAGTGTAAATATCGTTACACTATACTCTCTTTACATTTTCCTCAAAAATACCACTTTTCAATAGGGATAAACATGGAACATTTACTATGGTGGCAATACGTCTTAATTGGCGTCATTTTCATTTGGAGTGGTTTTGTTCGTAGTGGATTAGGCTTCGGCGGTGCAGTGCTTGCGCTGCCTTTTTTATTATTAGTAGAAAACTCACCATTGATTTTCTTACCTATTATTTCTGTTCATTTATTGGTGTTTTCAAGCTGGATTGCATGGCAAGGGTCAAAAGACGCAAAGGCAAAAGCTCGGTTAGCTGCAGAGCAGGGCGAGGCAGTAGAAACTCGCAGTAATATCGATTGGCGGTACCTTAAAAAAGCCCTTGGCATTATGATTGGGCCCAAGCTCATCGGCGTATTTGGTTTACTGACATTACCAAGCGACATAGTCACCGGCGTGATTTTTGTGATTGTCGCTGTTTTCGCTGTGTCGTATATTTTGAACAAACCGTTCTACAGTAATAATAAAATCCTCGACACCGTCTTCCTTATGCTTGGCGGTTACGTCAGCGGCACCTCACTAATCGGCGCGCCGCTTATTGTTTCTGTCTTCGCCACCAAAGTGTCACGTTTCCAACTTCGCGATACGTTATTCGTACTTTGGTTTATTTTGGTATTAATCAAAATGACCTCATTCCTTATCGCTGGCATCGACTTACAGCTTATCCATCAACTTTGGTTACTGCCTTGCGCTTTGATCGGTCATGTTTTTGGACAGAGATTCTACAACCGCATTCAACAAGCCGAAACCGCGGTTTTCTTCCGATTCATCGGCGTCGCGTTACTCATCGTCTGCGTATTTGGGATTTACACCAGCTTGGTTCTGTAGTTTTAACTAATAGCTTTAAGATAACTAATGGAGCTAGAGTTTCAACGCTCAACAAGATCAATGCCTTGCTTCGGCGCTAAAGCGATAACATCCGCTCGGCATTGATCTTGTTATACGAGTTTCCAGAGTTAACCTTATTTCATCGATTAGACAAAGGAATGCAATATGAATGATACGAGGAAAAGGGAACTTCATTAATGCTTTTGACAGAAAAATGATTTGAAGTTTAGAAAGCATAATACGTGTAATTTAAAATCTAAATATCCTCTCAGACACACCTGAAGAATAGCCAAGAAACAAAGACCAACGCCGAATGGATGTTATGAGGCGTTGGTCTTTGTTGTGAGTTAACTGATAATACGCAACTAAGAAACAGAAGACTGAGCCAGTTGATCAACCAAGTAAACAATCGACTGATACTCGATGCCACTGTGTTCTGACAAACCGATTTCACAAGTTCGGCTATTGGAATAACCGACATCACAGCCTTCTACGGCTTTGGCTAAGGTTTTTAACGCGCTGGCATTTAGCTCAGGGGTTGAGAAACCTTTGTCACCAGCGAAACCACAACAAGTAATCTCAGGTGGAATAACGACTTCGTCTGCTAACTGTTTCGCCAAGGCAACAAAATCGTCAGCCAATCCCATTCGGGTGGTACTGCAAGTGACATGAAGCGCGATCTTCTCTACTTTATCTTTCAGCGTTAAATGCGACATCACATGCGTCGATAAGAAGCTAACTTGTTCATGCAATTCCAAACGAGAATCTAAACTTTCCTTCATGCGTAATGAGCAAGGACTCACATCACACACGACAGGGATTCGTCCATTGTCACTCGCTGCGAGCAATAACGTATTGAGGTCATTGGCTTTTTGGTGAGCGGCCTCAAATTGACCTTTGGACTCAAACGCCATACCACAACATTGGCTTTCTACACCTTCAGGTACAGTTATTTTAAAACCTGCCTTTTCAAGCACAGAAAACATGACGGTCATCACTGAGCGTTTGTCTTCCGTATTGGGTCCTGCCCCCATGACGCGTGTTGCGCAACTTGGGAAATAAATTACTTCTTTCAATGTTTCAGTCGACTCTAAATCACTGCAATCAAACGTAGGAATCAAGCCAGCTGGTTTCGGCATTTGGTTGTGCCATTTAGGTATCACACTGCCAGATACTTTATTCAGTACCCCGGTCGCAATGCCCATACCTTTGTTACCCAAAATATGACGTGCACCATTCGCTACCGTTAATCCTACCTTTGCCGTTTTCGTCACGCCTTCAAAATGATCGGCGACCCAATAACCGATTTTACTGTCTGGATTTCGGTCGTGCCGTAGTTCTCTCGTTAAATCGCCCGTATTTATGCCAACAGGGCATTGAGTAGAACACAGACCACAGGCTGCACAGGTGTCTATCGATTGATAATCATAGTCTTTTTGTAATCTCGCCAAACGTTCAGGGTTATCGCCTGACGCGCTTAAACTTTGAATTTCACGCCATATAACAATACGTTGGCGAGGTGTTAAGGTTAGCGATTTAGAAGGGCAAACAGGTTCACAAAAACCACACTCAATACAAGTGTCAACTCTGTCGTTCGCCTTAGGCATAGGTTTCAAATTCTGTACATGCAAGTTCGCATTGTGAGAAAGAATGACATCTGGATTCAGCAAGAACAGAGGATCAAACGCGCGCTTAATTTCCCACATAATGTCGTAGGCTTCTTTACCCCATTCTAACTCGACGAAGGGTGCCATATTTCGACCAGTGCCGTGTTCGGCTTTTAAAGAACCTTGGTATTTCACGGCAACCAACTGAGCGACTTCTTCCATGAGTTTTTCGTAACGAATCACTTCGGCTGGGTCTTCAAAGCCTTGGGTGAAAACAAAATGCAGATTACCTTCAAGCGCATGACCAAACAAAATCGCTTCATGGTAACCATGCTTTTGGAAAACACCTTGCAGCTCCAACACGCCTTCTGCAAGTTGTTCTACTGGGAAGGCAACGTCTTCAATAATAACGGTTGTACCAACAGGACGAACCGCACCAACAGCTGGAAATAAGCCTTTACGGATTTTCCAATAAGAATCGTAAATGGCTTTATTTTGCGTAAATGCTATGTCGTTGATGGTCTCTAAACCGTTCAAAGCTTGAGAAACAGACACTAGGTTAGCTTCTAGTTCCTTCGCATTAGACGCTCGTACATCAATCAATAAGCCTGCGGCTTGAGGCCCAAGAGAAGACAGTATTTCTGGCATTCCCGGTTTGCCTTCAACGGCTTTTAATCCCGCGCGGTCAATCAGCTCAACCGCCGATACTGGTGCCATTTTTAACGCCGTTACCGCATGACAAGTGACTTCCATGCTATCAAAGAAGATCATCGCAGCCGCTTTAATTGGGTGATCTAGTACCGTTTCATACGTAACTTCGCTGATGAAACCTAAGGTACCTTCAGAGCCAATCATCAAGTGAAGCAAGATATCGAAGGGATCTTGGTAATCTACCAAGCTATTTAAACTATACCCTGTTGTATTTTTTAAACGGTACTTGTATCTAATTCTATCAGCAAGTTCAGTATTGCTTTGAACACTTTTTGATAGTCGACCTAATGTATCTAACAAGTCAGCATGTCGATTGCCAAAGGCAAGACGGCTTTCTTCATTTGCCGTATCTAATAAAGTGCCATCAGCAAAAATAAGGCGTGCATTTTGAATCGTTTGATAACTGTTCTGCGCAGTACCACAACACATTCCGCTGGCGTTATTCGCTGCAATACCACCAATCATACAAGCATTAATAGACGCTGGATCTGGGCCAATTTTACGCTGAAAAGGCAATAGCAATAAGTTAGCTTTCGCGCCGATAATGCCAGGTTGCATGGAAATACTATGACCGTGATCGTGAATTTTATGGCCTTTCCAGTTATCGGAAAGCTGCATCAAAATAGAGTCAGTCACCGCTTGGCCCGATAAACTCGTTCCAGCGGCACGAAAAGTAATAGGCAAATGACGAGAACGAGCTTCTTTAAGCACTAATTGCACTTCATGTTCATTGTCCACTCGCACCACAAGCTGAGGAATCAATCGATAGAAACTTGCATCGGTTCCATATGCCAAGGTTCTAAGTGGATCTCGAATTAACCTAGACTCATCAATTGAGTCTTTTAAAACTCGATACAAATCATCATATTGTGACTGCTTTTCGCCGACTGTATGTGAAGTCGTCATAAAAAATCCTATGTAAAAAACCATTCATACAAATGGTGAGTCGTTCGCCTTTAATTATTTTTAATATTCTTTAATGATTCTCAATGAATTAAACAGCACTAAGGAATGAACATTCAAAATACATAAGCTGGACAAACTGACAAAAAAAGCTTTAAACTGGTAAGACCAATTTACCGACCGATATAGTCAGCACAATAAGAAGCGCCTTAATCTTTGTCAACCTATACTTTAGTTCATATCTAGACAGTTTTAAGGCAATTTTATTGGTTTTACCAATTATTAAGTTATTCACCATATACTGATTTTTTATAGGAATAAGCATGGAACCCAGCCCTTTCGGACGCGTTAAGCAACGTAAAATTTCCGATATTATCATGCAACAGCTGGAAGGAATGATATTAGAAGGAAGCTTCAAAGCAGGGCAAAAACTACCACCAGAACGAGAATTGGCAGCACAATTCGAGGTGTCTCGACCTTCTGTTAGAGAAGCAATCCAAAAGCTAGTTGCTCGCGAAGTTTTATTTAGTCGACATGGCGGTGGAACCTATGTATCAGAACAACTTGGCAGTGCCTTTGCAGATCCACTACAAGACTTGCTGAGCTCTCACGATGAGTTCTTATACGACCAATTAGAATTTCGAGATGCATTAGAAGGCTTAGCAGCTTATTACGCAGCACTGCGAAGCACAGACGCAGACAAAGCAAAACTAACCCATTGCTTTGATCAATTAGTTAGCGCGAATCAAAATCAAAACTTCACCTTAGAAGCAAAGTTAGATGCTGAATTTCACATGGTGATTGCCGAAGCTTCCCATAACGTCGTGTTATTACATACGTTACGCAGCTTACATGCTGTTCTTGCAAAAAGTATTTCAACCAATCTTAAAAATTTATTTGAGAAAAGAGCCGCTCGCAGTCTTGTGATGGAACAACATCACAATCTATATCAGGCGATTATCAATGGGAACGCAGACGATGCTCGCGTCGCAGCGCATACCCACTTGGTGTTTGTCGAAGATAATTTATTAAAAATGCGACAAGAAGAAACACGAATAGAACGTTCATTGCGTAGAACAGAAAACCAAAATAACGACAATGAATAATAATCTGGTTTAAATATTTTTAAACCAGATCTCTTTCTTCATATTTTGTAAATAGCACCAATATAATGTTACCCCGCGAGCAAGGAATAATACCGCTTGGCTAAACCACAAACCATGATTCCCCATACCTTGAGTGATAAACCAAACAGGAAAGAAAACCCCTAAAACACAGATAATCATGGTGTTTTGCATTTGCTTCACACTGGTCGTTCCAATGAAGACCCCATCTAACATAAAAGACCAAATACCCAACAGAGGAAAAAATATAAGCCAAGGTAGGTACAGTTTGGCGGTATCTTTAACGCTATCAACATTGGTTAATAAATTAATGATTTGATTACCAAAAAGCCAAAAAATTAGCATTAAAATAACCGCTGCGAATAATGCCCAATAGGTAGAAAGACGAACTACCTTACGAAAATTATCTTTGTCCTTACGACCATAATATTCGCCGCACAAAGCTTCTACTGAAAAAGCAAAGCCATCAAGCGCATTGGAAATGATCATCAAGAAAGTCAGTAATACGGCATTTGCGGCAAGGATGGAATCCCCTTGGCGCGCCCCTTGAGCGGTAAAAAACAACATGACTAATAATAACAAAATCGTGCGCACAAACAGATAACGGTTTACCTGTACTAATGCTATGTATTCTCTCCATTTCACCAAGGCTTTTATCGGCACGTGGCCAGAAAAACCTTTTAGCTTATGCCACGCCAAAACACCCGCCACGGTTACGCCAATATAATGCGCAAATACCGTCGCCCACGCCACACCATCACTGGCCATACCTAGGCCATAAACCGCGAAATAATCGAGCACCATGTTGGCAAGGTTAATCACCAACAACATCCACAGGGCTCCTTTTGCGTATTGCACGCCAAAAAACCACCCCATTAAGGCATAGCCAGCTAACACCGCTGGTGCACTAAAAATTCGGGCTTCACAATAAAGCCGCGCCCAAGGCTCTACATCTGTACTTGGCTGCATCAAATCTATAGCAATATCAATTAAAGGCGCACGAAATAAAATCAGCAGCAAACCAATGAGAACACCCATCAATATAGATTGTAATAACAGCTCGCGAACACGCCTTTCATCACCTTGACCCAGTGATTGTGCTGTGAGTCCTGTCGACCCCATTCGTAAAAAACCAAACGCCCAAAATAGGAAGCTAAAAATGCTTGCACCAATCGCTACCGCACCAAGGTGTGTTGCTGTTCCTAAGTGTCCAACAACGGCCGTATCAACCAAACCTAATAAAGGCGTTGTAATGTTCGATACCATCGGCGGCCACGCCATTCGCCAAATTTTGGTATTTAACGCGATATTCGAGCGATAAGCGTAAAATACAGAATTTAGTGATAATTTTGTCACAGAAATCTCACTTGTGGGTATGTCGCTGCTTGTGGATAAAAAACCAACAATAATCGCTGTTATATTGATAAATTCTGTGGGAAATAATAGCAGTTATTCACATTGAACTAGGTTTTTTAATGATTTAGCCTATTATCGGTTAAATTTAAACCTTATCTACTCATTATTTTCATTTTTCATCAACTTGTCCACATATATGAAAATTGAAAAGTGCTTGAAGAAACATGTCTAAAATCTTGGATAAGTAATGCTTTTTTCCACAATATTGCTCGCATCGTCGTATAAGTTTGCTAAACTCGCGTTTATTTTATACATCGTGGAGAAACCTATGTTTAACGCTATTCCTAAGAAATTCAAACCTTTTATTGAAGGTTTAGCGGTAGGGTGTGTTTTTATCAGCATCACATTGTTGTTCGAAATTCCTCTATATATGAGTTTCATCATTGGCGCTTTAGCTGCGTTAGGTGGTTACCGCAATTCAATTAAAATGGACCTTGATAAAGAATCTAAGAAAGATAAAAAGCAACAACGAGATCAAGACTAAATGACACAGGCAAACCCTCCAATTTATGGCGACAGCGACGGTACACTTCAAGCCGTTGGAGGATTAACTGGCTTACGAAAATTGGTTGAGACTTTTTATCGTCTTATGGAAAACACTCCAGAGTTTCACCCATTGTTTGAGATGCATCCAAAAAACATAGAGCTCACAATCAACAAGCTAACGGCTTTTTTGTCTGGTTGGATGGGAGGAGAGCGTTTATACGCAAAGACTTATGGTGAAATTAATCTTCCTCAGGCTCATGCGCATTTGATAGTGACAGAAAAGGAAAAAGCCATGTGGCTAAATTGCATGGCAGCAGCTTTAGATGAGCTAGGTTATTCAGAAGAATTGAAAGACTATTTATTACCTAAATTAGAGTTTCCAGCCGAACGTATTCGCCAAGTAAGCGCAGCACATCACGACCTATAATAGGAAGTAATTTCTAAAAGAATCGTCATGTCTTCATAATAAAAAATGCTACCATTCAAATCTAAATAAACAGCTCTCCTAAAGGATGTCTACATGGGCTTAAAAAGCGCGTATTACCTTATTTTACTGGCTGCTATTTGGGGTGCATCTTTTCTGTTTATGCGTATTGGCGCACCATCATTGGGTGGCGTTTGGCTCATTGAAGGTCGAGTAGGTTTCGCTGCTCTATTTCTTTTCTTTGTCGTGCTTTTCTTAAAGAAACAAATCAATTTAAAAGAAAACGGAAAGCATTATGCTGTCATTGGTATTTTGAGTGCTGCGATCCCTTTTCTTTGTTATGGCTATGCGGCGCAATATTTAACCGCGTCACTGATGTCCGTCGTTAATGCATTAACACCTATTTTTGGTACTGCGATAAGCGCGCTTTATTTTCGAACGTCTCTTGAGGCAGGAAAAGTCATTGGCTTATTTCTCGGTTTATTAGGTGTGGCAGTGATTGTTGGACTTGATCCAGAGTTATTAGAAGGCAATAACCTGTTTGCTGTATTGGTCGTGCTATGTGCCCCGATTTGTTATGGCATAGTAAGCACCTACACACAAACAGCAAAAAAAGTAGACCCTATAGCAAACGCTTACGGCTCTATGTTTATGGCCACCTTATTTATAACGCCTCTTTTATTCTTTATTCCGCCTAACTCGGTGGCTGATATTGATTGGGTTGTGATGGCTTCAGTTTTAACACTAGGCATTATTTGCACTGGTGTAGCCTTCTTAATTTTCTATAAGTTATTAAACGACATAGGAATGCCATCAACGCTAACGGTGACATTTTTAATTCCTATTTTTGGGGTGTTATGGGGCGTCATTTTCTTGGACGAAATAGTCGGATGGCACACATTAATCGGTGCTATTTTGGTTATTGCAGGTACGATTAAAACAACAGGTTTTACTTTAAGAACAGTCATAAAGCCGACGAATTAATCAGTCGATTTAGATGAAAGTATTACTTTGAAACAACCTCTTTAATAACTCGAATACCGAGTCGCTTAGCCAATCGAGCTAAGTTGGCTCTGTCCATAGACAAATCTTCCGCTGCTTTCGTCCAGTTTCCATTCGTTTGATCTAATGCAGATTGAATCAAATTTCGTTGATAAGCTTTTGTTTCTAAACGAAAATCTACTACCTCTCTAGCCTTATTAGTATTTTTAGCAGTATTACTCTCTTTATTTTGTATCCTTTCTTTTGCCTCTTGGTTTATTTGTAACCCTGTTAAATGAGCAGGTGAAATCACGGTAATACCAGTCGGGGTATCCGCTTTGGCAAACAAAGCGGCACGAGAGATAACATGCTCTAGCTCACGGACATTACCAGGCCAGCGATAAGCTTCTAACAGCTCTATGGCTGAACTAGATAAGGTCAATTGCTGCAAACCCAATTTACGACGAAATCGCTCAGCGAAGAAACCTGCCAATAATGGAATGTCGCCTTGTCGATGACGCAAAGCTGGCACTTGAATAGGAAACACACTGAGGCGATGAAATAGGTCAGCGCGAAAACGACGCTCCGTGACCTCGGTTTCTAAATGGCGATTGGTCGCTGCGATGATTCTCACATCGATTTTACGAACTTGATCTTTACCAACCGCTTGAATTTCTTGGTTTTGAATCGCTCTTAGCAAGGTGCCTTGTACTTCTAATGGTAATTCACCGATTTCATCGAGGAATAAGGTTCCGCCATCTGCGAGCAAAAACTTTCCTTGTCGGTCCCGATCCGCGCCCGTAAAAGCCCCTTTCACATGACCAAATAACTCGCTTTCGATTAGATGATGAGGAATCGCTGCGCAATTCACATACACCATAGGCGATGCGGAACGTGATGAAGTTTGATGGAGCATACGTGCTACGAGTTCCTTCCCGACACCCGTTTCCCCTTCAATCAGAATCGCAAAATCAGAAGGTGCTACCAGCTTAATCGCTTGATCTAGCGCCTTCATAACATCACTTTGACCAATCATTTCGCCGCCACCTTTTACTTGGGCTTGTTCATTCATGGCTTGAAGTACATGTTGTGCTCGCTGTGTTTTGTCTTCCAGTTGTTCCATCAAAATGGCTGTATTCAAGGTCATGGCAGACATAGCGCCAATAATTTCTAATGCTCTTGAATCAATGTTATCAAATACACCCGGTGTGATGCTGTCTAGCGTCACCACGCCAATCAGTTTGCCTTCTAAATGCAAAGGCACGCCCATGCAAGAATGCACGCGTAAGTGGTCGTCATGGCCGATTACCATTCCATCATAAGGGTCTGGCAATTCTGAGTCTGCCGGAAATCGAACAGGATAATGACCGCTACAGATTTCTTTGAGTCGAGGATGTTCTTCGATAACAAAACGCCTTCCCATCAGGTCATCAGACAAACCACGCTGGGCAATCGGTGTCAGCACATCGTTATTGTTCACCAGTAAAACAACCGCATCACAATTGATAGTGGCACGTACGGCGTACACCAATTGCTCAAAACGATTGGGTTGAGTAACCGCACTGGCTAGGTCGAGTGCAAAGCCAAGTAGAGCGTTGTTTGAAACCTGATTCATTGTGACTGACTCATCGGATAGATTGCTTTTCGTGTCTTATTGACTCAAAGATATCATATTGACTTTATTTTATGTGAGTCTTATTGACTCTTAAAATTGTTTAAACCCCATAAGCACATGTTTTTATTAGTTATTTTTAATTGGCACAAACTTCGCAATAACAACGATAAGACATTAAAACGAACTGTTTATTACATCGATTACTAAGGAAGCGCCATGTTATCTCAACAACATATAGACACTGTAAAATCCACCATTCCATTATTAGCCTCTGCAGGGCCTGCTATTACAGAATATTTCTACAAGCGTATGTTTACTCATAACCCTGAGTTACAAGACGTATTCAACATGACTCACCAAAAAACAGGACGCCAGCCAGCCGCCTTGTTTAATGCGATTGCAGCCTATGCGACACACATTGATAACTTAGAAGTTTTGACGAGCGCCGTAATGCGTATCGCTCATAAACACACCAGTTTTAACATCAAGCCAGATCAATACGATATCGTTGGTCATCACTTGATTGAAACTCTACGTGAATTAGCGCCTGACGCTTTTACCAAGGACGTAGAAGAGGCTTGGGTGGCCGCTTACGGACAATTGGCGGATATCTTCATCAAGATAGAAAAGGACCTTTATGAAGAACGCGCAGCACAGACTGGCGGATGGAAAGACTTCCGTCGCTTTAACGTAGTTTCTAAAACACCAGAATCTGATTTGGTCACCAGTTTTGTTTTCGCACCTGTCGATGGAGAAGCTGTCATTGACTATCTTCCAGGGCAATACTTAGGGGTAAAACTGCATCCTAAAGGCAACCAATACGAAGAAATTCGCCAATACTCTTTGTCTACAGCACCGAATGGCGAAACTTACCGTATCAGTGTGAAACGTGAAGGCAGCGGAGATCTTGCTGGTGTTATGTCTAACTACCTTCATGATCACCTAAAGATAGGCGACGAAGTTGAGTTAATGCCACCAGCAGGTGACTTTAGCTTCCAAGACAAGCAAAAGCCTGTTGTTCTAATCTCTGGCGGCGTAGGTTTAACGCCGATGCAAGCCATGTTGGATACCTTCGCAAAACAAGGTTACGCACAGCCAATCAACTACTTACATGCTTGTGCAGCACCAAGCCAGCATTCATTTAAAGAGCATGTGAATGGCCTGAAAACATCTTTGCCGTTGAGCGTACATACTTGGTATGAAAAGACAGATAAAACAGAAGAAGGCGTTTACGAAGGCAACATGACGCTAGAATCCATCAAAAATGATCTACCTATTGCAGATGGTGAGTTTTACTTATGTGGGCCACTGGGTTTCATGATGTTTGTAAAACAACAGCTACTAACACTTGGAGTGCAAGCTGATCGTATTCATTACGAATTGTTCGGTCCACACCAAGATGTTTAATTGTCTTGTTTAGAAGGTGACTGTTTGAAAGGTAAAAGTGCGCGGGTATCTTGATGGTATCCGCGTACCGCTTCTGCTTCTTCCTCACAGAAACGCCCAATCGCCTCACGAAAACCATCGTGTGCGATATGATGGATACTGTGGCTAAAAACAGGCTCGAAACCTCGCGCTATTTTGTGTTCCCCTTGTGTGCCAGGATCAAAATTCTGTAACCCTTTTTCTAAGCAGAATTCAATTCCTTGGTAATAACAGGCTTCAAAGTGCAGACAATCGACTTCTTCCATGCAGCCCCAATAACGCCCAAAAAGTGAATGGTCATCAAAGAAACACCAAGACGCGGCAATCGGCTCGCCGTCTTTATAAGCTTGTACCAGAAGAATTTGCTCGCCCATGGTGTCTGCTAACAAACCAAAGAACTCTCGCGTCAAATAGCCACGCTGACCTCGTTTGGCGTAGGTCGATTGATAACACATGTAGAAAAAATCAATCTCTTCTGATGTTAGTTCACTGCCTAATTTGCGATCTAGAGTAACACCTTGAGCAATGACTTTTTCTCGCTCTTTCCGAGCCGCCTTGCGTTTGCGACTAGAGAAGTGAGAAAAGTAATCCTCCATGTTCTGATAATCACGATTGAACCAATGAAACTGGCAGGAAATCCGATGTAGAAGGTTTTTATTTGGCAGGCTGTCATTTTCAAGGCCTTTGCCATTCAGAAACAACTCTGCATGTTCTGCTTTGGTAAAAAGCAAATGCCAGCTTGAAAAACCTCTCTCTTGGTTCGCTTGAGTCATCAGCTCCGCTAACGCTGGGTACAGATGAGAAAATGCAACATCATCGCCTTGTGGATCAAGATGAGAAAAAATACGAGGACCAGTAGCAGGGGAGAAAGGAATCGCCCAAATACGTTTTGGATAGTACTGCAAACCATGTTGCTGATACGCATCCGCCCATGACCAATCAAACACAAACTCGCCTTGGGAATGGGTTTTCAAATAGGTTGGTGCAATTGCTAGTGGTTCGTCATCATCGTCTATAACGAATAAGTATTCAGAATACCAACCTGTTCCATCACCAATGCTGTCGCTTTGTTCAAGCGCCTTATGAAAGGCAAACTGCGCAAACGGGTAACGTGTTTCACCAATAGCCGCTTGCCATTTGGCTTCGCCTATTTGATCTACAGAATTAAACCACTGCGCTTTCATCGCTTTCAACCTTACTTTTTAATATTCAAATTTCAGCCAGTTTTTTTAAATTAGCCTTCAAGCTCTGTGCGCATAGTGTTTAGCAAGCGAGTCATATCTGGTCGAACTTGTCGCCAGATGTAAAAAGATTCCGCCGCTTGGCCAACCAACATACCCAAACCGTCAGCACCGGTTGCACCATGATCAATAGCCCATTGTAAAAAAATGGTCGTGCCTTTTCCGTAGGTCATGTCATAGCACCAGGTCTTCTCGTTCGCTAGTTCATCTTTTAAAGGCGGCAAACTACTAGAGCGACTCGCGGATGTACCATTGATAATCAAATCAAACGCACCTTCCAAGTCTTCAAAAGAAGATCCAAAGCAGTCAAACTTTTCGGCTAAAGCTTGCGCTTTTTCAACTGTTCGATTCGCAATGGTTACAGATTTTGGATTCTCTGCCAGCACATTATCTAAAATGCCTTGGACTGCACCACCAGCACCAATAATCAAAATACGTTTATCTTTTAAAACCTGTTTATGGTTATCAATGATATCTCGTACCATGCCAACACCATCTGTTGTGTCGCCAAATAGGTCGCCATTTTTACCCATAAGCAAGGTATTTACAGCGCCGGCTTTTTTCGCTCGTTGACTCAGAATGTCGCACATAGCAAAAGCTCGATCTTTAAAGGGCGCTGTGACATTCAACCCTTTCCCGCCGTTCGCAAAAAAATCTCGAACTTGGTTTTCAAATTCAACATCGTCGCCTAAAATCCGTGAATAGCTTATATTTTGCTGCGTTTCTTCAGCAAAGTGCATATGTATGTCTGGGGATTTACTGTGAGCGATAGGGTTACCAAATACGGCGTATTGATCCAAAACATATCCTCTTTTTTTTATTGTATTTATGATTGCAGCCAATCTTTTGATGTTAAGTAATAATCTGTCAATTGAGCTTCATCACTGTCTGGCTTAACTTGGTATTCATATGTCCAACGTACCTCTGGAGGCAATGACATAAGAATAGACTCGGTACGGCCTAAACCACTCTGCAAACCAAAATGCGTTCCACGGTCAAAAACCAAATTAAATTCCACATAGCGGCCTCGGCGGTGCAATTGGAAGTCGCGCTGTTGTTCTGTGAAAGGTAAATCTTTGCGGCGTTCTAAAATCGGTGTGTAGGCTTTCGTGAAACTATTCCCTACAGACTGCATCATAGCGAAGCAGTCTTCAAAGCTGCCTTCATTGAAATCATCAAAGAATAGGCCGCCAATGCCTCGCGGTTCACCACGGTGTTTTAAGTAAAAATATTCATCACACCATGTTTTGAAACGTGTGTAATAACCTTTGCCAAATGGCTCAACCGCATCTCGCGATACTTGATGCCAATGGATACAGTCTTCATCAAAGCCATAATAAGGCGTCAGATCAAAACCACCACCGAACCACCAAACTGGTTCCATGCCGTCTTTATAAACAACAAACAAACGCACGTTAGCATGAGAGGTTGGTGCAAAAGGATTATTCGGGTGAATGACAAGAGAAACCCCCATGGCTTCAAAACGACCGCCCGCTAACTCAGGTCGATCTGCCGTAGCAGAAGGAGGGAGTTTATCGCCCATAACGTGTGAAAAATTCACGCCTCCTTTTTCGATGACTTTACCGCCAGCAATAACACGGGTTCGGCCACCGCCGCCGTTATCTCTATCCCAAGCGTCTTCTTTGAAACGCACCTCTGGTTCAAAACTTTCTAACGATGAGCAAATATGATCTTGAAGAGACAATAAATAATTTTTTACCGCGAAGATATCTAGTTTCTGGGGCTGCATTGAATGCTCAGGCATGACTGGTTCCATTGGATCGAATACTTAAAAATATCATTAACTTAACTCTTTGTTACTAATACAGGTTATTACCATCTGGCTGACTTCGTAGCAAATTCAAAATCCACATATATTGTTCCGTGTGTTTTTCGATCATGGCTTCTAATGCTTGGTTCATCAAAATAGCATCTTGGGTATCGTCACCTGTAGGAAAGTTCTCAAGCGCGGGAAAAATATGTAACTCATATTTCCCTGTTTTGTCGTTATAAGCTTGAAACATAGGAACAATATGGGCTTTCGTTAATTTAGTTAGTTTACCTAACCCTTTCATGGTTGCTTTTTCGGCACCAAGGAAAGGAACAAATACAGAGTGCTGTGCACCTAAATCTTCATCTGGTAAATAATAACCAACGTAACCCTTTTTAACGGATTGTAAGAAAGGTTTTACTCCTGCACTTCGAGGATAAACAACACCACGCCCATATTGCATACGCTGGGAGTGCATAATCCAGTCCATTAATGGATTTTTTTGAGGCTTCATGATGGTTGTTATCGTATACCCAAGTGATGCCAACATTGACCCAGTGTAATCAATCGCCCAACAATGAGGTACTAATGTAATAACGTTTTCACCCCGGTCTAACAAAGGGAATAGGTTTTCTCCCCCAATCACTTCATTCCGATTTTTTTTATATTTTTCACTACGGACAAACAATTCACCATAAGCAAAACAAAACTGAATGGCGGTGCCTAAGCTATCACGTAACATGACATCTCGTTCTTCTAACGATTTATTTGGGAAACAATGTTGAAGATTTAAGCGAGCACGTTTTAGAGCACTGCTTTTTTTATTGATAACAAAAGGGACGATTTTCTTTGCAAGCTTGTCACGGAGTCGAAAAGGAACATACGCCAATATAAATGCAAACATCATTAACAACCAAGTAAGCCAAAACTTCGGCGCAAGAAAACTCCATGTAAACTTAGGATTATGTAGATTTTTATCTTGTAAGCTCATTATCTTTCTTTTTTTAGTGAATTTTTTAATTCTTAGTTTTTTATTAACAATCATGTTACCCAAGGAGGCGGTTATTTTATAGTGCTACAGTTAAACATAAGCAATTTTCCAATAAGACAGAGCTCGATCAAAAAAAGTCGGATCATTGGTGCCTTGAACCAAAATGGAGGCACCATGCAGACAAGCAAGCAACTGACTTGCTTTAATCAAGGCTTCCTCTTCAGTGACCTGCTCTAAACGTACTAAAACTTGCGTCACCCAATCTAACTTTACCTTATAAAATACAGCCAGTTCATCGCAAACGGGCTCAGGTAAAATTGGTTTATTTGATGTCAGCATAGTACACAAACTCATATCGCCGTTAGTAACAATCTTGTCTTTAAATCCGTCAATGAAACTATTCAGTAGATGCTTGGCATCAAGCTCTTCATTATGAGGGTCTGGCAGCATCAAAGAAAAGGTATGGGTATAACGAGCCATTACAGTAGCAACCAAATCACCTTTAGTTCGATAATGATAGTGAACACTCGCACTCTTTATACCAACCGCTTCTGCTATGTCTCGAAAGCTAAAATTTCCATATCCTCCTTGAATAATAAAACGCTCAGCTACGTCCTGAATCTTAGATTTAGTATCAAATTTTGCTTTGCTCATGAAGCCATTTTCTCTCTACGCATGTTTTATCTATCTAGTGATAGGTATTTTATTGACCTGACACAAATCCACAAGTTATATTCTACCTATCTTGAGATAGGTAGAATATAACTACCTTACGAAACCCGATTTGAGGAGAGTAAAAATGACATACGATCTTGTGGTATTAGGAAGTGGGCCTGGTGGTTATGCGTCCGCTTTCCGCGCAGCAGATTTAGGTTTAAACGTTGCTATGATCGAGCGCCATAATGCTTTAGGTGGTGTTTGTTTGAATGTCGGCTGCATACCATCCAAAGCCTTATTGCATGTGGCAGGGAAAATTCTTATGGCCGATGAGCCAGCGCATGGCGTGCAATTTACTAAACCAACCATAAATCTAGACGATGTTCGACTTCACAGACAATCCACCGTAGACACATTAACTGGCGGCCTCGCCATGATGGCAAAAGGAAGGAAAGTCACCGTACTTCATGGCGAAGGTAAGTTTGATTCAACCAACTCCATCATTGTGACCAAAGAAGGCAAAGAAGAAAAAATTGAATTTAAAAATGCCATCATTGCCGTCGGTTCCCGCGCAATTAAATTGCCTTTCGTTCCTTATGACGATTCACGCATTCTAGACTCTACCAGCGCCTTACAACTTGAAAATATTCCAAAACACCTCTTGGTACTCGGCGGTGGGATTATTGGCTTAGAAATGGCGACTGTGTATCAATCATTAGGATCAAAGATAACTGTTGCGGAATTAGGTGATCAAATCATGACAGGGGCAGACAAAGATCTAGTAAAAGTTTTTGAACAAGCCAATAAAGATCGCATGACGTTCCTAACTCAAACCCAAGTAATTGATATCAAAGCCACCCCAAAAGCCTTGAACATTACACTTAAAGACAAAAACGGGGAACGTAATCTGGCTGTTGATTCTGTCTTGGTGGCTGTTGGTCGTTCTCCAAATGGTCGCACGGCAGGTATTGCGGAGATAGGCGTTGAACTAGACGAAAGAGGCTTTGTTTTAACAGACGACCAAGGTAAAACATCTGTACCCAATATCTTTGCTATTGGCGATGTGACTCACGGACCTATGCTTGCTCACAAAGCGTCTCATCAAGGCCATATTACAGCCGAAGTAATTGCAGGACATAAAGTGGATTTCCAACCGCTTGCCATTCCTTCTATTGCTTACACCTTTCCAGAAGTTGCTTGGGTTGGCTTAACAGAAACCGAAGCGAAGAAACAAGAAATTCCAGTCAAAACGGCTGTTTTCCCATGGAGTGCAAGTGGTCGGGCGATTGCTTCCGGCGTGACTCAAGGCAAAACCAAACTCATCTACGATGAAGCAACAGAACGCGTATTAGGCGCTGGTATTGTTGGTTCTCACGCAGGTGAATTACTCGGTGAACTGACTCTCGCCATTGAATTTGGTGCAACACTAGAAGATATCGCTTTAACCATTCATGCCCACCCAAGCTTACATGAAACAGTTGGACTCGCTGCGGAACTGGGCGCTGGAACCATTACAGATTTACCGAATAAGAAAGCAAAGAAAGCTAAATAGACCTGTTTGATATGTGCTGATCTTACTGCTCACCTTAATTAAAAAGTGAGATCAGCTTACATAGATAATATGTTGCTCATCATCGTAGCTAAAATTGAGGATAATCTGAATTTGCCTTTCATCAAAACACATCTTAGAAACTAAGTTAGCACTGCCTTTTTCAGCTTTCTTTGCGAGCTCTCTTAATTGCCTTTCTAGCATAATCCAAACGACATCATCTCTTGATTTATCCATGTTATTTGTCGATTGAAACGTCCTACGCAACCAACCGAAATAAACCAGCGAATTCGTTTTAATATCAAAATCTTCGCTGCTATCGGTTTCATTATAATCAAGCCCATAAACGGTAAACTCGCTTAACAAATACGCTTTCCACTGCTGCATAAACTGTTCTAAATATGGCAAATACTTTCTCCAAACCGAGCTACATCAAGTTAATTCTTCCTATTTTATAGATTACTCATGCTTCTCGTAATCTGTTGTCATAAAAGTAATGGATAAATAAGGAAGACTGTAAAAGGAAATTATCAACCCTATTCCAACAGAGGCATAGCGATGGTGTACAGCTAATATCTACAGGGGGAAATGATATGTCTTGCCAGAAGAACATCAATTAACTTTGGAGAAGGTTAACCTGTTAACTTCTTCACATTACTTCTCAGAGTTTAATGTTTGAAGCACATCAAACATTAAATTGATTGCCTACCATTTTTCATCGTTCGACCTTTGCTTACTATCAATTAATATGAAGAGACAACCAAATGCAAAAGGCGTTTACTGGTTCTCTTTCTTTCGTTCAGTCTGGAGTTTTTTATGCAAGTACTACTGTCTCAACCTAGTTTACTGAAAAGCCATTCTTACATTAATGGTGAATGGGTTACTGCTGTGTCAGGAAAGACCTTTCCCATTACGAACCCATCAAACGGCGAGCACATTATTGATGTTGCCGATTTGGGTGCAGATGAAACAACTCAAGCCGTTGAGGCAGCAGAAAAAGCACAGAAAGAATGGCAAGGCCGAACCGCAAAAGAACGTGCTACTTTGCTGCGTCGTTGGAATCAGTTGATTCTGGACAACCAAGACGATTTGGCGAAGCTGATGACGTTGGAGCAAGGCAAACCACTTGCAGAATCCAAAGGCGAAGTGCTTTACGGTGCGTCTTTTATTGATTGGTTTGCTGACGAAGCACGCCGTTTAAATGGTGATGTGATTCCAACATTTGCGAAAGACAAACGTATTTTAACCATCAAACAAGCCATTGGTGTTGTTGCCGCGATTACGCCTTGGAACTTCCCCATTGCGATGATTACTCGAAAAGCGGGTCCAGCGTTAGCTGCTGGTTGTGCGATTGTCATCAAGCCATCTGACGAAACGCCTTTGTGTGCATTGGCGCTGGCCGAACTGGCTCACCAAGCAGGCATTCCAGCCGGTGTATTAAATGTCGTGGTGGGTAAAGACGCAAAAGCCATTGGCGGTGTTTTAACAGGTAACCCAATTGTTCGTAAATTGTCTTTCACGGGCTCAACGCCTGTGGGCAAACTTTTATTGTCTCAGTGTGCGCAAACCGTGAAACGTACGTCGATGGAATTAGGTGGCAACGCACCCTTCATTGTCTTTGACGATGCAGACCTAGACGCGGCAGTTGAAGGCGCTATTGCTTCTAAATACCGTAATGCAGGCCAAACCTGTGTTTGTGCCAACCGTATATTGGTTCAAGACAGCGTTTATGATGCTTTCGCGGCAAAACTGGCCGCTCGTGTAGCGACATTCAAAACAGGTGATGGCTTTGTTGAGGGCGTTAATATTGGTCCACTGATTAACCAAGCCGCGATCAACAAAGTAGAAGAGTTAGTCCAAGGTGCAATTAGCCAAGGTGCGAAAGTCTTGATTGGTGGTTCTGCCGCTAAAGGTGTCGGTTCTCAGTTCTTTGAGCCAACCATATTGACGAATGTTACTGACGACATGGCGATTTTCTCTAATGAAATTTTTGGCCCTGTCGCACCCTTGTTCCGTTTCAAAACAGAAGACGAAGCGGTTGCCATGGCAAACAATACCCCATTTGGCTTGGCGTCTTATTTCTATTCCCAAAATATCGCTCGAATCTGGCGTGTATCCGAAGCATTAGAGTACGGCATGGTGGGAATTAACGAAGGTATTATTTCGACTGAAGTAGCACCATTTGGTGGAGTGAAAGAATCCGGCAGTGGTCGTGAAGGGTCTCAGTACGGTATCGATGAATACGTCGAAATCAAATACATGTGCATCGGTGGATTAGCGTAAACCGCTCTAAGTAACTCGAACAACATAAATTCATCCATTTATAGGTAAGAAAATACATGAAAAACGCAGATCTACAAAAGCGCAAAGAAAGCGCGATGGCTCGCGGCCAAGGTAACATGGCGCCAGTTTATGTTGATAGAGCCGTTAACTCCGAGTTGTGGGACGTTGAAGGCAATCGTCACATCGATTTTGGTGCTGGTATTGCCGTAGTCAATACGGGTCACAATCATCCGAAAGTAAAAGCCGCGGTACAGGCACAAGTCGAACGCTTCACTCACACTTGCGTCATGGTGAGCCCATATGAGTCTGCCGTTGCTTTGGCTGAAAAGCTAAACGCCGCTGCACCGGGAAACACGCCAAAGAAATCCATCTTTGTGACAACGGGTGCGGAAGCAGTAGAAAACTGCGTGAAAATTGCTCGTGCTTATACCGGTCGCCCTGGCATTATCGCGTTTAATGGCGGCTTCCATGGTCGTACCAATATGACGATGGGGCTGACTGGTAAAGTGAACCCTTACAAAGTTGGATTTGGTCCTTTCCCAAGCGACATATTTCATGTGGCTTACCCAAATGAATACCATGGCATCAGTATTGAGCAATCTTTGGAAGAGCTTAAAATGCGCTTCACATGCGACATTGAAGCGTCTCGTGTTGCGGCTATTTTGATCGAACCTGTCCAAGGCGAGGGTGGTTTCTATCAAGCACCTGCTGAGTTCTTACAAGCTTTACGTAAGATTTGTGATGAGCACGGAATTTTACTAATCCTTGACGAAATTCAGTCTGGTTTTGCGCGTACTGGAACACTATTTTGCCATGAGCAAGCAGGCATTGAAGCGGATCTAATGACCGCAGCCAAAGGCATTGCTGGCGGTTTCCCTCTTGCTGCTGTCGTTGGTAAAGCTGACATTATGGATGCTCCAATTCCTGGTGGATTAGGCGGTACTTATGGTGGTTCTCCTGTGGGCTGTGCTGCGGCACTGGCTGTTTTTGATGTGATTGAAGAAGAACAATTGTGCGCTCGTGCTACAGAAGTAGGTACTCACTTCGTTAAATATCTGACGGCAATGAAAGCAGAATATCCACAACTAATTGGTGACGTTCGTAATGCAGGCGCGATGATTGCGATGGAGCTTGTTCATGATGGCGATGCGAATAAACCAAATGCAGAACTAACCAAAGCCTTGTCTGCAAAAGCAGCGCAAAATGGCCTGATACTTTTGTCTTGTGGTATTCGTGGCAACGTTATTCGCTTCTTACCAGCTTTGACGATTGAAATGAATATCATTGATGAAGGCATGGACATATTCAAACGCTGCTTTAAAGAACTTGTTTAAACGTTAGTAGCGCTTATTGGCGTTAACCCCTCCCATTGGCAGGAAACATTCTTGCACTCAAGCCACTGCATAAACACAGTGGCTTTTTTTATTCGTCCATTTTTTTATATATCTATAACAGGTAAGCCAAGCGTTAACAGCTCTAAGTCACTAAAAAGCACAGACAATCATTAGATAAGCTTAAGGCTGTCTCTTATCATTTTCATGTCGTGAACTATAAGGTGGAAGTCCCATGTCCCGACGTAAATATTCAGGAAGCTTACGAGAAAGCATCATTTGTTGAATATGTGCTTTTTTAGATTTTCGCTTTTTATGGCCTAATTTTAAAGATTTATAGCCATTCATTGCCTTTTCATTCAGCCACACTAATAGAATCCACATATTCTTACTTCCTCTTGATAAGAACTTTATTTTGTCGTTAAAAAAAGGTAAAAACGAATGGTGTTTTCTTACACATAGGATTAGAAAATCTTATAGGAAATGATTTATGAGGAATAGGTTATGAGCTATCGCGTTACACACTTAAAAGCATCTCATTACTTTTCTGTTGCAAGCCAGACTTTGAGTTATACAAAAGCAGCTGAACAACTTCATGTATCACAAGCAGCTGTTAGCCAACAGATTCGATTGTTAGAAGAATACCTTGGTGTTGCACTCTTTTATCGTTCTGGTCGAGAAATGCGCTTAACCAGTCAAGGGCAAGCACTGGCGGAACATTTATCACTAGCGTTTGATCATATAGGAAAGGGCTTAGAAAGCGTTAAGCTTGAACCCCTTGAGGGAACACTCCAAGTATCAGGTTTGCAAAGCTTCGTGTCTCTTTGGCTAATGCCAAAGCTGTGGCGTTTTTCAGATTTGCACCAAGGAGTAAATGTTAAACTTTTTTCATCGGATGAAAGGGAGGATCTTCATTCAGGTTCAATCGATATAAGCATTGATAATAGAGTTAATATCCAAGACAACACAATACAAAGTCTAATTTTGTCTTCTGAAGTGATTCCGATCTGCTCACCTGAATTGGCCGCAAGAAGATCTCTTAAAAAACCTACCGACTTATTGCAGTGTTGGTTGATACAAGTAGATCTACCAGCCTATCGCTGGATGACTTGGTTCGCAGAGCAGCATATTTCATCATTAAACAGTAAAGGCATTCTGTGGACAGAAGTCAGCTCTTGGTACATGGGTATTAATGCAGTAAAAGCAGGTCATGGTGTATTTCTATGCCCAAAATTCATGGTACAAAAAGAACTTGATCAAGGAACACTCATACACCTTTTTCCAAATACCTTACAAAATAGCATAGAATTCTATGTAAATTACTCTAAAAACTCTTCTAGAAAAGCAAGAATAGAAGCTTTCGTGAATTGGTTATCGCATGAAGCTAACATCAACTCCTAATGCTATAAAAACACCTAATAAGTACAGTTTTTTTATTATTGCTTTAAATATGTACAACTTCCTTTGTTTAATTTCAGCGCCTCTATTGACGCTAATCAAACCTAAATGTATTTTGTATCCAATATCCTACAAATAACAAAGGCCTTCATAATGAACACAGACATTTTTAACGGCGTAATACCCGCCCTAATGACACCATGTAAAGCAGATCGCACCCCGGACTACGATGCCCTAGTAAAAAAAGGCAAGCAGATGATAGAAGCAGGGATGTCTGCTGTGGTTTATTGTGGATCAATGGGAGATTGGCCACTATTAACTGACGAAGAACGAATGGAAGGGGTTGAGCGCCTGGTCAATGCAGGTATACCTGTTGTTGTTGGTACCGGTGCCATTAATACAAAATCTGCCGTTGCACATGCAGCACACGCTGAAAAAGTTGGCGCAGCAGGATTGATGGTTATTCCTCGCGTTTTATCTCGCGGCTCAGTAATCTCGGCACAGAAAAACCACTTCAAAGCCATTCTAGATGCAGCTCCTTCTGTACCTGCCATTATCTACAATAGTCCTGTTTACGGATTTGAGACTCGTGCCGAGCTATTTTTCACATTACGTGCAGAACATTCAAACTTAATTGGTTTTAAAGAGTTTGGTAGCAAAGAAGCTCTGCGTTATGCAGCAGAAAATATCACCTCAAAAGACGATGATGTTTTGTTAATGGTCGGCGTAGATACTGCGGTGTATCACGGTTTTGTTAAGTGTGGTGCCGTTGGTGCCATTACAGGAATTGGTACCGCCTTACCAAAAGAAGTTCTACTTCTATGTGACTTAGCAAAAAAAGCAGCGACTGGAAATGCGGAAGCACGCCTTAGAACACAGGAATTAGAAGAAGCTTTTTCAGTTCTCGCTAGTTTCGATGAAGGTCCTGAGTTAGTGTTATTCTTTAAATACCTACTTGTCTTAAATGGTGAAGAAGAGTATCGCTTACATTTCAATGAAACAGATGAATTAACAGCAGCACAACGTCATTACTGTGAAAATCAATATACAATTTTCAAAACTTGGTTCCAAGATTGGGCAAAGCAAGGTGGAGTAATTACTGAATGCTTATCGTAGATAGTCATACGGAAGGTGAACCTACTAGAGTTATTCTTGAAGGAGGCCCTGATCTTGGATCGGGGCCTTTGTCAGAGCGCGCAGCATGCTTAGAAAGAGAGCATAAAGACTTCTATCGTTCAATGGTCGTGGAACCATACGGACAAGAAGCCATGGTTGGCGTCTTGCTAGTTGAACCTGTCGACCCAGAATGTGTAACCGGTGTCATTTACTTCGACGCTGCGGCTGTTATTGGAATGTGTGGTCATGGAACAATTGGGGTCGCAGCCACCCTTGCTTATATCGGAAAAATTGGAATTGGTAGCTATAAAATAGAAACACCTGTTGGTATTGTTGAGGTGACATTAAGTGATAAAAATACTGTCACAGTGAAGAATATAGACAGCTATCGTTTCCAAAAATCCATTACAGTTGATGTGGAAGGGATAGGAAAGGTAACAGGTGATATTGCTTATGGTGGTAATTGGTTCTTTTTAGTCGATGATAGTCCAACACCTGTATTACCAAATAATATTCGTAGTTTAACAGAAACTGGCATTGCAATTCGAGAAGCCATTTATGCTCAGAACATTACTGGAGACAATAGCGGAATTATAGATCATATTGTCTTGTATGGCCCAGCACTTACTCAAAAAGGTCATACACGTAATTTTGTTCTTTGTCCTGATGATGCCTACGATCGCTCGCCTTGTGGAACAGCAAGTTCTGCTCGTTTAGCATGCCTTGCAGCAGACAACTTACTTTCAGCTGGTGACGAAATTTATCAAGAAAGTACCATTGGCAGTGGCTATACATTGAGTTATCAAATGTCTACCAACCCCTCTTCATCATCCAAGGCTAGTATTGTTCCTTCTATAACAGGTCAAGCTTTTATTACTCGTGAAGCCACTCTTATATTTAACCCAAGCGATCCATTAAAAAATGGCGTAGTGCTAGAAGCCTAGAACACGCAAGGAGGAACTATGAACGAGGCAATAAAACCAGATGTTATCGTGATTGGTGCTGGGATTATCGGTATTAGTATTGCACTGAAATTACAGTTAGAAGGTAAGCAAGTATTGGTTCTGGATAGAAAAGGTATCGCCTCTGAAACATCAGCTGGTAACGCTGGTGCTTTTGCTTTTTCAGACGTTATTCCTCTTGCTACACCCGGCATCATGCGCAAAGCGCCAAAATGGCTTATGGATCCACTTGGCCCTCTTTCTGTATGCCCCACTTATGCCCTCAAGATTCTTCCTTGGATGTTCCAATTTTGGCGTGCTAGCTGGAAAGATAAATATCAAGCGGCACTCAATGCTCAAACTGAGCTAATGAATTTGTCCAAAGCGGCTTTAGAACGTCAAATCATAGCCGTGAATGGTGAGGCTTTAATTCGTCGAGAAGGGCAATTACAGCTTTATGAAGGTTTGGCCGAATTCAACGACAGTCTTGCTAGTTGGAAGACTCGCCAAGATTTAGGCGTGGTATTTGAATTCTTAGAAGGCCCTGAAGAAATTGCGAAAATACAGCCGGGTATCGATCCTCGTTTTACTCATGCAGTTTTTACCCCTGAGTGGAAAAACGTTGTTCATCCTGCAAAATGGACTCAACACTTAGCTAATGCCTTTGAAAAACTAGGTGGTGAAATAGCCATAGAGTCCATTCAGTCTATTGATTTAAAAGAAAAAAGTGTCGTTTTAAAATGCGATGATAAAGATTATGAGACTGAGCATATAGTACTGGCTGCGGGGGCATGGTCAAAAGCATTCGCCAAATCTATTGGTGACAGTTTACCACTTGATACAGAGCGAGGGTATAACACAACACTTCCGGCAAATGCTTTCGACCTCAAAACCCACATTACTTTTAGTAATCACGGTTTTGTTATTAGTAAAGTAGGTCAAGGAGTTAGAGTCGGTGGTGCAGTTGAGTTCGGAGGATTAGACCTAAAACCGAACTACAAACGCGCCGACGTATTGCTTAACAAAGCCGCCAGTTTTTTACCAGAACTCAATATCACAGGAGGAGTGCAATGGATGGGGTTTCGACCTTCTATGCCTGACAGCTTACCTGTAATTGACTACTCGACCCAATCTAAACGAGTAATCTATGCCTTCGGACACGGACATCTAGGTCTCACTCAATCAGCAGGTACCGCAGAGTTAGTGAGCGATCTTTTGACAGAGAAGAAGGCTAGTATTTCAATGACACCTTATTCAGCAACACGCTTCCAATAAAATTTACGGAGAAAGTATGAGCGATAATGTCACTCTAGGTTTGGCAGAAATGTATGAACTAAGCAAAACCATACTCATGGATAACGGCTTTAACAAAGACCACGCCCATTCTATCACTAATATAATGTATGCCTGTCAGCGTGATGATTGCCACTCACACGGTCTTCACCGTCTGCTTATGTGCGTTGACAGTATAAAGTCTGGACGAATAGATGGTACAGCAGAACCGATTATTACAGACGCAGGCCCTTCAGTTGTTCGAGCTAACGCCAACAAAGGAATGTCTTTACTTGCTCTGCAAGCAGCACTTCCACTGCTGATAGAGAAAGCAAAAACAAATGGTATCGCCGCACTGGCAATCAATAATTGTTACCACTTCTCTGCGCTTTGGCCAGAAGTCGAAAAGCTTTCAGAAGCAGGGTTAGCAGGTATAGCCATGGTTCCTAGCCACGCATGGGTCGCTCCTGCTGGTGGCACACGCGGAACATTAGGCACGAACCCTTTGGCATTCAGCTGGCCACGCAGAGAAAATCACCCTTTTACCTTTGACTTTGCCACTAGCCAATTTGCTAGAGGTGAAATTGAGTTATATCGCAGAGCAGGAAAACCACTGCCTGAAGGCGTTGCAATAGACAAAAATGGGAAGCCAACCACAGACGCAGAAGCCGCTATGGATGGTGCCATGTTGACCTTTGGCGGTTATAAAGGCTCAGCATTGTCTATCATGATTGAATTGCTTGCAGGGCCTCTTATCGACGACCTGACCAGTAAAGAAAGCATGGAGTTTGCTGAAGGTAAACCTGAAGCGCCTTATCATGGTGAAATACTCATTGCGATAGACCCTAATTTACTAAGCGGTGGCAGGGCAATCGCTAATGATGAGAGAGCAGAGCGACTGTTTGCAGACATTATTGAACAAGGTGCACGTTTGCCATCTCAACGTCGTTATGCCGCGCGTGAGCACAATATAAAGCGTGATGCCGTAGAGATTCCAAGAAAGCTATATGACGAACTTCTTGCTTTACGTAAGAACGCATAAAGAAAAATAGGTGCATAAAAAAAGCCGTGTTACTAACACGGCTTTTTCGTCTGTCAGACTAATAATAGCTCTAAGCTTCTTAAACACTTTACCTAACGATAATGACCTTAGATAAGGTCATCTGGTAATAATCCAGCAGGAATGTCTTGATAGCAGACAGGCCGTACGAATCGACGAATAGCCATGGTACCTACTGAAGTAGCGCCAAAATTTGTTGTTGCTGGATAAGGACCTCCATGAACCATACTGTCACATACCTCTACACCCGTTGGGAAAGCATTAGCCAATATACGACCCGCTTTACGCTCCAGTACAGGTAAAAAGTTTTTTGCAGCATTAAGGTCCAAGTCATCAACATGGATGGTACAGGTTAACTGGCCCTCTAAGTTTTTAGCCACTTCTAACATTTCTTCAATAGAGGATGCCAAAACGACAATACCTAATGGCCCAAATACTTCTTCTGCTAACGCTTTATTTTTTAGCCATTCAGCCGCTGTCACAGAATAAAGGTAAGGTGTTGCACCGCGAGACTCACAAGAGGTAGACAATACTTCACGAACGCCTGTTGATGCAGATATACGTTGTTGACCAACACGATATGATGCAGCAATGCCATCTGTAAGCATGGTTTGAGTAGGTACTGATGATAAACTTTCACCAACAGTAGACACAAATAAATCCGTTTCAGGCCCAGCAATTAATACTGCAACACCAGGGTTAGTGCAAAACTGCCCAGCACCCATCGTTAAAGAAGCCGCCCAGCCTTTTGCTAACGCCTCACCACGATTGGATACGGCATTAGGAAACAAAAACATTGGATTAATTGAACCTAACTCACCAAAAAATGGAATAGGTTCAGGACGTGCCGCACATAAATTAAATAACGCGCGCCCTCCTGCTAAAGAACCAGTAAAGCCAACCGCTTTAATTAATGGGTGCTGTACAAGCGCAGCACCAACTTCATAGCCATTATCTTGAATAAAACTAAAGACACCTGCTGGCATATTGCATTTTATGATAGCAGCGTGAACCGCTTCAGCAATAATTTCGCCTGTTCCAGGGTGCGCACTGTGACCCTTTACAACAACAGGGCAACCGGCAGCCAGTGCCGCTGCAGTGTCGCCACCAGCCGTAGAGAAAGCCAATGGGAAGTTAGATGCTCCAAATACAGCAATAGGGCCAATAGGGCGCTGTATTAGCTTCAAATCATTTCTAGGAAGAGGCTGACGCTCAGGCAAGGCCGCATCATGACGCTTGTCCAGATATTCTCCCTGCATAATATGCTGTGCAAATAATCTTAACTGACCACACGTTCGACCACGTTCACCGATCAAACGGGCTTCAGGTAAACCTGTTTCAGAACAACCAATTTTTGTAATGTCATCGCCACGGGCTTCTATTTCATCTGCAATGGCATTCAAAAAATCAGCTCGAGCTTCACGTGATAAATAACCATAATCAATAAAAGCAAGCTCTGCGGCCTCAACTGCATCATTAACATTTACAACAGAGCCTTTAGAAAAATCATATACTTCGCCAACAGCAGGGGAGGATGCGAAAGTCTGTTCTGAAGTGATCCATTTTCCAGCAATAAGATGTTTACCATGTGGCATGAAAGTCATGTAATTCTTGCTCCATTAAAATTAGTTCAAAGTAACTCTTAGTGGATATTGTATCCAAAAATACACATTGTACAAGAGTATAAGCATAATGAGCATGCAAGCAAGTAGATGACGTAAAGCGTATTAAGAATATGAAGGAAGGATACTGAATGATGTCTTCTTATTTTGACAACATCATTCAGTTAACACAAAAGTACTTATTTTGATCTCGTTGCAGCAATTAGTTCTAGTATCTGTGATTTAGTATTTTCAAGATGTGAACACAGTAAATCAGCTGCGGCATCAATGTCACATAAACGTGCCAAGCGTAATAACTCTCGGTGGTCATGCTCTGCATTATCCGCTTTTCTTAGTTGATCTATATGCATGCTCACATAACGATTAGCTTGTATACTGACTCGATCAAGCAACTGCATCGTTAATTTATGATTAGCAGCCTGATAAAGCAGGCCATGATATTGCGCATTTAATGGCCCCCAATCCGCTACATTTCTAGCAGCGTATGAAGCTTCCATTTCAACAAGTAAATTTTCACACAGATCGAAGTGATTTTCTTCCATCAAGGGAATGGCTTTTTTAAGCAAATCGACTTCTAAGAGAATTCTAACATCAAAAATTTCAGCTATTTCAGCTAAAGAATGCTTAGTAACAGTGGCACCACGATTGTTAATAAATACAACCAGGCCTTCTGAATCAAGACGTTTTAACGCCTCTCGAACAGGCATTCGAGATACATCATATTCTTCAGCTAATAGCTCTTGCCGGATAAGTTCACCTTCAGCAAGATCACCAGACAATATTCGATTACGTAAATCTGCAGTAATAACATCAGGTAAGCTCTGACGTATAACAGCTCTTTTTTGAGCCAATTTTTAATCCTCTCTTAAAATACGTATGAAAGCGCTATCTTATCGACCACTCTGCATTTTTCAATCTATTTTATTAAAACACCTTTTGTAGATTCTAAATACCCGGAAACGAGCCTTGCCTAAATGGTTAATTAATAAGGTGCAACCCCTAGCTCTTTTACAGTCTGGTGCAACACATTTGAAAATAACTCTCTGGGCTTATTCGGCTGCGAAGTTTTCTTGCAGATCACGGCAACCCCCAATGTATAACTTCTAGTATTGGATGCAACTGTAACGATATCGCCTTGATCAAGATAAGGCTGAGCATACAACTCAGGTAAAAAACCGATGTACTGGCCTGATAAAATAAGCGCTAAACGACTGTCATAAAAATAAGAAATCGCAGCAAGCTTTAACTGTGATATTTGCTCACTCATGGCTTCATGAGGTTTTAAACCAGCGTGAGTTGCTGGATAGGTATTTGCTTGTTCCGATTGCTCTTCTTCTGTCATCGCCACTAAATCATGACCCTTCCCGCAATACAAAAAACACGTATCACGATAAAGATGAACATAGTCCAGCCCTTCTAGTTTTCGATGATAAGGAATAAAACCAATATCTGCTTCATCATTCAAAATCATTCTTTCAATGTTTGCCATAGAGGCAACGTTCGTTGTGATAGAAACGTCTGGGGCCTGTTGTGAGAATCTTTGAATGAGCTCAGGGAAGTAACTACGAGGGTCAAGACTGATCGCATCAGAGAGAGCGATTCTTAATTTTCCGGTCAAACTAACGTTTAAGTTATTCACCGTGGTACGAAACGCATCTAACGACTCTAGAAGGTTATCGGTCATTTTATAAATGATTTCGCCTTCTTCCGTCAGAGAAAATCCGCCTCGGCCACGCTTACACAAAACAAGATTAAGGCGGTTTTCTAAATTCGAAATATGAAGACTGATCGTAGAGCGACCAATATTGAGAGCCGTTTCAGCTGCTGAAAAACCACCACAGTCGACAACCGTTTTAAACACCTTTAGCTGTTTAATCTCATAGTCGCCGACTTGACCTAGTGAATAGTTTTTAGCACTCATTCTCTCTCCATGGATTGTCTCTTAACCTAAAAAGGTTTTAGTACCTAAGCATTAAGCGAGCTTAAGCCCATTTAAAAAGACAGTTTAACAGATACAAGGCAATGAGCGATCCAAGATATAACTAACTTAGTAACGTTTTAAGATAAGTGCTGCGTTTACACCACCAAAACCAAAGCCATTACACAAAACGTATTCAACATTTTTTTCACGTGAAACCAATGGAATAAGATCTAGATCAGCCATACTTTCTTCTGGTTGCTCCAAATTAAGCGTAGGAGGAAGAATGCCTGTTCTTAATGCTTGAGCACTAAAAATTGCTTCGACACCACCAGCAGCACCAAGCAAATGACCGGTGGCAGACTTAGTGGATGAAATAGCGACTTGCTGTATCTTATCTTTGAATATTTGTCTTAACGCACCAATCTCACCACGATCACCAACTGGAGTAGATGTCGCATGAGCATTCACATAGCCAATTTGGTCTGCTGAAATACTCGCCATGGTTAATGCTGTTTTTATTGCGCGTGCTGCACCTTCCCCACTTTCAGGACCAGAGGTTAGGTGATGCGCATCAGCACTGGTTCCATATCCAACGATTTCTACCAGTGGTGTGGCACCTCGAGCTAACGCATGTTCCAGCGTTTCTAGTACTACTAATCCTGCACCTTCTCCCATTACAAAACCTTCTCTACCTTTATCGAAAGGACGAGACGCTTTTTCTGGATCATCGTTTCTTGTCGAAAGCGCTTTTAGTGCACCAAACCCTGCAAGTGATAAAGGGTCAATACAAGCTTCAGTTCCACCAGCTAAAGCAACTTTTGCTTCGCCTGTGCGTAATAAACGCATAGCATCACCAATGGCTTGAACACCTGCAGCACATGCGGTCACAGGCGTGCCGATTGGGCCTTTGAAACCATATTTTATCGACACATTACCTGCAGCAAGGTTTGCAAGAAAAGCCGGCACAGTAAATGGCGATAAACGACGAGCCCCTTGATTACTTAGAACCGATTGCGCATGAGTAATTGTCGGTAGTCCACCAATTCCAGTGGCGATAATAGTTGCCGTCGCTTCTTGGTCTTCCGTTGTGCTTGGTTGCCAATTAGCTTGCGTTAAAGCCTCTTCAGCAGCGGCAAGAGCGAAAAGAGTAAACAGATCTACACGCTTACGCTCTTTTGGAGACAGATAGTCAGATTCATTTAATCCGTTATCTTGTTCCGTGTGACTTGGAACTTGTCCTGCAATATGCGTATTCAATCCATCGGAAAGGGTAGTTGGTAGTGTACGAATACCAGACTCACCTCGAATCAATTTTTCCCAAACAGCCTCTACGCCTAACCCTAATGGTGAAACTAATCCCATTCCGGTAATAACAATTCGTTGTTCTAGTGACATGATAAAAACCTCTTTTACTTACGTCAGTGATACGACTAATTCGACTAGAAGAAAGTCCTCATGTTAGAGTGAGTCTTTATATGATCAAGATAATATTTAGGAGACTAAATATGCCTTACACACCAAAGCATAAAGAACAGACTCGTCAGCGAATTTTACAAGCCGCAGCAAAGTTGTTTTGCTCGAATGGTTTTGATCGCGTCACCCTCACACAAATCATGAAAAAAGCAAACATGACCCATGGTGCGTTTTATGCGCATTTTTCTGGAAAGAGCAGTTTGTATGAAGCTGCGATGCAATTCGCTACCTCTCATGGTTTCTGGGCTCGAGATGACAAGCAAACTGAAAGTAAAGAAACTCATCTTAAGGCGCTCGTCATTCGTTATTTAAGCTGGAGCAAAAGCGACAAAGAACATCCCTCACCATTGGAGTTCCTTGTTACTGATGCAGCTCACAAAGAAGAAAAAGTCCGTCAAGCTTATCAAGCGTGTTTCGATAACCTAGTCGAACGCCTGACCGAGATTTTACAAAAGCGTGGCGCAAAAGAAGCCAAAGCATTGGCAGAAGAAACGGTTGTGTCTTTGGTAGGTACCGTGGCAATTGCACGTTCTTTTGCTCAACCATTACAAAATGACTTTTTGAAGCGAGCTCAAGAACGTATTGTTTCTAGGCTCAATAGCGGCCTGAAAGTAACGAATTAATAGAAGAACTCTGGGATTGATTTGGTTATTTGATTGTTTTGTAAGTCAATATACTGATGCGTGTTTCACGTGAAACATGGTTCGGTGTAGTGTCTAAAAATTCTAATTGGTTATAGACATAAAAAGGGAATGCAAAAAAAAGACTAAGGCCACGCTTTAGTCTTTTTTTATACACATCAATCTTTTTTATACCAGTCAATTACAGTTGGAGCGATTTCAGGGCCAGATACAAAGAAATGCCCGTTGAGAAGAGTCTCACGCTGGTTATAACGAAAAGGCTTTCCGGTTGGTGTCACTAACATTCCGCCAGCAGCTTCGATAATAGCTTGCTGAGCAGCAGTGTCCCATTCACTTGTCGGCCCACGACGTAAATGTAAATCCGCAATACCTTCTGCAATACGACAACCCTTTATTGAACTGCCTTTTGGTAATTCTCGGACTTGTTCATAGGTTAACTTCAAAGTTGCTTTCAGGTCTTTTGGCAATGCAGGCCCGTGACTACGACTGGTCATTGCAATAATGGGTTCACGAGGCTCTCGTACATTAATGCTTTCATATTCATCACCTTGCCATTTTACGGCACCCACAGGTAGACCTCTCCATGGACGAGTCACACCAAAGTAACCTTCTGTTGTCGTTGGTAAATAGACCATACCAAGAATAGGTTCACCATCTTCAACAAGAGCGATGTTTATACTGAATTCACCATTACGCTTAATAAATTCCTTCGTGCCATCTAATGGATCAACAACCCATAACATTGGCCACTGAGAACGCTCTTCAAACGCCACTACACCTTCTTCAGACAAAACTGGAATATCAGGTGTAAGTGACTGCAAGCCTGCTAATATGACATTGTGCGCAGCAAGGTCTGCCGCCGTGACAGGACTGTCATCAGACTTTTGTTCGATACCTAAATCTGAACGTTGATAAATATCCATGATCACATCGGCAGCATCGTGTATGATTTTTTGAAGAGCTTGGAAAGTAGGGTGTGTATTAACGTCCTTCATGACAGCCTCAAATATGACAACAAAATAGCGTCAATGTATTTTTAATGAGTAAAACAGACTTATGAGTAAAGCAGAAAAGCAGTCTACACCACAAGCCGTTCGTTTAGATAAGTGGCTATGGGCCGCACGATTTTACAAAACACGTTCACTTTGTAAGGATGCAATAGACGGTGGCAAGGTCTCTTACAATGGCAGTAAAGGCAAAGCGAGCCGTAATGTGGAACTCGGAGCCTTGATTGGAATACGAGTTGGTTGGGATGAAAAGATTATTGAGATCAAAGCGATTAGCGCTCAACGTCGTGGCGCACCAGAGGCTCAGTTGCTTTATGAGGAAACGCCAGGTTCAATCGAGAAGCGTGAGCGTCGCGCCCTTGAAAACAAATCCTATGGTGGTCGAATAATGGCAGATCATAAACCTAATAAAAAAGAACGCCGAGACATAAAACAACTTAAACACGATATCTTTAGTGATAAAGAGTAGTAATTAAGGACTAGGCAATAATATAGAGTTCTTAATAAGAGCTCTATATTTGCCCATATTATTTCTATTCAATGCTATAAATTTCTAACTGCGATAGTAAAGTCCTTCACGATTCATCACGCACTCCGATAGTTCTAATTCCATTAAAACCTGCATCATTGCGCCAGCATTCATTTCGGTATGGCGAATAAGACTATCGAAATCTAGCGGAGTCACTTCTTTTTCTAATAAAACAGCGACACTTTTAGCCTCATTTGAAAGCGTGTCAGGCAAAGCAGAAATTGATTTTCCTTTAACCATCTCTGAAGAAGTACCCTCAGAAAAAACCTTTGATGCATCAAGTGCGGCGGAACATTCCTCTAAGATTTCATCAACATTACGAACTAAGGTCGCTCCTTGTCTCAATAATTGATGACAACCCTCTGACTGTAGATCTGATAGCCGGCCTGGAAAAGCGAACACCTCTCGATTTTGTTGTACCGCATAACTCGCCGTAATTAAAGAACCACTTTTAAGAGAGGCTTCGGCCACTAGCACTCCCATACTTAACCCACTAATAATTCTATTACGTGGAGGGAATAGGTGAGGTTTGGGGCTAGTAGTAAGTGGGCATTCACTTATTAGCGCGCCACCTTGCTCCAATATATCCTCGAAAAGACGCGAGTTTTGATTGGGGTAACGATGCTGTAATCCCGTCCCCATGACAGCAATAGTTGGTGTTGTTTTCTTATGAAGTGCACCTTGATGGGCGGCCGTATCAACACCAAGTGCACCACCACTAACAACACAGACCCCGCGACTAGATAATTGTTCTGCAAATTGAAAAGTTGCATCGCGTCCGTAATGGGTGCATTTTCGCGCTCCAACAATACCAATTTTTGGAAGCATTAATGCTTTCTGTTCACCTTCTACATAAAGAAATGCAGGTGCTACATGTATCTCTTTTAATGCTTTGGGATAAAGTTTGCTCTCTCGAAGTATTAAATGGTGATTAGCATCTTCTAGCCATAATAAGGTTTTATCACGCTTTATCTTTTGCTCATCTGTGAGTGTCGTATTAGATAAATAGTCCATCGCTTCTCGAGCTGTAATGTCAGGCCATTTCAAGGCCTTTAATACGTTATAATTGAGAATATCTGAGGAGTCGCTTTCAAATAATGAACGACTTATATCAAGAATAGGTGGTGTGAGACTAAGCCAATTTTGAGAGTCAGTATCTTTTAGGCTTTCAGTTTCTTGATGATTGATTTCACACTCTGGTGTTTGTAAGTTATCTAAATAGGTATAAAGTCGAGAGAGTCGAGAAGGGCCAATGCCAGATAAAAAGCTAAGGCAAAGCCAATCGGTTTCAGTTAAGCCTGCTGATCTAGATGTATTCATAATAAGTCCGCTTCCTTGCGCATATGCATGACAGAATATCGTCACACTTAATAAAAGATTTACTCGCCAATACTCTCACGTATCAAGCTCATTGATAGAAATCAGAACTAAGCATTCCTTGCTTCGTTCAAATAGTCTTTGCTATAAAAGTCATTCAATCATATTGCACAAAAAACCGCCATTAGAAGACTGCTCAATAGGCAGAGTTGCGTTATAATAAAAAAATGAAAAGAGTAGGAGAGACCGTCTCCTCTCATGAAAAAAGACACATCGTTGGAAAAGATCATGACTGTTTTAACCGTACTTGAATACCCAGATAAGCGCTTACGCAAAGTAGCTGAGCCTATTACAGAATTCACTGATGCATTACAAACTCAAATCGATGACATGCTAGATACCATGTACGATGAAAATGGTTTGGGATTAGCAGCGACTCAAGTGGATTACCATTACCGTCTTGTGGTTATGGATTTTTCTGAAGAGCATAACAAACCACTTGTTTTCATCAATCCTGAATTCGAAGTATTAGATGATGAAGCCAATGAATGCCAAGAAGGTTGTTTATCTGTCCCTGGCTTCTACGAGCATATTTATCGTGCCGCTAAAGTAAAAGTAAAAGCTTTAGATCGTCATGGTAAACCATTTGAATTAGATGTCGATCAGCTTATGGCGGTTTGTGTACAACATGAAATAGATCACCTTGATGGTAAACTTATGGTCGATTATCTGTCTCCGTTAAAACGCAACCGTATCAAAACCAAGTTAGAAAAAGCTCATAAATTAGCCCTAAAAGAAGGCCAATAAAACCAGTCTTACGAACTCGACTAGATATTTCTAAACCTCTAGATTATTAACATACGTATTTAAAATCAGGCCTTGGCCTGATTTTTTGTTAAGGAACCTTTATGCCAACATCTCCACTTCGCATTGTTTTCGCAGGTACTCCTGAATTCGCAGCGACAAGCTTGCAAGCACTACTAGAACAAAAAGCAGAAAATCAATATGAGTTAGTAGGCGTTTACACTCAACCAGATCGCCCAGCTGGACGAGGTCAAAAGCTAGTTCAAAGCCCTGTTAAGCAATTGGCAATCGCGAACAGCATCCCTGTTTTTCAGCCATTGAACTTCAAGCAAGATGAAGACAAGGATCAGCTCAAAGCACTTAATGCCGACATTATGATAGTCGCTGCTTATGGAATAATTCTGCCTAAGCTTGTACTCGATACCCCTAAGCTTGGTTGCATTAATGTTCATGCGTCCTTGCTACCCCGTTGGCGTGGTGCTGCACCTATCAACAGAGCTCTAATCGCTGGAGATTTAGAAACAGGCATAACCATCATGCAAATGGATGTGGGCTTAGACACTGGTGATATGCTGTTAAAAAGCCATTGTGATATCACACCTGCAGATACTTTCTCGACGCTTCATGATCGCTTAGCGACCATTGGTGGCGAAGCATTAATCGAGGCATTAGAATTATTAAAACAAGGTGCTTTGATACCAGAACAGCAAGATGAAAGCCAAACCTGTTACGCGGCAAAACTGACTAAGCAGGAAGGTAATATTGATTGGTCACTGTCTGCAGCAGAAATTGAAAGACAAGTCCGAGGTTTATCTCCTTGGCCGGGGGCCTACACAAACAGTCTTACTGGCATCATGAAGATTCATACTGTTCAGCTATCAGACGTAAGTGACGATTCAAATTGTCCTGGTGAAATCGTTGTGGTGAGCAAAGACGGCATTGTAGTTGCCACTGCGAAGGGTTCCATTCTCATTACTGAAGTTCAATTCGCTGGTGGCAAACGAATGAAAGTTCAGGACGCATTGAACGGTAAACACAAAGGCGTATTAGAGATTCGTCAAACATTTTCAAACAGCACGCCAACACTTTAGCCTTACCGAGCAAATATTATGACTACATCAAACCCAATTCCATACAGCGCAACACCTTCTGAAGTATTGTCTATTCAGCACAGCGCTCGCCAAGTCGCTATAAAAGTTATTACGAACATATTGCTAGAACATGGCTCACTCAGCACCCAACTTGCTCGCCATCAAACAGACGTTGCTAATGAACATATACCTCTACTTAAAGAGCTATGCTTCGGCGTATGTCGTCAATACCCAACATTGAACAGCGTAGCTTTGAGTTTGTTGGCTCATCCTTTTGAAGAGAAGGACACAGATCTATATGCAACCTTGCTTTTAGGTTTATATCAATTGACCTATATGAACACGCCAGATCACGCAGCTGTCCATGAAACCGTAGAAGCTTGCCGTCTCCTAAAAAAAGATTGGGCAACAAAACTAATGAATGCTGTACTACGTCGCTATCAACGTGAAGAACATGAAATCTTAGACAATCTATCGTCGATGCCATCAATTGAGTACAACCAACCAAAGTGGCTTGTTAAACGTATTAATAAACACTGGCCTGATGACCTAGAGCAAATCATTGAAGCAAGTAACACGCATCCACCAATGTGCATACGCGTAAATGAAAGTCGCGTTTCACGTGAAACATATCAAAAAATGCTTAAAGATAAGGGTATAGAATCTGAGATTGGAAAGTTTTCAACATCAGCTTTGTATCTACAAACAGCCGTTCGAGTTAGTCAGTTACCTGATTTTGAAGAAGGCTTTGCTAGCGTTCAAGATGAAGCGGCTCAGTTATCTGCACATATCCTTTCTCCTAAACCTGGTGAAAAAATATTAGATGCTTGTGCAGCACCAGGAGGAAAAACAGGACACCTTTTAGAGAGGGGAAATAACTCTGAAAATAAAGGAGTTGAGTTAACGGCAGTTGAACTTGAACCATGGCGTATGGAAAAAATTGAATCAAATTTAGAGCGCCTAGGTTATTCGGCACATTTGATTTGTGCTGATGCAGGTGATTTGGATGCTTGGTGGGAAGGCGAGCAGTACGATAAAATCTTATTAGATGTCCCTTGTTCAGCAACAGGTGTCATCCGTAGAAATCCGGATATCAAAATCAATCGAAAGCCTGCCGACATAAACGAATTGATCGTTATTCAGCGTGAAATATTGACTCAGGTATGGAAAACATTAAAGCCTGGTGGCTTTATGTTGTATGCGACATGCTCTTTAATGCCTGAAGAAAATGAGCAGCAAGTACATCAGTTTCTTGAAGCACAGTCAGATGCTAATGAAGTAAAACTAAATACACTCAATAATGATGCAAAGATTGAATGGGGAACAGAGGTAAGTCATGGTCGACAAATGTTTCCTACATTAGAAAGCCATGATGGATTCTATTATTGCTTGCTACAAAAAACATCTACTTAACATGTAAACGACTCATATTATAAATTCCAACTCTAGTAAGTTATTGCATACTTAGATTAGACACAGAAAAAAATCGGAAATATAAGCAGTTATCCACAAATGTCCGGTAAATTGTTTCACATGAAACACAGTTTTCTGGGCATTTTTTATAACCCAATGTGGGTCATAATGAACGTATTAAGAACCAAGGTTAAATTAATGGTTAGGTGTAGGTCGAACTGAGAAAATAATTACGAGTATTTTTCGAATCAAGTTAAATTATTGCTTTTATATGGGTACACTTAAACCATTGTAGAGCGAACAATTATTCGTTTGCATCCACACAACTTTATCCATCAATCGACTCTTAAGATTTAGTACTTCAGTGCTAAGGCAGTATATGAAAATTATCATCATAGGTGCGGGCCAAGTTGGCGCCACACTGGCAGAAAATTTGGCAAGTGAAGACAACGACATCACAGTCATTGATAAAGACTCAGATCGCCTTAGAGAACTTCAAGATAGACTCGACATACAAACAGTCGAAGGCAGTGGTTCACATCCTGATGTATTAGAACAAGCCGGCTGTAATGATGCTGACATGCTGATTGCAGTAAGCAACCAAGACGAAACCAATATGGTAGCTTGTCAGGTTGCTCATACCTTATTTAAAACACCGACGAAGATTGGCCGTATTCGATCAAGCGCATATGCTAAATATCCAGAGCTTTTTTGCGACCAAGCGTTACCAATGGATGTTCGAATCAGTCCAGAAAAAGAAGTTACCAAACATTTAAGTCGATTGATTCGTTACCCTGGTGCATTACAAGTAATGGAATTTGCTGAAGGCAAGGTTCAATTAGTTGTTGTGAAGGCAGAAAAGGGTGGCCCACTTATTGATCAGCCTATCAGCTTCTTAAAAGAACATATGCCATCTATTCAAACTCGTATTGCTGCGATCTATAGAGAAGGTCAATCTATTTCTCCTGATGGCAATACTCACATACGAGCTAATGACGAAGTATTTTTCCTAACCGCACAACGAGACGTATTAGATGTCATGAGTGAGTTACGTCCACTTGATACACCTTATCGTCGCATCATCATTGCAGGTGGTGGCAACATAGGCGAACGCTTGGCACAGAGTTTAGAAAAAGAATACCGAGTAAAAATCATTGAGCGTGATCCAGAACGTTGCCGATATCTATCTGAGACCTTAGATAACACCATAGTGTTAAACGGTGATGCCTCTAAACAAGAGTTGTTGCTTGAAGAAAACATTGAATCTACTGATGTGTTTTGTGCTCTGACCAACAATGACGAAGCAAATATCATGTCGTCAATGTTAGCTAAGGTATTGGGCGTTCGTACTGTTATGACAATTATTAACAATCCTGCCTACGTAGACATAGTTCAAGAAGGCATGATTGACATCGCTATCTCACCTCAACAAACAACCATTGGTTCTTTGTTAAGTTACATTCGTCGTGGTGATGTGGTGAATGTACATTCTATGCGTAAGGGTGCTGCTGAAGCATTAGAAGCAGTAGCGCATGGCGATTACCGTTCATCAAAGGTAGTGGGGCGCAGTATTGCCAACTTGAATTTACCTGAAGGTGCGACAATTGGAGCTATTGTTCGTGAAGAAGATTTGATTATTGCGACTGGTGACTTAGTAATTCAGGCAGAAGATCACGTAATTATTTTTGTAACAAACAAAAAACAAATCCCTGCAGTAGAGCTACTCTTTCAAGTCGGTTTGAGCTTTTTCTGATTTTTACTTTTTAATATTATTAAAACAAGTTCCTGACTTAGTTGTTCAATTTTAGTCAGTCAGGATCTAGGAACCCAGTATGCATTTTAGTGTTATTTTACGTGTCATCGGTTTATTGGTTATGGTGTTTAGCGTGTCGCTAATTCCTCCAATTATCGTATCTTTGATTTATGCAGATGGCGCACTAAATGCTTTTTTATCCGCTCTAGGCATTAACTTATTGGGTGGCTTTTTACTTTGGTTCCCGGTAAGGAATGCTCGTGGAGAATTAAAAATTCGAGATGGTTTCTTGGTAACTGTTTTATTCTGGACGGTATTAGGCTTGTTTGGTTCAGTACCTTTTTTCTTGGCAGAGAGTCCCGATCTTAGCTTCACAGACGCCTTGTTCGAATCTATTTCTGGTTTCACAACAACAGGAGCTACCATATTAACGGGAATAGATGACTTACCTAAATCTATTCTATTCTACCGTCAGCTTGTTACCTGGTTAGGCGGCATGGGTATCATCGTATTAGCCGTGGCAATTATGCCAATGCTAGGTATCGGTGGCATGCAGCTTTACCGTACGGAAGCACCTGGGCCAGTAAAAGATACAAAACTTACCCCTCGAATTGCTGGAACAGCAAAGGCACTTTGGTACATATACGCAACACTAACAAGCGTCTGTGCACTTGGGTATTGGATCGCTGGCATGAGCTTGTTCGATGCTATTTGTCACAGTTTTTCGACGGTGGCGATTGGTGGTTTCTCTACCCACGACGAAAGTATTGGTTACTTCAATAGTGTTGCCATCGAGATGATATGTACCTTCTTTATGATTGTCTCTGCTTTCAACTTCGCTTTGCACTTTTTCGCTTGGCGTCACAAAAGTGTTTGGCACTATTTGAAAGACCCTGAAGCGCGCTTCTTTTTATTAATTTTATTCAGCACAGTAATCTTATCCACCTTAGTACTGGCGATGACTTCAACATTTGATTGGGGCACATCCCTACGTTACGCTGTATTCGAAAGTGTCTCCATTGCTACTACCTCAGGTTTTAGTACATCAGACTTTGCCAGCTGGCCGCACTTCTTGCCTTTCTTATTAATCGTCACATCTTTTGTTGGTGGTTGTGCAAGCTCTACTGGCGGCGGAATGAAGGTAATTCGTATTCTACTTATCCTCAAGCAAGGGGTTCGAGAAATTCAACGCCTTATCCACCCTAATGCCGTCATCCCTGTAAAAGTTGGCGGTAAAGCGATTCAGGAAAGAGTCGTATCTGCAGTATGGGGATTCTTTTCCGCCTATCTAATGGTCTACGTTATTTTGATGATTGGTTTAATGGCGACAGGTTTGGATCAGGTGACAGCATGGTCAGCAGTAGCTGCTACATTGAATAACCTTGGGCCTGGTTTAGGTGACGTGTCATCAAGTTTTTCTAGTGTTAGTGATCCTGCAAAATGGATGTTGTGTTTCTCTATGCTGCTTGGACGTTTAGAAGTATTTACTTTATTAGTATTATTTACACCGATGTTTTGGCAAAAATAAGGTCAGAATAAATGACACCAGCCATAAACCAACTCAAGAAAAAAAAGGTTCTATTTAGTATTCATGAGTACGAACACGACCATAACTGCGCTAATTTTGGCGAAGAGGCTGCTGAAAAACTCAATTTAGATCCTGCCTGTGTGTTTAAAACACTACTCGTAAGCGACGATAAAAATCTCTTTGTTTGTATAGTACCGGTTACTGGTACACTGAATTTAAAACGTGCTGCGAACGCATTCGGTGTCAAGAAACTGCACATGGCAGACATGAAAGTAGCTGAACGACTAACAGGCTATTTAGTTGGCGGCATAAGTCCTATTGGACAAAAGAAAAGCTTAGTGACTTGCATCGATCAGAGTGCGCTATCTCATCCAACCGTTTATGTCAGCGGTGGACAACGAGGTTTAGATATTGGCTTAACTCCAAAAGACCTTAGCTCAGCTTGCCGTAATGCTTCCTTTGCAGATATTGGCGAAAGCAAGTAACAACTTATATTGGCCAACGCTTTATAATTGATCATTATTTCCAATTTATTACTTTCACAAAAAGGCATTCCCATGGCGCGAATCAAACCTATTATTTTGTTAGACAGAGATGGTGTCATCAATAAAGACTCTGACGCCTATGTGAAATCCGTCGATGAATGGCAGCCAATTTCTGGCAGTATCAAATCTATCGCGGCGCTATCCAAAGCAGGTTTTCAAATATTTGTTGTGACCAATCAATCAGGTATCGCTCGTGGCTATTATGACGAAGCAACGCTGCAAGCAATGCACAATAAGATGAAAAATTTGGTAGAAGCAGAAGGCGGTGTTATTTCAGGTATCGAATATTGTCCGCATGGGCCAGACGACAATTGCCAGTGCCGTAAACCAAAGAGCGGAATGATAGAGGCGATTGAAACTCAACTTGGTTTATCATTCCAAGAACACCCAGCGATTATGGTTGGAGACTCTTTGAGAGACCTCCTAGCGGGCGCAGCACGTGGATGCTCCCCAGTATTAGTATTAACGGGAAAAGGCCGCGAGACTCAATATAAGAAAATAGACATTCCATTTGACGTTTACACAGACCTAGCTGCTTTCACTATTGCGACTTTGCATAAATTTTCTTAGTCTCTTTTTAAAAGAAACATACAGTTTGTGAGCACTTACTCCTTTTTTATACACTAATAAATAAGAACTATTTATCTAAGTTCTTATTTATTAGCCCGTCATTTTCTTTCTCCCTTTAAACTATACGTGTACAAAAAGTCATCATTCTTAGATGTATAGTGAAAGTTCTTCAGGTACAATCCCCAAAACAAATGAGAATCATTGACAACAAAAACTTATGCCAACAACAGCCACATTAACTCGTATTGAAAAAGTATTGGACTACATTCATGAACATCTGGATGAGCCGATTAACGTGACTAACTTGGCTGAAAAAAGTTGCTGGTCTCGTTGGCAGTTCCAACGTGTATTTGGCAATGCGACAGGTCTCACTGTTGCACAATATGTTAGAGAACTTCGATTAAGTAATGCAGCAGAACTGCTACTAGAAAACCAAAGTAGGCACCTAGAAATTGCTTTAGCCTGTGGATTTGAGTCTGAGATAAGTTTCAGCAGGGCGTTTAAGCAAATGTTTCAATGCTCACCAAGAGAATATCGTCAAAGGGGCAAAAGAATCGGGCTTAGAACACCGCTTAAATACAGCACACCAAAACGTACATGGATTACTCCCACTGCATTTACTCAAATCCGTATTGAAAATCGAGCAGCGTTTAGCATTACTGGAAGTTCCGATTGGATATATGGACCCTTTTCTGAAAAACCGGATTTTATAGAACGAGTTCCACAAGTTTGGCGCGCGCTTTGGCAAGCCATTGAAACAAGAAATATTAACTGTTTAATGGACAATCCAATTGGCGTCATTGATAACCGAAAGCAAACCGAGCGACCAGAACAGCTTTTGTATTGGGCTGGCTATCCTAGTGAAGCACAACAAAAACGAATGGAAATATTAAACATTCCAGAACAAGAATACGCAGTTATTCCAGTGCATGGTGAAATCAGTGCATTAGAATCTGCAGTAGAGTGGTTTATTGGTCACTGGCTACCTGAATCTAATTACTCAAGTATTGCTGGCTTTGAACTAGAGCTCTATTCACCAAATTACGATCCTGCTAGTAAAGACAGTTACATGGAGTATTGGCTTCCGATCGAACCTAGACGAATCCCTGATTCTAGAAAATTCTAAGCAATCTGAATAATTTAAACTAATCATGCACCAAAAGGTTAAGTTTCTTCCCGCGGCAATCAATAGAATGAGATCCATTCTCAATATCATCTATATTGTATTCTTGGAGCCCGAATGAAACGATCACAATATTTCAAACCTACATTAATAGCAGTCGCTATTGCCACTGCTTCATCTATGACTTATTCCGCTGAACAAGATACAAATATAATTGAAGAAAGCGTATTGGATACACTGGAAGTAAAAGGCCAGACTTATCGTAACACGGCGACAAAAACTCAGCTTGACTCTGAAGAGACACCTCAGCCGATTTCAATTGTTACAAGTGAAGAACTAGAAGAGAGAGGTGTAGAAAGTCTTTCTGAAGCACTACGTTATTCATCTGGCGTTCATACTGAACTACGTGGTGGTGCGATTACACGTTTTGATTTTTTCAATATTCGTGGGTTTAGTAATAACATCGCCTATTACGACGGTCTTCAACTACTTTTCAATGGTTGGAATATTCAACCACAAATTGACAGTGCAGCAGTTGAACAAATTGAAGTATTCAAAGGACCTTCATCAACCTTATATGGTGCAACCGCTACTGGTGGAATGGTCAACATGATTAGTAAATCCCCACAAGAAGAGGCTCACAATAGTATTGAGGTATCTCTTGGCAGCGACAATAAAAAAGAAGTTCAATTCGATAGTACAGGGTCCATCAGCGATAGTGTTAATTACCGAGTAGTTGGCCTAGTTCGTCAAAAAGAAGGGCAAGCGGTTACCTCTGATGAAGAGCGCATCATGATAGCGCCATCACTTGATATTAAAATCAGTGAAGACACGCTACTGAACGTAAATATGTATTATCAAAATGATCCAAGTATGGGAGTTTACTCAGCATTACCTTCCAAAGGCACGGTTTACAATAACTCTAATGGACAACTAAGCTCAGACGCTTACGTAGGCGATGACAACTGGGACAGCTACGAGCGAGAAGTCTTACTATTCGGTTACAAGCTAGACCATACAATCAACGATACGTGGAGTTTCTTACAAAATTCTCGTGTAACCCTTGCTGAAGCCTACCAAGAAAATACCTATTCAACGAGCTTAGACAGTGACGAACGCACCTTAAATCGTCGAGCTTATTTAACCGATGAATCGACAGAAGGGTTTAATATTGATAACCAACTCTCTGCCGTTTTTGATCTGGGTGAAGCTGAGCACAACGTATTATTTGGCTTAGATTATCTTACCTTAACATCTGATATTAAATATGAAGATGCGGTTGCTCCAACGATTGATATCTATAACCCAGACTATTCACAAATCACCTTCAGTAGCTTGGATTTTGCGGCATCAGGTTATAGCAGTGACTTCACAATTGAGAGAAAGCAACTCGGTTTCTATATACAAGATCAAATTCGTTTAGATCAATGGGTCTTCATCGTTGGCGGACGCTATGATCGATATGACTATGAAGAGAGCGGTACGAAATACGGCGCTAGTGCAACAGATACAGTCGATGCAAGTGAGTTTACTGGTCGAATAGGCGCATTATATGAATTCGAAAACGGTCTATCACCTTTTGTCAGTTACTCACAAAGCTTTGAAGCCTTAAGTGGTTCAGACAGTGGTGGCAATGTTAACGAGCCATCCATGTCGGATCAATTAGAAGCTGGTATTAAATACAGAGCAAATGGCTTCAATGCTGGTATTACAGCATATGAAATCATTAAGGATAACTTTCTAACGCCAACGACTAGCACCTATGTCACAAGACAAGTCGAGGAAGCTCGCTCTCGAGGTCTTGAAATAGATCTTCAAAAAGCACTAACGTCAGAAATTAGCCTTGCGGTTGCTCTTACCCTACAAGATGTTGAAATAACCAAAGACTCAACAAACGCTATTGTTGGAAACACACCAATAAGAACACCGGAAAAGCTACTTAGCACATGGTTATCTTATCAGCCACAACAAGGCAAATTAGCAGGTTCTAATTTCGGTTTAGGATTACGATATATTGGCGAAACTCAAGTTGATGCAGCTAATTCCGATACCGTTCCTTCCTATACACTTGTCGATTTATCTGTCGGCTATGACTTGTCTCAGCTATCAGCTAATTGGAAAGGTGCAAGTGTTAGTTTTGCTGTTTCCAATGCCTTTGATGAAACCTATTACACATGCTACGACACCTCTAATTGTTGGTTTGGGGCCGATAGGTCTTTCGAAATAAGCGGGCGCTATGAGTTCTAAAAATCAAAATGAATGAGATGAAAAGCCCTTTAGAGCATCTGTTTAAAACTAGCAAAGCCTGTATCTCCGTTCTTCAAGGAAGAGAACTAGATACAGATTTGATTACCAATGAAAGCCTTCTGTCGATTCATTCGACAGAAGGCTTCTTGGCAAATTTGCATCGAGAACTCAATAAGGCACATCCGGAAGCGGGTGTGCCTTATTGGCGTGTACGGTCGTGGGGATTAAGCTGTTGGCAGCCTATCTATTTGGCACTTATCTGTGTCTACCACCTTAAGCTTGTACCCAATTCCTTAAGTCGTTTACATCAAAACCAGCAAGCCGCTTATATCGCGGGCTATGCTCTTCCTAATGAAGTAAATGATGAGAATTGGTTTTCTGGTGATCATCAGCAATTAGTAGAATTTGCAGCGGCTCAGCTCAAAACCTTATTCAATGCTTTACAAGAAGAGCACCTCAAACAATTTGGAGGTCGACAAGTCTTGTATCAAGCCTTGCTGGCCGACCAATTCATGACGTCGATGTTGGTCGCTCAACAAATGGCTTTCCATGACGTAGAGGAAAAACCTTCTACCTATGAAAATGAAAGAGCCATCAAAGAAGAATATACCTTGTGGGCACACACTCTTGGTTTACCGCTCACACCAATAGAGCGTATGTACCACGAAGAATCTGTACTCACTTTTACCCGTCGCAGTTGTTGCCTACATTATCGTCGTGATGATGGTGAATTATGCGCAGAATGCCCGCGCCACAAAAAGAACAAAATACACAAGGAACAAGATGTTCGAATTAACTAACGTCTGCGTCGAACGCAACCAACGACAGATTTTAAACATCCCTCATTTAGAGCTTCCCAGCGACAAGCTGTGTGTCATTCTTGGTCACAATGGCTCAGGTAAAACGACTTTAATGCAGTGCCTTGCTCGCCAACTAGTGCCTGATGAAGGGCACATTACCTTTAACAAACAAACTCTCAGTCAGTTTTCACAGAGGACCTTGGCCCAACAAATAGCATTTTTACCACAGCAATTACCTGCGTCTTCAGGGTTAACGGTGCAAGAGCTTGTGCAGCTTGGTCGTTTCCCTTGGAGAGGAACATGGGGGAGGTTGCAAAACGAAGATAACAACATCATTGAACAATCGATTGATCAGGTCGGTATTCGTCATCATGCCAAACAATGTATAGAAGACTTATCAGGCGGCGAGCGTCAACGAGCATGGATCGCAATGCTACTCGCACAGCAGTCTCCCGTATTGCTATTAGATGAACCTACCTCGGCATTAGATGTTGCTCATCAATACGAATTAATGAATTTATTACAAACCTTAAACCGAGAAACAGGGCAGGGAATGATATTAATTCTGCACGATATTAATCTGGCTGCACGCTACGCAGATCACATATTGGCTATGAAAAAAGGCGAAGTTTTCTTTCAAGGATCACCAGAAGAGATCATGCAACCAGATCGCCTAAAAGACTTATACGGCATTCCTATGTCATTAATTAACCACCCAAAACACAACTCCAAGGTAGCTATCGTATGTTAGTACTTACTTCTAAATTTTCACTTATTAAAGGATTATTTCCTCTTCTCATATTAAGTCTATCAAGCCTAAGTTATGCAGAGATTCGCATTCAAGATAGCCTAGGTGAACAAGTATTTTCAGAAACACCGGTGCGTGTTGCAGCCGTAGGTTGGGGGCTTACGGAAAGTGTTATAGAACTGGGTGTGACGCCTATTGCTGTTGGTGATATGAAAGGCTATCAAGAGTGGGTAAAGCGACCTGCTATTCCAGCATCAACAGAAGACCTAGGTGTACGTGAAGAGCCGAATTTAGAAAAGCTCGTTGAATTGAAGCCTGATGTCATTTTAATTGGCGCCGAATTAAAAGACATAAAATCAACATTGGAAAAGATTGCTCCCGTCGTTCTATTTGATAGCTACCAAGCAGATCACAATAATGCAGAGCAAGTCGATAAAGACTTCATGACACTTGCAATACTATTAGACAAAGAAGCCGTCGCTGTCAAAAAGCTGCAACAACGAGATGAAGCGTTCAAGTACCTTAAAACTCAACTCGAACACGCTTTTCCGAATGGTTTACCAAAAGTCGCCACCATGCGCTTTGCCAACACAACGTCTGCCTATGTTTATGGCGGAAACTCCATGCCTCAATATGCGTTGGAAGCACTCGGTATACAAAATGCGCTAACAATCAAAAACAGCCAATGGGGGCTGGAGCAAAAACGGTTAAAGTTCTTACGCACGGTCGATCAAAACATCTTGCTGTACTTCCAACCGTTTTACGAAGAAGAAAAACTAAACGCTTCACCTTTATGGAAAGCCATGCCATTTGTACAACAAGGTAACGTCGCATCAGTTGAATCAACCTGGACGTATGGTAGCTCGATGTCGTTACAATATTTAGCAGAAGCCATGACAGATGCTTTGCTCAAGCTGGCGAATAAATAATGAGATTGCCCAGCACAGCATTACAATGCGGAGCGATTTTCGTTCTGTGCTTTTTTACTATTATATTTTTGCAAATAGACACAAACTTAAGTTTTTCGACTCAATGGGGAATAGTTACCGGTGGTATTCCTCAAAGCCTTATTGCACAAGACTTTGAACGAGTCGATTGGGCGTATGCTCGCTTACCAAGACTCGTTATGGCGCTATTAGTTGGCGCAAGTATTGGCTTAATCGGCAGTGTCATTCAACAGCTCACTCGCAATCCTTTGTTGTCACCCACAACACTTGGCACCTCTAGCGGCGCATGGCTTGGGTTAATCGTTCTATCCATTTTTTGGCCAGAAGGGCAAACACATTTCCAAGCAATGGCGGCTATGACAGGTTCACTGCTCGCATTGGCTTTGGTGTTATTAATCAGCGGGATTCGACAGCTTACGGGTTTATCCATTGTACTGTCTGGCATGGCGGTCAATTTACTATTTGGAGCAATTACCACAGCACTCATTTTATTAAATGAGAAATACGCCCAAAATTTGTTTATTTGGGGCGCTGGAGATTTAAGTCAAAACGGCTGGGATAAGGTTCAGTGGCTGTGGCCCCATTGTTTAATCGGTGTTGCCATATTGGCTTATGCTGGTAAACCTCTCACCTTACTTAAATTAGGACAAAGTGGTGCAGCAGGACGAGGATTAAACGTTACGGCTTTATTCCTCATTTTAATGATCGCAGGGCTTTGGATATTATCCGCTGCAATTACCATGGTAGGCATCATTGGTTTTTTAGGTTTAGTGGCCCCAAACCTTGCACGGCTAGTTGGGGCAAGAACGGCCACTTCTGAGCTGTATTGGTCCAGTTTACTGGGAGCTACCTTATTAATTATGTCTGATAATCTCGCCTTGATTATTGGTTTATTTAGCTTTGATATTGTTCCGACAGGATTAACCACCGCATTACTTGGCGCACCATTGCTAATTTGGCTAATTCGACAACGTTTAAACCACGCTGATAACAGCAGCTTCCAAGCTATGGCAAGAAAACAAGCGTTTACCCAAAACCGCTTATTCATGGTATTTGGTGTTTTTAGTGCTGTGATTTTATTAGGTGTGTTTTCTCACTTTCAACAAAACCAATATGTACTCCACTGGCCAAACGCTTTCAGCTGGCAATTGAAATGGCCTAGGTTAATAGCAAGCCTCGCAGCGGGCGCAGCCATGGCTGTTTCAGGCGTAATTATGCAAAGACTGATTCATAATCCACTCGCCAGCCCAGACTTGCTGGGATTGTCTGCAGGCGCCGTACTTGCCATGGTTGGTTGCAGTGCTTTCTTTGGTATCCGCTTAGGAGAGTTAGGGCCACTTATCGCCTTTTCTGGCAGCATGAGTGTGTTGTTTCTTTTACTTTTATTAGGAAGGAAATTTCGATTTTCTCCCGCGCCGATGATATTAACCGGCGTGGCATTATCAGCGCTAATAGAAACATTTGTTCAATTTAGTCTATTAAAGGGTACAGAAGAAATTTATGACATTTTACGCTGGTTAGCAGGGTCTACTTATCGAGTGACACCAGACCAAGCCATTCTACTCATGGCCTGCTCAAGCGTGTTTATATTGATCACTCTTAGTTTACACCGCTGGTTAACGTTAATGTCGATGGGAAAAATGGCGGCCGCAGCACGAGGTATTGCAGTTAAACCGACCTTTGTATTGCTATTAATACTGGCTGCAGCGTTATGTGCCACAGTAACCGCATTGCTCGGCCCCATTGCTTTCATCAGTATTGTAGCGCCACATTTAGCCAGTTTACTCGGAGCACGAACGGTACTTATGCAACTGTCGTTATCCGCTTTATTAGGAGCAACACTGTTACAAGCGTCAGATTGGCTAGGTCAAACCATTATTTATCCTAACCATTTAGCCGCAGGCACTATGGTGACGATTTTAGGCGGCGCTTATTTCATCGTCTTACTGCTTAAAAATCGCAGGAATACAGCTGTATAGCAACCTCGCAATTTTCTAGTTACGGCAAGCCAGAAGCAACACATATTAACTTGATAACAAAAGCGACACTGGCGCGAACTATCCATGATGTGTTACTTCTGGCTTTCTATTGTTAATGCAAATAATAGAAGATTTTTTGTAAATTGAGATTCGTCCCGAAAAATTCTTTCAACCATCGAGCTTTGAACCTAGACAACTGACCCAGTCTAAATAATCACTGTTTGACGTATTGGACGTGATAGAGAAACAAAAAGCTTTTTAGTATCAATATTGGAAGAATGATAAGGTGCATGCATACTATTAAAAGTTTGATATCGTCTGAAGGAGAAAGGTATTAAGTATTGGTGGATGGAAAATATATGGATTGAGCTTCAAGCGTCTTTATTCGCATGATAAAAGTTCGCCGCTTTTGCTCGATTCCCACAACGCTCCATGCTGCACCATCGGCGTTTTCTCGAACGGGATGTATCCAAAAATAACAGAATGCATTTCTCGTTCGAGCAAGATTTGATTTGTTGGCTTTGTGGCGAGGTTAATAATTCAGCCGCTTCTTTGGCTATTTTCCCAAGCAATTGATCAAGTGTTAGCGTCTGATATAAAGACTGTAGCGTGACGTCTTCACCAATCGTCAGTAATTGTTGCTGAGTGGGTGCATGACACAAATACTTATTCACAACGTCTATTGCGTCTTTAGAAAGCACTTGTTGATCAATCCGATTTGTCATCAGTGTTTTTATCGCATCTCTTAGTAACCAAACAGAGTCCATTTCTGAATCGTCATTATTGGCTTCTAACTCAATACCCACCTCAGTGCCCCATTGGCACAGGTCATCATAACAAGAGAGCAGATTAACGGCTTCTCCATGACATTCAAACTGAGTATTTATCAGGTCCATAGCGAGATGGTTACCCACATGGATAAAGGATCTTTTATGATTTTTCATGATAACCATTATAAAACACCTTTACAGGTTATAACAGGAAATATAATATAACCTCTATAATATAATTATAACGGTTATATTTTACCCTGATGAATAATCAATAAGGAACAAACAATGACTCATACTCAAGGTATACATCATCTAGGTCTTACGGTTTCTGACGTAAAAGCAGCAAGTACATTTTTCATTGAGGCTCTTGGCTTTAAACAAGTAAAAGAAGTATCCGCTTATCCCGCTATTTTTGTGAGCGATGGCACCATCATGCTGACTCTTTGGCAAGCAGAAGATCCTGCAACAGCAACACCATTTGACCGCAAAGCCAATCTTGGATTACACCATTTTGCATTGCGCGTTGCAGAGACGACAGTATTAGCAGAACTACACGAACAGTTGGTTGCTCGTGATGATGTCACCATTGAATTCGCACCAGAAGCATTAGATGACAGTGGAATAGAGCACATGATGTGTCGTATTCCTGGCAACATTCGCCTTGAGTTAATCAAGCTTTAAAGGAAAGTTTTATGACGCTCCCCAATAGCAATCTTAATACCATGAATACTACGCCTTCAGCTTTCCATAAGGGCGAAATTCAGGCACAGAAACATGTGGGTATGCATGAAGAAATGGCTCATTGGGGAGCCAAAGCGATTCGTCCTTTTTTCATAGAACAACATCGACTTTTTTTCAGTGAACTTCCTTTCGCCGTCGTATCGGCAACGGACAAAAAGGGCAAACCTTGGGTGACGTTATTAACGGGTAAACAAGGTTTTATGCACTTCCCTAATGATAAAACACTGCATTTCGCCACCCAGCCGATTCAAGGCGATGCCTTAGAAGAAGCCTTTGTAGAAGGCACAGACATTGGCCTGATTGGTATTGAACTGAGTAATCGCCGTCGCAACAGAGCAACAGGTTCGATAGCGAGTAAAAACGAGCAAGGCATCACTTTCAAAGTGTCCCAATCCTTTGGAAATTGCCCTCAATATATTTCAGAACGTGTCTGGGAATATACCGAAACTAACACCAATGAGATGAGCTCAACGCACCACAGTAGATTAACTGAATCCATGCAAAAGTGGATTTCATCCGCCGATACTTTGTTTATTGGTAGTGGTTACAAGGAAGAAGGTGAGCATAGATCAAACGGTATGGATGCTTCTCATCGCGGTGGTTCCCCCGGTTTTATGAAGGTGCTCAATGAGCACCAATTGGTACTTCCCGATTATTCTGGCAATAATTTTTTCAACACCATAGGCAATTTAATACTCAACCCTTTAGTTGGTTTGCTATTTCTGGACTTTGAAAAAGGCAATATGCTGCAAATAACAGGACGGGTGGACATTGATTGGGATTCAGAAAAAATTCAAGAACACCCTGGCGCGCATCGACTGTTAAACATTGAGATAGATGAAGTGGTGCAACTGAATGCTGTTTTGCCTTTACGCTGGAGCTTACAAAACAGTATCAAAGGTGGATTGCGTGTTATCAAAAAAACAATCGAGAGTAATTCTGTTACTTCATTCGAGTTAGCTTTAGCAGAACCAATGAGTGCAGAAACGCTTCCTCGCTTTTATGCTGGCCAACATTTACCAATACAGTTACCTCTATCCGAAGGCAAGCCACCTATCGAACGTACTTACTCTCTTTCTAACTCACCAATAGATGATTATTATCGAATCAGTGTGAAGCGAGAAGACAAAGGCATAGGTTCAAGTTATTTACATGACCACATTGAAGTAGGCGATATCATTGAGGCACGAAAACCCAATGGCGATTTCACTCTCAAATACGCCACCAGACCGATTGTATTAATCAGTGCAGGTATCGGCATCACGCCTTTATTAAGCATGCTGTACTCACTGACTCAGACGCAAAAGTCGTGGCCTGTGTACTTCCTTTATGGTGCACGAAATGGCAAAGATGCACCTTTACTGAATGAAGTCAGAGAGTGTCACCGCCAACACCAAGCATTACAGCTTGATGTGGTTTTTAGCCAACCCAATGAGCAGGACACGCTCGGCACAGATTACGATAGAGAAGGTCATATAAATGCAGAACTCATTAAACATTATGTTCCCGACCTCAATGCCGATTTCTACCTTTGTGGTCCAACCCCTTTTCTAAATGATCTAACGTCTGAGTTGGAAGCACTGGGAGTCAAGCGCGCCGCCATTTACTACGAAAGCTTTTAAAGAAGCAGCCTTCTTCTTTATATTCTTGCTTTCTGGGTGCATAAGCCTTGAGTTAGTAAATGCTTACCCATACTATGAAAGTCTCTGAATTTGAGGCGATCGAGTATGTATATAGGAAAGGTAAGCCAATTAACGGGCGCAACTAGAAAAGCCATTCTTCACTACGAAGAGATAGGCTTGTTGCGGCATGTTAAACGTTCAGGAAGTTATCGTGTTTACGATCAGAACCACATTGTCGTCATATCCCTCATAAAACACGCTCAAAGCTTAGGGATTAAACTGGCTGAATTAACGCCCTTGATTGTTGCTAAAGAAGCACAACAGAGCTTTCCTCTCGATCTCGCCAACGACCTAATTACCAGTAAAAGAGATCAAATCAAAACAGAGCAACAAACCTTAAAAGCAAAAGACAGTGGGTTAAAATCCCTCCAAGCAGAGCTTCAAAAAGTCTTCTCAGGCACCTGAATTAGAACCCCTTCACCCCAAATAAAAAATACATTGAAACCTCTGTTGACTCGCCCCTTAAGGGTTGGGTTTACCATGCTATTTATCGTAACTTATATAGGATAAATACAATGGCAAATATCAGCTTAGTCACAGGCGCAAACGGCCACTTAGGCAATAATCTCGTACGAGACCTTCTTAAACAAGGAGACACGGTTCGTGCGGGCGTGCGAGACATCAGAAATGCAGGCATTTTGTCTGGTTTAGACTGTCAACTCGTTGAAGCCGACATGCTAGATCGAGATTCCATGGAGAAAGCCTTAGTTGGTGTGGATGTGCTTTATCATGTCGCCGCGGTTTTTAAACATTGGGCAAAAGACCCAGAAACAGAAATAGTTCAGGCAAACATAAAAGGTACAGAAATTGTTCTAGCGGCAGCGGCAAAAGCCAAAGTAAGGAAGGTGGTTTATGTCAGCTCAGTCGCAGCTATTGGTCATGACGGTACCCCTTTAACAGAAAAGAACTGGAATGACGATTTATCCAATCCTTATTATCGTTCCAAAATTGAATCTGAAAAAAGGGCGTGGGAGCTGGCGAAGCAATATAACTTATGGATGGTTTCCGTGCTTCCTTCCGCTATGGTTGGCGCAAACATCGGTCGTTTAACCGATACCATGCAATTTATTGATAATATCCGCACCAATAAACTGGCCATGAACCCAAGCTTCTTTTTTAACTTCGTTGATCCTAGTGACGTCGCAAAAGGCATGATTGCCGCGACAGAAAAAGGCACATCAGGGGAACGCTACATTCTCGCCAACGATCATTCTTCTTCTTTAGAAGAGATACTAACAGCCGCGAAATCCATTGGCCTGAAAGTCAAAACACCACCAGCTTTTCCGAAATGGTTGTTGTACGTATTATCGGGAGTATTGGGATTAGGCGCAAAAATCACCGGGAAACCTGCTGAACTGATCGCCAGCCAAGTCACCATGTTCTTCAACGTGAAACAAGAATACGACATTTCAAAAGCGAGAAAAGAACTCGGTTACCAACCGAAAACACCACACGATACTTTAGCCGACACGTTCAAATACTTAGAAAATCGTCAAATCAAAAACACATAATTACGTAGGGCAGATGAGGGAGGAACGACCGTAATCTGCCGTTTTTATTCGCGAGTAAAAAGTCACGATATATATTAATAAATAGTTTTATATACTGAATCTAGCAGGAAAATTAAAAACCCCTTAGTATTAATTAATGGAGAGTAATAACGCACCATATAAAATATTAAAATTTATGAGGTTTGAATGAATATTTATGGATGAATACAAACTATTAATACATATGCTTGAACTTTGTGAAGATAACGGTAATCGCCATAATCATGTTCGCTTCGACGTTAATGAAGCATTAATAGAGGATCTTTATGACAGGTATGGAATACAAGTACCTATAGATGAACTGAAAAAAATAGTTGACCGATGCTATGCTAGAGAATGGTTAGAACATGCATACTTGGGAAGCGGTCCACATAATGGCCTTAAATTAACGACCAAAGGATTGGGAGTTGCAACTTCAAAACGAAAATCCAATGAATTGCGCGAAAATAGATCTCTCCTTAAAAAAACATCGGATTATATTGAAGATCACAAAGGCATTTTTTTGCTTTTGGGCTCGGTTATTGGAGCATCTGGGTTAATTATTGGAATTATTAAAGGAGGTTCTGGAAATGGATAACAGTTATTCTATTGAGGTGGTTTGCTTATTTTGTGATGCACCTTTAAGGATTGAAGATAATAAAGAATATCAGTCTGGGGACATGATCAATTGCTTTGAATGTAAAGAATTAAATGATTATGATTCCGTCTTAGATATTGCAAAAGAAAAAGGTATTAAATTAGCCAAGGATGAGTTTGAAAAAGAAATCAATTCGAGCTTGAAAAACCTATTTAAATGAAGGTTTAGCAAACATAAACCTTCAGATTAAAACCACAGATAACGGATCATGAAGGGTTCGCGCCAGTGTCGTAATGATCCGTTATCTGTGGTTGTGTGATTCAAAGAAGATGATGTCAATCACATGGCAGGTTCAAGCACAAAAAAAGCGGTTAGAGTCTTATATCTAACCGCTTTTTTATTCAACCTGACAACTTAACGTTCAAGGCGTTATCTTAGGATAAGTTACGACGCGTTGTTGTTACTCGCTAACACCACAGATTTCAATAATGCATAGGATGTAAATCCGCACGCAATTCAGGAATTGTTCTTTGCGTACGCGTTCATCTGGCATGGTATTAAATTCACCGCCGGGGCCACAGACAACGCCTTCCATTCCCGCAGCAGCGAGATGCGCTGCATCGGTTCCAAAGAAAGCCGCAGGCGCTATTGGCCCCGTTGGTTGAGCGTATCCCATTACCGATTCAAACGCAGAATTCAGAGTTTTAACGATACGAGAATCACGAGACACTTCAAACGGCGGCATGCGCAAAGCATTCTCCGTTGGTCCGCCGACTCGAAGTGAAGTTTGAAGCTTTGGAAACTCTAATTTAAGCGCTTCTAACAACAATTCTAAATCATTGGTCACACTCTCAATGGTTTGACCTGGGCCATAACGGCATGACCCTTTTAGCTTGGCTTGATCGGCGACTTGCGGTGGTCGCCATTCGTGATATTCACGACCTAATCCAGCACGCAATGAACCCACGTGACCTCGGTTTACGGCAATTTGATCCGGTGTTATTGCCCCCGTAAAGACGAGTTTATTAATTCGTTGAGCAAGTACAGTGGCCGCCGCTAGGGCATCACAGGCTTCTTCTCGTTTAGACAAGTGACGAGTATCGCCCACCAGCTCAATATCAAACATCACTGAACCAGCATGCATTGTGAGTGCTTGTAAATCCGTAGGCTCGCTGTTAATAAAATAGTCTGCACGAAGCCCTTGTTCGATAGCACGAACCGTTCCGATACCAGCCTGAAGCTCACCAACAACAAAACTAAGAACCACATCGCCTTTCAACTTAATACCGGCTTTTAGAATGGTTTCAACGGCACAGAAATACGCGGCATCACCTGCCTTCATGTTAGAAACGCCAATGCCATAAATGAATTCATCGTCGATCAATCCTGACCACGGATCTACCGTCCAGCCTTCTGTGGCTGGGTTTGTATCAAGGTGTCCGTTGAACAGCAAGCTAGCGCCGCCACCTGTGCCCTTAAGGCGTCCAATCGCATTTACTCGATCATCAACAACAGGCTGTAATTCACTGCTCATGCCCAACTGGGTCATACGATCATGCATTACGCCAGCCAGTAATCGTTCGCCTTCCGTTTCTGTATAACTCTTATGCTGCACCATAGAGGAAAGTAAATTTAAGCAGGAATCGACGTCGATATAATCGAAAATATCAGTTCCATTCATAACGGTATCTCCATAGTAATATTAAGATCGAGCCTTTTGCACGGTGTCATGTGAACTTCCAAACAGGCTCAATGTGTTCAAGGTCAACAATTTCATGATGACATTTCAAAACGTGGGATGATTCAACAACCTCTTTCATTGGAGCAGGCTGTTCATGGCAAATATCACCAATACGTCTAGGACAACGGCTTTCAAAACCGCACCCAGTTAACAAGGACGTCCGCACAGGCAAACTGCCTTTGAGTCGTACTTGGCGTGTTTCAGTTTTTGGATCGGGGCTGCTTGCAGAAGACAAAAGCGCTTCTGTATAAGGGTGGTAAGGCGCGTGATCGAGTCCAGAGATTGAACGTGTTTCTATTATTTCGCCCAAATACATAACCGCCGTACGGTGGGCAATATGTCGTAAAATTGCAAGATCATGGGTAATGAACAATAGCGCCACACCGGTATCTTGTTGAATTTTACGTAATAACGCGACGATCGCGGCCTGTACAGCCGCATCAAGGCCAGAGGTGATTTCATCACAAATAATGACTTTAGGATCTGCGGCAATGGCCCGTGCTATAGCAACTCGTTGCTTCTCACCACCAGATAATTGGTGTGGGTAGCGATTGCGGTAGTGAGCAGGCAAACGAACTTGTTCAAACAATTTTTGAATGGCTTCACTGCGTTCGTCAGTGGCAATGTCAGGGCGGTAAAGCTTGATTGCTCGTGACAAAATAGTTTCTAGCGTGTGTCTAGGGTTCAATGAACTATCAGGATTCTGGAAAATAATCTGAACATCGGCACGATAAGCCTCATCTAAGGCTTTGATATCACGTCCATTCAAGCGTAATTCACCCTCGAATGAATTTAGTCCAACCAGTGCTCGGGCTAGACTGGATTTACCGCACCCACTTTCGCCAACCAAACTAACCGTTTCACCGCGATGAATTTTAAGGTCAATGTTGTTAACGGCATGAACCTGAGTCGCTTCTTTGTTAAGTAATTCATCTAGAAGAGAGGTTCGGCCTAACTTAACAGTTAGATTCTTCACTTCTAACACAACGTCTGTTGTGGCCGGTAAAATATCAGATGAACTTGCCTGTGTTTCGTCAACAGCAACATCAGGGCGTACACACGCCAATTTACGATCGCCTTGTACTTCTAAAAACACACGAGATTGGTCACAGATTGCTGGATCGTGTTTAGAACAACGGTGAGAAAAATTACAAGAAGGAACCTCTCCTCGTCGTGGTGGCGGCGTGCCTTCATCGACCTTAAGACCTCGTTTGTTTCTAATATCTGAAGGCCTAGGTAGGCTGGCCAACAAAGATTGAGTATAAGGGTGCTTTGGATTAGCGAATAAATCGTCTACTGTCGCCACTTCAACAATTCTGCCGCCATAAATAACCGCTACTCGGTCTGCGACTTCAGCAACAACCCCTAAATCGTGACTGATAAATAACCCAGCGACACCGATTTTTTTCTGCATTTCAGCAAACAGATCCAACATATTGACTGCTGTTGTGGCGTCTAGCGCAGACGTTGGCTCATCAAACAAAATAAGATCAGGGTTGGAAGAAATAGCCATGGCCAAGACAACACGTTGTTTTTCACCACCAGAGACTTCATGAGGATATTTATTTGCCATCAAGATAGGATCAGGTAAACCAACCAGCTCGAATAACTCGTACACGCGTTTAAGCGTGTCCTCCTTACTGGCCGCTTGATGAGCTTGTAACGTCTCTACTACATGGTCACCCAGAGATTGAGTTGGGTCTAATGCGGTCGCGGCATTTTGGAAAACCATAGAAATCTGTTTTCCACGGCGATGCATCAGTTCTTCTTCAGTCATAGTCATAAGGTCTTCACCTTTTAACCACATAGACCCTGTTTCTAACTCTACCTGTCCCGGTAAGTCACGCATCACAGAATAGGCAAGAGAGGATTTGGCTGAGCCACTTTCTCCAACTAGTCCCAACACTTCACCTTTGGCTATTTGAAGGTTTATGTTTTCAAGAATACGTATCGGGCCTGACTGCGTTTGATAGGTCAGACTGTAGTCTTTAATGTCTAATACCATTGTCTGCGTCATAGTTTTATTCCTGTGAATGGGGATTCAAAACGTCACGTAAACCATCCCCAAGAAGGTTAAATGCAATAGCAACAAGCGCGATGGAAATACCGGGAGCAAGAATAGGCCAAGGACTACGGAACATATGTTCACGCGCATCCGCAATCATCAAGCCCCATTCAGGAGAAGGAGGTTGAGCGCCTAAACCTAAGAAAGACAAAGTTGCCAGCGTCATGATGGCAAAGGCCACACGAATGGTTGCTTCGACGATGACTGGCGCGACCATGTTCGGCAAAATTTCAGCAAAAATTATCCACAACTTACTTTCCCCACGAGCACGAGCCGCAGACACATAATCAAGCTCACGCACCGCTAATGTGGTTGAGCGTGAAATTCTTGCCATGCCGGGAGCAAATGCCACACCAATCGCAATAACAGCGTTCAGACTTGATGATCCAAGTACGGTTAATATCATCAATGCCAGCAATAAGCCGGGGATGGCCATAATGGCATCGATGGTTCGCATGATAAGTTCATCTACCCATCCGCCAACAAAGCCAGAAAAAATACCAATCAAAGCACCAGATGCTGTCCCTATAAAGGTCGCTAATATCGCCAACAACACAGTAGAACGAGCACCTACTAAAATTCGGCTGAACAAATCACGTCCAAACCAATCGGTACCAAAAAGAAACTCAGCAGAGGGTGGAGCAAAGCGAGAACCAAAATTAAAGCTTTCAGGATCTTGTGGTGCGAGAAGCGGACCGAATACAGATATCAATAACAATAAAAAAACCAGTACAGTACCCACAGCACCTTGTGGACTGCGCATTAACGCGCGCAGCGTTTTTATTAAAAAGAGCATTAGTATTTAATCCTTTTATCAAGAGCACCGTATGCCAAGTCAGCAAGTAGGTTAGCCACGGCATAAGAAGCCGCCATGATAAGCGCACCTGCTTGTATCATTGGTAAATCTCGATTTTGTATGGCTAATATCAATTGTCGACCAATACCAGGAAAAGCAAACACCTCTTCAACCACAATGACGCCGCCGATCAGGTAGCCCACATCCAGCGCAATGACGGTAATCGCTGGCAACATCGAATTGCGAAGCGCATGACGAAACAGAACTCGTCGTCTAGACAATCCGCGTAAACGACCCGCTCGGATAAAATCCATTTCGAGAGTATCTGCCATTTCAGAACGAATCATTCGACTAATATGAGCCGTTAATACAATCGTCAAGGTCAATACGGGCAGAGCGATATGATGCAATGCACCCCAGAAATCTTCTGAGAAAGGTACATATCCGGAAGCAGGAAAAAGTCCAATCGAAGGGCTTGCTAGCCATACTAATAACAAGGTTGCCAACACAAACTCAGGCATGCTGACACCGATATAAGACACCAAGGAAACAGCAAGGTCTGTTGGTTTACCACGACGAGACGCCGCTAAAACCCCAAGCGGAATCGCTATGATACAAACCAGCACAAGTGATGTGATTGCCAAGATGGCCGATCTTCCAAACGCATTTAGAATCGTCGGTCCCACAGGCTGACTAGTACGAAGTGAGATACCAAAATCCCCCTGTACTACATTCCCCAACCAACGGAAATATTGAACAACAGCGGGATCATCTAACCCCAGTTTGCTGTTCAATATCGCCAACGCTTCATCCGTGGCGTATTCGCCAAGGATCATTGTGGCTGCGTTAGCTGGCAAGAGCTGCGTGACGCTGAACACAATCAGAGAGACCAATAAAGCGGTAAAAACCAAATAAATCAGTCGTTTTATTACATAAGAAACAGTCATGTTCAGACGCCTTGTACCTTAATTTTTTCAGAGCCACCAGCTTTTCGTTCTAAAGATCGATTAGCTTTTTGTAGGAGGATTAGAACCAACCCAAATTTTATGGAACGCAAAACTAGCGCCGCGTGGATGCTGTTCATATCCGTTTACATAATCTGCTTTTGCGCCAAGAATATCGAAAAAACATGGGATCAATGCAGGTACTTCTTTTTGCATCAATGACTGAGCATTCGCATAAAGTTCCTTACGTTTTTCCGAATCTGTTGTTTCATCTGCAAGACGTACGTATTCATCGAACGTCGTATTGTTCCATTTCGTTTCATTCCAAGAAGCGCCAGAGGTAAACAGCAAATTGAATGACATACCTTCCGTTGGCATCATGTTGTAGAAACCAACATAGAATTTGCCTTTTTTCCAAACCTGATCAAGGTAAGACGAGTGATCCATGGTCTTCACGCTGATATTAAAGCCACCCGCTTTCGCCATTTCACGAAGCACAACTGCCATCGTAGAACGGTAACCTGGTTTCACAGATGCGATCAGTTCAAGATCCAATCCGTTTGGATATCCAGCTTCAGCTAATAAGGTTTTCGCTTTTTTCGGATCATAAGATTTATGCGGTGCATCGGCGTAATAATGGTAAGCCGCATTAATTGGAGTATCGTTACCCGGCGTTCCGTAGCCGTCAGCAACCAATTCAATCATGGCTTCGCGATCAACACAGTAAGACAAGGCTTGGCGTACTAAAATATTGTCGAAAGGTGCAACGGTTGTGTCCATGACAACATCGAGGAAGCGACCTGATGGTGTGCGTAGTCCACTCACTCCAGAAGCTTGATCAATTCGTGCAAAGTCGGTAGGTTGTACGTCATGAATCATGTCGATTTCACCCGCCAATAATGCCGCAGTAGAGCCTGCTGCATCAGGAAAAGTCTTAATTTCGATTTGATTAAGATAAGGTAAGCCTGCAACAAAATACTCAGGATTCTTCACCAAAACAGCAACTTCATCCACTCGGAATTCTTGTAATCTAAATGGACCAGAACCCACAGGAACTTGTGCAAGACTGTCGAAATTCGTTGCAATAATGTCGGCAGGAACCACTTTGGCTGTTGGATAAGTCAAAGCAACAGGTAAATCTGCAAACGGCGTTTCGGTTGTTACAACAACTGTGTAATCACCATCAGCCTCGACCATTTTGATTGGACCAAGGTTACGTCGGCCCGGTGCACCTGTTTCTGGATCGAGTAGTTTTCGAAGTGAGGCAACCACGTCTTTTGACGTCAATTCCTGACCATTCGAGAATTTCACACCTTGGCGTAAGGTAAAACGCCACTGTGTCACATCATCATTGGATGACCATTCTGTTGCCAAATCTGGTTGTGCAGTCATATCTGTGCCTAGTGACGTAAGGCCAGAATAAAGCATTTCAGACATCATGTATTCTGCCGCTGCACGAGACAACATAGGATTCAAAACACCCGGCGTAATATTTACACTTAATCTGAGTGTGTTATCTGCTCTCGTTGCCGCAACAGAGATACTAGATAGGCCAGAAGTTAATGCAACTGAAGCTCCAGCCGCACAAAGTTTGAGTAATTGCCGTCTATTCAATTCAGTTTTCATAGTGTTGATACTCCTTGATTTGACAAAGTTGGTCATATTTCATTAATTTTTAATCAAAATTGGCGCTAAAAAAAAGTGCGATTGAACGTGCTAAGCCCAGCAGATCTTCTTTTGTAGTAAATTCATCGGCCGCATGAACATTACGGTCAGGTCGAGATAAACCTCCCAGCATGATTTCACGATGCTTTCCGCCAGCTTGCTGTATCCAGCCAAAATCTGATGATGTTGTTGACCCGAAAGCCACAAACTCATCCAATGACACGTTATAGCCAGCAGACATTGCTGCGGTCCAACGGGGAGACAGGACACCTTGTGTGTTTTCGACAGGCGGTAAATGGCCTATTTCTGATACAGTCCATCCAACAAGGTCTGAATTCTTTGCTGCAGCCTCTACACACGCTTGTATTTCAGAACGTACAGCTACGACATTTTCTTCCGGTGCATAACGACGATTCACCACCACTCGGCATGTACCAGGAAGTGCAGAGCCTTTATCGCCCCCGTGTATGGCGGTGATATTGAGCAGGGCATGTAAAGGTCCAGTTGCTGTTGGAGGAGGCGGCATAGCCGAAGTACGTTTTTCGACTTCCATTTTTAGTGTCGTTAAGGCATTCAATACAGGCAATGCCTGTTCTATGGCATTAACACCTAATTCAGGTCGACCCGAATGAGCAGCTTTTCCTTCAAATTCAAATGAAAAATCCAACGATCCAAAGCTACCTGCCCAAATACGTGGCGTGGCAGAACCGTTTAAATTGATAATGGTGTCGCTCACAAGGTTTTGTTCGGCTAGGTAACGGATACCAGGATAAACACCACCTTCTTCATCCGTACAAAATGCCAGCACAGGTTGAAATGAAAATGTGTGACCTGCTGAACGTAATGCCTCAAGTCCAGCCAAAGCGGCCGCAATCGCTCCTTTCATATCAGCAGCCCCGCGAGCATAGACTTTGCTGTCTTCACAGGTCATTTGAAAAGCAGGGCGCGTCCAACCATCACCTACAGGTGCCGTGTCGACGTGAAAATAAATAGTAACTTCAGGCGAACCAACTGGTGCTAAGTCAGGGCGCACAATTAAATTCGTTCGTGCGCCATGGGTACCCTGTACTTTCCATAATGCTTCAGGTACATCAACTCGAACGCGAGTTCCGCCAAATTTCATTGTCATCTTTTCAAGCAAAGTCGCCATTTCTGGATAACTCGACCCAGGAGGAAAACAGCTATCTAAAGCAACAAGCTCACTAAGCATGTTAAGTAATGCGTCTTCATCAACATTTACGTTTATATTTGATTTAATCATTACTATATAAGAATGAAATATCCTTTTTTTTGCAAGTTTTATTTTTTAAAGGGTACAGGTATACATACTAATTATAATTTATCCTATTGATTAATAAGGGTTAAATTTTTAAAAAATGAACCTATTAAAAACATAATAAATTTGATCTAATACATGTATAGAATAAAAATATATATGATTAAAAAGGTATTTAAAACAGATGAAATCAAAGATAGATCTCAAGATGAGAGGCAGTATTGGACGGACATCATCTGCGACACCATTATATGAACAGGTGAAGGATCAGGTGATGCATCTTATTTTAGATGGTACATGGTCTGAGGGGCATATTCTTCCAGCAGAAACCGAGCTGGCACGTCAATTTGGTGTGTCCTATGGAACGGCACGTCAGGCTTTACAGATCCTAACTAAGCAAGGTGTACTTTTACGAAAACCTCGCATAGGTACTGTTGTTACAGGTCGTACACCACACCATACACTTGATCGATTTTATAAATACTACCGTCTGCATAATACCAAAAATGAGCTAATCAACACGCAAACGATTACTAAATCTGTAGAAATACGGCCAGCAACAGAAGACGAAAAACGTTACTTGCGTCTCGATGAGACAAGCAATGTTATTTCGTTGGTTCGGGTGCGACTACACAACAACTCGCCTGTTATGATTGACCATATAGCCATCCCCGAATACCTTGTTCCAGATTTTCCAAGCACACCAGATAGTGTCCCAGCACTGCTATTAAATAATTTACGCGATGAATATGGTTTACGTATTAGTGCAGTACGAGAAACATTAAGAGCGGATATAGCCAGTGCTGAAGATATGGATCTTTTGAATCTAAGCGTAAGAGATAACCCTACAGCGGTATTGGTTATAGACGACATTTGCTTTGACAGCAAAAACCAAGCGTTACTGACTGCCAGCCACCGTGCCTTGTCTGATAATTATCACTATATAAACGAAGTTCGATAACAAACTCATTTAAAAAACGACAAAGCAAAAAAGCCCCGATTTCTTATGAAATCGGGGCTTTTTAATAACTCAACCTTATACGATCACACGTCTAGGTTGGCTACGTTCAAGGCGTTGTCTTGAATGAAGTTACGACGTGGCTCTACTTCGTCACCCATCAAGGTTGTGAACATTTGGTCAGCCGCTACTGCGTCATCAATCGTGACACGAAGCATACGACGAGCATCAGGGTCCATTGTGGTTTCCCAAAGTTGCTCAGGGTTCATCTCACCCAGTCCTTTGTATCGCTGTGTTGTCATGCCACGGTTAGCTTCTTTCATTAGCCAAGTTTTCATATCACTGATGGTTGTAACATCTTGACGACGCTCACCACGTTGGATATAAGACTCTTCACCAAATAATTCAGCAACGATTTCTGCCATAGCAACAATGCGTTTATACTCAGGCGAGTTAAAGAATGTACCTTCAAAACGGTAACGATTCATCACGCCGTGAGACATAATTTCAACGACTGGTAGGTAGATATTACGTTCTTCATCTTTCTCTACAGAGAAGTCAAAGCGGAAGCCTGTGCGTGCATCTTGTGGCATTTGGCGACGAATCGCTTCAATCCACTCTGCAACAACAGCTTCTTTTCCTAAATCTTCTTGTGTCAGTGCTTTACAGTACAGAAGCTTAGTCATTACATCTTTTGGATACACACGAGATAAACGATTAATATCTTCTTCAATGCGAATATAGTCACGCATTAGATCCGCTAGAGGCTCACCTTGAATGCCTGGAGCGTCAGTATTAACGTGCATATGAGCACCATCAAGTGCAACTTGAATAAGATGCTGATCCAATGCGGCTTCATCTTTGATGTACTGCTCTTGCTTACCACGTTTGATTTTGAACAAAGGCGGTTGAGCAATAAAGATATGACCACGTTCGATAATTTCTGGCATTTGACGGAAGAAAAAGGTCAAAAGTAGAGTACGAATGTGCGATCCATCCACATCGGCATCGGTCATGATAACGATGCTGTGGTAACGTAATTTGTCTGCGTTGAACTCATCACGACCGATACCACAACCCAGTGCGGTAATGAGTGTGCCGACTTCAACAGAGGCTAACATTTTATCAAAACGTGCTTTTTCAACGTTAAGAATTTTACCTTTAAGCGGCAAAATCGCTTGTGTACGACGATCTCGACCTTGCTTGGCTGAACCGCCAGCAGAGTCCCCTTCCACTAGGTATATTTCAGAAAGTGCTGGGTCTTTCTCCTGACAATCGGCCAATTTACCTGGTAGACCTGCAATGTCTAACGCGCCTTTACGACGAGTCATATCACGAGCTCGACGTGCTGCTTCACGAGCGCGGGCCGCATCAATCATTTTATTCACGATGATTTTAGCTTCACCCGGTTTCTCAAGTAGGTATTCAGCAAAGCGTTTACTCATTTCTTGTTCTACTGCCGTTTTTACCTCAGAAGAAACGAGTTTGTCTTTGGTTTGAGAAGAGAACTTAGGATCTGGTACTTTCACAGAAACAATGGCCGTCAGACCTTCGCGGCTATCATCACCTGTTGTTGCGACTTTTTGCTTTTTGGCTAAGCCTTCTTTTTCGATGAAGTTATTTAGCGTACGAGTCAACGCACCACGGAAACCGGCTAAGTGAGTACCGCCGTCACGTTGTGGAATATTATTGGTGTAACAGTAGATATTTTCTTGGAAGCCTTCGTTCCACTGCAATGCGACTTCAACCGCGATGCCATCTTCTAGGTCATCACGTTGGCAGATAAAGTGGAAAATATCGTTGATCGGTGTTTTGTTTGTATTCAAATGCTCAACGAAAGAACGTAAACCACCATCGTAGTTGAAAAAGTCTTCTTTACCCGTGCGCTCATCTTTTAATCTAATGGCAACACCTGAGTTCAAGAAAGACAATTCACGTAGGCGTTTCGCCAAGATGTCATAAACAAATAAGATATTATTAAACGTATCCGCTGATGGTTTGAAATGAACCGTTGTACCAGCTCCGTCAGAATCACCAATGACAGCCAAAGGCGCTTGAGGAACACCGTGTGCGTAATGTTGCTCGTACACTTTACCTTCTTTACGAATGGTCAATGTAAGCGCTTCAGACAAGGCATTTACAACAGAAACACCCACGCCATGAAGACCACCAGACACTTTGTATGAGTTGTCATCGAACTTACCGCCAGCATGCAAAACAGTCATGATAACTTCGGCGGCAGAAATGCCTTCTTCTTCGTGAATATCAACCGGAATACCACGGCCGTTATCTGAAACAGAAATAGATTCATCTGGGTGAATCAATACGGTGACAGTGTCACAGTGGCCAGCAAGGGCTTCATCGATGGAGTTATCCACGACTTCAAAGACCATGTGATGCAAACCGGTACCGTCATCCGTATCACCGATGTACATGCCTGGACGTTTACGAACAGCATCTAGACCCTTAAGTACTTTGATACTGGACGAATCGTAATTATTCTCACTCATTTAACTCTCCTGAAAACCATTATTCAATAAAGACATTTCGCCGTTAATCATAGAAAACTGGCGAACGTCTGTTGTATCGGCCCAAGTAAAATCTGTTGTATCAGGCTCAACACTGGTAATAAAAATTTGGCTATTTAATGACTCTAATAACTGACAAAGTTTTTGTCGGTGATTAGCGTCTAATTCAGCGGGTAAATCATCCACTAAAAAAACCAAAGGACGGCCCATATCGATCAGAAGTTGTCCTTGAGCTATTTTAAGGGCAGATACAACAAGCTTAAGTTGACCACGTGAGAGCGAATCTAACGCATCTCCAGTGGCTGTTTTTACACGTAAATCCGCCCGTTGAGGACCAGTATGTGTGTAACCTAGCTCTATATCTCTGTCTCGCCCAGCTTCAACCGCCATTTGTAAGCTTTTCTGTGAATCCCAGCCTTGGAAGAAATGTAAATCCACCGACAATTCCGAGGTTAATGAAGACAGTACCTTCACGAAATGCGGTATCAACTTTTCAACATAAGCTTTACGAGACACATTTACTTGCTCACCAAGTCGGATCAATTCCTGATCAAATGCCGCCAATAAACTGTTGGATATTTTACCACGTCTAAGCAAGGTATTCCGCTGTTTTAATGCTTTTTGCCACCCACGCCATGCTTGAATGAAGTCTTTATCGAAATGAAAGGCTCCCCAGTCAATAAATTGACGTCTAATACTGGGTGAACCCTCTAATAATCGGAACGCATCGGGATTAATTAGCTGCACAGGAAGACGTTCCGCAAGCTCAATGACAGACTGCGCTCGCTGCCCTTGAATACGAACATCTATTTGACCATCACGGTGACGTTGTAAACCAACTGGAATTGGACTGCCTTGTGGCTGATCAAGTTGGGCAAACACCAAACAATGGTCTGTTTCATGCTGAATATAGGTTTTGTGTTTATGGCTACGAAAAGAGCGTCCGAAAGACAATAAATGAATGGCTTCAAGTACGGAGGTTTTACCACTGCCATTTTTACCAACAATAACATTTACTTGAGGCGAAGGTTCAAAACGCACACTAGAAAGGTTGCGAACATGAGAGATGTCCAAACGCACCAGCGGCATAGCTCTTAAACCTTAATCAGGGTAGGGAAGGCCCGCTTGGTAGTGAATGTTACACATACCAAGTGGGCAATGTCGCTATCATCTCATTAGAGACGCATTGGCATAACAACGTATTGTGCTGCATGACTTTCAGCTTCTTCTATCAAGGCACTGCTGTTGGAGTCGTTTAGTGATAAACGAACTTCTTGAGTGTCGACAACACCAAGAACATCCAGCAAATAACCAACATTGAAGCCAACTTCAATGTTATCGCCTTGGTATTGAACCAAAACGGATTCTTCAGCTTCTTCTTGTTCTGGGTTGTTTGCAAACACTTGCAACATACCATTTGATAAAATAAGGCGTACGCCGCGATATTTTTCATTCGAAAGTATAGAGGCACGCAAGAATACTTGGCGTAACTCTAAACGGTCTGCAATGACAATTTTTTCGTTATTGCGAGGAATAACACGATGGTAATCAGGGAATTTCCCGTCAACCAGTTTAGAAGTAAACACATAATCGGCCACTTTCGCGCGAATATGGTTTGTACCTATAATAAGTTCAACAACTTCATCTGTATCGCTCAAAAGGCGGTTAAGTTCTAAAATACCTTTACGAGGCATGATGACTTGCGTTAGATCTCCGCTCACTTGAGCATCTTCAACGGCTGTCGCCAAACGGTGTCCATCAGTTGCAACAACTCGTAACTGACCATCTGAAACTTCAAGCAACATACCATTTAAGTAATAACGAACATCTTGGTTTGCCATGGCAAAACCAGTGCGATCGATAAGACGGCGTACACTGTTTTGTGCAATAGAGACACTAAGGTCACCTTGCATGTCTTGAATATTCGGAAACTCATCAGCTGGTAAAGTCGATAAGCTGAAACGTGAACGACCAGAACGAATAACGGCTTTTTGATCATCAAGCGTAAATTCTATAACAGCGCTGTCTGGTAAACTTTTACAAATATCCATTAGCTTACGTGCAGGCACGGTAATACGGCCTTCTTCGCACTCATCCAATGGAACATGTCCTACCAATTCGACTTCTAAGTCAGAACCGGTAAGGGTTAGGATTTGGTCTTTAACTTCTACCAATACGTTGGCCAAGACTGGCATTGTTTGTTTGCGCTCTACAACGCCTGCCACTAACTGTAGTGGCTTAAGAAGTGTCTCGCGGACGACTGAAAATTTCATTATTTTCCTCGTAAACTCAAAGTCTTAGACCATCAGGTGGTCAGAATTCGCATTAATTGTTTATAGTCTTCACGGATATCAGAATCCGTGTCTTGCAGCTCTTTAATCTTACGAATCGCATGTAACGCTGTCGTATGATCACGGCCACCAAATGCATCACCAATTTCTGGCAAGCTGTGGTTCGTTAGTTCTTTTGCTAATGACATCGCCACTTGGCGAGGACGTGCAACAGAACGACTTCGACGCTTAGAAAGCAAGTCACTGATTTTGATTTTATAATATTCCGCGACAATGCGCTGGATATTATCAATGTTCACCAACTTATCTTGCAAGGCTAAAAGGTCTTTTAGTGATTCACGTACAAAATCTGGCGTAATTGCTCGTCCAGTAAAATGTGAATTCGCAATAACACGTTTCAGTGCTCCTTCTAACTCTCGTACGTTAGAGCGTATCTTCTGAGCAATAAAGAAAGCAGAATCATAAGATAACTTGAGACCACTTTCATCTGCTTTACGCATTAAGATAGCAACACGCGTTTCTAATTCTGGCGGTTCAACAGCAACCGTTAAGCCCCAACCAAAACGTGACTTAAGGCGATCTTCCAAACCTTGAATCTCTTTTGGATAACGATCACAAGTTAGAATCATTTGTTGGCCACCTTCTAATAGTGCATTAAAGGTGTGAAAAAACTCTTCTTGTGTTCTGTCTTTGCCGGCAAAAAACTGAATATCGTCAATTAACAAAGCATCCACTGAACGGTAATAACGTTTAAAGTCATTGATTGCGTTCAGCTGTAGGGCTTTTACCATATCCGCCACAAAGCGTTCCGAGTGCAAATACACAACTTTGGCATTCGGGTTGCGACGCATTAACTCGGTACCAACGGCTTGCATTAAGTGAGTTTTACCTAAGCCAACACCGCCGTATATAAAGAGTGGGTTATAAGCACCACCAGGATTTTCGGCAATCTGTAACGCCGCGGCATGGGCAAGCTGGTTAGACTTACCTTCGACAAAGTTATCAAAGGTAAAAGAGTTATTAAGGTTTGCGCCGTGATTAATACCACCTTCCACTTGAACTTTACGCTTTGGAGCAACTAAAGGTAGCTGTCCTTGGCCTTGTTCGTTTGGCTCAAGTTCACCACGTAATCCTTTACCAGTAGGCGATAAGGTTAACGGTGCTTCAAATTCGAGATCTGCATGCGGTGTACTTTCTTCATAATCCATTACTCCGAATCCTGGTCGATAACCAGAAACTCTTGCCACTTCATTATTTAGAGGGCTAGAAACGGGAGCACTAGGAATAGGCGGAGGAGGCGGAGAAATAGAGTTAGCTTGTGCGAAGTTTTGTGCTTTAACCTCTAGTTGTAGAGGAGGAGCAAGATCATCACCAGCAAACTCAGACAATAATTCTTGGATGCGCGTTTGATATTTGTTACTCACCCAATCCAACACGAATCGGTTCGGTGCGCTTAGACGCAACTCTCCACCAGGCAACATTTCAGCCTGTAGTGGACGAATCCAAGTGTTAAATTGAGATGCGGAAAATTCACCCTGCAAGCGCTGCAGGCAAAGATCCCAATGTTCCAAAGACACTGTAGACGTACTCCCTGGTTGAGTGACACATAAGAGACGAATTTTACCTTGGACACCTAAAGTTATCCACACATAAATAGAATAAAAGTAAAACGCAGCTTGAAAACTAATAAATGTTAATAACAACCAACTTTATACACAGCGGTTAACAAAATTATTTTGATGTGCATAAACCGATAGGTTATACACAAGTTTTGCGCTTATTATTTTTCTTTTGTTCACAACTGAATAGAAATACATCTTTTTGATTTTTATACATAATAAAAACAAACAATAGTTTTTTGTGGATATCTTTTTATCTATCAAATTTTTTTATCCACTCACAGGGTAGAAGTCTGTGAGTAAGTGATTAATTGATTGTGGGATTATTTATTTAATAAATAACCCTCGCTAAGCATTGAATTTACTAAGAAAAGGCACTAAAATCCGCGCCCTGATTTAACAATCAAATGTAGAGGCTTGGCTACCGCTAACCCTCAAAACTGAAACACTGCTTCAGTGAGAGAAGAACAATGAAAAGAACATTTCAACCTAGCGTTTTAAAACGCAAACGTAACCACGGTTTCCGTGCTCGTATGGCTACTAAAAGCGGACGTCAAATTGTCGCTCGTCGTCGTGCCCGCGGCCGTAAGGTATTAAGCGCATAAACACGCTAATTACCGATGATTATTGTTTTCCTCGGCATGTCAGACTTCTGAATGCCGGGGATTATCAATCTGTCTTTAACGACACCTCCACGAAAGTCTTTGCAGGCGAATTCCTTTTATTAGCTCGAAAAAGAGATGATAACCAAACTCGGTTAGGTCTTATTGTGTCTAAAAAAACGGATAAACATGCTGTAGGCAGGAATCGTATTAAACGTTTAGTACGTGATTCTTTTCGCCACCACAAAATAACGCTTGCTGGTCTTGATATTGTCTTTTTGGCACGACAAGGCATTAAAGAGCTAAATAATGAAATTTTGCACGATCGCATCGATAAAGCATGGGATCAGTTGGCAAAAAAAGCATTAAAACCCTCTCAAAGTAAAAAACGCGTCCACTCTAAGTAAAAATAGGCTGAAAAAACTGCCAAAGGCTGGTTTAATAACGCGTGATTTTAATCAGGGTTCTGTGAACCTATCGTCCAACCAAACAAATTAGTTGAATACCATGGATTTCAGACGTTACTTTTTATGGGGTGCGCTTTTTATCAGTGGCTACCTACTGTTCTTACAGTGGAGTCAGGATTATGGTCCTCAGTCCACACAAAGCGTAGCTCAAAGCACTCAAACAGAAACAGACGCATCAGCAAGTAATGATTTGCCTTCGGCATCTCAAAATACAGCAGAAGCAAATGCAGACATACCTTCAAATGTAACGAAAGTTACATCAGGGAAACTCATTGAAGTAACAACCGATACCCTTCGCGTTGCTATTGATCCAGTGGGTGGCGACTTAGTAAAGGCTGCGCTCTTAGATTATAAAAAGGTATTAGGCGAGCCTGAATCTTTTGTCATCTTGGAAAACGGTGCGGAACGTACTTATGTAACGCAAAGTGGCTTGATTGGTAAAAACGGTCCTGACGCGTCAGCTGAAGGTCGTCCTGTTTACCGATCTGAAAGTACTTCTTATACCCTTGCAGATGGTCAAGAATCTCTTGATGTGAATTTATATTTCACTGATGCAAGTGGCGTAAAATACACTAAAACCTTCCGTTTCTTAAAAGGCAAATACCGTATTCGCCAATTAATTACGGTAGATAATACGTCTTCAAGTATTTGGCGTGGTAATTTGTTTGCGCAAATTAAACGTGATAATTCAGACGACCCAAGTCAAGCAAGTGGCATGGGCTTACAACCTTACCTTGGTGGTGCGGTTTCTGACGAAGAAAACAAATACAACAAAGTTTCTTTTTCTGACATGGAAGAAGAGCCACTTAAAGTTACTACAACTAAAGGTTGGGTAGCGGTTTTACAACATTACTTTGTGTCAGCTTGGATTCCTGAGCAAGGCCAAAAGGTGACTATAGAAGCACGTAATAACAATGGTTTTAACATCATTGGCTTTACAGGTTCTGCAGTTGAAATTGCGCCAGGTAAGCAAGGTACATTGAGTTCAACTTTTTATGTAGGCCCTAAACTACAGGATCAACTTGAAGAAACCGCCGATAACTTAGACCTAACTGTCGATTATGGCTGGTTATGGTGGTTGGCTAAACCTCTGTTCTGGTTGCTGACTTTGATTCAGTCTTTCGTCATTAACTGGGGTATTTCCATTATTTTGATTGTGGTATGTGTGAAGGCTATCTTCTTCAAACTGTCTGCTGCAAGTTATCGCTCTATGGCGAAAATGCGTAAATTTGGACCTGAAATTGCGAAACTGAAAGAGCAGTTTGGTGACGATCGTCAGAAAATGTCGCAAGAAATGATGTCACTTTATAAGAAAGAGAAAATTAACCCATTGGGTGGTTGCTTACCTATTTTGGTACAAATGCCTGTTTTCCTTTCTTTATATTGGGTATTAATGGAATCTGTTGAACTACGTCATGCGCCATTCTTCTTATGGATAGATGACTTATCAGCAATGGATCCATACTTCGTACTGCCTATTTTGATGGGTATAAGTATGTTGGGGCAACAAATGCTTAACCCAACTCCTCCAGATCCAATGCAAGCTCGAATCATGAAGATTATGCCGATTGCATTTACCTTCTTCTTCTTGTGGTTCCCGAGTGGTTTGGTTCTATACTGGGTATGTAATAACACCTTGTCGATCGTACAGCAGTACGTCATTACCAAGCGAATCGAAAGAGCAGCTTAGCTTTATAAATTATCTTTCATTTCAGTAATGATTTAGAAAGTAAAAGGCTTCCCATTGGGAGGCCTTTTTTATGTTTAGATTGCCATCACAGTCTTGCTATCGGACAATGGCAAAACTTCCTGTTTCATATCTCAGAGTTTGATTATGACTGATTTACAATACGCCACAGACCAAGACACTATCGCCGCACAAGCCACGGCACCTGGACGAGGTGGCGTAGGAATTATTCGTTTATCAGGCCCAAAGAGTCTGACCATTGCTAAACAAATAGTGGGATTTGAACCAACACCACGTTATGCCCATTATGTTCCATTCAAAGATGCCCAAGATGAACAACTTGATATGGGGTTGGCACTGTACTTTCCAGGACCAAACTCTTTTACGGGTGAAGATGTATTTGAACTACAGGGACATGGCGGTCCTGTCATTATGGATATGTTGCTAACGCATTGTGTGGCACTTGGTGCACGTTTAGCACGTCCAGGTGAGTTCTCTGAACGCGCTTTCATGAATGATAAAATGGACTTAACTCAAGCAGAGGCTATCGCAGACCTTATAGACAGTACGTCTGAACAAGCGGCAAAATGTGCATTACGTTCATTACAAGGCGCATTTTCAAAACGCGTCGACGAACTAGTTGAAGCGTTAATTCACCTACGTATTTATGTGGAAGCCGCCATTGATTTTCCTGAAGAAGAAATCGATTTTATTGGTGATGGTAAAGTTGCTAGTGAATTAGCAGGTATTCAGGCTAGATTACAAGTAGTACTAAAAGAAGCCAATCAAGGTGCATTGATTCGAGAAGGCATGAACGTAGTTATTGCTGGCCGCCCAAACGCGGGTAAATCGAGCTTATTAAATGCCTTGTCAGGCAAAGAATCTGCAATTGTGACGAATATTGAAGGAACTACCCGAGATGTATTACGCGAGCATATACATATTGATGGCATGCCGTTACACATTATTGATACGGCAGGATTACGAGATAGCCCAGATGAAGTTGAGCGTATTGGTATTCAACGAGCATGGGATGAAATTACCAAAGCTGATCGTATTTTAATGATGGTAGACAGTCTTTCCATTGATAGTAGGAATCCAAGTGACATTTGGCCTGATTTTATGGATAAATTAGGCAATGCTCAAAATTTAACTTTGGTGCGTAATAAAATAGACTTGTCGAAAGAAGCCACAGGAATAGAAATCATTAACGGTGTCTCTGTCGTCTCTCTATCAGCAAAAACAGGAGAGGGCGTTTCTGACCTAACTGAGCACTTAAAAACCGTTATGGGCTTTGATAACACGACTGAAGGTGGTTTTATTGCTCGTCGTCGACATATAGAAGCACTTAACAAGGCTAACCGTTTTCTAGAGGCTGGTGAAGAACAACTTCACGGTCATGGAGCAGGTGAATTATTAGCAGAAGATCTAAAAGAAGCACAACAGGCCTTAAGCGAAATAACCGGAGCTTTCACCAGTGATGATTTGCTTGGGCGCATCTTTGGGTCATTCTGTATTGGCAAATAGTACAATCTCGAACAAAAACCATTAACTCTTTGTTTAAGGGTTAATGGTTTGCCCTAACTTCATAATTGCAGCAATATTTCGGGACGTGTTCATTAGGTTTTTTTCCGCATCTGCTAAAACCTGTTCTAAGCTGTCTAGAGCAGGAATAATAGGAAAAGTTGCCATCATTCCATGACTCAAAATAGCGTCTGAGTCTGTTCCAAGAGTGCCAGCGATACCAATTGTTGGTACACCTTTTTTATTTGCCTGTTTTAAAACGCCCATAGGGGTTTTACCAAAGACAGTTTGACCATCAATTCGACCTTCACCAGTAATCACCAAGTCTGCTTTTTCCAATTGTTCAGCTAGTCCAACCGTTTCCATAACTATTTCAATTCCTGGCTTAAGCTCTGCGTTTAAAAAGGTTTTTACACCCAATCCCATGCCTCCAGCGGCACCAACACCAGGTAAAAGACGATGATCTTCCAAACCATTTTGTACGATAATATCGGCAAAATGAGCCAGATTTTTGTCTAATAGCTCAACCATTTCTGGTGTTGCGCCTTTTTGAGGCCCAAAAATCGCAGAAGCACCATATTCACCACACAATGGGTTATCAACATCACAAGCGACTTCTATACGGCATTGTAAAAGTAAAGGGTGAATGTGTGACGTATCTATATGCGCTAGCTTAGCTAATGCACTGCCACCAAATAGCACACTTTTTTTGTTTTCATCTTGAAAATGAATACCAAGTGCTTGCGCTAAGCCTGCACCGCCATCATTTGTTGCGCTACCACCTAAACCTAAAATAATGTGTTTAATACCTCGATCAAGAGCGTCTTTAATTAACTCACCAGTACCATAACTAGTAGTGTAAAGCGGATTTCGTTTATCTCGAGGAACCAAATGCAAACCTGATGCAGACGCCATTTCGATGACAGCTGTTGTCGATTTTTCACCTTGTAGCGTACCTAAAATACCGTATTGCGCCATGATGTTATTACCGAGTGGGCCGGTAACTTCAAGATCAATAAAAGAGCCATTTGTTGCATCGACCATAGATTGCACGGTGCCTTCACCACCATCGGCCATGGGCACTTTAACAAACTCAGCATCAGTAAAAACAGACCGAAAGCCTGACTCAATAGCATTAGCAACTTCAAGAGCAGTTAGACTTTCTTTAAAAGAGTCTGGAGCAATAACGATTTTCATAGTGATCCTTTTACTATCGTAAATAGAAAAAACGTTTTCTAAGATACAGCTATTCTAAAAAAATGGTCAATAACTGATTAACAAACAAACGCTTTTATAAAAACCGAGAGACTATTTATTATTGAACAAATCAAGATAGTCGAACCAACACTCGGCCACGTACTTTACCATCAAGCAATTTATGGGCCGTTTCAACCACACTTTCTAAGCTAATCTCTGTACTAATTGTTTCATAATCTTCGGGGCAAAGTAGCTCACTTAAACGCTGCCAAGCTTCTATTCTGTCTGCTTTTGGACGCATCACACTGTCAATACCAATAAGACGAACCCCGCGAAGAATAAAAGGCGCAACAGAACCTGGAAAATCCATGCCTTGTGCAAGACCACAAGCGGTTACCACTCCACCATACTTAGTACTGGCACAAGCGTTTGCCAAGGTATGACTACCAACACAATCAATCACACCTGCCCAGCGCTCTTTTTGCAAAGGTTTACCGGCTTCAGACAAACTTGCTCTATCGATGCACTGGCTTGCACCTAATGACTCAAGATAACTTGTTTGTTCCATTCGTCCCGTTGATGCGACCACTCTATAGCCTAATCTATGTAACAAACGAATAGCAAAACTGCCCACACCACCATTTGCACCAGTGACCAAAATATCTCCTGAATCAGGTCTGACGCCTTGTTTTTCAAGTGCTAATACAGACAACATAGCAGTATACCCAGCTGTACCTATTGCCATTGCCTGTTTTGGTTCTATACCTTTTGGTAGGGGAATTAACCAATCGCTTTTTAAGCGGGCTTTTTCTGCAAGACCGCCCCAATGTCCCTCACCAACACCAAAGCCGTTTAATAGAACCCAATCACCTTTTGAAAATTCAGTTGAATCTGAATGATTAATTTGACCAACTAAATCAATACCAGGCACCATAGGAAAAGAACGAACAACACGACCTTTACCCGTTATAGCTAAGGCATCCTTGTAATTTAAAGTGCTATAAGACACATCGACAAGTACGTCGCCATCGGGTAATTGATCATCGTCTAATTCAACAACTGAAGCTTCACATAATTTATCTTTTTGAGTAATCAATAAACCTTTAAACATAATTTCTCCAATTTTAGACCATTCGTCTATTAAATTATTTTAAAAAACCAAACACTTAGGTTTGGCTCTCTGTATTAATTTCTATAGCCTATAAAAAGGCTATTTAGATTGAACTGCTTTTATAAAAAATTCTAAAAAAGCACTCAAGGGTTGAGTGCTTTTAACGAGCCTTGAACGATGAACTGCACCTTCCCAACCTACCCAAAAAATTTGAGCCATATTTTCAATATCACATTCAATCGCTACCTGTCCTTGCTGCTGGGCCTCTAACAAACAAACAGCAACACGTGATTGCCAACTAAGGTAAGTGACTTTTAATTGTTCACAAAAATCCTCTGACAATAACGTAGATTCTTGCTCTAGGTTTCCTACCAAGCAGCCTCGCTTAAAATCATGACGGACCATGCCATCTTGTGCATCTTTCGAAAATTTTTTTAATCTTTCTAAAGGTAAAACATCACGGTTCAAAAGAAAGCTATCTAACTTACTTTCAAAATATCGACGATAGGATTCAAGCACAGCAAAACCAAACGCTTCTTTACTCGCAAAGTAATGATAAAAAGACCCTTTAGGAACACCAACAGACTTTAAAATAGGGTCAATACTGCTATTAGTAAAACCTGTTTGCGTTAACACCAACATACCTGCATGCAACAAAGACTCACGAGTATCATAAGAATTACTTAATGATCTTTTTGGCCGCCCACGACGAGGCTTACTGGGTAAGTCTCTGGTGAAAGACTTTTCATTAATTACACTAAGCAAATTCAGCTACCTATTAAGATAAAAGTTATAAAACTAATTTAGACCAACCGTCTATTAAAAACAATACCTATTAATATCAATACCCTTTTAAATTTATGAATTCATTAAGTAGGTAATTTTTCTAATATTGTGTAGGAAGAATGGAGTTTCTTAATTTAGACGCTTAACAACGGAATCTGTAGAACAAAACAGAAAATATTGTTTTAGACTTATCTCATATTCAAGCAATGGAGTGAACATTATGAGTCAAGCAAAATCCTATGCAGCAAAATCTGCAACAACACCTCTAGAACCATTTTCATTTGAACGACGCACGCTTCGTGAAGATGATATAAATATAGATATTCTTTACTGTGGTGTGTGTCATTCAGATATTCATATCGCTGAAAGTGATTGGGGTCCAAGTATCTATCCTGTTGTTCCAGGTCATGAAATTATTGGTCGTGTAACAGAAATTGGTAACAAAGTTAGTAAATATAAAGTGGGTGATCTTGTTGGTGTCGGTTGTATGGTGGATTCTTGCCAGCATTGCTCTCAATGTGAAGCCGATCTAGAACAATATTGTGATAACGGTTCTGTAGGAACTTATGGTTTTAAAGATTTAATAGACGGTTCTATTACGTACGGTGGTTACTCTGATCACATTGTTGTTCGTGAAAAATTTGTTTTATCTATTCCTCAAGCTCTAGATGCTAGTAAGGCAGCCCCACTTTTATGTGCTGGTGTTACGACCTATTCTCCTCTTCGCCATCACGGCGTGAAGGCAGGCGATAAAGTAGGAGTTTTAGGTATGGGTGGCTTAGGGCATATGGGAGTTAAGTTCGCCAAAGCTTTTGGTGCAGAAGTGACTATCTTTACTCGCTCTGAAAGTAAGGTAGCTGAGGCAAAACTGCAAGGAGCTGATCATGTTGTTGTTTCGACAGATGAAGCTCAAATGAAAGCCTCTGTAATGTCTTTTGATTACTTGTTAGACACTATTCCTGTTCAGCATGATTTAAACCCTTACTTAAATTGTTTAAAAGTAGATGGTACACACATTTTAGTTGGTCTCATTGAACCGATAGAACCTGCGGTACACGCTGCTAATCTTGTGTTAAAACGTCGTGTTCTTACTGGCTCTTTAATAGGAGGTATTGCAGAGACTCAAGAAGTACTAGATTTTTGTGCTAAGCATGATATCGAATGTGACGCTGAGATGATTAGTATTCAAGACATAAACCAAGCTTACCAACGCATGAAGCAAGGTGATGTAAAATATCGTTTTATCATTGATATGAAAAGCTTAAAAAACAGCTAATCTTAACCATTAAGTCTTCTTTTAACATACTACCTATAAAGCCTTTGATTTTTACTTAAGTAGTAGGTCAAAGGCTTTTTTATGCGCATATAAAATTATGCCTTCCTGTTGACTAATTAATCTATTTTTAGAGCATCTTAGTACCTTTATGTGACTCTTTTTTTAAAATTTAAGCATAAAACCAAAGTTACTAACAATTAAGAGTTTTAGAGAACAACCTTTCATTTTCTACACATTGTTAAAAACCTATATAAATCAGTACTTTTCAACATTATCAACTTTCCTAAAGTCATTTTATTTAACTAAATACCACTTTTTTTATTTTTTTACTTGTGGATTAAATTTTTAATGTCGCCCCTCTAAAAGGCCTATAAAAAATAGTAAAATTCATACAAAACAATAACTTGTAATTTAATAAAATATAGAAAAAGGCTGTTGATAAGTACGGTGATAGATTGATAGGAAGTTTTGCACAGTTTTTAACAACTTAGAGGTTAAATTTGATCAGTGTATAAGTAGTGCTTTTATACACAGGATTAGGTTATCCACAACACAGGAAGAAAGGGGGGTAATTAACAAGATATTATCGATCTAATAAACTGATATATATGAAAAAAAATGACTTATGTACAGATTTTCTCTTACTATATAAACATAACAAATATAAAAGATCTTATATACTTACTTATATATATTAATATTGATGACCGGTTAACTAGAGTTCGATCGCTTTCTTTTTGAAAATTTGCCTATATACTAAGCGGCCTAAATCAAGCGTTGATCGTTTTTTATTCATTTTATCTGTTAATTTTGTAATACCGAGGTTCCCGTGGATTTCCCAAGTCGTTTTGATGTAATTGTGGTTGGTGGTGGACATGCTGGTACAGAAGCCGCTTTGGCTGCCGCTCGCATGGGTGTCAAAACATTATTACTTTCCCACAACATTGAAACTTTAGGGCAAATGTCCTGTAATCCAGCCATTGGTGGTATAGGGAAATCTCATCTGGTAAAAGAAATTGATGCTTTGGACGGTGCTATGGGTTTAGCAACGGATCAGGCTGGTATTCAATTTAGAACCTTGAACTCTCGTAAAGGCCCAGCTGTTCGAGCAACACGTGCTCAAGCTGACCGTATTTTATACAAAGCAGCTATTCGACATAAATTAGAGAACCAAGAAAATTTATGGCTTTTTCAACAATCTGCTGAAGATTTAATTGTTGAAGAAGGTGCTGCTAGAGGTGTTATTACACAAACTGGTATACGCTTTAACAGTAAAACGGTTGTTTTAACGGCAGGTACTTTCTTAGGTGGTATAATTCATATTGGCTTGCAGAATCATTCTGGTGGTCGAGCTGGTGATCCACCGTCTATTGGTTTAGCTGAAAAATTACGTGCTTTACCATTTCGAGTAGATCGTTTAAAAACAGGAACTCCACCCCGTATTGATGCTCGTTCAGTTGATTTTTCTCAAATGCAAGCACAACCAGGTGATGATATAACGCCTGTTATGTCTTACATGGGCAATCGTGCAATGCATCCTCGTCAAATTGAATGTTTTATTACTCATACCAATGAACGCACTCATGATATTATTCGTGCTGGTATGGACAGATCACCTATGTACACAGGTGTGATTGAAGGCGTTGGTCCTCGTTACTGCCCTTCAATTGAAGATAAAATAGTCCGATTCGCTGATAAAAATTCACATCAGATTTTTATCGAACCTGAAGGTCTAACAACTCACGAACTTTACCCCAATGGTATTTCGACTTCTTTACCTTTTGATGTACAAATTGAATTAGTTCGTTCAATGAAAGGGATGGAAAATGCTCATATTATTCGTCCTGGTTATGCGATTGAATACGACTACTTTAATCCTCAAGATTTAAAATATTCTTTAGAAACCAAACACATGCCAGGACTGTTCTTTGCAGGACAAATCAATGGTACAACAGGTTATGAAGAAGCTGGTGCTCAAGGCTTACTTGCTGGTTTGAATGCCGCACTGCTTACTCAAGAAAAAGACGCTTGGACGCCACGTCGCGATGAAGCTTATTTGGGTGTTTTGGTTGATGACTTGATTAGCATGGGAACAAAAGAACCTTATCGCATGTTTACTAGCCGTGCTGAATACCGCCTAATTTTACGTGAAGATAATGCTGACATGCGTTTGACAGAAAAAGGCCATGAACTTGGCTTAGTTTCTGATGAACGCTGGGCTGCTTTTTGTAAAAAACGTGAAGCCGTGGAAATTGAAACTCAAAGACTAAAATCGACTTGGATTGTTCCTAATTCTCCAGAAGCTGCAATTATTAATCCTAAACTTGAAGTTCCTATTACCCATGAATACAACTTATTAGATCTATTGAAACGTCCTAATATTGTTTATTCAGATGTGGCTAATTTAAAAAATACTCCAGATGATAGTGTTGACGAACAAGTTTCTGAGCAAGTTCAAATTGCAGTTAAATATGCTGGTTATATTTCTCGCCAAGCGGAAGATATAGAGCGTTTACGTCGTCAAGAAAATACAAAACTGCCTGATGATTTGGATTACTCGAGTATGGAAGGTATGTCGAATGAGGTGAAACAAAAGTTGAACCAACTTCGCCCTGAAACACTGGCTGCAGCATCTCGTATTCAAGGGGTTACACCTGCCGCGGTTTCTTTACTTCTTGTTCACTTGAAAAAACGTGCCATTGCACGTAAAAGTGCCTAAAATCATCAGCCGATAATTCCTTATAGCTAATTCTTTATTGAAATGGATCGACTGTGCCACACTTTGAGACTATTCAAAAAGGCGCCCAACAAATGGGCGTTGTTTTATCTGATGAGACTATTCAGATACTTGTAAACTATCTTGCTATGCTCGAAAAATGGAATAAGGCTTACAACCTGACTGCTATTCGTGATGTTGAGCAAATGATTTCTTTGCATTTGTTAGACAGTTTAGCCACCTTACCTTATATAACAGGTGAAAATATTATAGATGTTGGTACTGGGCCTGGCTTGCCTGGTATGGTGCTTGCTATATGTTATCCTGATAAACGTTTCACCTTATTAGATAGTAATGGTAAAAAAACCCGTTTTTTAACTCAGGTTAAAATGGAGTTAGGCATTCATAATGTCACTGTGGCGAATGAACGAGTTGAGAAACATCAATATCAGGGTCAATATGACCATGTTATTTCTCGAGCCTTTGCTTCTTTACAAGATATGATTAATTGGACATTACCTCTTCCAAAAGATTCTGGTAATTTTTTAGCCATGAAAGGTGTTTACCCTAGTGAAGAAATAGCGGCATTACCGAAAGAGGTTGAGTTAGTTTTTGCTGAACCTCTAAATGTGCCAAATGTTCAGGCTGAGCGTCACATGGTAGTGATGACGCGTAAAGGATAAAGAATGGCAAGAACCATTGCAGTTACTAATCAAAAAGGTGGTGTTGGCAAAACCACTACTTGTGTAAATTTAGCGGCATCACTTGCTGCGATGAAACGCCGAGTTTTATTGATTGATTTAGATCCGCAAGGTAACGCTACAACGGGCAGTGGCTTGATTAAAGGCGAGCTAGATACAAGCGTATACGATGTATTAGTTGGCTCGCATGGTGTAAAAGAAGTCATGAAAAAAAGTATGCCTGGTGAATACTGGGTATTACCCGCTAATGGTGACTTAACCGGTGCAGAAGTCGCTTTACTGGATTTACCAAGTAAAGAAACCAGACTTCGTGCTGGGCTATATGAAGTTGACAATGATTTTGATTACATTTTATTAGATTGTCCGCCTGCATTGAATATGTTGACGGTAAACGCATTAGCAGCCTCTCAGGGTGTTCTTATCCCTGTACAGTGTGAATATTATGCACTGGAAGGACTAACTGCCTTACTGCAGACTATTGAGCGTATTACTCAAACACTGAACCCATCTCTGGAAGTCGAAGGTATTTTACGAACCATGTATGATCCTCGTCCTAGTTTAACTCATGATGTATCTACACAGCTTCATAAGCATTTTGGTGAAAAAGTTTATGACACTGTTATCCCTAGAAATATTCGTTTAGCTGAATCACCTAGTTATGGTTTACCTGTATTGCATTATGAAAAACAATCGCGAGGGGCTATTGCTTACCTTGCATTAGCTGGTGAATTTATCCGTAAGTGTGTTGCGTAATAACTGTTTAGATCATATTTTAATTATTAGAATTTAAGTACCAATTAGGGTTAGTGAAATGACGATGAAAAAAAGAGGCTTAGGTCGCGGCTTAGATGCTTTATTAGCACCACAAACTACTGAAACAAAAGAAGTAAATGGTGGCTCTAATAATGATCAAGTAAAAGGTCTAACGTATTTACCTGTTGAATGGCTTTCAAAAGGTAAATTTCAACCTCGTCGTGACATGAACCCAGCACAGCTTGAAGACTTAGCTTCTTCCATTCGTACACAAGGTATTATGCAGCCTATCGTGGTACGACCAAATGGTCATAATCAATATGAAATTATTGCCGGTGAGCGTCGCTGGCGTGCGGCAAAAATTGCAGATCTGACTCAAGTACCGGTTATTGTTCGTCATGTAGAAGATGCTGATGCTGTTGTATTAGCATTAATTGAAAACATTCAACGTGAAGATTTAAATCCTGTTGAGGAAGCCTTGGCATTACAGCGATTAGTTGAAGATTTTAATCTCACTCAACAAGAGGTTGCTGATACGGTTGGTAAGTCTCGATCTACTGTTGCAAATTTATTACGCTTGTTAGGTTTAACGCCTGAAGTACGACGTTTATTAGAGCATGGTGATATCGAAATGGGTCATGCTCGTGCGTTACTTCCATTAGAGCATGACAAACAAATTCAAGCCGCTTCGCAAGTTGTTACTCAATCCCTTTCTGTTCGTGAAACAGAAAAACTGGTTAAAAACTTCCAAATAACAAAAAAAATTGAAGACAATAAACCTGTCTTGCCTGATTTAAGTGCAGAAGCTGAACGTATTAGTCAAAAAATCAATGCTGCTGTAAAAATACAGCCTTCAGCAAAAGGTAAAGGTAAACTCGTTATAGAGTATCGTAATCCAGAACACTTGGAACTCTTGATCAATGAACTGCTAGAAGTCAAATAAAATAAATTTTAAAAGTTATTTTATTTGACTTAACAAGATGTCTAGAAAGTTATTTTGCTTATCACTTTAAGTTGAATACAGCTGCTATTACCCATATAATGCCTCGAATTTTATAAATCATCACATTGATTGCACTTTTATAGTGCGAATAGAGAGCTAGGTAATGGGAGTAAATAAGCCGCTAAGTGCAAGCGCAATTATAAGCGCGAAAAAGCAGGCTGTATTTCGCTTTATCTTATTACAGTTTTTACTTACTTTTCTTATATCATTGGGAATTTTTTATATCGCTGGCGGTCTAAGTTCATATTCTTTTTTACTGGGTGCATTTTCTAGTTTATGCCCCAGCTTCTATATGGCTTTTCGAGTCTTCGGACATAAGAAAATACGTCCAGCAAAAGAAGTTGTTAGATCATTTTATCGCGGGGAAGCTGGTAAATTAGTAATGACAGCAGTTTTATTGTCGCTGGTTTTTCTTTTGATAAAACCTTTATCTGCAGAGTACTTTTTTGCAGGTTTTGGTACGGCTATTTTGAGCCATTGGCTCAGTCCTTTTTTGCTGAAAAACTAAAGCGAGAAAGAAAAAGATTTTAATCATTAAAAGAGCGTGGATGTAATTATGGCAAGTGAAAATCCAAATGCTTCCGAATATATAAAGCACCATCTTCAGAATTTGACCTACGGTCAACATCCTGATGGCAGCTGGGGTATAGCGGAAACATCACAACAAGCATCTGATATGGGCTTTATGGCCATTCATTTAGATACTATGGGTTTCTCTATTGGTCTTGGTGTATTGTTTTTGTGGTTGTTCCGTATGGCCGCTAAGAAAGCTTCTACTGAGACACCAACAGGACTGCAAAATTTTGTAGAAATGATGGTTGAATTTGTAGATAACTCAGTAAAAGAAAGTTTTCACGGTAAAAGTAAAGTTATCGCTCCATTAGCGTTGACTATTTTTGTCTGGATTTTCTTGATGAATCTTATGGATTTAATTCCAGTTGATTTTATCCCTAAGCTTGCGCACGACGTGTTTGGATTGAGTTACTTTAAAATAGTCCCAACAACGGATATAAATGCTGCATTAGGTATGTCTCTATCTGTCTTTTTCTTAATTATTTTCTATAGTATTAGTATTAAAGGCATTGGTGGTTTTACAAAAGAGCTAACATTACAGCCTTTTAATACACCAATTATGATCCCGTTCAACTTTGTGTTGGAAATGGTAGGCTTGCTTGCAAAACCTGTTTCATTAGCATTACGTCTATTTGGTAACCTTTATGCAGGTGAGTTGATCTTTATACTGATTGCTGTTTTACCTTGGTTCGCACAATGGGCTTTGTCGGTACCATGGGCAATATTCCATATCTTAGTAATCACATTGCAAGCATTTATCTTTATGATGCTAACCATTGTTTACTTAAGTATGGCGCACGAAGAACATTAATGATTTTGTAATACCCTTGTTTTTTAAACCTTGTAAATTAAAACTTAAAGTTAGGAGTTAAAATGGAACTAGTAGTAAGTATGACGGCTATCGCAGTAGCAATGCTAATTGGCTTTGCTGCATTGGGTACAGCCATTGGTTTTGCCATCCTTGGTGGTAAATTTCTAGAAGCAAGTGCTCGTCAACCTGAACTTGCACCTATGCTACAAACTAAAATGTTTATCGTAGCTGGTCTTTTGGATGCAGTTTCTATGATTGGTGTTGGTATCGCTTTGTTCTTTACATTCGCGAATCCTTTTATTGCTCAGGTTGCTGGCTAAGTTTTCAACTTAATTTGAAAACTTTTTTAAACGACTTAGAGCGAGGATATTAGCGTGAATTTAAATCTCACACTTATAGGCCAAGCTATTTCGTTTGCGATTTTTGTCTGGTTCTGCATGAAATATGTGTGGCCACCAGTGATTGCTGCGCTCGAAGAGCGCAGTAAAAAAATTGCAGACGGTTTAGAAGCAGCAAATCGTGCTTCACGTGACCTTGAATTGGCGCAAGAACAAGCCACTCAACTTATACGTGAAACCAAAGATGATGCGGCCGATATAATTGAACAAGCCAATAAACGTGCTAACCAAATGATTGAAGAGGCTAAAGAACAAGTGATTGCTGATGGCAAACGCTTGCGAAAAGCAGCTCAAGCAGAAATTGAACAAGATGTATTGCGTGCTAAAGAAGCATTGCGTGCTCAGGTTTCAGTTCTTGCCTTTGCTGGTGCTGAGAAAATTTTGGGTGCCACAATTGACGAAAAAGCACATAGCGAGATCGTTGAAAAACTCGCTAAAGAGCTTTAAGCGAGGGTTTAATGGCTGAATTAAAAACAGTCGCGCGACCGTACGCTAGAGCCGCTTTCGAAGTTGCTCGCGAGCAAGGACACATTACAGAATGGGCTGATATGTTAAACATATTAGCTACTGTAACAGTTGATCCTAAGCTTAAAGTAGCACTTGGAAACCCAGCTTTTAGCGCGGAAGAGAAGGCAAACGCTCTAGCGGACGTTTGTGCTGAAGTAACAACAGAACAGGGTAAAGCATTTTTGCTTACTCTTGCTGAGAATAAGCGTTTAACTCTTATCCCAGCAATTTCTATGTTATTTCAACAGTTCAAATTGAATTTCGAAAAAGCCGTAAATGTTAATTTTACGTCAGCATTCGAATTATCAGCTGAGCAAGCACAAGCATTAGCCGCTTCATTGAGTAAAAAGTTAGACCGTACTGTTAACTTGATCAATGAAACTGACGCGAGCCTGATTGGTGGCGTGATTATACGTACAGGTGACTTAATCATCGACGGTTCAGTACGCGGTAAATTAGCGAAACTGTCCGAGGCGATAAACTCCTAGTGTTTCGTTAAATCGAAACCAGGGTTGAGGAATTTAGCATGCAGCAACTGAATCCATCTGAGATCAGCGAGATTATTAAGAAGCGCATCGACAACCTCGATGTTACTTCTGATGCCCAAAATGAGGGCACAATTGTCAGTGTGGCAGACGGTATCGTTCTGATCCATGGCTTGGCAGATGTTATGTACGGGGAAATGATTGAATTCCCTGGTGGTATTTTTGGTATGGCCTTAAACCTAGAGCGTGACTCTGTTGGTGCGGTTGTATTGGGTCAATACCAAGACCTTGTAGAAGGTCAAAAAGTTAAATGTACAGGTCGCATTTTGGAAGTTCCAATTGGACCTGAATTGCTTGGTCGTGTTGTTGACGCATTGGGTAATCCAATCGACGGCAAAGGCGATATCAATGCAAAATTAACTGATAAAGTTGAAAAAGTGGCGCCAGGCGTTATTGAACGTCAGTCAGTAGATCAACCGATTCAAACTGGTTATAAAGCCATTGATGCAATGGTGCCAATCGGTCGTGGTCAGCGTGAGTTGATCATCGGTGACCGTCAGATTGGTAAAACAGCATTAGCTATCGATACCATTATTGCTCAGAAAAACAGTGGCATTAAATGTGTTTACGTAGCGATTGGTCAGAAACAATCTACTATTGCAAACGTAGTACGTAAGCTTGAAGAAGCTGGCGCGATGGAATACACCACTGTTGTTGCAGCGGGTGCATCTGATCCAGCGTCTATGCTTTTCTTAGCGCCATATACTGGCTGTACTATGGGTGAATATTTCCGCGACCGCGGTGAAGACGCTTTGATCATTTATGATGATTTGACGAAACAAGCTTGGGCTTACCGTCAAATTTCTTTGCTTCTTCGTCGCCCACCAGGTCGTGAAGCGTATCCTGGAGACGTTTTCTACCTCCACTCTCGTCTTCTTGAGCGTGCGTCTCGTGTAAACGTTGACTATGTAGAAAAATTCACTAACGGTGAAGTGAAAGGTAAAACAGGTTCTTTAACTGCTTTGCCAATCATCGAAACCCAAGGTGGTGACGTATCTGCTTTCGTACCAACTAACGTTATCTCCATCACAGATGGTCAGATATTTTTGGAAACGAGCTCGTTTAATGCGGGTATTCGTCCAGCGATGAACGCCGGTATTTCGGTATCTCGTGTTGGTGGTGCAGCGCAAACTAAGATTGTCAAAAAACTTGGCGGTGGTATTCGTCTTGCTTTGGCTCAGTACCGTGAATTGGCAGCATTCGCTCAATTCGCATCTGACCTAGACGAAGCGACTCGTAAGCAGCTAGAACATGGTAAACAGGTTACAGAACTGATGAAACAAAAGCAGTTCTCTCCTATGGATGTAGCTGATATGGGCGTAGTTCTTTACGCTGCTAATGATGGCTTCCTTGAAGATGTTGAAACAAGCAAAATTGGTAGTTTTGAAACCTCTTTGTTGGGTTACATGAACAGCGAACACGCTGATCTGATGGCTGACATTAACAAAACTGGTAATTTTAACGGCGAGATTGAAGCGACATTTAAAGCGGCAATCGAGAAGTTCAAAGCGACGCAAACTTGGTAATTATTTTGGTGGCAGGCTAATTTAGCCAGCCACCATTTTGTTGCAGTTTGTGAAATAACATTCTCACAAGGGCAGTTCATTATGGCAGTCGGAAAAGAGATACGTACTCAGATTTCGAGCATTAACAATACGCGTAAAATTACTCGTGCTATGGAAAAAGTAGCTGCAAGTAAAACGCGTAAAGCTCAGGATCGTATGGCCGCTTCTCGTCCGTATGCGGAACGAATTCGCCAAGTAGTTGGTCATTTGGCTAACGCGAATCCTGAGTATAAACACCGTTACCTTATCGAGCGTGAGGCGAAGCGTGTTGGTTATATCGTGATCTCTTCTGATCGTGGTTTATGTGGTGGTTTGAACGTTAACGTGTTCAAAACAGCCATTAGAGACATGAAACAGTTTGCTGATTCAGGTGTGGAAATTGACATTTGTACAATTGGTTCTAAAGCTGTTTCATTCTTTCGTAACTACGGTGGAAATGTAACATCTGCTTTCACTGGCTTAGGTGATGCACCTAAAGCTGACGACTTAGTCGGTAGTGTGAAAGTTATGTTAGACGCGTTTGACGAAGGTCGTATCGATCGTCTTTTTGTGGTTTCAAATGAGTTTGTTAATACAATGACTCAGAAACCAACGGTTGAACAACTTTTGCCATTAAAAGCAGAAGAGAATGCAAAATTAAAGCACCACTGGGATTATATTTATGAGCCAGAACCTGTTGAAATTTTAAACGAGTTATTGGTTCGATATATTGAATCTCAAGTATATCAATCAGTTGTTGAAAATATTGCGTGTGAACAAGCAGCTCGTATGCTTGCGATGAAAAATGCGACGGACAACGCTGGTGATATCATTGATGAATTACAGCTGGTGTACAACAAGGCTCGTCAAGCAGCAATTACTCAGGAAATTTCTGAGATAGTCAGCGGCGCGGCAGCGGTTTAAGGTATTTAGGTTTTTAAGAGGATCCGAACATGAGTAGCGGACACATCGTACAAATTATCGGTGCGGTTATCGACGTGGAATTCCCACGTGATAACGTGCCAAAAGTATATGATGCCCTGACCATCGAGGGCAAAGAGTTGGTGTTGGAAGTTCAACAGCAACTTGGTGACGGTATCGTTCGTACCATCGCCATGGGTTCTACTGACGGTATGAAACGTGGTTTGGCTGTTGAAAACACAAACAGCCCAGTTTCTGTTCCTGTTGGTACTAAAACATTAGGACGTATTATGGACGTTCTAGGTAACCCAATTGATGAAAAAGGCCCAATCGGCGAAGAAGAGCGTTGGTCAATTCACCGTTCAGCTCCTTCTTACTCTGAGCAGTCTTCTAGTAATGAATTGTTAGAAACAGGTATCAAAGTAATCGACCTCGTTTGTCCTTTCGCAAAAGGTGGTAAAGTTGGTCTGTTTGGTGGTGCCGGTGTTGGTAAAACCGTAAACATGATGGAGCTTATCCGTAACATCGCAATCGAGCACAGTGGTTACTCTGTATTTGCTGGTGTTGGTGAGCGTACTCGTGAGGGTAACGACTTTTACCATGAGATGACTGATTCGAATGTAATCGATAAAGTATCTCTTGTATACGGTCAAATGAACGAGCCACCAGGTAACCGTCTACGTGTTGCATTGACTGGTTTGACTATGGCAGAGAAATTCCGTGACGAAGGTCGTGACGTACTTTTCTTCGTAGATAACATCTACCGTTATACGCTTGCTGGTACGGAAGTATCTGCATTGCTAGGTCGTATGCCATCTGCGGTAGGTTACCAGCCTACACTTGCTGAAGAGATGGGTGTTCTTCAAGAACGTATCACCTCTACTAAGACTGGTTCTATCACGTCTGTTCAAGCGGTATATGTACCTGCTGATGACTTGACTGACCCGTCTCCAGCAACGACGTTCTCTCACTTGGACGCAACAGTTGTATTGTCTCGTGATATCGCATCTTTGGGTATTTACCCAGCGATTGATCCACTAGACAGTACTTCACGTCAGCTTGATCCTCTTGTAATTGGTCAAGAGCATTATGACGTAGCACGTGGCGTACAAATGGTATTGCAACGTTATAAAGAGCTTAAAGACATCATCGCAATCTTGGGTATGGACGAGTTATCTGAAGAAGATAAGCAAACGGTTAACCGTTCTCGTAAAATCCAGCGTTTCTTGTCTCAGCCTTTCTTCGTAGCAGAAGTGTTTACTGGTTCTCCAGGTAAGTATGTTTCTTTGAAAGACACTATTCGTGGCTTTAAAGGCATCTTGGATGGCGAATTCGATGACCTTCCAGAGCAAGCGTTCTACATGATTGGTAGTATCGACGAAGCGGTCGAGAAAGCTAAGAAACTTTAACCATCACACGTAGCAAGAGCGTTGTAAGGCGCTTTTGCTAAGTATGACTAAGAGAGGCAACTTATGGCTATCACAGTACACTGCGATATCGTAAGCGCTGAACAAGAGATTTTTTCCGGTACGGTTCAATCTCTTGTGGCTGCAGGCAGCTATGGTGATCTAGGTATTTTTCCTGGCCACGCTCAGTTGTTAACAACTCTGCAACCAGGTCCTGTTCGTGTGGTTAAAGAAAATGGTGATGAAGAGCATATCTTCGTGTCAGGTGGCTTCCTAGAAGTTCAACCTCACCGTGTCACTGTTTTGGCTAATACAGCTATTCGTGCAAGAGACTTGGATGAAGAAGCGGCTCTAAAAGCTCAAAAGCATGCTCTTGAACTTTTAGCTGAGCAGAAACCTGACGTCGACTACACTCGTGCGACAGCGGAACTAGTGGAAGCTATGGCCCGTTTGCGTACAATTCAGCAGTTCCGTAGTAATAAATAAGCGGTAATGTTGAGTTTGAAAGTCAAAAAAAGCAGCCTAATGGCTGCTTTTTTATTATCTGCTTTTTGTCGTTAAGTCTATTTCTGGAGTGTTAAAGCATTTTCCAGAGTGTATCGAAGATAATTTGCTGAGCTTTGGCGATGTCTTTTGATTCTAAAACGACAGCAGAAGGAAAGTTGTTACTTGCCAATGAAATGATGGCACATTTTGGTGGATAAATAGCAATATAACTCGCGTCAACGGCACCTTCAGTTTTTATCCATTTACGTTCTGATAGTTCAGCTTCTTCGCCACCATCTCCTAAAGCTATTACCTTTACATTAATACCTAATTTTACTCGTTGCTTGGTGTAGTTTGGAAATGGGCGATATAAGAATGGGCGAATAGGTTTAGACGAAAATACACAGTATTCTTTATGGTCTTGTTCGGACACCACGTTTAAAATATCGCGCAGTACCCATTCAATACCGTCGTCTCCTTCGTAATAACGGACGTTAGTATGATGATAGTCCGGTTGCTGTTGGTGTAGGTTTGGAATAATCGAAGTTTTTAAGTTTTCAATGGTCTTATCTAATCGGTTACGCTTTTCTTCTGCGAGATTTAGCAAAATATCTGGGTTTTCAGCCGTAAAGAAGCGTCGTTTACCCTTAGGGAAATAACTAACAACGCCTTTGCTTTGTAATTGTTTAAGCGATTCATATGCCGTTCCTCGATTGATACCGCTGTGCTCTGCAATATCTCTAATAGAAGACGGGCCAAGCTTCAATAATGTTTGGTAAAGCTGAGCTTCTCTTGGTGTTAAACCGAGTTGTTCAAAAGCTTGTTGAATCATAAGGCTCACAGTATTTGGTCATAATTTGTAGAATGTAATCAGTATTCATATTTTTCAAAGAATACACGTATTGAAAGAAAAAAGCGCAAGACTATAGGCTAGTAAGGAGAAGAAAGTGACAGATGAACAACGATTTGGCGGCATTCGACGCTTATATGGCGATGCTGCATACGAGGCTTTTTCTCAAGCACATGTCTGTGTCATTGGTATTGGTGGAGTTGGTTCTTGGGCCGCAGAAGCATTAGCTCGTTCAGGTATTGGAAAAATCACACTAATCGATATGGATGACATTTGCGTTACCAATACAAATCGTCAGATACATGCTCTAAGTAGCACTATTGGTGAATCCAAAGTCGATGTTATGACAGAACGTGTTAAACAAATAAATCCAAGCTGTGAAATCACTCCGATTGAGGACTTTGCAACCGCCGATAACATGTCTGAGCTCCTCGCTGAGCCTTTTGATTACATTATTGATTGCATTGACAGTATTAAACCAAAAGCCGCTCTAGTGGCATGGTGTAAGAGTAATAAACGTTCTGTTATTACCATTGGCGGTGCGGGTGGGCAAACTGATCCTACCAAAATTCAGACGGCTGATCTGGCTAAAACCGTTGGTGATCCATTAGCGGCTAATTTGCGCAATTTTTTACGTCGTTATTATAATTTCAGTCGAAATACAAAAAGACGCTTTAACATCGAATGTGTTTATTCCATAGAACAATTGAATTATCCACAAGGGGATGGAACTGTATCTAAGCAGCGTTTAAAAGGGGATACAGAAACAAAAATGAACTGTGACACAGGTTTTGGCGCCAGTACTGCAGTCACCGCCACTTTTGGGTTTGTGGCAGTTTCTAGAGTACTTGAAAAGATAGCAAAAAAGGTTAGTTAAGTAGGGTGCAAGGCCTTTTGGCTCCCTACTTATTACTAGATTTTATAGTGATGATGACAATAATTGATGTACTTCATAAGCAGCAAGTACTGTTTCAGTTTGTACGGTGTGACCAGTAATGAAGTCTTTTCCATAAAGTGTTTCATCAGGGTATTCGGTGATAAGTTGCATTGGTATATCCTCTGGCTTGCTTTGAGATATCAGACAAGGGAAGCTATTTATTATGCGAAAATCTGTTTCACCTGCGTGTTGTTTATAAAGCTCAATTTGTTCGTTGTTAAAATCAAGCACACCCGGAATTTCAATTAGTTTTAACGTAACTAGGTGAGCAAATTCTTCTGCGTAGGCTGACCACTTTTCTTCTGGGTTATGTCGAAGAATTAGGAAAAAACCTTTAGGTATGGTCCACATATCAAAACCGCGAGGGACATAACCTGAAAGAGGGCGAGTCCATTCATGAGATGGATAACCATGAAGGTTTATGTGCAACTGAGCTTTACTAATCGTTCTTGCCTTATGGCGAATTTCCTTTTCATATAGGCGCTTTTTATTGCGATATTCTAAATCGTCGCCTAATGCTGTATATCGAGAAGCGTGGTGCATGTGAAAAGGGTTATCTGTAATTAATCTTTGGTGTAAAGCATAACCATCAGGGTTTTCTTGTGGAGAGATTGTAAAGTGGCTGCCTTCTTGTTGATTCAAAATTTTAGCTGCTCGCAATGTACCAATTACACCAGTTGTTTCATTCGCATGCTGACCTCCACTGATCATAACTGGAAAGTCTGATCCTTTATGGTAACGAGCGTTAACTATTCTTCCTGTTATGGTTTCTGCTGTAAAAGTAGACCCTATAATAGCCTCTAATTCTGTTTGAACTTGTTCCATACTTATTGGTGCATGGGCAATATCCAGCGTTTGCTGTCCTTTGGTATTTTGGACATTGTAAGGTCTAGTTTCTATAGAAATACTAAGGCTATTTTCATTTTTATAATTTATTTCAGGTACGATTTGTCCTGGTTGACCGTTTCTGTCAGTTGGGTTGTGCCCCGCTTTTACTTTGAACCATTCTTGTATCGAAAAGTACAAATCTTCATGTAAAGCTTCACTAAGACTGATTACTTCGTGTTTATAAGGAAGTGGCTGGTCTTCCCAAGGTAAAAATACCTGAATATTAAGTTCTTCAAAGTAAGGCTCTGAGTCTTTCCATGTGTATTCTGAAATAGCCTTCATGCCTTGAGAGAATAGATGCTCATAATCCGTCATGAGGCGCTTGTCTAAAGCAATATCACCTTCTAAGTTGGTTATTTTTAACCAACCAGTTGGAGATAGGTGAGTTTGCTTAATCAGATCTTGATGGAGAAAGTTCGGAGAAAAAACGGCATATTGAGTCTGAATACCAGTACTAGAATATAGAATAACCTGATAAGAATCGGTCGCCTTTTTATTGGCAAAAAAATGAATAGGTGTTTTTTTTATCAGTGAGGAAAGAGGATAGGTTTCTAGTAAAAACCGCTTCTCTGACGCCGCCTGATGCTGTGGATAATGCACTTCTACCCTATTAATATCGTTAGATAATAAATCTATATCTTCTAAAAAGAAGTGTAATAGAGGTTTATATGCACTGCGTAACTTGGCAATAATGCCAAGTTTTAAAAACGCGGCTTCAGCCCGTTGACGATTTTTTTGATCGTCAAATACCCATGCTTCTATAAGCTGACCTTTGTATTCTAGATTTCCAAATTCTTCTATTAATTGGTCTATTGTGGGTGTAATAGTGGTTGAAAAAATACAAGTCATCGAGAAGCCTTACCAGTAGGGTCAAGACTGTCACGAAGCCAATCACCTAATAGGTTTAAACCTAAAACTGTTAATAAAATTGCCAATCCAGGAAATACACTAACCCACCAAGCATTTTGAATATAAGTTCGGCCATCCGCTAACATACCGCCCCAACTTGGAGTGAGAGGGTCTACGCCAAGACCAAGAAAAGTCAAACTACTTTCTAATAGAATGTTATTAGCAACATTTAGGGTTGTTAGAACAATGACTGGGCCTATTAAATTAGGTAAAAGATGACGGAACAAAATATTGAAATGACTAACACCAATAGCTTCAGCTGATTGAATAAACTCTCTATCGCGTAATGAAAGAACCGAGCCTCTTACTAATCTCGCATATTGAACCCATTGAGAAATAATCAATAGAAAGATCATATTGCCTAGTCCACCACCGACAATGGCAATAAAAGTAATGGCCAATAAAATAAATGGCATCGCTAATTGAACATCGGCAAAGCGCATAACAATGACATCCCAAAAACCACGGTAGTAACCGGAAATTAGACCCATAATTACGCCTAATACAACGGCTCCAGCAACCGACAAAAAGCCAACTTGTAGAGATACCTTCCCGCCAGCAATAACGCGAGCCATAATATCTCGACCTAGAGGGTCTGTACCAAAGTAATGTTCTGAGTGGGTAAAAGGCTCTAATAAACGAGCGGATAAATTAATTTTATCCGCTCCTGGAAATAAGAAATCAGAAAAGATAACTAGGAAGCAAATACCGCCTGTGAGAAGAGCGCCCAGAATAAACTCTAAGCTCTTATAGTTAGATAGGGTTGTACTAAAACGTTTCACTGACATTTTATTACTCCGTACGAATACGTGGATCGATTAAGCCGTAGGCAATATCAACCAACAGATTAACGCCAACGATAAGCATCGATAGAATGGTGATAACGGCTTGCAATACAGGATAATCTCGACCACTTACTGCATCAAAAGCGAGTGTGCCAAGACCTGGCCAGTTAAAAACTCGTTCGATAACGACGATACCGCCTAATAGGCCACCGAATTGCAGGCCAAAATAGGTAATAAGAGGGATCGCACAATTACGTAAAGCGTGTTTATAAAGTACCGTGTTTTCGCTTAAGCCTTTTGCTCTAGCAACCATAATGTACTGAGCTTGAAGCGTTTCCAGCATAGAAGACCGTACTAATCGAACATTGGTAGCCGTTAGAATGATAGCCATAGTAAAGGCTGGCATTAGGAAGCTGGCAAATCCGTCCATACCACTTGGCGGAAGCCACTGTAGCCAGATAGAAAATATCAAGACCAGCATTAGAGCTAACCAAAAATTTGGGAAAGACAAGCCAATTAGAGAAACGATTCTTATTGTTTGATCAGCCCACTTACCTTTAGAAACAGCGGCTTTGATACCTAATGGAATAGAAATAATAATTGAGACAAACATAACGGTTGCGGCAAGCATTAAGGTAGCAGGTAAGGACTTACTAATGAGATAGGATACAGATGTACCTCCCATAAAACTGCGACCAAAATCAAAGGTGAATATGCCTTTTAGAAAATCGAAATACTGTACAAAAAAGGGCTTATTAATCCCTAGAGCTTCGCGAATCATCATAAGATCCGCTTCTGTCACACTGCCAGCGCCTTGGGTAAGCATAAGGGCTGGATCACCAGTTAGACGTATTGCAAAAGCAACAATTAAGGTAACGACCAGCAGCACAAAGATAGCCTGCAGAAATCGTTTCATTAAAAAGTTCGCCATGACTTTTCCTTTAATAAGAGAGACGATTCAAAAAATCGTCTTTCAGAAAACAGTGAGAACAGTTCAGCTATCGAGAAAGCAAATAACCAAACTGTTCTGTTGACCTCACTCTTCTTAAAACCTGTCTATAAACAAACAACTGACAAGCTGTAAGAGTTATAGGCAGAGTGTTTAGTCAACGGTTACATCATTTAAACGTAAACGGCTATCAGGTACAGGAGTGAAATTTTTTACTCTTGTAGATACACCGAAAATAGCGTTTAGATTATACAAAGGCATTTCTAAAGCACGGTTTGCAGCATAGTTAGCAATAGACTTAAGAATTTCTTCACGTTTTACTTGGTCAGTAATTGAACGTTGTGACTCTAGTAACGCATCTAGTTCAGGATCACTGTCATATGGGTTCCACTTTTCGCCAGTGTGGTACATGAAGTAAGCGGTATTATCATAATCAAGTGTCCAGCCACCCCAAGATTGCTGGAACATTTCACCAGTCTTACCAGCAGGAATAATGTCATTCAGCAGTACATTTGTTTCGTAAGGTTTTATGGTGGCATTCAATCCAATGACTTGTAGGTAACTAGCAACGGCTTGAGAAACTTCATTAAACGTCGAGTTATTGCCACGGATGTCGATTTGAATCTTAGTTCCAGGCTTAATTCCAGCGGCTTTTAAAAGCTGCATTGCTTTGCTTGGATCATAAGGCAAAGGTTTCATTGTTGGATCTTCACCAAACGAAATCGCACTTTGAAAACTAGCGATAGGTGCAGCTTGACCACCCAGAATGGAGTCTATGATTGCTTGACGATCTACTCCGTAGATCATGGCTTTACGAACTCGCTCGTCTTTTGTAATGCCATTTTTTGTATTAAAGCGCAAAGCATAGACTGTCGGACTAACGGTTGTAACAACCTTAAGCTTAGGGTCTTTTTCAATGGTAGAGATCATGCCAATTGGTATGGTTGGAGGGATAACCAAATCAACGCGACCTGACTGCAGTTCTGCAACAGCGGTAGAAGGTTCACTGATAAAGCGATAATTGAGGTTTGTTAGTTTTGGTGCACCGCCCCAATGATTCTCAAAGCCTTCTAATTTAATACCAACTTTAGGCTCGTAAGATTCGAATTTGAATGGTCCTGTGCCCATAGGGTGAGTATTAAAGAAATCTTCACCTTTTTCTTTAATATAGGCTGGCGGTACTATCATGGCACCATAGCCTGCCAGTTTAGTAAGTAATACAGGGTCTGCGGCTTTTAAGTGGAAATCGACTGTGTAGTCATCAATTATTTCAACTGACTCAATTGCTGCATAGTTGGAACGTTGAGGGCCTTTTCTGCCTTCATCACCCATTAAACGATCAAATGTAAATTTAACTGTGTTTGAGTTAAATGCCTCACCATTATGAAATGTGACGCCTTGACGTAGGATAAAACGAATACGAGTGCCGTTATCCAACTGTTCCCATGACGTTGCTAATCCTGGTTGTAATTTCAAATCTGGACCACGATAGGTCAAACCATCGTATATGTTGGTTGCAACAGCAGCCCAATTCACCAAAAAAGTATCAATTGGGTCCCAGCTACCTGGATCTTGCGGTGAAGAAACCGTTAATGTGCCAGCAAAACCCAAAGTAGCCATGGTTAAACTGCTTGTGACCGCGATGGCCTTAAATGCCTTCGTTAGTGCGCTTTTGTTATTCATTATTAACTCCGTTCTTTTGTGATTAGGGGTGGAAGTTATTATTGTTGTCATGGTGTGCCTGCGACAAAATGCCCCGGCGCTATTTCTCGGTGCGGAACAATAGAGGGCTCATTACCTACTTGACGTACTGGACTTGGAATTTCTCCACGAAGACGACCTAAATTGCGGACAATAGTGGGATCTGCAACAGGAACAGCACTGAGTAAGCGTTGGGTATATGGATGAGACGGTGTTTCAAGTACTTGTTGGCGGGAGCCTAATTCAGCTACTTGACCTAGGTACAAGACGGCAACTCGATGACTCATTTTTTCGATAACAGCCATATCGTGGCTGATAAACAAGTAAGCAATACCGTGCTCTTCTTGAAGCTCCATGAAGAGGTTAATAATTTGCGCTTGAATAGAAACATCAAGAGCTGATAACGCTTCATCTGCAATGATTAATTTAGGGTTTGATGCCAATGCTCTGGCAATACAAATTCGCTGGCGCTGTCCACCTGAAAACTGATGCGGGTAGCGTTCGGCGTGTTCTTGAGTTAAACCGACTCGTTCCAATAACTCATGAACTCTCTGTTGAATTTTTTGCTCGCCACGAATCAAATCATGAGTTTTGATCGGTTCTGCAATCGAAAAACCAATGGTTTTTCTTGGATCAAGAGAAGCCAAAGGATCTTGAAAAATATATTGAATTTCCTGACGTAAGCGCTGCTTCTCAGCCTTAGTCATACCGGAAAAAGGGTTACCCTCAAAACTTATATCACCGCTGGTGGCTTGTTGTAATTGCTGAATAGTCCGACCGATTGTGGATTTTCCTGAACCAGACTCACCAACTAGTGCAAGTGTTTCCCCATGAAAAATATCAAAACTGACTTTTTCCACCGCATGAACACGGTGAGTTACACGACCTAAGAAGCTTTTTTTACTATCAAACCGAGTGATAAGATCGCGTACTGACAACAAAGGTTTTTTATCATAACGTGCTGTTTCTTGAGTTTTCTCTTCACCAACTAAACGTGTGCCATCACCATCCATAACAGTAATAGGAAAACGTTTTGGGAAAGGCTCGCCTGCCATGCTTCCTAGTTTTGGAACCGCTGCCAGTAACGCTTTTGTATAAGGATGCTGAGGGCGAGCAAACAATTCTTTTACAGGGCCTTGTTCTACTTTTTTACCTTTCCACATAACAACGACATCATCTGCGATTTCGGCAACTACACCCATATCGTGAGTGATGAAAATGACTGCCATATTCAGTTCTTTTTGTAGGTCATTTAGGATGGTTAAAATTTGCGCTTGAATGGTAACGTCTAACGCTGTGGTAGGTTCGTCTGCAATAAGTACTTTTGGGCGACATGCCAAGGCCATCGCAATCATCACTCTCTGTCTCATACCGCCTGATAGCTGATGAGGATAACGTTTGAGCATATCCTCAGCGTCAGGTAGCCGAACCATTTTCAAGAGTTTAACACTCTCTTGGAGAGCTTGTGTTTTACTCAGTTTTTTATGCAAAGAAAGAGATTCTGAAATTTGATCGCCTATTGTGAAAACGGGGTTAAGCGATGTCATTGGCTCTTGAAAAATCATAGCGATATCTTTGCCACGAATAGAGCGCATTTCTTGTTGTGACTGAGATAAAAGGTCGATTTCTCCATTTTCTGTAGAGAATAGAATGCGTCCAGATGGGTAACTGGCACCGGTACTTTCGGCGAGGCGCATAATGGATTGTGATGTGACCGATTTTCCTGACCCTGACTCTCCGACAATGGCGAGTGTTCGTCCTGCCATAACAGAAAAATTAAGGTCATCAATAACGCGGGTATGACCGAACTCTACGGATAGATTTTCGACTGTCAGTATTGGAGAAGATGAAACATCTGTCACTAAATAATCCTTACTATCAAAGTGCGTTTGATTACAGGTACTTTCGTGTCATTGTGACCTGTTAAAACGGGTGTTTATTACGAATAATAACGACTCTATAAATATTCATATTTTTTACTTACTTTTATAATGTTAATTTAATGCCATGACTTCCACTTATATTATTGTATGCTTGATAACTAAATGTTATTGATTGAGATGTTAGCTATATGAAATTCAGACAAGTAGAAGCTTTTCGCTACATCATGCTGCGAGGAACAACCGCAGCAGCGGCGGCAGAAATGCATGTTTCTCAACCTGCAGTCAGTCGTTTATTGAGTGATTTAGAATATTCTTTGGGCTTTTCTTTGTTTGATCGTCGAAAAGGGCGTTTACATCCAACACAGGAAGCGACCGAGTTTTTTCGCTCTGTCGAAGAAAGTTTTCTTGGAATGGAAAAATTGGAATCAGTCGCTTCAAAGATTCGAACTCGTACCCCAAGTGAGTTAAATATTGCCAGTACATCGGCTATCGCAAGTACCTTATTGCCTCTCGCATTACAGGAACATAAGAAATACTTTCCCGATGAACGAGTGACTATTCATACCGATGCTATGTCTGCATTGGTTATAAAGCTCCAAACGAGTTCTGTGGATTTGGCTATTGGTTTAGAGCTGCCTCAGCTGATTGGTATTGAGCGTGAATTTATCGGCAATGCTCGCTTTGTTTTTGCTGCACGATCAGATCACCCTTTGGCTAAAAAAGACGTTATTACAGCGCAAGATTTGATTGGTGAATCTGTATTAACTGTTGTAGATGATTCACCTGTCTATTGGAGTGAATTAGGAGGCGCGCTTAGTTCTGTTAAATCGCAACTTAAACAAAATATTATGATAGACACTTCGCATACTGGCTATGCCATGATAGCCGCTGGTATGGCGGTTGGTGTACTAGAGCCATTTGCTGCAAGAGTTTGGGAAGGAAGGGATGTGGTCATTCGTCCTTTTGAACCTGCTATTTATTATCCTTATGGGCTTGCGTATCCAACGAACGCTCGACACCATAAATCCTTATATAGCTTTACTCAATCTATTCAGAAAGTCGCTCAAGGTATGCTTGAATTTAAAGTAGATCCCACTGCTATGACAAAATAGGCATAAACCTAGTTTGAGGCTATTTTTTTTAGTATTGCTAGTACGCCATTAGTACGTGAACTGGTGAGATAACTGGATAAATTAAGTTCTACCAGTTTATTTGTTAACTCTATTGCTTGAATCTCGGCGATGGTTTTTCCTTCAACCAAGCTTAATACTGCTACGAGTACGCCACGCATTAGTTTGGCATCACTGTCTGCTTTAAAGTGTCTTATATTGTTGGTTTCTTCAGTGATAAGCCAAACGGCGCTTTCACAGCCTTTTACTTTATATTCTTCGATTTTTTCTTCTGCCGAAAGACGTGGCAATTTTTTGCTCAAGGTAACCAAGGTTTTAAAGGTTTCTTCTTTACTACGACAAGCTTGCAGCTGCTCTTTTATGGCTAGTGTCTGATTTGAATTAGTCATTACTTGTTACTCATCGTCTAATAATAGGTCTATGGCTTCTAGTAAAACGTTGCAGAAACGATCCGCTTCTTCCATTGTATTATAACAAGCAAAGGATGCTCTTAAGGTGCCTACTACACCCAGTTGTGCCATTAAAGGTTGGGCACAGTGAGATCCTGCTCGAACGCCTATTCCTTGGCTATCTAGATAGGCATTTAAATCTAAGATATGAATATTGGGTACACTTAGAGATACTAGGGTTGTGTTTTTTTCAGGTGAGTAGATCTCTATATTTGTTTCTCTATGAAGGCGTGAGTAAACATGAGAAGCAAGTGATTGCTCCCATTTTAGTAATGCTGAACGATCTTGATTGCAAAGGAAATCACAAGCTGCCGCTAAGCCAATGGCACCTTCTATATTGGGGGTTCCTGCTTCTAGTCGATACGGTAAAATATTAAATTCTGTCGCTTGATAAGACACCTTACGCACCATTTCTCCACCGGTTTGGTAAGGTATGAGAACTTCTAACGCATGATTTTTTCCATAAAGCGCGCCAATACCCGTAGGACCATACATTTTATGTCCAGAGAATACATAGAAATCACAGTCTAAAGCCTGAACATCAACAGAGTAATGTGCCACGGCTTGAGCACCATCTACTAATGTGAAAGCGCCTTGTTGCTTTGCATAGTTGAGCATCATTTGTAGCGGGGTGCTGACACCTATTGCATTTGATACTTGGGTCGCTGCAAAAATACGTGTGCGATGAGAGAAGTACTGACTGAATTCGTCTTCCCATTCACCATTTGATGTCAGTGGAAGAACTCGCAATCGTGCGCCAGTTCGAAATGCTAATTGCTGCCAAGGGACTAGGTTGGCGTGATGTTCTAAACTTGTTATAAGAATCTCGTCACCTTTTTCAAGAAGGTGCTCTAAACCAAAGGCCACTATATTAATGGCTTCCGTAGTACCTTTACTCCAAATTACATGGCTTTGTTCTGGCGCATTGATAAAACGTGCGATGGTTTCTCTAGCTTGCTCAAAGTGGTTTGTTGCCCTGTTGCTTAGGAAGTGTGCCCCTCTGTGTACATTTGCATTGTTATTACGGTAATAATGCTGAATAGCATCTAAGACAAGTAATGGCTTTTGTGTGGTTGCCGCATTGTCTAAATAGATTAAAGGGTGGTCATTCGCTTGCAGTGACAGAATAGGGAAAAGGTGACGGAGCGATGAAGGGTCAAAAGCCATGAATATTCTTCTTTATATTAGAAATAGTTACTTTTAATGAAAACAATACTGTGTTTTTAACGAATGTTTGTTTTGTTAAAAAGCATAAAATTAGCCATAAACGAGTGAAATTGTACCTTAACACCCATCAAAATCGCGAAATATTGGTCTTTTACTTGCGTTTTTTTAAGGTAACTATAATGATTGATAACAGATACTAGATGACAAACTAGAAAAGGTACAAACTGTGGCGGATTTTTTATACAAAGGTGTGGTGGATTGGTTCCTAGATCAAATGTCTCAGGAAGCCATTGTTCCAGGTGATCGGATGCCTTCTCTACGTGCTTTATCGAAAGAGTTAGGCCTTAGCTTAAATACTGTGATTCATGGTTATGAACTTCTGACCACAGATGGTTGGATCGAGTCGCGACCAAAGTCTGGTTACTTTGTTTGTCATCGAAGTAATACAAAGCCTGCCTTATTATTAGCTGGTGAAGTCTTACAAGCATTACCAAATGACGGTTCTAAGCCTGCATGGTCTTGTCTTGCTCACCGTAGTGCATTGGTTGATCAAAGCGATGCATTTTTGACACCGATTACTCGTCAGGAAGAAGTGAATTTACCTATTCTAGGTAAAGGGCATTTAGTGGTACGTGAATCTGTTAGTGAATACCTGAAAGGTTTAGGTATTAAGTCTCATGCTTCTCAGCTTTGGCTAGGCCGTTCACCTCTGACTATGTTTACTCAAAGTGTGCAAAACCTCACCGGACGTGGTGATACCGTATTGGTATTAACCCCATGCGATCCTAGAATCACGACAACGTTGCAAAGCTTAGGGCGTAAAGTTATTGCTTTAAACACCGGAGAACGTGGTGCTGATTTAGATTTGGTGATTCAGTGTTTAAGAGATGAATCGATTAATCTTATTGTACTTCCCGGACAATTTTCGTTCCCGGCAGGACAAGTAGTAAGTAATTTAAGCCTGCGTCGATGGCTCGCTATTATTGAAGAAATGCAGTTGCCCGTGATTGAATGGGATCTGTGCTCTCATCTGGCATATCGTCCAGGTCCTATTTTGACCTATAAATCATTGGATCAATCTGATCATATTGTTTATATCGGCGGCGTAGAGTCAAAAGGCGTTGATCGCTCTGCTAGTTGGTGTTTACCAGGTCGACATCAAGCTGTATTAGAAGGGGCTTTTTTAGGCGCGGATATGGCTCTAAATGATGCACAACAAACTGCATTAAGTGATGCATTACAGCCTAATAGTAAACGCTCATTAACCAAACGAGCGAGAGCTGTTTGGGCCAATTCAGAACGTGTTAAATCGCATTTAGAAACCCGCTTAGGTGACAATGTTAGCTTTGCAACAAGTAAAGGCGGTATGTCACTTTGGATGCGTTTATCTAAATCATTAGATGTCACTAGCATTGCTTCGTTATTGGTTAACTTTAGACACGCTATCGTCCCTGGTACATTAGTTAGCCATGAACCTGATGCGGGTCATTGGCTTGCCGTGAACGTCACCTTAGATGACGTTGAGCCTTTGGCACAAAGTTTGGCTGAGCACTTGTCTATCGATGAAGAAAAGTCTGAAGAAACAGTGGCAGAAGTGGAATCAAAAGAAGTTGTTGAGCAAGATGAACCTATCTCAAAAGAGCAGGTTGAAGATGTCTCAAAATCGATAGAGAGCGATCTACCGACTGCTGATGAGAGTGATAAGAAAGCGTTGGATGCGACAACTGAGCCGCTTTATAATCCAATGCTAGATCTCATCAATCATGATTTTGGTTAAAGGGTAGGCACCATCACTATCTTCAATAAAAAAGGCGCTATGAAAGCGCCTTTTTCATTGTGTTTAACATGCTTGAATGATCTTTGTAATCCAACGGAATCGGGATTAGTTTATCGCCAATAAGCAAGGCCAACGAAGGAAACGAATTCAGCCCAAGGTGCCTTGCTTGTTCTATTTCTTCTTCTAATAACCCTTCACTTTTTACATGCGCCATGGCTTTTTGAAAACTCTCTGCTTTTAGGCCAATTTGCTCTGCACATTCCGTTAAAGTATCCAGATCAGATGGATTTTTTGCGTCTAGGTAATATGCTTTTTGAATTGCATGATACATATCGTCTTCTGACCCCATGTCTCGTGCAACGTAACATGCTCGACAAGCAGGGTAGGTAGAGCGACGAGGCGAAGCGGTACGCCAAAAATCAAAATTAAACTCTGTACCTAGTGTCGCTTGGATATTCTTCCAAGTGCTTTCAAGGCTCGCTTTCATACCTTCTGGCATAGGAACATCTGAATCAACCGCTAATCCACCAAGTAAAGGCTGAATGACTAGTTGATCCGAATCGACTAAGCCTTGTAGTGCTTTTTGTAATTTGGTCCAGGTTGGGCTAAATCCCCAACACCAGCTGCACATAGGGTCATAGCAGTAAATTAAAGTGGCCGTCATAATGGCTCCAGTATTAGGTATCGATAAAAAAGAATGCCATAAGGTAACAGCCTCTTTCACTATAAAACAACCGCCGGTAAGGATAGACCTAAAAAAGTATATAAAAAAACGGTTTTTACTGAAGAAGTAAAAACCGTTTTATGTTTCTAGATAACAATTTTCTATTGGAAACTAATTGTTTAAGATTTCGGCAATAGCACTACAAAGTGGTTCCATGTTGTCATGGGTTAAACCCGCAACACTAATACGACCAGAACCTACTATATAAATACCATAGTCTTTACGCAGCTGAGTCACTTGATCTGGCGTAAGGCCAGAAAAAGAAAACATGCCTTGTTGTTGAGATATAAAAGAGAAGTCTTGGCTAACGCCTTTCACTCTTAGTGTATTAACAAACAAACTACGCATTTCGTGAATGCGAATACGCATGTCTTTTAATTCACTTTCCCATAATGCGTAAAGCTCCGGATCATTTAGGATTTCAGCGACAATAGCTGACCCATGAGACGGTGGGTTTGAATAGTTTGTACGAATACAGCGCTTTACTTGTGTGAAGGCTGTTTCTGCTTGTTCTGCTGTTTCACAGATAATAGTTAATGCGCCAACACGTTCGTTATAAAGACCAAAATTCTTTGAAAACGAGTTTGCGATTAGCATTTCAGGAACGTGTTCCAAGAAAGTACGTAATCCTTTCGCATCGTCATTTAAGCTTTGACCAAAGCCTTGGTAAGCAAAATCAAATAAAGGCAAGAAACCTTGTTTACTGGAAAGCTTCGCTAGTTGATACCACTGCTCTGGTGTTGGATCTATCCCTGTTGGGTTGTGGCAACAACCATGAAATAAAACAACGTCACCTTCAGGAATCTGCGACAAGCTGGCAAGCATAGCTTCAAAGTCGAGTGATTTGTTTTTAGCATCGTAATAAGCGTAACTACCTACTTCCAATCCAACAGATTGGAAAACAGATTGATGGTTCGCCCAAGTTGGGTTACTGACCCAGATAGTTGCTTCTGGTAAATGCTTTTTAATAAATTCTGCTGCTACACGTAATGCTCCAGTGCCGCCAGGTGTATGGGCGGTTTGAGCAAGCTGCTTGTTAATAATATTGTGATCATTACCAAACAAAAGCTTTTGTACAGCGCTTCGATAAGCTGGTGCGCCTTCGATGCTAAGGTAACTTTTTGTTTTTTCTTGAGTCAATAAGCGTTCTTCAGCTTGTTTTACCGCTTTTAAGATAGGCGTATTGCCTTGCTCATCTTTATAGACACCAACACCCAAATTAATTTTATTAGGGTTTAGGTCACTTTTGTAAGCATCGTTCAAACCAAGAATTGGGTCTGCAGGTGCCGCTTGGATATGTTCAAACATGGTAACTCCCCCAAGAGGGTTATTGTCTGTTTTTATTGTGAATTGAAATATGTAAAAAATCAGAGCATATGTTACTCCAAGACGCGAGTAACCGCTATAAATGGGAAGGCAGAGTAAGGAAATTATTGTGCTTTCATTGAATTATTCCATAGAAGTCATGTTTTTTTGGAGTAAAGAAGTGTGATTACCAATAATACAGATTGGTAAAAAGGAGATTTTTGAGAGAAGCAGGTACATTCACCTAAATATATTGTTAGGCTAATATCTTTTCTCTATATGACTCGTTTGACTTAGATGAAACTAATCATCCCAACCATTCGAGGTATTATCGTGCAAACGTTTTTGTTCTAAATGCTGTTCAATTGCACGCCGTGCTTTTAACATACGTGCGGCATCTTCTTTTTGAGTTAGCTCTTTTTTTTCATTTTCTAAGCTAATCGAAGCATGAAGAATGTCAGTTTTTACTGTTGTTAAAGTTTCTGAAAGATTGCTCATCGTTATACCCTTTTGGCCCTTCAATGACATTCAAGTGAATTGACCACTGTCATCGCTTGTTGAAAAAAGTCAAAATACACAGATATCGCATTATTCAATGCTAATAAAAAACGTAAATCGGTCAAAAATCAATCTATTTTTGTACACGTGTTTTATTACAAAAAAATTAATTAACCATGGCGGAATGTAATGGACGTTTCTTTTATCCTCGACTCACTGAATGACAATCAACGAGAAGCCGTTGCGGCACCGTTGCAAAACAGCCTTGTTTTGGCTGGTGCAGGGTCAGGAAAAACCCGAGTATTAGTGCATCGTATTGCATGGCTAATGCACGCTTATGAATTATCGCCTTACAGTCTGTTGGCCGTAACGTTCACCAATAAAGCGGCTCGTGAAATGCAAGGTCGGATAGAGCAATTAGTTGGAGTGCCTCCACAGGGCATGTGGGTTGGTACCTTCCATGGTTTAGCGCATCGACTATTGCGGGCCCATTGGCGCGATGCAGGACTGAAAGAAAACTTCCAGATTATGGACAGTGACGATCAGCTTCGTCTTATCAAACGAATTATGCGGTCACTAAGCATTGACGATACTCGCTGGCCACCTAAGCAAGTTTCTTGGTTCATAAATGCTCAAAAAGACGAAGGACGCCGTGCCGCACATGTACCAGATAGCCATGACCCTTTCTCTAAAGGCATGAGAGAGCTTTATTATCATTATGAAGAAGCATGTGAGCGTGGCGGCTTGTTGGACTTTGGCGAGCTGCTACTGCGTGCTCATGAGCTAATGCTAAGTACGCCAGCATTGTTGCGTCACTATCAAGATCGTTTTAGACACGTACTGGTAGACGAGTTTCAAGATACCAACACGATTCAATACGCTTGGCTACGCGTCATGGTTGGCGATAAAGGCACGATTACCGCCGTAGGTGATGATGATCAGTCTATTTACGGCTGGCGTGGTGCAAAAATTGAAAATATTCAAAGCTTTACTAAAGACTTCAAAGACGTTGGAACCATTAAACTAGAACAAAACTATCGTTCAACAGGCCATATCTTGAACGCAGCTAACGGCTTGATTAAACACAACGATGATCGTCTAGGTAAAGAGCTTTGGACAGACAGCGGTGAAGGGGAGCCTATTTCTCTTTATGCTGGATTTAATGAACAAGACGAAGCTCGTTTTATTACCGGTATCGTTAAACAATGGCGTGATAAGGGCACGGCGCTAAGTGATATGGCGGTTTTGTATCGCTCTAATGCTCAGTCCCGCGTAATAGAGGAATGCCTTGTTAGGGAACAGATTGCGTATCGTATTTATGGTGGGCACAGATTCTACGATCGTTTAGAGATTAAAAATGCCTTGGCATACGCTCGATTGGCCATGGACCCTAATGACGATGGCTCTATGGAACGTATTATCAATGTACCGCCTCGCGGAATTGGTGAGCGTAGCATTGGTATGTTACGAGAGTTTGCTCGTGATCATGGTTGTTCCATGTGGAAAGCGGCTCAAGAAGTCGTTAGTCAGTCTCTGATGCCAGCCAGAGCAACGAATGCGATTAAAGCCTTTTTACAGCTTATGGAAGGCCTAAGCACAACCGTTCAACAACCTGATTTGAACTTGAATGATATCTTCGAGCAAATTATTGAAGAGGCAGGTCTGATCCCTTTCCATGAAAAAGAAAAGGGTGAGAAAGGCGAAGCTCGTATTGAAAACTTGAAAGAGTTGGTTGGTGCGGCTGGTGGTTTTAGCTGGAACGATGAAGACGAAGAGTTTAGTTCGCCACTCATGGCGTTTTTGGATAAGGCTGTCTTGGACGCAGGTGATGCTCAAGCAGATGAATATCAAGAAGCTGTGCAATTAATGACGCTTCACTCCGCTAAAGGTTTGGAGTTCCCGTTGGTATTCTTAACCGGTGTAGAAGAAAATCTTTTCCCAAGCAAAATGTCCTTTGAAGAGCCGAGTCGACTCGCAGAAGAGCGTCGTCTTTGTTATGTAGGCATCACACGTGCAATGGAAAAACTCTACATTACCTATGCAGAATCTCGTCGTTTGTTTGGTAGTGAGTCTTTCAACAGTCCATCACGCTTTATTAAAGAAATTCCACCTGAATGCTTGGAAGAAGTGCGTTTACGTTCTCAAATTAGCCGACCGGTTTCTTTGGAACGTCCAGATTATCAGTTCGAAAAGAATAAGCTGAAAAACAGCAGTGTCTTGAACAGCTACAAAGCACCTGAAATTACTGTCAGCATGGGAGACCGAGTGAATCACCCTGTGTTTGGAGAAGGTTTAGTCATCAACTATGAAGGCCAAGGCCCACAAGCTCGTGTGCAAGTTAACTTTGATGACGAAGGCAGTAAGTGGCTAGTGTTGTCGTTTGCTAAATTGGAAGTTTTATAACTTATTGAAAAATAAGCAATGTCAGGTATATGTCGCTTAAATGTCGTAACGGTATTTGTTTTTCTTAATTACTCTGGATTGAAACAGCGAAAGGACATTTAGCATGATTATAAAAAAACTAAGGTTGCAACGAGGTTGGTCTCAAGAGCAGCTTTCTCTATTGAGTGGGCTAAGTACTCGTACTATTCAACGTATTGAGAAAGGGCAAAACCCAGGTTTGGAATCACTTAAGTCTTTGGCTGCTGTTTTTGAAACATCCGTAGCTATTTTACAAGAGGAACCAGACATGAATACTGAATTTAGTGTGAGTATCGAAGAGCGCTTGGCTTTTGAACGAGTGAGAAAAATTAAAGATTTTTATCAGCATTTGATAAAATATTGTATGGTTGTTCCAATACTTTTTGCCATCAATTTTATCACTTCCCCAGGTTATGTATGGGCTTTTTGGCCTATGTTGGGTTGGGGAATAGGCTTAGCTGCCCATGGGATAAAAGTATTTAGTGTAATACAACTATTTGGCCCTGATTGGGAAAAACGTCAGGTAGAGAAGCAACTGAATAGAAAGTTGTAACGTAGACTCTACCTAGCTCTTTACAGGTATAAAAATAAATAAAAGGAGTAAGGCATGTCTATTCGAGTAGGTTTGATTGGTTTTGGTTTGTCTGGGCGTATTTTCCATGCGCCGTTTGTTATGAATGATCCAGAAATGGAGTTAGTGTGTGTTTGCACTAGCCAATCGAAAGATGTCACTGAGTTTGCACCTGAGGCTCGTATTGTGTCGACGGCTGAAGCTGTTTTTCAAGCTGATGATGTCGATTTAGTGGTGATTACTACTCCCAATGTATTGCACTTCGACCAAGCAATGCTGGCGCTGGAAAGCGGTAAACACGTTTTATTAGAAAAACCATCTGTAACCAGTGTTAATGAAATAGAAGCTCTTTGTACCTTATCTAAACAAAAAGGTTTGGTATTTTGTGTGTATCAAAATCGTCGTTTTGATGGTGATTTCGGACGTCTTAAAACCTTGTTGGCAAGTGGTGAGTTGGGTGAATTGAAGCATTTAGATTCTCGCTTCGATCGTTTCCGTCCTTTGCCACAAGTTAGGTGGCGTGAAGAGCCTGGTGTTGGCGCTGGAATATTTTGGGATCTTGGTCCCCACTTATTCGATCAGGCATTAAGTTTATTAGGCACGCCAGATTGGGTTCAAGCGAGTATCGATACTTTGCGTGAAGGTGCTCAAACACCTGATTGGTTTGAGTTGGAATTGGGTTACGGAAAAACGCGTGTTCGTCTCGGTCATACTTCATTTGAAGCAGGTGAGGTGCGCCGTTTTAATGCGCGCTTTACGAAAGGTAGTTGGCAATGTATTGGATTAGATCCGCAAGAAGAAGCATTACGCGCAGGCCAAATGCCATGGGAAGGAAACTTCCCATCAAAAGGTGAAAATCAAACTATTCAGCGTTTTCGCGCTCCTGATCAATTAACCATAGAAGCCATGTCTGAATCTGCAACAGCGGGTGAATATGTTGAGTTTTATGCCCAATTAAGAAAGGCTATTTTAGCTGAAGGTGAAGCGCCAGTTTCTTTAGTTGATGCCTGTCACTTGGTTTACGGTTTATGTCTAGCCGAGGAGTCTGCAAAAAGAGGACAGCGTTTACCTTGGCGTTATGTCGCTAATATTTAACCTTTTTACCCGCAATGTCCTGAAAAAGGCAATTATTCACGAAATAAGAACTTTTTTCATTGAAAAGGGTTGAGCAAAATTACTGCACTTCTTATTATCTCTCGCCCCTTACGTGTTTTATGCATATAAGGTGTGATTGTTTAAGGATAACTGTCTGTCTGATGCCATAATAAAAATACAATATTAGGCCGTGTTTAGAGCACGCCTTTTGTTGACTATATCAGGGCATTTTGATGCAAAGCATCATTTTTACATGCCATAAAACAGGTCCATATTTAGTAACTGGCTTCCTGAGGGAAAAAAATGCGTAATTTAATGGTATTAGGTAAATTGGCTATCGCCAGTTTATTAGCTTTGTTGTTGGTCGCTTGTGGCGGATCAGAAAAAAGTGAAGAACAGGTTTCATCGGTAAAAAAAGTTGAAACCTATGAGTGGAAAATGGTCACTTCCTGGCCGAAAAATTTTCCTGGTATTGGTACCAGCGCTGAGACATTAGCTAAAGATATTACAGAAATGTCTGGTGGCCGTTTAACCGTTAAAGTGTATGCTGCTGGTGAATTAGTACCTGCACTAGAAGTATTTGATGCCGTCTCTCGTGGCACGGCAGAAATGGGCCACAGTGCGTCTTATTATTGGAAAGGTAAGGTGCCTGCCGCACAGTTTTTCACAACGGTACCTTTTGGCTTAACTGCTCAAGAGTTTAATGCATGGGTTTACTATGGTGGTGGTTTAGAGCTGTGGGAAGAACTTTATGCACCGTTTAATTTGATTCCAATGCCTGCTGGTAATCCAGGCGTGCAAATGGGTGGCTGGTTTAATAAAGAAGTAAATTCGCTTGCTGATTTCCAAGGCCTAAAAATGCGTATGCCGGGTTTAGGTGGCGAAGTACTTAATAAGATCGGTGGTACGCCAATTAACTTGCCTGGTAGTGAAATTTTTACTGCCCTGCAAACTGGCTCTATTGACGCAACTGAATGGGTTGGCCCTTATAACGATCTTGCTTTTGGATTGTATAAAGCTGCGAAATACTACTACTTCCCAGGTTGGCATGAGCCAGGTTCTGCAGTAGAAGCTATTTTCAATAAAGATGCTTTTGAGGCGTTGCCAAGTGACTTACAAGCTATTGTTCGAGTGGCTGCGATGAAAGCCAACTTAGATATGCTTAGTGAATTTACAGCTCGTAATAATGCGGCGCTTAAAACATTAGTTGATGAGCACGGTGTTATTCTAAAAACGTATCCAAAAGACTTGTTAGAAGCGTTGAAAAAAGCGTCTGATGAAACACTGAAAGAAGTGGCTGCGAATGATCCAGACAGCCAACGTGTTTATAATTCTTTTAAAGCATTTTTAGACACGGTTAGTGCGTGGCACGATGTGTCTGAGCGCGCTTTTATTAATGCTAGGTCAAATGATTAAGCGTTAATAACGAATTAATGACCTGATAAAATTCAGCTATTTAATCTCTTTTAAAGCTCCGTTATCTAAGATAGCGGAGCTTTTTTAGTTTTTATATTGTGGTATTTAAATCTTGTAGACGGGAAAAAAATAAAAAATCGCTTGAGAGGTGAAGCATCAATCCATACTATCTCATTAACTTAGTGCATAAAATGTGTTTGAAACGTCGACATTTGTCCTTATTCTAAGGATGACTAATGTTATTAGAATCGTATTAAAAGCTGTTGTAGAGCGTTAAGTACTGAACAATAAAAATAATGAAAACTAGCCTCCTGAGGGACAAGCAATGAAAAAAATTAAAACATGGAGCAAACTGGCACTAGTCGGTTTAGCAACAGCTACTTTGGTAGCTTGTGGTGGATCTGAGAAAGCGGAAGATACTGCGAAAGTAGAAAAAAAAGCAGATGTAATTAATTGGAAAATGGTCACCACTTGGCCAAAAAATTTCCCAGGTTTAGGGACTGGTGCTGAAAGTCTTGCTAAAAACATCACTGAAATGTCGAACGGTCGTTTGAACATCAAAGTTTATGCTGCAGGTGAATTAGTGCCACCGTTGGAAGTTTTTGATGCAGTCTCTCGTGGTACTGCAGAAATGGGCCATAGCGCAGCATATTACTGGAAAGGTAAAGCGCCAGCTGCACAGTTCTTTACAGCGGTTCCTTTTGGTTTTACGGCACAAGAAATTAACTCTTGGATTCACCATGGTGGTGGTTTAGAGCTATGGGAAGAAATCTACGCACCGTTTAATTTGATTCCAATGGCCGCTGGTAACACAGGTGTTCAAATGGGTGGTTGGTTCAATAAAGAAATCAACTCTCTAGAAGACTTCCAAGGTCTGAAAATGCGTATCCCCGGTCTTGGTGGTGAAGTCCTGAAGAAAGTAGGTGGAACACCAATTAACTTGCCTGGTGGTGAAATTTTCACTGCCTTACAAACCGGTACTATTGATGCGACAGAGTGGGTTGGCCCTTATAATGACCTAGCGTTTGGTTTGTACAAAGCGGCTAAATTTTACTATTTCCCAGGCTGGCATGAGCCAGGTTCATCAATGGAAGCTATCTATAACAAAGATGCGTTTGAAGCTTTGCCAAAAGATTTACAGCTAATCGTTCGTTCAGCAACTCGTCAAGCCAATGCTGAAATGTTAGATGAGTTCACCGCGCTGAATAACTCTGCATTACAAACCTTGGTAAACAAGCATAATGTTCAACTAAGGCCTTTCCCTGCTGATGTATTGTCTGCATTGAAAAAAGCCTCTACTGAGACATTAGAAGAGGTTGCGGCAGCGGACCCAATGAGCCAGAGAGTTTATAACTCATTCAAAGAATTCCGTAATAAAGTAAGCGCATGGCACGAAGTATCAGAACGTGCTTACATTAATGCTCGAGAAGTTGAATAGTCTATAACGCTTAGCTTCAATCACTGTGAGTTATGTGTATAGGCTATACGCTGATTGAAGTAAGTTATTTAGACTGTTTTTTTAAAGCCCCGTTATTCTAGATAACGGGGCTTTTTTATTTTAAGGACCAAAATATAAAATAAAAGAAATCAAAAAGGTCTTGAGAGAGGGCGTCGCAGTTAATATTATGAATTTACTTAGTATTAAATATATCTAAAACGCCTTTTTTGTTTTTACCCCAGACATTGGCTTGATGCGATTATCGTTGCATTAACTGATTGTTTAGAAAGCTAAGCTTTGTAACCTTTAAGTATTATAAAAATAACTAGCTTCCTGAGGGAAAATAATGAAAACAATAAAAACATGGAGCAAGCTCGCATTAGTCGGTTTAACCGCTACCTTAGTTGCTTGCGGTGGATCTGAAAAAGCAGAAGATACGGCGAAGGTTGAAAAACAGGTAGAGGTTATTAATTGGAAAATGGTTACTACTTGGCCGAAAAACTTTCCTGGTCTGGGTACCGGTGCTGAAGGGCTGGCAAAAAGCATTACAGAAATGTCTGGTGGTCGTTTGAATGTTAAAGTATATGCGGCTGGTGAACTTGTTCCTGCACTAGAAATTTTTGATGCTGTTTCTCGCGGTACTGCTCAAATGGGACACGGCGGCGCCTTCTATTGGAAAGGTAAAGTACCTGCGTCACAATTTTTCTCAGCGGTACCTTTTGGCTTTACTGCTCAAGAGATGAACTCTTGGCTTCATAATGGTGGTGGTTTGGAGCTATGGGAAGAAATCTATGAACCCTTTAACTTAATTCCTATGGCCGCTGGTAACACAGGTGTGCAAATGGGCGGTTGGTTCAACAAAGAGATCAATTCTCTTGATGATTTTCAAGGTCTGAAAATGCGCCTTCCAGGCTTGGGTGGCGAAGTACTCAAAAAAGTGGGTGGTACACCAGTTAACTTACCTGGCGGTGAGATTTTTACAGCCTTACAAACTGGTACAATTGATGCGACAGAGTGGGTTGGTCCTTATAATGACCTAGCATTTGGCTTGCATAAAGTGGCCAAGTTTTACTACTACCCAGGTTGGCATGAGCCAGGCTCAACGATGGAAGCGCTTTTTAATAAAGATGCCTTTGAAGCCTTGCCAAAAGATCTTCAACTGATCGTACGTGCAGCGACTCGCCAAGCGAATGCCGTGATGTTGGATGAATTCACAGCGCGTAACAATGCTGCACTAGAAACTTTGGTGAACGAGCATAACGTTATCTTGAAGCAATTCCCGAAAGAGGTATTCTCTGCGCTGAAGAAAGCTTCTGCTGAAACATTAGATGAAGTGGCGGCAGCCGATCCAATGAGCCAGAAAGTTTATAATTCATTTAAAGATTTCAGTAAAAAAGTACGCGCATGGCATGAAGTGTCTGAACGAGCTTATATTAATGCACGTGCAGATAATTAAGCGCGACTGACTATTCGTTATTAATGATTTAGATCTTTCAATGCAAAAAGCCCCAATATCATTTGATATTGGGGCTTTTATTTTTGCTAGACTCTTTAGATTTTTTACTCGTTATTAGCTCGCTAAACTACAAACGAGATAAGTATAAACGATACTCTATAGGAGAAATTTCGGTACTAATTTCCTCTACTTCATTAAGTTTCACTTGAGTGAAAACGTGATGATAATCTTCTCCATATAATGATTTTGCAAATGCAGAGTTGGAGAAACGAGTAATGGTTTCAAGCCAGTTTGAGTCTAGTGGCTCTATGGCATTCTGAGAGTCTGTGTCTAATGGTGGAGTAAGTTGAGGTTTAGTTTTTAAACCATGTAACATTCCGCCAAGTATTGCTGTAATAGCCAAGTATGGGTTCACATCAGCACCACAGATACGGTGCTCAAGTCTGGCTCCTGGACCGTTAACTTCAGGAATTCGTATCGCCGCTCCACGGTGATCATATCCCCATTCTGGCGCATTTGGTGCGAAGCCATTTAGGCCAAATCGGCGTAGAGAATTCATATGAGGGGCAAAGACTGCTTGCATCTCACGCATAGTATCCAATACGCCAGCAACAGCATACTCAAGAGGTAGAGAGATATGTGTTTGCTCTTTATCCTCAGGAGTGAAAATATTTTTGCCATCATCGTCAAGAACAGAAACATGAAGGTGCATACCGCTGCCTGGATAGTTTTTATATGGCTTCGCCATAAATGTTGCTTCCAATCCATGTTTTTTCGCTACATAGCGGACAATACGACGGAATAGCAATGCAGTATCTGCGGCTTTAAGTATGTCATTTGTATGGTGGAAGTTGACTTCAAATTGACCTGGGCCAAATTCTGCAATCAAGGTGTCCGTGGCTAAACCTTGTTGCTCACTTGCTTGCAATATATCGTCGAGCATCCCCTGAAATCGACTGAGCGATTCCATATCGTAATTTTGAGCTTCTGGTGATCCAATCGGTGGTACAGGGGCTTCATTCGGGTCTTGTCGCTCCTCAATGACGTAAAATTCCAATTCCGCAGCAGCGACAGGGTGCCAACCATTATCATTGAAGTTTTTAGCTACGCGAGTCAGTTGTTCACGAGGTGATAAGTATGAAATCTCACCTGTTTCATCTAGCATATCTATCATTAATTGAGCGGTTGGCTCTTCTGCCCATGGCACTGGTTTTAGGGTTCCTAGTATTGGAACAATAATGCCATCTGGGTCGCCATTAACCAAGCCAAGGCCGCTAGAGTCAACTCCAACCCCCATTATGTTCGGCGCATAGGTTGATAATGGAAGGCGAACCTTGCCATTAATAAGATTGTCGACTTGATCACCAGGTAACCATTTTCCTCTAAGAACAGCATTAAGGTCACATAGCAAAAGTTCTATTCGTTCTGGCTTGCCATATTGTTGGCAATAATCTTCAAATTCTTTGATAAATGTCATTATAAATTCGCTCTAATTTTTTCACTTTCATATTTTTTTATGGACTGCTTAGAAATGATAGAAGCAGTAATAACGAACACAGTCACAATACCTATCATGATGGTAGATAAAGCATTAATTTGAGGGCTAACACCCAATCGAATAGATGAATATATTTTTATTGGTAGTGTCGTGGAGGACGGGCCAGCAGTGAAAGACGCAATGACTAAATCATCTAAAGACAGAGTAAATGCTAGCAGCCAACCTGAAGCCACTGCTGGCATAATGATAGGCAGCACTACTGATTTAAACGCATCAAATGGTGTGCAGCCTAAATCTAGGGCCGCTTCTTCTAGTGACTTGTCAAAACTAGTTAAGCGTGAAGAAACCACAACAGAAACAAAGCACATTGAAAAAGTAATATGAGCAAGAGTGATGGTTAGAATGCCTCGATCAAGGTCAATGGCAATAAAAAGTAACAGCAAAGATAGCCCTGTAATTACCTCAGGCATCACTAAAGGCGCAAAAATCATTCCTGAGAATAAAGCCCTCCCTGTAAATTTTTTTGTTCTTACGAGTGCATAAGCCGCCATAGTGCCGAGTACGGTAGCGGCCGTTGCCGAAAAGAATCCGACTTTGAGAGTAACCCATGCTGCTTGCATGAATTGTTCGTCTTGGAATAGCTCACCGTACCATTTTGTTGAAAATCCAGCCCATACCGTCACCAGCTTAGACGAGTTAAAGCTATAGATGATGAGTATCAACATAGGCAAGTATAAAAACGCAAAGCCAAGCACAAGAGAGGTCGTGTTAAACCAACTTAAAGAGCGATTATTCATTCATATTCTCCTTTTGCTGGTGACGTTGGAATAAAATAATTGGGATCATTAAGATTGCTAACAATACAACCGCAACAGAGGAGGCTACAGGCCAGTCTCGATTGGAGAAAAATTCTCCCCATAAAACCTTACCTATCATGTTAGTAGAGGATCCACCCAGTAAAGAAGGAATAACAAACTCACCAATAGCAGGTATAAATACCAACATACAGCCAGCGACTATACCGCTTTTTGCCATGGGTAATGTGATGGACCAAAAGGCACCTATACGAGAGCAACCTAAGTCTTCAGCAGCCTCAATTAAGCTAGAATCCATTTTTTCTAGATTGGCATAAATAGGCAGAATCATAAAAGGGAGGTAGGTGTAAACAATGCCTATATACACCGCTATATTGGTGTTTATTAGGCGTAAGGGTTGATCAATGATGCCAATCCATAATAAAAAATTATTAAGAATACCTTCATTCGCGAGAATCCCTATCCAAGAGTACACTCGAATCAAAAATGATGTCCAAAATGGAAGAATGATCAACATCATCAGCATTGGTCGTAAATGCAACGGCGCTTTAGCGATACCATAAGCAATAGGAAAGGCGACTATCAATGTGAAAACAGTAGAAAAGAAGGCTATCTTTATTGAAGTAAGATAAGACTTCCAATAAAGGTCGTCTGTAAGCAAGAATTCGTAGTTTTCAAAATCAAGTTGAGAGAAAAAAGTTCCAATAGCACTCCATCCGCCCGATAAATCAAAGTTTGGGGTATAGGGAGGAATAGCCAATGCGGGATCTGACAGTGATATTTTGAACACGATAATAAATGGAATCAGGAAAAGAGCGATTAACCAGAAATAGGGTGTGAAAATAAGAGTGAAACGACGAATATTCATAATTTGATTACCGCGTTAGCACGATACCTGCTGTATCGTTCCAGTTAAGCCATACTTCATCATCCCAGGTAAATTCTTGCTGACCTGTACGTAAAATATTGGTCATTTGAGCAGAAATTACCTGCCCAGATTCTAGTTTAATATGATAAATAGACAGGTTTCCTAAATAAGCAATATCGACAATCAGTCCTTTAACGTTATTTGGTAAAGAGACATCTTGTTCTTTTGCTATCCAAATTTTTTCAGGTCTTACTGCAAAAGAAACACTTTGTCCGTCATGAATCTGGTTGTTGGTATTTTCTGTTTGGATAGGTGCTGCGGTTTCTGAATAATGTATAGAAAGTAGTCCTTCAGCATCAATTTTGGCTTCACCTTCAATGATGTTTATATCGCCAATAAAATTAGCTACATATGTTGAGTTAGGCGCTTCATAAACATTATTCGGTGTATCAACTTGCAGTAATTTACCATTGTCCATTACGGCGACACGGGAAGCCATTGTCATTGCTTCTTCTTGGTCGTGGGTCACGATAACAAAGGTGGTTCCTGTTTTTTCTTGAATGTCCATCAACTCAAATTGTGTTTCTTGACGAAGTTTCTTATCCAAGGCGCCAAGAGGCTCATCGAGTAATAACAGTCTTGGCTCTCTCGCAAGTGAGCGTGCAAGAGCCACTCGCTGTCGTTGTCCACCTGATATTTGATGAGGTTTACGACTAGCAAATTTTTCGAGCTGTGTTAGACGTAGCATTTCTTCAACACGTGCTTTGATATCACTAGACGCCATTCTTTTTTTAGTACGTTTTAAACCGAAAGCAATGTTGTCCCAGACATTAAGGTGAGGAAATAACGCATAACTTTGGAACATCATGTTGATAGGACGTTCATTAGGTGGCGTGTTACTAATTTCTTCGCCGTCCAACCAAATTTTACCGCTGGTAGGTTGTTCAAATCCCGCAAGCATGCGTAATACAGTACTCTTACCTCCGCCTGAAGAACCTAGTAATGCAAAAAATTCCTTTTCATAAATCTCTAAATTAAAATTTTCTACAGCCGTAAAATCACCAAATTTTTTGGTAATGTTCTCAAACTTTATTAGAGGCTTATTGTCTCGGTTAAGCCAAGGGCTAAATACATTCGTGGTTTGTTTTGCTTGGGTCATCAAGAATACCTATTTCGCCTAGATTCTAATTACTTTTAGTGTTTTGTAGGATCAAACCTCGTAAGAAAGGCTTGATCCTACATTGTAGAAAGTATTAGATTCCTGACTTTATTTTTGTCCAAAGACGGTTTACAAAACGCTGAACCTTTGGTTGGTAAGTTGTTAGTGTATAAAGGTTATCAAGTGTTGCCTTATCAGGATAAATTGCAGGGTCTCCGATAACGTCTTCTTCTAAGTATTCTTGCGATGCAAGGTTACCATTTGCGTAATACACGTAGTTCGATGCCGCTGCCATATTTTCAGCGTCCAATATAAAGTTAATAAACTTATGAGCGGCTTCAGAATTTGGGGCATCAGCTGGAATCGCTATTTGGTCAAACCACATAAGAGCGCCTTCTTTAGGGATGTTGTAGGCAATTTCAACACCATTATCCGCTTCATCGGCACGGTCTCTTGCTTGAAGTAAATCACCTGACCAAGCAAAAGCGACGCAGATTTCGCCGTTTGCTAGGCTGTTAATATATTCAGAACTGTGAAACTTACTTACGTAAGGTTTGATATCTGATAATATTTTTTCTGCTTTTGCTATTACCTTAGTATCTTTTGAATCTGGGTCTTCACCAATATAGGCAAGCGCTGCAGGGATAACTTCAGTAGGTGCATCAAGGAACATCACGCCACACTGAGCAAGTTTTTCCATATTCTTTTTGTTGAATATTAGATCTAGGCTATCGATAGGGGCATCTTCACCAAGAACCTCTTTCACTTTGTTTACATTGACGCCGATACCTGTGGTTCCCCACATGTAATTGATAGAATATTTATTGCCTGGGTCATATGGCTCAATACGAGCTTGAACAACGTCCCAAAGGTTTTTTGAATTTGGTAGCTTGCTAAAGTCTAGCGGTTGAAAGGCGCCTGCAATAATTTGTCGAGATAAGAAATCAGCGGTTGGAACAACAATATCATATCCAGTTTTTCCGGCTAAAAGCTTCGTTTCAAGTACTTCATTACTATCGAAAACATCATAAATTATGTCAATTCCAGTCTCTTTTTCAAATTTTTCCAACAGAGCGGTATCTATATAATCTGACCAATTGTAAACATGAACTTCTTCAGCAAGCGCTGTCGTGCTAGATAGCGCTACTAAAGCGAGGGATGCAAAACCTTTTCCAGAATACTTCATATCGTTAATGCCTCAAGAGTTAATAAAAACTTATCAAAAATCATGAACTGAAAACATTTGATCAAATTGTATATAATATTGCAAGATGAAATTCCTATGATCATCTATTACAATATTGTTTATATTTTATTGATTATAGCTGGAGTAAAAATTGAGCATAGATGCTGATAATCTTAAGCAGCCGGTTCACTTACATGTTTATCAACGTGTACGAGACATGATTCTGTTTGGAGAGCTGACCCCTGGAGAAGCGGTAACTATTCAAGGGCTAACGAATGTACTAGGTGTGGGAATGACCCCAGCTCGAGAAGCTATTCGGCGATTAACGACCGAAGGTGCATTGGAGTTTCTAGGAAATCGTCGAGTATGTGTTCCTTTATTGACGATAAGTGCATTAGAAGAATTAGCATTTGCCCGCTGTGCTATAGAACCTAAGCTCGCTTACTGGGCTACAGAGAACATGTCGGCTAGTAAAATTAATGAGTTAAATATAATTGATCAGGCCGTCAATTCTGCTGTGTCACACGGTAACGTCAGAGATTATTTGATTCAAAATCATCGCTTTCATATGGCCATTTATCGTCAAGCAAATAAGCCTGAATTGTTATCAATTATTGAGCGTTTGTGGTTAAAGACTGGGCCTTCTATGCGAGTGATCTGCGGACGAATTGGCACTCAAAACCTGCCTGATACCCATCAGATTGCGTTAGATGGTTTGCGTAACAATGATGCAGAACAAGCAGAAAAAGCCATCTATGATGATATTTTACAAGGGGTTGATAGCCTCAAAATCATACTTAAAGAGTCTGAAAAACAATAAATTTGATCAAATCGCATTGACATTATTTTTTTTGATCATATTCTATTAGGCAACGTTAGCTCTTAGTTTGAGAGTTTTTAGTGCAGATTTTTTAAAATAAATATGCAATTTAAGTAATTTCTAAATAGGTGATTTGTGATTAAGCAAAATAACCAGAGTTGGTTGGCGGACTTGCCTGAAGCGTTTCAAAATATTAGGCAAGGTAAACGAATTGAAGAAGTCGAGTGTATTATTCCTGACATAGTTGGCTTGTCTCGGGGTAAGTCGATGCCCTGCTACAAGTTCTCTCCTGATGCTACTTTCTTCCTGCCTGTGTCGCTATTTTATCAGACGATTACAGGTGATTATGTTGAGCTTGAAGAGATAAAGGACCAATGGACTGAAAAAGACATGGTGCTTCATCCAGACATGAGTACTGCTTCCGTTGTTCCTTGGGCTGATGATTTAACGTTACAAGTTATTTGTGATTTAAAAGATCAAAATGGTGACCCGGTTGATATATCGCCTCGAAACGTTCTAAAACGTGTGCTATCTCTTTACGAAGAAAAAGGCTTGAAACCAATCATCGCGCCTGAATTGGAATTTTATTTAACCAAACCGAATACAGATCCTAATGAACCGATTGAGCCTCCTGTCGGGCGTACAGGCAGGCCGGGAGCTGGGCGTCAAGCTTACTCTATGGTTGCCGTGGACGAATACGGCTCAGTAATTGACACCATTTATGATTTTGCCGAAGCGCAAGGCTTAGGTATTGATACCTTGATACATGAAGGCGGCGCTGGCCAGATTGAGATTAACTTATTGCATGGCGACCCATTAGCCTTGGCAGATCAGGTTTTTTACTTTAAGCGAGCGATAAAAGAAGCCGCTTTAAAAAATGGTATTTTTGCAACGTTTATGGCGAAGCCTATGCGTGATGAGCCTGGCTCAGCGATGCATATTCACCAAAGCATTATCGATATTAAAACAGGCAAGAATATTTTCTCTGATGCTGAAGGAAACGTTACGCCAGAGTTTTTTCATTTTATTGGTGGCTCACAAACTCACCTTTTAGAAATTGTTCCGCTATTAGCTCCTTATGTTAATAGTTATCGTCGTTTAATTGGTGGTGAAGCCGCTCCAGATAATTTGGAATGGTCATGGGATAACCGAACTACAGGGTTACGTATTCCTATTTCTGGGCCAGAAGATCGACGAGTTGAAAACAGAGTCACTGGGATAGATGCGAATCCTTATTTGGCCATTGCTGCCAGTCTTGCGGCAGGTTATTTAGGACTAGTAAATAAGATTGAACCTAGACCAGAAGCCGACGGTGAAATTTGGAGTGCAGAGGGCGAAGGTGAAGATCTAGCCGTAGAGGCTGTTTTACCTGAAGGCGCAGCAGAAGCATTGGCAAAGTTCAATGATGCAAAAGAGATGAGAGAGGTTTTAGGTGAATCTTTTTGTAGCCTTTTCGCGGCCATTAAAAATGCTGAGTTAGATGAATTCCGTCGTGAAATCTCTACTTGGGAACGTGAGCATTTAATGCTTAATGTCTAGTTTAACTTAAGGTTTTTGATATGAAATCAATTGATTCTACTGAAAATTTACAACGTATTGATGCTGCTCACCATATTCACCCATTTACAGATGGGAAGCAGCTTGCCGAAATAGGCACTCGAATTATTACCAGTGCCGATGGTGTTTTTCTTAAAGACAGTGAAGGTAATACGTTATTAGACGGCATGGCAGGCTTGTGGTGTGTTGCTATTGGTTATGGACGTAAAGAATTAGCCGACGTTGCTGCTCAACAGATGTTAGAGCTTCCTTACTATAATACCTTCTTTCAAACATCTCATGTTCCTGCGATTCAACTATCAAAACGATTGGCTGAACTGGCACCAGGTGATTTGAATCATGTCTTTTTTAGTGGTTCAGGCTCTGAAGCCAATGATACTAACTTACGATTAGTGCGACACTATTGGGCTGCTAAAGGTAAGCCTAATAAACAAATTATTATCTCTCGATGGAATGCTTATCACGGCTCAACTGTCGCAGCCGCTTCGCTTGGCGGTATGAAAAGCATGCATAAGCAAGGTGCTTTACCTATTTTCGGTATTGAGCATATCAATCAGCCTGACTGGTGGAGCGAAGGCGGAGATATGACGCCTGAAGAGTTTGGCCTTGCGCGAGCTCGCGAGCTAGAAGCAAAAATTCTGGAAGTCGGTGAAGAAAATGTTGCTGCGTTTATTGCTGAGCCTATTCAAGGTGCTGGAGGCGTTATTATCCCTCCAGATAGCTATTGGCCAGAAGTACAGCGGATTTTAAATAAATACGAAATATTGTTCATTGCAGATGAAGTGATTTGTGGCTTTGGGCGTACTGGTGAGTGGTTTGCTACACAGGTTTATAACCTTAAACCTGATGTAATGACGATAGCAAAAGGATTATCTTCAGGTTACGCACCTATCGGTGGTTCCTTGATTAGTGATGAAGTTGCCGAAGTTATTAAGAATGCTGGTGATTTTAATCATGGCTACACTTATTCTGCACATCCTGTATCTGCTGCAGTAGCGTTAGAGAATCTACGCATTTTAGATGAAGAAGGGATTGTCGATCGTGTCAGTGACACCTTAAGTTCATACTTCGCTAAAAAGTGGGCCAGTTTAAGTGAACATCCAATGGTTGGTTCTGCCAATAGCAAAGGTTTGGTTGCTTCCTTGGTATTAACGCCAAATAAAGAAAGCCGGGCTAAATTTGCTTCAGAAGCTGGAACCGTAGGACTTATTTGTCGTGAGCGTTGCTTCTCCAATAACTTAGTGATGCGACATGTGGGCGATAGAATGATTGTTTCTCCACCGCTTATTATTACCGAAAGTGAAATCGATTTACTGATTGAGCGTGCCTGGAAGTCTATTGATGAAGCCTACGAACAAGTTAAGAGCCAAGGGTTATGGAATGAGGCTTAATTCACCTATTAACGAGACAGCATATTAATGGATATTTTGACAATCAATGACGAGATTGGTAAATACCCAAACTCTTATTATGCTGGAACCGCAAAATTACCTGATTCATACCCTCAAGCTGAGGGTGAAATCAGCGCGGATGTTTGTGTTGTTGGTGGTGGTTTTTCAGGTTTATCTGCGGCATTGCATTTAGCTCGTCAAGGGATGAATGTTGTCTTGTTGGAAGCAAACAGACTTGGTTCTGGTGCATCAGGTCGTAACGGAGGCCAAGTCGGTACAGGCCAACGAGTAGAGCAGATCGAACTAGAAAAAAAAGTCGGTATGGAGCAAGCTCAAACCTTATGGGATATGAGTCTTGAATCGGTTCAATTGGTAAAAGATTTAATCAGTGAATCTGAAGCCGACTGCAAATTTGTTAATGGCATTATTCATGCTAATCACAGGCAGCGTTATACAAAAGAAACTGAGCATTTTGTTGAGCACATGAGCAGAGTGTATGGCTATGACCAATTTCGATTTTTAGACGAAACAGCCATTAAAGAAGAAATAGGTTCTCCTGATTACCATTCAGGGTGCTTAGATTTAGGCAGTGGTCATATAAACCCATTACTGTATGTCTTTGCACTTGTGAAACTAGTAGAGAACTCTGGCGTGACAATATACGAACAATCTCGTATGACCCAATATACCAAGGGCGATGAGGTTAAAATCCAGACAGACAAAGCCGTTGTTAAAGCAAAATACGCTGTATTTGGCCTTAATGGTTATCATAATAATATTGACCCTTCTTTGGTTTCTAATGTGATGCCAATTAATAACTTTATTTGTGCGACAGAGCCCTTAAGTGACGATTTGGCGCAATCACTTATTCGCAATAACTATGGTGTAGCTGACAGTCGATTTGTTATTAATTACTTCCGTTTGTCAGAAGATAATAGATTATTGTTTGGGGGTGGTGAGTCCTATGGTTATAAATTCCCAGCGGATATAAAGGCGAAGACTCGTAAACCTATGTTGGAAATTTTCCCAAATCTTAAAGACACTCGCATTGATTATGCATGGGGTGGAACATTAGGTATTACTATGTCTCGTCTACCTCATTTTGAGCGTGTGGATAATAATATATTGTCAGTTGCTGGCTTTTCTGGACATGGTATTGCAATGGCGACATTAGCTGGAAAAATGGCAGCGGAAACCATTTCGATCCAAGCGACAACATTCGACTTCATGGCGCAGCTGCCTTCTGCTACTTTTCCTGGCGGTGTGTTACTGAGACAACCTTTATTGGTGTCGGCTATGCTCTGGTATAGCATGCTTGATAAACTGTAATTCATTTCAATTTCTGAATCTAAACACTGAAAAATAAGAGTAAGTAATGAATCATTTACACACTAACAAATTTTATATTAATGGCTCTTGGGTACAACCTGATGGGACAGACACATTAGATGTTATTAACCCAGAAACAGAGAAGAGTATTGCTTCTATTGCGATGGGCTCTGCTAAAGATGTGGATAACGCCGTTGCGGCTGCAAAAGAAGCCTTTAAGCATTTCTCAAAAACGACTAAAGAAGAACGTTTAGCACTTTTAGAAAAAATACTGGAAGTTTATGAGCGTCGCTCTGATGAAATGTCGCAGATTATTACAGCGGAATTAGGTTCTCCTATTTCTCTTAGTATAAATGCACAAACGGTAGTGGGCTCAGGGCATTTAAAGGCAACTATAAAGACATTAAAAGCCTTTGATTTTGAAGAAACGAACAGTGAAGGTGATTTAATTATTCGTGATGCAATAGGTGTGTGTGGACTGATTACACCTTGGAACTGGCCTATGAACCAGATTGCATTGAAAGTATTTCCAGCGCTTGCTGTTGGTTGCACCATGGTTTTAAAACCATCGGAAGTAACACCACTTAATGCACTATTATTTGCAGAAATTTTAGATGAAGCAGGTGTTCCAGCTGGTGTTTTTAATCTAGTGAATGGTGAAGGTGCGATTGTTGGTTCTACGCTTTCAAATCATGAAGATGTTCAAATGATGTCGTTTACTGGCTCGACTCGTGCAGGAACATTAATTACCAAAGATGCTGCTGATACTGTTAAGAAAGTGACATTAGAATTAGGTGGAAAATCACCGAATATTATTCTTCCTGATGCGGATCTTACTGCGGCTATTTCGCGAGGCATCAAACACTGTTTCCAGAATACTGGTCAGAGCTGTAACGCACCGACTCGTATGTTGATTCATGAAAGCCAATATGAAGAAGCGATTGCCATCGCAGCCACCATCGCGCTTGAAACTAAAGTCGGATCACCTAGCCAAAAAGGTGGCCATATTGGCCCACTTGCTTCAGAAATGCAGTTCAATAAGGTTCAAGCATTAATTGAAATCGGTATAAAAGAAGGTGCTGATGTTCTTGTTGGTGGCCTTGGTAAGCCAGAAGGTTTTGAGACGGGCTACTTTGTGAAGCCAACAATCTTTATTAATGTAAATAATGATATGGAGATTGCTCGAGAGGAAGTATTTGGTCCTGTCTTGGTAATGATTCCTTATAAAAATGAGGAAGAAGCCATTGCTATCGCTAATGACACGCCTTATGGCTTAGCCGCTTTTATTCAAGCAGGTGATGTTGAAAAAGCGAAGTCTGTTATGCGTTCTTTACGTGCGGGAATGGTTCGAATTAATGGTACCGATATTGGCTATGCTTCCCCATTTGGTGGTTATAAACTATCAGGAAATGGTCGTGAAGGTGGTCTATTAGGGCTAGAAGATTTTTGCGAAGTAAAAGCAGTATCTTACCCTAAATAACGCTATCTAATAGAGCCAAATACAGGTGCATTTCTGATCTGTATTTGGCTCTTTTTTTTATGTCTAATCGTCCATGCTACCCAATTCAAGCAAGGTCGCATTACCGCCAATCGCCGTCGTGTTATTCGACACTGTACGTTCCGTCACAAAACGTAGTATGTAATGTGGCTTAGCAATGGTGCTTAGCTGCTCTATATCTGTTTCTTCTATCAATTGGCAGATAAGCCCTTGTTTAGCCGCAAGTCGTTGGCTTAACTGTTGTGCTTGTGTGTCATCACACAATGTAGCCACACCAGCAAGGTGATCTGCTTCAATCAAAGAATCCAGTGCTGAATCAGCGATGTTCTGGATCACACCTTCTGCAACATATGGAGTGATTTTATCCATGATGTCTTGGCCTGCTTGGCCGACAGTAATCACTGGGTTTCCAGCTATTAAAGCGGTAAAAACTTGTCCAACTAACCCTGTTGTTACTTTGTCATTCTCAAAGAATGAAGTGCAAAGAAATGGGCCGCGGCCTTGGCTAGAAAGCTCATTTCGTTCGCCTGTTGGCCCTGGCATTACTCGTGTTTCTGCAATGGATTTTTTGGCATTTTCTATTTGCCAAGAGGCCATTTTTTGCTGTTCATCCGTAAACGATGAAAGGCTTTTCTGCAGTTTTTCTGCGCGGCCGTTTACACCGAGTGTATCCCATTCTTCAAAAGTAGCTTGAGCGACCTTAACTTGGATAGGTTGTACGATTGTCATTATCTTATCTCCTTAAAGGTCTTGCTCAATGGCAAAGCGTTGTAGGTAGTGTGGGCCGCCAGCTTTAGGACCTGTGCCAGACAAACCTTGTCCACCAAAAGGCTGAACGCCGACGACGGCACCAACTTGGTCTCGGTTAATGTACAAGTTACCGACGCGAGCTCTGTTTGCAATGCGCGCGCAGGTAGTTTCGTTACGGCTATGAACACCCATAGTCAAACCAAAGCCTGAGCAATTAATTGTGTCGATTATTTTGTCCAGATCACGTGCTTTATAGCGAATTACATGCAAAATAGGGCCGAATTTCTCGTCGGTTAATTGGTCAATACTGCTTATTTCAAACGCGGTTGGTGCAACGAAGGTGCCCTTATCTGCAAAATCAGGTAATGCAGATTGAGCGATTAATGTGCCAACTGATTTCATGTGTTCAATGTGTTCTAACAGTATAGTTTGTGCTTTTTTATCGATCACAGGACCTACGTCAGTGCTGTGTAAGTAAGGCAAACCAACACTTTGTTCTTGCATCGCACCTCTGATCATAGGAATAACACGATCCGCAATGTCTGCTTGAACAAACAAAACACGTAATGCCGAGCAACGCTGACCTGCTGATGCGAAAGCCGAATGAACAGCATCACGAACTACTTGTTCTGGTAATGATGTGGAATCTACCAACATGGCATTTTGACCACCCGTTTCTGCAATCACAGGAACCGGTGCAACACCACGAGCAGCCAACGTTCGGTTGATTAATTGTGCGGTACCAGTAGAACCTGTAAACGCCAAACCTGCGATACGTTTATCGCTGGTTAACGGTGCGCCGACAGTCGCGCCGTCACCAGGAAGAAGGTGAAGTGCATCCGTTGGTATGCCTGCTTGATGCATCAATTCAATGGCACGCATGGCGATTAAGCTAGTCTGTTCGGCTGGTTTAGCAATAACCGTATTACCAACAACCAGTGCTGCAACGATTTGACCTGCAAAAATAGCCAATGGAAAGTTCCAAGGGCTGATACAAGTAAAAACACCACGGCCTTTAAGTTGTGCTTGTTTGTCCTGACCTAAGAAATCGATGTAGGTCGTTGGTGCCGCAAAATGACTGCGAGCTTGTTGTGCATAGTAACGACAAAAATCCACCGCTTCACGAACTTCATCTATGCTGTCTTGAATGGTTTTACCGGCTTCGCGATGGCAGAGTGCAATCAGTTCAGCGTAGTTATCTTCCATCAAATCTGCAGTACGGTCTAAGCAATCAGCACGCTCTGATGCTGAATGTGCAGACCAAGCTGGAAATGCGGCCTGTGCAAGATCAATGGCTTTACTGACAGTATTAGCATCCGCCCAATCAAGTTGACCTGCTGTTTGACTGTGATCGTAAGGGCTTTGTACTAAATGGGTGTTACCTGTTTCGACTTTTTCCCCACCAACAATTGGATAAGCACGCCATTGCTTGTCTTGTCCCATGAAACTATCGATTTTAGCTTTGAATGGAGTCCATTCAGATTCAATTTCGATATTAGGGCCAAAAGAATTTTTGCGATCGTCGAACAGATTACCCGGTAAATTAATGTGTGGATTTGCTAATGATTTACGGCTTTCTAACGTAGTAACAGGATGATCAACCAAGTCTGTAATTGGGTAGCTCGCATCAATCAAACGATGTACGAAAGAGCTGTTTGCGCCATTTTCTAGAAGGCGACGAACCAAGTAAGGTAGTAAGTCCTTATGGCTACCAACAGGTGCGTAGATACGGACACAGATATCATTTTCTTTTATTAAGTGGTTATAAAGTGCGTCACCCATTCCATGCAAACGTTGGAACTCAAACTCTTCTGACGTCGCACCTAGCTGCTTAGCTAAGCAGCTAATCGTCGCAATAGTATGAGCGTTATGGCTGGCAAATTGAGGGAATATATTAGCGCGAGTGTGCTCGCTTAATAGGAAATTTGCACAGGCAAGGTAAGATACATCAGTCGATTCTTTGCGTGTGTAAACTGGGTAACCATTAATGCCACGTTGCTGGCATAGTTTAATTTCTGAATCCCAGTAAGCGCCTTTAACAAGACGAACAGGAATGCGGTCACCGTGTTCTTTTGCCAATGCGGCAAGCCACGCCAAAACAGGTAGGGCACGTTTTGAGTAAGCTTGTACAACCAAACCAAATAAACCCCAACCGGAAGTGGATTCATCACGGAAAAGCTTCTCAAAGAGGTTTAGAGAGAGTTCCAGACGGTCTGCTTCTTCGGCATCTATGGTAATACCAACGTTAAGCGCACGCGCTTTAGTGATTAAGCCTTTTACGCTGGTGAAAAGCTCTGTCATGACACGCTCTTCACAACCTACTTCATAGCGAGGATGTAAAGCGGAAAGCTTAATGGAAATGGTCGGGCGATGCTTTTGGCTGTAAGTATCTTTACCTACAGATTCGATGGCTTTTTCATAAGACAGTAGATATTTTACCGCGTCGTCAGACGTTAATGCTGCTTCACCTAACATGTCGAAAGAGTAGGTGTAACCTTTGTCACGATAACCTTTGCCTCGAGATAAAGCCTCTTTGATATCACGACCCAGTACAAACTGGTGTCCCATGATCTTCATTGCTTGATTCATCGCTTTGCGAATTACTGGCTCCGATACACGATTGACCATGCGATTGACAAGATTGGCTGGCGTGCCATCTTTGTTTTCATCCATAGTGACGATTTTGCCTGTTAGCAATAATCCCCAAGTAGAAGCATTAACGAAGAATGAATCTGAATTTTTTGCGTGAGAAGCCCAATCTGCAACACTTAAACGGTCTTTGATAAAAGCATCGGCAGTTTCTTTGTCTGGAACACGCATTAACGCTTCGGCAAGGCACATTAGCAAAATGCCTTCTTTAGTATCCAAACTGTATTCTAATAAGAGAGCGTCAATCATCGACATGCTGTCGTCGTCTTTGCGCACTTGGGTAATTAGTTGAATGGCTGAATCAGTTTGCTCTTTTAACTCTTGGTCTGTTGGCTTTGCTAAAGGCAAAAGCTCTTTCAACCAGCTTTCTTCATCTGCCTTATAAAGGGGAGAAATAAGTTGCCATAACTCATTCAATGGACGCTCAATAAAGTTAGGCTGTAACACCTCAATCGCTTTAAACATGGTTGACTCTCCCGCGTAATATAAAAAGCAGCATGGCTTTTTATTAAGGCTGTATATGGTTGTAAATAATGCAGCCACTTTAGTGACAGAGGGGATAAAGTGTCTTTCGGAAACGTCGGTTTTTTTTATAAGAAAGTCTGGCTTAATGTACGAATTTAACAATAAATTTATGAGTGTTTAATTGTCGTGCGAAAAACCTTGGTAATGCCCATCAATAGGGCGCTTCAGTAGATTAGTGATATAGGCTTAACGGGTACCAAATTGTTTCTGATATTTGAGTGGCGTGATCCCAAGAGCTTGTGAGAAAAGTGTCGTCATAGCGCTTTGACTTGAAAAACCGCACATCTCTGCCACTTGAATAGGTGGGAAGCCTTCTTGCAGTAAATTTTGTGCGCGCTCTAAGCGTTTACGCATCAAATACTGGTGAGGAGTGATGCCTGTTTTATCTTTAAATCGCTCATGAAATTGACTGACACTCAAAAAACAAAAATTAGCGAGCTGATCGATGTGCACACGACGTGATAAGTTGAGCTCAATAAATTGATCTAACTTGTCTATATCAAGCTGATTACCACGGGTGCGGACGTCTTTGTTATTGATCTGATGGCGAATGGCGCTAAGCAATGTGTTGCCACAGGCGCGAGCGAGCGTCGTGTCATCTGGATATTGTTGTAATTCACCAGACAACGCCGACGCCAATACTTGTAACCGTGGCGTTAACTGAAAGTAAGCGGCTTGATCGAATAAGCGAGAGACTATTTCGTATTCTTCATCGGTGATCGCTTTTTGTGGTGGAATAGGAAGATTCACCACCATGATTTGATTTTCCCCCAGACCTGCAAACGCATGACTGTTCTCCGAAGGAAGAATACAGCCTTCGCCAGAATGCAGCTGTTTGCCTTTGCCTTGTATATCGAAATCGGTATTACCATCAAGCACAACAACCAATTGATGGTAATCGTGATCATGGGTATCGGCTTCGCTTGGCAAGCTGAAAACATCAGAGTCAAGGTGAGTCAAAATGCGCCTTTAAGTGTAAATGGTTGTTATTAGTATAATCACCTTATGTGTAATTGAGTAGAGAGGGGGCGATAATTCCAAATAATATTACGTTTTAATCTGTTTGGAATCGTTAATATTAATAGGGTTACTTAAAACTGAGTTCCAGTTTTTTTGCAATGCTAAGGAGCTTTGTATCATCTCCGTTTGCAGCGATCAGCATGACACCAATATGATTTCCTTGATGCTGATAAGGTATAGAGATACTGCAACCATCTAAAACATTCGCTAGGCTGGTGTTACGTAAACACAAGTTATTGATGCGATCGTAATCATCATTTGATTCTATTGTACTTAACCTTGGAGGTAAGATAGCGACAGTGGGTAATAACAAAATATCGTTATTTTCTTCTTCCGCATAGCGATGAATTAATGCCTCTTGCTTAACCTTTGTCGCTTTAAAATCACTATCCTGTAAGTGATCTGCTCTTTTTAATCGGGAGGCGACTCTAGGGTCAAGCTGCTCCCATTGGAAATGGAACCTTTCTTCATAATAATGTTTTGCCTCGAATGCTGCAAAATGCCAAATCGGTAACGTTTTATAATCGTCTAAAAATGAAAGGTGCTTTTCTTCTATTGTGATGCCTTCAGTTTGCATTAATTGAAGCTTCATTGCTTGAAAAGCATTTTTGACTTCTATATCTAAGTCGTCAAAGCCAAAGTTGGTTGGGACAACCAATTTAGCTTGTTTTGCCACCGAACTAGATGTTTTAACATCCGATAAAATTTGCCAAACATACTCACACTCAGAAACGTTATGAGCAATCGGGCCAATGCTATCTAGGCTAAATGATAAAGGTAAGCAGCCTTCTCGTGAGACACTATTTTGAGAGGGTTTAAACCCAGTGACACCACAAAAAGCCGCTGGAATACGTAATGATCCACCTGTATCTGTACCTAAAGCAATGTCTACAATACCTAACGCAACAGATACTGCTCCGCCACTGCTTGATCCGCCAGCAATACAGCCTTTATACAAGGGCGTTTCTGGCGTTCCGTAATGAGGGTTAATCCCTAGCCCTGAGAAGGCCAATTCCGTCATATTAGTATGACCTAACAATGTCGCACCTGCCGCACGTAACTTTTGTACAGCAACGGCATCTTGTGTCGCTATATCTGTAGCCTCTAAAAATTTCGATCCTGCTTTCGTTTTATAGCCAGCGACATTAATTAAATCTTTAATACTAACCAATGCATTGTCTAATGGCCTATTCTTATCAGCCTGCTCTGTTTTCACATCAAAAATTTGAGTAAAAACAAAATGACCTTTAGCCTTAATTAAGGCATATGACTTAGCCAATTGCTCTGTTATATTGCGGTTCTCCCAAGGAAAGGAAGTTTTTTTATTATTCATTATAAAATCCCCAAGCATTAGGTTAATAATTAATTTGAAAATGAAAAATCACCATAATTTAGGTGCTTCAGAGCTTAGGCCATATATTTCTGGGAAAAATAACATGGATGCTAGTACGGCTATTTGAATGAAAATAAAAGGTATAACACCTTTATATATGTCTAAAGTTGTCACTCCTTTGGGAGCTATTCCTTTCAAATAAAATAAAGCAAACCCAAAAGGTGGTGTTAAAAAAGAAGTCTGTAAGTTCATTGCGATTAAGATAGCAAACCAAACTGGATTAATCTGTAGCGCTTCAACAGCAACGTATACTAAAGGTAAAACGATATAAGAAATTTCGATGTAGTCTAAGAAAAATCCTAAAAGCATTATTAGTGCCATTGTGAATATTAAAAATCCCCATTTTTCTCCAGGAATACTTAATAATAAATCTGCGACTTCTTCTTCTCCACCAGTGTAAGAAAAGCCCATAGAAAAGATAGATGCGCCTATAATGACTGCAAATACCATCGCTGTAATTTTTAATGTTTCTTTAGAACTTTCCCATATCATATTAAAAGAAAATTTCTGATAGGCAACAGCCAAAATAGTTGCGCCTAAACAACCAATAGCAGAAGACTCTGTTGGTGTCGCGATACCAAAAAATATTGATCCTAGTACAATCAAAATTAACATTAATGGAGGAATGACTGCTGTTGCGGCATCAATAATGACTTTTGAGCGAGATGTATTTTCATTTTCCAGTGGAATGGGTGGCGCTGATTCAGGATTAATAAGGCAATAAATTACAATGTAAGCAATATAACAACCGATTAATACTAGACCTGGTTTAATTGCTGCTTGAAATAAATCTCCTACGGGTATATTTAATACGTCACCCAATACAATCAGTACAATGGATGGGGGGATTAATTGTCCAAGCGTACCAGAAGCACAGATAGTGCCAGCTGATAGAGATTTACTGTAGCCATAGCGTAGCATTATTGGCATAGAAATTAGGCCCATAGCAACAACACTGGCACCAACAACTCCCGTAGAAGCCGCAAGTAGTGAGCCGACTAAAACAGTCGAAATAGCCAAACCACCACGAACCGAACCAAATAAGCGTCCCATCGATTCCAATAGTTGCTCTGCTAGTTTCGTGCGCTGCAGAATTAACCCCATAAAAATGAAGAGAGGTATGGCCATTAATACTGTGCCACCACCGCTTTCACCCATGTTTGAGAAAATTCGATAAGGTATCTGAGCTAACTGATCCGGTTCCGAGAAGAAAACAATAAATATGATGCCAACACTGGAGAAGGTAAATGCTACAGGAAAGCCGAATAACAGCATAACCAGCGCTAATACAAAAATAGAAATCCCAATCATTTTTAAACCTTAAATGTAATTTTTTATAGATGTTTTTTAATGAAAATAAATAAAATTTCTTAAGGGGTCACGCCTGATTCTTCTTTGCTCTGACCCATTAGAATATTTAAGTTTTTAAGGAAAAAAGACACAGTACTGAGTGCCAGTAATAAAAAGGATAAAGGAATCATACCTCTAATAATAAAGCGGTTTAATAGTCCTCCAGGATCTGAGCTTTTCTCGCCAATTCCTGTTGTGAAAAACTGCTGTAACCACCCAGAAATAGTGTCAGGATGCGAACCTAATTGATAGGAATCCATCATGAAGCCCCATCCGTAATAGATAACAATCAAACACAAAGGAAACAAAGCAACCAATGAACCTACTACATTGATGATTGACTGCGTTTTGATGGACAGGTTTTCGAAAATAATATCAACACGAACATGGGATTCCGTTCTTAATGCATAGGAAATTCCCAATAAAAATAGGGATGAATATAGGTGCCAAGAAAACTCTTCTAGGGCTACTGAAGATATGCCGAATGCATAACGGCCAACTACATTATATGAAATAACTAAAACTAAAATAATTAATAACATGCCGGCAATTACTCCAACAGCGTCTATTAATTTATTAATAGAATTTTCAATTTTTAATAGCATGGAAAATACCTGATAATTAACATAGTTTTTTAGTTGTTATTAAATATATTTAATTTCTATATTAGAAAAAGCACTCTGAATTTTTAATAAAGAGTGCTTTTTTTTGGATATTAATTATTAAGGTATGCTTTATCTGAAATATTTGTCCAAGTACGCACTTTTCTTAAATACTCTCTTTGCGATTGAATGATTTCAGCCGTTAAGCCACCTTGGTCCTCAAGTTCTCCAATAAGCTCGCTATTTGCAGCTCTAAGTGCTGACATAACTTCTGGTGGAAATGTCTTTACTTCAATATTAGGATATTCTTTTTGAATCTTATCCCAATTCTCGGAATGTTCGTGTGTCATACGATTAGAAATACTGAAAGCAGAGCTCATCATGGCTGATTTTACTATGCCTTTTAAGTCATCTGGTAGTTTAGCAAAGGCTTTATCATTAACCATATACTGTAAACCAGAACCTGGCTCATGCCAGCTTGTGTAGTAATAAGGCGCTATCTTATGGAATCCCATGCGTAAATCCATTGCTGGACCAACCCATTCAAGAGCATCGATTGTATTGCGTTCTAGCGCTGTATAAAGCTCTCCTGGTGGAATATTAACAACCGCGGCTCCAACTTTAGCCATTACTTCACCCGCAAAACCTGGGATTCGCATTTTTAGACCTTTAATGTCATCAATACTATTTATTTCTTTTTTGAACCAACCACCCATTTGGTTGCCACCATTACCACCTGGATATTGAGTGATACCATATTTTCCATATACTTTTTTCGCGAGTTCAGCACCACCACCATAGTAATACCATGCAAAACGTTCTGCTGTGATCATTCCAAATGGCATGGTTGTAAAGAACAAGGTATTGATGTCCTTTCCTTTCCAGTAATAGGACGCAGAGTGGCCCATTTCATACTGTCCTGATCTTACTAAATCAAAAATACCTAACGGTGCTTTGTGTTTATTTGCAGAATCAATAGAAATAATCAATCTACCGTTGGACATTTCTTTTACTTTTTCTGCAAATTCATGACTTCCTTCGCTGTATATAGGTAAGCCTGCGGGCCATGTTTCAGCTAATCGCCATTTAATAACCTTATCTTCGGCTACTGCTGCTATTGAAGTGGTTGCAGTAAAAAATACTACACATAAAGATATTATTGCTTTCTTCACAGTTATACCTACCTTGAGGAAATGAGTTCCACGTTTGTCAGAGGGAGAATTTTTCATGAATAATGAAAAAAAAATGAATCAAAAAATATTTTTTAGCGCTGAAAATACATTAATGATTATTTATTGGATTAACAAACAATATATATTGATCATTAGTGATTACATTTTTAATGATTTTTCCTCGTGATTATAGGTTTAAACTTTGCTCATTTAGCTCGATAAATATGAATTGATAGATTGATAATCTTGAGTGATAGTTCACAATAAAGGGAGGCTTATTGCATTTTTAGAATGTATATTTTTTATTGCGTATAGATACTGGTTTTTTATGAATATTAGGTTTATTGAAGCTTTTCTTTGGGTTGCTAAACTACAAAGTTTCCGTGCCGCAGCAGAGAAACTTAATGTATCTCAGGCTACTATTTCAAGTCGGATTTCTTCGGTAGAAACTGAATTTGAGTGTCGATTATTTGATCGAGATAAAAGGGAAATAACGTTAACAAATCAAGGCAGTTTACTACTGGATAAAGCAGAAAGACTATTGATGGCAGAGAGTTCATTGATAGATTGCTTGAAAAATCATACAGACATCGTCAGAAATGTGAGGATAGGAGTAATAGAGTCTGTCGTGCATACATGGTTTGGTGCGTTTATAAGCCAGTTGAAATTGACTTATCCTAATATCGAATTTGAACTAACGACAGAAACCACTGTGCATTTAAAGTCACTTTTTAATAAAGGCGCGCTTGATATTATTATTCAAACGGATCCCATTTTAGACAGTTCCGTAATTAACACAGAAGTAGAGCCTTTAGATTTCAGGTGGGTTTGTTGTGAAGGAAGCGCTTTTGTACATAAAGAAGTGCAATTAACCGATATTGCTAATGCAGAAATTATGACATTTACTCGAGGCTCTCTTCCTCATTTGAACGTTGTTTCTATGTTTCAAGAAGCAAGGTTAAAGCCATTAAAAGTGCATTGTATTTCGTCAATCGCTATTATAAGTCAACTTGTTCAACAAGGGTTTGGTGTTGCAACGCTTCCTGCTGCTGCGATTATTAAAGACCTAGAGCAAGGCAAATTGGTTCTGCTTAAAGGAGTAAAACCTCCTGCTCCTTTGCGGTTAATAATCAGCTGGCAAAACTTATCTGATGGGGCAATGAACACAAATATAGTTGAAGTGGCAAAGTCTATATCAAAAGCATTTTCACAGGAAAATACTCTTGATTAGACCTTTATAGTTGGAATTACTGAGTTTTTCTACGCAATACGAATAACCAAATTACCTAAAGCACCCGATTTCATAACGTCTTCATGGGCTTGTGGCAATTCTGTGAGCGCATAAGCATGACGAACGACAGGCTTCAACACCCCTTTTTCAAACAAAGGACGCAACGCTTTAGCAATCAAGGCTAATTCACTTGGTTTAACATTCGCTAAGGCCACACCGACAATAGACGCATCGCGAGACATTAAGTCTCTTGGATTAATCTCCACAGTTCCACGGTTACCAATTACAGCAACACAGCCACCAAAGGCTAAGGCTTTTAGGTCTTGGTCTAGGTTATGGTTAGCCAGCATTTCGATAATGATATCAAAACCATCGGCATTGCCTAATGTTTGATAAGGCGCAAGGTGATCGGTTTCGTTGTGCATGATAACCGTATCGACACCTTGGTTACGCAATAATTCTGCGCCTTCAGGTGTACCTGCACTGGCAACCACATCCATACCAGCCGCCAAGGCTAACTGAATTGTTGCGATACCCACAGCACCTGTTGCACCGTGAACCAATACTTTGTCACCTGTTTTCGCGTGAGCTCGGCCAAACAAGGCACGATGCGCTGTCGTATAAGGAACACCAACACAGGCACCTTCTTCAAAAGATAAAGCATCTGCTAAAGGGTAGGTATGAGTGGTCGCACAAGTCGCAAATTCAGCAGAAGAACCCGTTAGGTTACGGCTAAAATACACACGTTGGCCAACGTCAAATCCCGTCACATTCTCGCCTAGTTCAACAATGGTACCGGCACCATCAGAACCCGGTGTGTGAGGAAACGTCGCTTTATAATTATTCGCGCCGGAACGGATGTAGGTATCTACTGGATTAACGCCAGCGGCGCCTACTTTCACTAAAATTTGATCTGAATTAATACTTGGTGTATTGGCTTCTACCAGCGAAAGATCACTGGCTGGGCCGTAAGCTTTTATTTGCATTGCTTTCATATTGTGTGCCCCTAACGGTAATGAATTTATTTTTTTAAATCGTCAGTCGTTTTACTTATTAATCTGCATAAACTTGTTCTGGTAACCACGTTGCTAGCTCTGGCCAGAGAGATAACATCAATAAAACAAAAAGCTGGATAACGATAAAAGGCAACACGCCTTTATAAATAGATTGTGTCTTGAGCTCTGGTGGCGCAACACCACGTAGATAGAACAAAGCGAAACCAAATGGCGGCGTCAAGAAAGATGTCTGTAAGTTAATTGCCATCATAATGCCCAACCAAACAGGATCTAACCCCATAGCAAGTAATACAGGAGCAACAATAGGCACCACAACGAAAGTTATTTCAATAAAGTCTAAAATGAAGCCAAGGAAGAACATTAGCAACATAACGACAATCATAGCGCCAACTACACCACCTGGGAGCTGTGAAAAAAAGTCTTGAATTAATTCTTCACCACCAAACCCACGGAAGACTAAAGAGAAAAGTGATGCACCGATAAGAATCATGAACACCATGCAAGTGACTTTAGTTGTCGAATAGACTGCGTCTTTTAGTGTTGGGAAGCTAAGCTTGCCACTTGCCCACGCTAATAAGGCCGCGCCTAGTGCACCAACACCAGATGCTTCCGTTGGTGTTGCAACACCACTAAGAATTGATCCTAAAACCGCGAAAATCAAAGCTAGCGGAGGCACTAAACCTTTGATTAACTGAACGGCCAAAGATTCCGTTGATCCATTACGCAATTCTTCACGAGAAACGGCAGGAGCTTTATGAGGTTGTAGCCAAGCGACAACAAGAACATAAGCGATATACAGAGCTACCAAGATCAAACCAGGAATCAAAGCACCAACAAATAAATCACCCACAGAAACGGTTTTAGGAGAAAAGATCCCCATTTCTAATTGTGCTTTTTGGAAGGCATTGGACATAACATCGCCCAATAAAATCAACGCAATAGAAGGTGGAATAATTTGGCCTAATGTACCTGTTGCACAAATAGTACCAGCCGCTAAAGAAGGGTCGTAGCCACGACGTAACATGGTTGGTAATGAAATCATGCCCATAGTTACAACCGTTGCACCAACAATACCTGTGCTTGCGGCTAGCAACATGCCTACTAGAATGACAGAAATACCCAGACCACCACGCATGGTGCCAAACAGCATTGCCATAGACTCAAGTAGCTTTTCAGCTAGTTTGGATTTCTCTAAGAGCACCCCCATCAAAACAAATAAGGGAACGGCAATCAGTGTTTCATTACCAATAATGCCGAATAAACGGTTTGGTAACGCTTCAAGGAAAACACCATCAAAGGTGCCAAAAAGTGATCCTACTGCGGCAAAGATTAGCGCGGTTCCGCCCAATGAAAACGCCACAGGGTAACCAAACAATAAGCAGGCACAAACGCCAGCAAAGAGCCATAAAGGGAGAAATTCGGCCATGACTTAAGTCCTCTTAGCGGATTTAACGGCGTTAATAATGCCAATATTTTTCACAATATCCGCTACACCTTGAATAATAAGACTCACCATCATCATAGGAATCAGTGTTTTTAGTAGATATACAAAAGGTAAACCACCCGGTTCTGCGGAGGTTTCTAGTACTCGCCAAGATGCGCTTACGTAATCAATGCTTAGGTAAGCGGTATAAAGTGTAAATGGCAGTAACAAGAAAACTCCGCCAATAATATTTACCCATGCTTTTTTAGAAGTAGAAAACTCACGATAAAACACATCCACACGAACATGCTCGTCGTCTTTAAAGGTATAAGCCGCACCTAACATAAAAACTAAAGCGTGCAGGTAAAGGACAGATTCTTGTATTGCAATAGAGCCTATATCAAAACCATAGCGTAGCAGTACGATGAGGCAAGTCAGCAGCATCATCATTAGAGTAAGCCAAGCAACACATCTCCCTGTGTATTGGGAAACGGTGTCGGCCAAACAGACCAGTTTGTTTAACATTGAAATACCCACAGTGTTTTTTTCATCATTGTTTTCCCAGTCTTTTTTAAGATGCCATCTAAATAATGAAATAAAGAGTAAAAAACCGGATCGCTAGTTTATGGGATATCGCCACGCATGTGAATGTTTCAGTGGGCTACAAGAGGGCGTTAGGTGGTTTTTTTGTATAAAAGTGCTCTAAAAGAGGTTTTTTATAGTATTTAGGGCTTTATGCTTCGTTCAAGCGCTTTGTATCAACTCGCCTCTTTCCGCCCTGCTGGGCGGGTAACTTTTCCCCAGAGCCGCAAAAGTAACCAAAAGGTCTCTTTTAGATCTTTAACGTCTCATTGCTTATAGATACGACGAACACTTCCTAGTCGATATTTTACGTAAGGTATGGATTAGCACTATTGGATTGAAGAGAGAGCGCCATTCAATGACTAATAAATTCCGTGTAGTCGTTCAATCGGGATTGAATCGAATAATTTCCGCTGGATGTTTGAGCGGTTAATAATGAATAAAGTACTTAATCCAATACAGATAAGGCTTTTCAGTTTTTAAGCAATAACTGCGTAAGTGAAGTTCGGTTCTAATTAAGTTAAGAGAAGGGGTCAATGGCATCACACACTCCTTGTGGATAAAATTAAAAAAACGGTATTAATGCACAGTCTATTTTTCGATAGCCAGTTCCTTGCTCGTTTTGTCTAAAAAATAATCATTGATTTGCGCGTTTGTACTGGTAGATAAATAAAAAGTCTTTTAATATCAATGGATAAGGGTTTTCAGCGCAGAGATAACGCGCTGGGGATAAAAATGATAACGCGCATGCGCACTATTAAGCTGTTAGGTGATCGAATGGGATTGTTCAGTATATTCAAAAGGAAAAAGCAAAAACCTGACTTAGAGTTTGAAAATTGCGCTAAGGAGGTAATGGACGATTTCCAAAGAAATGATTTTCTTGGCAAGGCTGCTGAGGCTGGCCACAAGGCTAAGGCGGCGGTTAAAAATAAGGAATATGATAAGGCCTGGGGTCATTATCAAGAGCAAAAATCATTCTATATGCAGCACGCTAACCGATCAGGGTTTACTGCTAATCAAGCTCTAGCGCTTGACGCCAGCGTCCATGAAGATATGGCCAATATTTTAAGGCTGGAGGACAAGCATGAAGATGCATTTGTTAGTATCGTGTATTGGATTTTAGCTGGGGCTGATAGGCCTATCAAACGACACCAACAAAAGCTTAAAAGCTATTTTAATAGGTGCAAACTGAAAAATACTGAATTATCTGAGGCAGAGAGAATTATCGCCTCTAATACGAAGTTACCTGAATTCACGCTTGCAAGGTCTATCGTCTCTGAATGGGTGTCTCGTGGGTAATCACCTAACAAGGTTGTCATGCGGGACTTCCGTTTCGTTGCCGCTTTTTGTGGTGGAAACCACAAAAATCAGCAACTGCACTCCAGCCCCATACAACGGCGTTGAGGCTGTAGAATTTCTCCAAAAAGAACATTTCCATGTTCTTTTTTTATTGCTTCGAGTTTGTACGATAAACGAGTCTGATTGAATCGTTCGTCTGTTATCTCATCACTATTATTCGTCCTAAAGGGGCAGGCCCTTTCAAAACAATTATGTCTTTCGGCTTAATTTGATCCTCTCTTCAAATTTTTTTTGAAATATTTCACTATGTAACATTATTGTCACATCCCTTTTTTATAGTAACCCCATCGAACGAGATATGAGCAGCCGCTCATTAATTTTTGACTATAACCATTGGGGTTTATGTGATGAAAAAACTAGTTGCAAGTTTAGCAGTAACTGCGGCAATGGGCGTTTCTGTTAACGCTATTGCAGATGTTGATTCAGGTCTTATGTCTTACAACAAGGCAAGCGGCGTTTCAGGAAATATTTCAAGTGTTGGTTCTGATACGTTGGCCAACCTTATGACATTGTGGGCTGAAGACTTTAAACGTCTATACCCAAATGTAAACATTCAAATTCAGGCAGCAGGTTCTTCAACTGCGCCACCAGCATTGACTGAAGGTACTTCTAACTTCGGCCCTATGTCTCGTACTATGAAAGACAAAGAGATCGCAGCGTTTGAGAAAAAATTCGGTTACAAGCCTACTGCAATCCCTGTAGCGATCGATGCATTAGCGGTTTTTGTTCATAAAGATAACCCAGTAAAAGGTTTGTCTCTTCCTGAAGTAGATGCAATTTTCTCTTCTACTCGTAAAGGTGGACACAGCGAAGATATTACAACTTGGGGCAAAGCTGGTTTGACTGGTGCTTGGGCTAACCGCGACGTGCAATTGTTTGGTCGTAACTCAGTATCTGGTACTTACGGTTACTTCAAATCAAACGCCCTTTTCAAAGGTGATTATAAAAACAGTGTAAACGAACAGCCTGGTTCTGCTTCTGTTGTTCAATCTGTTTCTACATCACTTAACGGTATTGGTTATTCTGGTATCGGTTACAAAACATCTTCTGTACGTGCGTTAGCATTGTCTAAGAAAGAAGGTGACGCTTTCGTTGAAGCAACACCAGAGAATGCAGCAACAGGTAAATACCCACTGTCTCGCTTCCTTTACGTTTACGTAAACAAAGCACCGAACAAGCCATTAGCGCCTCTACAACGTGAGTTCGTTAAAATGGTTCTTTCGAAAATGGGTCAAGAGGTTGTTGTAAAAGACGGTTATGTCCCTCTACCAGCTAAAGTTGCTGACAAATACCTTAAAACTCTAGGTATTAAATAAGTAAGCTTAGCGATTCGGATGAAATGCAAAAGCAGGGTGGCGTAACGCTATCCTGCTTTTTGCTGATCCTTCCTTGTCATAAAATTGTCACACTAAAAAGATGAATTCGGATGACTAAACCAACTGACCATCAAGTGCCTGAGCTGGATTTCAATACACCTGCTCTAAAGCGCCATCGCAAACTTCGAGCCTTAAAAGACAAAGCGGCTGGAATGGGTATTGCCATTGGCGGTAGCAGCGTAATTCTTGCTGTATTGCTGATTTTTTTCTACCTTCTTTATGAAGTGGCTCCTTTGTTTTCAGGTGCTTCTATCGAAGCTAAGGCAAGCTATTCTTTACCTGCAGAAGATCAAGGTGAAAGCCTTTATTTAACAACGGAAGAACAGTCTGAAATAGGGATGCGTGTTGCAAGTAATGGCAGCATTGTCTTCTTTACGATTGCTGACGGTTCTGTTCTTAATACGATTGAAAGCCCTCGTGATGAGAAAGTAACAGGTTTCACGGTAGAGTCTGATACAAACCATTTACTAGCTTTTGGTTATGAAGACGGTAAGGTTTTGATCGTAAAACATAATTACCGGATTACTTATCCTGATAGTGCTCGCTTAATTACGCCTTTCCTTGAGTATCCTTATGGTGAAGAGGCCATTGATGTAGCGGACTTCGCGATCAATAGTCTTGCGATTCGTGACAGTGAAGACGGTTTAACTATCGCGGCATTGGGTGCTTCTCAAAGCGCTATTTTAAAAGTGACGAAAGACGTTAATTTCATCACGGAAGAAGTTGAGCTGACTGAACAGCGTGAGTCTCTACCCTTTATTACAGACGTTAAAAGCGTATTGATCAGTGGTAATCAACGCTCTTTGTACGTGGCGACAAGTACGGGTGAGTTGAGTGAGTTTGATCTTCGTGACTTTGATGACATCAGTCTGAAAGACAGTATCTCTTTATTAGAAGGCGACGCCAAGCTGGTTTCTATGACGTACTTGTTGGGTCAGACATCGGTTATGGTGGCAGATTCTTCTGGTCGTGTGAGTCAATGGTTTAATGTTCGTGATGATGCAACCAATGAAGAAAAATTGCATTTTATCCGTGATGTTCAGCAGCCAAAACCCTTGGTGAATATCGCAATGGAGCAGCGTCGTAAAGGATTTGCGACAGTGGATGATCGTGGTTTAGTCGCGATTTACAATGCAACCTCTACTCGTAAAGTGATTGATGAACGGTTGAGCGATGACACTGCGCGACTCATTAGTTTTGCACCACGCGCAAATGGATTGTTGTTAGAAGACGGTAAAGGTTTGCATTTTTATCATGTTGATAACGAGCATCCTGAAGTATCTTGGTCTTCCTTGTGGTCACAGGTTTGGTACGAAAGCTACCCAGAACCGACTTACACTTGGCAGTCTTCCGCGGCCAATAATGACTTCGAGCCTAAATACAGCTTGATGCCTTTGGCATTTGGTACGTTAAAAGCCGCGCTTTATGCGATGTTAATGGCTGTGCCATTGGCGATTTGTGGCGCGATTTACACGGCTTACTTCATGGCGCCAGCGTTGCGCCGTAAGATCAAACCTGTGATCGAGTTAATGGAAGCCTTACCAACCGTTATCTTGGGTTTCTTAGCGGGTTTATTCTTCGCTCCTTTCTTGGAAGAGAACTTGGCAGCGACCTTTAGTATTTTGGTTGTTTTGCCGGTGGGTATTCTTTTATTCGCTTACCTTTGGTCGCGTTTACCGACAAACATTCGTTGGTTAGTGCCAGACGGTTGGCAGCCATTGTTATTGATCCCTGTGATCGTGTTCCTTGCGTGGTTTTGTTTGGCCTTGAGTCCAATTATTGAATTGAACTTTTTTGGTGGAAACGTACGCGGCTGGATCACACACGATCTTGGTGTGACTTTCGACCAGCGTAATGCGTTGGTGGTTGGTTTTGCGATGGGCTTTGCGGTTATTCCGACGATTTTCTCTATTACCGAAGATGCGATTTTCAGTGTGCCAAAAGCGTTAACGCAAGGTTCATTAGCCTTGGGTGCAACGTACTGGCAGACAATGACTCGCGTGGTATTACCAACGGCGAGTCCAGGTATTTTCTCTGCAGTGATGATCGGTATGGGTCGTGCGGTAGGTGAAACCATGATCGTTCTTATGGCGACAGGTAACACTCCGATTATGGACTTCAATATCTTCGAAGGAATGCGTACCTTGGCGGCGAATCTTGCCGTAGAAGTACCTGAGTCCGAAGTAGGAAGTTCACATTATCGTATCTTGTTCTTGGCAGCGTTTGTTCTGTTTATATTTACCTTTGTAGTGAATACGATCGCTGAAACCGTGCGTCAGCACCTACGCAAAAAATACGGATCATTGTAATGAGTAGCGAAATTAAGATGGAAAAGAAAACCGTATCCGAATGGGTGAAATCTGGTGATCCATGGGTGTGGTTGAATGCAGGTGCTGTGGCGATTTCTGTCATCATGGTTGTGGGTTTATTATTGTTGATTGCTGTTCGTGGCTTAGGGCATTTTTGGCCAGCTGACGTAATGCAAGCAACGTATTCTTTACCAGGTGAGAAAGCTTACACGGTAGCAGCTGAACGCGTTGAAAGCGTTGATGTAACCTCTGCTCAATTGCGTGAGGCGGGTGTCAATCTTCCAGAAAATGAAGATGCGATTTTGCAGCGTACATTATTGAAAATGGGTAACCGTGATGTATACGGTGCGGATTTTGGTTGGGTACTTGATAAGTATTTAAGCGATATCAAAACACCAAGCATGTTGTTTGCGGCAGAGCGTCATGAATGGGGCAACCTTTACGGTTACCTTAAGTCGGTTAAAAATGACGGACAAATTATTTCTCAAACAAATGATTTAACGGAAACTGATTCTTCATTGGCGACATGGGCTGCGTTTGAGAAAAGCATTGAACGCGCGTCAACTATCCATGAAGACATCAAAGAAATCGAAAAGTCAGAAATCGGCACAATCAACTATGCACTTGAGCGAATTAGACTTAAGCAGCGTCGCCTTGAATTGAGCGGTGACTTGACGCCAGCAGTAGAAGCCGATTTAGCGGTTGAACGCAGTGTTCACGATGCTGAATACGCTGTATTGCAAGAAAAATTAGCCGTTCTTTATCAAGCTATTAATCGTGATTCTTTCACGGTTCAAGTGATGGATGGAACGCTTCATGAGGTGCAAGTTTCTAAAATCGTTCATGCTTTCCGTCCTAATGCGATGGGTGTTACGGCGAAACTGGGATTCTATTTCAATAAAGTATGGGAATTCCTAACGGACGATCCTCGTGAGGCAAATACAGAAGGTGGCGTTTTTCCTGCGATCTTCGGTACGGTGATGATGGTATTGTTGATGACCGTTTTGGTTACGCCTTTTGGTGTTGTCGCTGCGGTTTATCTTCGTGAATACGCTACACAAGGTATTGTGACTCGCATTATTCGTATTGCTGTAAATAACTTAGCAGGTGTGCCATCGATTGTTTATGGTGTATTTGGTCTGGGCTTTTTTATCTACTTCCTCGGCTCTGGTATTGATGAAGCTTTCTTCCCAGAAGCACTTCCTTCTCCAACGTTTGGTACGGGTGGCTTGATGTGGGCATCGATTACCTTGGCGCTATTAACTGTGCCTGTGGTTATTGTAGCGACAGAAGAAGGTTTATCACGTATTCCTCGTAATGTTCGTGAAGGCAGCTTGGCATTGGGTGCGACAAAAGCAGAAACCCTATGGCGTGTTGTCTTGCCAATGGCGAGTCCTGCGATCATGACGGGTGTTATCTTAGCTGTGGCTCGTGCCGCCGGTGAAGTGGCGCCACTGATGCTGGTGGGTGTGGTAAAACTTGCTCCAACCTTGCCATTGGATGGAAACTACCCATTCATTCACTTAGATCAGAAGTTCATGCACTTAGGCTTCCATATCTATGATGTTGGTTTCCAAAGCCCGAACGTGGAAGCGGCACGACCGCTAGTTTATGCAACAGCGTTCTTACTTGTAATGGTTATTGCTTTGTTGAATTTATCAGCAGTAACGATCCGAAATCATCTACGTGAAAAATACAAATCGCTAGAAATGTAAGCGGTGGAGAAGAGATTATTATGAGCGAAGTAAAAACACACTCAATTGATATTTCAGCAATGCAACGCAGCCAACAGGCTTTGCGCATTGAAGATGAAAAAGTTTGTCTTTCTGTAAACGATTTGCACCTGTATTACGGTGAAAAAGAAGCGTTAAAGGGAATAGATATGATTATTCCTGAAAAAAAGGTTACCGCGTTTATCGGACCGTCTGGTTGTGGTAAATCAACCTTGCTACGCTGTTTTAACCGTATGAATGATTTGGTGGATAGCTGTCGTATTACGGGCGAAATTAACCTGCATGACAGTAACATTTATGCGAAAGGCACAGATGTGGCTGAATTGCGTCGTCGTGTTGGTATGGTGTTCCAAAAGCCAAACCCATTCCCAAAAAGCATTTACGAGAATGTTGCCTACGGTTTGCGTATTCAGGGTATTAATAAGAAACGTATTCTGGATGAGACGGTTGAGTGGGCATTGCGCTCTGCGGCATTGTGGGACGAAGTAAAAGACCGTTTACACGAAAGTGCACTTGGTATGTCTGGTGGTCAGCAACAGCGTTTAGTTATTGCGCGTACGGTTGCTGTGAAACCTGAAGTTCTGTTGCTAGATGAGCCTGCTTCTGCGTTGGATCCAATTTCTACGCTTAAAATTGAAGAGCTTATTCATGAGTTGAAAAAGGACTTCACTATTGCGATTGTGACGCACAATATGCAACAAGCGGCTCGTGTATCGGATTATACTGCATTCATGTACATAGGGGATTTGGTTGAATTTGGAGACACAAATACCTTGTTCACAAATCCAAGTAAGCAACAAACAGAAGACTACATCACAGGTCGCTACGGCTAGGCGGAGGACGAACTATGAAAGAACTAACAACGGATCATATTTCTCAGCAGTTTAACAATGAGCTGGAAATGCTACGCCAACACTTTTTAACCATGGGTGGTGTGGTCGAAACACAAGTACAAGATGCTGTTCAAGCTTTGCTAGACAGCAATGGCGAGTTAGCGGAAGTCGTGAAGGGAAAAGACGCAACGGTTAATCAGTTAGATGGTTTGATTGACGAAGAGTGTCGACGTATTTTAGCAAAGCGTCAGCCTGCTGCATCTGATTTACGCATGGTCTTATCGATCAATAAAGCGGTTAGCGAATTGGAGCGTATTGGTGATGAGGCGAAAAAAATTGCCAGCTTAACCCTGAACCTAATTCATGAAGGTGAGTCCCCACGAGGTTATGTGGAGATTAATCGAATTGGACAAAAAGTGTCTCGCATGATCCATGATGCACTTGATGCATATGCTCGATTGGATATTGACGCGGCGATTAAAGTCGTAAAACAAGACCGTGACGTAGATAGAGAATACGAAGCGGCACTTCGCTCATTAGTGACTTATATGATGGAAGACCCACGTAGCATTTCCAGTGTAATCAATGTGATTTGGGTGCTCCGTTCTCTTGAGCGTATTGGCGATCACGCTCGTCATACTTGCCAACATTTGATATTCATGGTGAAAGGTATAGATGTGCGTCATGTCCATGTAAACGATCTGGCTAGTGAAGTAAAAGACGTTTAGGAGATGCCGACCTCTTGTTATTGATACTAGTGTTGTCTTGTATTGTAATCACAAGGGGTCGATTCTTTCTTAGGCGTTTTATTTTTCTCTTTTACATACTTTGCTATCATCAATTTTTTATTTGATCTGGTGTAAAGTTCGATGTTTACCATAAAAGTTGATTCTACTGTTTCTCCTCAAGATAACTACAACGAACTCAATGTTCAACTAGCCGCTTTGTTAAGTGGAGAGCGTGATTTAATTTGTAACGCCGCTCAGTTTGCTGCTTTTGTCATGCAAACTATTCCAGATCTTAATTGGTCTGGCTTCTATTTTTCTCGTGAAAAGTTAGTAGACGGTAAATCCCTTGGTGAAAGTGAGCTTGTGCTTGGGCCTTATGTTGGCAATGTTGCTTGCACTCGTATTCCTTTTGGCCGAGGTGTTTGCGGTAATGCTGCTAAAACACTTGAAACACAGCGTATTCATGATGTGCATGCGTTTGAAGGGCATATCGCATGCGATGCTGCATCCGCATCTGAAGTAGTAATACCTGTTGTGGTTGAAGGGAATCTTGTTGCCGTATTTGATATGGACAGTCCAAGTGTGGGACGCTTTTCAGAGATTGATCAGCTTGGGTTGGAAAAGTTTGTTGTTACCTTTATTGAAGCGACTGATTTTACATGGAGCTTTCCACTTAAAGCCTAGGTAATCGAATGACTCAATCGATAAAGTAGGCTTGAAGCTCTTTTAACGATTGCTGATGTATTTCGGATAAGCCATCCATCACGTTGGCTATATCCAGTTCATTTTTTTGTCCTGCAGCATTTTCAATACATTGACACTTTGCTGCAAAAAATTGCATTCCCATGTTCAAGCTGGAAGATTTGAGTGAGTGGCTTATGTGTTGAAGTTGTTCATAATCTTTTGTATTCCAAGCCTCCTCTAACCCTATCATTTTTTGTGTACTGTCTTCCTCATAATCTAATCGAATTTGGTTTATAACACTTTTTCCTAATAAATCAGTGAGAGAGTCTAAGTGAGAAAAATTAATCATGTTTCTTTGTCCTGTGTACTCTCTTGAGTGCTAAATAGATCACAAATAATCTTCTCTAGCTGACTTTGTATTAATGGAAAGTAAAGAGGCGTGATAGGTCGTTGAGCTTCTTTAATAACTTGAGGGTAGTAGCTGAGTATTGGAAAACCCCTGTCACTCCATTGCTGAATTGCTTCATGACCATAGTGTTCAAACCAAGTCATATTGCCTAGAATGATAAGGTCATAATGCTTGTTTTCATAAATGTTAACTTCTTCTAAACATAAAGCCTCAATATTTAAAGCAGCTAGCTGTAGTTCTATTACTTGCGCTAAATGTTTATCTGTTTCTATTAATAATGCTTTTCTTTTGTTTTCTACAACAATGCTCGTATTCAATTTGGCTTCGTTATTATTACTGGTGACATGAAAGGGAATGTCGAGCCAAAATTCACAACCTTTTTGAGGAATGCAGGAAAAGTGCATTTCTCCTTTCATTAGATGAATTAACTTATGGCACAAGGCCAAATTTAAGTCGACCTTACTTAGTATAGGCTCTTCAGGCTTTATCAATAAAGAAGGGTTAATTCTTAACTTTTGTTGAGACTGGTTAGACATGCCCAGCCCTGTGTCCTTGATTGCGATCTGCAGCATTTTTACTTCTTGTGTATTTATTGGTGGGGGCACAAGCGGTGCGCTTAATAATGAGGACCTGATTTGCACACTGATACTGCCAGTAGGGGAATGGATAATGGCGTTTTGAAGTAAGGCTGTAATAATCTCTTTGACTCGAATAAAGTCAAAACTCACATAGGTTGATAACGTAGGATCAATGTAAACAATACTCTGTAGTCCTTTACGAGACATCTGAGGCTCCAGAATAGAAATACAGGCTTCAATATTGTTTTGTAAGTGCTCAGTAGTGGACGATAACGTCAGCTTGTTTGCTTCAATAAGAGCCAAGTCAGAAAACATTTCTATGGTTTGAAGTAACTGGAGTCCAGACTCTTCGATGTTTTTAGACAGCATCATAGGAGAGTGTATAGCTTTGCTGTTTTTTAGCGATTTAGCGATGCTCAAAATAGCGTTTATTGGATAGCGGACTTCCTGGTGAATAAAAGATAATATGTTTGCTTTATCCTCATTGTTTGTTTGTATTATGCCTTTGATTTTCTCGTTGTCATTGATTGCTACTTTTAGCTCAGACAATATTTTCACGGTGAAAAAACAGAGTAATAATAAACAAGTAAGCAAGGTAATAGAAAGGAGTTCAATCGCGTTTAAGTTATTTTTTAGCTTCTGATTTTGATTGTTTTTGTACTCAATATTGCCTTTGTTAATCAATGTCATTAATTCGTTGATTTGTTTTTCAATACGCTGAATTCGACTAATTAAGTTTGGAAGGTAGGAGGTGTCTCCATTTTCTAGCTGAGAGACATTAAAACTAAGGAGTTCCAACTCACCATTAGCAATGTTCATCAATTTAACAATACGTCCTTCTTCGAAGCTACGAATGAGGGAACCGACTCTACTTTCTGTAAGTAAATCGACCCGACTCATTAATAAATCATATTCAAAAAGTGCATTGCCATTCAGAGGGTAGTCGCTGTCCTCAAGTTCAATTAGGTAGTTGAGAAAGCGGTATGACTGTATTTGTAGCTGAAGAGCGTTCCATAGCGAGTTTTCGAGCACTCTACGATTATTATCTTTAGCACTGTCATTGGTGTAGGTGATGATGCCGGATACCGCCACCGCTATTGCTATAATAAGTGTAATAAAGCCATATAAAATCCATTTTTTTAATTTTGATCGCCACGCATTCTTCCCGAATAAAGGCACTGTTCATTACTCCGTTATGATAAGTGTATTTATCTGGCTAACCTGCCAAACGGAACGACCATAATACACTTCAGTTTTAAGGTCGTTGTTGGTATCAAATGGATAGATGACCATAATAGGACCGAGCTTTCTGACGCTCATTGGTTTACCGTCTTGATGGGTCGCAAGAATAGCACCTTCAACTGTGTAGTCCTTCAAAGGTGCCTCCGTCATGTATTGATTGAGGGCAGAAATTTGCAATAGAGTACCTTGGTTACCCAAACTGTCTAGTAAATCTTTAAGAGAAAAGCCTTGATAGGTATGTTCACCTTCAGTCCATGGATTGTGCGTTGTAATAGTATGTTGTGGCAGTGCTTGTAGCATCTCCAAATCAAATTGAGCCTCTTGTCCTACATTCGTTGTACTTATTGCTCCTGATATGGTCAATATCACTCTATCTTTTGGCTTGTCTAACGCATAAGACGATGCAGATAGAAGAGAGAGAAACAGTAATGTTGAAGAACATAAAAAACGCATAATAAAAAACCTTAAATTCCACTTCATAGATTATTTCTCTATCATAAACAAAAAAAACATATTTGTGTGATTAATACACAGTGAATAAAGTGGTATTACATTATTCACTGTACTGTGTGGAGCCATGAAAGCGGTCGTGATATTCTGCACCTAATTATATTAATGAAAACAAAAGGCAAGAGATTCTGTGATTACACACCCCTTTAAAGCCGCGAGTGCTTTTTTAAGAGCTTTACCCTTAGTCCTATCAAAAGAATTACGATTGTTTATATTAGTACCGCTATTGGCGAATTTTTTTCTGATGGGCTTAATCTATATGGTGGCATTCAGCTATTTTCAGAGCTTATTAGATTCCGCTATGGGGTACGTGCCTGAGTGGGTCTCTTTTTTGAATTGGCTGTTTTATTTGATTTTTGGCGCGATTATTAGTGTCCTTTTATTTTACAGTTTTTCAGTCGGTATCAATATTTTAGCGGCACCGTTTATGGCATTTTTGGCTGAAAAGGTAGAAGAAAAACAAACAGGAAAAATATTTGATGAAGAATTAACGGCAACGGTGGTTTTATTAATCATTGGGCGATCCTTGCAAAGAGAGCTTCAAAAGATACTGTATTTCTTACCTCGTTTTATTTTGTTACTTTTGTTGTCTTTTATACCAATAGTGAATGTTATTGCGCCTGTTTTGCTATTATTGTTTTCATGCTGGATGTTATCGATTCAGTATATGGACTATGCATTTGATAATAATAAAGTGAAATTTCATGACATGAGAATGGCATTACGTACTAAGCCTTTGTTGTGTTGGACTTTTGGAGGGATTGTGATGGTGGGCTTAACCATTCCTTTCTTTAACTTATTTGTAATGCCGATTGCTGTTGTGGCAGCAACACTTTTGTGGATTTCGGTTTTTAGATCAGAACATGGCGATTTTTCAGCCTTGCTAGATCGCTCTAATGGAACATTGTGATGTCGCTAAAAATATTGGTTGTAGATGATGCTTCATTTACTCGTGATTTAATCCGTCGAGCTTTACGAAAGCAATTTCCTGCAGTTGAGGTTGAAGACGCGATAAATGGCCGTAAAGCACAGCAACTTCTTTTAAAAACGAAGTTTGATATGATTTTATGTGACTGGGAGATGCCTGAAATGACAGGTGTTGAGTTACTTAAATGGTGCCGAGAACAGCCCGAATATAAAAAAGAAGATGTCCCCTTCGTCATGATTACTAGTCGTGGTGATAAAAGTCATGTGGTGGAAGCGGTACAGGCAGGTGTGACAGATTATCTCGGCAAGCCATTTTCAGGTGATCAGCTGGGCAGTAAAGTACTTTCAGCCGCTAAAAAACATGGTTTAGAAAAGCGTTTGACGGCAAAAGACCCTCGAAGCTCTGGCGGGGCTGGTGGTGTGCAAGCAGCTTCTATTGATGTGTTAATGGGCGCTAATAAGTCATCGAAGCCGGTGGAAGCGACAAAATTCACTACACCAGAGGCACCAGTAAAAGCCGAAAAACTCCTGAAAGATCCCTCTATAAAAGACGTCAAGGTTCCAACAATTGTTCGTTTTGAAGGTAAGCAATTTCGTTGCATGGTCATTCAGTTTAGTAAGCAAGTAGCGACTATGTTGATCAAAAGTGATGACGTTGTTCCTCAAGTGTTAGGGCAGGCTGTATTGGATTTAGAACATAAAGGTACTGTGAATCGTTTGAACTATTATATTCAAGCTGTAGCGACCACTGAGAAGAAGCATGACTCAACGTTTTTGACGGTAACACTAGGTTTGATAGATCAAGATAAGGAAAAAGAAGACTTTATTGGTCAGTTGTTTGATAGTTTATAATTCAATTTAGAGTAATTAAAAAAGGGGAGTTGGTATATTGCTAGCTTCCCTTTTTCATTTTTTACATGGTTGGCTCATCATTATGAGTGGGTGATATCGTCTGAATACTGTCCGTTCTGGTCCTGCTTACTGGGAAGTGACATGAAAAAGTACTTCCGTAATTAGGTTGACTCCGTATCTGTAGCTTCGCGTCATGGTGTAGTAATACATGCTTGACGATAGCTAGACCAAGACCTGTTCCTCCTGTTTTAGAGCCCCGACCTTTATCTACTCGGAAAAAACGTTCTGTTAATCGAGGAATGTATCTAGGATCAATGCCTAATCCAGAGTCCTTAATAGAAAAAACACCATTTAAATCACTCGATTCCCATTTTATCTCTATGTTGCCACCATCAGGTGAGTATTTCACTGCATTGACGATGAGGTTAGAGAATGCGCTGTATAACTCTTTATAAGAGCCGTATAAACGTGCGTCATCGGGAATATCGATAATCAGCGTATGCTCACCAGTCAGAATCGGTTCTATTGCTTTCTGAATAGACTGAGTTAAATCTGATATTTTATGCCATTGATTTTCTTCTCGTTTGTCATCGCTTTCTAAGCGAGAAAGCAGCAGAAGATCTTCAATTAGCTGTTCCATACGTTCAGATTGCTCAGACATGTTGACGATGCCTTTCTGCATGCTTTTTGGCAAACTGTCTGCAAACATACTAAGCGTTTCTAAATAGCCTTTGATAACGGTTAGAGGGGTTTTGAGCTCGTGAGATGCATTGGCAACAAAGTCTTTACGCATTTTTTCTAATAGGTGCAGACGGGTTACGTCACGAACAAATATTAAATGATCGTTTTTATCGTACAGTGTGGTTTGAATTTCTAAATAAACGCCTTCTTTGGCTGGAGACTGAATAACCAAAGGTTCACCAAAACGCTTTTGAGAAAAGTAGCGGAAAAACTCAGGACTGCGGACAATGTTGGTAATTATTTGACCTCGATCTACAGGACGCATAAGACCGAGAAAATGCGCAGCGGAGTTGTTCCACCATTCCAAATTACCCTGATTATCCGCCATGATGACACCTTCTTTTAAGGCGGTGGTCGAGCTTTCAATTCGAGTTAGGGCTTGGCGCATGCGACGCTTAGATTTACGTTGTTTTTTCTGTAAACGATAAACAGCATCAAATACTTGCCCCCAAATACCACTGGCTTCAGGAGGTGCCGCTTTTCCAGAGTAGCGCAACCAATTATGGAACTGGTAGAGCTGGTAAAGTTGCCAATACAGAGAGCCTAGAACATACAGCAGCAAAACACCGAGTAACTGTCCAAGAATAAGGCCGATGACAACACAGGCTGCTAATCCGATGAGCCAACTAATAATGGTGTTTCGCCAAACGTTTTTCATGCGGACCTTTTTGCTGAAAATCGGTAACCTGTCCCTCGCACTGTTTGTATCAAGGAGTCATGGGAGCTGCCAATGGCTTTACGTAATCGACGAATATGAACATCAACGGTACGTTCTTCCACATAGACATTACCACCCCAAACTTGATCCAAAAGCTGTGCTCTGGAGTAGGCTCGTTCTTGGTGAGTCATTAAAAATTTTAGTAATCGATATTCCGTTGGTCCCATGTCTAATGGGCGGTTTCCGATGGTTACTCGCTGACTAATTGGATCAAGAGTAAGGCCCTCAATTTCAATTGGCTCGTCAATACCTTGAGGTGTTGCGCGACGTAATACTGCTTTCAACCTTGCAACCAATTCACGAGGTGAAAAAGGTTTGGTGATGTAGTCATCCGCACCGACTTCTAGACCTTGTATTTTGTTGTCTTCTTCACTTTTTGCCGTCAGCATAATCACAGGGATTTCAGCCGTGGTGGTGTCTTTTTTCAGACGGCGCGTGAGCTCAATGCCACTGCCGCCAGGCATCATCCAATCCACAAGAATAAGATCAGGTCGATGGTCGACAATGATTTCATGAGCTTGCTGGATATTTTCTGCTTCCAAATACTCGTAACCTGCCATTTCAAGTGCAATGGCAATCATTTCGCGTATGGAAGATTCGTCGTCAATTATTAATACTTTTTTACCGGTCACAGGATATACCCTCATCTCAGGAACGGTTTCATTAAATCGACCTTATGTGACAATTAGATTACATTGTCACAACTTTGCCATATATTACATAAAAAAGTTCGCGGCTAAACCAATGAATACACAATAACCAACACGGTTATTGTCTAAAAAAGACCGAAAACAAGCCTGTTCTTCGCGATCTTTGGCTTGTTGGAATTGCTGATAAAAGAGTCCAACACAAACCAATAGTGAAATAAAGTATAACCAATGAAGTCCTGCTAGTAAGCCAATACACGTCAAAAGAGACAGGGTTAAAGCTTGCAAGCAAAGGATGACAAATAAATCATATTCTCCAAATAAGATCGCCGTCGACTTTACGCCAATTTTTAGGTCATCTTTACGGTCTGTCATCGCATAATATGTGTCGTAAGCAATCGTCCAAAAACAGTTGGCAACAAATAGCATCCACAATATCGGGTCACTTAAATCACCACCTTGAGCACTGTATGCCATTGGGATCGCCCAAGAAAAGGCCAAGCCAAGGAACAATTGAGGTAGGTGCGTATATCGCTTCATAAATGGATAAAGAGCAGCAAGCCCTAGTCCGACAACAGACAATAAGATCGTTCTTACATCAGTGAAGAGTACTAAAACAAAGCTTAATATACAGAGTGCTGCGAAAAGACCTAAAGCTTCTTTTTCTGACACACGACCCGATGGCAAAGGTCTATTTTTTGTTCGCTCTACACTGCCGTCGACTTTTCTATCTGCGTAATCATTAATGACACAGCCAGCCGACCGCATACTAAATACCCCTAAAACGAAGATAATTATTAAGTGCAAATCAGGTATGCCATCAGATGCTAACCATAATGCCCACAATGTTGGCCACATCAGTAAAAATGACCCAATAGGGCGGTTAAAACGCGTGAGCTCTGTATAATCTTTTAGCTTACTCATAAAAATCCAAGCGGCGCTGTTAGGTGATTAATTTCATCAAAGAAGGCTTCATTGACTAATATTCCCGGACCGAACTGCTGAAATACTGAGCGTCTTGCCCATAAAGGCTCAGGCTGGTTTGGGAACATGCTTTTAGGTAATTGAGTGACCTCTATACCGCTTCTAGTAAGCGCTCTATGTTGAAATAAATAGCCACCCAATGGTTTATCTTTTAAATGTTTTACCTGTCGCCAATGTCCTCGTAGAGATCTTGCTGGAATAATAGAGCGCGCATAAATCACTGCAATTCCATCTACTTTTAATAATACGGTACGAATTCTAGCGGCTTCACGAGGGCGCAGGTTAAGACGTCTCCGCTCGCGGGTTGTAGGTGTTCCCCATGCGTCATCAATGACTTCAACCGCCAATGTGCCAAGGCTTTGTAACTTTGCAGTGAGAGAGGTCTGAGTGATCAACCAAGGCCACAATGCTTGGGATACTTTTATCTTATTAATTCGATGTATAGGCGCCCAGCGGTAGTCAAACTGTAGCGCGGCCGATTGATTCATCAAAGTCATAATAAAATTAAGCGCTTATGTTATTAATTAAATCAGCCATTTTATGTAGCTCAGCGGACGATTGATAGACTTCTTGCTGACATGCTTCTGCTTCTTCAAGAGACAGGCCTATCTGGCTTAGTACTTCAGGTTCAATCTCTACATCATTACGAAGTTGGTGTGATACATAAAGTAGCTTTGCCAAAATAGCGTGTTCCCCATAATAGTGGGGCTTTTTACTGTATCGAATGGCTGTCCAAATATTATCTGGTAGGCTCCAATAGCGTAATAACCAAGACCCTAGCTGCTCTTTTGTGAAGTGCAATATTTGCATCTCAATCAGCTCAGCCGGTAGATGTGAATTCGCTTCTTGATATCGAGACAGAATAGAAAAATGAGGTGGTAAAATAGTGCTGATGGCTAAGAAGCCAAAATTATGCAACAAGCCAGCAAGGTACGCGTGACCAATTTTAGGACGTTTTTCTGCGGGCATTGCTTTTACTAAGGATTCCACTAAAACAGCGTTGGTTACAGAGTCTAACCAAAAATCTTGGTAATGTCGTGGTCCTTCTTCTGGTGTTTTGAAGGCATTTTTCATAGAAAGCCCCAGGGCTAAATTCATCACCATTTCAAAGCCTAATACACGAATAATAGCGTCTTCAACAGATTCTATTGACCCTGGGGCTCCGTAATAAGGAGACGATGCCCAGCTGACAACTTGTGCCGCCAAGCTAGGGTCTAACGCGATAACGTCGCACAACTCATCTGTACCAGAACTGTTATCAGATGAAAGGCGAATAATCTTATTTGAAGATGCAGGTAATGGTGGAATTTCCAATGTCTCTTCAAGTCGTTGTTTAAGACGAATAGACTGAAACCGTCCCAGTGCTTGTAGAATTTGTTCCTCATCATCTTCATGATTATCGACGGGCTTTTTTATCAAGGGTGCGTCAATAGATATATTGTTGAAGCTGTTTAATGGTCCAGAAAATAGCTTTTTCAATTCACTACTAGAGATATCTCTACGCTGACCATTACTTTTGGTGCGAATTGAAAAAGAGCTACCAGCAAGCATATCTGCTTCTAATATTGTCATCACGCTGTTTGGCTTGATAAGAGCATCACCATTACTATGGGAATGTGCAATAGGCTCAAAGCGACGTTTAGTAATACGAGAAACAGCCGCAATATCGAGCATGCTACTTTCTGGAAAAAGAACCTGTAGGCGACCTGTGTGATCAGCTAAATGCACAACACGTATTTTTTGACTGGGCTGAAGATCTGAAGGTTGTTCCATAAAAATCTCTGCTAAAACATGCATTAAGTGACAGATGTAAAAAAGCCCCTCTCGGGGCTTTTCAATATACCAGATTTTAAAACCAAGTTATCAATTAGTGATTTAGAATTTGGCTTAAAAACATTTGAGTACGGTCGTGTTGAGGATTATCGAAGAATTCGTGAGGCTCATTTGCTTCAACAATTTCACCTGCATCCATAAATACAACACGGTCAGCAACGGTTTTAGCAAAACCCATTTCGTGCGTTACACACACCATGGTCATGCCTTCTTCAGCTAACTGAACCATAACATCCAATACTTCTTTGATCATTTCTGGATCAAGTGCAGAGGTTGGCTCATCAAAAAGCATGATGCGAGGCTGCATACACAAGCCTCGTGCAATCGCTACACGTTGCTGTTGACCACCAGAAAGCTGACCTGGATATTTCAATGCTTGGTTAGCGATTTTTACACGCTCCAAATAATGCATAGCCATTTCTTCCGCTTGCTTCTTAGGCATCTTACGAACCCAGATTGGTGCCAACGTCAGATTTTCTAGAATCGTTAGGTGAGGAAACAAATTAAAATGCTGGAAAACCATGCCCACATCCTTACGGATAGCTTCGATGTTCTTCAAGTTATTGTTCATTTCTATACCGTCAACGATGATTTCGCCTTTCTGGTGCTCTTCAAGGCGGTTAATGCATCGTGTCATTGTAGACTTGCCTGAACCAGAAGGTCCACAAACAACAATACGTTCACCTTTCTTGATACTGAAGTTAATGTTCTTCAGTACGTGGAAGTCACCGTACCATTTATTAACATCGTTAAATTCGATGATTGATTTCTCGCCCGGCGCAAGTTGGGCACGAGCCATATTCATGTCTGTCATTGTATTGACCTCAAATTCTTAACTAATTTCGCTTGTGCCCAGTTTCTAACTTACGCTCGATTCTCATACTGTAGCGAGACATGCCAAAACAAGCCGCCCAATAAATAAATCCTGCGAATGCATAGCCTTCGATTGTTGTACCTAACCAGCTTGCATCATGAGTCGCCGCTTGAATCCTGCCAAGTAAATCAAACATACCCACAATGTAAACTAGGGTAGTGTCTTTAAACAAACCAATGAAGGTGTTTACGATACCAGGAATAACCAATTTCAATGCTTGTGGCAAAATGACTAAAACCATTGACTGCCAGTAGGTTAGTCCCATTGCATCAGCTGCTTCATATTGACCTTTCGGGATAGCTTGTAAACCACCACGAATAACCTCAGCCATGTATGCCGCAGAGAATAGGGTAATACCGATCAACACTCGTAATAGCTTGTTAAAGTTCATGCCTTCAGGCAAAAACAATGGAATCATTACTGACGCCATAAACAAGATAGTGATTAAGGGAACAGCACGAATCGTCTCAATGAAAACGATACAAACAGATTTCGCTATAGGCATATTAGATCGGCGACCCAGCGCCAATAAAACACCTAAAGGAAATGAAGCTACAATCCCAACAACACCTAAAAGAGTTGTTAAGAACAAGCCTCCCCATAACGAGGTTTCAACGACTTCCAGTCCGAATACACCACCGGCAAACAAGAAGTAAGCGATAACAGGGTAAACAACGATAATCCCAATGGATAAATACAACTTATTAACTGTTTTAACAGCAAAAGTACCTATTAAAATCACCAACAAAATCAAGGCTAAGTTGATACGCCAAGTTTCTTCTGATGGATATAAGCCATACATGAACTGATCAAAGTAAACTCCAATGAAAGCCCAGCATGCGCCGCCGCCAGTACATGCTGCTTTAGATGCACCATCAAAAGTTGCAGTGAGAATACCCCACTCGACAACAGGTGGAATCAGTAAATATAAGACATAAAAACTGAATAACGTTAAGAAAATGTTAAGCGGAGACGACAATAAGTTTTGACGAATCCAGGCCACAGCACCAACAGAATTCACTGGTGGTGGAAGGCTTGGTAATGGTTTAAATTCAATAGCCATGATCTTCCTCCTAGCGTTCCATTAATGACATTTTTTTGTTATACCAGTTCATGAACATTGAAATAGTAAGACTTAATGTTCCGTAAACCAACATACAAAGACCTATGTTTTCTATCGCTTGACCTGTTTGGTTCAGCGTCGTCCCCATAACGACAGCAACTAACTCAGGGTACGCAATAGCGGCACCCAGTGATGAGTTTTTCGCTAAGTTTAGGAATTGGCTAGTAAGCGGTGGAATAATGACTCGTAGTGCTTGAGGTAAAACAATTAAACGCTGAGTCAAACTGTCTTTTAAACCTAAAGAACGAGCAGCTTCCGTTTGTCCCCAATTTACAGACAATATGCCAGCACGGACGATTTCGGCAATGAAGGCTCCTGTATAAGTAGAAAGTGCGACAAGTACTGCAACAAATTCAGGAGGAAGAACCATCCCGCCAGTGACGTTAAAACGACTCTTTTGTGGAAGATCAAATTCAATAGGGAATCCAGATACAACCAAGGCTAGAAAAGTAATAACGACGATCACACCAAGGGAAGACCAATAAGCAGGAAACCAAAGCCCAGTTCGAGTTTGGCGTTTCTTCGCCCAAACAATTAAAGCAATAGAGGCAATAATTGATAGGATAAAGCCAGCTATTACAATACCAAAACCGTCTTGAAAAATAGGGTTTGGAGAGTAAATACCACGTTTATTTAAGAAGAAATCTGCAAATATAATACTGTTTTTAGGGTGAGGTAGCGTTGCTAGAACAGCGAAATACCAGAAAAACATTTGTAACAAGAGAGGTATGTTACGCAAAGTTTCAACATATACCGTTGCTAGGCGTGCTACTAACCAATTATTAGAGAGTCGGGCTAAACCCATGACAACACCAATAACAGTGGCTAAAACAATACCCATTAAAGAGATAACAACAGTATTAATGAGGGCGACAATAAACGCTCGTCCGTAAGTGTCAGCCTCGGTGTATTCAATTAGGTGAATAAGAACGGGAAATCCGGCTGGTTGGTTTAAAAATCCAAAACCAGTGGAAATACCTTGATCAGCTAGGTTAGCTTGTAAGTTACTAAATAAGTAATAACCTACGAAGACTACCAGAGCGAGAAGCACAACTTGAAAGATTAGGGCGCGATTGCCAGCGTCATTCAAAAAGCTTTTGTTACTTGAAGTAGTTTTATCGGTCATCTTGGTTCAGGCAAATGAAATGCTCGTCAGATGTGGTAGGAAAGGGGGAGAAACTCAGCGACGAAGACGCCGCTGAGTGAATACCCTAAGCAGGTGCTTTTAGGTATTAAATATTAACGTACTGGTGGCGCGTACATAACACCACCTTCAGTCCATAAATTGTTAATACCACGTGGAAGACCTACTGGAGTAGATGGTCCAACGTTACGTTCAAACACTTCACCGTAGTTACCTACTTGAGCGATGATGTTGTAAGCCCAATCAGCTGGAAGACCTAGCTGAGCGCCCATATCACCTTCAGCACCTAGAAGACGTTTAATACCTGGATCAATTGTTTCGCCTTTGATTTTAGCAACGTTTTTAGACGTAATACCCATTTCCTCAGCGTTAACTTGAACGAACATAGCCCAAGTTACGATATCTTTCCACTGGTTATCGCCATGGCGAACTACAGGGCCTAAAGGCTCTTTAGAAATAGTTTCAGGAAGAATCATGTGAGCATTTGGCTCTGCTAACTTAGAACGGTGAGCAGCAAGACCAGATTTATCTGTTGTGAATACATCACAACGACCAGAAGCATAAGCAGCTAGAGCTTCGTCTGCTTTCTGAACAACAACTGGAACGTAAGATAGTTTGTGCTTACGGAAGAAATCGGCCATGTTCAATTCTGTTGTTGTACCTTGCTCCGTACAAACAGTCGCACCGTCAAGATCCATTGCAGATTCTACGCCTAGGTCTTTACGAGCCATGAAGCCTTGACCGTCATAGAAGTTAACCGCTGTGAAGTCTAAACCTAGAGACGTATCACGAGTATAAGTCCAAGTTGTGTTACGAGATAAAACATCGATTTCACCAGATTGAAGAGCAGTGAAACGTTCTTTAGCAGAAAGAGGTGTGAATTTTACTTTTTGAGCATCACCGAAGATTGCAGCGGCAGTTGCACGACAAGCGTCTACATCAATACCTGTCCAGTTACCTTCAGAATCAGCATTAGAGAAACCAGGAACGCCTTGGCTTACACCACATTGGATAAAACCTTTTGATTTAACGTCATCTAGTGTAGATGCCGTTGCTGCAGTACTAATAGTCGCTGCAATAGCGGCGGTAGAGAGTAATTTACCAACATTTGATTTCATTATATTAAGCCTCCCAGGCGTTTTTATATATTTTATATATATGTTGTTATCTTGCTTAACTAAACGGCAGATCTAAAATCTGTGTAGATAAAATAAAGCAAAGTTAGTGCCAACATGTAATTATTCTTGTTGTTAGATATATGTAGATGATTCCTCTATAAAGACCATCACATACCCCTATAGAAGTACTCTTTTAGAGTGTAGTCAAGAATAAAATATTATAACGATAGTCAATTTTGCGTATTTCTTACACCTTTTGTCTGCTCTATAGCGTTTTTTTCAAATCTGGAAACCGGTATTTTGTTAGCTAAAAGCAGTAAATATAAGGCTTTGAGGTTTTTTTTATGAATGTTGCACAAAAATGGAGCGAGTTTTCAGAAAGAATGTTCTGTTTTGTACTAAAAACAGTTTTCGCATCGATATGGTGCTTTCGACGTGCGAAGTAGGCTATAGACATAATATATTGAATAAAGCATTTTCCATAATTTGTTATCTGCATGGTAGACTTAAGAATCAATTGAAGCCATGTAAGGAGATCCACATCAGATGGATAACTCAGCAAAACCACTTGATCGCTTAGATAAAAAAATTCTGCGGGAGCTACAAATAAACGGTCGTTTATCTAACGTAGAATTGGCGAGCCGTGTCGGGCTAAGTGCCACTCCTTGTTTAGAGCGTGTACGTCGTTTGGAGCGAAATGGCTATATTACAGGCTATTGTGCGTTAGTAAATCCTAAGAAAGTGGATGCTGGTTTACTGGTTTTTGTCGAAATTCGTCTTAAGACTACATCGCCTGAAGGCTTCAATGAATTTAAAACGGCCGTTGCTGAAATTCCAGAGATCTTAGAGTGTCATTTGATTGCTGGGGATTTTGAGTACCTTTTGAAGGCGCGAGTATCCAATATGGATTCTTATCGAATATTGTTAGGTGAGACGTTATTGACGCTGCCACATGTTCGAGAATCTCGCACTTACGTTGCTATGGAAGAAGTTAAAAGCACCACGGTTGTCAATATCCCTTAATTCTATTGAATGAAGATACGAGTAAAGAGTAGTTGTTCGTATCTTCATTCAAAGTCCTATTTAGCCTGCTAATTCAGCAAGTATTTTCTTCAGCATGGCTGGACCTATTCCTTTTATATTAAGAATGGCTCTTTCTGATTGAAAAGGGCGCTCTAAAATTAATTTTTCTAGTGAGGCTTTCGGTACGCCTTTCACATTCAAAATTCTTTGTGCCTTTGATTTGTTAATCGCCAGATAACCTTCAACTAAGCCACTATCCTCCACTTTATCGACTTTTTTACGTCTTCGTTTTTGTGACTTCTGAGGAGGCACAATTGAAGGTGTTAATGTTTGAGTATCTGGAACTAAACTTGATTTCGTGACTGGATTCATAGAGTCAATATTTAGGTTTTGTGGATTAGGTGTGGCTTGTTCAATCGCTGTATTTTCAAGAGAGACGTTACTTATAGTAGTGCTACTTATTGGTGTTTGATAAGGAATATCGAAATAAACAGTATCGTATAATGCGTAATCTATACCATTCCACTCGCTCAGCTGTAATGCTAATTGCCAAATGCCGGTGGATGGTTGTTGGAAAATTAAATCGTAGTGACCATCGGGAATAAAGTGTTGGCCTTTGATTTCACCAATGGTTGTCGAAGCCAAGACTTCATTTTCTAAAGCATTCATATTTTGTGGGAAAGCGCATAATTGAAGGCGTAATGTTCCACTGATACTGTCTTCGCTTCTATGGTTCCCAATATGCTCAATAGAAATAATGACGCGATCATTTTCGATTCTATAGCCACAACCTTGGATGCTTAGTGCTGTATCTTGATATATTTGATTAAGTGAAGTCATGTCTGTTCCTTTCGATGAATAAGAGAATACACAGAACTTTATTAGCTTGAGCAATCTTTGATTATATTTTGTTCATGTGCAAGCAAATATAAAGCCAAAACTGATATAGATAGAAAAGGCAAAGAGCGAAATGCACTAGTTGACAGGTGTCTAGCTCAAAAATTAGACGTTGAGGTATTGGTCATGATTTGGCAACCATCTCGATAGAAGTGGAGACACACACTCTGGGTGATGCGTATGTAATAACGTGGCAGCTATTTGAACGTTATCTAGTAACTCTTTATCTCTTTGTAAATCTGCAACTTTAAACTCCCAGAGACCCGTTTGTCTGGTTCCGAGTAACTCCCCAGGGCCTCGTAGCTCAAGATCTTTTTCTGCGATTTTAAAACCATCACTGGTCTCGCGCATAGTTGAGAGGCGTTCTTTACTGTTCTGACCCAAAGGCGATTTATAAAGCAATACACAGTGGCTGGCTGCCTTACCTCGTCCAACGCGACCGCGTAATTGATGCAGTTGAGCAAGTCCAAGTCGTTCGGGGTTCTCAATGACCATTAAACTGGAATTCGGTACATCGACGCCCACTTCAATCACCGTAGTCGCGACTAATAATTGAATATCACCCGCTTTGAATTTTGCCATAATATCGGCTTTTTCTTGAGCTTTAAGCCGCCCATGAACCAGGCCAATAGACAAATCGCTAAGTTGCTCTTGAAGTAATAATGCTGTGTCTTCTGCTGCTTGGCACTGCAATGCCTCAGACTCTTCAATTAGTGTACAAACCCAATACGCTTGTTTTCCCTCTTCGCAACCACTTTTGACCCTATCAATGACTTCTTGACGGCGTTGGTCTGATACCACAATGGTATTAACAGGCGTTCGTCCTGGTGGGAGTTCATCAATTATGGAACAATCTAGATCTGCGTAGGCTGACATAGCTAAGGTTCTGGGTATCGGCGTCGCTGTCATTATTAATTGATGTGGCTGAAAACCGTGCTTCATACCTTTTTCACGTAACGCCATGCGTTGATGTACACCAAAGCGATGTTGCTCATCAATAATAGCGAGTGCTAGGCGATCGAATTCAACGGTATCTTGAAAGAGGGCGTGGGTTCCAACAACGATTTGAGCTGTACCAGAAGCAATATCAGCAAGCTCTTTCTCCCGCGTTTTCCCTTTTAACTTACCTGTCATCCAAGCAACCTGCAGACCTAATGGCTTGAACCACTGGGTGAAGTTGATGTAGTGCTGTTCGGCAAGAATTTCCGTTGGAGCCATTATAGCCACTTGATAGCCAGCCTGAACAACCGAGGCCGCTGCCAACGCTGCGACCAATGTTTTTCCTGATCCAACATCACCTTGTACTAAGCGAAGCATTGGATGACCTGTATTTAGGTCTGTGAGTATTTCCTGAAAAACACGTTGTTGGGCATTGGTGGGTGAGAAGGGCAGGTTACTTAATAATCCTTCACTGAGTGCGCCAGCGGTTGATACCTGAATCGCTAAATCCTTTTTGGCTTCAATACGTTTTCCGATCAAAGACAGTTGATGCGCCATGAGTTCTTCAAATGATAAACGATATTGTGCTGGATGCTTGCCAGATCTTAGTAAGTCTAAGTCTGCTTCTCGTGATGGGTGATGTAAAAACTGAATGGCGTCGCTAAGTTGTGGCAAGCTGAATTGTAAGCGAATATCTTCCGGCAGCCACTCTTGTAAGTTGTAAGGTGTTAAGCGTTCTAGAGCTTGCTCGCACAGCTGGCGTATCTTGTTTTGAGTCAAGCCTTCGGTAAGTGGGTAAATGGGTGTGAGCTGAGAGGACTCTTCTTGTGTTTCGTCTTCGCCAATGACTTTGTACTCAGGGTGATAAATTTCGAAGCCTGAGCTACCTCGACGAATCTCTCCGAAACAGCGAACATGCTTACCTGACTCTAGCTGTTTCTTTTGGGCGGCAGAGAAGTGGAAGAATCGTAAACATAAAGTGCCCGTAGTATCTTTTATACGACATAACAAACTGCGACGTTTGCCCATTTTGATTTCGCAGCCAGTAATTTGGCCTTCAATGACGGCCTCATCACCGAAACGCAGGTGACCAATAGGAACCACTCGAGTTCTATCTTGGTAGCGAATCGGCAAATGAAACAGCAAGTCTTGAACCGTGTTCAAGTGAAGCTTGGCCAATTTCTCAGCCATCGCATCACCTACCCCTTTTAGTTCGCGAACATCCTGAGTGTCTAATCCATCAATCATGCTTGTCTCTACAAATTTAGATGTTTACAAGCGTCACGGATGGATTGGCTAACCGCTTCGATGGCTTTAGGGCGAGGAAAGCTTGCTCGCCAAGCTAATGCAACGGTTCGCTTTGGTGCAGGTGCAGAGAAAGGGCGCACTTCTAGCATGTCATGGTTGATATTAGTGACGGCCGATTTAGGTAATACAGTCACTCCTAAACCAGATGCAACCATGTAGCGAATAGTTTCTAGTGAACTGCCATTCACGACCGTACGTCCATCATCAAGGGAGCTGGCTGTTACTAAAGGACAAGCTTCTAATACCTGCTCACTGAAGCAATGGCCCTTACCAAGAAGCAACAGGTTATCCGTAGAAAGTTGGTCTGTTTCTATACTCTCTAATTTAGTCCAAGCATGGTCTTTAGGCATAAGCACGACGAACTCTTCTTCATAAATCGGCTGAGTAACTACATCTGGTTCATGAAAAGGTAGGGCTACAATGATCGCATCTACTTCGCCATTGCGTAACTTTGGACGCAAGTTTTCAGTAAGATCTTCTTCAATAACCAGTGGCATGCCAGAGACTATTTTATGTAAAGAAGGGATCATAAAAGGAAATAAATAAGGGGCAATAGTAAAAATAGCACCAATTTTAAGAGGGCCTTTTAGTTGGTTTTTACCCGATGCCGCTAACTCTTTGATCATATTTGCTTGATCTAAGACCCGCTTGCCTTGGGCAATGATTTGTTCGCCCAGTGGTGTGATATAAACGGAGCTTTTACTACGCTCAAAAATAGCCACACCTAACTCTTCTTCGAGCTTTTTGACGGCAACACTTAATGTAGGTTGTGATACATAGCATCGTTCAGCGGCACGGCCGAAGTGTTTTTCTTCGGCTAGCATTACAATATATTTCAATTCCGTTAATGTCATAACTCACCTTTTTGATAGGCTGATTCATTGTTAATAGCTATGATAATACACCATTCAATAAAGTATACTCGTTCATTTTTGAATTGCTGATTATTTCTTCATTTCAAGCTTATTGTCCGTTTTATACCGTTAAATAATGAAAAATAGTTATTCTGGAGGCATGACATGGCAAACATATTGATCGCAGGTTGTGGAGACCTAGGTGCGGGTTTAGCAATAGATTTGGTCGCACAGGGTCATCATGTCACAGGCATTCGTCGGACAGGAAAAGAGTTTCCAGTTGGTGTTAAAGGTATCACAGGCAACCTTGTTGATATGAAAGGCGATGACCTTCCTGACGCTGATGTTGTGTTTTTGATTGTGACGCCAAATGGTCGAAATGAAGCTGCGTACCGTGCTGCCTATTTTGATACGGCACAAGCCTTGATACGACGGTATCAAACAGTGGAAAAATCGCCTAAAGTATTTTTTGTCTCAAGTACCAGTGTGTACGGGCAAAGCCAAGGTGAATGGATAGATGATACAACAACAGCAGAGCCGAAATCTGCTACGGCCAAAGTGTTAATTGAGGCGGAGCAGGCATTGGCGTCGGTGTTTCAAAGTGTGGCAGTACGTTGTTCTGGTATTTATGGCGCTGGGCGATTTCGACTATTAGAAAAAGTAGAGCGCGAAGATGATTGGGGGCCGAACAGTTGGACAAATCGCATCCATCGGGATGATGTTGTATCTGCTTTAGTTGGATTGGCTAGGTTAGCACTAACTGACAGCAGCTTACCTGAGCATATTATAGTGACAGATCAAACGCCCGTTTCTATGTGGGAAGTAAAGCTTTGGTTAGCGACTCATTTAGACGCAAAGGTCGCGGTTAGTAACATTAATGACTTCAACCCCTCTGCGGGCAAACGTATACAAGGCCAGTATCTTTTATCCCAAGGCTGGACGCCTCGTTACCCAAGCTATGTGTCTGGTTATAAGCCCCTATTACGTGAATACAGAAACGAAAATTAAAAGTATAAAAAAAGAGGCCTCGGCCTCTTTTTTTGCATTTCTTTGTTCTGGTGTTGGAGGAGATTAATCCTCTAATACCATGATGCCTTCGATCTCAATTTGTACGCCTTTTGGTAATGCACGAACACCCATAGCAGCACGAGCTGGGTAAGGCTGTTTAACGAATTGAGTCATTACTTCGTTTACTGTGGCGAAGTTGCCTAGATCAGTCATGAAAATGTTGAACTTCACTACGTTCTCTAAAGAGCCTCCTGCCGCTTCACATACTGCTTGCAGGTTTTTAAAGACTTGTGTCGTTTGTTCTACGATGTCTTCGCTGATAATTTCCATGGTCTCAGGAACCAAAGGAATCTGACCCGAAAGGTAAACAGTGTTGCCTGCACGAACAGCTTGAGAGTAAGGGCCGATAGCCGCTGGCGCGTTTTCAGTATGAATAACTTGCTTTGACATGGTGAGTAATCCTAATAGACATCAAACATTGCTACGGTAGACACCGTAACGCATAAAATATTTTATTTATTAATAGGTTAGCGACCAACAATGGTTTCGCGTGATACTTTTTCAACACAACGAACTGCTTTGATTCTACGCATTACATCCGCTAAACCAACACGGCTAGAAATAGTAATGTTAAGCCGTAAACGACTGACTCGTCCGCGTTCAATAATATCAAGGTTCGATACTTGGAAATCAGTATCACTTATTGAGCTAGCGATATTAGCTACCGCGCCACGTTCGTTAATGTAAGTAACGATTAGGCTAATGTTTAGCTCTTCTTCAATGTCTTTGCCCCATGCCATATGGATAAAACGTTCGGGGCTGGATAAATGATCTTGAACATTTGGGCAATTAAGGTGATGTATTAAAATGCCTTTATCAACCTGTACATAACCGACAATAGGGTCGCCGGGAATAGGGGAGCAACATTTTGCATAAGAAATAAGCATGCCTTCAGAACCATTTACTTTAAAGGACTTAGGCGTAATTAAGGTGTTCTCATCGTAATTCGGGAAGAGCTCGCGAGCCACTAAATAACCTACATGACGACCTTTACCAATGGATTCTAATAAATCGTCCATAGAAGGTAGTTGGTGGGTTTCTAATACTTGCGCTATTTGTTCTGTTGTTAATTCATCAATGTTCGTTTTAAACGAATTTAAAGAACGCGTTAACAGACGTTGCCCGATAGATATGGCATTTTCGCGTTGTTTATCTTTTAAGTAATGACGAATGTTAGCGCGTGCTTTACCTGTAATGGCAAAACTGAGCCAAGCAACATTAGGTTGCGCATTTTTAGCCGTAATGACTTCAACGGTTTGACCGCTTTCAAGCTGAGTGCTTAATGGTGCTAGACGACGGTTAATTCGACAAGAAATGCAGGTATTACCAATTTCCGTGTGAACGCCATATGCAAAATCGACTGGCGTTGCGCCAGAAGGCAACTCAATAATTTGTCCATTAGGGGTGAAAACATACACCTCATCAGGGAATAGATCGCTTTTTACGCTATCAACAAATTCGATAGGGCTATGGGCTTTCTGTTGTATTTCCAACAGGCTTTTTACCCATTTTGTCGCACGGTCATGGTTACTTGGTGTGTTTGATGTGCCGTTGGCTTTGTAAGCCCAATGTGCAGCAATACCGTTGTTGGCAACCAATTCCATTTCTTCGGTACGGATTTGAACTTCCATTGGAATACCGTTGGTACCCAATACTGTAGTATGAAGAGATTGATATCCATTGGACTTAGGAACGGCAATGTAATCTTTAAAACGCCCTTCAATAGGTTTGAAGAGTGAATGGATAACACCCAGTATTCGATAACAACTGTCATGACGGTCTGTCACGATTCGCACACCAGTAACATCCATTATTTCATCTAAAGAACGGCGCTTCTTGTCCATCTTTTGATAAATACTGAAGATATGCTTTTCTCGAACACTAATGCTGGCTTCAATATAGTCAGCCGCCAGCTCTGATCGAATTGTATCTTCAATCTTTTGTGTGTCTTTAATGCGCTGTTGGCCATACTTTTTATGAATGGCTTTTTGCAACATGCGTGCGCGCATTGGGTAATAAGCTTGAAAGGCCAGAGATTCCAAATCGACTCGTACATTGTACATGCCTAGACGATTTGCAATTGGTGCGTAAATATCTAAGGTTTCACGGGCAATGCGGCGCTTTTTATGAGCGGGCATAGCGTCCAATGTACGCATATTGTGTAGGCGATCGGCTAACTTAACTAAGATGACACGAATGTCGTCTGCCATGGCCATGGCCATTTTCTGGAAGTTATGCGCTTGTTTTTCGATTTGGCTATTGAATTCAAGGTGGGTCAGCTTACTAACACCATCAACAAGACTCGCTACGCCAGCTCCAAATTGTTCCGTGAGAGCGTCGCGGCTAATGCCAGTATCTTCAATTACGTCGTGCAGAAGTGCCGCTGTCAATCCATCACAATCCATTCGAAGTTCAGAAAGAATTTCGGCGACAGCGAGAGGATGGGTGACATAAGGCTCGCCACTTTTACGTCGCTGCCCATCATGGGCTTGCTCGGCGTAATAATAGGCGCGCTTTACCTTAGCCACTTGGTCGTAAGGTAAATATTGGCTTAACGTTAGTGCTAAATCTTCAATGGTATACATCGCTCACCTCACAAAGGCAAAAAGGAAGTGCGACAGCTGTGCAATGAGCGACACCATTGAAATTAAAACTCGTGAATTGGGCGTTTTTGTAGATCAACATTACCTGCGTTGATTACATTTTCTGCTATTTCACGTAGTGCAACTACAGTCAATTTGTCGCCTTCTAAAGGGACTTTTGCTTCTTCGCCACCAGTGGCAAGTTGACGGGCACGTTTTGATGCGACCATAACCAACTCAAAGCGGTTATCAACATTTTCTAAACAATCTTCTACGGTAACTCGAGCCATTTTGACCTCTGCAGTCTGTTATCTATTTTTCCAAGGGTAATTCTACTTAACGGTCTCTTACATTGACAAGAGATCATTTATAAGATTTGTATGTTTTTGCTCTATAACAGATGTTTTTGAGCGCATTGCCATAAAAATAGACGCCATTTGAGAAAGCGCGTCTTTTAAATCGTCATTTACGATAACAAAATCGTATTCTTTGTAATGAGACATTTCATCAACTGCTTTTGCCATTCGTCGTTGAATCACATCATCAGTATCCGTTGCTCGACCTTTTAGACGTTCTTCTAATGCTTTTAATGATGGTGGAAGGATAAAAATACCAATGGCTTCAGAATATAATTGGCGAACTTGGCGAGCGCCTTGCCAGTCGATTTCTAAAATGACATCTAAGCCTTGTTCTAGCATGTTAAATATAGACGTTTTTGAAGTACCATAATAATTATCAAACACTTGAGCGTGCTCAAAAAAAGCATCTTCGGCAATCATGTCTAAGAAAGATTCAGGGTCGGTAAAGAAATATTCACGGCCATCTTCTTCACCTTCTCGTGGTGCTCTCGTTGTATGAGAAACAGAAATACGTACTTGTTGATCTTGCTTCAACAACGCCTTGTATAAGGTAGACTTACCCGCACCAGAAGGTGCCGATAAAATGAATAAGTTGCCTTTTTTTTTGTCCATGAGATTTCTTTAATCCACTATTTGATGTCTTTTTACGACCTATTACTATATCACAAACTAATAAAAACAGAGTGTTCAGATTATTTTCTCACCTGGTACCGTCTATTCTGGCTTTGGGCTGGCGATCCAGCCAAATACCATCCAAATAAAGCAAAGTACTAGAAGAATATATAAAGGTATTTGCCAAGATTGCTGCCAATCGTAAATCATACCGATTAGAAACGGGCCTATTGCTGCTAAAGTATAACCAATTAATTGGGACATCCCAGATAGTGCTGCGGCTTGTTTTGGGCTACTTGTTCTTAAACCAATCAAAGACAAGCCTAAAATAAACCCCATACTGATACCAAAGCCAAAACAAACAGACCAAATACCAGACCAATTTGGTATGTATAAGAAGCCAAGTAAGCTCAGCCATGTTAACCCTGTAGCAAACAAACAAAGCCGTCTCTGGCTGCCCAGACGATGAATAAAGGGCGTTAAAATTAATGAAGGTAAAACCCCGGCGAGCTGTAAATAGCCTTGATATAGACCTGCTGTTGAATCAGCATAACCATTACTCATTAATATAGACGGCATCCAAGCCAATACTATGTAACAAACTAATGAATTGAACGCGAGAAACCCCGACACTTGCCAAGCGGTTTTAGAGCCCCAGATAGACCCTCCTCCACTTACTCCGCTCATTTTAGGCAATTGATGCTGTGTTATTTTACAGCTAAACCAAACAACAATAGGCAAAACAATGATTATGGTTTGGCAAGCCAGTGCAAATGACCAGCCGCTCATATTTAATGGAAAATTTGGTCGTTCAGCGAATTGGCTTAAAGGAACCGCAAAGCTTGCCATCAAAAAACCACCTATGTTCATCATCAATACGTAAACAGCGGTTAATTGAACGATGTGATTAGGGAATTGGCGCTTTAATAAGCTTGGAAGCAAGACATTACCGATCGCAATCCCCATTCCAATAAAGGTTACTCCCAAATATAAAGTACTGGTAAAACCAAAAGATCGTGTAACCATACCTATAGCGATTAATCCCACGCCAACCGCTAATACTCGCTCAATAAGAAAGCGCTGAGAGAGCCAAGAAGCAACAGGTGCAAATAACGCAAAGGCCAGCAAAGGCACACTTGTCAGTAAACCAGATTGAGAACTGCTCAAATTCAAATCAATACTGATACGTTCGAACAGAGGCGGTAAACCTGTGATTGGGCCTCGTAAATTTAATGCTACTAAAAAAATAAACAGCAGTAAGTAAGCGGCATCGTGTTGCATTAAACGTTGAAGCGGTTTCATGTGAGGTCCATCAAACGATAAAAATAAGAAAAATGTAACAATCAGTCTGGTATTATAAGTGAAAAGCCCTTAACCGCTTCGATGTAATGAAGGAATAGAGCTGAACTTTGAATGATATTAATGTTTATTTCGTTTTTACATCATTAAAGTGATACGTTTTCTAATATTAAACGTAAGTACACTGGTTTCTGAATTTAATCGTATCATCCTAAATAAAGGGGTTATTGTTATGAAAGCTAAATCACTTGTTACCGCACTTGGTCTGTCTATTCTTAGTACAAGCGCATTGGCTTTCGATGCTAAGTTGTCTAATTCAGCATGGGATGGCAAAACAGTTCCAGCCGCAGAACAATGTCAAAAATTCGGTGGCCTTAGTCCTGCTACGCCGGAGTTGTCGTTGATGGGCCTTCCAAAAGGTACCAACACTATTGTAATGGAATACAGTGATCGTGATTCAAAAGGCATGAATAATGGCGGACATGGTCAAATTAGTTACAAATTAACCTCTACTGAGCCATCTGCTGAGATTCCAGCGATGTTAGGTCATACGTTTGATTTGCCTGCGCCATTTACTATGATTGCAGCGCATCGCGGTCCAGGTTGGGATAAAGCAGGCGCATACATGCCTCCTTGTTCTGGTGGTAAAGATCATGCTTATTACGTAACTATTAAAGCCGTAGAGGGTGCCAACGTTCTAGCAACAACTGTACTTGAGTTAGGTAAGTACTAGATTTATACCTGTTTAGAATGAATAAAGCAGATTAGTAGTTATGCTAATCTGCTTTAGTTGTTCTAACGCGCACACTTAAATTCAGCCCCATTCGATTTTATTTCTTCCAGACTCTTTTGCTTTATATAGTGCTTTGTCTGCTCTTTGGAACCACTCTCTAAAAGATTCTTTCGGTTTTACTGTTGCTATACCTGCACTAAAGGTTAATCGTCCAACGGGGTCGAAATTTACCTTTGATATTTTTTCTCGTAGCGCTTCGATATACGTTGAGGCGATATTGGACTGTGTATCAGACAGTAAAATAACAAACTCCTCGCCACCCCAGCGACAAATAAGATCTTTATTGTCATCATTGGCGAGCTCTCGAGCTAAACGGTATAAAACATCATCACCAACATCGTGTCCGAATTGATCATTTATCTTCTTGAAATGGTCAATATCTAAAACAATAAGAGTTGCAGGAATGTCATGATGATCAGCTTGCAGCATCTCTTCGTCAATTAAGGCACTGAATGCACGGCGGTTGTACAACTTGGTAAGAGAATCTGTAGACGCAATTTTTTCGAGCTGATCATTTTTCTCTTTGAGTATTAAATTCTTTGCTGAAATTTCTTTGGTTCGATTACTCACCATTTCTTCTAAGTAGTGAGTATGTTGATGGATTTTTTGAGTCGTTTCACAAAAGGCTTTATAAAGCTGGCCGATTTCATCATTAGAATGTATGACGGTAAATTGTGAGTTTTTATTATCAGCAGACAATTTCACGTCTTTAGTAAGCTGTATAAGAGGCTTTGTTATTTTCCCTGAAAGCTTAATAATGATAATTAAGAAGACAATCATTAAGAAGAAAGAGGTAATTAGTACATTGTATAAAACCTCATAAATATCATGAAAGACTTCAGTCTCTTCTGTCGTTACAAACAAATTCCAACCAGGGAGGTTCTGTATTTTAGAAAAAGTGACGATTTTCGATTCATTCATATTTTTGTCAAGGTACTGTCCATAACCATCTTCCTGCAGCGCCGCCTTTCTAATAAGGGACGATAAACCAATGAAGTTGTTATCGGATGACGAGCTGATTTTCGTCATAAGGAAATCTTTATTCGGATGGGATACGACAACATTCTCTGAGTCTGCTATCCACGCATAGCTTCCTTTTGCCACTTTAATGGCGGACAGTTTTTCATCAATAATCTTAATAGGTACAGCCGCTGCAATGGTTCCTACCCACTCTTTTTTAGAGTCTAAAATAGGGACAGCAACAAGAATAACGGGCTTTTTTTCGAATCTACTAAACAAAGGTGTAGTGATGTTATGTTTTTTTCCTGTCCATTGATCTCCCTTAAGAAAAAAGGGATGAGTCACTTTGTTTTTGTTTCCATGTGAATCAATTAAATTCAAATTTATATCGACATAGACTGTATTAATGAAGTCACCATCACCTACCGTCATTAATCTTTTTAGTTGTGATTGGATTTTTTCTAAGTCATTGGATTTTATTTCTGAGCTATCACTTAATACTTTTAGCATCGCAATGTATTGACTAAATTCTTGGTTAAGTAGCTCAGCGTGCATTTTAGAGATCTCTGTCGATTTTTCTAATGCTAGCTCAAGTACACGGCTGCGCTCATTGAAAAAAGTTGACAATAAGAGCGTCGATATAAAAGCGACCATAACCAAAGAGTATGTGATTATGATTTTAGTTCTTATTGTTTTAAGCATGCCGCCTCTTAGGATTGCTGCGTGTAAAGTATGAAAAATAAGCCAATGTAATATGTACGATATGAAAAAATTCTAACGTTCAGTTTTCAAGAAAAGAAATCGATTTAGCACCCTCAGATAATCATAATGGATACTAAATACACAATTATAAAGGGTTTATTTAATAGACTTAAACGAACAATTACTACTGTTCTTTTGTAACCAAAATCGAAAAATTGTGAACTCAAGTACTGAGGTCAAAAAGTATATGAAAGGTTGGTCGTGGATTACTTTAATAACAAGCATTCAAGGGCTGTTATAGTGCTATATTTCATGAAATTAGGATAAATTAACTAGCAGACCATTTTACAAATTCTAGTTTCTCTATATTTGAATGAGATACTTTTAATCGATATCGTTCTATTTTTTTACTATTTAGACGAACAATAATATTAAGATCATGCAATCTTGAGAATTTACGTTTTACGAGCGCTCCCTTTTCAAAGCTAGAATACCTTAGGGTAGTGTCTGGCAGCAGCTCAAGCAGTGTATTAAGGTTTATATTCATAGTATCTCGAAGCTGAGAAAAGCCGTTTAAGAAACTGTCATTCGCATCGTATTTTTTCTTGTAATAGAGAACGACTTCTCCTTCTTCCTTCTTAGTAAATTTCCCTTTCCCTCTTATGGCTAGTATGTCTTCATCGGGTGTTGTAAATTCAGCAAGGTCATAACAATGGGCAACAACTTGTTCCTCACTATCAATCAAGGTGCTTTTGACACTGAACTTTCCTTTGCCCATTTTTTTAGCAACATAATTACGAAACAATTCTTTAAATCGATCCTTAAAAATGTAGCTGACACAAAGTGCCATAAATACAGCAAATGACACTGTGCCGTAACCTCTTTGAAAATAGAACACGATTAATGTGGTTAACGACATCGATAAAAAGGCACTGATACTAAAGGCAATTTGCTCTCTCATTAAACCTAACGCTCGATTTTGTTGAGATATATTGATGGATTTACAGAAGAGATCTTCCTTTTTACGCATGTACTGAGCTTCTTTAGACTTTAACCCGTATTTTTGCTTTCGATATTCCCGCTCTTCACTAACAAAACTGACAAGCTCATCAAAGTTTACTCCACTGACTTTTCTCTTTTGGCATTTATCATAGTAGGTAAGCGTCATTTGTTCTGCGTAGTAAGAGCAAAGCTCATCGGCAGAGCAAAAATCTTTAAGATTAAAATCTGTTGTTGGCGTGCTTCTAAGGTCACTCAATAGTGACTCGGCGACTTCTAAAAACTCTCTATTTTTAGTCTTAGCATTACTAGCGGTAATGTCTTGAATCATCTTAGAAAGTTTTAGCTTGAATGCTTTCAAAAAAACGGGAAAGTCACTCTTACTTCCAGGTTTTTCTGCTTTTAGCTTAAGCAATGGAAATTTAGATTTGGAGACCGAGTAATGGTAGCGAGAAGCTTTTGAATCTAATAACACGCTGGCAGGGATATCACGCTCCCGTATAGCCATGTCTGTTGGTAAAAATATGAACATCTCAAGCAATGATTCTTTATTTTTAGTAACAGTCGTTCTTACTTCAATAGAAGTGTCTAATACTTCAACGTCTAACTTCACGCAGCGATTCACTCCTCAGATGTGTTTTTAATGAATGAGTATAGACCAGAGCATCATCTTATTGATCTGGATGGTTTATTCCCAATTACTTAAATTTCCCCTAAAAACGTCGAATTTTCAAGTAACTTATATTACTCAATATTATAGGTTAGCTCGATGACCAATAGATAAGGCCTTAATTTATTGAGCTTGAGTAATAGTTTCAAATAGAAAGTGAAATACTCTGCAAGACGGTAATGTCGTTGGGGTGGTTGTTCACATGATTGATATCAATTGCAAAAATGGAGTTTCTAATATTTAATAAATACCCCTATTTTTAACGAATTATTAAAAAATGGTAACTTTTGGGGGTATCTTTTTTTAAGAGATTGTCAATTTGATCATTTTTCTACACTTATAGGTAGCGTATGAATCATATGCAAGACAGGGCGTTGAGCGAACTTATTAGAGTGGTTGGACAGGCGAATTTTCCTGAAACACTGAGTTACTTTTTTAGCAAACTAGCGTCTTTTGATAATCTGTTAGTAATTGCTTATTACAAAGACCATAACCCGCATATTTTGTATCGAGAAAGGCTAAACCCAGACATCCACAAGAATATTGATAGCCACTATATAAAAGCCGCTTACTTACTCGATCCTTTTTATCATGCTATTTGCAATGGTATACAACGTGGTGTGCATCGCCTTTTTGACATAGCACCGGATAAGTTCAAACAAACCAGCTACTTCAAAGAATATTATCAACAAACAACTAATCTCGACGAGGTCGCCATTTTTGCACGTGTTAATCATGACACGACCATAACAGCCTGTTTTGGTCGTGACTGCACCAGTAATAAAGCTTTTACTAAAAATGAAATTAACTTATTGAAATCATTTGAAAAAGTACTAATTACCTTATGTGAAATGCAATGGAAAAATTATCAGCCGTCAGAAGGCAAAGGTATAATACTCGGGTCGGTAGTTAGTCGACTAAGAAGTTCATTGAACAATAATACGGGTATTGCTCTAAGTCCTAGACAAGCCGAAGTCGCCTTGTTGATATTACAAGGCCACTCGTCATTGTCGATTTCATTAAATCTGAATATCAGTAAAGAGACAGTGAAAGTCTTTCGTAAGCAGCTTTATGGCAAATGCAATATTAGCTCTCAAGCAGAGTTGTTTGCTCTGCTGCTACCAATGATGTCTTTGCTCTAGCGGAATTGCTTTACGCTACTTTTCCAATCAACTGAAAACCTAAGTCGCCTGCAAAAATCCTTTTAAAACATTAGCCGTGTTATAGCCAATATCTTCCACAGCATAACCACCTTCCATAATGAATAACGTTGGTAACTCCAGGCTTGCTAGCTTCTGCCCCATTTTCAGGTACTCATCCGTCTTTATTTTAAAGGAACTGATCGGGTCGTTTTCGAACGTATCTAGCCCTAAAGAGACAACCATAACGTCGGCGCCATACGCTTTAAAAGCAATTAGACTTTCTTCTAGTTTGGCTTCCCACTCACTGTAGGACGTGCCAGCAGGCAATGGATGGTTTAAGTTATATCCAAGACCTTCCCCAGCACCTTTTTCTTCGGCATAGCCTAAATAATATGGAAATTCATGAGTAGGATCACCATGTATAGAACTAAAAAAGACATCTTTTCGGTCATAAAAAATCGCTTGAGTTCCATTACCATGATGAAAGTCGACATCCATTAAAGCGACTTTTGCAAAGCCGTTGTCTAATAAATATTGCGTGGCGACTGCCGCATTATTGATAAAACAATAACCGCCATATTGATCTTTAGATGCGTGATGACCCGGTGGTCTAGCGAGTGCAAAGCAAGACGTTTCACCCTGTACAATAGTGTCTGCCGCTGTCAGTGCAATGTTAGAGGAAAGCCAAGCCGAACGAGCGGTATTCGCTGCAATAGAGGTTTCCCCCGCCAATGCGTAATAACCTAACTTACCATCTATAAACTCAGGGATACGAGGGCTTGTCATCGATCTTGACGGCCATGCAGTAGGAATTGCCTCACCCTTCATTCCCGCTGCTTGCCATTCTTCCCAACAGCTATCCAGAAATTCTAAATAGTTCTTAGAATGAATTTTTTCGACATGAGATCGAGGATATTGACGTGGTTCAATCAGAGGCCCCAAGTCATATTCTTTTAATGCTTTACAGATGTATTCCATTCGATCTGCACACTCAAACGGACTAACCAACTCGCCACCTGACAATTCCGTTTTGGTGTTGTGCTGGCTGTGCTCTGGCGAATATATAATTTTCATTTCAGCTCCTACTTCCCGTTACCATGATGCTCTTATAGTAAGCAAATAGATCAAGAGCAAACAATAACCTTAAAGGGTTATATGGTTTGCCTTGATGAGTGACGAAAAGTTAATAGCATTAAGCTTACAAAGCGTCTTTTTTACAAAGTCATCACTCAATATTCTGGATCTGTTCTCTCATCTGCTCAATCAATACTTTCAGTTCTACCGCGCTTTGTGTGGTTTCAACGACGATAGATTTGGACGACAGGGTGTTGGCTTCGCGGTTGAGTTCTTGCATTAAGAAGTCTAAACGGCGGCCGATTGGGCCTTTTTGTTGCAGTTGGCGGCGCACTTCTTTGGTGTGTGTCGCAAGGCGATCCAGTTCTTCCGCGACATCGGCTTTTTGTGCCAACAAAACGATTTCTGCTTCTACGCGCATTGGATCAAGGTCGGCTTTTGCAGCTTCGAGTTTGTCTATAAGGTTTTGCTTCTGCGCGGCGATGATTTCAGGTAATTTGGCTTGTACTTCGACGACGATGGCGTCGATGGCATCTAAGCGTTGCTCAATAATTTCTTTTAGCTGCTCACCTTCGCGTAGTCGAACTTGAATGAGTTCATCCACACTTTTGTTAAACAGTTCCACAACGGCTTTCTTCATCATCTCGGCCTCTGTGCCTTCTTCGCTTAAGATGCCTGGCCATTTTAGTATATCCAGTGGGTTTGCTGGATCTAGGTCTTTAAACCAAGTGCCAAGCGTTTCAACCGCAGTTGCTAGCGCTTGGGCATTAGTTGGGTTAATTGTCAGGCTGGTTGACGCTTTGTCGACTGCTTGAAAACGCAGTTGGCATTCTAGTTTTCCGCGATTCAGTTTTTTGCGCAGTACATCTCGAAAAGAAAACTCAAGTTCACGGAAGTTTTCTGGTAGACGAAAGTTAGGCTCTAAGTAACGTTGATTGACTGAGCGAACTTCCCAGCTGATTGTGCCCCAGTCGTATACGGCTTCTTGGCGTGAGAATGCTGTCATGCTTGCAGTCATGTTGAGTACCTAGGTAATAAATAGAGAAAACAAAGGCGGTATTGTAGCGCAACGATAAGGGGTTCGACAGTTTCTCTTGCTGTAGGTTTTTCCGCTTATTGTGATGCTTTCTGATTGCTGAGCGCGCAATTTTATATGGGTTCGTTATAATTGTCCCTTTACGATATTAACCAACAGAGAGAGCCAGTATGCGCCCAAGTGGAAGAGCAGTAGATCAATTACGTCCCCTTAAGATTACACGTAATTTTACAAAATACGCCGAAGGGTCGGTATTGATTGAATGTGGCGACACTAAAGTAATTTGTACGGCGACGGTGGTTCATGGTGTGCCGCGCTTTTTAAGAGGCAAAGGGCAAGGTTGGATCACGGCTGAATACGGTATGTTACCTCGTTCTACTGATAAACGGGTGGATCGTGAAGCCACTCGCGGTAAACAAAATGGACGTACGATTGAGATTCAACGTTTAATTGGTCGCTCTTTGCGCGCCGCTGTTGATCTTAAAAAGCTAGGTGAAAACACCATCACGATTGACTGCGATGTTATTCAAGCCGATGGAGGAACTCGTACTGCGTCTATTACGGGTGGTTTTGTTGCCTTAGCGGACGCTATGAACAAGCTAGTGGAAAGTAAAAAAGTAAAAACAAACCCCATTGTTTCTCAAATCGCTGCTATCTCTGTTGGTGTTTACAAAGGAGTTCCCGTTTTAGACTTAGATTACCCAGAAGACTCTAATGCAGAAACAGATATGAACGTGATCATGAACGACAAAGGCGGTTTCATTGAGATTCAAGGTACGGCTGAAGGCGAAGCATTCAGTGATGAACACATGATGGGAATGCTGGCTGTAGCGCGTAAAGGTATTGCTGAAATCATTGCCGCGCAAACAGCTGCTTTAGCTGAGAAATAAGTCACCATTATTTTTAGTTCTTCTAAAACCTCGCTTCGGCGAGATTTTTTTTCTCTTTTTTGAACTTTTCGATTTGTTTATTCTGATATTTTTCCTACATAAACTCTGATAATGCTTGAGTGCTCAGAAGTTCTGCTTCATATTGATATAATTGGTATTTTTACGAAACAAAGACATTTTCCTGATACTTCATTAGCCAACAAAAGTGAGGAGTTATGTTAGCTCTGCGTAAACGTCTTTCTTATAGGCAAGCTAAATGGGCTTTGTTGCTTTTATTTATATTGAGCTTAACCATTAGTGCCTTTCAGGTTTTTACAGACTGGGAAGAAGAAAAAGCAAACATTCAAAGTAATGTCATGTCGACGCTTTATATTATTGAGAACTCGGTCACGGAAGCGGCATACCTGTTAGACGAAGACTTTGCGAAGAAAGTACTTCTTGGATTAATGCGTTCCAATGACTTCCATAAAACAGAACTTAGAGATGATTTAGGAAAAGTACTTGCCAGTACCTATCGGCCTTTGGTACCTCTCTCGTTTCATTGGGTCTCTGAAAAAATATTTAGAGGCTTGCCTCTGCAATTTAGTTTACCGCTTGTACATAACGAACGCTTGTCACCTGTTGGAACTCTCACGGTAGAGATTGATAGCGGTGTTGTTAAAAACAGTTTTATTCAACGGAATGTTCGTTTGATTCTCACTTCTCTTATGTCGGCGCTGCTACTTGGTGTCACCATATTCATGTTGTTTTATTTTCAAATTTCTCGTCCACTTTCACGTTTAATTGAACGTTTGAGTTTGTTAGATAACGATGAAAATGATCCAGTGCAGTTGAAGTTTAAACAAACTGCGCGTGAAGATGAATTAGGTATTTTAGCACGAACCATTACCGCTCTTTGGCACAAAAGAAGAAAAGTGGAAACGAAACTTGCGAAAAGCGAAGCCTACTTTAAAGCGGTTTTGCATCAGTCCAGTGAATCTATGTTGCTCACTGATTTGAACGGAAAGATTTTAGACAGTAATGATCAAACTTGTCGGTTATTAGGCTATGACACAGAAGCACTCCTTACCTTAAATATCCAAGAAATTGATCCTGAACAAACTCCCAGCTTACTCAAACAATGGTCTGACGCTTCTATTCAAAAGGCAAAGACCTATGACGCCGATTATTTCAGAAAGAACGGTGATCGATTTCCTGTAGAAGTGTGCGGAAATATAATCACCTTGGATCAAGATGATTATTTCTTAGCGTCTTTTAGGGACATTACTCAACGTAAAAAAGACGAAGAACAGGTTAAGTTTTTAGCCTATTACGATTCATTGACCAATTTACCTAATCGACGATTTTTGAATCAGAATCTAGAAAAAGTAATCACTCAGGCTCGTGAAAACGGTTATGTTGGTGGCTTGATATTTCTCGATTTAGATCGTTTCAAGAGTATTAATGATTCTATGGGACATCATGTTGGCGATTCGCTTTTAGAGGAGGTCGCCCAGCGCATTATTTCTGCTTTATCTGAGCCTGAGATCGCCGTCCGCATTGGTGGTGATGAGTTTGTTTTATTGCTTCCTGAGCTCGGTAAAAATTTTGAAGAAGCGCGATATAAAGTGACTCAATTGGCTGAGTCGTTGTTGTTCAAACTCTCACAAATGTTTCGGTTAGATGAAACGGATGTGTTTATTTCAGCCAGTATTGGTATTAGCTTGTTTCCGTTTGAAAATGAGGACGATGCTCAGATACTTCGCCAAGCCGATACGGCTATGTATGAAGCGAAGATGAAAGGGCGTAATCAATACTGCTTCTATCGACAGGAGATGCACCAAGAAGTGGCAGAGAAACTGGCACTGGAAAAAGCATTGCACGGGGCCATAAACAAAAATGAATTTATCCTAGTCTATCAGCCTCAAGTGAATACCCACGGTCAATTGATTGGTTTTGAAACCTTATTACGCTGGTTCAATGATGAACTTGGACAAGTACCTCCTAGTCGCTTTATTCCTGTGGCTGAAGAAGCTGGACTAATTGACGAGGTTGGTTATTGGGTACTAGACAATGCTTGCCGACAATTAAAAATATGGCAGGAAGAAGGTTTACCATCTCTGTTTGAAAGCATCGCAATTAACATTAGTCCTTATCAATTTGCCAAAGACGATTTTGTCGATACCATTAAAAAAGTAATAGAAAAGCATCAAATTGATCCTAGCTTATTGGATCTAGAAATTACAGAAGGTATGTTGGTAGAAAAGATATCTTCAGTGACTGAAAAAATGTGGCAACTCAAAGAGCTAAATATACGTTTTTCTATCGATGACTTTGGTACAGGTTATTCGTCATTACGATATATACAGCATTTTCCGCTCACTCAATTAAAAATCGATCAGTCATTTGTTAGAGATCTTTCTGGTGATAGTAGTAATAGCTCGATTATTAATACGATCGTTTCCATGGCGTCTCATATGGCGTTATCCGTCTTAGCGGAAGGTGTGGAGAATCTAGAGGAAAAGGTATTGTTAGATCAGGCCGGCTGTTCGCGATATCAAGGTTATTATTTTTCTAAACCTCTTGAAGAAAGTATGGCCAGCCAATGTTTACATGAAAACGTTCGGTTTCCTTTGATCTCTCATGTATAAGAAATAGCTACTTTAATGGGAAATTATGATTGATTACCGTTTTATCTGAAGCAAAAAAATCCCCAGTAGACGATGTCTATGGGGATTTTTTATTGCCTCTCCTAGCATTAGAGAATCCTAACTATAGGGCGCTATCACGCCTTCTAGGAAATGGATATTAACGCTTAACAGCACCTGTAGGCGTAAACTTAGCACCATCAAGTGGGTAGTTGTTTTGAATGTATTCAACCATAACATCAGCATCTACATAACCAGAGTTAACGTAGTTTGGATGGTCTGTTACTTTAGGGTAACCGTCACCACCTGTTGCAACATAATTATTGATCGCAACACGGTATGTTTTGCTTACATCTAATGGGCTGCCATTTACTACGATATTGGTTGCTTTGCCGTCTACAAGAGTAAGCGCAACACCATCAAATTGGCCGAATGCGCCAGACCCTGCTTCTTTGCTAGCAATAACAGAAAGGTAATCTGTCAATTCTGTTGCGTTTAGATCAACGTAAGAAACTGTGTTACCGAAAGGTTGTACTTGTAAAACGCTTTTATAAGTCACAATACCTTTTGCTAGGTCGTCACGGATACCACCAGAGTTCATTACACCAATGTCAGCGTTTACTTTTTCTTTCATCGCGCGTGCAATTAAGTTACCCAAGTTTGTTTCTTGTTTACGAACAACACTACGATCACCGATGAAATCAGCGTTTGAGAAGCCAATTTCAACATTAAGTTCTGTCTGACCTTTTTCTTGGAAAGGCGTTAACATAGCTAACATTTCAGGGTCTTGTGCAATTTCATTTTCAATGAAAACGCGAACAGATTTGCCTTCAGCGTCTTTTACTTTTTTCTTCAAGTTAACAGGGATCAGGCGATACTCAGAAGAAATGATTTCACCATTTTTGATAACAAGATCTAAACGGCCAACATATTTACCCCATTCGTGAGCTTGTAGAATCAAGGTGCCGCTTTGTACATCTGGTTCGAACAGTGGGTTTTGAGAGTGTCCACCAACGATAACGTCAATACCAGGAACCGTACGCGCTAACGTCACATCACCTGGTGCATTACCACCGTAGTTACCATCTTTGTAGTGACCCATATGAGTCGCTGCGATAACAAGGTCTGCTTTTTTATGTAATTTAGGAATCAAATCTTTAGCGACTTCTGCAGGAGGTAGAATGCTAAGACCTTCTAAGTATTCAGGGTTACCAATTTTTACAGTGTCGTCTGTCGTGAAACCAACAACGGCAATTTTTAGATTATTGATGTCAAAAATTTTATAAGCATCAAATAATGGCTTGCCAGTATCTTTTACCAAGATATTAGCGGATAAGAATGGAAATCCAGCCCAATCACGTTGCTGCATTAGCACGTCACGAGAGTTATCAAATTCATGATTACCTAATGCCATTGCATCGTATTTCAGCATGTTCATGCCTTTGAAGTCAGGCTCTGCATTTTGTAAATCGGATTCAGGTACGCCAGTGTTAATGTCGCCACCCGATAAAAGTAGTGATGAACCGCCATTTAAAGCAACTTCTTCACGAATATTGTCGATCAAGGTCTTACGTGCCGCCATACCGTATTCGCCGTTTCTGTTTTGCCAGAAGCGACCATGATGGTCATTCGTATGAAGTATGGTTACTTTATATTCTTGATCTGCTTCCCAAGCTGGCTGATATCCACCTAGTGATGAACAACCTGTTACAGCAATGGCGATTCCGGTTATTGCTAAATGAGGAAGATAGCGTTTTATTGGTTTCATTATGTTGTTTCCTAATGTGGTATTAATCGTCGGTCATTTCAGTAATTAATCGCAGCGCTATTAGTTATTGAATTGCGTTATTGAGCAGCATGGTTAATTACAGTTAGCAAAATGTATCTCATATTTGCGACAAGTTCGAGACACTGTGCAGTAATTTTGACCATTTGTGCAAAAACAGAGCTGTTTTTTATCAAAAACAGTAATAGAGAGAAGAAAGCCGTCAGATAAAAACTCTGACGGCTCTTTTAGAGAGGTGTTTTAAATCAGTTATTTCACTAAAGGTGTAGGTGATTACTTATCAAGACGCTCACCTGATTTTTCATCAAAAACAACCGCTTTGGATGTGTCGAACATCATTTTAATAATAGAGCCTGATTCTGCTGGGTAAGCTGGATTTGAACGACAATTAATCTCTGCGCCATTTACACGAGTAAGAATCATCGTATCAGCGCCCATTGGTTCGGTGACTTCTACTTCAATTTCCGTTGTCGTTACAAAAGGTTGACCTTCTTTATGAGGCTGAGGTTCAGTGATCATTTCAGGACGTAGACCAAGTAAGATGGTTTTACCTACGTGCGCAGTTAAAGATTCTGGCTTAGGGAAAGGCAAAGCAACTGCTGAGTTGGTCGCTAGCTCTAACATTGGAATGTCGTCTTTTAAGATGACGTTAACAGGAACAAAGTTCATGGCTGGAGAGCCCATGAAGCCAGCAACAAATAAATTAGCTGGATTGTCGTAAATCTCTTGCGGTGTACCTAGTTGCTGAACTTCGCCGTCTTTCATTACCGCGATACGATCCGCTAAGGTCATTGCTTCAATTTGATCATGAGTTACATACACAATAGTTGTGCCTAGTTTTTTATGCAGCTTCTTGATCTCTGTACGCATTTCTACACGTAGTTTAGCGTCTAGGTTGGAAAGTGGTTCATCAAACAAATAAAGCTGAGGGCGGCGTGCTAAGGCACGCCCCATGGCGACACGTTGACGCTGCCCACCAGACAATTGAGCAGGTTTACGGTTTAGAAGATGACTAATTTGCAACATATCAGCAACGCGTTGTACTTCGGTTTCACGCTCTTCTTTTGGTACTTTACGCATTTCTAAGCCAAATGAGATGTTTTGTGCAACCGTCATGTTTGGGTACAAAGCATAAGACTGGAAGACCATAGCGATGTCACGGTCTTTTGGACTGGTGTAAGTCACATCGTTGTCTGCGATTAAAATACGGCCTTCAGTGACATCTTCAAGCCCAGCGATAGAGTTCATCAGTGTAGATTTACCACAACCAGATGGCCCAACCAAAATTAAAAATTCACCCGCTTCAATAGTGATGTTAATACCTTTTAATACTTCTGTGGTGCCGTAGCGTTTTTTAACATTTTCAATGACGAGATTAGCCATGTTATTACTCCAAATTTTGTCTAATCACTCATGCTGTGAAACGTAAAAGGCACGAGTGTTTTTATTTTTTGAGATTAAATACTTTTTAAGATTAAAGATTCTTTAATCTAGAAGGTTTGAGTCTAGTTAGTTAGCCCTTCACCGCACCAGCGGTTAAGCCACGAACAAAGTATTTACCTGCAAACACGTAAACCGCGAGTGTGGGTAGTGCTGCGATAATCGCTGCAGCCATGTCTACGTTGTACTCTTTACCGCCAAAACTGGTGTTGACCAAGTTATTGAGCGCAACGGTGACTGGTTGAGTGTCAAAACCAGAGAAGGCCACGCCAAATAAGAAATCATTCCACACTTGAGTAAACTGCCAGATCACAGTCACCACAATAATGGGCGTGGAGACAGGCAAAATAATGCGGTAAAAAATGGTAAAGAAACCAGCACCATCTAAACGAGCTGCTTTTACTAATTCGTTAGGGATAGACTGATAAAAGTTACGGAAAAATAGAGTAGTAAACGCTAATCCATAAATAACGTGAACAAACACTAGGCCCATTGTTGTGTTTGCAATGCCCAACCAGCCCAATGTACGTGCCATAGGTAACAAAATAACTTGGAATGGAATGAAGCAACCCACTAATAACGCAGCGAAAAAGATATCACTACCACGGAATTTCCAGAGTGAAATAACGTAACCGTTTATCGCTCCTAATAGAGTTGAAATCACCACCGCAGGAATCACAATTTGAAATGAATTCATCAAGTAAGGTGAAATACCTTCACAACTACTACCAGTACAAGCACCAGACCAAGCTTTTGACCAAGAATCAAAATGCAGTGAGGTAGGTAAAGAAAGCAAGGTTCCAGTACGAATTTCTTCTACATCCTTGAGAGACGTAATCAGCATGACGACAAACGGCATCAAATAGAAAGCTGCGACAATGATTAAAACCGCATACAAGGCAAAGCGTAAGACTTTATCTAGGCCAGAGGTTTTACGGCCAACCGTGTGATTACTCATGACGCTCACCTCGTAATTCTGAATACAAATAAGGAATCAATATGGCCAACACACAACCAAGCATAATCATGGCAGAGGCTGAACCTAAGCCGACTTGGCTACGGGTAAATGTATGTGCGTACATGAAATTGGCTGGTAAATCGGAAGAGTAACCTGGGCCGCCATTCGTTAACGCGGCAACCAAGTCAAAGCTCTTAATCGCAATGTGCGAAAGAATGACTAAGGCGCTGAAAAAGACAGGTTTTAGTGATGGTAAAATAATACGACGGTATGTCGTGAATGTGTTCGCACCATCAAGATGAGCGGCTTTAATTAAGTCGCTATCAACTCCGCGAAGGCCTGCGAGGAATAATGCCATGACAAAACCAGATGCTTGCCACACGGCTGCAATCACCAAGCAGTAAACAACCATGTCTGGATTAATAAGCCAATCAAATTTAAAGTCTTCAAACCCTAAGTTGACCATCATTTTTTCTAGACCGTTGGTTGGGTTAAGCAGCCACTTCCAAGCGGTACCTGTGACGATAAAAGAGATCGCCATAGGATAAAGATAGATTGTGCGAATTGCGCCTTCGGCACGAATTTTTTGATCTAAAAAGATCGCAAGTACAACGCCAAGGAATAAACAGATAAGAATAAACAAACCGCCAAAGACACCGAGGTTTGTCAGGGATACGATCCAGCGATCATTGTTAAAAAGACGTTCATATTGATCGAAGCCAACAAAGTCATAAGAAGGCAACATGCGAGAATTGGTAAAGGATAGTATGGCCGTCCAAATCATATACCCGTATATGCAGACTAAGGTGACAATCATCGTAGGGGCCATTACGATTTTTGGCATCCAGTCAGCCAGACTTAGGCGTGCACGACGTCCTGACTGAATCGGTGAGGATTCAGAATTGGTGGCGTTAGTATTCATAATTGATGCTTCACTACTGAGGATAACGAAGAGGCTGGTCACAAGACCAGCCTCGTGTACTTTAAGTGCTAGTAACGCTTATTACATGCTTGCTTTAACGGCACGCGCTAGTTTGTCTACCGCTTCTTCTGATGTCATAGATTCATCGTTGAAGAAGTTAGTTACTACGTCAAAAATAGCACCTTGAGCCATAGAGTTAACGGCCATTCCGTGAGCCATACTTGGCAATAACTGACCTGTAGTAGAACTTGCTAAGAAAGCGTCCATTGAAGACTGTGCGCAAGAATCAAACTTCTCACGAGACATATTCAAGCGAGTTGGAATAGAGCCTTTATTCAAGTTAAATGTTTCTTGGAATTTAGGTTCTAGAATCAAACGAGCAAGGTCTTTTTGAGCCGCTTGTCTTTCGTCGCCGTCTACTTTGAACATTGCTAAAGAATCAATGTTGAAAGTGAACGCGCCGCTTGTGCCTGGCGCTGGGTAACAAACGTAATCAACACCTGCTTTTTTGCCTGCAGCCGTAAATTCGCCCTTAGCCCAATCGCCCATGATTTGCATTGCAGCATCGCCATTGATGACCATAGACGTTGCTATGTTCCAATCACGACCAGAGAAACCTGGGTCAACGAATTCACGCATTTGTTTAAACGTTGAAAATACATCGATCATGTCTTGGCTACGTAACGCTTTATCCGACAATGCAAGGAAAGCGCTGTTATAGAATTTAGTGCCTTTTGATAACGCAATGGCTTCAAAAAGAGTGGCGTCTTGCCAAGCTTGACCGCCATGAGCAAGAGGAGTGAAACCTGCCGCTTTGATTTTTTTCGCTTCTACAATGAATTGATCCCATGTTGTTGGGATAGATGCGCCTGATTTACGGAATACTTCAGGGTTTGCCCACATCCAATTTACACGGTGAACGTTTACAGGAGCTGCAACATAGTGACCGTCGTATTTCATTACTTCACTGACAACACGAGGTAAAATTACATCCCATTCGCCTGCTTTGGCAACATCATCAAGATTGGTTAGAAAGCCTAGGTCGCCCCATTCTTGGATTGTTGGTCCTTTGATTTGAGCAGCAGCAGGAGGATTGCCAGCAATGGCGCGAGATTTTAGGACGGTCATGGCTGATTCACCGCCACCACCTGCAACAGCAAAATCTTTCCATGTATGGCCAGCGTTGACCATTTCTTCTTTAAGTACGTTGATCGCAGCAGCTTCACCACCAGATGTCCACCAATGTAAGACTTCTACGTCGCCAGCTTGACTTGTTGCTGCTGATAGAGACAGTGCAACCGCGGTTAAACCGAAAGCAATTTTTTTCATGATAAAAACCTTTTTTATTTTTTTATGGTTATGTTGCGACATCAAATACCTTAAGTACTGTGATATTGCTTTAGTCATTTCGACCTCGTGTCCTGTTAATCAGTTTAAGCGAGCGGTCGAGTTATCGAATTTAGCAAAGGATTTAGCAAGAGGGGGTAAAGTAGAGCAACCTATTGTAACGAAACCTTGCATTGTCTGTTTTTATGGTGAGAAATTAGTGTCTAGGTAGCCAGATTTTTGCTTCGAGTCCTTTCTCTGGTGCGTTGCTTAGCGTGACCTCTCCTCCATGCGCTCTGGCGATATTACGCGCAATACTTAAGCCCAACCCCATGCCTCCGGGGTGGCCAGAATGATCTGGTGTCAGTCGAGTATAGGGTTGGAATACCTTATCTATCTTATCAACTGGGATGCCGGGGCCTTGGTCGCAGATACGAATGCAAACTTCATCTTCGTTATCTTCGATAAACACCATGGCTGTTTTACCATAGTACAAGGCATTATCTACGAGATTCCCGAGACAACGTTTAATTGCTAAGGGTTTACCAATGAAAGGGTGTTTTAACTCACCGATAACAGAGAGCTTTATGTCATTCAGGTTAGCAGTGGATTGCATGTCTCTGAGCATACGAGAAATATTTACTTCGATACGATTTTCATGAATGTCTGTTTCTTTTACGCTCTGAAGGGCTCCTTTTACTAGCATGTCTAAATCTTCTAGGTCGCGAATCATGGCGTCTCTGATGTCATCTTCATCTAGCATTTCTGCCCGTAAATGCAGACGAGTTAAAGGGGTTTTCAAATCATGTGAGATAGATGCAAACAGCCTTTCTCGATCATTTAAATAACGTTGTATGCGTTGTTGCATATCGTTGAAGGCTTTCGCTGTATTGCGTACTTCGACACTGCCTATTTCCTCAATAGGTTTCCAGTCACCCTGACCAAAGCGTTCTGCTGCACGCGCTAACGTGGCAAGAGGGCGAGTGACTCGCCTTAGTATAAGAATGCTGAGTAGCAATACGGTAATGACAGACATAGCCATGGAGAACAAACGGTCGCCACTGAGCGCAGAAGTGCCATCCAAGAAATAAGGGTCTGGCATTAAGCTAGCAAGGTACAGCCAATCTTTGTCGTTGATAGGAATTTGAATAACGATAATGGGTGGTGTCAGTGGTTTGACTAATAAACTGTGATGCCCCCATCTTTCTGGAAGATCAGCTAGACGAGTGTGGTTATTGATAACGTGTAAATCGTTCGGATTAGAAAAAGCTATCTGTGCGTTGTGAATGCCAAGCTGTTTTATTAGGGTTGATCGTACTTCATTTTTTACAATATCTTTTAGAGGTGAATCGGGGATGTTATTAATCATGATTTCTTCTTTGTTTAGTGTCACAAAGAAGCGAGTACCGCCCATATCTTGGAGTTGATCGATAACGATATGTCTGTAATTAGTGGGTAAAGATGTGAAGTAACTGACGGTGGCTGCAATACGGAACGCCATGTGTTTGGAGACTTCTAAGACATTTTTTTCAGTATCAGATTCTAGTTGGCGTAACCAAATAGTAGAACTGATGAACTGTGCGCTGGCCACACCTAATGCCATAATGATGAGTATTTGTCCTGTTAAAGACTGAGACCAGCGTTTTATGTATGAACGCTTTTTACCTGTTGAATTAACTGGCATCACTGACTGCTTGAACGTTAGAGGTTAAAATATAACCTTGACCACGAACGGTTTTAATTAACATCGGCTGTCGGGCATCTTCTCGTAAGCGTTGACGTAAGCGGCTAACATGAACGTCAATAAATCGGTCCAAAGGTGCACTGTCTCGTCCTCGTGTATTTTCTGCAATGAGCTCGCGCGTTAAGACTTCACCAGGGTGAGTGAGAAACAACATTAGTAAGTTGTAATCTGCCCCAGATAGAGACTCTTTTTCATCTGCAAACTGCAATTCTCTGGAAAGTGTGTCTAAAGTGAATTGTGCGAAATGATAAAAACGATGTGCAACAGGCGATGGTTCAATGACTTCGCTGTGCTCCATACGTCGTAAGATGGCTTTGATACGCGCTAACAACTCACGCGGGTTAAACGGTTTGGCGAGATAATCATCGGCACCAATTTCTAAACCAATAATACGATCCATTTCATCTGAATTCGCAGTGAGCATAATCACAGGCACTTGAGATTGAGTTCGCAGTGAACGACAAACGCTAAAGCCATCTTGACCAGGAAGCATGATATCTAGAATAACCAAGTCAAGGTCTGGCGCAGATTTAAAGTCAGCGAGAAAGGCTTCTCCTGAGTCTGCGGTGAGTACCGTAAACTGATGCTTTTCTAAGTAGGCTTTGAGCAAAATTCGGATGTCGTCGTCATCGTCTACAACATAGATGCATTTGGCTTTGGTCATACGGGTGCTCAATGATAAGTGAGTGTTTTATTTATTATATTTTGGAGTCTAGCAAGAAAGTGCTAGTGAACCAATTCAAGAAAATCTAGTGAATCTTGAAAAGGCATTAACAAAAAGTTAAATAAATTAGATTGATTTAATATTTTCTCCCCCGCATAATTTTTAGTCTAACCTAATTTATATCCGTGTAATTACAGAGAACAAAATAATGACAACAAAAGTAATGGCGTTCGGTGAAGCCTTAATCGACTTTCTTTCCAATGGTGCGACTCAAGTTGGTGAATTGGAGTCTTTCACTAAATTCCCTGGTGGCGCGCCTGCAAACGTTGCTGTTGCCGTTGCTAGATTAGGTGGAAATAGTCATTTTGTTGGTCAAGTAGGTGACGACGCTTTCGGTCACTTTCTGAAAGATTCCCTCGATAGTTACGGTGTTAATACGACTAATATGTTGATGACGACGGAAGCCAAAACCGCATTGGCTTTTGTTAGTTTAGACGATACAGGTGAACGCAGCTTTGAATTTTATCGCAGCCCATCTGCGGATATTTTATTCCGTGAATCTGATTTTAACGCGATGTGGTTTGCTGAATCTCAAGGTGTTTTCCATACCTGCTCAAATACATTGACCGATGCTGATATTACCAAAGCGACATTGGCAGGTGTCAGTATGGCTCGCTCTGCGAACTGGGTTGTGAGTATCGATGTGAACTTACGTTCTAACCTTTGGCCAAATAAACAAGTAGACAGTCAGCGTGTTATTGATTGGATGCAAAGTGGCGATGTGGTGAAAGCCAGCTTAGAAGAGCTTGAGGTATTGTCAGACGAACCGTTTACTTTAATTCAGCAAACTTTGGCTGCTGGCGTGACGTTATTTGTATTAACGGACGGTCCAAATTCTATTCGTTTTTATACTGCTGTTCATGGAGAGAGTGTAGTTGCAACACCAAAAGTTGAGGTGAAAGATACAACAGCAGCGGGTGATGCGTTTGTTGGTGGTTTACTTTATAAATTGGCAGAAGAAGGGGGCGATCGTGTTACTTTATCTTCTTTGTCTCAACAATCATTGATCAATATTGTTCGTTTTGCGGCAGCTTGTGGTGCTGATTCAGTGACTAAATTAGGAGCGTACCCTTCTTTGCCTTCTTTATCTGAAGCTCAAGCGCAACTTAAGTGTTTTTGATGAATAAAAATCAATACAAAAGGTTCTATTTTATTTAGATTAAAGCTTTAAAGTGAAGCTTAGGATTTTAAGTAAGATAAAAAGAGCGTGCCCAAGGTGCGCTTTTTTTGGTATAGGAAAAAGTTGTGTGTATGCAAAAACGAGCTTAAAAATTGATACTTTTTAATGGTTTTTTAATCGATAACTTACTGAATTTATAATGAAATCCCTCCTTATTCGAGTTTTAAGTAATATGCTTAGAAAAAAATCACTTGAGTATTTCTTCTCTCTATTACTAAGCTTCAGAAATAATTAAGACAATATTAAGGGCTTTGTGTGCTTGATGCTCAGGTTTTGATTGTTAATAATCATTTTTCTTCTTAATCCTTATAGAAGACATGTTTTACCTTGTTTCGACCTATAATAAAAACAAAGGCGTACTAGGGAAGGAAGCCTTCCGAGTGAGCCTGTAAGGAGCACTTAATTATGAAAAAATTATTATTGTCTTCGGCAATCGCCGTGACTCTCTCTGTTAATGCCGCGCATGCTGCTGACTTATTTATTAAACCAGGTGAAGATTCTCGTTTTAATTGGGCTAGTTATGATGCTCTGAAATCTGTTCAATTGTCAGGTGAAACTGTTTCTGTGTTTGGTCCGTGGATGGGCGATGAAAAAGCCAACTTTGAACGAGTTGTTGCTTATTTTGAACAGGCTACAGGTGCAAAAGTTAATTACGCAGGTTCAGATTCTTTTGAACAACAAATTGTTATTGATGCCCAAGCTGGTAGTGCACCGAATGTGTCTGTATTCCCACAACCTGGCTTAGCGGCGGATTTGGCTGCGAAAGGTTTTTTAACCCCTCTTAGTGATGATGTAAAAGCTGCTGTCGTAAAAGATTATGCAGCAGGTCAATCTTGGGCAGACCTTGCTACTTTTAAAAACAGTAAAGGAAAAGAAGACTTTTACGGTGTTTTCTATCGTGCTGATTTAAAATCTTTGGTTTGGTATTCACCAGATAACTTTGCTGATGCTGGTTATGATGTACCTGAAACAATGGAAGACCTAAAAGCATTAACTGAAGAAATTGTTGCTGATGGTGGTACTCCTTGGTGTATCGGTCTGGGTTCCGGTGCGGCAACAGGTTGGCCAGCAACAGATTGGGTTGAAGATTTATTACTTCGTACACAGCCTGCTTCTGTTTATGACCAATGGGTAAGCAACGAAATTAAATTTGATGATCCACGTATTGTGGGTGCTATTGAAGAGTTTGGTTGGTTTGCTCGTAATGATGCCTTTGTTGATGGCGGTGCAGGTGCTGTGTCCTCTACCGATTTCCGTGACAGCCCAAAAGGTATGTTCCAGTCTCCACCTAAGTGTTACTTGCATCGTCAAGCGTCTTTCATTCCAGCTTTCTTTCCTGAAGATGTAGAGCTTGGAACTGATGCAGATTTCTTCTATTTCCCATCGTACGAGTCTAAAAAGCTAGGCAACCCTGTTCTAGGTGCTGGTACGTTAGTAAGTGTCACTAATGATTCTAAAGGCGCTCGTGCCTTTGTTGACTTCATTCGTTCGCCGATTGCTCATGAACTATGGATGACACAAACGGGCTTTGTATCGGCTCATTTAGGGGCTAACCCAGAAGTGTATGCTACTGAGGTGGCTAAAAAACAAGGTGAAATCATACGTTATGCGACCACATTTCGTTTTGACGGATCGGATTTAATGCCTGGTAAAATCGGTGCAGGTTCTTTTTGGACTGGCATGGTTGATTATACTGGCGGTAAAGACGCAAAAGAAGTGGCTAAAGACATCCAAAAAACATGGGATGCATTGAAATAAGTCCTGATAAAGCCCCTAGGTGAGTAATCGCTTAGGGGCTTTTTTTATTTGTTACAGAATTAAGTGTGGATAGTATTTAGCATCAACCGTTCTCAGAATAGGGGGGTGGTGATTCATCCACGTGACTATCGTTTTTTGGAGATTCTATGGCTCAGCTCGCTTCTGCGTTAATGACCATGATTGTAGGTATTTTAGGTTGCGTCGTTTATTTTTACGGCTCTAATATCTTGCTAGATAAAATTTTCCCTACAAAAAATCGACCAGCACAAGATGTTGCTCGTAATTTGCGCATTGCTAATAATGTCCGTCCTTGGTTGTTTTTAGGGCCAGCGGTTCTATTACTGACGTTTTACTTGTTTTACCCTGTTATTGATTCCATTCGTTTGTCATTCTTTGACCGTAGTGGTGACGAATTTGTAGGCATTTCAAACTACGTTTGGTTATTTGGCAACGATGAATTTTTCGAATCTTTTCAGAACAATATGCTTTGGTTAATTGTTGTTCCTACTATGTCGACTTTCTTGGGCTTGGTTATTGCAACCATGACCGATCGTATTTGGTGGGGCAATATTGCAAAAAGTTTGATATTCATGCCAATGGCGATTTCCTTTATTGGCGCATCGGTTATTTGGAAGTTTATTTATGATTTCCGTAGCGGTGGTGATGCTCAAATTGGCTTGCTAAATGCGATAGTTGTCTTTTTTGGTGGCGAACCTCAAAACTGGATTACTATGCCGTTTTGGAATAATTTCTTCCTAATGGTTATTTTGATCTGGGTACAAACAGGCTTCGCAATGGTGATCTTATCCGCTGCGTTACGTGGTATCCCAGACGAGACAATTGAGGCCGCTGTGTTAGATGGCGCGAGTGGTGTACAAATATTTTTCAAAATTATGGTGCCGCAAATTTGGGGAACCATCGCTGTGGTGTGGACGACGATTACTATTCTTGTATTAAAAGTATTCGATATTGTGTTGGCCATGACAAACGGTCAATGGGACACACAGGTTCTTGCCAATCAGATGTTTGACTGGATGTTCCGAGGTGGCGGCGACTTTGGTCGTGGTGCGGTGGTCGCGATTGTTATTATGGTGATGGTGATACCTATCATGGTTTGGAATATTAAGCGTGCGAACGCAGAAATGGAGGGTCGTTAATATGATTACATCATCAAAACGATCTCCATTAACCTATTTGGTTCATGCCACTGTGTTGTTTCTTGTGGTGATTTGGACGATACCTACGGCAGGTTTATTTATCTCGTCAATTCGTGATAAAGATCAGTTGTCTGTTTCTGGCTGGTGGACTGCGCTATCAACGTCTGAACAGCGTATTGTTACTCGAGCTAATGACCCTGAAACACAAACTAAAGAAGGCGATCTCTTTGTTATTCGCGGCAACTTATTAGAAGGTGGCTCCGGTGTAGTTGTTAAATTTGGTTCAAGCTCTTTGAAACCAGAAGCCTTTAACGTTGAAACATTGGCTGAGCTTAAAAAAGGTAAAACCTTACAAGTATCTGAGAACGGCGATTATGTTCTTTCTTCGCCTGACGAATGGAGGGGCTCTCGTGGTCAACGTATCTTCTATACAGCTGAGATTCCTCCACGCTTCACGCTAGATAATTACCGAGAAGTTTTAGGTACTGAAGGATTAGGGCAGTCTTTTCTCAATTCTTTGACTGTGACTATTCCGGCGACAGTCATTCCTATTTTAGTGGCCGCATTTGCAGCTTATGCGCTGGCTTGGATGCGATTCCCGGGTCGTGCATTATTACTTGCTTCGGTTGTTGGTTTGTTGGTTGTTCCTTTACAAATGTCACTGATTCCTTTATTGAAAAGCTATAACCTAATCGGTGAGTTTTTCGGTGTTGGCTCAAAAACCTATGTGGGAATTTGGCTCGCTCATACAGGGTTCGGTTTGCCGTTGGCTATTTATTTGCTGCGTAATTACATTGCAGGTTTACCGAGGGAAATTATTGAATCGGCTCGTGTTGATGGTGCATCAGACTTTGATATTTTCCGTAAGATCATTTTACCTTTGTCTTTCCCTGCATTGGCGTCATTTGCCATTTTTCAATTCCTTTGGGTTTGGAATGACTTATTGATTGCGATGGTTTTCTTGGGTAATAACGAAGAACATTTAGTGTTAACTGGACAGCTTCGTGAGCTTTTAGGGTCACGCGGCGGCAATTGGGAAATTCTCACCGCGTCAGCGTTTATCACCATTATTATCCCTTTGTGTGTCTTCTTTAGTTTGCAGCGTTATTTAGTACGTGGCTTGCTGGCAGGCTCTGTTAAGTAATCTATTTTACGAGAGTGAGTTGAGCTCTGCTCCTCACTCAAGACCAGTATAAATTGAGGCAATTGAATCATGGCAGACGTTAAATTAACCCATGTTAAAAAAATATATTCCAATAAAGTAGAAGTGTTAAAAGACATCAACTTAGACATCAAACAAGGCGAGTTCATCGTGTTTGTTGGACCATCAGGTTGTGGTAAATCTACTTTGCTTCGCATGATTTCTGGCTTAGAAGAAATAACTTCAGGCACATTGGAAATTGACGGTCAGGTTGTGAATGATGTACCGCCAGCGTTACGTGGCATTGCAATGGTGTTCCAGAGTTATGCTCTGTACCCGCATATGTCTGTGTATGACAACATGGCATTTAGTTTACAGATTGCGAAACTTAGTAAAGAAGACATTGATCAGCAAGTGAGAAAGGCGGCGGATTTATTGCAACTTACGCCTTATCTAGATCGTTTACCTAAAGCGCTTTCTGGTGGGCAACGTCAGCGCGTCGCAATTGGTCGTGCGATTGTTCGCCGTCCTAAGGTCTTTCTATTTGACGAGCCTTTATCTAATTTGGATGCAGCGTTGCGCGTTGCGACTCGTATGGAAATAGCGAATCTGAAAGAAAGTATGCCTGATTCGACTATGATTTATGTGACCCATGATCAGGTAGAAGCAATGACATTAGCAGACAGAATTGTTTTATTGTCTGGTGGTGACGTGGAACAGGTGGGTCCGCCATTAGATTTATATGAGCATCCTGCGAATGTGTTCGTTGCGAAATTTATTGGTTCACCTTCGATGAACGTTGTGCCATGTAAAATTGAAAAGGCAGGTGAGCAAACTAGTGTGTCAATCTGTCCTTCTATTGTGGTAGATACGCCGATTGTGACAGACGTAAAGGAAGAATCTAAAGCGGCTTTCTTTGGTATTCGTCCAGAAAATTTAGTGGTTGTTGAAACTGCAGAAGAAGGCTTTTTAACTGGTGAAGTGACGTTTGTAGAATCATTGGGTGAAGCAACATTATTGTATGTGAAAGTGCCAGGTTGTGACGAGGCGATGATTGCAAAGCAAGCCGGTACGCTAAACATTAAGCGTGGTGATACAGTGCATTTATCTGCTTTGCCTGAAAAAATGCATTTATTTGATAGTAATGAATTGTCTTATCTTCGTTAAATCTTAAAAATGTTTTCTATGTAATTTTATAAGGATGATGCTTTGCATCATCCTTAGTTTTATCTGTTTTTGGAGAGTCTTTATGACAACTAATTTGAATTGGTGGAAAGGTGGGGTTATTTATCAAATTTACCCACGTAGCTTCATGGATGCTAATGGCGATGGTGTTGGCGATTTAGCAGGCATTACAAGCAAGTTAGATTATGTCGCGTCTTTGGGTGTAGATGCCATTTGGTTGTCCCCTATTTTTACGTCACCGATGAAAGACTTTGGTTACGATGTTTCAGATTATTGCGACATCGATCCTATGTTTGGTTCTTTGGATGATTTTAAGAATCTGATTAATCGCTCTCATGACTTAGGTCTTAAAGTAATGATTGATCAGGTTATTAGCCATTCTGCTGATGTTCATCCTTGGTTTGAAGAAAGCCGTCAAGATAAAACCAATGAAAAAGCGGATTGGTACGTTTGGGCTGACCCCAAGCCAGACGGTTCACCACCTAATAATTGGTTGTCTATTTTTGGCGGCAGTGCATGGAAATGGGACAGCCGTCGTTTGCAATATTACTTACACAATTTTTTAGAGTCTCAACCGGACTTGAATTTTCATAATCCAGATGTTCGCCAAGCACATTTAGACAATATGCGTTTTTGGCTGAAGCTTGGAGTAGATGGTTTCCGTTTAGACACTGTGAACTTTTACTTCCACAGTGAAGGTTTAGAAGACAATCCACCGGTTCCTGTCGGTGAGCCTAAAACGATGGGTGCCCCACACGATAATCCATACACCTATCAGCGTCATGTTTATGATTTGAGCCGTCCTGAAAATCTGGATTTCTTGAAAAGCTTGCGCGCTATGATGGACGAGTTTCCTGGAAGTACAGCAGTTGGTGAAATTGGTGATGATTTCCCTTTGAAACGTATGGCTGAATACACTTCTGGCGGCGATAAGCTTCACATGGCCTATACATTTGATTTTCTTAATACGCCTCATTCTCCAGAATACATTCGTGAAGTATTGCAAAACATGCAAGACATTGTGGGTGATGGTTGGCCTTGCTGGGCTTTATCTAACCATGATGTGGTTAGGTCTCGTTCTCGCTGGGGGGCGGATGAGGATGGTGAAGCGTATCCATTAATTACATTGGCTTTGATTTTGTCTTTGCGCGGAAGCGTATGTTTGTATCAGGGTGAAGAACTTGGCCTGCCAGAGGCTGAAGTGCCTTTTGAGCGTATTCAAGACCCTTATGGCATTCCTTTGTGGCCTGTGTTTAAAGGTCGTGACGGTTGTCGTACGCCAATGGTATGGGACAAGTCACCACTAGGTGGCTTTTCAACTGTAGAGCCTTGGTTACCTGTTGACCAAAAACATTTGTCATTGAGCGTTGCTGAGCAAGAATCAAATCCAGATGCTTTATTACATAAAGTACGTCAACTTATTCATTGGCGTCAGCAACAACCAGCATTAGTAAATGGCGAGCTGTCACAGCTTGATGTTGGCAATCCAAAATTGGTGACTGTGGTTCGTGAATATGATGGCGAGCGTTTGTTGGCGGTACTGAACATGACGAATGAAACACAGCAAGCGACATTGAATTGTGGTGAGATTGAACTCTTGCAAGGTCATGGTTTCCAATCAATATTGGAAGGTCAAAACTTGACGTTACCAGCTTATCAAGCATGCTATGCTAAGTTATCTTAGTGATAATATTACTGCGTTTTTTAGCCAAACCAATTTACGTGTTACGTAAATTGGTTTGTTTTTAGAGACTCTGTATTTAAATGGATATTTAGTATGAAAAAAGGGACGAAAAAATTAACACTTAAAGACGTTGCGGAACGGCTGGAAGTGTCTACTGCAACCATTTCTAATGCTTTTAACCGACCTGATCAGCTGTCGGCGAGTTTGCGCGATAATATTTTGAGTGAATGTGAAAAAATGGGGTATTTTGGCCCCAATGCAGCTGCCCGTAGTTTGCGTACTGGCCGTACTGGTATCGTCGGGATTGTGCTGTCTGATGGTCTTAGTTATAGCCTGACAGATCCTGTTGCCAATCAATTCCTGAAAGGTATGGCGGAAGTCTTTGATTCTAATGCTTATAACATGTTGCTTTTATCCTCTGATGAAATTGAACAAGATGCGCAGAGTCGCATGCAATCGTCTATGGTCGATGGCTTTATCGTTTATGGCCATAAGCCTCAGCAATGTCAAAATGCACCTTGGCTAATGCCTCATAAAAACATCATCACGGTTGATAGCTTTATTCCTGGTACGACTTCAGTAAACGTCGAGAACCATCGTGGAGCCTACATAATTGCAAGTCATGCTTTAGCACATAAGCCAAAAGCCGTCGCTATTTTAGGTTTGAGTCTAGTTGATACCGACCGAGTATGCCGGATACGAGAAGATGAGATGTTTGACCGCGCTGCTTCTATTTCTATTCAGCGTTTGCACGGTTATTTTGAAGCGTTGAAAGAACATAATTTGTCAGTTCCTTCTGAATGTATTTGGAATATTCCAGAGAATAATCATCGATTAGCTTATCAGGCTGCCCGCGAAGCGTTAACAATGGCAAGTCGCCCTCAGCTGTTATTGTGTATGAGTGATTGTATTGCTATTGCTGCAGTGCAAGCTGCCTTGCAAATGGGATTGCGTGTCCCTGAAGATTTACAAGTGGTTGGATTTGATGGAATTGCAGAAAGTGAAAACTTCCATCCGTCTATTACGACCATGCATCAACAAACGGTAGAAAAAGGCCGAGTGGCTGCGGAAGTGTTTCTAGGTTTAAGAGAAGCAAAAGACATTCTTTTAGAAACCGAACTAGTGGTACGAGAAAGCTGCCCTTCTGTTTGAGGGGGAGCCTATTAATCTAGTTTGCTTTGATTGAGTATTATATCCAATAGTCTGAAATGTTGGCATTAGAGTCTAAATGATAAGCAATTTGCGCTTGCAATAACTCTGCAGAAGAAAGCGCATCCGTTAGTGCGTGATGAGCCTTGTAGCGAGGTAGTTTGTAACGCTGTCGACAGGCATCTAAGCGTAATGATGGGGGCCTGCCAAAACGTTTCCACCAAGGTTTATAGGTCGCCTGTCTTTCAATATCCATCGTATCTAGTACTGGGAAGTACAGGGGATAGCCGTAAGTTTCCATTGCCGCTTTTAGTAAAAACTGACGCTCTATTGAAACACAATGAACCACCACAACTTTATTCGTGAGAGCGATTAATATTTCATCTAGAATAGCTCGAAGAGGCGGAGCTTCTGCTAGTTCAGCATGGGTGATTTCATGAATAGTAACCGATTCTGCATGCAGAGAACGCTCCGGTTTTGCCATCCAATACTGTGCCCCTTGGCAACGAATCGTTTTGTGGCTGAGTGGGATTAAACCAAGGCTGATAATTTCATCTTTTTGAGAATCTAATCCGGTTGTTTCCAAATCCAGCGCTAACAAAGGCGTGTCTTTCAATAGCGTATTCGGCGCTATCATTCCTGCAAGATAATAATTTTTTAGCGGACCTTCTGGTGCTTCTTCCGCCCATTCGGCGAACATGGCTTGCCAGTCTTGGGTGTCAGCTTGTGGTTTCTTCTTAAATACAGTCATCTAGCTTCGCTTCCCTGCATAGCGGAATTTAATAAATTCCTGCTGGCGAGCAACAATATGAAACGCATCTCTTAAATGGCGCTTTTCAAACGATGATAAATTTTCAGGGTTAACGTGATTATTTGGTTGTTCGCCAGCCTCAATTTGGTCTTTTTGATGGCGAATTCGGACTATACCTATCATTTCTAACGCTAAGGCGAGGTCTTTGGCTCGTCCATCTGGCAGTAATCCCGCGGCTTCTATATCTTCGATTCGTTCTAAGGTATTTAGCTTGTCACTACCACAGGCAAGTGCATGTACTCGAACGATATCTATAATAGGAGCGATGCCTCTTTCTTTAAGGTTAAAGGTACGTGATTGCTTACCTTCACCGTCTAATACAAACTGTCTGAAAAAGCCTAACGGTGGCTTTCGTTGATTCGCATTACGTGCCAGAAAGGTTAAAAATCCAGTATGTTGTTTGGCTTCTTTACGTATGTGTTGGTTAAGTTGTTTGGCTAATACTTTATCGCCATAGACGCCGCGTAAGTCAAAGAATATAGACAAACGCAAAAGTGCCTCTGCTTTAGGTTGCTGTATCCAATCGCTAAAGTTTTCTTTCCAAACACTCAACGGCTGACGCCAGCGGGGGTTCGACGCCATAATATCGCCTGAGCAAAGTTCGTAACCGCATTGATCAAGGTTATGACAAACCCAATCGGTAAAGGCTTCGAAGTATTCTCCGTGTATTTCTTTGTTATATTTATCGCTTAGGATGAGAGCATTGTCTTGATCCGTTTTAATTGTTTGTTCTTCTCTGGCTTGTGAACCAAGTGCAATAAAGCAATAAGGGATAGGTGGTGGACCAAATTTTTCTTCAGCAAGTTGAAGTAGTCGCTTCACAAAGGCCGTGCCTATATGAGACATAGCGTTGCCTATCATTTGAGTATTTGCATCGGCGACGACAAGCTGAGTGAAGGTATGAGTCATTTTATGACTAATGGCTTTCAAACCTTCAATGCTGGTTTGGTTAAAAATATCACTGATTAAATAAACGCTGCCGTGACTCTCTTTTTGGACAATATCACCAGTGCTGACAACGCCAATTGGTCGACCATTTTTGATAATGGGGATGTGATGGATATTTTTTGACATCATTTTCAAAACGGCTTCTGAAGCATAATCGTGGCTGTCCATTACAACAGGGTTACGAGTCATGATTTCCGAGATAGGGGTGTCATAAGCAAGGCTTTGAGCAACGGCTCTGGTGCGTAAATCTCTGTCGGTGACTATGCCAATAAGTTCGTCGTTATCTGTGATTAATAAGCTGGAAACATGTTTTTCAGTCATTACTTGTGCGGCTGAACGAATGTCTGCATCCATGTGTATGGTGATTGGTGGTCGTCTCAATAAACTGGCAATAGGGCAGGTCATTAAGGACACTTGGGAGCTTTGAGAATCCATGGCGACGCGCAAACGAACTTCACGAGCCAGTTCAAAGAAGTCTGAGAAGGTATCGTTTTCTTCATAGAATTTAATAAACCAACGGGCTGGAATACGATACAGCAGACTGTCTTCGATGGTTCGCATGGATTGCGAAGATTTACCGCCACGTAATAAAGAGGAATAACCAAATATTTCGCCTTCGTTCATGCGACGAATTAATTTCTCTTCTTTGCTGAGAACTTCAATTGCACCACTGCGAATAAAGAAAAGTGTTTTATTCAATGAATTAGGCTCTATAACCCATTCCCCAGAACGTAAATACTCTATTTCTATCTCTTTTGACATGTCACTAAGTTGCGGGTCTTCAGCAATCTCATTAAAGGGTGCATGCTGGCAAAGTGCTTCGAGTATTTCTGTTAATTCGACTTCCATTGTAAGAGTCCTATTTAGCGAGCAGAGGCGACACCATGGTCACGACTCCTATAATGAGAAAGAGTAAGCAGGCAAGTTGTCGAGTTCGTTTGGCATTTACCTTGTCAATTATCCATCGACCTGCACAAACAACAGGTACATTGGCGAGCATCATACCAATAGTTGAACCTAATAAAACCATCCAAACACCGCCATAATGAGCGCCTAATAGAACGGTAGCGATTTGTGTTTTGTCGCCTATTTCGGCAAGGAAGAATAGCACCAAGGTGGCACCAAAAGCGCCGTATTTTAAGACTTTTCTGTCTGCACTTTCGTCTTTATCTGGAATGAGTAACCATAAACCGACCAAGATAAAGCTTAACCCAACAATCCAACTTATCCAGTCTTGAGGGAGCCAATAAGCTACTTCAACACCAAACCAAGCCGATAAAGCGTGATTGAGTAGTGTGGCCAGTAATATGCCAAATACAATGGATAGTTTAGATGAAAAGCGGGTTGCAAGAAATAATGCTAAAAGTTGGGTTTTATCGCCCATTTCAGCCAATGCAACCGTTGAGATAGAAGTAAGTAAGGCTTCCATTTTTTGATGATTTCCTAGGTGGGCAATAAAACAAAAGACAATCCACTTACGCCCACCAGAGCTAAGTTGTTGTCTTAAGTCTCACCAATCCCGAGAATTCGTATCGAATCAGGACTTCTTTACCATGAGCATGAGGCTCAATTATGTTGATAAAGAATCTCTGCAATACACGTATTCGTATATTCAAAGAAGATTACTCCCTTAAGAGGGCACGAATCATAGAATATTTACCTTTATAAAACAATGCGAACGACAGTCAGACCATCGTTCGCATTTCATTTTCTATCAACACCAAATATCAGTGCTTTATCTTTATAAGTAAAAAATTACTTATAAAGATGCATATCACTTTTCAGACCTTTCCATAGGCTGATACACATGATCAACATTAGGAAGGTGAAAGGTAATCCGATAGTGATCGCTGCGGCTTGAATTGCGCCAAGTGCTTCTGAACCACCGCCGATTAGCAAAGCAATCGCAATGATACCTTCTAGAACAGCCCAAAAAACACGTTGAATCATAGGGGCGTCAGTTTTACCGCCTGCTGTGATGCCATCGATAACCAAAGAGCCAGAGTCAGAAGAGGTTACAAAGAAAACCAATACCAAGACAATCGCTACAAAAGAAGTGATCGAAGTTAATGGCATACTTGCAAACATTTGGAACATAGCAAGAGATGAATCACTAATGCCATTTGCTAATGCACCAACACCTGCTTCTGCTTGTTCTAATGCAGAGCCACCAAAGATAGCCATCCAAACAATGGACACAACAGTAGGTACTAATAATACAGCCACAACGAATTCACGAACTGTACGGCCGCGAGAAACGCGAGCGATAAACATACCAACAAATGGTGACCAAGAAATCCACCAAGCCCAATAGAATACTGTCCAGCCATGGTAGAAGGTTTCGTCTTCACGGCCAATCCAGTTACTTAGAGGAATGACATTTTCAACATAGTTTAGGAAGAAAGAACCTATCGCTAGGAAGATTTCGCCAGTATGTCCAACAATAACAATAAACAAAGCCAAAACAGCTGCGATGATCATGTTGATATTAGATAGTAGCTTAACACCACCTTCTAGACCCCGTGCAACAGAGATAATTGCCACGGCTGTTACTGCACAAATAACGATAATCTGAGTTGTTAACGTATTTGGAATATCAAACAAGAAGTTTAAGCCACTGGTTGCTTGTTGAGCACCAAAACCAAGGGACGTTGCTAAACCAAAGATAGTTGCAATCACCGAGATAACATCGATGAAATGACCAATACCGCCCCATACTTTTTCACCAAATAATGGGTAAAAAGCAGAACGAATCGTCAGTGGCAAGCCTTTGTTGTAAGCGAAAAAGGCTAAAGATAAACCAACAACAGCGTAAATAGCCCAAGGATGAAGACCCCAATGGAACATGGTGGCTCCCATCGCTAAATCTTTTGCTTCTGGTGTGTTTGCAATTGCATTAAAGGGTGTGCCGTACCAGCCTGTGTAATAAGCCACTGGTTCTGCAACACTCCAGAACATTAGGCCTATACCCATGCCTGCTGCAAATAACATTGAAAACCAAGACATGGTTGAATGGTCAGACTTTGCTTCTTTTCCGCCAAGGCGAATTTTACCGAATGGAAGAACAATTAGGGCCAGACAGAAAAGTACAAAAATATTGCCAGAGACCATAAAGAACCAATCAAAATTATTGATGGCCCAATTTTTTGCTCCGGATAAAATTGCGCTTGCATCAGTAGGGAATAAAATACTCCCAATAATGAAGGCAAAGATAATAATGGCGCTTGTACTAAATACTGGATTTAAAACATCCAAACCAAGAAACTTTACGTTATCTTGCCCTACTTTGTAGGACGTGTTGTATTCTGAGCGACCACTGTCGTCAGGTACTTTATTACTCATAAACATTCTCCCGAATTAGTGAGTATCTTCCCAATCTTTCTAAACGAAAACCAACATGAGTTTTTTATGTAATTTCGTTACTTCACACTAAAAGAATTCACATTGTTAGAGTGTTCTTAATGCGACGTATTTTGTTCTCTTTCAACTGAGAGACGATAATTTCATGTTGTAAATTATGCCTTTTTTATTCAGCGCGTCATCACAATCGGATGTAAAGTAGGTAACTACTAAATCGCTGAAAAATAAGACAAAAATTGATCGTATAGGAAGCGATTCATTCGCTTAAAAAGATATTTCATAGAAAAATATTAAGTTATGTATTTCTAAAAAAAGTAAAAAAGGCCATCTAAGATGGCCTTTTTTGCTTTATAACGGTGCAAGGGTCACATCAATTTACTTAGATGTCAAATTATAGTCAGAAAAATGATCTGTTTAGGGAAGGAACAACTCAAGTAACTCGTTAAGAAATAATTTGCCTTTTTCGGTTGTTTTGACTCGATGTTTTTTCCATTCATCCGCATCTAGTAAATCCCGCTTTATCGCTATTTCACAAGCATTTATTAAAGATATAGGCGGTTTTTGGTAGGTAAATCGCTCATAATCTTGCAAGTCAAATGTTTCAAATAAACGTAATCGGTTCATCATAAATTCAAGAGGCAAGTCTTCTTGTTCTATAGCATCTTTAATAACTAAAGCTTCAGGTAAATTATTGAGGTAATGACTTGGGTGGCGAGTCTTTCGTGTACGAAAGATTTGACCGTCTTCCAACGTGATTTTTCCGTGTGCGCCAGCACCTATTCCAAGGTAATCACCGAAGCGCCAGTAATTCAAATTATGTGCAGCACGATGATTTACTTTTGAGTTGGCAGATACTTCATATTGCGCATAACCATGCTTCGCTAGTAGGTCTTGGCCTGCGTCTTGAATCCCCCAAAGTGTATTATCTTCAGGTAAAGCGGGTGGGCGGCGATAAAACTCAGTATTTGGCTCTATTGTAAGTTGATACCAAGATAAGTGCTCAGGATTCAGGTCAATAGCAATAGATAGATCCTCTATCGCCATTTCTAGATTTTGGTCAGGTAAGCCATGCATTAAATCTAGATTAATATTGTCAAACCCAGCGGCTCTCGACTTGTCCACAGCGTGTATGGCTTCTTCACGATTGTGGATTCTTCCTAGGGTTTTCAACAGGCTTGGCTGGAAACTTTGAATACCAATAGATAATCGATTGATACCCGCTTGGCGAAAGTGACTAAATTTATCTTGTTCAAAGGTGCCAGGGTTCGCTTCCATAGTAATTTCAGCGTTATAAACCCAAGTAAGCTTTTCTCGTAGTGCATCCATGAGCTTATAGTAAAAGTCTTCACTCATTAAGCTTGGTGTGCCGCCACCAATAAAAGCTGTTTGAATCGAACGGTCTGCCACATAGGGTAAGTCTGCATCAAGGTCCGCTAGTAGTTGTGCCAAATAAGCGTCTTCTGGAAGGTGACCGTTTGTTTCAAAACGATCAGCTTGATGCGAGTTAAAGTCACAGTAAGGGCATTTTCGTACACACCAAGGTAAGTGAATATACAAACTCAATGGTGGTAAGGGTTTGCTCACTGTGCATTGCCTTCTTTTTGGAAGGCTGCAAATAATTGTTTCAATGCTTTTCCACGGTGACTAATCTGATTTTTGACTTCTTTAGGAAGACTCGCGGCACTACAACCACATTCTGGTACGTAAAAAATAGGGTCGTAGCCAAAACCTTCTTGGCCTGTGCTCGATTCCAGAATACGGCCTTCCCATGTGCCATGAAACACTAATGGTGTTGGGTCATCTTTATGGCGCATGTAAGCCAAAACACAATGGAAGCGAGCGGTACGTTCTAACTCGTCTACGCCTTCTAGTTTTTTTATTAGTAAATCGTTATTCGCTTGGTTGTTGCCGTGTTCACCAGCAAAGCGAGCAGAATAAATACCAGGTGCACCATTAAGGTAATCTACCTCAATACCAGAATCATCTGCTAATGCGGGCAAACCTGTATGAGCGCAAGCGTTACGAGCTTTTAGAATCGCGTTCTCAATAAAGGTTAAGCCAGTTTCTTCCGCTTCCACAACATCAAATTCACTCTGTGGTTTTACTTCAATACCCATGTCACCGAGTAATGTGTTGAATTCTTTGATTTTACCTGCATTGTTGCTGGCTAATACGATGGCTTTGTTCACCGGAGTATCCTCTTAATGTGTCAGACACTAAGATTCTTTTAGAACCTTAGTGTCTGTATTTTATTGGTTGAGTTGGACGTTTTAGATTATCGACTAATGTGAAAAATTGCAGTTTCACTGAATAGGTTTGGCATAGAGCGAATCCACCAATGGTCTTTCAACTGACCATCGACAGCGGCCCAACGTACAATTTTTATGTTCTTTTCGTGGCATAAACGTTCGAAGTCTTGAAAGGTGAAAAAGTGAATGTTTGGTGTGTCATACCAATTGTAAGGTAAAAACTCTGACACCGGCATGCGACCTTTCACCGCGAGATGGATTCGGTTACGCCAATGACCAAAATTTGGAAAGGTAATGATGCATTCTTTACCGATGCGAAGCATTTCATCAATCAATAGATCAGGGCGACGAAATTGCTGTAGGGCGTGTGTCATCATGACTAAATCAAAGCTTTGGTCTTCGAAATTTTGCAGTCCTTCATCAATATTTTGTTCTAAAACTGGAATTCCTTTTTCGATACAAGTATTTAAGTCTTTGGCGCGAATTTCCAGACCATAGCCACTAACCTTTTTATTTACCATTAGGTGATGGAGCAATTCACCTGGTCCACAGGCCAAATCCAATACACGGCTATTTGGTTGAATCCATTCATCGATTATTTCTAAATCAGCGCGCATTATTTGCTCTCCGTCGTTAAATTATTGGCAATACGGGTTAAAAATGCATTTAACACAGCCATATAGCGAGGAATAGGGAACAAGAAGGCATCGTGACCTTCAGATGCTTCTATTTTTGCATAAGACACGGGCTTTCCTGATTTCACCAAGGCATTAACGATTTCTTCACTGCGCTCTGGCGCAAAACGCCAATCTGTTGTAAAAGACACAAGTAAAAATTCGCAAGTAACCTGGCTTAATACTTTTGCCAGATTATTGTCGGCTTTTGCGGCAGGATCAAAGTAGTCGAGCGCTTTTGTCATCAACATATATGTGTTGGCATCAAAACGTTTTGTGAAGGCTTCGCCTTGGTAACGTAAGTAACTTTCAACCTCAAAATCAATATCATAATTGTATTGGTAGTCGGCGTGACGCATTTGACGACCGAACTTCGCACCCAATGCATCATCAGACAAATAGGTTATGTGTCCTAGCATGCGAGCTAAACCTAATCCGTTAGTAGGTATGGTTTCATTATTTAAGTAGTTACCATCAAAGAACTCAGGATCTCGACGTATGGACTGGCGCGCTACTTCATTAAAGGCAATATTCTGAGTCGATAGCTTAGGCGCAGACGCGACAAGTACCGCAGATTTCAAACGATCAGGATAACGAATGCTCCATTCAAGAGCTTGCATGCCTCCAAGGCTTCCGCCCACAATGGCTGCAAATGTTTGAATGCCGAGTAAATCGGCTAAACGTGCTTGGCTTACCACCCAATCTTCAACTGTAACCATCGGAAAAGTCGCTTCCCAGCGTTCACCAGTGTCTGGATTGATGCTAGATGGGCCAGTTGAGCCGCAACAACCTCCTAAATTATTTAATGCAATGACAAAGAACTTATTGGTATCGATAGTCTTTCCAGGTCCAATGGCAGAATCCCACCACCCCGGTTTTTTATCAGACATGTCATGATAGCCAGCAGCATGATGGTCACCACTAAGTGCATGACAAATGAGAATGGCGTTAGATGCACTGGTATTTAGCGTGCCATAGGTTTCATAAACGAGTTGGTACGACAACAGAGTTTGTCCGCAAGAAAGCACCAAGGGTGTTTCGAATTGCGCAATCTGCGGCGTAATAATACCAACAGAGTCGACGGGAATGACGTCCGGCATAGCGTTTGATTATCCTAATGAAGGTACTCGAATTCCCATTTTAAAAAGTGGGAAGATTCATCGATGAATGATGATGTACAGTCTAGCGGTTGCGACTAGTGTCATCAAGGGATTGCAGGATAAAACAAGAGTAGAAAGAAAAATGCTTCTATCATTCATGAGACGAAATGATAGAAGCATTTTGATAGAAAGGATTAAGCTTAAACGAGCGTAAATACTTGTGTTTTACTCGCTAGTTGCTCTGATATTTTTTGAATTTGTTTGGTTTTATCCGCCATCATGTCAATTGATAGAGTGTCTTTAGTTAATTGCTGGGCGATTTGCTCCATCTCTGTACTCATTTGAATTGCAGTACTTGCTACGTCTTCAATAGCACCTGCCATAGAGTCGGTAGATTGAGATCCAGTCATGGCGTTATTTTCGATATCACGCATGGCTTCTTCAGCTTTACTACCATTATCACCAATGATCTTAAGGTTATCTTGGCCACTGGCCATGGTAGTAATAGCGGTTTGGGTCGAGTTCTGAATAACATTAACGATATCCGTAATGCTTGATGTTGCCTCTACGGTTTTTTCAGCTAAAGAGCGAACCTCGTCAGCCACAACAGAGAACCCTCGCCCAGCTTCGCCGGCTCTTGCTGCTTCAATGGCAGCATTTAACGCGAGTAAGTTAGTTTGACTCGCCAAGTCATTGATCATACCAATGACATTATCAATATCTTTAGATAACTTACCTAATTCATTTAGCTGATTGCTTGTCGTATTGACGATAGTAACAGTGTCAGAAATACTACTGAGTACTATTTTTATGGTATCTGCGCCAGATTTTGCCGATTGGTAAGTATCATTAGAGTGTGCTTTAAGAGTATTTGTTGTATTCGACAGCTGCGTTAATCTATTTGAGATGTCGTCTGTTGCTGTAGCTAATGAGTGAGTGCGTTGATTCACTAAATGATTGCTGCTAGCGATGCTACCGATAGTGTCGTTTAAGTCAGTGGACATAGCACTAACATCATCCGTTGTTAGGACTACATCCTTGAGTACAGTACTCAACCCTTCGGTCATTTCATTCAACGACATACTTAACTGATCAAATTCGTCGTTACGCTTCAAATTAACTAACGCTTTAGAAGACATGTCGCCTTGTTTTACTTTGTTTAAATCCGCAATGATATTTTGTAGTGTGCCGTTCACACTACGGCCAATGGCAATCATAAGTAATGTAGAGAAGAAGATGACTGTTGCACTGACTCCCAAAAGCATTGCATTTGCTCTGCTTGCGCTTTCTTCTGCACCGTTTTCTGCTCGTAGCAGTTGTTCATTAATAAGCTTATTTGCTTTAAGCTGGCTTTCATTAAACTGATTTTTTTGGTTTGTGAAGCTAACTTCTGTGTTATTTAAAAGCTCGTATTCTTTACCATATTGAAGAAGTGCATCTCGGTATGCATTTAACTTTACGCCATGCGTTTCTTGAAACCCAAAGTTCTCGATACGACTGTCAAGGCGTGAAAAGCTGGCGGTGAAAGAAGCCAAATTTTCTTCCGCAGGCCCACTTAAGTAACTGGCTTCAGCTTGACGTACGTTGGTAAATTCACGCTTTAATAGACTAAGTTTTTTAATATCTTCACTGATTTCCGCGCCCATTTTATCAATGCTACCGCGTAAGCCTGAGGTGGAGTCAAAGCCAACAGTATGTCGTTTATTAGTAAGATCTATCAATGCTTGGCTGTATAAGTTTATTTCAATTAGATTTTCTTCAAGGGCATTTTTTAATGTTTGGTTTACCGCTTTTTCAATACTGTTATTGATCGTATTGGTGTTTTGTTCGATTTGTTGATTAACATTCTCTAGGTAGTTGGCGTAATTATCCTCAGAGATAGCACGTAATTTATCGGTAAGTTCTAACATCTTGATACTAAGCTGGTTGTTTGATGTCTGGATTTTTGAGAACTTTCTTAGTTCGTTATTGGCTTTTTGCTCGGAAGAAAGCCCTTCCATGGCAACGGATGTGACAATGATAAATCCTAAAATAGCTGTGATGAGTAAAAGTAACAGTTTGGTTTTAAAGGATAAATTTACCAGCATGATGATTTTTCCTGACGACTGAGTGATTAAAAAATATTCAAAAAGTGTGGTGCTTTATACAGAGCAAGTACTGCAATTGTAGACTATGCAATCATCATGCTAACAATAGAATTGGTAAATATATGGTGGTGTTTATTGAAAGGATATATAGATTTTTTATCGGGCGCACTATTTTTGTGCGATCGTGTTGTGAGATCTAAAAGAACGCCCTGTTTCGGATAGGGCGTAGAGCGCTGTTTATTTACTGATTTCAAATAAACGATAAACTAGTTGCCCTGCTACTTTTTCTTTAATCAAAGACCAGTGCACAGGCAAAACAGGAAGGGCAGCTTCTTTCTCCATTTCAATATAGATAAGGGCGTCATCAGTCAGCCAGCCTTTCTCTAACAGAGGAATAATTTGCGCCAACCAGCCTTTACGAAACGGCGGGTCTAAGAATACGATATCTAGAGGTGTTGGAGTGGCTGAGTCTAAAAAAATCGCCGCATTTTGAGCGGTCACATCAGCATTTTCTGCCTTTAGGGTTGCTAGGTTATCGGTCATTTGCTGAATGACGACTCGGGAGTTGTCTACAAAACTTACGTGTTTCGCACCCCTTGATAGTGCTTCTAACCCTAGTGCGCCAGAACCACAGAAAAAATCGCCACAAACTGCGCCTGGAATAGAGTAATTAATCCAGTTAAATAAAGTCTCTCGTACTTTGTCTGGTGTTGGCCTTAACCCTTGTACATCTGGAATAGGTAACTGACGTGAGCGCCACTCTCCAGCGATAATACGTAACTTAGAGGCTTTGGCTTTGCTGTTATTAGATGCTTGTTTTTGAATACTTTTTTTCATTGGTAGACCTGAATCTCTTGGTATGTCGATTGCTTCAATAGGTGTTTTAGAGAGCGCTGATAATCTTCCATTGTAAAAGTATCAATGGCTTCTTTGTAATTATTAGCAAACTCCTTCAAGGTGAGTTGTTCGCCTTCATGGGTGACTTGTGTCGCAATGTAGCTCCACCAAGTCGGCGATTGTGTCTGTTGTTCTAGTTGTGTTTTAAATGTCTCTAATAATGTAGAAAAGGCTTTTTCATTGTTGAATGATGGGATTTTTTCAGTAAAAACAAAGCGTTTAACGGCTGCTAATTGTTGGTCCTGCTTACCTTGAATATTTTCGTCAGTAACTAGGTGGTTAGCATATTGAGTGTTCCATTCTACCCAAGGCCGTTTTGCTGAAAGGGTTAAACCGAGTTGTACAAAATCGATGGAAGGTTGTTTGTTTAATGTAGACACTAAGTCTGCGCCCCAAATTTGTAAGCTAACCCATTCTGTTACGGATGATAACGGGTTGATTGCCACAGCACTTCGGCTTTGCCATAGTGTGCTTGTTTCTTGTTTGTTGATTTCAATTATTTGGCTATCGATTTGATTTTTTTCACTTTTTTCTACTAAGTTTGCCAAGCGATAGTTTTGGCTAATAGTGTCGAGTGCTTTTTCTACGGCAAGTTTTGCTGTTGGTGGCATGTCACCAATCACATAAATGGCAATAGAAGAGGACTTCAGTGCTTGGTAATGGCTTCTGACTTGATCTAATGAAATTGGTGTCGTTGCCGTTATATGTTCTTCAGTAGATGGCTGATTCGTAACGTTTTTTCTTGTAAATAAAAGTTGCTCAACAGTCTGTTTAAATGAATTTTTTTTATGCTGTCGTTGCCAGCGGTCGAAGGTTCGCTGCTTGAAATCAGGTTGCTTAAGCCAGTTGGTGACTAAGGAGAGGGTTGGTATTAAATACTGAAGTTGATTGCTTAATGTGAGGCCAATTATTTGACTCTCATGGTCATAATGGCTGTTTGCATGCGCTGCCAATGGCACTAACCTTTGATTGATTGAGGCGGTGCTTAACGGTAGGGAGTTGCTCATTAACATGGCTAGTGTCGTTTGAGAAAGAGCAGCGTCTGCTGTGTTAGATTGAAATACAAATCTGATTTCCAATTTATCACCGTATTTCCAGTCAGTTTGCTTTAACCAGATGACTGGAATGCCAGAAGTGGTATTCCATTTTTCTATTTCAGGTGTCGGTAATTTGCTACTAGGAGCCGTTAAGCTTAATACCCAAATCGCTAAGGTACAGAAAAGCATGACCATTGCTAAAACAGGTCGACTAAATAGAGGTTTGTTATTATCAGCCATGAAAGAGCCTTGAAACAGTGTGTTAGGTGTGTTTTTCGATGAAACTAGGCCTGTTTGCGAACCAGAATGATGATAAAATAATCATTTTAGCTGTCAATGTTTGATGGCGCTGATACCAATCATAGCATTTCAATAGTGTTTTCGGCATCAGTCAAAATAAAGAGACTAATTTAATAAAAGTAAAAAGAGACCAATTTAATGGAAATTGTTAATCAGATTATTATTTTTTTCACACCTTATCTTGGTGAGTATGCTCGTTATGTTCCTATTGCGATAGGAACAATATTGGCAGTCATTGCCTTTGTTATTCGTCGACGTTTTACGAAGAAAATGAATGCCAGTATTACGGCAGCTAAACGCCAAGACAAAGCTGTTAAAAGCTCGCTTCAAAACGAGCCTAGCGAAGAGATATCTGACGTTAACGAGCTTCCTGAAGAAGTCGATAATATTCAGAATTCCAAAGAAAAGGAATCCGAAGCATTAAATGAATCCATTGAACCTCTTTCTTGGACACAGCGTATTAAATCTGGCTTATCGCGAACACGCGGCGGTCTTGGTAATGGTTTATCTTCTGTTATTTTAGGCAGTAAGAAAGTAGATGATGATCTGTTGGAAGAGCTTGAAACTCAATTGCTGATGGCTGATGTGGGTATTGATGCGACACAGACATTGATAAACGGTTTAGCAGAGAAATTAAATCGGAAAGAGCTTAAAGACGCTGATACGTTACTCACGACATTGAAAACAGATATGACTGAAATACTTGGCCGATCACAGCAAGAGCTTGATCCAACCGCCGTTGGTGGCCCTTTTGTTATATTGATGGTTGGAGTAAATGGAGTTGGTAAAACGACCACTATTGGTAAGCTGGCTAAGAAATATCAGGCCGAAGGCAAAAGTGTTATGTTGGCCGCAGGTGATACATTTCGGGCTGCAGCTGTAGAGCAGCTTCAAGTTTGGGGCGAGCGTAATAATGTCCCTGTTGTTGCACAGCATACTGGAGCGGATTCTGCGTCTGTTATTTATGATGCAATTGAGTCTGCGAAAGCTAAAGGTGTTGATGTTGTTATTGCTGATACAGCTGGGCGTTTACAGAATAAAGCCAATTTAATGAATGAACTGTCAAAAGTCGTTCGAGTAATGAAAAAATTAGATGTAAATGCACCTCATGAAGTGATGTTGGTGTTAGACGCAGGTACCGGGCAAAATGCCATTAGCCAAGCTCAACTTTTCTCGGAAGCTGTCGGTGTCAGTGGTATTTCATTGACGAAACTAGATGGAACAGCGAAAGGCGGTATTATCTTCGCGATTGCTAAGCAGTTTGGTATACCTATACGTTACATAGGCGTTGGTGAGCAGGCAGATGATTTGCGACCTTTTATCGCTCAAGAGTTTGTTGATGCGTTGTTTGATAGTGAATAAGTGGTTTGGTAGAGAATAAAACAGTTTGATAGCGAAATAAGAAGAGTTGAATGATCTGCTCGATCATCATTCAAGGCTTCTTTTTCCAATTTAAGGATAGTGGGTCGACGTGGAAATTGAATTTCAGCGAGTGGGCAAAAAATACGAGAGCGGACAAGAAGCGCTGTCGAATGTGAATTTTCATTTACAGCAAGGTGAAATGGCATTTCTGACAGGGCATTCTGGCGCCGGTAAAAGTACCTTAATGAAACTCATGATGATGATTGAGCGTCAAACGTCTGGGCAAATTTTAGTTGATGGTATTGATTTGCGAACTTTGAGCCGCCGAGCAATCCCTCAACATAGGCGCCGCGTTGGCGTGGTTTTTCAGAATCACCAGCTACTATTTGATCGAAGTGTTTTCCATAATGTCGCTTTGCCGTTACAGGTGAGTGGGGCAGACCCTCAGCAAATTGCTAAGCGAGTACGAGCGGCACTGGATAAAGTAGGCCTTCTGGATAAAGAAAAATACAATCCAATGGCCTTATCTGGTGGTGAACAACAGAGAGTTGGCATCGCGAGAGCAGTGGTTAACAAGCCTGAGTTGTTATTGGCTGATGAGCCAACAGGCAACTTAGACCCCAAGTTATCTACTGAAATTATGAATCTTTTTCAAGAGTTTAATCGTGTTGGTGTTACGGTTTTAGTGGCGAGCCATGACTTGGCGCTAGTGGCTCGTATGCGTCATCGTGTATTGACCTTGAATCAAGGTCGTATGGTGAATGATGGAGGATTTGGCTAAATGGCACAAAAACCAAATCAACAACGAGGCGCAACAAGAGAATCGATTAAAGCGACGAAGCACAATTTGCAGACACGCTCTTCTTTTCATCTAGGTAAGTACTTGAGACAACACCAGACGACATTAACTGAAAGCTTTATGCGTTTAGTTGGTTACCCCTTGTCTAGCGTGATGACTGTTATGGTAATAGCTATTGCCTTGTCTTTACCTGGTGGTCTGTATGTTTTGTTAAAAAATGTTCAGTCTGTGACGGATCAATGGGAACAACAGTCAGTTATTACTCTCTATTTGTTCCCCGGGCTAGAAGATACTCAAGCGCTTGCTTTATCTCATCGAGTGTCTGCTCAGATAGATGTTGCATCAGTCGAATATATTTCTAAAGAAGAAGGCTTAAGGTATTTCGAGCGTTCTAGTGGGTACGAACAAATTTTGTCTGCATTACCCGAAAACCCCTTGCCGATAGTTTTGCGTGTTATCCCCAAAGAGTTGGTTGATGTGACGACTTTATCAAATTTACAGGCATTGCGAGATCAGCTAGCATCACAAGAAGAAGTTGAATACGCTGAATTAGATGCACAATGGTTACAGCGTCTTGCGAATATACTGAGTTTTGGGCAGCGGTTTGCTTATGCGTTATCGGTTTTGCTGGTTGTTGCTGTATTTTTGATAGTGGGCAACACCATTCGAATGGCAGTAGAGAGTCGGCGAGATGAAGTCCTAGTAATGAAACTGGTAGGTGCAACAGATGCCTACATTAGGCGGCCATTTTTATACATGGGTTTTTGGTTTGGTGTTCTAGGCGGGTTCTTTGCCAGCCTTTGTATCTTCTCACTTAGCTGGTGGGTAAGTGCTCCTGCTGAGAGGTTGATAGACCTGTATCAAAGTGGTTTTCAATTGCAGACTTTTAATGCAGATGAGATCGTTTTGTGTTTAACTATTAGTGCATTTGTTGGTGTGATTGGAGCTTGGATTGCTGTTAATCGCCATATAGCAAATATTGAACTGCAGTGAGCATAAAGGGCTAAAATCAGTATTGAGGTAATAGCCATAGTTTATTCACATTTATGTCACACATATGCAGAGTTTACTTGGTAATATTTTGTCATACACAGTATGAACAATTAGAAAGGTGGAAATAGAGATGAGTAAAACTCTCCAGCCTACAGATATGATGATCCCAGGTCAGAACCTTGAATCTTACATACAGGCCGTTAGTAAAATTCCAATTTTATCAGCTGATGAAGAAAAGACATTGGCCGAGCGTCTGTACTATCAAGAAGATCTTGAGGCGGCGCGTACTCTTGTTATGTCGCATTTGAGATTTGTTGCTCACATTGCAAAAAGTTATTCTGGCTATGGTTTAGCCCAAGGCGATTTGATTCAAGAAGGTAATGTTGGCTTGATGAAAGCGGTTAAACGCTTTAATCCAGAAGTCGGTGTGCGTCTTGTATCTTTTGCTGTGCATTGGATCAAAGCTGAAATTCATGAATTTATTCTAAAAAACTGGCGCATCGTTAAAGTTGCGACAACAAAAGCTCAGCGTAAAATGTTTTTCAATTTACGTAGCGCGAAAAAAACTTTGTCTTGGTTTAGTCATTCAGAAGTTGAGTCTGTTGCCAGTGACTTAGGTGTTACGCCTGAAGTAGTTCGTCAAATGGAAGGACGTTTAAGTTCGTCTGATATGGCGTTTGATGCTTCTGCAGATGACGATGACGAAAGTGCTTTTAAAGCACCATCACAGTATCTAGAAGATCATAGTGCCGACCCTGCGACTTTGCTCGAAAATGGCGATTGGACGGAAGACTCTAACCAGCGTCTTCAAGAGGCTATGGCTGATCTTGATGAGCGTAGCCGTAATATTTTGGTTCAGCGTTGGTTGTCTGATGCGAAATCAACATTGCATGAATTGGCAGATGAATATGGTGTGTCTGCAGAACGTATTCGACAGCTTGAAAAGAATGCAATGAAAAAAATACGTTTTGCCATGGGCGACGGTCAATTTGATTAATACTGAGATCTAATCTATTTTAAAAAAAATTGATGTAAAAACAAAGAAACCCTCCTAGTGAGGGTTTTTTTATACTGGTTTGAAATAGCTTGGGTGATTTTTATAGGAAGGGCTCGAAATGACAATGGTTTAAGAGTGTAAGTTAATAACTAGTGGGGTAGAGCGTGAGGTGGGTTATAAACTACGTAATTGGTTACCTGGAACAAATCGCCAAGTACGAATGATTTCGAGCTTATCGACTTCTTTTTTAAGTTCACTAGGAAATGCTTGGAATGGTGCGGCTAAACGAACAATACGCATAGCTGCATCGTCTAGCACTCTCATGCCGGATGAATGTAAGATCTCAATGTCATCAACATAACCATTGGGTAGTATAATGACGGCAAGACGTAACTCGCCATACAAACTATTACGTTTTGCTTCTTCCGGATAATGAATGTTACCGATACGCTCAATTCTACGTCGCCAATCGTCTAAGTATTGTGCGTCTATGGCTGCCTTTGCAGACACAGAGGTCAAGCGGCGAATTCTCGGCCGTTTGGCATAAGATTGTCTCTGTTGATCTAATAATGCTTCTAATGTGGCAATGTCATTTGATAAGTGGCTTGGGATTTGAGTTTGTCCACTAAATTGTTCTTCAAGTGTTTTAGGCTCTTCTTCTGGCTCGTCAGCAATCTCAAATATCGCTTCTTGGTCTTTTGAAGCCAATAGACTTGGCTCATCATTGGGCTTTGCTGATGCAAGCTGAGGCTGAACGGGAGGAGATATCTCTTGAATGGTGTCTGATAAAAATTGAGCGTTTTCTGTTGTGGTAAGCTTTTGTTTGCGTAATTCTGTGCCACTAGCTTGCTGATTCGCTTGAGCAATGAAGTCCGCATCCTTAGGTGCTTTTGTCGTATGTTGAACCAAGGTGATTTCCAATGTTTTTGGCTTTGGTGTAGGAAGCTCAAAATCAAAGCCAACGATCATCACCATTAGTACATGAAAACTAATGGCGATGAACAGTGCGACGGAAAACTTATCGATTACTCGCATACTGGATTACTGAAGACGCTCTTCAATAGCTTCTATTAACGTCATAGCAATGTTAAGTCCAAACTGGTCGTTTAACTCACGAACACAGGTAGGGCTAGTAACATTTATTTCAGTAAGGTAATCACCTATTACGTCTAAGCCAACAAACATTAAACCTTTCTCTTTCAGAGAGGGAATAATTTGATCGCAAATCCAACGGTCTCTATCGCTTAATGGTCGACCTTCACCGCGACCACCTGCTGCTAAGTTACCACGTGTTTCTCCAGATGCAGGAATACGGGCAAGCGCGAAAGGTACTGGCTCACCGTTTACGACTAAGATGCGTTTATCACCCTGTTTGATTTCAGGAATAAACTTCTGCGCCATGATTTGTTCTGTACCTAAGCTGGTTAGTGTTTCAATAATGACACTGACGTTTGAATCATCTGGCTTTAAGCGAAAAATAGCGGTTCCACCCATGCCATCTAATGGTTTGAAAATAACGTCACCATGTTCTTTGTGAAAACTCTTTAGCAAATCGGCACGTCGTGTCACTAATACTGGTGGGCAGCATTGAGGAAACTGAGTTGCAAATAATTTTTCATTGCAATCTCGTAAGCTTTTAGGGTCGTTGACGACCATGGCACCATCTCGCTCAGCTTGTTCTAAAATCATGGTGCTATAGACGAATTCACTATCAAACGGAGGGTCTTTACGCATCAGAATAACGTCAATATCGCCGAGTGGCATTTTACTTTCTTCGCCTAGGTCATAGAAGTGTTCTGGGTCTTTATGAACGCTAAGTGGACGAGCCATGGCATAAGCTTTGCCATCGTCTAGGAACAAGTCTTTTTGCTCCATATAAATTAGTTGCCAGCCTTTTTCAGCAGCAGCCCATAGCATTGCAAGTGACGTGTCTTTTTTGTAATTAATGGACGAAATTGGATCCATTACTATGCCGAGTTTGATAGTCATAAGGCGGTTCCTAAAGCAAAATTAGCGTGTTTGTGCTTTGAAAAATAAGTTGATAGGTATTGATGCTATAGAAATATGGGGGCACTGAGAAGAAAAAACACCCATGCTTTGCAGATAGTTACTCTGGATGTCGAAAATAGAGATACGTGAAAGAGTTATGGAAATCAACAAGACGCTCGAATTGTTTCATATCGTCCTGTTGATTCAGTCTTATTATTTAATCTAAGCGTGAAAGGTTACCAGCTTCCACTATTTTCATCAGCATCCAAAAACAGTTCACTTTCAACATCGTTTGTGTTGTTTTTTATTATCGGTTCGCTCTGTACTGTATTCTCGACTTCTGTTAGTTCTTCTATTGCACTGGTTTTTTGCATTGAAATGTCTTTTTCATCAAACGCGTCATTGAAGCCAAGTAATTGAGGGCGGTAAATACGGAATGCACGCATTAATTCACCTTTAGCATTAAACAAACGGAATTCTGAAAACAGCTCATCGTAGTCCGCGTTAACGTAGTCTTGACGTGCTTGGAATAGCTCGTTTTCACTATCAAGAACGTCTAGCAAGGTGCGTCGACCTAAACGGAATTGCTTTTCATAAGCGACTTGTGATTCCTTGGTTGCAACAACGTATCGTTGGATATGCTCTTTTTGTCCTGTTGTCGCCTCGTAAGCGGCCCACGCTAATCGTACTGTTAGTTCTGTATCTCTTATAGTATTGCGACGTATCTCTGTAGCCTGAATATATTGTTGTGTTGCTGCTTCTTTTTTGTGTTTGTGAGAGCCGCCACTGTAAAGGTTATAATTCAATCGCACCATGGCTAATAAATCTTCACTTGAGCCTTCATCACCGTCCAGATTATTGTCCCAAGTTCGCTCTAAAACAAAGTTAATTGTTGGGTATTTATCTGCATTAACAATGTCTTGAAGGCTTTCTGTGGCTGCAATATCCCAATATGCGCCTTCAATTGCAGGGTTTTTCTTTAAAGCTTCACTAATTGCCGATTCTAGGTCTTGTGGTAATAAATCACTATCTGGCACTGGGTAAATTAGCTCTTCAGGAGGAAGTTCTCCTATAATGTTTTGATAGCTACTTTCTGCATCTCTAAGGTTGTTAACCGCTGCAAGGTAGTTTGAATGAGCTTTAGCAAGGCGAGCTGTTATTTGACTAAGGTCTGATTGACGACCTATACCAGTATCACTTTTTAATTTGATTTGGCCGTAAATGCGTTCATGTGTTTCAAGGTTGAGTTTTGCTAGGGTGACAAGCTCTCGATAACGTAAAACATCAGCATAAACTTGGGCCACTTCTAATGCTGTATTTTCAACAGAAATTAATGCTGTCCAGCGATCTGCTTGAGCTTCTCCGTTGAGTCTTTTGATTTCATTTTGAGTTGAAAAGCCACTAAAAATAGGCTGATTAAGAGATAATGTTAATTCTCGACGAGTAAGATCTACGTCACTTGAGCTGTTGTCATCAGCGTAGGTCGTTTCACGGCCTATTCCAGCAGAAAGATCGACACTTGGGTAGTAGCCAGTGCTGCGAGCAAGGTCGGAGTTTTGTTGTGTTTCACGATATTTCGCAATTGCTTGTCGAACTTCAGGGTTACTTTCTATTGCAGTATAAGTCGCCTCTTCAAGCGTGATTGCTTGGGCTGTCACAGATAAAAAAGCCACCCCTAGGCAGCTCATTGAAATCATAACTATTTTGTAAAACATGTGTTCATCCATTCCTTATGTTACATATGATTTAAATTTTAAAGCTATTAGGGCCGTTAATATGTAGTGATTGTGTTAGTTATACGACTATTTATACTCCATATTATTTAAATTAAATATCACCCCATAGCGTATTAATCACACTCAGGGCGACAATAGGAGCGGTTTCTGTTCTGAGTACTCTTGGGCCTAGTGTAATAGCATTAAATCCATTGCTTTCAGAGAGTTGCACCTCTTTCTCGCTCAAACCTCCTTCAGGCCCAATAAGTAACGCTACTTGCTTATTTGCTGGACATTCGAACTTATTTATAGGCTTTGCACTGTGGTGATGCAAGGTGAGCTTTAACATATCTTTACATTCAACCAACCAATCGGTCAGTTCTGCAGGTGGATGAACAACAGGAACAATACCTCTACCACATTGTTCTGCGGCGCTTATTGCAACTTGTTGCCAATGTTGTAGACGTTTTTCAATTCTGTCACTTTGTAATTTTACTTCACATCGTTCACTAAACAAAGGTTGAATGGCATAAACACCAGCTTCAACCGATTTTTGAATGGCATAGTCCATGCGCTCGCCGCGGGATAAAGTTTGTCCAACAGTGACGAGTATGGGAGATTCATTATTAAGTGGCTCGAATTGAGTGATAGATATGCTGGCAGAGCGTTTTTCCACATCACATAGCGTGGCATGATATTGGCCGCCTCTACTATTAAATATACGAAGTGGGTGATCGGACTTTAAGCGTAATACTTTACAAACGTGTTGAAAGGTAGAATCGGGCAACGTAATAGTCGTATTCTCATTGAGATCTGTGTCGATAAAAAGTCGTGGAATACGCATACTTTGTCCTATGAGCGTGAATTTAAGCGGAGAATACATAAATAGCGGACATAAAAAAAGCTTTCTACCGTATTAAGTGTACTCGGTAGAAAGCTTTATAGAGTGGTAGGTCAGAAAGTTATAAGCCAGCTGCTTTACGTAATGCTTCAGCTTTATCTGTTCTTTCCCATGTGAAGTTCTCACCTTCACGGCCAAAGTGACCATAAGCGGCTGTTGGTAGATAAATTGGGCGTTTCAGATCCAACATCTTAATCAATCCAGCTGGACGCAGTTCAAAATTCTCGCGAACAAGCTGACTGATTATTGCATCACTTACTCTACCGGTACCAAATGTATTGATACTGATCGATGTTGGTTCAGCCACACCAATAGCATAAGAGATTTGAATTTCACATTTATCAGCTAAACCTGCAGCAACGATGTTTTTCGCTACATAACGGCCCGCATAAGCGGCTGAACGGTCTACTTTGGATGGGTCTTTACCAGAAAACGCACCGCCACCATGACGGGCCATGCCGCCGTATGTGTCTACAATGATTTTACGACCCGTTAAACCGCAGTCACCAACAGGTCCACCAATGATAAATTGGCCTGTTGGATTGATAAAGTATTTGGTGTCTTTGGATAACCATTCTGCTGGTAAAACAGGCTTGATGATTTCTTCCATTACTGCTTCACGAAGGTCCGCTTGTTTTACCGCTGCACTGTGCTGTGTTGACAAAACAACCGCATCAATCGCGCAAGGCTTACCATTTTCATCATAGCGGAAAGTAACTTGGCTTTTTGCGTCTGGGCGAAGAAAGTCTAACGTACCATTTTTACGAACTTCAGCTTGACGTTGAACAAGGCGATGGGCATAAGTAATAGGAGCAGGCATCAATACATCGGTTTCGTTTGTTGCAAAACCAAACATTAGACCTTGATCGCCCGCACCGAGTTCTTTTTCGCTGGCTTCATCGACACCAACAGCGATATCAGCAGATTGTTTACCGATGGCATTCATGACAGCACATGATTCCCAATCGAAGCCCATTTCTGAACTGTTATAGCCAATATCACGGATAACGCCACGAGCAATTTCTTCAATATCAACCCAAGCGTTAGTACGGACTTCACCCGCAACCAGAACCATGCCTGTTTTTACCATAGTTTCACAAGCAACACGGGCTTCAGGGTCTTCTGCAAGAATCGCATCAAGGATGGCGTCAGACACTTGGTCTGCAACTTTGTCTGGATGGCCTTCAGAAACGGATTCTGAAGTAAATAACGAATATTCTGACATATTTAATGTCTCCTCTTAATTAGCTGAGTAAGTCACCAAACAGGCATAAAAAAACCTGTTTGGCATCTAAAAGTGCTAAACAGGTCTAACTGAATCTGTTTAGCAGCATTTATATAGCGTCCGCAAGCCGAGACAAATCGACGCTTTTATTTAAGTGTTGATAATGAACTAGAGCTGTTTAAATATCAACCCAATAAGCAGATTTTAGCGAGTCATGGCATGGTTTTTTTGTTAGGATGGTGCAACTTTTATATTATTTCATTTTCTTTGCCCATTCTTTGGGCATAACAGTGGTGTCAGCATTGTATGGTGGCTCTATTATGAAGAAAATGTTCTTTTTATCATTCGTTAAGCTATCAGGAGTGGAATAACCATGCCGTCTCGTAAACAACTTGCTAACGCCATACGCGCATTAAGTATGGATGCCGTACAAAAAGCTAACTCAGGTCACCCAGGTGCACCGATGGGAATGGCGGATATCGCTGAAGTATTATGGAATGATTTTCTAAAACATAACCCTAATAATTCAAAATGGGTTGATCGTGATCGCTTTGTATTGTCAAACGGACACGGTTCTATGCTTATCTATTCTTTGTTGCATTTGTCTGGTTATAAATTATCAATTGAAGATTTAAAGCAATTTCGTCAGCTGCATTCTAAAACACCAGGTCATCCAGAATATGGTTATACCGACGGTGTTGAAACGACAACGGGCCCTTTGGGGGCAGGTGTTAGTAATGCTGTTGGTATGGCGATTGCTGAAAAAACCTTGGCTGCACAATTTAACCGTGAAGGTCATGATGTTGTTGACCACAACACCTATTGTTTCCTTGGTGATGGCTGTTTAATGGAAGGTATTTCCCATGAAGCATGTTCATTGGCTGGTACACTGGGTCTTGGTAAGTTGGTCGCGTTTTGGGATGACAACGGTATTTCTATCGATGGTCATGTTGAAGGTTGGTTTACAGATAATACGCCACAGCGTTTTGAAGCGTACGGCTGGCATGTGATTGCTGACGTAGATGGACATGATCCTAAAGCGATCAAAGCGGCTATCGAAGCGGCAAAAGCAGAAACAAACAAACCAACATTGATTTGCTGTAAAACAGTTATTGGTTTTGGTTCTCCAAATAAATCAGGCAGTCACGATTGCCACGGTGCACCATTAGGTGACGCTGAAATTGCAGCGGCTCGAGAATTTCTTGAATGGCCGTATGCGCCATTCGATATTCCTGCAGATGTTTACGCTGGTTGGGATGCGAAAGACACTGGCTCTGTTCTTGAAACTGAGTGGACGGCTAAGTTTGACGCTTATAAAGCGGCTTACCCAGAATTGGCGGCTGAATTTGATCGTCGCGTTGTGAAAGGCGAATTGCCTGCAGACTTTGAAGCGAAGGCTCAAGCCTTTATTCAAGAAAGCCAAGACAAAGGCGAGAATATTGCGAGCCGTAAAGCCTCGCAAAATTCTATTGGTACTTTTGGTGCCATGTTGCCTGAATTGTTGGGTGGTTCTGCTGATCTTGCAGGTTCTAATTTAACACTTTGGTCTGGCTCAAAAGGTATTCAAGAAGACCCTGCTGGTAACTATATTTATTACGGTGTACGTGAATTCGGCATGAGTGGCATCATGAATGGTGTTTCTTTACATGGCGGTTTCATTAACTACGGCGCGACTTTCATGATGTTCATGGAATATGCACGTAATGCGGTTCGTATGTCTGCTCTAATGGGTATTCAAAATATCTTCGTTTATACCCATGACTCTATTGGTCAAGGTGAAGATGGTCCAACGCACCAGCCGGTTGAACAGCTTGCTAACTTGCGTATGACTCCAAACATGATGGTATGGCGTCCATGTGATGCAGCTGAAACGGCTGTTGCTTGGACGGCTGCGATTCAGCGTCGTGACGGTCCAACGTCTTTGATCTTTTCTCGTCAAGGCTTATCTGCGCAAGCACGTAACGCTGAGCAATTAGATAATGTTGCGAAAGGTGGTTACATCTTGCAAGACTGTGCGGGTACGCCTGACCTTATTCTATTAGCGACCGGTTCTGAAGTCGGATTGGCGATGGCATCTGCTGAAGCATTAACGGCAAAAGGCAAAAAGGTTCGTGTGGTTTCTATGCCGTCAACGAATGTCTTTGACGCGCAAGATGCGACTTATAAAGAATCTGTGCTGCCACGTAATGTGACTAAACGTGTTGCAATTGAAGCGGCGCATGTGGACTTCTGGTTCAAATACGTTGGTTTTGATGGTGCAACGGTTGGCATGACAACGTTCGGTGAATCTGCTCCTGGTGGCGATTTATTGAAACACTTCGGCTTTACGGTTGATAACGTTGTTGAGACAGCTGAGAAAATTTTAGCTGTTTAATTCTTATCATTGAATGGTAAGTGGTTCGATAAGAAAAAAGGGGCGGTATTTTATCCACCCCTTTTTCCTTTTTCCTTTTTTAGAAAGAAAAGTGAAAACGATAGTAGATCGTTTTTCGATGAAGTAGGGCTTATGTTGCGAGTCGCTATCAATGGTTATGGTCGTATAGGGCGTTCAGTACTGCGTGCTCTCTATGAAAACGGTTACCGCGATCACATTCATGTGGTGGCGATCAATGAGTTGTCTGATATTGAGACAATTAGTTACCTTACACGCTATGACACAACACATGGTCGCTTTCCACTTCCTGTTACAATAAAAAACAACGCCTTAATTATTGGTGATGATTCCATAGAATGCTTCGCCTGCACGAAAGCAAGTGAGCTCGATTGGGCATCTCTTAATTTAGATATGGTGTTTGAATGTTCGGGGAGCTTTGCAGATAGGGATGGTGCTCAGGCGTATTTGGATGCGGGAGTGCCTCGTGTACTACTTTCTCAGCCAGCCGCAGCGGATGTAGATGCAACTATAGTCTATGGTTTTAATCATGAGGACATTCAGTCTGATGATTGCATTGTCTCTGCAGCCTCTTGTACAACAAATTGTTTGATTCCCGTTTTGGACGTGATTAAACAGTTTTCTGGAGTTGAGCACGGTACAACTCAAACTATTCACTCTGCAATGAATGATCAGCCTGTTATTGATGGATACCATACTAAAGACTTACGTTTAACGCGTGCCGCGCTAAGCTCTATTATTCCTGTTGATACGGGGTTGGCTAAAGGTATCACTCGTATGATGCCGGAGCTTGATGGGAAAATGGGGTGTAATGCTGTTCGTGTGCCGACGTTGAATGTTTCTGTTATTGATTTAGTGTTACGCACAGGTCGAGATGTAACGGCAGAGCAAATAAATAAACAATTAGAACAAGCAGCCAACGGTAAATACGTCGAATTAATGGGGTTTTCTAAAGAGGCGCATGCCTCTGTTGATTTCAACCACGACCCTCGCTCTGTCATTATTGATAGTACGCAAACGCAAGTAATAGATAAGCGTATGGTTAAGCTATTGTGTTGGTTCGATAATGAATGGGGCTATGCTAATCGTATGTTGGATGTTGCTAAATATTGGGCTAATGTGATTAAACTCTAGTATTTGTATTACAATATAAAAATTAAATGACGAGGACATCGTACATGACTGTAATAAAGATGAAAGATTTGGATTTGGCAAACAAGCGCGTATTAATTCGGGAAGATTTAAACGTGCCACTGAAAGACGGTAAGATCACAAGCGATGTACGTATTCGCGCAGCATTACCAACAATTAAGCTGGCCCTAGCGGCTGGTGCAAAAGTGATGGTGATGTCTCATCTTGGTCGTCCTACAGAGGGTCAATATGAAGAGGAGTTTTCTCTTCAGCCAGTAGCAACACATTTGTCTAGTCTATTAGGTCAAGATGTTCCTTTGGTGAAAGATTGGTTAGAAGGTGTTGATGTAGAAGCTGGTCAGCTTGTTTTGGTTGATAATGTCCGTTTCAACGTCGGTGAGAAAAAAGATGATGATGCTTTGTCTAAAAAAATGGCAGCCTTGTGTGATGTGTTCGTAATGGATGCATTTGGTACTGCACACCGTGCTCATGCTTCTACTCATGGTGTGGCAAAATTTGCTCCTGTTGCTTGTGCTGGGCCGTTGTTATCAGCTGAATTAGAAGCGCTAGGTAAAGCATTAGATAACCCTGCACGCCCTTTAGTTGCGGTTGTAGGTGGTTCAAAAGTATCAACGAAACTGACCGTTCTAGAATCTTTGTCTAAGCTTTGCGATCAACTGATTGTGGGCGGCGGGATTTCAAATACATTTGTTGCGGCTCGTGGTTACAATGTAGGTAAGTCTTTGTATGAAAAAGATTTAATTCCCCAAGCACGAAAGCTGATGGCGGATTTAGATATTCCAGAAGTCACTGATGTACGAGTGGGAACAGAATTTTCGGACACAGCTGTTGCAACGGTTAAACCTGTTGATCAAGTGGCTGATAATGAAGAGATTATGGATTTGGGTCCAGATTCTGCTCAAGTAATGGCTGATATCTTAAAGAATGCAAAAACCATATTGTGGAATGGCCCATGTGGTGTATTCGAGTTTGATAATTTCTCTAAGGGCACAGAAATAGTTGCTCAAGCCATTGCAGACAGTGATGCATTCTCTGTTGCTGGTGGTGGAGACACGTTGGCAGCAATTGATAAGTATGGCTTAGCTGATAAAATTTCTTATATATCAACGGGTGGTGGTGCTTTCTTAGAGTTTGTTGAAGGAAAAGTTCTTCCTGCTGTCGCTATGTTGGAATCTCGCGCAAAAAATTAATATCAAAGAATGACATTAGATTATTCTAAATTATAAAGGCGAAAAGCCTGTTTCGTTAACATTGTTTAATGTAGAAAGAAATTAATCAATGTTAACGATCATCAAACTAGAGCGTAACTTATTCGGCGTTAAGATCGAATATGACAAACACTATAAGGCGTAAGCCACATGATTGGTTATTAAGCTGAATCATGATTATAAAGATCGGAACATTAGCTCACACCCTAATGTTGTCCGTGATAAATACAATATAAGACAAACTGTCAGAGGAAAATTTGTATGCCTTTAATTAGTATGCGCCAACTGCTAGATCATGCTGCGGAACACAGTTACGGTTTACCCGCTTTTAATGTGAATAACATGGAGCAGGTTAAAGCGATCATGGAAGCCGCAAATGAAGTCAATTCACCGGTTATTATGCAAGCGTCTGCTGGCGCTCGTCAGTATGCTGGTTCACATTTTTTACGTCACTTGATTGCGGCTGCTATTGAAGATTACCCTCATATTCCTGTGGTTATGCATCAAGATCACGGCACCTCACCTGCTATCTGCCAGCGTTCTATTCAGCTAGGCTTTTCATCTGTCATGATGGACGGTTCTTTAATGGCTGATGGTAAAACACCTGCAAGCTATGACTATAATGTCGATGTCACTCGCCGTACGGTTGAGTTCGCACACGCTTGTGGTGTGTCTGTAGAAGGTGAATTGGGTGTTTTAGGCTCACTTGAAACCGGTGAAGCAGGTGAAGAAGACGGTGTTGGTGCTGAAGGTATTTTGACGATGGATCAAATGCTGACAGACCCTAAAGAAGCCGTGGATTTTGTTAATGCGACGGGCATTGATGCTTTGGCTGTTGCTATTGGTACAAGCCATGGAGCATACAAGTTTACTCGCCCACCGACTGGCGACATTCTTGATATTGAGCGTATTGCAAAGATTGTTGAATTGTTACCTAACACGCATATCGTGCTGCATGGCTCTTCTTCTGTACCACAAGACTGGTTAGAAATTATCAATGAATTTGGTGGTGAAATTCCAGAAACCTACGGGGTTCCTGTTGACGAAATTGTGAAAGCAATTCGTTATGGTGTTCGCAAGGTTAATATTGATACAGATTTACGTCTGGCGGCAACGGGCGCGATTCGTCGTAGCTTAGCGGAGCACAAAGGTAACTTTGATCCTCGTAAATATTTAACGGAAAGTATTAAAGCGATGAAAGCAGTTTGTATTGACCGCTATGAAGCGTTTGGTTCCGCTGGCCAAGCTTCTCGAATTCAAACGATGGATTTGGAAGAAATGGCTGTTCGTTATGAGCGTGGTGAATACCGTAACGGACGCTCATTTTAACGGATATCTATGAGATGGGTGAGTAAAATAGGCTTATGTTAGTGTTTTTTAGATCATTTTAATAAATAATCAAAAAAACTATTGACCGAAAAAATCATTTGCCTATAATGCTCGCCATTCCTTGCGGGAGTGGTGGAATTGGTAGACACGCTGGATTTAGGTTCCAGTGCTTCACGGCGTGAGAGTTCGAGTCTCTCCTTCCGCACCAAATTTAAAAAAAGCTGACGGTATGTCGGCTTTTTTTATGTCTAAATTTTATCTTAATACCTCATTTATTTAAGATTGACTGTCTTTGTCCATATTTTATTGCTCTTCCTCCCACGAAAGTTTGTTAATTTGGTTAGAATAACAACTCTATGTGTTTTCACTGGGTGCAATAATGCGAAGATTACGTTGTTTTATTTTGTTGACTGTTCTTGGAAGTTTTGCCGTTACGGCACATGCTTCCAGAACCATGCTTAACCTGATGGATAGCGATGATTTCTATCAGGCTAACCTCGAACAGATTTCTTTGGCCGAACAATTTACATCAATGGTCTATTCTCTTTCTATACCTATAAGAATTCCTCAAAAAAAAACTGTACGTATTGCTGTGTTGTTATTTGGGGAAATAGACTCAATAGGCAATAGAGCGCTTCTGCTATCTTTTAAAAAACGTATGCGGGAGTTAAAGATCGATTATCGATTGGATGCTTATGTGGATCGTTCTGAACATGGCAAAGATCTAGAGCCCTATTATAAAATAACAGAAGCTCAACCTGATTATATTGTCATAACAAAGTTTGGGTTTGCTCAGCGTCGTTTTGTAGAGCGTTTCTTGCGATTAGGTGCGCCTAAGGTGATTCTATATGATTTTGCATCACCACTAAGATACTGGGTGGATCATCCCCCATTAATGTATATTGGTTTCGATCAAAAAAAAGCTACAAAAAAGTTGGCTAGTTATCTTAATCGTCAGCTGACTAAAGAAACAAGAGTGTCGGCGTTAGTATTGGCAGATAGCTATCTTGGGCGTGTGCGCTGCGATCTATTTTTAGATGAAATGGTTAGATATGGTCGTCATGTAGGTGCCATCCGAGTTGTGTCTGATGATAAAAAACAAGCGTTTGATGCAGCTCAGTTACTATTGAGTGAAAAATCAACCGATTTTATTTTTAGTTGTTCTCAGAATATATCAGATGGTGTGGTTGCAGCATTGCAAGGAGATGAGTTTGGGGCGGTGCAGACTAATTCTTGGGGGCTTTCATTCAATGGTATCGGAGATTTAGAAAGCAAAAGAGTCAACGTTAGTGTTTTTTTCATGAAAGATTATTTGTCTATTGCAGCAGCGGAAGCGATTAAGCTTGATCTAGAGGGAGGGAATATGCCAAATCTTTACATCGCTCATTCTAATTTGGTGTCTTCAGAATTGGATTCGCAGAGTTTGCAACTGATGGCAGAGCAAGCTTACGGCTATTCGGTGGTCCTATGGCAGAAGTAGCTATCAGTTTACAGCACCGCTTACAAAAAAGAATTTTGCTGTTGGTCAGTGTAACTTTTTTAATCATTACTTTAATGATTCTGCTTTTTATTGAAGCCTTGAACCAATCTTCGGTAGAAGAAAAACTGGTGTTAAAGCATCAGGTCGTCGAGCAGGTCTTTAACAGCTATTTGGCACACGCCGAGGATGAGATAAGTTTAATTGGTCAGGATTTATCCTTGAGTGATTATGAGCCTGGACGTGAACTGGACCTCTTATTTAGTCATCATGAAGTATTATTTTTTGGTGCTTTAGACTTTTTTTATATTGAATGGGAAGATCGTCGAGATGCCATGGACCCTAGGGCGCGTTTGTTTACGGAAGTGGAGTTTAAATCGATATTACAGCAAGGGTTAATTAATCGATGGGTATCCGTTTTTACAGATGATGGCTCTATTTTACTGATGCAAAAGAAAAAAATTCTTTCTGAATCGTCAAAAAATATGGGTTTTTTATATGGTTTTATTTCATTAAATGACAATCTAACATTAACCAGCGAGTTGCTTGATCGAGCAAAAATAAGTGCTGTACGAATTTATGATAAAACAAACAAAAAAAACTTATTGGAAGGGAGTAAAAGTGGTGTTGTTTTATCAGAGTCTATTCTGAGTTCTAGTTTACCCTTAAGATCTTCTATACAAACCAGCTTACAATTAGATATTAGTCAAGGAAATGTATTTTCCTTTACTCGTTTCGTCAAAGCACTTCCCTTTATCACAGCCCTTGGCGTTATTTTATTTGTTTTTTACTTGCTGTTAATTCACAGAATAAAAAAATCAATTTTTGAGCCGCTCGATTATATTGCTTCTCGTCAAGAAGGGACATTATTACCTTTTATAGAATTGCAGCCAATACAGCTAAAAAACAATCAAGACAAAGCCTTTATTGAGGCTAAAGATAGTCGATTTAAGTTGCTAGCAGAATCAAGCCATTGTGCAGTTATTTTTTGTAATGAAGTGACTGATGTTGAAATGATTAATGCAGAGGGGCGAATGCTTTTTCCTGACTCTGATAAAGCACGAAGTGTGTTTGATTTTATGCCCCTTTCTTGTCATCAAGCAATTCAAGAAGCACTCAAAGGAGACATTGGTGTAACGTTTGATTTAACAATTGGCAGGCATGGGTATATTTATAAATGGCAGGCGTATTCTTTTATTAATGAAAGTTCCTATCAAGGGTTGTTGTTGGTAGGGCGAAACATTACGAAAGAAACCAGTTTAATCTGGCAATTAGAGCAGTTGCAACCATTGTTCTCAATAGAAAAAAATAAAGTAGACTCAGGGGCGATATTGAATGAGCTTACTTATCTTTCTACACTGCCACACTATATTTCAACAACTCAACTTCAGGGGTGGCTTTCCTTATTGATTTCTGTCTTTGATGATATTAGTCATGAAAGTAAAAAAATTACTTATTTACCTATTGGTGATGCTCTTGCTCAGGAAAGTGCTCAGGTTATGATGGCAATGGGGGTGGAAGCAAATAGAGCGTTACTGAATTGTTCATTAGATGTCGGTGTAAGAGTGATTGCAGTAAGCCCAAGCCTCAGAGGTTTAATGCGAATTTTATTTATGATGGTCATGTCGAATGATATGGCAGAGCGTCATTTGAATGTTCGATTTAACAATGAAGAGCTTGAGTTAACGGCTATGCATGATATGTCATCTAGACCTTTATTCTTTTGGATGATTAAAATGTTGCTAGCTCACCTCAATGGCGAGCAAAAAATATTACAAAACAATGCATTACAATTGAGCTTTATAACACAAGAAAGTGAGGAGGAAGGTTCACTTGAGGCATTACCCTCAGGTCAGGTTGTAGCCTGGGTCGCGAATGATTATCCGAATGCTCATACTATTAGAGAAGTTTTAATAAGGCTTGGATTAAAGGTTGAAGAATATGCTTCGACCGATAGCTTTTTCACACAATCAAGCGAAGTTACTAAATTCGATGCAGTGCTGATTGGTTGTGATAAAGCTGTTGATTCTCAACTGGATATGACGCGAGCTCTGAAGCTTAAATATAACCGAGACCTGCTTCCAATCATTTGGCTAAACAGCATTCTTCCTGCGAAAACTGACCCAGACGTACTCACATTATTAGGTTGTCCGTGTGACTATAGTTTGCATCAGGTCTTAGTAAAGGCGTGTGAATTAGATGGCATTGTACCTAGCCAATCGAGTAATAAAAATGAATCGTGGATTATAGTCGGGGGGAGCCGTGTATCTAAAGCTATTTGGTATACAGAATTAAGCGAATATGATATCGCCACACAATGGCTGGCAGACTTATCTAATTATCATGTTGTGCTATCGTACCACTCTGATGCGTTTGTTGTGCTATTAGAGTCTCAGACTAAAGATCTATTACAGGCTATTGAGACAGAGTTTCCTAATGTACGTTTATTTTCAGTACAAAGGTGGGAGGGAATGCCTGATAATGTTGCTCTTTCTGAAATGACTCAGCCATATTCAGGACATCAAATAAAAGTGTTCACACAGAATATAATGCAAAAAATTGAAAATAATGAATAAGTAGGAGTAAGGAATGAGTGTTATTGGATTAATTGGTGCCATGGATGAAGAAGTGGCAGTTATTAAGGCTTGGATGACAGATGTACGTGAAGAAAGTATTGCTGGTTGCGACTTTTTTATCGGGCATTTTGAAGGTAAAGATGTTGTGTTACTTAAATCTGGTATAGGTAAAGTGAATGTTGCTGTCTCTACAACCTTGCTACTGTCTCAGTTTAAGCCTGAATATGTGATTAACATCGGTTCTGCAGGTGGTTTTGATCCTGACTTAAACGTTGGTGATGTCGTTATTTCTGATCAAGTTGTTCATCATGATGTAGACGTGACTGCGTTTGGTTATGTTATGGGACAAGTGCCTAATATGCCTGCAACGTTTTCTGCTGATCAAAAGCTTATTAATCAGGCAAAAGTTGCCTTGAATTCTGTGACTCAAGTTCAAGCAAAAGTAGGTTTGATTGGTACAGGGGATAGCTTTATGAGTGATCCTGCTCGTGTTGAATCAGTACGATCGATCTTTCCATCTTTAGTTGCCGTTGAAATGGAAGCGGCTGCTGTTGCGCAGGTGTGTTTTAAATTTGGCATTCCTTTTGTTGTGGTTCGTTCTCTCTCTGATATTGCGGGTAAAGAGTCACCTCAGAGCTTTGAAGAGTACCTTAAGGTCGCAGCAGAGAATTCGTCTTTGATGATTCAGCAAATGTTGAAAGGCAATTAAATAGTGTTCTTTCGCAACGACTATGCATTTTTTAGTGTTGCGATTTATTTATTTTCCTTGTTGCTATCTTCTCCAATTTTCTCTGTTGAGCCTAGGTTTGATAGCGAGATAGAGCTTGGAAGTAACATCATGGATTCAAAAGACACTACGGTTGATTTAGATAATAACGATTTTTTTTGGTGGCAACATACTCATCAATCCGTATCGGAAATTATTGGTAGTTGGTCTAATAATATGGATACTTTTTTATCTGGTAAGCCTAGTCTAGGGAAATCAGATAGTCAGGTAGAAATTCGATTTGGTCCTATACTTGATAAGGATGCCACTACCGGATTCTTTGAGTTTCATGCGCAACTGAAATTACCTAATACAAAAGACCGCTTACGCTTGGTAATAGAATCGGATGGGGACTCAATCACACCAGAAAATGTGCGAAACGAGGCGACAGAAAATAGTAGTGTTATTAACTCTGCGCTAGAGTCTAATTTCTCTGCCGCAGTGCGGTATATTAAGTCGGATTTAGGCGCCGACATTGATGCTGGTGTGTTAGTGGATTTTCCATTGAACCCGTTTCTACGTTTGCGCTTTCGGCAGCACGATAGAGAGGGAAGTTGGACGTGGCACCAAAAGCAGGAGGCGTTCGCGTATTACTCTGAAGGTCTTGGTGTACGGTATGGGTTAGGCGTTAATCATCAGTTCAGTTCATCATTAAATTATGGCTCCGATTTCAGTATTGTGTGGTTGGATAATAAAGGACTTTTTTATGCAAGAGAGAACTTTTTTATCCATCATTATGTAAATTCAAAAAACAAATTGAGTTACCAATTGAGTTTTTTGCAATCAGGGGAAGATGGGCTTATACCTGACTCATTTTTATATAACTTACAGTATGAACGTTTTTTGCATGAAGATTGGCTGATTGGGCAAGTGAAGCCTCAATTTACTCATGAGGCTGAAGAGAATTATAGTGGCAATTTTTCACTGACCTTATCCCTTGTTATTTTATTTGGTCCTAAATACGTACATTAAACCATTCAATGTTATTCACCCGTGTTATTAGATTTGTTGCCAAGGAGCTCGTATAATGCGGCATTTTAAGACCTATCACTTTTAAGATAGCTCGTTATTATTGCTTTCAAGAGAATCAGTCATGAGACCGGATCAAATCCAACCAGAAATGTATGAGCAGCAACTGCAAGATAAGCAGAATGAACTGACTGAATTAATGGCTACCTTATCATTGCCTGAGATGGAAGTGTATGCGAGCAAGCCGACTCATTATCGAATGAGAGCGGAATTTCGAATTTGGCACGATGGTGATGATTTATATTACGCTATGTTTGATTCTGAAGATCCGAGAACGCCGATTCGTACAGATCAATTTCTTGCTGCATCAGAACTTATTAATGAGTTAATGCCTAAATTGATCAATGCGGTTCGTGATGTTCCTATCTTACGTTATAAGCTTTTCCAAGTAGACTTTTTGACAACAACTACAGGTGAAGCGCTTATTAGCTTGCTCTATCACAAACCAATTGATGAAGAGTGGAATGCAGCTGCGCAAGTCTTAGATAAAGCGTTTCCTGCATGTCACTTTATTGGCCGTAGTCGTAAGAAAAAACAAATACTAACACGTGATTTTGTAATGGAAACACTTACTGTTCACGGTGAGAAGTTTCATTATCAACAAGTTGAAAATAGCTTTACTCAGCCGAATGCTGGTATCAGTGAAAAAATGTTGGAATGGGCATTAGATGTCACAAAAGGAGCATCAGGTGATTTGTTAGAAATGTATTGCGGGAATGGTAATTTTTCCATTCCACTAGCGAGACGATTTGATCGGGTTGTGGCGACGGAAATTTCTAAAGTGTCCGTTAATTCTGCGCAACTAAATATTGCAATGAATGGTATGCAGAATGTTCAAGTGGTTAAAATGGCCAGTGAAGATGTATCTGCTGCGCTGAACGGTGATGTTGAATTACCAAAAACCTTGATACAAGCTGGTGTAAGCGAGCTTTCTCCATCTGTTGTCTTGGTTGATCCTCCGCGTGCTGGATTGGATGATGCAACAGTTGAACTTGTTCGGAAAATTGATTCCATTCTTTATATATCTTGTAATCCAGAAACGCTGAAATCGAATTTAGAAGCGTTAGCCAGTACACATTATGTAGTTCGTTACGCCATGTTTGATCAGTTTCCTTATACGCACCATGTAGAAACAGCTGTATACCTGACTCGAAAAATACAGAATTAATTATTTTTAAAGTGAAAAATGTATGAATAAAAGCTCATGAAACGAATAAGGTTTATGAGCTTTGTTCTCTTTATAATGAATGACATTCCTGTACCAGCGATTAGGTTACAGATTGTTCTGTGTTAACATAAACAAATTATTTCCCCCCACCACCATAGAGAAGTCGAACGAGCCATGAGTAATAACTCACTAGACAAAAATAAAATCAAAATCTTGCTGTTAGAAGGCGTTCATCAATCAGCATTGGATGCGTTGCATGAGGCCGGTTATACCAATATCGAGTATCACAAGACTGCATTAGCGGAAGATGTGTTGATCGAAAAAATCTCGGAAGCACATTTTGTTGGTATTCGATCTCGTACTCAGCTAACAGCTAAAGTACTAGAGAAAGCCAATAAACTGGTTAGCATTGGTTGTTTCTGCATTGGTACAAACCAAGTAGACCTTGATGCGGCAAGCGAGAAAGGCATTGTTGTATTCAATGCACCTTTTTCAAATACACGTAGTGTGGCTGAACTTGTGCTTGGCCAATTGATTTTGTTGCTTCGTGGTATCCCAGCTAAAAGTGCGGCGTGTCATCGTGGCGGCTGGATTAAATCGGCTGTTGGTTCTTATGAAACTCGTGGCAAGCGTTTGGGTATTATTGGCTACGGAAGTATAGGAACGCAATTAAGTGTCTTGGCTGAGTCCTTAGGCATGGAAGTATTTTTCTATGACATAGTAACTAAGTTGCCATTAGGGAATGCTCGCCAAATCAAGAGTTTAAAAGAGCTTTTGTCTACTTGTGACATCATTAGTTTGCATGTGCCTGAAACCAATTCAACGAAATTGATGATTGGAGCGAAAGAAGTTTCTCAAATGAAGAAAGGTTCTATCTTCATTAACGCTTCTCGTGGAACTGTCGCTGATTTAGATGCCGTCGCCGAAGCAATTAAGTCAGGTGACTTGAGTGGTGCTGCAGTGGATGTATTCCCAGTTGAGCCGAAAGGTAACGACGAAGAATTTGTGTCACCATTGCGTGGTTTAGACAATGTGATTCTAACGCCTCATGTTGGCGGTAGCACAATGGAAGCTCAAGAAAACATCGGTGTTGAAGTAGCTGAAAAGCTGATTAAATACTCTGATGTTGGTACAACGATTGCGGCGGTTAATTTCCCTGAAGTCGCTCTTCCTGCTCAAACTGATAATCATCGCATCCTACACATACATGAGAATCGTCCTGGTGTATTGTCTAAAATCAATGCGATTTTCTCTGACAATAACATAAACATCACAGGTCAATACCTTCGTACAAATGAGAAGTTGGGTTATATGGTAATGGATGTGGACGCAGATGATGCAGAATTCGTGCTTGAGAAAATCAAGCAAGTTGAGTGTACTGTTAAAGCGCGTGTCTTGTTCTAATCTAAATAATTTGAGCAATAACTGAGTAACATAAAAAATCCAGTCTCGGCTGGATTTTTTATGTATTGAAACTTTGCGATTGACAAACATTAGTTGCTAATTTTTAGTGTTGTTGTAATTTGTTGAATCTTCTCTTTAATGCTGCCTGTTACTTCTGCCATAAAGGCTTCAGACTCATTAGCTTGTTTTCTGATATTGATTACGGCGCTATTTAAATTATTCATTCCCTGTTTTTGGTCTGCTGCATAGCCGGTGGCTTTCTTCGCCAAACGAGACGACTGCTCTGATTTACCTAGTACGTCTTGAGCTGATTCTCCTAACGCTTTAGTTAAGCTAATTTGTTCCGTTGATGCATTTTCAATAAGGTTAACGTTTTTCGATAACTTGCTGGTGGCTGATGTTAATAGTGAAAAAATACTAGTAATTTCTTCGAGAGATTGCTGGGTTCTGCTTGATAATGTGCGGACTTCATCCGCTACAACAGCAAAGCCTCGGCCTTGCTCTCCTGCTCGTGCTGCTTCAATGGCTGCATTTAGGGCAAGTAGATTTGTCTGCTCTGAAATGCCTCTAATACCATTCACAATTGAAGATGCATTGGATACTGAACTCTCCAAATCAATTAGCGTGTTTTTGCTGCTATTTAAGCGATCTACGGTGGTTTGATTCGCTAATGCTAAAGACGCGGCTTGATCGACACTGAGTGTCATTGCACTGTTTGTATCAGTAGCATAGTTTTCTACTTCTTTTGCGCGTATCTCAGCTTTACTCGCAAGTTTTTCGACCTGAGTCGACATTTCTAACGTTTTATCTAACTCGTGTTTGGATGAAATGTTAAGAGCATGAACCTGTCCGAATGCATTTAACATATCGTTTAATGAAAGAAATATATTGTTAAGTTCTATATCTCTTTGTTGGCGTTGGACGGCAATTTGTTCTAGATAGCGATTCAAATAATGAGCGATATCAGATAGTTCGTTTTTATTTGCACCGACTTTTAATGTTGTAATGCTTTGCAGCTCAACTAAGTCTTTCACGGCAACATATAAATCTTTTGCACTTTTTACGACGACTTTATTTTGAAAAATATGTACAGCAATGGTTGTAAATATCATCAATATAACGAACGCTGAGAAAGCATATAGCGTCTGTTGTTGGGTGACTTTTGCGCTTTGGCGAATGCTTTCGGTACCAAGTTTTAATGTCGTTTCAAGCTCGTTGATTAATGCGCGAATTTTAGCCTGAGCAAGGCTGGCTTGTTCGATGTTAATAAGGCTGGTATCGACATCTTTTAAGTATCTAACTGACCAAGCATGAAGCTCAATTTTCACTTCTTCTAGAGGATCGACTAATTCGTCCTCTGCATTGTCTGCCCAGCCCATTAATGCTGATAAATCATCATCAGTATTCGTGGACTCCTCTTTGCTTAAGTTAAGTATAGGAAGTTCATTGAATTCTTTAATATGTGATTGGAAAATATTTATTTCTTTTTCTAAACGCTGTCGATTATGTTCTGTTTTTGCGCCTAAAAATTGATCTTTAATACTGCTTATATGTGCAAGGTCTGCATACAGTTTAGCTTGGTTTGCTAAATAAGGTGCTGCCATCATAAAGTCGTTCTTAGATTGAAATTGTTGAACCTTATCGGCTAAGTCATCTAAGGATAAAAGTATTTGGAGCTCATTGTTTTCTATTAAAGCGAATGGATTTCCGGAGAGCTTTCCTGCAGCTCTAATGTCTGATTGTAGGCTTGCTTGAATCAGCGTTAATTGTTTGTTGATTGGCTCTTTAATGGTATTTGGGAGCGTGTTTAAAGTAGGGCGAATACTTTGCTCAATAAATACTTGAGCTGGTATCAAAAGAGATGCTTCACCAGAGGATAAGTACTCTTCAACTTGTTGTTTTAAAGTAATCGAAGAATGCTCCCATACGAGAGTGTAGTTATCTTGTTGTTCAAAGGCGTTGCGGAATTTCATTAAACTCCACAAAAGAAGGCTGATGAGCATAGCCGCTATTATTAAGTAGCTGATGGTTGTGGTACGGGTAACAGAGGAAATTTTCAATAGACAACCTTATTAGAACATTTCACATTTTTATGAATGCAAGCTACTCTAATGTGGTGATGTGACAAATATGTGACAAAAAATAATAAGCCGATATTACTGCTCTATAAATAAATGTTTGCAGCCAGTAACACTGATTGTTTAGGGTATTTTAAGTAATTTTCATTAAAATTTAAAAAAAACTCTGCAGTCATTTTTTTGTCATTAGTTTGTATTAAATTGAAAAGATTATTAAACGAGTGTTTAATAAAAGTGTATTCTCGGCTTTGAGCCGCTTTTAAAAATGAAATAGCAAAACAATCCTATAAACTAAAAGGAGTTTACAATGACCCTTTCACGTCGTCAGTTTGTTAAAGGTGCCTCTGCAGCAGGTGCTGTTGCCGCTACACCATTTGCAATGAATCAAGCCATTGCAGCTAATAAAGAGCTACGTATTTATGCATGGGCTGGTTACATAACGGATGAAATGTTAGCAGACTTTAAAGCAAAAACAGGTATTAATGCGACCTTTACGCCATACGGTACAAATGATGAGTTGTTAAACTCTCTACGTGCGACCGATGGAACGGGTTTTGACATCATTATGCCAACCGTTGACCGTGTGCCTGGATATGTGGACTACGACCTAGTTCAACCGCTTGATGTAAAACGAGTTAACTGGAGTGGTTGTTTAGACAGTGCTTTAGCTGGTTCTGACGTTGGTGGCATAGTAAACGGTAAACGTTATTTTGCACCATCAGACTGGGGTACAGAAGCTATTGCTTACCATAAGCAAGACGCAAGCGTTGATCCAAGCAATTTAAGTTACGGTGATCTTTGGAAGCCAGAAAATGCGGGTGGCGTTACGGTTCGTGGCCATTCTGCATTGGTAGGTATTGGTTTATGGTTAGAAAAAGCCGGCAAATTACCTTACCCATTACTTGAGTCATATAAGAATGAGAAAGCGATGCGTGCGAACTTTGATGTGATTTTGAAAGTGGCATCAGAGCACAAAAGTTCATTGGCTCAATTCTGGTCAACAGAAAATGAAGCGCAAGGCGCGTTCCGTGCAAATGGTGCGGTTATCGGACAAACATGGGATAGCACAGCATTTAAATTACAATCTGAAGGCGAACCTATTGCCTACGGCGCACCAAAAGAAGGTGCGCTGGCTTGGATGGAAGGTTTTGTTATTCCTAAAAATGCCAATAACATTGATTCAGTTTACGAATTTATTAACTGGTATTACACACCAGAAGCGGGCGCTATGTTCGTAAAAGCGACAGGTTATAACTCAACGGCGAAAGGTGCTGATGCACTATTGCCAGCAGCCACTAAGCAGTTCTTCCAAGACTCTTACAGCAAAGAAGACCTTGCTAACCTTTGGTGGTGGCCAATTCAAGAACCTTGGTATGTTGCACTACGTAACGAATATCAAGATCGTTACTTGTCAGCATAATACCTAAAAGCCCCTTGTGACATTTGCTCGCAAGGGGCTTTCTTGTGTTTAGAAAAAATAATTAGCGAGAGAAATATGGATAGTAGTGTTCATTTAGACAACACAATAATGCAATTTGGCGATTTTACAGCAATACAAAAAACAGATTTGAAAATTGAATCTGGTGAATTTTTTAGTTTTCTCGGGCCTTCTGGTTGCGGAAAAACCACGATACTGAACATGATTAGTGGCTTTCTAGATCCAACGGAAGGTGATGTGAAAATTGGCGGTCAAAGCATGAAAGGTGTTCCAGCCAATAAACGCCCTACGTCGATGATTTTTCAAAACCTCGCGCTTTTTCCTCTTATGACAGTGGCTGAGAATATTGAGTTTGGTCTAGAGGTTCGCGGTGTTTCGAAAAGTGAGCGTAAGAAAGCATCGGATAGATTGCTTGAACTCGTAGCGTTAGAAGACAGCGGAACAAAGAAAATTTCGGAATTGTCTGGTGGTCAAAAACAGCGTATCGCGATTGCTCGAGCGTTGGCTGTTGAACCGCAGGTGTTATTACTTGATGAGCCATTGTCTGCGTTAGATTTGAAATTACGCCAACATATGCGAACTGAGTTAAAAGAGATTCAGCGTAAAACAGGTATTACCTTTATTTATATTACCCATGATCAGGGCGAAGCCTTAACTATGTCTGATCGAGTTGCTGTTATGTCAGCAGGCCGAATTCAGCAGGTTGCAGATCCTATTACGCTTTATCGCGATCCACATACTCCTTTCGTGGCCTCATTTGTTGGCGAAAATAATGGCGTGCGTGGGAAAGTGGTAGCGGCAGACTCTAATCTTGTTGTATTGGATTGTGGTCCTTTAGGTAAGTTATCTGGACGTTCTCAAGGTAATTTGACGGTTGGAAGTGATGCGACGCTGTTTATTCGTCCAGAGCATTTTAGACTTCAATCTGAAGAGGGTATGCACACACTGAAAGCAACTATCGACGAAGTGAACTTCGAAGGCGCATATTTAACTTTGAATGCAAATACGCCGGCAAATCAGGCTTTGTCTATTCAACTTGGGACACATCAATTCTCAGAATCGTTGAAAAAAGGCGCACCAGTTAGTCTTTCTTATAATGAGCTGGATGCCATTGTTATCGCTGGAGAGGGCCATGTTTAATCAACTTAAGTCTCGCTTCGGTAGTGGGTTAGCTGTTGGTATTGTGGGAATGGTAGCTGTTTGGTTAATTGCTTTAGTAATCTTGCCGCAGATCTTAATGATCGATTACTCACTTCGTCCAAATTTGTTACCTGTAGACATAGGTGGGCCAAAAGATACGTTTTCTTTGGTCAACTATGAGACGCTATTTAATAACAAGATACATTTGTCTATCTTTTTCAAAACCCTTTGGTCGAGTGTTCTAGTAACAGGATTGACCCTATTGGTTAGTTATCCTATTGCGTTTTATTTAGCGAAGGTCGCAACACCACAAAAAGCGGCGTTGTGCTTGTTGTTGTTGATTATTCCTTTTTGGATCAATGAGATCCTACGTACCTTTTCTTGGTACATTATTCTTGCTTATAAGGGACCGTTAAATGCCTTGCTGCTAGGATTAGGGTTTATAGATCGTCCTATTCGTTTTTTGTCAGGCGATGGTGGTGTTTTGATCGGTATGGTCTATGCCTATATTCTTTTCATGATATTCCCAATTTATAATGCCATTGAAAGTTTGGATACGAACCAGATTAAGGCCGCTCGTAATTTAGGTGCTGGTTGGATTAGAACGCATTGGCGAGTGGTTATACCTCATGCTAAACCGGGTATTGCGACAGGTTGTATTATGACCTTCATGCTGGCAGCTGGTAGTTATGCTGTTCCTGCATTGCTGGGTTCACCAGGAAGTCGATGGTTCACGCAAATTATTTATAATTGGTTCTTTGAGGGTGGCAACTGGAATCAGGGGGCGGCCTACGCGTTCTTACTTTTGATTATGTGTATTGGTTTTATTGCCTTGGTGATGCGTGTATTCAAAGTTGGCTTGGGAGATATTGCAAAATGAAGTCTGAAACCATTATGCGATTCGGTGTGCGTTTTTATATCGGCATATTCTTTTTATACCTATTTACGCCACTTATTATTATGGGGTTGGCGACATTTAACGACAGTCGTTTTCCTACGGTATCGCCATGGAAAGGCGCAACCCTTAAGTGGTTTGAGGCATTAGCCCAAGATGGCGCTATGTGGGATGCGTTATGGACGAGTATTATCGTGGCTGCTGGCGTATTAGTCATTGCGGTGCCTATTGGTATTTGCTGTGCCTTGCTATTGTCTACTTACCAAGGAAAAGGCAAAACTTTCATCTATACTTTAATGATGTCTCCATTGCTTACGCCGGGTGTTATTGTTGGTATTTCTACTTTGATCTTTTGGCGTAGTTTGTCTGTGAGTGGCGGTGTATTTTTGACCGTTGTTGCTCAGACAACGTTTATTGCTGCTTATGTGATGCTTATGGTGCTGGCGCGATTGCAACGGTTTGATCGGACTTTAGAAAACGCGGCGTTAAGTCTTGGTGCTACTCAATGGCAAGCCTTTCGTCGAATTCTGCTTCCGTATTTGAAGCCTGCTATTATTTCCGCTGCAGCCATCGCTTTCTTACAATCATTTGAAAACTATAATACGACTTTGTTTGTGAAAGGCTATGACACAACATTAACGGTCTACATAGCGTCAAAAGTGAGAACAGGCTTAACACCTGCGGTTAATGCGCTTGGGTTGGTTATGATCTCAGTAACCGTTTTGATTGCTATTGTTTACGAGATTAAGCGACGTAGAGAAATCGCTGCACAATAGAGTTTGTGTTTTGTTATCTTGAAGGCCCATTTTCCTATTGGAAATGGGCTTTTGCGTTTGTGATTGATTAGTGTTCTATTTTGTGGGTGTTTTGATCGTTTATTAATCGAATGTTACTGTTTTACGAATTAAACGCTATTAATTGGTCTTTTTTCGTTAAAAGGGTTGCACAAAATCTGTAGATCCTTAATATACGCCCTCGCTGACACGGACAACGCTTCACGACAACGAAGTTGATGTTCACCTTTTTAGGAAGGAAACAAGTTAGCAACGCTCTTTAAAATAGATAATCAGATAATTTGTGTGGACGTTCGCTGGAGACTTCAGAAGATCTACATTTACAGACTTTTGTTTGTGGGTGAGAGATCAAAAAAATTGAAGTCTTACGAAACGTCTACATATTAATTCGCTTTATGTTGATTTGGTTCCTCCCAA
>NZ_JACYFC010000015.1 GCF_014803385.1 Marinomonas colpomeniae | reverse complement strand
CTAGGGGAACCTGGGGCTGGATCACCTCCTTAAACGATAGAAGCTCTGGTGAGCGTTCACACAAATTATCTGATGATATCTACTTTATAAGACGCACAGAAAGTATTTGGGTCTGTAGCTCAGTTGGTTAGAGCGCACCCCTGATAAGGGTGAGGTCGGCCGTTCAAATCGGCCCAGACCCACCAAATACCAGTAAGATAAAAATGGGGCTATAGCTCAGCTGGGAGAGCGCCTGCTTTGCACGCAGGAGGTCTGCGGTTCGATCCCGCATAGCTCCACCATTTTTCTTATTTATTCTGTGTTGAAAGTTAGCGAGAGTGCTAAGCAAGACGTTGAACTGGGAATCCAGTGATTCAATTTCTGACTTAGTGCTTTGCACTAAACTTGCTCTTTAACAATTCGAATTTGAAATAACGATAAATCAAGTGTTAAACCGGTGGAAGTTCACTTTAACCTAGTGACTTCTATTATCGTAAATCCAGAGAGGTACAAAAGCTCTTTGGTATGTGATTCTGAATAGGAAACTATTTTGGGTTATATGGTCAAGTGACCAAGCGTGCACGGTGGATGCCTTGGCAGTCAGAGGCGATGAAGGACG
>NZ_JACYFC010000014.1 GCF_014803385.1 Marinomonas colpomeniae | reverse complement strand
GTTTGAGCAAAGTAAGTACAGAGTGAATCGTATTTTAAGAATAAGGATGAAAAGCAGAAGAGAATGCGAATTATGCTGAAAAATTAGACAGGAGCGTCACCTAAATTGCACGGTTGAAACGAATGGAATAGGAGAAACATTAGAAATCACCTCCAAAATCTCAGTTTATCTCATATCATCTTGCACAATGTTTTTGTGCAAAAAAAGGCTCGTGGTGGTGCTTTTGATCAAGGTGCTCTTTTTAGAGGAGGTTTTTGATCCGGTAACGTTGTAAGGAAGGCTCCAACCTAGCTGTTTTTCTTCTGTGTACATATCAATCTTGTAGCAACGTCTAGACTATGTACTGGTGATTGCTGCTTTGTCACATTTACAGTGATGATGAATGGCTGCATAAACTCAAATGCACTAGGTGCAGAGAGATTCAGATAATTGATAGACGACGTAGATTTTTGAGGTTCGGATAAAACGAAAAAGCCCCGATATTGATCATTCAATATCGAGGCTTTTTACAATCATATTTTCTAATAAGCAAAGAAGGGGGCTACTCTACTTATTGAGCTTTAAGCGCTTCGAACTGAGCTTGAAGATCAGAATGCTTCGCGTTGTAAGCGGCTTCTTTTTGGCTGAATGTGTAAGCACCGTTTAGGTCAACGTTTTTATCAACTGTTGCGCCTAGGTTCTCTAGAGAAACGGTTAATGCTTGAACACCAGCGCGAGCTGTTTG
>NZ_JACYFC010000013.1 GCF_014803385.1 Marinomonas colpomeniae | reverse complement strand
GTTTGAGCAAAGTAAGTACAGAGTGAATCGTATTTTAAGAATAAGGATGAAAAGCAGAAGAGAATGCGAATTATGCTAACGAATTAGCAAAAGAAGCTTATTAAATTGCACTGTTAAAATAGGAAAAACAGAATTGAATTTGGTATGGATTTCAAAATAGCTGTTTATTTCAAATCATCTTGCACAATGTTTTTATGCTAAAAAAGGTTCGTGTAGTTACTTTTTTATTAAAATGTTCTATTTCGTGTGATTTTTTTATGCCAACAATCCAATCTTGTTATTTATTTAGCATTAGAATTAAGGGTTTGTATGAAGGTCGCTTTTGTTTTGTATACTCTTATTTGGCTGAAAGCGATGTGAGTTCTTTAGGAAGTTTCTGTAATCCACGCTTAAGTGCTTCAAAACAATCTGGATCAATGGCGTGATGGATATTTTCAGTCATTATTGCTAGCGCTTTTGGTATAGGCATCGCACCGCGATAGGGACGCTCTGCTGTAAGAGCATCAAAAATATCTGCTGTTGTGATAATCCGTGTTGGGATAGATATGTCTTCAGCTTTAAGTTTAGAGGGATAGCCTGTGCCATCGAGCCTTTCATGGTGGCTACCAGCCATTTCAGCTAAATTTTTAAAAGGGGTAATATGAGATAAAATATCTTTGGTGTACTGTGCATGATTTTGTACTGCTTGCCATTCATCGTCATCAAGTTTACCTGGTTTATCTAGAATTTCATTACTGACGCCTAGCTTACCAACATCATGTAATAACGCAGCGCGCTTCAACCATTTTTTTGTTTCGGTATCTATGTTCATTTCTTCAGCTATTAACTCTGTGAATAGAGCGACGCGTTCACTGTGTCCTGATGTGAATGGGCTTTTTGAATCAATGATTTTACCAAATGCAGACACAATACAATCTAGATAATCGTCATTTAATAAAATATTCGCTTTTGCAGGGGCGAGTTCCATGACTTTTTTTATAATATTAGAAGAGCGAAGAACAGCGCAAAAATTTTTGTCTTTAACTAGCTCGTTAATCGCGTCAACCAATTTAGGGTCAAACCAACTACCATTTCTAATATTAGCTTCGGTTAGTGCTGCCTCTAAATTGTGCTCAAATTGGAATACATCCATTACTTGGGCTAGTAAGGCAATACGTGAAAAAATTGGTATTTCTTCTTTGATTAACTTATCCGGTCGGCCTTGCCCATTCCAATGCTCATCAAGAGCATGAATACCCATTGCAACCTTTTCATTAAATCTTAATTCTCGTGCAATTTCAGCTCCTCTTGAGCAACGTGTTTGAATTAATTCTTGAGTGTAGGTATCACCATTTTTTAAAATGTTTATAGTTGCCGTTATTCGATCGCTCCAGTTCTTTCCCTTCCCCGTATTCTTGATAACAAAATTGATTACGCTAGATAAGCTTTTGCCAACAGTTTTAAAGTTACGCTTAAACTCAAGGTCATCAGCAAGGTAGAGTTCACAAATACGTGCTGCATTACTACTGCATCCTGCGTCTTTTAATAGAAGGGTGAAATAAAGGTCATAAAGTTCACTTTCAGATAAACCAATTTTTTCACCTATGTGCATGCCAATCCAACAACAGCGGATACAGTGCTCCGGTGGTTGACCTTCTGTCATGTCTAAAGCCATGGTTAATGACAGCATTAACTCAGATAATTGTATGTAGTCAGATTGAGGTAATAAAGACATGCAGTGCTCTATTTGATGTTAGATTATTAAGACTATTCCGATGACTTGAAGTTTACCAATAGTTTATATGGAGGTTTTAGTTGTTTATATCGAGAAAAATGGATTTTTTAAACGTATTTCTATGATGAAGATTGGGATAACTGAACAATTAGATAGGCTACATGAGAGTTTTGGAGTTCGAGTAAAAAACAACCCCAACACTGGCTATCCAATATTGAGGTTTGCTTTTTTCGATTACATTTTCTAATAAGTAAAGAAGGGGATTACTCTACTTATTGAGCTTTAAGCGCTTCGAACTGAGCTTGAAGATCAGAATGCTTCGCGTTGTAAGCCGCTTCTTTTTGGCTGAATGTGTAAGCGCCATTTAGATCAACGTTTTTATCAACTGTTGCGCCTAGGTTCTCTAGAGAAACGGTTAATGCTTGAACACCAGCGCGAGCTGTTTG
>NZ_JACYFC010000012.1:2163-5311 GCF_014803385.1 Marinomonas colpomeniae | reverse complement strand
TTCAACGCCTCTATGATCGTCAAGCAATTCTGTTGCGTTCGTTCTAGCAGCTTACTTTTCAGTTCGCTTACCAAAACACGCGAAGACATGCTTGGATCTTTAACAATTCTTTTGAAATAACGGTAATCAAGGTTAAACCAGTGTTGGTTTATATCGTAATCTGTGTCTCTGTCATCTTTGATGATCTATTCAGAGTTTTCTCATTCTCTCTTCATATCCATCTAAAACCACTTTGGTGTTATATGGTCAAGCCTCACGAGCAATTAGTATTGGTTAGCTCAATGCCTCACAGCACTTACACACCCAACCTATCAACGTCCTAGTCTCGAACGGCTCTTTAGGGGACTTATGTCCCAGTGAGATCTTATCTTGAGGGAGGCTTCCCGCTTAGATGCTTTCAGCGGTTATCCCGTCCGAACGTAGCTACCCGGCAATGCCACTGGCGTGACAACCGGAACACCAGAGGTTCGTCCACTCCGGTCCTCTCGTACTAGGAGCAGCTCCTCTCAAATCTCAAACGTCCACGGCAGATAGGGACCGAACTGTCTCACGACGTTCTAAACCCAGCTCGCGTACCACTTTAAATGGCGAACAGCCATACCCTTGGGACCGGCTTCAGCCCCAGGATGTGATGAGCCGACATCGAGGTGCCAAACACCGCCGTCGATGTGAACTCTTGGGCGGTATCAGCCTGTTATCCCCGGAGTACCTTTTATCCGTTGAGCGATGGCCCTTCCATACAGAACCACCGGATCACTAAGACCTACTTTCGTACCTGCTCGACGTGTCTGTCTCGCAGTTAAGCGTGCTTTTGCCTTTACACTCTATGCATGATTTCCGACCATGCTGAGCACACCTTCGTGCTCCTCCGTTACTCTTTGGGAGGAGACCGCCCCAGTCAAACTACCCACCACACAGTGTCCTCGATCCAGATAATGGACCTGAGTTAGAACCTCAAACATACCAGGGTGGTATTTCAAGATTGGCTCCAATGAGACTAGCGTCCCATCTTCAAAGCCTCCCACCTATCCTACACAAATAGGTTCAAAGTTCACTGTGAAGCTATAGTAAAGGTTCACGGGGTCTTTCCGTCTAGCCGCGGATACACAGCATCTTCACTGCGATTTCAATTTCACTGAGTCTCGGGTGGAGACAGTGTGGCCATCGTTACGCCATTCGTGCAGGTCGGAACTTACCCGACAAGGAATTTCGCTACCTTAGGACCGTTATAGTTACGGCCGCCGTTTACTTGGGCTTCGATCAAGAGCTTCGCTAATGCTAACCCCATCAATTAACCTTCAAGCACCGGGCAGGCGTCACACCCTATACGTCCACTTTCGTGTTTGCAGAGTGCTGTGTTTTTAATAAACAGTCGCAGCCACCTGGTATCTTCGACCGATCAATGCTTACGGAGCAAGTCCTTCACACTAACCGGCGTACCTTCTCCCGAAGTTACGGTACCATTTTGCCTAGTTCCTTCACCCGAGTTCTCTCAAGCGCCTTGGTATTCTCTACCTGACCACCTGTGTCGGTTTGGGGTACGGTTCGATCATATCTGAAGCTTAGAAGTTTTTCCTGGAAGCATGGCATCAACCACTTCACCCAAAAGAGGGCTCGTCGTCAGTTCTCGGTCTTAAGAGGGACCGGATTTGCCTAATCCCTCAACCTACCGCCTTAAACACAGACAACCATCGCTGTGCTGGCCTAGCCTTCTCCGTCTCTCCATCGCAATATGTACGAGTACAGGAATATTAACCTGTTTCCCATCGACTACGCATTTCTGCCTCGCCTTAGGGGCCGACTCACCCTGCCCTGATTAACATGGGACAGGAAACCTTGGTCTTCCGGCGGGGGAGTTTTTCACTCCCCTTATCGTTACTCATGTCAACATTCGCACTTCTGATACCTCCAGCCTGCCTTACAGCTTGACCTTCAACGGCTTACAGAACGCTCCTCTACCATGCCTAATAAATTAAGCATCCGTAGCTTCGGTGTACAGTTTAGCCCCGTTATATCTTCCGCGCAGGCCGACTCGACTAGTGAGCTATTACGCTTTCTTTAAAGGATGGCTGCTTCTAAGCCAACCTCCTAGCTGTCTAAGCCTTCCCACATCGTTTCCCACTTAACTGTAACTTAGGGACCTTAGCTGACGGTCTGGGTTGTTTCCCTTTCCACGACGGACGTTAGCACCCGCCGTGTGTCTCCCGTAATTGCACTCATTGGTATTCGGAGTTTGCATGGGGTTGGTAAGTCGGGATGACCCCCTAGCCCAAACAGTGCTCTACCCCCAATGGTGAGATACGAGGCGCTACCTAAATAGCTTTCGAGGAGAACCAGCTATCTCCGAGCTTGATTAGCCTTTCACTCCTATCCACAAGTCATCCCCGGACTTTTCAACGTACGTGGGTTCGGTCCTCCAGTTAGTGTTACCCAACCTTCAACCTGCTCATGGATAGATCGCCCGGTTTCGGGTCTATTCCCAGCAACTAAACGCCCTATTAAGACTCGGTTTCCCTACGGCTCCACTAAATGCTTAACCTTGCTACTGAAAATAAGTCGTTGACCCATTATACAAAAGGTACGCAGTCACGGAACAAGTCCGCTCCCACTGCTTGTACGTACACGGTTTCAGGATCTATTTCACTCCCCTCACAGGGGTTCTTTTCGCCTTTCCCTCACGGTACTGGTTCACTATCGGTCAGTCAGGAGTATTTAGCCTTGGAGGATGGTCCCCCCATATTCAGACAGGATATCACGTGTCCCGTCCTACTCGTTTTCATTGAAATGGCATTTTCGTATACGGGGCTATCACCCTTTACTGCGGCACTTTCCAGAGCCTTCTACTAACACCAAATCAACTTAAGGGCTAATCCCCTTTCGCTCGCCGCTACTTAGGGAATCTCGGTTGATTTCTTTTCCTCCGGGTACTTAGATGTTTCAGTTCCCCGGGTTCGCCTCGTATAGCTATGTATTCACTATACGATACCCGCAAGCGGGTGGGTTTCCCCATTCGGAAATGTTCGGATCAAAGTCTGTTTATCGACTCCCCGAACCTTATCGCAGATTACCACGTCCTTCATCGCCTCTGACTGCCAAGGCATCCACCGTGCACGCTTGGTCACTTGACCATATAACCCAAAATAGTTTT
>NZ_JACYFC010000011.1 GCF_014803385.1 Marinomonas colpomeniae | reverse complement strand
TCGTCGTCAAGCTTGAATTAAGAGAAGCCCCGTTCTGCTATGCAGGACGGGGTTTTTTCGTTTTGGGTTGGAATAATAAAATTTAATAGAAGTAAAAATCCTCAAAATCTATTTAAATTAGAGAAAACTTAATTGATATAGAATTTAATTTCGCACTTGCATAATATTTTTTGTAGGATTAATGCTTATAATAGACAGAGGGTAAATGGATTTACCTTAGCCTCCAGGATGGAGGCTCTGTCGCTTTTCAGGATGATTTAACGTTGCAAGGATGCAGCTGAAAAACCCTTCACTTTGGCTATTATAATCTGGTCACTATTGTTTAAAATTGTCTTATCTCCAAACTATTCTTTACTTTTACATTCAGGCTTTGCAAACTTTCTGTCTTATTTATTAGTTGAACTATTTTATGACTCCAGAAATATTTATAAAACGAGCGCTAAATGCTACATGTGTAAAACGTGAAGAGGTGGTTCAAGGTCTATGGAGTGGCTACGGGGAAATCGTTCGTTTCTCTATCGAGATATCAGGTATGGTTGATAGTGTGATTCTTAAGTCTATTCAACTAGGTCAAATCCAAAATCATCCTCGTGGCTGGAAATCGAACTTCTCGCATCAACGTAAGTTAGATTCTTATCAAGTTGAATCTAACTGGTATCAACATTGGGCTGAGTCTTGTGGAAATGATGAACGAGTCGCTAAGCTACTTGGTCATTGGCAAAGTGAGACTAAGATCTATTTGTTACTAGAGGATTTAGATTTCAATGGTTATTCATATCGTTGTACTCGGCTTCAGGTTGAAGAGGCCGCCGTTGTTTTACATTGGTTAGCGAACTTTCATGCACGTTTTATGAAGACTGATTATCAAGAGAGTCGGCCTGACGGTTTGTGGAAAAGAGGTACTTATTGGCATTTAGCAACACGTCCTGATGAATGGAAGACAATGGAGAGTGGTGATTTAAAAGATGCCGCAAGCAAGTTAGATGGAAAATTAAAGAATGCAAAATATCAAACTTTGGTACATGGTGATGCGAAGCTAGCGAATTTTTGTTTTAGTAGCGATTTACGATCAATAGCAGCAGTCGATTTTCAATACGTTGGGGTAGGTGTCGGTGTTCAAGATCTTGCGTATTTTTTAGGTAGTTGCTTTGGAGAAATAGAGTTAGAAAGACACTTAGATTACTTTCTTGAAATTTACTTCTCTGAATTATCCCGCTGTATATTGTCTATGGGAGAGTCACCAGATGTTGCGGATGCGGTTTCTCAAGAATGGTGTGATCTCTTTCCTGTGGCATGGGCAGACTTCCATCGTTTCATTATGGGATGGTCGCCAACACACAAGAAAAATACAGCCTTTAGCCGAAAATTGACTCAGCAAGCGCTAGAGCAATTAGGACGATCGTAACGCTCTATTTGTCTTAGATGTTGCTTGTGCTTCCATTGGATTTTCTGGCCATGGATGCTTGGGGTATCGCCCTCTCATTTCTTTACGAACTTCTGGATAAGCCTCACGCCAAAAAAAATCTAAATCTTGAGTGACGGCCAAAGGTCGTTGTCCAGGAGATAAGAGTTCAATACGTATGCTTTGGCCAAAAACAGTTGGGCTACTGGTGCAACCAAACATTTCTTGTAACTTCACTCTCATGGTTGGTACTAATTCACAATAATCAATTACGTGATTAGAGCCTGATGGCACTGTGATTCGAGCAGGAACTTGTTTATTAAGTGATTGCTGTTGCTGCCAATCTAATTGGTTTAAGAGAATGTCTGCAAGTGGCAATTTATTTAGAGATTGTTGATTCGTTACTTTACTCAAGTAGGGTGTTAGCCACTCTTCCAATCTTTCCAATAGAGAGTCATCAGAACAATTAGGCCAAGGTGTACTTTTTCCATTTTGAAAAGCAAGCTGCATACGAGCTTGAATTTGTAGACTAGTGTCATCCCACGGTAATACGTTTATTCCTTCCTCTTTAATATATTGGCAAACTGCATCGCATATCGCTGCCGTTGAAGGGGAGGGTAACCTTTTAGAGTCAATCAGAACCTTGCCAATCCAGCGTTGAGATTCACTCACTATTCTTCCATCTTTCTTTGACCAAGCGGTGTGTTCTCGAGTGATATAAAGCGCATCGAGCATTTCAAATTTAATAGGAATACTGAGAAATATTCGATCTTCATTTGAATCTTTATGCCCACCAACATCTAAAGCAATGATCCATTCACTTTGTGCACAAGGGTCATGAATTGGCAAAGAGGCTTTTCGACCATTGGCAAGCTTATAATAAGCTTTGTCTTGATCGTTATTTAGTCTTTGAGCAATTCGATCTGTAAAGGCTGGGGTTAATAATAGTGCTGGATCTTTTTTATAAAAATTAAGGTTTTTATTGATGTCTAACTTATCTAAATTTAGTTTCTGGCTACGTCTTTCCCATTGCTGCTGAGCTTTTGTATAAGTTTGTTTTGGCCGTTTACTTTTTATATTCAGCTCACCTTCTAACCAAGATAGCCGATCTAAAAGGTTACTATTATGTTGTGTGAATGGGTCGCCTTCAGACAGAATAGTGCAAATTGCACTGGCTATTTTACTGCTGTTGTTGAGTGTACCTTCGATCAAAATACGAGCTAAGCGAGGTTTAATCCCCAGCATGCCCATTTGCTCGCCTTGGCTGGTTAATTGTAATGAGTTTTGTTTTTTTAGTGCACCCAGATTAATAAGTAAATCAACCGCTTGTTGCCAATGACTTTTTGGAGGAGGCGTTATCCAATCTAATTCCAAACGCTCTTGCGCTCCCCATTGTGCTAAATCCATCACGAGACTACTAAGATCACTGATCTCTATTTGAGGTTGAGCTTCTACAGCGAGTCGAGATTGTTGTTCTTTACTCCACCAACGATAACAAATCCCTGCTTCTGTTCGACCTGACCGTCCCATGCGTTGAATACTTTCTGCTTGAGTTACTCGTCGAGTATGAAGTCGAGTGGTAGCTGTATTTGCATCAAAGCGTGCTTCTCTGCTTAAACCTCCATCGATGACAACACGAATCCCTTCGATGGTTAAACTGGTTTGAGCTATGGCCGTAGCCAGTACAATTTTACGCATGGGGGGAACAGCAGGTTCGATCACAGCTTCCTGTTCTTTCAGGTTTAATTCGCCATAAAGCGGAAGAATACTCACGTGAGTTTCATTGGCTAAACGTTGCTGGAGTTGAGTGGCTGCACGACGTATTTCTCTTTGACCGGGAAGAAACACTAACAAACTGCCTGATTCTTCATGAAATGCTTGGAGTGTTAGTCGAACGACTTCATCAGTAACGTCATCATTTTTTAATGATTTATTAGCGTAGCGCATTTCAATAGGAAAACTACGGCCTTGGCTGGTCAGCGTAGGACAACGTAAGCGCGATTGAAGTAGCTCTGTATCAAGTGTTGCGGACATGACTAATAGTTTGAGTGGGTTGTCGTCGCGGTACAAATCTCTTGCTTGTAAACATAGCGCAAAAGCCAAATCAGAATGAAGGTTTCGCTCATGGAATTCGTCGAATATGACTAGTGCAATATCGTTTAAACTAGGGTCGTCATGCAGCATGCGAGTTAAAACGCCTTCAGTAACGACTAGAACTTGGGTACGACTACTTTCTTTTCCTTCATGACGAATTCGATATCCTACACGTTCACCAAGAGGTTCTTTTAATGTATCTGCAAGGCGTTTTGCTGACGTTTTGGCTGCTAACCGCCTTGGTTCCAACATGATGATTTTTCGGCCTTTTAACCAAGATTCATCCATTAGGGCAATAGGAACCACAGTGGTTTTACCAGCACCAGGTGCGGCTTCTAAAATAGCCTCATGATGCTGTTGAAGTTGTTCTTTCAACTCAGGAATCAATTTATAAATTGGTAGTTCGATAGACATAACAGAGCTCGTTGTTGTACTTCGTCTATGATAGCGTTTTTCGTGTCACTGTAGGTTCTATTATGCTAATTATAAGAAAAACAATATTCTATTTTCTAAGCACACTATTGGTGTTAATGAGTGTTAGGAGTAAGCTAAATCTTGCTGTAAATAAAGGACTTTCATGGACACTTCTGCAATTGTCTCTCAAATATTTAATGTCATATCCCCTTTAGCTTGCATCGTCCTTGTGGCGTTTTTCTATGCACGGGCTAGGCCTACCGACATGGGGGTGGCGAATCGTTTAAATGTTAATGTCTTTTCTCCTGCGTTAATATTTTCAGTCATGTCGGCGAAAGATTTCCATATCGCTCAATATGTAGACTTGATATTAGCGGCAAGTGTTGTTGTTCTTGGTTCTGGTTTGCTTGTTTGGCCTTTGTGTAAGGTGTTGAAAATTGCTCCTAAAACCTTCCTACCGCCAATGATGTTTAGCAACAGTGCTAACTTAGGTGTGCCTCTTATTGTTTTAGCGTTTGGTGATGCGGCTTTACCGGTTGGAATTGTATTATTCTTAACGGGTGCCTTGTTACATTTCACGGTTGGGATGTATATGGTGAATGAAAAGGCGAATCCGCTTTCTATTTTAAAAAACCCAATGATTATTGCCACCATAATTGGTTTGATTTGGTCGTTACAAAGCTGGACTCTTGTTCCTGCTCTTAAAATCCCTGTTGATATGTTAGGCCAGATAGCCATTCCATTAATGCTTTTTGCATTAGGTGTTCGTATGACAAGTATGGACTTTAGTCAATGGAAATTGGGTGTCATTAGTAGCATCATAGGCCCACTAGCAAGTGTTATTATTGCAGTGATTTGGCAATATTTTGTAGGGATGTCATCAGAATATTTTGCCTATCTATTGCTGTTCGCTTGTTTACCTCCTGCAGTACTGAATTACATGATAGCTGAAATGTATGACCAAGAGCCTCATAAAGTGGCTTCTATTGTCATGATTGGGAATCTGATGAGTTTAATTATTATACCTTGCGTATTGTTCTACGTTTTATAAATTGAGGTTAGAAAAAATATGATACTGAAAATAGGCTTAATCGTTTTATTGGCTGTTGTGTATGTTGTAGCAACTCGCTTTTTAAAATCTAGCATTGCATTACTCGGTCAGAAAAAATCAGTTAATGAAGTACGAATTACGTACGTTTCTAAAATGTTAAATCTGGGTTTTACTGCGCTTTTTGTCTTATTAGTTTGTTTGGTTTTGGGTATTGGTTATGGGCAATTAGCTATTTTTTTCTCGTCTGTATTTGCAGTTGTCGGAGTTGCTTTATTTGCTCAATGGTCTATTTTAAGCAATATCACCGCAAGTCTGATTATCTTCTTTAGTTTTCCTTATCGAGTCGGAGATTGGGTTAAGGTCGTAGATAAAGATGATGAGGTTTTGGGGCAGATCATAGAAATATCGACTTTTCATGTGATTATTCAGCGCTTATCTAATGACATAGTAACGTATCCGAATAATCTGATATTACAAAAAGCGGTTGTGCGTTTTTCTGATAAGAAAGCAGCTCAGGCCATGAGCCAGTTTAAAACGGAAGAAAAGGAAGAGATCACTCCTCTATAGTTTTGAACAAAAAACGATCAATTTTTTAAGATCTCATTTTGTTATGGCATACTAAGAAGCTTCCATCTAATGAAGGAGATTCTTATGCAATCAGATCCAGATGCCTTATTAAAAAATAATAGAGAGTTAATTCATTCAGAGGCCATGAAAGTAAAATCTCATGTGCAGCGACCTCAAGAAGATTGGATCCTACATACTCTTATGATTGAAGGCTACGACGTACCTTTCCGATTCAAGCGTCAAGGAAAGTATCGCACTCTATTAGGTTCTCGCGTTAATCTTACTTATTACCCTTCTCAAGAAACTGTCGCAGGAATCTCAGTCGAAATCATGAAAGTTGTAAGAGTTAAGCGAACCTAATTACTCAGTTTTGCTTCTCAGATATCTTCTGCTTTTAATCCTGATGCTATCAACATAATATGGCGTCATCTGTATTCCAGTGATTTAAATATTAGGTGCAAAAAATAATGGGAAAGAGTCGTTCAGGTGGTTTGCTTGGTACTATGAAACGTATTGAGAGTAGCGTTTGGTTTCAGGGTTTTATAATTAGTATTATTATTGTGGCCGCATTAACAGTAGGCGCAAAAACCTACTCTTTACCATATGGTGTTGAACTTGGTATTAACTATTTAGATAACTTTATTACTGTCTTTTTTCTGGTCGAACTCTCTCTGCGTTTTATAGCTTGTGACGATAAACGTAGATTTTTGAAAGATCCTTGGAACCTGTTTGATAGTGTTATCGTGATCGGTAGTTTGATTCCGATATCGGATACTGACATGATTCTCGTGGCGCGATTATTACGTGTCTTTCGTGTTCTGCGCTTAGTGTCTGTTATTCCAGATTTACGTTACCTGATTAATGCATTGCTCAAAGCCATTCCCAAAATGGGCTACATCGCTTTGCTCATGTTTATTATTTTTTATCTTTTTGCTGCGGTTGGTTCGATATTCTTCAATGAAGTGAATGAAACGCTATGGGGTGACATTGCTATTTCTATGTTGACCTTGTTCCGTGTTGCGACGTTCGAAGATTGGACTGATGTAATGTACGAAACGATGGAAGTTTATCCAATGAGTTGGATCTTCTACATCATATTTATTTTCTTAACGGCCTTTGTTTTCTTAAATATGATGGTCGGTGTTGTATTGGACGTTATGACAAGGGAAACTGCCGAGAAAGAGCAAGAAAATCAAGATAACCATCATCATGCTTTGGTTGCTCAGATTTCTGACCTGCAAGCTCAGGTGGCTCGTTTGTCAGATAAAATAGATTCTCAGAATGATAAACCCAAATAGGCGTTAAATTAAGTAGCGCTGGTTTGGCTTTTTTTAGTTAACCAGCGTCCACCTAGTGTATTCAGTACTAAGCCAGCTAACACCAATAAAATTCCTATCCACTGAATGTGACTAATTTGTTCGTTTAATATCAATGCTGCTGAAGTGAGCCCCACAACAGGTACGCCGAGTGCCAGTGGCGCCACAGTACCTGCAGGATAGCGGGATAATAAATAGTTCCATAAGCCATAACCACAAACTGTTGCGACAATAGACAAGTAGGCTAAGGTTGCCGCAGTTTTCCAATTGATACTGGTGATGTTCTGCCACATAACATCGCTGCCATCTATGAAGTAGGCGCTTAGAAAGAAAGGCACTGGCGGAATCCAACAAGACCAAATGATAAGGTTTACGTTCGCATCATAGCCTTTTTTGCTGATGGTTTTGGTGAAAATATTACCCAAGGCCCAGCTTGAAGCACCAGCTAGTGTGAGTGCAAAACCGAGTACCGTCATAGTCGTGTTACCACCGTTTAAGCCAATAACAGCCAGGCCACCTGCCGCAATACTAATCGCGATCAGTTGATAAGGTCGAACGTATTCCTTTAAGAATAGAACGGCGAATAAAAGCGTAAAAATAGCCTGAGACTGTAACACCAAAGAAGCGAGCCCCGCAGGCATACCAAAATGCATAGCGGAGAATAGAAAAGCAAATTGTCCAAAATTAAGGGATAGCGCATAGCCTGCTATCCAGAGCCAAGGTGTTTTTGGTCGAGAAAAAAAGAAAGAGCCAATCACCGCAATAATAAGAAATCGGAAACCACCTAACATCATAGGTGTCATTTCATCTAACCCCCAGCGAATGGCTATAAAATTAAGCCCCCATGCAAAAATAATCGCTAGGCCGAGTAACATATCTTTTGGGGTCATGAGAAGCCTTTATGAATCAATCATTATGGTAGCCTGATACTTTACGGTGTTTATAAAAGCTTGCCTATGTACAGGTAGGGCAATAATAAAAGATACAGATAAAAAAAGACCGCAATAGCGGCCTTTTATAATGAGGTTTACGAATAGCTTAATGAGTTTTATACATTCAACAAAAGATGCTCTCGTTCCCAAGAGCTGATTACTTTGTTGAATGTTTCAAACTCTGATTTTTTCACGCCGATATAGGCATCTACAAAGCTTTGTCCCATGATCTCGCAAAGCTCTGGGCAGTCTTCTAATAATCTTAGTGCTTCTTCAAGTGTTCGAGACAATTCTACGCTGTCATTTTCCATTGCCGCAGCGCCTGAAGTAGGTTCTGTTGGGCGAAGCTTTTCTTTCATTCCTAGATAGCCACATGCCAAGCTAGCAGCGATTGCTAAGTATGGATTGCAATCAGCCCCTGGGAAACGGTTCTCTATTCGAGTGGCTTCTGGCGTAGAATTTGGAACCCGTAAACCAGTAGTACGATTATCTATTCCCCATTTCATATTCATTGGGGCCGCTATTTCAGGAGCGAAGCGACGATAAGAATTTACATTAGGTGCAAAAAAACTGATCGCATTTGGTGTGTACTTCTGCAGGCCGCCCATGTAATGGTAAAACGCATCACTGAATTCACCATCTTTCGTAAAGATATTTTTTCCTGTTTTAATATCAATAATACTTTGATGAATATGCATCGCACTACCTGGCTCATTTTGCATAGGTTTTGCCATAAATGTAGCGCAAATATTATGTTTCAAAGCAGTTTCACGTAATGTTCGTTTAAATACAAAAACTTGGTCCGCTAAATCTAGGGCATCGCCATGTAGGAAATTGATTTCCATTTGAGCCGCACCAGATTCATGAATCAAAGTATCTACATCTAAATCTTGAGCTTCACAGTAAGCATAAAGTGTATCAATAACTGGATTAAATTCATTTACGGCATCAATACTGTAAGAGCGACGTGCAGTTTCTCGTCGACCTGAGCGACCTTTAGCTGGTTTTAGTTCGTAATCTGGGTCATCGTTTTGCTGTAATAAATAGAACTCAGCTTCTGGGGCAATAACAGGACGTAAGCCATCCGCTTCATACAAGGCTAAAACACGTCGTAAAATAGTTCGGCTTGATAAAGGGTGTAAGTTGCCTTCAGAGTCGTAACAATCATTAATTAGTTGAGCTGTTGGCTCGTCGGCCCAAGGTACAATTCGTAAGGTGTTGGTATCTGGAACTAGGATCATATCCCTGTCACGAGCATCAATTATATCGTAGTGATTGTAAGCGTAATCCCCGGTGACACTTTGTACCAATAATGTTTCAGGTATACGCCCGCCGTTTTCTGCTAAAAACTTACGCGTTGGGTAGAACTTACCTCGAGCGTTGCCTGTCATATCTGCTAATGTAGATTCGATTTCTGTTATTGAGTGTTTTTTCAGAAAATCTTCTAGCACGCCCATGGTTCACCTTCCATTATATTTAAGTCCTATTATTAGTAGCATTCTTTTAGGTAATGACCCATACCCCCTAGGGGGTAGCTCTTTTTTTTGTCGAATTTAGTTTAATTAAATAGCTCTAATTTTAAATGAATTTTATCCAATAAAACTGTGTTTTTTCCAGGGAGTAAAAATGAATAACGAAGGTTTTGAAGCGTCGTATTATGCTCAGAGCGCGAATGAAACGCTGCATTTTTCTCCACCTATGGAAGATCATGAAACTGACGTTTGTATTATAGGCGGAGGCTTTACAGGTCTATCTTCAGCACTCCATCTTGCCAAAAAAGGTTATAAAGTGACCTTGTTAGAAGCTCATAAAGTGGCTTCAGGTGCTTCTGGACGTAATGGCGGACAACTGTGCCAAGGTCACAATATTGACCATGAAAGCCTATGCCGTAAAGCGGGTAAAACAAATGCTGATGCCCTTTGGGAGATGTCTGTTGAATCTGTAGAGTTAGTTCAATCTCTCGTTAAAGAACATCAAATAGACTGTGATTTGAAAATGGGCTTGTTACATGTGACGTCTAAAGCATCACATGTCAAACATGCACAAGAAACTGTTGAATATACAAACTCGGTGCTTGGCTATGAATCGGTTCAGTTTCTTGATGCTCAATCTGTAGAAGACAAATTAGGGACTAAAAGTTACCACGGTGCAGAATATTATACCGAAGGAGGTCACCTTCATCCGTTAAATTATGCATTAGGTCTGGCCAAAGCCGCTCAATCGTATGGTGTTAATATTTGCGAGAATACGCGAGTAATTGATTATCAAGCGGGCAATGCACCAAGTGTTACCACAGCCAAAGGCACGGTTCGTGCTAAATTTATTGTGTTTGCTTGCAATGGCTATTTAGGAAAGTTGAGTCCTGATGCGGCTAAGAAAATCATGCCAATTAATAATTTCATATTAGCAACAGAACCTTTATCTGAAGCTATTTATAATAAAATAAATCCTCTTGATGTCGCTGTTGCTGATTCGAAATTTGTAGTGAACTACTTTCGCTTATCTGCTGATAAACGCATGTTATGGGGCGGTGGAGAAAACTACCGATCACGTTTTCCAAAAGACATTGGATCTTTCGTTAAGAGGCATATGTTAGCCGTTTATCCCGAGCTTGAAAGTACAAAAATAGACTACAGTTGGGGTGGAACATTGGCAATTACTCTTAACCGCATGCCTTATTTTGCCCACCAAGAGAAGAATGTTTTTATTGCTCAAGGTTATTCTGGCCATGGTGTTGCTCTTTCTACTCTCGGAGGCAAGCTTATTGCCGAGGCAGTCAGTGGGACAGCAGAAAGGTTTGATGTTTTTTCCAGCATACCTAGTGCCAACTTCCCCGGTGGTACTTTGTTACGTTGGCCGGGGTTAGTCGCTGGGATGCTTTATTATAAATTACGAGACCAACTACCTTAGGCTTGGGCTAAGGTAGTCCTGTCATGAGTAATTTAATCCCATAAGATGTAGAAAGTACGGCGATGAAACCTGCTCCATAAAGCAATAAAAACCATTGCCAGGATTTAAGTTCGGCGAGCTTATCTTTCAGTCGTTTAGCCATTAATAACCCTCCTGATAATCTTCTACTTTCCCTGCAAAAACACGATATCCCCAAAAGGTATAGGCGCAAATTAAAGGGACGAAAATACACACGCCAGGCAGTAAAAATAACAAACTAGAATCTGGTGACGCTGCTTCCATAAAAGTCAGCTGTCTTGGAACCAGATAAGGAAACAAGCCAACAACTAATCCCGCAAAACCCAGTAAAAATAATGTAGCGACGGCCCAGAAAGGACGACTTTCATTTGAGCCGCCACTGTTTCCATGTGCATGTAAGTCTTTCCATGCCAACCTAGCAGCGACGAGAGTCAGTAAGGGTAAAGGCGATAGTAATATAAAGTTATAATCGCTAAACCAGCGCTCGCGAATCTCTACTTCATTGATGACAGTCCATAGACTAACAATGGCCATTGCTAAGATTGTTAGGATCAAAAGGCGTTTGCCTAGAGTGGCGGCATGCTGCTGAATTCGACCGCGACTTTTCATAAACAAATAACAAGCCGCCAAGAGTGAATAGCCTGCCATCACAGAAAATCCTGTTAAGACCGAGAAAGGCGTTAGCCAATGCAAGCTGGATAAGCTGCTTGTTTCTAGGTTACCAGTAACCGCAGGAACGCCTTGAATCAAAGATCCTAGCAGCATACCTTGGCAAAATGCAGCAATCGCTGAACCTGCACTGAACGCCAAATCCCAATAAGGGCGGGACCGATCAGATTTGAAGCGATACTCAAATGCCACACCCCGAAAAATCAATGCGAACAACATCAACATAATCGGCAAATAAAAGATGGATAGAATATCTGCATAGGCGGCAGGGAAGGCTGCAAACAGAATCACACCACCAAACACCAACCAAGTTTCGTTACCGTCCCAAACGTGTGATATAGAGCGCATTAAATGATCGCGCTCGCCGTCTTGATTAAACCAAGGATAGAGAATTCCAATGCCTAAATCGAAACCGTCCAGTAAGACATACATAAAAATAGCGAACCCTAATACGAGGAAGTAGAAAAAAGCTAAGTCCATTATTTATCTCCCTGTTCTTTGTTTTGTAAGGTTTTTACCCAAGCCAGTGCATAACCCGGTGCTTTCATACCGATTAACTGCTGTTCTAGTGTTTCCATGGATGGTGGGCCCTTCTTGATCAGCTTACGCATAAAATAGATGTAAACACCGAGTAGCAGGGTGTAAATAATGACAAACATGATTAAGGTAAATAACACCCGTTCTGGTGGTAATGGGGAAACTATCTCTGACGTACGCACTAAGTTATAAACAATCCAAGGTTGACGACCAATTTCAACAACGTACCAACCAGCTAATACTGCAATGACGCCCATCGGTGTAAAGAAAGTCACTAAAGCGAGGAAAGGTTTGTTTTCGAATAAACGGTCTTTGCGACGTAATAACAGCGCCAAAACAGAGATGCCCATCATCCCAAAACCAATGCCAACCATCACACGAAAAGACCAAAAAACTAAAGGTACATTAGGTCTATCTTCGGGTGGAACAGCTTTTAATCCCTGAACTGCGCCATCCCAAGAGTGCGTCAAAATCATACTGCCAAGGTTAGGTATGCCAACTTCGTAATCATTGGATTCGGTGTTCATGTTTGGCATTGCGAACAATAACAAAGGCACATTGGCTTCTTCTGCCGGCCAAATGCCTTCCATTGCTGCAAGTTTGGTTGGTTGATGTTGTTGTACGTTTAAACCGTGCATATCACCAATCCACGCCTGTAGTGGTGTTAATACCAAGGCAAACCACATACACATAGATAGGCCTTTTTTTGCAAAAGGTATGTGTTGTTTTTTCAGTAGGTAATATGCACTAATCCCTGCGACAACAAAGGTCGCTGTAATAAAAGACGCCACAACCATATGAGTAAATCGATAAGGCATAGATGGATTGAAAATTATCGCCATCCAGCTTTCTACTTCAAACTTACCATTGATTATTTTGTAACCTGCTGGTGTTTGCATCCAAGAATTCGCCACGATAATCCAAAATGCCGAAATCCAAGTACCTGTCATGACTACGAGTGTTGCGAAGAAATGCAGTTTTCTACCAACGCGCTGCCAGCCAAATAGCATGACACCTAAAAAACCTGCTTCCATAAAAAAAGCAGTCAGCACTTCATATGCCATTAATGGCCCTAATATGGCACCGGTCATTTCTGAAAATTTAGAAAAATTAGTCCCAAATTCATAAGATAAAACAATGCCAGATACCACACCCATACCAAAGGTAATGGCGAACGGCTTGATCCAAAATTTAGCGAGTTGAAGATAATAGGGGTTGTGTGTTTTTAGCCACATACCCTCCCAAATCGCAATTAAGGTCGCCAGACCAATCGTGATACTGGGAAAAATGATGTGAAAACTCACCGTAAAAGCGAATTGAATACGAGACAAAATTGCAACGTCGAGTTCCATGGTCCTACCTGAAAATAAATAGTTAAGAAAAGAGTTTTAAAAAATGTCGTTTATTAATCGTTGTTTTTAATCTTGAGGGTTGTTCGTATTTGCTGAAAAGCCAACGGTAATAATGCCAATCCCATAATGCTAAAAAGGGCGATGACTTCTGTCATAAAAAAACCAGTATTCATAATGTGTACTCCAGTAACATGGAAAAAATTGATATAGATCAAATATTACTAAGTGAATTAGCAAGTGATAGGCCAAGTTTTAGGTGTTTTTATCCTACTGATTTAAAAAGGAAATTTTTTAATTTTGCGCGATGCGTAAAAGAGGTTTACGATTTGAATACTTTTTGGTGTAAACGAGGTTTACAGTAGTGACAATTTCATTGATGTTTGAAATAGCCATGTTGGTGTCCAGTGTTTGTGGCGTCTTGGTTGCGGCTTGGTTGTTATGGCGGGCAGGAAAACAAGGCGATCTTCAGGCGTTGGCAGGTTTTGCCATTATGATGGCTATTTGGTGTTTTGGTCATGTTGCCTTGTTTCAGGGTTATGAGCGAGTGGGCATTTATATTATTTTGGCTAATCCTTTAATGCCGACTTTTTTCCTGCACTTCGCTATTTGTTTCGTGAATTCTGGCCCTGCTAAAGAAGAGATGCTAGATCGGCTTCATCAAGCTGTGCCTTGGTTTTATACCACCAGTAGTGTGGTGGTTTTGCAAAGCTGGTGGATGGGAGCGGGTGATGCGATTAGCACATTAGATACGCGACTTTTCTTTATTTTTACCGAAGCAGGGACATGGAATCTAGCTTATACCGTCTTAATAGGCATATTGGCACACGGCGTTTTGTTGTTCGGTTGGTATCGTCATACAGGTAATAGAAAACGCTCTATTTTAGCGATGTTTGGCGTTGGCGCATGGGGGCTTTTATTGGCGACTAGTTTTGTATTCCCTTCCTTTGGCATTAGTTGGTTTCCCTATCCCATGTTGCTATTGCCAACCTATTTACTGCTTCTCGTTTACGGTGTGGTGCGTTATCAAATCCTCTCGGTAAATGCCTTTGCCAATCGCGCTTTACTTTGGGTTGCCATGATGTTGGTAATTCTCTGCTTAATTGCTGTGATCAGTGTGGTTTCTGGACGGGTCGGCTTACAGGCATTGGCTAGCGTTCCTAGTTGGCAGCTGTGGTTGTATTCCTTATTGATGTTGATGATGTCTGCGTTAATTTATCAGCCATTAAACAGGCTTATTTCACGAGTGATTTACCCCGGTGCAGTACTTAATGAAACCGTCTTGGAAACATGGTCGAGTCAATTGAAAGAGGCTCAAGATTGGCCACAACTCATTTCTATAGGTGAACGCTTACTTACTTCACAGGTAAGGCAAAATATAAAAATAACTTTAGAAAATGATCAAGAAGAAAAGAAAAGTGGCAACAATAAAAATGAACTGTCTTTACGAGTATTTCGAACTGAATCAGCTTGGCATTTTTCATTGGTCGGTTGGGAAGATGCCAGCCCAGGAATGCGATTAACTGCTGATGTTTTTGCTTCATTATTTTCTACTAGCTGCGGCTTGCTTGATCGCTCTTTGGCTTTGGCTGCAGCTGAGCGAAAACGTTTAGATGAGCAGCATCTTGTTGAGCTGGGTGGTTTGTCTGCCGCGATGGCTCATGAGCTGCGTAATCCATTAAATATTATTGCAATGGCTGCTTATGATGCGCCGCCAGAAACGCGTCAGCATATTCAAACTCAGTTACAAAGAGCCGATCGATTAGTGAGTGATATGTTGGTGTATTCTGGTGGGCTAAGTTTACAGATTAGCAGAACGCCATTGCACGCCTTGGTGATGAATGTCTTGGCACAAGCGCAGCTTGGAGCGATTAAATACGAAGTGTTAATTGATAAATCTTTAGAACTAGATGTTGATCCTCAACGGCTTCAGCAAGTTTTTATTAACTTGATTGACAATGCTGTGGCGTTCCTGCGAAATCAAAAAGACGCTAAATTAAGTATCGACGCCAGTGTTGAAAAGAACCAAGTTATTATTCAGGTTCATAATAACGGCCCAGAAATTGAACCCAGTTTACAAGAAGATACCTTGTTTCAACCTTTCATTACCAAGCGTGCTGGTGGTAGTGGCTTAGGTTTAGCGATTGTGCGACGCATTGTTGATGCCCATGGTGGCCGAATTCGCCATCGTTCTGATACGAATTGGCCTGTCACTTTCGAAATAGTCTTGCCTCAACGAAAGGAAGAACATGATGCAAAATAAAATTCTACTGGTCGATGATGAACCCGCGTTTAGAGAGCTCGCAAGCCGTTGGTTAGCAAATCAAAATTATCACGTCAAAACCGCGAGTAGCTTAGAAGAGGCTCGTGAAACCATTGCACATTTTGATGCGGATTTGGTGTTGCTCGATTTATCCATGCCGCCGCACTTTGACCCTCAAGTAACATTGGACTCTATGTCAGACTTTGAAGGGCGACCGGTGATCATTATTACGGGTCATGCAGATCGAGACTTAGCACTTAAAGCGGTTGAATTAGGCGCTTGGGATTTTATCGCCAAGCCCATTGATCCTGGCATGTTGGCAGTTGTAGTTCGTCGAGCTATCACCAAAACCACCTTGGAGCGAGAGTTAAACCAGCTTAAAAAATCGACGCAACAAGCTCAAGGTGCGGCGTCTTATATTGGTCATTCGGCCAGCTCTCATAAAATTCGAGCATTAATTGAGCGCATCGCACCAACGAATGTTCGTGTCTTAGTGACTGGGCCATCGGGAACAGGCAAAGAAGTTATTTCGCGAACCTTGCATGATCTCAGTCATCGAGCGACGAAGCCGTTTGTTTCTGTGCACTGCGGTGCGATTCCAGCAGATTTATTGGAAAGTGAATTATTCGGTTACGTAAAAGGCGCGTTTACAGGCGCAGAAAAAGACAAAGTGGGCTTACTCAGTTTAGCGGATGGGGGCACATTATTTTTAGATGAAATCGGCGAAATGCCACTGGCGATGCAAGTGAAACTGTTACGAGTGTTGCAAGAAGGGACGTTTTTCCCTGTTGGAGGTCGAGAGCAAAAGCATATAGACATACGTGTCGTGTCTGCTACCAACGCGGATTTACTTGGCAAGGTTCAAGAGGGTAGTTTTCGAGAAGATTTATACTATCGAATCAAAGGCGTGAACATTGAAACTCAGTCTCTGTCCGAGCGACTAGAAGACGTCCCTGTATTGCTGCAAGCTTTTCTGCATCGTCTGCAATCTCAGCAATCCAAAAACTTACAACTTAGCTCAGAGGCGTTGCAATGGTTTCGAGACCAAACTTGGCCCGGAAATGTACGAGAGTTAAAAAATGCTTTGGAAAGCGTGGCATCCATCTGCCCGCAGGGGCGCATTAGCATGGAAGATATTCAGCTTCTTTATCCTAGTGTTGATCGCATAAGCAATACGCAACTTATCTCTGATTCATCTATGAGTGAAGCCACTTTAGATCAACAGGTTCGAGAATTAGAAATCCGCCTGATTCACCACGCCTTAGACAAGAGCCAAAGCAACCGAACCCAAGCCGCAAAACAGCTTGGCATTTCACGACAAGGACTGATTAAGAAAATAGAGCGATATGGGTTGTGAGGAATGACGCTTAATTAAGCGTCATCGGAACTTGCATCGCCATCGATCCAATCTAAAGCAGAAGCAAGTTCGACATAATCCTTGTATTTCTCTTTTGTTACTTTGGAAAAGTCACCTCGGTGATATTCAGCTTTACACCATAAAAGACCATATGAGACTCCTTCAGCTGGATCTTGTGCAAAATTATTGTGTATTATTTTGTCACTTATAGTTTGAATTGGTGATAACTTAGGTTGTCCAGACATACTACCCAGAAGTCCAGTTAAGTTATTGTTTTGAAATCCTAAATTATTCAGAACGGGAGTCTTAAAGTAGTCTTTGAGATTAAATTTATAAGGTGTTTTAAGGTGTTTTAAGGTGTTTTAAGGTGTTTTAAGGTTTTTTCGTTTTACTCGTTCATAATCGCTTTCAAAAATCGAAATGTAATCTTCTATGTTTATGGTTATTTCTAATGTTTCGTTGTTGTCTTTAAATCTATTTTCGAAGAATTTCCTTAAATCGATATCTTTGACTGTCCCATCTTTATATTTAAAGTCTCCTGAAATAATGTTTCTAAATAGTTCATCATCTTGCTCGTTTATGCAAAGCAATGTTGTGAGCATCAAAATATCAATTTTAGAGTCTTTTGGCATATTGGATAGTGTGGCGATGACTCGATCTGCAATTTGGATGGCGGTTCTTGGAGGCATTTCGAATGCATCTAAAATGACGGCAATATTTCGTAAAGTGACCTTGCCATCTGAATTGGGTGGCAGAATTTTTATGCCTCTTTCTTCTAAAAAATCACCCGATAATTTCGTGTGATCAACATGAACCTCTAAGAAGCTTTTTAAATCTGGCGCTTTTAAACTGAAGCGGCTGTTAAAGAAGCGACCAAGATAAAGTCGAGCATCAAAACCTTCACCATAAATAGCTTTTACCGCGTTTTGTAGTTGTTCTGTATCTGTTGCGACAACAAAGACAATGCCTTTAACGTCGAAAATATGTTTGATGGTTTCCAGCATTTCTACTGCGTAACTTGGGCGACAGCGATCTAACTCATCAATGAAGATAAAAGCGGGAAACTGTAGCTTTTTATGAGCAATAACGGTTTCTATCCATTGTTCTATATTTTCTTTTAATCCTTTAATCGCATTGGACTTTGCGTCATGCTCATTAATAAGGTGTTTAACCATATCCGACGCGATAAGGCTCATATCAATGGGTTTACCGTTTGAGTCTATAACAGGTTCTCCATCAGACCCTTTGGTTTCGATAGATTCACCTTATTCAGATCGCATTATGGCAACTGGATCAATGTCAAAGTAGCGCTTAGCAACACTTCTTGCGAATCCAGGAGCGGCTGCCTTTAATAAACCAATTATTTTATTTGAGACTTTAAAACCAGCAGCGTCTTCTTTCATACCAGCTTGTTCTCTCAGCCGCTTGATCACAGAAGAAATAACCGTCATCAATGGATCATCGGAATAATCTTGTTTCCATGCATCGATGTACACCACAGGGAAGTGAGGCTTTAAGTCTTCCGACCAACGCTTAAGAAAGTAAGTTTTTCCTGAACCCCATTCCGAATTGAGGTTGAGCACATAATTGTGTTTCTTTTCTGTAGAAACGTCACAACCTTGATCAATTAAAAATTGGGTTAAGAACTGCGCGTACTTCACCCGACCGAGTGTGTCTTCTGGAAAGGATTCATCATCTATCGTTACACGGCTAGACCAATTTATAGCGTCTTTCGTAAACATGTTATTGCTTCCTTTTAATAACTATGGATAAAAATAATAAACACAGTGAAGCGACTGTTCGCGCTTGCGCGTGGAGCAAGTGTGTTTATTATTTTGACTAGTCCTGAAAACTACTCCAAGAAAATCTAGCTAATCGCTTTAGTTGTTTTAACAGTACAGCTGACTTCACCATCCTGAACTCTGACTTTAATGGCATCGCCTTTCTCTACATCATTAATAGAACGAATCACTTGTTCGTCTTTCGATGCAATAGCGTAACCTCGAGACAAAGTATTGAGTGGGCTGACAAGATTTAGCTTGTCGATGATGCGAGCAAAAGCGGTTTGTTTGCTGGTTAAATTGTTGCGTAGGGCGTGAGCAAGTCGCGTGTCTATATTGTTGAGCATTTGCCTTTCTTGATGAATGCGACGAGCAGGGCTGTTTCCTTCAAGTCGATGAGCAAGGTTGTTAGTTTTAATTCGCTGTTCTGATACTTTGCGTTGAATGTTTTGTTGTAAACGATGCATTAATTGATTCAGCTGACTTTGTTGTTGGTCAATGCGTTCTTTAGGGTGGCGAATGCGTTTGGTCGTAAAGTCGAGTTGCTGCTGGCTTTGTTCGAGAATACGAGACATGCGTCGAACCAGCTGTTTTTCCTGTTGTTCAATTTGTCGAATCAGTTGGTTGAGATCTGGGCTAAGCAATTCTGCGGCTGCGGTCGGTGTAGCGGCGCGAACGTCTGCGACAAAGTCTGTAATGGTGAAGTCAGTTTCATGACCCACCGCTGAAACAATCGGTGTTTTAGCATGAAATACGGCTCTGGCTAAAGCTTCGTCGTTGAAACTCCATAAGTCTTCCAGTGAACCACCACCACGACCAAGAACGATGGCGTCGAAATGGCCACTGTCATCTGCTCGTTGTAGTTGTCTTAATATATTTTTCGCCGCGTCTTTGCCTTGTACTAGCGAAGGTAAAATGGTGAGCTCCGTTAAGGGGAAGCGACGACGAAAGGCGATGATCATATCTCGCACAGCAGCACCGACAGGAGACGTAATAATAGCAACACGTTCTGGTTTTGTCGGAAGTGGTTTTTTGTGCGAGGCATCAAACAAGCCTTCAAGTTGCAAACTGTTTTTTAAACGCTCAAAAGCCTGTTGAAGTGCGCCTTCACCGGCAGATTCCATGCTTTCAACACTGAGTTGGCAGTCACCACGAGGGCCGTAAAAGGTGACTCTTGCGCGTAATCGAACTTTGTCACCATCTTTTGGGCGAAAGCGTACGGCGTTGTTCTTGCTTTTGAACATGGCGCAACGAATCTGTGCCTTGTCATCTTTCAGGGAAAAATACCAATGTCCAGAACCTGGTTTGGCCAAATTTGATATTTCACCTTCGACTAAAATCCACGGCAAACTGGCTTCAAGTAGCTGTTGTATCTGCTTATTTAGCTGCGAGACGCTAAATGCAGTTTCTTGTGGGGCAGAAGTTGTAAAATTATTCATCAATCTCTCGTGGTTTTGATTTACCGAATGCAACTATAGGAGTAGAATTACTTGCCATCTTAACACCCTTGTTGGCATTGGAAACTCCCCTTATGTTACGTATCGTGCAAGAAGCTCTAACGTTTGATGACGTATTGCTCATCCCCGGCTATTCCGAAGTTCTTCCTAAGGATGTTAGCCTTAAAACCAAGATCACTAAAGACATTGAGTTGAATATCCCACTTACGTCTTCAGCGATGGACACAGTGACTGAACATCGCATGGCGATTGCTTTGGCTCAAGAAGGCGGCATAGGCATTGTGCACAAAAACTTGACCATTGAAGAGCAAGCGCTTGAAGTTCGTCGTGTTAAAAAATATGAAAGCGGCATTGTTCGTGATCTTGTTACTATTGACCCTGATGCAACCGTTAGCGAGCTTATGGCTTTAACTGCTGCAAACAGTATTTCAAGTGTGCCTGTTGTTCAAGGTGCAGACCTTGTTGGTATCGTGACAAGTCGTGATGTTCGCTTTGTAAAAGACTTCGATAAAAAAGTGTCTGATATTATGACGCCGAAAGATCGTCTAGTGACGGCTCTTGAAGGTGCGTCTTCTGGTTCCATCCGTAAGTTGCTTCATGAAAATCGCATTGAAAAAGTGTTGATCGTGAATGAGCAGTTTGAATTACGCGGTATGGTAACAGTAACCGATTTTAATAAAGCGACAACATTTCCAAATGCATGTAAAGACGACCAAGGTCGTTTGCGTGTTGGTGCCGCTGTTGGTACTGGTGCGGACACTGGCGATCGAGTAAAAGCGCTTTCTGATGCTGGCGTTGATGTAATTGTTGTTGATACAGCGCACGGTCACTCAAAAGGTGTTATCGATCGCGTTCGTTGGGTAAAAGAAAACTTTCCTCATATTCAAGTTATTGGCGGTAATATCGCGACAGCTGATGCGGCAATTGCCCTTGCTGATGCGGGTGCGGATGGCGTGAAAGTGGGTATCGGCCCAGGTTCGATTTGTACCACTCGTATTGTCGCTGGTGTGGGTGTCCCTCAAATCAGTGCGGTGGCGAATGTTGCTGAAGCAATGAATTCTCGTGGTATTCCTGTTATTGCGGATGGTGGTGTGCGTTTTTCTGGTGATATCGGTAAAGCGATTGCAGCAGGTGCAAGCGTTATCATGGTTGGTGGTTTGCTTGCTGGTACGGATGAAGCGCCTGGTGAAGTTGTTTTGTTCCAAGGTCGTTCTTTTAAGGCGTATCGCGGAATGGGATCTTTGGGAGCTATGTCTCAGTCTCAAGGTTCAAGCGATCGTTACTTCCAAGATTCAAGCAGTGTTGAAAAGCTTGTTCCTGAAGGTATTGAGGGTCGTGTTCCTTCTAAAGGCCCAATGGCAGCGGTTGTTCATCAGTTGATGGGTGGCGTTCGCTCTTCTATGGGTTATACCGGTTCAGCAGATATTGAAACCATGCGTACAAAAACTCAGTTTTCTCAGATTACGGGTGCTGGTATGCGTGAAAGTCATGTTCATGATGTGACGATTACGAAAGAGGCGCCAAATTATCACGCGGGCTAATCGCTTGATAAATTGACACTTAGATGGGGCGTATACAATACGCCCCATCTTTATTTACTGCTCTTACTACTTATTAATTACTTCTACACAGAAAACTTATTTTCGGTAGGGTGAAAGGAATAGCTAACAATGTCGCAAGATATCCACGCTCATAAAATTCTTATTCTTGATTTTGGTTCTCAGTACACTCAACTGATTGCACGCCGCGTTCGTGAAATTGGTGTTTACTGTGAAGTCCGTGCTTTTGACATGGAAGACCAAGAGGTTATTGATTTTGCTCCTAAAGGTATCATCTTAGCTGGTGGTCCTGAGTCTGTTCCTGAGCCGGGTTCTCCTCGTGCTCCGGAAGCAGTGTTTACTTTAGGTGTGCCAGTTTTCGGTATCTGCTACGGAATGCAGACCATGGCCGAGCAGCTTGGTGGAAAAGTTGAAGGTTCTAGTGTTCGTGAATTTGGCTATGCGCAAATTCGTAAGCATGAAGGTCCTGCGCTGTTTGATGGAATTCAAGATCATGTTGCAGCTGATGAATCTGCGTTATTAGATGTTTGGATGAGTCATGGTGATAAAGTGGTAGAAATGCCATCTGACTTCACATTAATGGCGTCGACTGATAGTTGTGCTATTGCGGCAATGGCAAACGAAGATAAAAAATTCTACGGTGTTCAGTTTCACCCTGAAGTGACACATACCCTACAAGGTGGTGCAATCCTTTCTCGCTTTATTATTGATATTTGTGGTTGTGACACTTTGTGGACACCAGCAAACATTGCAACAGACGCAATTGAAAGAATGCGTGAGCAAGTGGGAAATAAACAAGTTCTATTAGCTCTGTCTGGTGGTGTTGATTCTTCTGTTGTAGCGGCTTTGTTGCATAAAGCGATCGGTGACCAGCTGACGTGTGTTTTCGTTGATAATGGTTTGCTTCGTTTACACGAAGGTGATCAAGTAATGAAAATGTTCGCAGATAACATGGGTGTGAAAGTAATCCGCGTTGATGCTGAAGATCTTTTCCTCGGTCGATTGAAAGGCGAAGCCGATCCAGAGAAAAAACGCAAAATCATCGGTAACAGTTTTATTGAGATCTTCGACGAAGAGTCTTCAAAACTGGATAACATTGAATTTCTTGCGCAAGGTACGATTTATCCAGATGTTATCGAATCTGCAGCATCTAAAACAGGCAAAGCACATGTTATCAAATCCCACCATAACGTAGGTGGTTTACCAGATGACATGAAGATGGAGTTGGTTGAGCCACTTCGTGAATTGTTTAAAGATGAGGTGCGTAAATTAGGTGTGGCACTCGGTTTGCCTCATAGCATGGTTTACCGCCATCCATTCCCTGGTCCAGGTTTAGGTGTTCGTATTCTGGGTGAAGTGAAAAAAGAATACGCTGATATTCTTCGTCGTGCCGATGCTATCTTCCTTGAAGAATTGCACCGTTTTGGTTGGTATGAAAAAACAAGCCAAGCGTTTGTTGTCTTCTTGCCAGTTAAGTCTGTCGGTGTGGTGGGTGATGGTCGTCGTTATGAATACGTTGTCGCGCTTCGTGCGGTTGAAACCATCGACTTTATGACAGCTCGCTGGGCGCATCTTCCATATGATTTATTGGAAACGGTATCTGGTCGTATCATCAATGAGATTGAGCATATATCTCGTGTTGCTTATGATGTTTCATCTAAGCCGCCAGCAACGATTGAGTGGGAATAATTCCTTCTCGTTAATTGTTTGATTTGAGCTCAGAGATAAGCGGCTCTCTTTATAGTTAAAGAGGGCCGTTTTTGTATTTATTGCATGAGAAGTACATAGGAGAAGTGAGGTGGACTTTCCAGTTTCATTAATTGAAGGTCGATTGATTAAGCGTTATAAGCGTTTTTTATCTGATATCCAGTTATCTAATGGTGATGTGGTTGTCGCGCATTGCCCTAATACCGGGTCAATGAAGCGTTGCCAGCAAGATTATGCTCGTGTGTGGTTATCTAAAAGTGATAATCCAAAGCGTAAGCTTGGTTATACTTGGGAGTTAGTTGAAATAGATGGCGAGCATCTAGCCTGTATTAACACGGGTTATCCAAACAAGTTGGTGGGTGAGGCAATCGCGAATGGCGTTATTTCTGAATTGAACGGCTATGCGGCGCAGAAAGCGGAAGTAAAGTATGGCCAGAATAGCCGAATAGATTGGTTGCTTACTCATGAAGATGGCCGCAAGTGTTATGTGGAAGTGAAAAATGTCACCTTGTTAGAAGAAGATGGTAATGGCTATTTTCCTGATGCGGTGACAGAGCGTGGCCGTAAGCATCTTTATGAGTTAGCAGATATGGTTGCGGAAGGTCATAGAGCGGTAATGTTTTTTTGCGTTAGTCACACGGGGATTAATTCTGTTTCTCCTGCTGGGCATATTGATAAGAAATACGCGGATGCTTTTAAAGAGGTTCTAGCGAAAGGTGTTGAAGTGTTGGCTTATAAGGTTGATATAAATCAGCAGGTCATGGTTGTATCGCATTCGATTCCTGTGACGGATACAGAGTTTGTTTGTTAGTAACCTGAAAAAGCTGAATTTTGTTCGATAAATATACAAAACAATGACCTTCTACTGCCTAGCTGATCGTTTATTAATCGAATATTAGAGTTTTACGAATTAAACGCTATTAATTGGTCTTTTTTCGTTAAAAGGGTTGCACAAAATCTGTAGATCCTTAATATACGCCCTCG
>NZ_JACYFC010000010.1 GCF_014803385.1 Marinomonas colpomeniae | reverse complement strand
TCGTCGTCAAGCTTGAATTAAGAGAAGCCCCGTTCTGCTATGCAGGACGGGGTTTTTTCGTTCTGGGTGAGATTCTGAAGCTGTCCATTGTTTTGAATCTAGGCCTTATTTGTGAGATGCAATATATTGATGGCAGTTGTTCATAAGTGTGGAAAATAATGCGAGGAATTAGCTTAAAAATTAATGAATTACAAAATTATCTATAATTCTTAGTGAGATTTTTATAGAGAGGGTTTTATATTTAGTTATGCACTAGTCCTTTTAAATTTATATAGTTTAATGTTAATAACTTAATGATTTATTAACTGATTCCTAACCAATTATTATAATGAGGCTTATTCTGTTATGGATAAGAGGTATTATTATTTTCTCACCTTAGTAAAAAAATGTTTAAAACTTGATTGACCTGATGGCTTAAAGCAGACTACAATCAGTTTCGTTTAAAAGAGTTGGCAATATTTATGTCCAGAGTTGCGAATTGTACGTCAGTATGTTCGTCCTGTTAAGTCATAAGTAATACCGAGTTTTTTTAGCACTATAACGTTAGATGATTAACATCTACGTATAAATTAACTTAACCTACAGGATAAACAGACATGTCTGACGTAGTAACTGGTACAGTAAAATTTTTCAACGAAACTAAAGGTTTCGGTTTCATTACTCAGGATTCAGGTCCTGATGTTTTTGTTCACTTCTCTGCAATCAACACTTCTGGTTTCAAAACTTTGGCTGAAGGCCAAAAAGTTGAATTCCAAGTAGCTCAAGGCAAAAAAGGCCCTGAAGCTCAAAACGTTACACCTTTATAAGGTAACGTTGCTGAGGATACTCTCAGCAGTGCGAATGCTAAAAAGCGGCTTTTAAGTCGCTTTTTTTGTTTTTGTACAAAAGTAGTATGCTATTAAAAGCTCTCATCATGCACACTGCATGGCCTTATATATATAAACCAACTAGTTAGGAGGAAGCTATGGCCGCTAAGTCATTACAAGAGCAGCTACTAGGTGCTGGACTTATTAATAAGAAAAAAGCAAACAAGTTGAAAGCCGAGACTTTGCAACATAAGCAAAAAGTAAAGAATGGCAAGGCTGCACCATTGGATAGTAGTTCTCAATCAGAAGAGCTGAAGCGCCAAAGAGAAATGAAGATAGAAAAAGATCGCGCTCTTAATCTTGAGCAACAAATAAAAGCTCAGAAAAAAGCGGTAAAAGGCCAAATCCGCCAAATGATTGAGCAGAATCGTATTCGTAAAGATGAAGGCGATATTGCGTATCATTTTACTGATGATAAAAAAGTGAAACAGATTTATATTAGTCAAACAATGCATGATGATTTGAGTCGTGGACGACTTGCTATCGTTAAGCTAGATGAAACTTATGAGCTTATAGCAGAGCCTGTAGCATTAAAAATCAGTGAGCGAGATGATAGCTCCATTCTGGTTTGTAATAACCGCACTGAGGAAACGAATGATGAAGATGACCCTTATGCAGATTTTCAGATTCCTGATGATTTGATGTGGTAGCGTTATTTTGATTGTGTAATGAGCTCGAAAGAGCTCATTTTTATACATATACCCTCCTTTTTTATGCTTATTTTTGTTATTTCCTCACCTCTCCCACTTACTTGTGCCTACATTGTAAATAGACTTGTATACGTCCTCTATTAAGACCTTGCACAATTATATTATTCGTTTTTTTATCTAACTGATTTATATATTGATTTTCAATTTGTATTTATGAAATGAGTTCTTATCTTCCTTTTTTCTTTATTTCTTTCAAAAATAAAGAACCTATATCGATAATAATATGCAAGTAATCGCCACTCTATTGTCAATTTTTGATAAATGTTTAAATTATAGTTACATTATTTACACGCATCGAGCATGTGATAATAAAAATGACATTACATTTATAAAAGGGAAACAAAATGAAAAAATCAATTATTGCTCTTGCGGTTTCCAGTGCTGCATTTGCTTCATTATCTGCCTATGCTTCTGAAGGCTCTACTGTAGATGTCTATGGTAATATTCAATATGCATTTACAAGCGGTGATGCTGGAAGTGAGTTTGCAGATAACGGCTCTACATTCGGTTTTAAAGGTGAAGCAAAGGTAGATGAAGATCTAACTGCTTTTTTCAAGTATGAACTTGAAGCTGATGCTGATGAAAATACTAAAGATATTGATGTAAATCTCGACCAAGCATTTGTTGGATTAAAAGGTAGCTTTGGTAAAGTGCAAGTAGGTACGTTTGATCCTATTTACGACAATGCTATTCAGGATTCAGTTGACCAGTTTGAAGTTTTTGGATTTGATCAAACAAGTACTTCTAGTGAAGGCGATACGATCGCTTACTTCTCACCTTCTTTTGGTGGGTTTGAAGTTCAGGTTGCAGCACAAGTTAAAGGCAGTGCTGAAGCTGAAGACAGCGGTAATGCTCTTGCTGCAGTCTTAAAATACAATGCAGACGCTGTTACTGTAGCATTGGGTTATGATTCACTTGATAACGTTAATGAAGACTCTGAAACAGTTGGTTTATCTGTTGCTTATCAAGTAAACGAGTCATTTGTAGTGACCGCAGCAATTGAAGCCGAAGATGATGTTAAAGATATATATGGCCTATCTGCTCGTTACGGCTACGGTTATGGCGATCTTTATGCTTCCGCTCAATCTATTTCGCCTGAAGTTGGTGATGACTATGAAGAGTACGCTGCAGGCGTAAGCTATAATTTGGCTTCAAATGTTTATGTATACGGCGAAGTTGGTCAATTCACAGTTGATGAAGACACTCAAACAGCTATTGGCGTTTACTACGGTTTTTAAGATCTTGTAATAGATTTTATTTACTCTAAGGCTCTTTAGCGTTCTAGGAGCCTTATGTTAAATGTGATCATTCAAAGTTCCATATTTCTTTTCTTGTAGATAGATTGTTGGAGCATTTCGGCATCAAGTGGAAACACTTGGTGCTTTTTTTTATTTTGAAAAAGTACCAAATAAGAATATCTTGATTATTATTTGATCTAACCGTTAAACTGATATTTTTAATATAAAATTATCTGTTTATTATGCTTAACATGGACTTTAGTCAAACAGTGTTTGTAAATACTAATCAGATTGACTGGATAGACAGTCCTATGTCTGGTGTTTATAGGAAGCCTTTAGCAAGAGAAGAGAAAGAACGTGGTCATGCCACTAGCTTAGTGCGCTATGATGCCGGCTCTGTATTCCGTACACATCCGCATCCGTTGGGGGAAGAAATTTTAGTATTAGACGGAGTTTTCTCTGATGAGCAAGGTGACTTTCAGGCTGGAAGTTATTTTAGAAATCCTCCTGGCAGCAGTCATGCGCCACATAGTATTGATGGCTGTCTTTTATTGGTAAAATTACACCAATTTAAAACTTCAGATTTAAATAAAGTTTATATTGATGCCTCTAATATTTGGTCTTCTATTGAGTCACAAGTAATGACTCTTTACCAGTTTGATGCAGAGAAAGTTTGGCTTGTTCGTATTCATGATAATCAAGATATCTTAAGTCAATTAGACCTGGCTAGTTCAGTCGAGTTGTTTGTTATCTCTGGTCAAATGAGCTACGGGGATAAAATCATCCCTAAAAGAGGTTGGCTGCGAGAGCCCTTGTTTTTACTAGATCGTTGTAGTGTGACATCGGATTGTTTCTTATGGATAAAAACAGGGCATTTTTAACTTTTGACGTAGAAAATTATTTGAAAGTTAATTTAGAGGTGAAGTAAATTAGTAATCTGACTTGGTCAATAGAGGAGGTTATTTTTAGCTTGTCTTAAGTACTGAGTTACGCGCTGTTCACCTAATTATGATAGGTACGCCTAAAAAATTAGAGGCTCTAGTGATTGCGGATGAAATGCTTATTTGTGTTGAGTATTTAGGTGAAATTAAATTCTGTGTTATTGATTAAATTCTAGGAATGCGTTCATTAAGCTGGGCGCTGCTGGATGTTTATATTCTGTTAAAATGTGAATCACCACTTCAGCTGTGCAAAGCCCCGTACTTTTTTGATTTCGACGTTTGCTGTAAGTGGATTTTATATCCTTTATTTCTCTATGTTGGAATTTTTTTAAATAAGGTGATTTGTTATATATTTTTCGAGCTTGTTGCCATGTTCCATCAATAATAATGATATTTTTTGCTGGAATCTCATTGACACTAAATGATTGCTCTTCTGTATCACAAGGATAAATAAGTAAGGTGTTTTTTGGTGATAAGCTTGTGACTGCTTTGTTAGGAAGTACTCTCGACCATTCTATTATCTCACACTCATAACCTAACTCGCTTTTTACTAACCGCCCGGTTCCAGTAGTTTTTTTCAGTTCTTCAGAATGAGTTAATAGCCAAACTTTCATGTTACATATTTCCTTTAATAAGTTTCTATTATACTTAATTTATCTGCTCAATCTTAAAAAATAGTTGATTCTAAAAAGGAGTTTTTTTTGTTACCCATTTTGTATTCATTTAGACGGTGTCCCTACGCAATGAGAGCTAGGTATATGCTTGTTCTTTTAGGCGTACCTGTATTGCTAAGAGAAGTTGTATTGAAGTCTAAGCCCGAAGCGCTGCTAATGTTAGGTGGGCGTTCAAGTGTCCCTCAGCTTGTTAATATAAATGGTGATAGATACCCAGAAAGTTTAGATATTATCTTTTGGTCATTATCCCAAACGACAGATATGGTTTTTCGTGATCAACTATGGCCTGAATCACCTGTAACACGACATAAAATAAAAGCATGGATAGCCTTTAACGATAATAGGTTTAAATATTGGTTAGACCGTTATAAGTACTCAGATCGTTATCCTGAATATTTCGAGGGTTACTATCGTCAAAAAGGAGAAGTGTTCCTCAGAAGGCTGGAGGCTCGGTTGAATCGGTTCTCATATTTGCTTGGGAATGAAATGACTTTAGTTGACGTTGCATTGTTTCCTTTCATCCGTCAGTTTGCTGCTGTTGATAGTAAATGGTTTGAGGAGTCTGGCTACCATAAATTAAAGCTTTGGTTGGATGGTTTTGTTACTTCTGAATTATTTACAAAGGGAGTAATGGAAAAATTTTCTGCTTGGGAGGAAGGAAGTCAAAATATCGTATTTCCACGTGAGAGACTAGAGTGATTATAAGTGCTAGTGACTTACTAAAAGGTAAGCCGCTAGCATAAGGTCAACTTATAATTCCTTTAGTCAAAAAGGCCGAATGTGATCCAATAAAAAAAGCTTGGGTCAGCATCGTTTGGTAAAGATAGTGGAATGAAGCGCCCCTCGTCATCTATATAAGATGTGTTCGGAAAGCTTTCCTTCAATACTGTTAGGTTGGTTTGTGCTAAATCTAGTTGTTTTAAATCATTATATGATTGCACGCTAATAGCTAATGCTTCTTCTACTGATCTAGTGCTTGGGTAGTGTTGAATTACCTCTTGGCTTCTACGTAAGGCAGAGAGTGGCGCTTTTCTTTTTAGGTAATAATGAGCGACTTGTAATTCATGGCGCGAAACCATTTCGCGCAAAAAATACATGCGTGCTTTTGCATCTGGTGCGTAAGTGCTGTTCGGGTAGCGAGACGTAAATTCACTTAGCTCATTGAATGCCTTAGAAAGCTCTTTTGAATCTCTTTCACTTGGATCTAATCCCACGTATCGAGATAGTAAGCTTTCGGCTCCTTTATAAGTTGATAACGCTCGCATGTAATAAGCGTAATCTATTGATTCATGCTTTGGGTGGTTTTTAATGAATCGCTCAGCTGTCGCATGAGCGGCAATAGTTTCACCAGCTTCTATTTGAGCATAAATTAAATCTAGCTCAGCACGTATACTTAACTCACCAAATGGATAGCGAGAGTCTAAATCTTTTAAATGTTTAATGGCGGTTGAAGGTAGATTTTCTTCCAGTGCTTGCTGAGCTTTGTCGTAATAAACGCGCTCAGGAAGGTCTGGTTCTTGTTCTGGTTTACTGGCGCAAGCCACAATCAATAAAGAAAAACTTACTATTCCGGAGAATCGGAGCAACGAGTGATGAAATCCCATGTATAATCAAAACCTTGATATGGTAGTAGATTAGCCTAAATCGGCATTTTGTAGCGTTATATTGCGAAAGATGATGAAGTGCAAGGCGCTACACGTTTTTTACATCCAGGCTCAATGATAAAATTAATGAGCTGAAAACAACAGACTTAAGTACATTGTATGGCAGAGCGCATAGTAAAAGAAGCCCAAGTTCCTTTCGATTTGGGTGGCAATCGATTTGATCAGATCGCGACAGAGTTATTTAGTGATTATTCTCGTTCTCGAATCCAAAGTTGGATTAAAGAAGGGGCTTTAATCGTTGATGGAAAAGTCACTAAGCCAAAGGAAAAATTATTTGGTGGAGAGATGGTTTCTTTAGATGTTGTGGTTGAAGCACAAGAAACGCATGAAGCACAAGAAATGGCTCTTGATATTGTCTATGAAGACAATGACATCATGGTTGTGAATAAGCCTACAGGCTTGGTTGTTCACCCAGCGGTAGGTAACCGTGATGGTACCTTGATGAATGCGATTCTTTATCATGCGCCGGAAACGGCACATATTCCTCGTGCTGGTATTGTGCATCGTCTTGATAAAGAAACAACTGGCTTGATGGTTGTGGCTAAAACCTTAGCAGCACAGACCGATTTAGTTTCTCAGTTACAAGAGCGCAGTATGGGGCGTGAATATGAAGCTATTTCTATTGGCGTGATGACGGGAGGAGGTATTGTGGATGAGCCTATTGGGCGTCATCCGCACAACCGTCAAAAACAAGCGGTCGAGCCTATTCATGGTAAGCATGCTGTTACTCATTATCGGTTGGTTGAGCGTTTTACAAATCATACCCATATTCGTTTAAAACTGGAAACGGGACGAACGCATCAGATTCGTGTTCATATGGCTTTTATTCAGTATCCACTAATTGGGGATCCGCAGTACGGTGGCCGTCTGAAAATGCCAAAAGCCTGTACACCTGAATTGAGAGAAGCTCTACGTACGTTTCGTCGCCAAGCGCTGCATGCTAAAAGGCTAGAATTAGCACATCCAGTTACAGGAGAGTGGATGGCGTGGGAGGTAGACTTACCTGAAGACATGCAAAAGCTAATAGAAGCGCTTAAAGCTGATACGTCTGAGTCTGAACGTAAGGAATCTGAATACCTTTAATAAATGCGGGGCAGTCTTCTTGGCTGCCTTTTTTATCACTTCTTTTTCGCTTTTTTAGGGAATACATATGTCTTCTCATGACGCGTCTTTTATAAAGCCTAACTGGCCAGCCCCTGTTTCTATTTGTGCTTATGTCTCTACCCGTATCGGTGGTGTAAGTCTCCAGCCCTTTGATAGCTTAAATTTAGGTGCGCATGTACTGGATGATATTGATGCTGTTAGGCAAAACCGTCATTTATTTTCTATTTATACTGGAATGCCGAACTCAGTGACTTGGTTAAATCAAGTGCACGGTATAGATGTCGTTAATTTGCCTTGTGATGATTTGCCTGAAAGTGCAGATGCGGTTTTTTCTAGTGTCACGAACCAAATATGCGCTGTATTAACGGCAGACTGTTTACCTGTTTTCTTTTGCAATGAGTCTGGGACACAAGTCGCCGTAGCCCATGCAGGGTGGCGAGGGCTTTGTGCTGGTGTCTTAGAGTCAACGTTGAAACATTTTGATGAGAAAGACAAGGTCATGGTCTGGTTGGGGCCAGCTATAGGGCCTGCTGCCTTTGAAGTTGGCGAAGAGGTAAGGGACGCGTTTATGACCCAACTGCCAGAGGCTAAAATGGCTTTTAGGAGAACGGAAGTTGACGGTAAATGGCTTGGAGATCTTTATTTGCTGGCTAAGCAGAGATTGGCTGTTGTAGGTGTGACTCAAATATATGGTGGAGATCATTGTACATTTTCTGAAGATGATACTTTTTATTCCTATCGACGAGATGGAAAAACAGGACGAATGGCTTCAGTTATATGGATTAATGACTGATTTCATTGACTAGTGTCAAATAAATGACACCTCTGCCTTGAAAAGTTATTTTTGAGAACTATTAAGTTGGTAATTGAAAAAACTATTTTTATTTCTACCAAGGATGTTCATTATGCGTATAGATCGCCTTACCAGTAAATTACAGTTAGCTCTTTCTGATGCCCAATCCGTTGCACTTGGACAAGATCACTCTTATATAGAGCCGATTCATTTGATGATTGCTTTGTTAGACCAGCAAGGTGGTAGTACTAGACCTATCTTACAGCAGGCGGGTATTCCTGCGGTCAAATTTCGTGAAAGTTTAAATGAGTTACTAACGCGCCTCCCAACTGTTTCTAACCATGATGGAAATGTTCAAATGTCTCCTGAACTTGGGCGACTAATGAACTTGGCAGATAAAGAAGCGCAAAAACGAAAAGATCAGTTTATTTCATCTGAATTGGTTTTGATGGCTATGTTTGATGGTAAAGATGACTTAGCAAAGGCTTTAAAAGCCAGTGGTGTGACTAAAGCCGATATTGCCGCTGTGATTGATAGTATTCGAGGTGGTGATTCGGTGAACGACCCTGATGCAGAAGAGAACCGCCAAGCTCTGGATAAATACACAGTAGATCTAACTGCAAGAGCGGCAGAAGGTAAGCTTGACCCTGTCATAGGCCGAGATGATGAGATTCGTCGTGCTATTCAGGTTCTTCAGCGTCGTCGTAAAAATAATCCTGTTTTAATTGGTGAGCCAGGTGTGGGTAAAACTGCAATCGTGGAAGGTTTGGCTCAAAGAATTATAAATGGTGAAGTGCCAGAAGGGCTTAAAAATAAACGTGTCTTGTCTTTGGATATGGCGGCATTAATTGCCGGCGCAAAATATCGAGGAGAGTTTGAAGAGCGCTTAAAAGCCTTATTGAATGAGCTCTCAAAACAAGAGGGTCAGATCATTCTATTTATTGACGAAATTCACACTATGGTAGGTGCTGGGAAGTCAGAAGGTTCAATGGATGCAGGGAACATGCTAAAACCGGCATTGGCTCGTGGTGAGTTGCATTGTGTTGGCGCAACTACGCTAGATGAATATCGTCAATATATTGAGAAAGATGCGGCATTGGAGCGACGTTTCCAAAAAGTATTGGTAGAAGAGCCGACGGTTTTGGATACGATTGCTATTTTACGAGGTTTAAAAGAGCGCTATGAGATTCATCATGGTGTAGATATTACTGATTCTGCAATTATTGCCGCAGCGAAGCTATCTCAGCGCTATATTACTGATCGTCAGTTGCCAGATAAGGCGATTGATTTAATTGATGAGGCTGGAAGTCGTATTCGTATGGAAATGGATTCTAAGCCTGAAGATATGGATCGATTAGAGCGTCGCTTGATTCAATTGAAAATTGAACGAGAGGCCTTGAAAAAAGAAAAAGATAAAGCATCTAAGCTACGTTTAGCAGATCTTGATGAGGAAATTGAAAATTTACAAAAACAATTTTCTGATTTAGAAGAGATTTGGAATGCTGAAAAAGCGGCCGTTCATGGTGCTCAAAAACTTAAAGAAGAGCTAGAATCTGTTCGTCATGAAATGGAAGAGGCTCGCCGTAACGGTAATTTGGCAAAAATGTCAGAGCTTCAATATGGCGTAATACCTATGCTTGAGGCTGAAATTGAAAAGGCAGGTCAAGAAGAAGAGAATACAGAAACTCGGTTGTTGAAAAGACGCGTTACAGAAGAAGAGATTGCCACGGTTGTTTCTCGATGGACTGGTATACCCGTTGATAAAATGCTGGGGGGAGAACGAGATAAATTGTTGCGTATGGAAGAGGAGCTTCATGAATCCGTTATGGGGCAAGATGAAGCAATTGCAGCTGTCTCTAATGCGGTAAGGCGCTCTCGATCAGGTTTAGCTGATCCGAATCGACCAAATGGTTCTTTCTTATTTCTAGGGCCTACAGGTGTCGGTAAAACCGAGTTATGTAAGTCTTTAGCGAAGTTTTTATTCGATACGGAGCAGGCAATGGTTCGTATCGACATGTCTGAGTTTATGGAGAAGCATTCTGTTGCTCGTTTGATTGGCGCACCTCCAGGATATGTCGGCTACGAAGAGGGTGGCTATTTAACTGAAGCGGTTAGGCGTCGCCCTTACTCTGTGTTGTTGCTGGATGAAGTGGAGAAAGCACATCCTGATGTTTTTAATATATTGCTGCAGGTATTGGATGATGGCCGACTCACTGATGGACAGGGTCGTACTGTGGATTTTAGAAATACAGTCATTGTGATGACGTCGAATTTGGGTTCTGATTTAATTCAGGAATATAAGTCTGATGATCAATATGAAGAGATTAAATCAAAAGTGATGGAGGTGGTTGGTATGCATTTTCGTCCGGAGTTTATTAATCGTATTGATGAAACCGTGGTTTTTCATCCGTTAATGAAAGCCCAAATTAAAGGAATTGCGACTATTCAGTTAGCGCACTTGAATGAAAGATTAGAAGAAATGGGAATGTCTTTAATGTTAACCGATGCGGCATCTGATCAATTGGTAGATGTAGGTTATGACCCGGTATATGGAGCACGCCCATTGAAACGAGCAATACAGAAATGGATTGAAAACCCATTAGCTAATAGATTACTTGCTGGTGATTTTGCGACAGGTGATGCTATAGCTGCGGATGTAAAAGATGGTGAGATTATGTTTTCGAAAAGCTAATTATTATGTCTAGATCTAAAGTGTCTCGTTCTAAAATACGTTGACGATTTTATTAAGCCAGTATGGATTTCATGCTGGCTTTTTTAATGTTTTGCTTTTGGTGTGTTCGTTTTAAGGAGAGGTGCGAAGTATTAGGCGAAAAAAAAGCCTTAGATTTCAAAGTCTAAGGCTTCATCTAAATTATTTACTTCTTTAGATATCGATTGTTACACCAACGAAGTAACCTGAGCTATCAAGTACAACGCTTTTAATTTCATGAGTGATTGATCGATAGCCTGCTTCAACTCCAACTATAGGTAATGGTTGGAATCCAATTTTTATAATGTCGTCAGAAACAGATATGTCACTGTCTAAAGAAAGTCTTTTAGATTCAGCCGCTAAGGTAATACTAGTGCCGGGAATTGCTACATGTGCACCTAAATAAACCAACGGAATAGCAGAGCTACTTTCGCTAAATTCTGTACCACCACTAGTATAATCAATATCTAAACTACGAACAGTTAGGCCGCCTTCAATACCAACCCATAATAAACCGATACCGTAATAGCCAGTAATATCTTGAGCACTAACATCCAGTGTTGAAGAAACGCCAGTATTATCTTTACCTTTAGTGTCGTAGCTCACAGAGTCAAAGCGAAGGTTTGGTATAAGAGGAATGGGATGTTGTACATCTATACTAAAATACGATCCTGTCTCATCATCGTAATTGTAATCAGCGCCTGATTTTGAAAATGAAGTTTCAGGGAGGAATATTCCATATTCTGCATTTGCACCAATAAAATCAGCCTGTGCTGTACTTGCAGTAAGAACAGTAAATAGAGAGGCAATTAATACAGCGGGTTTCATGATTTTCATTCCATAGTAGACGTTATTTTATCTATTATAGATTTTGTATGAAAAAAAGCCAGTGAAATAAGGTTTTAATATGAAATAAATATTGTAAGAAAATGGCTGGGGTAGAAGGATTCGAACCTACGCATGACAGGATCAAAACCTGTTGCCTTACCGCTTGGCTATACCCCAAAAAATACTGCAGCTATATATGGTGGCTATGACTAGATTCGAACTAGTGACCCCATCATTATGAGTGATGTGCTCTAACCAACTGAGCTACATAGCCTAAACTGTATATTAAGTAATAATAAATCTATCGATGGCTGGGGTAGAAGGATTCGAACCTACGCATGACAGGATCAAAACCTGTTGCCTTACCGCTTGGCTATACCCCAATTATCGAGTTTTGGTGGCTATGACTAGATTCGAACTAGTGACCCCATCATTATGAGTGATGTGCTCTAACCAACTGAGCTACATAGCCTTCGTCTGTTGGCTGGGGTAGAAGGATTCGAACCTACGCATGACAGGATCAAAACCTGTTGCCTTACCGCTTGGCTATACCCCAACAGACTGACACAGAAACAGCTTACATGAAATGATCTACTGCCTCTGTGGCGCGATATTATTCATATAACCCGTTAATGGGTCAAGTGTTTTTGTTAAAATGTTTGCAATTGATTAAACATTAAAACGGAAATGCATCACATCCCCATCTTTCAATATGTAATCTTTTCCTTCTAATCGCCATTTTCCTGCTTCTTTAGCGCCACTTTCACCTTTGAATTGAATGAAATCATCGTAACCAATAACTTCAGCACGAATAAAGCCCTTCTCGAAGTCTGTGTGGATCACACCAGCGGCTTGGGGTCCTGTTGCGCCCTGTTTGACGGTCCAAGCACGAACTTCTTTTACGCCCGCTGTGAAGTAGGTCTGAAGGCCTAGAAGTTCATAGCCTGCACGGATGACTCTATCAAGGCCTGGTTCTTTCATTCCCATTTCATCAAGAAACTCTTGCATTTCTTCTGAGTCCAATTCGGAAATTTCTGCTTCTAATTGATTGCAAATAGGAACGAGTATTGCACCTTCTGCCTTTGCAATTTCTCGTACTTGCTCTAGGTATGGGTTATTTTCAAAACCATCTTCAGCTACGTTGGCGATATACATAGTGGGTTTTGTTGTTAATAAGTGCATTGTTTGAATTTCTTTGGCTTGCTCATCTGAAAACGACATAGAGCGAACAGGAAGGCCATTTTCTAGGTGTTCTTTAATGCTTTCTAAAAATGCTTTATGAGCGATGGCATCTTTGTTGCCACTCTTCGCATTTTTACCTGTGCGGAAAATCTGCTTATCAATAGATTCGATATCAGCAAAAATCAATTCAAGATTGATAACTTCAATGTCTGCTTTGGGGTTTACATGGTTTGAGACGTGAATAACATTTTCATCTTCAAAGCATCGAACAACATGAGCAATTGCATCTGTTTCACGAATGTTTGCTAAGAATTTGTTGCCAAGACCTTCGCCTTTTGATGCTCCTTCCACAAGGCCTGCAATATCAACAAATTCCATTGTCGTTGCTAAAACTCGTTCTGGTTTTACAATTTCAGCAAGCGCATCTAGGCGAGGGTCTGGCATAGCAACAACACCAGCGTTCGGCTCAATGGTGCAAAATGGAAAGTTTTCTGCGCCGATGCCTGCTTTGGTTAGTGCATTAAATAGAGTGGATTTACCAACGTTAGGTAAGCCAACGATGCCGCAATTAAAACCCATAATGAAATATCCTAAATATAATTAAGTGATTATGCTTTGAAGCTGTGTAGTTTATTCATTACAGCGTTTAAGTTACCGCTGACAATGTCTTCTACATAGCGTAATGATTCGTCGATTGTTTGTTCTATTTTAGAGTAGTCATCAGGAGATGCTTTTTTTAAAACATAATTAGCAACTTGACTAGCATGTCCTGGATGGCCAATACCTATTCTTAGGCGACCAAACTCTCTATTGTTCGCTAATCTAGCGATAATATCTTTTAATCCGTTATGACCGCCGTGACCACCACCTTTTTTTAATTTAGCGGTGCCTGGAGGAATGTCTAGTTCGTCATGAATGACAAGGATGTCTTCTGGAGGGATTTTATAAAACTGGCAAACGGCTTGAACCGCTTTACCACTTAAATTCATATAGGTTGTGGGAATGAGTAAGTAACATTCTTCACCAGCTATATGAACTTTACCGAATTGGCCAAAGAACTTTTTTTCAGAACGAAGAGAGCATTGGCTCTGTTGAGCCAATGCTTCGATCCACTGAGCGCCGGCGTTGTGACGAGTGTTCTCGTATTCGCTACCTGGGTTACCCAAGCCTACTAATAATTTGAAACTTGCCACAATGCTGCCTTCAATGAATTATCTTAACGTTTTGCTTTTCCGATACGACCGATAGGTTGGTTGTGATCTTCGCCTTTAAGCAAAGAAATCAACTCAACACCTTCAGGTAGTGTAACGTCTGACAAATGGAAGATTTGATCAATCTGACCGTCAATTACATCAACAATTAGAGCTTCTGGTAGGATCGCTGGCAAACAACGAACTTCAGCAAGTTTTGTTTCAACAGTCAAACGACCACCTTGCTTGCTAACACCTTCACTTTGAGCTGCATTGATGAAGCTTAAAGGAATACGAGTTGTGATCGGTTTGTCTTCTTGAATGCGCTGAAGATCCATGTGCATTACATCGCCTGTTGCTGGGTGACGTTGTAGTGCTTTAACAAGAAGCTTTTGAGCTTTACCTTCAACAGATACTTCAACTAGGCCAGTTAAGAAGCCAGGAGTAGAAACTGCTTTAAGAAGCTCATTGTCTTTAAAAGAGATAGACTGAGGAGCAACGTCACCGCCATAAATAACAGCTGGCACTAGGCCTTCGTTACGAAGGCGGCGGCTCGCACCTTTACCTTCTTGAGTACGTGCTACGGCATTAATAGATAATGTCATGATATTTTCCTAATAGATGATCAAAATTTGTGCCCAGAACTGCGACCCGTTCCGAGCGTTAGTGTTTGGCTTAGGCCCCAAACATGGCACTGATAGACTCTTCATTGCATACGCGACGAACAGCCTCCGCCATAATGTCAGACATCGACAACTGGCGTATTTGAGGGCAATTAAGCGCCTCTTGTGTTAATGGGATGGTGTCAGTGACAACCAGCTCATCAAGCACGGAATTTTTAATGTTTTCTATGGCCTTACCCGACAAAACAGGGTGAGTGCAGTAAGCCATTACTTTTGACGCACCATGTTCTTTTAAGGCTTTGGCTGCGGCGCACAATGTACCGCCTGTATCACACATGTCATCAACAAGGACACATGTCTTGCCTGCCACATCACCAATCAAATGCATGATTTGTGCTTCGTTAGCACGAGGACGACGTTTGTCAATGATTGCTAAGTCAGCATCATTAAGCATTTTTGCAAAGGCCCGAGCACGAACTACGCCACCAACATCTGGTGACACAACGGTAATGTTCTCATGACCTTGGCGTTTCAAATCATCCAGTAATAACGGTGTTGCATAAACGTTATCGACAGGAATGTCGAAGAAACCTTGAATTTGGTCTGCGTGAAGATCAACCGTTAATACACGATTAATTCCAACAGCGGATATCATATCTGCAACGATTTTTGCTGTAATAGGAACACGTGCAGAGCGTACTCGACGATCTTGGCGAGCATAACCGAAGTATGGAATAACGGCTGTAACTCTTGCTGCAGAGGCTCGGCGTAATGCATCTGCCATTACAATAAGTTCCATCAAATTGTCATTGCTTGGTGCACAAGTTGATTGAATGATGAAAACGTCTTTACCTCGAACATTTTCATTTATTTCAACCGCAATTTCCCCATCACTAAACTTTCCTACTGTTGCGTTACCAATAGGTAGGCCTAAACGACGTACCACTCTACGAGCGAGTTCAGGGTTAGCATTACCGGTAAAAACCATCAACTTAGACACTGTGTATACCTTTTGTATATTGTAGCGATGAACATAGACTGGTTTAGGAGAGTTGCAATTATTTTGCTTTCTCATCCTTGTTTTGCTCAATCCACTGGTTTAATGCATAGTGAGTAGGTGATGTGTTGCAACCATGGCAAATCCAGCTTTGCCATTTTTTCGGCATAGACTGTTTAATTCTTTCGGCATGATGCAAATTATCACATGCTAAAAATAGACAAGCACCAGTTCCTGTAAGCTTTGCATCCCCATGATTCTTTAACCATAAATACGCTTCATCTACCTCAGGATTGTACTTTCTAACGATGTCTAAACAATCATTATGCCCACCCAGCTTCAAGGCGTGCGATATTCTGATGGGAGGGGTGTCTCTTGTCAAATATTTATCGGTAAAAATTTGACCAGTTGAGACATGGCAATTAGGTTTGAGAAGTAAGTAACAGGGTGTTTCTAGTTCGACTTTTTGTAGCCTTTCACCAACTCCTTCTGCAAAGGCAGAAAAACCCATTACAAAAACAGGCACATCTGCACCCAAGGTCACACCTAATTCAGCGAGTTTCTCTAAAGGTAGATTACATTCCCATAGCGTGTTGAGAGCTAATAATGTTGTTGCTGCATTAGAGCTTCCTCCTCCAATACCTCCACCCATAGGTAATTGTTTTTCTAGAATAATATCTATTCCGTAGGATTCAATTCGCTTAAATGGAATCAGTATTTCAGCTGCTTTGTAAACGAGATTTTCTTGCTGTGGCAATGATTTTATTTCTGGTGCGATCTCGATACGATTATTGCTAGTTAATGAAAATGTTAACGTATCGCACAAGTCAACAAACTGGAAGATTGTTTGAAGTTCGTGGTAGCCGTCTTGTCGACGGCCTGTTATGTGTAAAAATAAATTTAATTTTGCTGGAGAAGGTAATTGCATCTTGAGCTACTGAATTGTCCATTTATTGATAATCAAATTCACTTTGAATGGAGGTTTTGAAACTTGCATTTTTTTAGGTAAAGATAAACCGTCTACCTTGATGAAGCTTGAATAACTTATAAGCCATCCATCTTGTTCAATTTCATTTGGCAATTTTGTGTCTGGATCAGTTGAAATTTGAGCTGCTGAGATTGGTGATGCTAAGCCACGTATCCAATAAGTTACTTGATTGACAGGAAACTCCCATCCTAATTCTTGTTGTAATAGTTGAGCTGAGTCTCGACCTGTTATTACCTTGTCTTCATAGGCAAGTGTTATTGTACCGCTCTCTGATTGATTAAGTTTTGTTGCACCTTGGCCAAAAGGTCCGACAATTTTTAGAGCGAATTCAGTAGATGATTTCTGCCAATTGAAATTGCCTGAAACGGCGTCATCAGGAGTCCTTATTCCTACCCTGCCAGATGTTTCCCATTTTGTAATGGCATCAGCACTGGATGGTGGTGGCGTAATAGGTCCAGTGGGTGTTGTGCCACAGGCGCTAAGAAACACCGCCAAGATAATAATGAAATGTACGCGATAGTTGTTCATGACGTTTTTTCCTGTGTATTTTTTTCAAGCAAAGAAGGTGATAGTCGCTTAATAGTGTTGAGTAAAAGTGGGTTTTTGGGCGCTGTCTCTAACGCTGCCCCCCAAATTTCAATAGCTTGTTTGTAATGACGTTGTCTCCATAAAGATTCTCCATAATGCGCCGCAATTTCAGCATCAGGGAGAATATCCCATGCTTTTTTAAGGTAATAAGAAGACTGTTCCAACTCCCCTTTAAGAAAGTGTCCCCAGCCTAAGCTGTCGATAACAGCAGGGTCATTAGCTTCTTGTTCATAAGCTAATTCAATATAGTTCATAGCTTCATCAAGACGCTCGGTTCTTGTTAGTAGTGTATAGCCCAGCGCATTTAAATATTGAGGGTTGCCTGGATCTTTTTGGAGCAATGTCTTTAGCTCTATTTCTGTTGTTGGCCAGTTTCCAAGTCTTTCTGCTAATAGCGCTTTTCTATATCGTAAAATATTTGATTCAGGAAGTGTATTCAATGAATGGTTAAGTAAATCATAGGCTAATTCAAGGTGGCCTTTTTCTTCATGGAGCTGGCTGATAAAGGCTATTTGTTCTGGGAGATTCTCTCGTAAAGTGCGGTTTAACACTATATTGTTAATTAAGTTTTCTTGTTCCTCATCATAGAGCCATAAGGCCATTTGCTGTGTTGCGTTAGAGCGTAAGTTACCACTTACCTGACTCATTATTTCTATTGCTTGTTTTTTATTACCTAGCTCGGCGGCGGCTATGGCTGTTAAAAACTGTATTTGATGTGATAGACCTAATTGTTCTTCAGGCAAACTGTTGGCTATATCAAGTGCTTTTTGAGGGTGCTTGTACTCTAAAAGCGTACGGATGAAATTGATACCAACTTGTAGTTGTTCAGATGATTCAAGTACTGCTTGTTGATAAACCGTTGTTGCTTGCTGAGGCCGTTCGTTTTCAACTAGAAAATCGATTAATGGAGAGAGAATACGAGTATTTAATGGGAATTCTTGATTCGCCGTTAACAATGTTTCTATCGCTTCGTCTAGTTTACCAAGGTTTTTTTGACTGTAGGATAAAATAAGATATAACACTTCACTTTTTTCTGTGTCAGATCTAGCAAGTCGTTTTTTAGAAAGAGTGATCGCCGGCTCATATTGTCCTATTAAAAATAAAGTATGTGCATAGCTTAGTTGTATGTATTGATTCTCTTGATATTTGGGCGGCAGTGTTGCAATGGCGTCATTTAGTGTTTGAACTTTTTCGTTATCGCGAACATGGTTTTCAAGGTAAAGGGGTAAAAAACGAAATGGGATTTTATGACGAATGGCATTGGCTAGTAGCGTAGCTGTTTCTTCAGTACGTTTATTTTTAACAAGAACCTGTAATTTTAACGCATAGGCTTGTTCTGACCTTGGTTCATTTGCCAACCAGAGATTGGTACTTCTTTCTATATAGTTATCATCTTGTGAGGCCACTGCAATACTTGCGAGTCTTTCTATTATTACTATATCTTCTGATTGGCTTGCTAATTCATAAAAAAGTTCAAAGGCTTCGCTGGGGCCTTCTCTTTGTAAAGTAAATTCCGCATTGAGCAGATTTTTAATTTTATATGCAGGTGTTATTTGAGGTTGATTGTTTTCTTGGCTGGGTTGAGAGCTATCAGTTTGGCTTGTTATTTGATTGCAACCACTGATCAAGGAAAAGCTTATGGCAGTAAAAAACATCAAAACATTTTTAGCATAAAGGTTTTTAAATCGTGTTTTTTGTTTCGCACCTAGGCAAGATGACATGTGTTTTCTCAATGCTAAATTCATATAACCCTTATGTTATCGTTAGCGGCTCATTATGTCAGCCACAACTATAAACTAATCCTATTACTTTTATTGGTCAGATGGGGTGCGAAAAAAAGTGAATTTCTCGTATAATGTGTCTTCTTTATGTAAAGAGTCATGTTGAAGCTGTGCTTCCTCTTGTCATGCCTTAAAATCTCGATTTTTCAGAAGAGCCCTGAATGCCACTAATTACTGTAGGTGTAAATCATAAAACTGCGCCAGTTGCGATACGTGAGCGCGTGGCTTTTGCACCTGAAAAAATGATAGATGCTTTGTCTTCTTTGGTATCTAGCAAAAAAGCCAATGAAGCCGTTATTGTCTCGACCTGCAATAGAACCGAGATTTATTGTGCGGTAGAAGACATAAACAAGGCGAATGATGTGGTTGCTTGGCTTAGTCAGTACCATGGTGTCGACCTAGCTGACCTTCAACAATATTGTTATACACATTGTGACGATGACAGTGTCCGTCATATTATGCGTGTTGCTTCTGGATTGGATTCTCTTATTTTAGGAGAGCCTCAAATTTTAGGGCAAGTAAAATCAGCTTATGCGGTTTCTCAAGAAGGCGAGTGCCTTGGTTCTGAGCTGCAATCTTTGTTTCAGAGGACGTTCTCTGTGGCAAAGCGAGTCCGAACGGATACTGCCATAGGTGAAAACCCAGTCTCTATTGCGTTTGCTGCCGTAAGTTTGGCACAACGTATCTTTGCGGATATAAGAGATAGTACCGCATTATTGATTGGTGCTGGACAAACTATTGAGCTGGTGGCGAAACACCTCAAAGAAAATGGTATTAAGCGAATCATCGTTGCCAATAGAACTTTGGCACGAGCTGAGGCCTTGGCTAACGAGTTAAATGCTGAGGCAATAATGCTTGGCGAAATTGGTGACTTTCTATCTCAAGCCGACATTGTTATTTCATCAACAGCAAGTCAATTACCGATTATAGGTAAAGGAATGGTTGAACGAGCGACGTCTCAACGTCGTCACTCTCCTATGTTATTGATTGATATTGCCGTCCCTCGTGATATCGAGCCAGAAGTTGAAGAAGTAAAAGATGCTTATCTTTACACAGTAGATGATCTTCATTCAGTGATTGAAGAAAATGTGAGAGCAAGGCAAGATGCAGCGAAAGCTGCAGAGCAAATAATCGATGAAGGCGTGGACTCTTATCGACGAATCGTTGAATCTAGGAAAGTATCGAACCTTATTGTGACTTATAGACAATCTGCCGAGGCAATGAAAAACACAGAATTGGAAAAGGCGCTTAAAGGACTTGAACTAGGTCAGTCACCAGAACAAATTGTAAACAAACTTGCTTATGGCTTAATGAATAAGCTCATTCATGCACCAACGCTCTATTTACGTTCTGCTGGTGCAGATGCAGATCAAGACGCATTAACTATTGCCTCAAATGTATTGGGCATTCACGAAGAAAAAGATAACTAAAAAATGAAAGAATCCATTAAGTTAAAATTAGAAAGTTTATCTGATCGTTATGATGAGTTAGCAGCGCTATTAGGCGTAGCGGAAGTCATAATGGATCAAGATCTATTTCGTTCTTATTCAAAAGAATACGCTGAGCTTGAGCCTGTGGTGAAGTGTTTTAATGAGTTTCAGCAAATCGATGAAAACATCGCCGAAGCAGAGCTTATGATGACAGACTCGGACCCTGACATAAAAGACATGGGTGTTGAAGAATATAAGGCGGGTCAGCAACAAAAAGAAGCGCTGCAATTAGTATTGCAAAAACTTCTTTTACCGAAAGACCCTAACGACTCACGAAACGTGTTTGTAGAGGTTCGAGCAGGTACTGGTGGAGATGAAGCTTCAATCTTTGCTGGTGACTTATTTCGTATGTACTCACGTTATGCGGAAACTCAACGTTGGAAAGTTGAGATTGTCAGCTCAAATGAAGGCGACCACGGTGGCTATAAAGAAGTCATTGCACGTATTGTTGGGGAAGGCGCTTATTCCAAGTTGAAGTTTGAATCTGGCGTTCATCGTGTACAACGAGTGCCTGCGACAGAGTCTCAAGGTCGTATTCATACATCGGCTTGTACTGTTGCGGTCATGCCAGAAATGGATGAAGTAGACGACATTATAATTAATAAAGGCGATTTGCGCATTGATACATTTCGAGCGTCAGGCGCGGGTGGTCAGCATGTAAATAAAACAGATTCAGCTATTCGTCTTACGCACATTCCAACAGGTGTTGTGGTTGAGTGTCAGGAAGAGCGTTCGCAACATAAGAACCGTGCGAAGGCCATGTCTTTGTTAGCGTCTCGCCTACTGGCTGCTGAACAAGAAAAAGCAGCAAGCGAACAATCAGAGACGCGTAAATCTTTGGTGGGCAGTGGTGATCGTTCTGAACGTATTCGAACGTACAACTATCCTCAAGGTCGAGTGACAGACCATCGTATTAATTTAACTCTGTATAAATTAGATGAAATTATCACTGGTGATATCAATGTGCTGATCAATCCATTGGTTAATGAATTCCAAGCTGAGCAGCTTGCGGCACTTAGTGGTGAAAATTAAGCATTAATGAAATTTTCGTAGAATAAGGTAGTCATCGCATATGCGAATTGATGAATTATTAAAAGGCGCTTCCGAGCGCCTTACTTTTGTCTCCGATACCGCATCATTAGATGCGCAGCTTTTGTTGGCGCATGTATTGTCTGTTTCCACGTCTTATTTTTACATCTGGCCTGAAAAGCAAGTCGAGGCAAAGTGGATTGATGTGTTTGATGCGTTATTGGAGCGTCGAGAGCAAGGGGAGCCGGTTGCTTATTTGCTTGGGCATCAAGATTTTTGGTCACTGGATCTAGAGGTGGCAACGTGCACTTTAATACCGAGATCTGACACCGAGCGGCTGGTGGAAGTGGCGTTGACACTTATTGATGAGAGTCAAACGAATCACATTCTTGATCTTGGGACAGGAACTGGCGCAATTGCTCTCGCACTTGCCTATGAGCTACCTGAATCAAATGTCATTGGTGTAGATTTGATTGATGGTGCCGTTGCCTTGGCTAAAAAAAACGCTCAAAAAAACGAGATAACTAACGCGAGTTTTATGCAAAGTAGTTGGTTTGATGTGTTTGGCGACGACGTTGAGTTGTTTGATTTGATCGTTTCGAATCCACCTTACATTGATCCCGATGACGAGCATCTTTCTCAAGGTGATGTGATGTTTGAACCTAAAAGCGCTTTGGTTGCGGAAAATCATGGTTTAGCGGATATAGAGCACATAATCAAAGTGGCTTCTCGTTTTATGAAGCAAAATGCTTATTTAATATTCGAACATGGTTATGACCAAGCTGAAGCTGTAAGAAATAGGTTAAGCCTCGCTGGTTTTGATTGTGTTGAGAGTTTTCAGGATTTGGGCAATAACGACAGAGTCACGATTGGACGTTGGCATATATCTAGAGTTATGTAATGCCTATAAGCAATTATCAGGAATATAAAATACCAACCTGGTTTTTTATATTCCTGAAAATGCAGGCAGATTGCTTTTAATTACATCTATATTTTTAGTTAATAATTTCTATTTCTTCGGTTGAGCGTGCTCCGGGCGAATAAAGACAGGAGCGACTTCCGTTGATTGCTGATGGTCGTAACGATAGCCTGCTAAGTTGAATGCTTTTAACTCTTCCAGTGTCTCGCATCGATTTTCAATCAAGTACCGGGTCATTAAACCACGAGCTTTTTTTGCATAAAAACTAATGACTTTGAATTGACCATTCTTCTCATCAAGAAAATTTGGTGTGATTAGCATCGATTTAATTTTTTTCTTATTAACCGCTTTAAAGTATTCGTTAGACGCTAGATTAACGAGTAGCTCATCTTCTTGAAGTGAGTCGTTAATCTTGTTGACAATAATGTCCCCCCAAAATTGATACAAGTTACTGCCTCGTTGATTCCTTAGTCTTGTGCCCATTTCTAAGCGGTAGGCTTGCATTAGGTCTAAAGGTTTTAAAAGGCCATATAATCCACTAAGGATTCGAAGCGAATTTTGTGCGTAGTTCATGTCTTCGTCGCTTAGTGAATAAGCGTCTAAACCTGTATAGACGTCACCCATAAAAGTATAAACAGCAGGGCGACTATTTGATAATGTGTGCTCTTTTTGCCATTCTTGGTAGCGTGACACGTTTAAAGTGGCTAGGTTGTCACTTAGCTTCATTAATGTTGAAATGTCAGCAGGCGTATAAGGCTTAATTGTGTCAATGAGTTCTTGGGAGTCATTAAGCATTTCAGGCAGGCTGAAATTATTGTTATTTGGCTTAGATGTTAGATCTAATGTTTTTGCTGGAGAGATTAAAAATTTCATAAATATTCCATCTGCATGATTATTGCGTTCTCTAAAGATTATCCATGGAGTGTCGATAAATATCTAGACAATGATGTGATAGAGAAAACTTATGAAGAATAATCTGATACCATTCCCTAAAACCCATCAACTAGGTGAAGATAGAAAGAAGTCTCTACCTTCCACTGATGAGGTAAAGGCACTTCGTGCTGCATTTGATCGAGTATGTGCGGATTGGCCACTTGAAGCGGCTGAATTACCTGAAAATAATAAAATGTACAATGGCTTAAAAAAGTAATTAGATAATCGTCTTTTTCTATTTTGGGCTGCCTCTTTAAGGTGTTAGCTCTATGTTGTTTGTTGTTCGTCACTCTCTTTTGTTTATGTTTCTTTTTGCCATATTAGGTTTTTTACTTCCCGCATTTTCTCTCGCGCTATTTCCCTTTTTATCGATTGTGCTTTTTAGTTTAATGACATTGACCTTATTAGGTATGAAGCAAAACGAACTTATTAAAAGACTAAGCAGCCGAGCTATTTGGGGTTATACCTTGCTGCATTCGATCGTTTTGATGGGAGTTGTTAGTATTCTTGGACGATGGCTGTCGTTTAATGATGATCTTTTATTGGCTGCTGTAGCGGTGGCCGGTACTGGTTCTTTATTTGCAACGCCAGCTATTGTACGTGCGCTAGGGTTTGATAGTGTGCAAGCTATGGCGATGACAATTTCAACAACTTTATGTCTGCCTATCGCAATTTGCATAGCCTTGTTTTTTTACCAAACTGAACAGTTAGATCTAGATTGGGTGAGTTATTTACTTCGTCTTATGATTTTTATATTTGGCCCTATGTTTTTCTCATTTCTAGTGCATCGATTTTTTCCTGAAGAGTCATTGAATCGATTTTTAGTAAAAATTTCACCTTATACGATCTTGTTGGTTTTCGCCTTTCCTTTTGGGCTAGTGGGGAGTTTCAGGGTCCTTTTTGATCAAGACCCTATGATGGCATTGGATTATTTCCTAATTGCTACCGGTTTGTGTTCTTTATTTTTTGTTCTATCTTTTATTGTGTATAGAAAAAAAGGCAAAGCCATCGCATTAACGGCTGCAATTACCTCAGGTAACCGAAATGTCTTATTAACCTATAGTATCGCTGGTGCGTTGTTGGGTCCGGCTTTTCTACCTCTTGCTGGTGCGTTACAAATTCCGACTTATGTGTTGCCAGTACTTACTCGTTGGCTTAATAAAGCCTTAGCTAGATGAATTTGATATATAAAAAATATAATAGATATAGCTAAGTAGTTATATTTTATGGAGAAGCGCCATTTTTTTGTTACTTTTTGTGGCTCTTTGTTACTCTCTGTTTCTCTTGTGTTATCTTCTTTTTCTCATTCGTTATATTCAGCTCCTTCGCTAAATTTCCTAGGGATAGTTCTTCATGCGGAAAAATACACCTGTTACTCATCAAGAAAAAAAGTTCAAGCAAGATGTTAAGCTCGTCTCTACAACAGATTTAGATGGAAATATTGTTCATTGCAATGCGGCCTTTGTTGAAATAAGCGGCTTTGAAGAAAGTGAGCTGATTGGGAGTCCCCATAATATTGTCCGTCATCCTGATATGCCTCAAGAAGCTTTTCAAGTTATGTGGGAAACCTTAAAGCAAGGGAACGCTTGGATGGGGTTGGTTAAAAATCGTTGTAAAAATGGCGACTTTTATTGGGTGGATGCTTATGTGACTCCTGTAATGGAAGGCGGCAAAGTAATTGGGTATGAATCTGTTAGGACTGTTCCTGATCGAGATGACGTTGCAAGAGCTGAAAAAATATATCGAAAAATCATTGAAGGTAAGCGCGTTTTCCCAATTGCGTTCATGTCATGGAAAGTATTGCTACCTCTAGTTGGTGTGATGCTCTCGGTCGTAGTTGGGAGTTTGGATTTACTTTATGGTGCTGGCGTATTAATGGTAACATCATTATTAATGAATGTCCTTTTTTGGCTGAATCATTCCAGTCTGCAAGCCACATTAAGAAAACGATTATCAACCTCCTTCCTACATCCTTTAGCAGGAATCAGTTATTCGGATAATGCATTAAGCACCGCCACATTAGAAGTTGGCATCAAAAGCTTGTTATCTAGAATTGATGCAATATTGACTAGATTTGAAGATGAATCATTAAAAGTTTCCGCACAATCTAAAGTTGGCTTGGCGTTGACACTTGAAATGACGAAAGCAATGACCAGTCAGCAGCATGAAACTCAAGATGTTGCTGCTGCTATGCAGGAAATGACAACAACCATTAATGATGTTGCTCAACAGGTTCAAATGACAGCAGATAGCGCAAAAACCTCTTTAGAGTCTGCTGAATCTGGCCAGAAAACGGTCCAAGAGACTCGTCAATCTATTCGCCAATTAAGTGAAACAGTCAGCGACATCAGTAATACAGTACAAGACCTTGCAAACCACTCTGAAGAGATTGCTCTAGTTGCGCAGATGATCGATCAGATTGCTGAACAGACCAATTTATTGGCTTTAAACGCAGCAATTGAAGCGGCCCGCGCTGGTGAATATGGACGAGGTTTTGCGGTTGTAGCCGATGAAGTGCGTCAGCTTGCTCAGAGAACACAAGGATCAACTCAGGATATTCATAAAATTATAAACACACTACGTACTGGTGCACAGAGTTCTGTGGCGATTGCAAGCCAGGGTAAAGAGGATGCTCTACAAGGCTTAGATAAGATCGTCGAAATGGAAAATTCATTCGTGAATATTGTGAGCGCAGTTTCAAATATAACGGACATGGCGATGCAAATGTCGACAGCGGTAGAAGAACAGGCTCATGTATCGGAAGATATTAATCGGCAAGTTGTACGTATCTCAGACTTGTCTATAGAGAGCACAGAAAAGGCTAACTTATCCAGTGAAAGTATCAAGTCGCTACAAAACGTCGCAGAAGATATGCACGAGTTAATCGTTCGATTTAAATAAAGCTATGAATATAAAAAAACGCTGTTATGGAAATAACAGCGTTTTTTTTGTTTTAACCTAATCTAGATCGAGGTTAAAACACTAAGGCAGAGGCAGTGGTTTTAATTTGTTACTGGCATGATTTAAGTTAATCATTATCAGGTCTTGACTCGATTTTGTATCGCCCATCGCTCTAAGCAAACGACTTAGTTCTGGGAGTGCTTCACTGTTTGCATCAAGCGCTAGTGCTTGTTCGTAGTAGTCTCTGGCTTTTCCCCATAACATCATTGACTGAGATAAACGGCCGCAAACAAGATATAAATTGGCGCTAGCTGGTTCTCTCTTTAGCCAATTTTCACAATTGCTTAATAGTTTCTTCGTATTGTCTTGTTTTACGTTGCTGTATTCATAGATAAGATCTTCAGACCAGGTTTGATTTAAACTATCTCGAATGAAATGTTCAGCTTTAGTGTCGTCACCAAAGGTTATTAGAGTTTGGGCATACAACTGTCTCATTCTATCGTCCTGAGCAAGTGTGTCTAATTTAGACCATAGATTTTCTACTTCAGTGACAAGCTCTTTGCTGTTTTGACCTAGTTTGTTACGAAACTTGATTTTATCGAGTAAAGCCAGGAAGGCATTTCGCTCTAAATCGAGCATGTTGTCCCCATCAAATATGCCATCTTTTTTTAATATTGGAGTCAGTATAAGTAGTGCGTCCCAGTCTTTTAGTTTTGTATAAACGGTGACTAGCATTTTTAAGATTTGTTTATGCTTAGGCTTTAGTTTTTGTAAGCGTAGAAGGGACGCTAAAGCGCTCTCATAGTGCCCTTGTTTCATTTGAATTTGGCTTTGTGCAAAGCCAATAGCGAATTCCGCCTGAGGTGTTGATTTATGGGCTGAGCGTAATAAGGATTGAGAACGCTCATGTTCGTCCTGTTCGCTTGCTGCATAGGCCGCGCTGATATAATTAATTAGTGGATAAGGTACTTTTTGCGCGCTGTTTGTTAGTAGTTTTTCGGCTTTATTCCAGTTGCCACCAACTAATTCCAACATTCCGCGAATTGTATTTCGAGACGCTCTTTTTTGCGCTAAATTACCTGTAACTTTTGCAAGTGAGCTACTTGGTCTGAGTGTGATGAAAAGAATACGCTTCACCCAGCTCATTACAAATAATGTTATGACCATCGTAGCAACTAATACCCATAAGCTGGTTTCTATTGTGATGCCACGATAGGCGATTAGTACATATCCACTGTCTTCACGCATGAGCAACCCTAGTACGCCACCAACAGCCATCATAATAACCAGTAAGAAGAGAAGCTTTCTCATATCTTATCTCCTGCTGGAGTATCTGATTGTGGTTGATCATCACTTTTTGTAGCTGTTTCTAAAGTTTGGCTCTCATCTTCGGTTTCTTGAATCGCTTCTCCACGGTTTGTCCAGGCATCCATTAATGCTTTCATAGCAATCAGGGAGTCTCTAGGTTGTGGTAGTTCTGGCGTTGGGTTTAATTGCTGCATTGCTGTCAAACTTGCCAAAAAGGATATAACAGCATCTGATTGAGTGTCGAAATATTCTGTAGTGGCGTCCGCTATACGTGAAAGCGCTTGTTGATAAATGACAGATTCGCCTTTTATTAACGATACTTGGGCGATATCTAATTGGATCTGTATTCCTGTGATGAGCTCTTGATATTCAGCAGGCGGTAACAACATTTTGATAGGTTTGTGATTGTAATTTATGATGACCAATGAACGAAGTGACTGCCAGAAACTGTTTAATGTAGATTGTATAGTGTTCTGAGTTGAGTTTACTGAAGCTTCTTCTTTGACTGCGGCTAAATCGCCTTTTGATGGTTCGCGTTGAGGAAGGTTCTCTACGCTATCATATAGGGCATTTAGTTTTAAATAAGAACCTTCTAAATCAAACTGACTTGTTGCGCTTAATGCTTGAATGTCTTTTGCCAAAGCTTTACGGGTCGCAAAAACGATAGGGTCTTTTAGCTTATTGAGAATGTCATCGGCATTCTTCAGTAAGGTCTGTGCACCTTTACTGTCAGACTCAAGTAGCAGGCGTTGGTTGGCGAGACGAATTAGATACTCTGCCTCAGCCAGTTTCCAATCTTCTTTTGTTGTATTGTTGAGTCTATTTAGCTTAGCTTCAAGTGATAGTAACTGTTCACTTTGTATTGTTTGTACGCTAATTATTTGTTTTTTCTGTGCTTGATTGTTCTGCTCTAAGGTGTTGACTTGCTCAATGAGCTGTTTAAATTGAGATTGGCTAAGAGAGCTCTCATCTAACTTATTGCTTATAGTATTCTGTTGTGTAGACAACTTACTTATATCATCACTAAATGAGTTTTGAGTGCTTTGATAATAAAGCCAGCCACAAATAACAATTGCTACGACTGATAGCACTAATGAAATAGGTATTAGCCATTTTGTAGGTGATGTTTTTTGTGTGATCTCTTTAGGGGGGGTTTTTTCTTTTTCAGAGGTCTTATTTTCTGTTTTGTCTATTGTCGAAGTTTCTGGCACTACAGCTTCAGCAGGCGTAACAGGATTTTCATCAGCAGAGCTGTCTAAATGTCCGTACTTATTATTCTCTGTCATTCTGTTTTCCTGTATAAAATTCTGTTGCTTTGATCAAGCTATTGTCGTCAGCGCCATTGGCGCACGAGGTATTTATCCAACCTAATTCTTTTGCTTGTTGGTTCACTCTAATACTTGGTGTAAGTATAGGAAGTGTTTTCCATTCTGGTTTATATAGTGCAACGTATTCTGAAAGATTGCTGAGGTTCTCTCCACTCGTTACCCATATTAAATTAATATCGGGCAACATAAAGAAAGTTTGAGCGTGATATTCAGGTTTTTTTCTTTCATACAGTGAAAGGTAACTGACTTTTGCTCCTTTTTCCTCAAGTTTGTCACCAAGTATTGTCCGTCCGCCAACTCCGCGAACAATAAGTATTTTTTGACCTGTCATTTTTACAGGCTTTAGCCAACTGAGTAAGGCCTCGCTTGTATTTCCCGGATTTGATAATGCAGGGATTCCTTCTTCAATAAGGGTCTGGGTAGTCCCTTGTCCAATTCCAAGCCAATGAACATTAATGGGTAGCATGGGCCAACAATCATCTAACCACTCGCAAGCTATCCTTGCGGCATTTTTACTTACAAAAATAACGTAGTTAAATTCAGAAATATTAAAAATCTGTGAGCGGATCGCTGCTTTTTCTTGAGTGTTCGCTATCGCTCTTATCTCTAACATAGGCAATGGAATAGGCTGAGCTCCTATGTTTTTTAGGCGCTCACAACTAATTGTGTTTTCTGGTTCTGGCCGTGTAATAAGAATAGAGCAATCTTGCACTAAAATTTCACCTGTTTTTATTGGTAAATAGCGTCGAGTATCTTGCCTGCGCCACGAGCAAGTAATTCGTCTGCTAGTTGTACGCCAAGTGATTTTGCATCGTTTTTATGTCCACGGATTTCACTTTGAATCATGGTTTTTCCATCAGGACTACCAACTAATCCTCTTAGCCAAATAGTGTCGTCTGTTAAAATGGCAAAGCAGGCAATTGGTGCTTGGCAACCGCCATTTAAACGTTCATTGACGGCGCGCTCGGCTGTGACTCTAATGGCTGTGCTTTCATGCTGTAATGGCGCTAATAGATTAATTGTCTGTAGGTCATCAGTACGGCACTCAATCCCCATCGCTCCTTGTCCACCAGCTGGTAGGCTCGTTTCTGCCGACATTTTTTGACGAATGCGGTCTGGCATTTCTAGGCGAAGTAAGCCTGCAGTTGCAAGAATAATAGCATCGTATTCATCGTTATCTAATTTACGTAGGCGCGTGTTTACATTACCTCGTAAATCTTTGATAACAATATCAGGACGATTCATTCGCAACTGACAAGAGCGTCGTAAGCTAGATGTACCGACTACACTGCCGACTGGTAGTGTCTCGATAGAAGTGAAATGGTTTGAAATAAAGGCGTCAGTTGGGTCTTCTCGTTCACAAATAACAGCGAGGCTTAAACCTTCAGGAAAAGCCATTGGGACATCTTTCATGGAATGAACGGCTATATCCGCTCGACCATCCATTAAGGCTGTTTCAAGCTCTTTAACAAAAAGTCCTTTGCCACCGATTTTTGAGAGCGGTGAATCTAGAATTTGGTCTCCTTTCGTCGTCATACCAAGTAATTCCACGCAAAGGTCTGGATACAATGACTCTAATTGTGCTTTTACATTGTTGGCTTGCCAAAGAGCTAGTTGACTTTCTCGAGTGGCGATCACAATTTTGTCTTTCACTTTATCTCCCAATGTTCTGGTGGTCAGAAGAATGGATGAGATTCTTCATGATTATATATACCTCTAATGATACTCGTTAAGAGTAAAGCCGTCATCCTTCGTGCTTTATAAGTACTAGCGCTTAAGGTACTCTTGGCAACTGATTGAACTTTGTTTAGGAACCTATTGAATGACTGATACTAATAAAACCACAAACCAGCAATGGGGTGGCCGTTTTTCTGAGCCTGTAGATGCTTTTGTTGCACGTTTTACTGCTTCTGTTGAGTTTGATCAACGTATGGCGAAGCAAGATATCCAAGGATCTGTTGCACACGGTAAAATGCTTGCAAGTATTGGTGTTTTAACAAAAGAAGAGCTTGATCAGATTATTCAAGGTTTAGCTGAAATCGAAGATGAAATTGCCCGTGGCGAGTTTGAGTGGTCGATTGAGCTGGAAGATGTTCACATGAACATTGAAGCTCGTTTAACTCAAAAAATTGGTATTACAGGTAAGAAATTACATACAGGCCGTTCTCGTAATGATCAAGTAGCAACAGATATTCGCCTCTATTTACGTGACGAGGTGGACTTTCTTCTTGAGGAAGTAACTCGATTGCAGCAAGGTATTTTAAGTTTGGCAGAAAAAGAAGCTAATACCATTATGCCTGGTTTCACCCATTTACAAACAGCTCAACCTGTCACATTTGGTCATCACTTGATGGCTTGGTATGAAATGATGCAGCGTGATTATGAGCGTCTAGTTGATTGTCGTAAGCGTATTAATATCTTGCCTTTAGGTGCCGCTGCGTTAGCAGGGACAACCTATCCGATTGACCGATATATGACAGCTGATTTGTTGGGTTTTGAACGTCCAACTTATAATTCTTTAGACTCTGTTAGTGATCGTGATTTCGCCATAGAATTTGCTTCTACAGCGTCTATTATCATGATGCATATGTCTCGTTGGGCAGAAGAAATGGTAATGTGGGCGTCAGCTCAATTTAACTTTATTTATCTACCTGATCGCTTTTGTACTGGCTCATCAATTATGCCACAGAAGAAAAATCCAGACGTACCAGAGTTGGTTCGTGGTAAAACTGGGCGAGTTTACGGGCATTTGATGGGTCTATTAACCTTGATGAAGTCACAATGTTTGGCCTACAACAAAGATAATCAAGAAGATAAAGAACCTTTGTTTGATACGGTTGATACATTGAAGGGATCGTTACGTGCTTTTGCCGATATGATTCCAGCTATTGAGTCTCGTAAAGATCATATGTATGAAGCAGCGCGCCGTGGTTTTTCTACTGCAACTGATTTGGCTGATTACTTAGTGGGTAAAGGTATTGCGTTTCGAGACGCACATGAAGTGGTCGGTAAAGCTGTTGGTTATGGCGTGCAAGAAGGCAAAGATTTGTCTGAAATGACGCTAGAAGAGCTGCAGTCGTTTGGCTCTATGATTCAAAGTGATGTATTTGACGTACTTACTTTGGAAGGGTCTGTCGCGGCTCGTGATCATATTGGTGGAACGTCTCCTGCTCAAGTGTTGAAAGCAGTTGCTCGCGCGAAATCTGAGTTACAGGATCGTCTAGTCTAATACTTTTTGATTTTCAATTCTAAAAAGTATGTCTGTAGAATGATAAAAACGGTGATTTATTCACCGTTTTTATTTGCCTATAAAAAATGGAGAGTCAGTTCCGAGAAAGACATTAGGTGCGATGTTTAATTCAAAAAGAAAGGTTTTACTTTGTCCGCTGCACCCAGACAAAACAACGGCCCATAAGTCATTACTACCCATGTCAGGTACGCGCCAGCATACGCCATTGATATTAACGTAACGAGAGCCGTCTACGCCTTTTGTTACAGGGTATTCCTCTTCCTTCATTTGCCCTTTTAGATAGTTTTCCTGAGCTAATGTCGATTCGGCTATTTTATTTCTGAGTTCTTCAGAAAATACTTCTTCTAGTACACCATCATTTTTATCTGGTGACAAATCTAGGTTTGATAGGTCAAGTAAATCCGCTTTCTCTATAGTCAAATTGCCGCTATTTAAATTATCAGTAAGTGTCTGAGGTTCAGCAAAGGATATAGGATCTGGAGCGCTAAAGTTACCCAGCTCAATTAATGGTCTTTCTACTGATGTATCTAAGGGGGGAGCTTGTTGCTCGGAAATAAATTGCTCTATTGTCGGGTTGTTTGATTCAGCTGATTTCGCGTTATCGTTTGTTGTGCGATTTACTTCAGGTAATAGAATTAGTTCAAAGCTAGGTGTAGGAAGGTTTGCATCAAGCGAATCTCTATTGTTTGATAAAGTAATGAGCAATATGTGTATGGCTACCGCGAATATAAGAGCTGTTGCCAATGGGATGATGTTTTTTTTCATTAATTTTTACATATTTAAAGTGGTTAAAAATAGAGTTTTATTTCGCTTATTATGAGTTCAATTAAATAGTAGTCTTTAGAAATAGAGTTGGTGGCCCAGATAGGAAATTCAAGTAAAAATAGAATTCTATTTTTTTCGAAAAGAATATCTGTGTAATTTACTTGCTAGGGTTGGGAAACGAACAGCCTGCAAGTATACTGTCCTTATCAAAAATAGAAGAGATAAGATGATGTCTAAGTTGCTGTCAGTATGTGTTTTAGCTTTTTTTTTGGCGGCTTGTGGAAATAAAGGTTCTCTTTATTTCCCAGAAGATACAGCTCAAGTGCAACAAGAGTCATCTTTATAACTGAGGATTCCCTTTTGGATTTTTTTAATTATTCTAATCAGACTCTGCATGCAGAGAATGTTGCTTTGTCTGATGTTGCTAGTGAATACGGTACACCTTGTTATGTATATTCACGAGCGACCCTGGAACGTCATTATAATGCTTATGCAGAAGCTTTTGCATCACACCCGACGTTAATTTGTTATGCGGTGAAAGCGTGTTCCAATATCGCGATTTTAAATGTACTTGCTCGATTGGGTTCTGGCTTTGACATCGTTTCTGTCGGTGAGCTTGAGCGTGTATTAAAAGCTGGTGGTGATCCGTCAAAAGTAATGTTTTCTGGATTAGGAAAGCAAGCCTCAGAAATGCGTCGTGCATTAGAAGTGGGGATTCATTGCTTTAATGTCGAATCCGAAGCGGAGCTACATCGTTTAAATCAAGTGGCTGAAGAAATGGGGCAAATTGCACCCGTTTCTTTGCGGGTTAACCCTGATGTAGACGCTAAAACACATCCTTATATTTCGACAGGACTAAAAGAAAATAAATTTGGTATAGATATTCAAGATGCGGTTCGTATCTACCAAATTGCAGATAGCCTACCTAACTTAAATGTGATGGGAGTAGATTGTCATATAGGCTCGCAGTTAACTGAACTTAAGCCGTTTTTAGACACTTTTGATCGCTTAATTGGCTTGGTTGGTCAGCTTGCTAAGGCTGGTATTACCATTAAACACCTCGATTTAGGTGGTGGTTTAGGTGTTCGTTATCGTGATGAAGTTCCGCCAGAACCTGCAGATTACGCTAAATTGCTGCTTGAAAAAGTGAAAGGACTAGACGTTACTTTAGCGTTTGAACCTGGTCGTTCTATTGCCGCAAATGCTGGTATTTTATTGACTCAAGTTGAGTTTTTGAAATGTAATCCGCATAAAAATTTCGCCATTATTGATGGTGCGATGAATGACTTGATTCGTCCGTCTTTATATGGTGCTTGGATGAATATTGTTCCTGTTTCTTTGACTCCGACACCGGAAGGAAAGCGCAGTTATGATTTAGTTGGACCTATTTGTGAGACGGGTGACTTTTTAGGTAAGGATCGCGAGTTGGATATTCAGGCGGGCGATCTATTGGCTGTTCGTTCGGCTGGTGCTTACGGTTTTACAATGTCGTCTAACTATAATAGTCGTAATCGTGCAGCGGAAGTTATGGTCGACGGCGACAAAACCTACTTAATTCGTGCGCGTGAAACTATTGAGCATCAATTGGCTGGCGAGCAAGTCTTACCAGACTAAGGGGTTCATTGTGTTATTGAAATTTACTAAAATGCATGGGCTTGGAAACGATTTTGTTGTTGTTGATGCGGTGTCTCGTAAGGTGTTTTTTAATAAGCAGCAAATCGAGAAACTAAGTGATCGTAATTGGGGGATTGGTTTTGATCAACTATTAGTTGTTGAGCCGCCGACACTTCCCGATATGGATTTTCGTTATCGCATTTATAACTCTGACGGTAGTGAGGTTGAGCACTGTGGGAATGGTGCTCGCTGCTTTGCTAAGTTTGTTTTAGATCGTGGGTTGACCGATAAACGTATTATTAATGTAGAGACGAAGCGTGGTGTTATCCAATTACGTGTAATGGATGATGGTTTGGTAACTGTTGATATGGGATCGCCAAGTTTTGAGCCCAAAGACTTACCATTTACCACTGATTCATCAAGTTCTCTTTATAGTATTAATGCTGGCGATAATAAATATTTCATTACTCCAGTGTCTGTTGGTAATCCCCATGCTGTAATAAAAGTAGATGCACTTCTCGATGAAGAAGTTGCAACGGTTGGTGCTCTTATTGAGTGTCATGAGCGCTTTCCTCGTAATGTTAATGTCGGTTTTATGCAGGTTCTAAATTCAGCAGAAATTAACCTACGTGTTTACGAGCGAGGAGTAGGTGAAACTCAAGCTTGTGGTACCGGTGCTTGCGCGGCTGTAGTAGCTGGTATCAAACATGGTTGGTTATCACCTAAAGTGACTGTGCATTTACGTGGTGGTGATTTACATATCGAATGGCAAGGTCAAGGAGAGCCAGTTCTTATGACTGGACCAGCAGCGAAAGTATTTGAAGGTCAAATTTACCTATAAGAGGCAATATGAGCGAAGAGGAAGTAATTCAATACTTGTTGAACACACCAGATTTTTTTGTTCGACACTCTGATGTGTTGGAAAGTCTGAGCCTTCCTCACCCTGTTAATGGAAAGGTAATTTCATTACTTGAGTATCAGGTTGATGTGTTACGAAAGTCTACAGCAGGGTATCGAGGTCAATTCGAGCGCCTTGTTGATGTGGCTCGTGAAAATGAGTCCACTATGCAGAAAAGTCGTCGTTTGGTGTTGGCTGGTCTCAATTGTGATTCTTTAGATGATTTCGCGGTGGTGATTAGTGACATGGTAAGAGAGGACTTTGATATTTCTCATCATGCATTGGTTTTGTATGGTAGCCATACTGATACTGCAATAAGAATTCATGAGTTGGTAGAGGATGATACCTCATTATCACATGCTTCAGGTTTTGCAGATTGCTTTTGCGGAATTTTACCTGAGAATGAAATGCGTTTTCTTTTTTTTGATAATGTTAGTTCAATTCGTTCTGTTGCTGTATTGCCTCTTTTATCGAGGTCTGGAGGGAAAATACAAAAATGTGGTGTGCTTGTATTGGGAGCTGAAAATGAAAACTCTTTCAATAAAGAGAAAGGTACAATGTTTCTTCAGTATCTTGCTGATTTATTGAGTGCCATTCTATTAAGGTTGCTGCCATGAGTGCTTTGATTACATTCGACCTAGACAATACCCTCTGGGATGTCGCTCCTGTTATTGTTCGAGCTGAATACGCTATGGAATCTTGGTTTGAAGAGCGCTTTCCAGGCTTTTCTCAGCAGTTTTCCTCCTCTGAGCAAGATGTATTTAAAAAAAGCATTTTAATTAAAAGGCCTGAAATCGCTTCTAACCTTACTGCACTGCGTTTTAATGTATATATGTTGGCGTTAAAGCGATTTGGATTGCCTTCAGAGGAGGCAGAATCTGTTGCTGCAGCAGCATTAGCTCATTTCTGTGAATGGCGTCAAAAGGTAGATCTTTTCCCTCACGTTGTTGATGTGTTGGAGGAGTTGAATCAAGATTATTCTTTGGCTGTAATAACGAATGGTAATGCAGATGTATTTCACCCCTATGTTGGGTTGGGGCAATACTTTGATTTTGCTATTCGAGCCGACCAAGTGGGCGCAGCTAAACCAGAAGTTGACGTGTTTTCTGTCGCAGCTAAAACGGCAGGTCGAGACTTGTCTCAGATTATACATATAGGTGATCATCCTATTGATGATGTGTATGGCGCTGCGAATGCTGGTGCTAGAAGTATTTGGTTTAATCGCCATGGAGCTAGGCGTTGGGCGGACGAGTGGGGTTCTCGTTCTAGTGCAGAGGTGCATTCTTTATTGGAGTTACCAACTGCTATTCGTTCTTTAATATTATAGTATTTTTCTATAGCTCTAATTAATATATACGGATTCTTACCCCGATAGTTTAGTGATACACTAGATTATATTCATTGTTTACAAGTAGATTTTAAGGGAACTTATTATGAGTGAAAACACAATCCAAATTACTGATGCGCAATTCGCAGAAGAAGTATTAAATTCAGACATTCCAGTAATTGTTGATTTTTGGGCTCCTTGGTGTGGTCCATGTAAAATGATTGCGCCGGTATTGGAAGATGTTGCAGCTGAATATGCTGGTAAAGTAAAAGTGGTTAAGTTAAACGTTGATGAAAATCAAGAAACGGCACCTAAGTATAACGTTCGCGGAATTCCTACTTTGTTAATTGTTAAAGGTGGTGAAGTGGTCGCAACAAAAGTCGGTGCGGTTTCTAAATCACAATTAATTGAGTTCGTTAACGGCGCTATCTAATTTGATATTTGTGTGTTAATTGTTTTTAAAAAAAAGCAGCCATTGGCTGCTTTTTTCGTTTTTCTAGTTCTTGAGGGAGGCGAGCTTTCTGGCAAAATCAGCTGAATGTGAGCTTGTTAGTGTCGCGGTGACTTGTTTTGCGTACGGCAAGTAATTCTTTAAATCGCTTTTAGGCATTGGGTCATCATTAGGTAACTTTACTGTGACTGGGTTTTTATGAGTGCCATTTATTCTAAATTCATAGTGCAAGTGTGGTCCTGTCGCCCATCCTGTTTGGCCGACATAAGCAATTATTTTTCCCTGAGAAACTGTTGCGCCTCGTCTAGTTCCTCTTGCGAAGCCCCTTAAATGTGCATAAAGGGTTTGATATCCACGACCATGGTCAATGATGACAACATTCCCGTAGCCGTTTTGTTTTCCTGCGAATGATACCTTTCCATCGCCTGCCGCTTTAACTGGTGTACCGCTCGCTGCTGCATAATCAACACCACGATGTGGTTTACTGGTTTTAAAAATGGGGTGCAATCTATTTGGATTAAACTTAGATGAAATTCTTGTGAAATCTACAGGCGTACGTATAAAGGTTTTACGCATTGCTAGTCCGTCAGGCGTGTAATAGTGAGCGCCTCCTTTTGTCTCATAGCGAATGGCTTGATAGGTTCTACCATTATTAATAAATTGGGTGGCAATGATATTGCCATGGCCAATTTTCTCTCCATCGAGAAATTTTTCTTCATAAAGTACACTTAGGCTGTCACCTTTTCGTATGTCTAAAGCAAAATCAATATCCCAACCGAATATATTAGCCAGCTCAATAAGGAGTGATTGCTCTATCCCTGATTTTAAACCGTCAACAAATAGGGAGTTGTTTATCTCTGCTTCTTTGTATGTCTGTATAATCTCTGGTTTTCTAGATATTTCACTTCTCTCAAAAACGTTATCGTTACGCTTAAATATAACGCTATCAAGTCTGTTCTGAACCAGTGTTAGTTGAGTTAGTTCTCCATTTTTTTCATTCTTTGTAAAGTGGATCGTTTGCCCAGGTCTCATCTGTAATAACGTTTTTTGTTTTTTATCTGCTTGGGATACCTTGTGTATGTCTTGTGCGGAAATTCCTTTTTTGGATAATATTTTTGATAAAGAGTCACCTGCACTAATTTTTATAGATTGCTCTTTGTAAGTTGTAGGGCTGATTTTTTTAGCTAATGTGTCGGGTGTCGGTATGTCATACGTAGTACTTACATTCTTAGCGATTGGTGATGTAGTACTAATAGTAGAGGTGCTTTTAGGTGTGAGCTGTTGAATATCATGAAATGTAAGTTCAGATTGAACTACCTCTTGGAGTTTAGCTTCGAGTGATATTGAGTCGTTATCAGCTGTTTCACCCGCTGGAAGTACGATTAACACTGTAGCGAGAAGTACGCAGGTAGCCGCAATTAGGAGTAAATGTTTTGTTGGTATTAGTTTGATCAAAATGAGTATCCAAAAAATCTTAAATAAAGCCTTATAATCCTACCAAGATTACTTTTATAATTGAATGCTTAAGTAACATAAACTAATCAGGATATGGATCAAAATAATGACGGTAAGCAGTAAAGACCTTTTAAATGACTTGCAAGCTCGTGGACTTATTGCCCAAATGACGGCGGAAGATGAGCTAAAAAAACACCTAGAAGGTGGAAGTCGTACGCTTTATTGCGGTTTTGATCCGACTGCCGACAGTTTGCACATAGGCAGTTTAGTTCCTTTGTTAATGTTGAGGCGCTTTCAGTTGGCAGGCCATAAGCCTTTAGCTTTGGTAGGTGGAGCCACTGGTTTGATCGGTGATCCAAGCTTTAAAGCCGTTGAGCGTAAGTTAAACGGACCTGAAGTTGTTTCTGAGTGGGTTGAAAAACTACGTGCGCAAGTAAGTCAGTTTATTGATTTCAATGGTGATGAAAATAGTGCAGAAGTGGTGAATAACTATGATTGGACGAAAGATCTTAATATTTTGGATTTTTTGCGAGATGTAGGAAAGCATTTCTCTATTAACGCAATGATTCAAAAAGAGTCAGTAAAGCAGCGTATCAACCGTGAAGGTGAAGGTATTTCCTTTACTGAGTTTACTTACATGATCTTGCAGTCTTACGATTTTGCAGAGCTTAATCGTCTATATAGCTGTACGTTGCAGATCGGCGGTAGCGATCAGTGGGGTAATATTACTGGTGGTACTGACTTAACTCGTCGTCAAAATGGCAATCAGGCTTTTGGTTTGACAATGCCTTTGGTTACAAAGTCTGACGGAACTAAATTTGGTAAAACTGAAACTGGTACTATATGGCTTGATGCTAGTAAAACCAGCCAATACGCTTTTTATCAATTCTGGCTTAATAGTGCCGATGCAGATGCTTACAAATTTTTGAAATATTTTACATTTTTATCTGTAGAAGAAATTGATGCGATTGAGAGGAAAGATAAAGAAAGTGGTGGTAAGCCGGAGGGGCAAAGTATTTTAGCTCGTGAAGTCACTAAACTGGTCCATGGTGAAGAAGGGCTGCGAGCAGCTGAGCGTATAACTCTTGCTTTGTTTAGTGGTGAGGCAGATCAATTAAGTGAGCAGGATTTGGAGCAAATTCAGTTGGATGGTTTACCAAGCAGTAGTTTGAAAGGAGTAGACTTGGCTTCTACCCCCTTAACTTCTTTACTTGCGGATGCTGGTTTGGCGTCAAGTGGTAAACAGGTGAAAGACGCTTTGCAAAGAAATTCAGTTTTTGTAAATGGTCAGGCTAAAGGGCTTGATGATAATATGAATGCTGAGGCAATATTTTCTGTTACGGCAGGTTACTTCGATAAGTACTTTTTGGTAAAGCTTGGTAAGAAAAAGCATCACTTGTTTGTCTTATAAAGTTTCTGTTTTGAATTAGAGAAACACCAAATAAAAAGGAAAGCACTTGTGCCTTCCTTTTTATTTGTCTGTAGTCGATAAATCTTCAAAAACTTTTAAAAAATCACTTGCGCTAAAAATTACAGGCTGTATTATACGCCCTCCCTGACACGTACAGTGCTTCTTATTGAAGTTGCTGAAGTGAATAGGTAACGCTCTTTAAAATAGATAATCAGATAATTTGTGTGGACGTTCGCTGGAGACTTCAGAAGATCTACATTTACAGACTTTTGTTTGTGGGTGAGAGATCAAAAAAATTGAAGTCTTACGAAACGTCTACATATTAATTCGCTTTATGTTGATTTGGTTCCTCCCAA
>NZ_JACYFC010000001.1:144135-1116274 GCF_014803385.1 Marinomonas colpomeniae | reverse complement strand
ATGGTGCCGCCACCAAGAGTCGAACTCGGGACCCTCTGATTACAAGTCAGATGCTCTACCAACTGAGCTATAGCGGCATTACATGACGCAGTTTACTAAAAAAACACACTTCCTAAGGAAATGGTGCCGCCACCAAGAGTCGAACTCGGGACCCTCTGATTACAAGTCAGATGCTCTACCAACTGAGCTATAGCGGCTTAACGCTAAATCAATTTTCTAGTAATTAATTTCTAAGCACTTAACTTCCACTACTTAACAATGTCACTAATTAAGTAAATGGTGCCGCCACCAAGAGTCGAACTCGGGACCCTCTGATTACAAGTCAGATGCTCTACCAACTGAGCTATAGCGGCAAAAAATTTCTTTTTCTTGGTCGGGACGGTAGGATTTGAACCTACGACCACTAACACCCCATGCTAGTGCGCTACCAGGCTGCGCTACGCCCCGATGCAAACAACAACACTGTCGTTGTCAGCGGGTGCGTATATTACTATAACGAACTTAAAAGGGAAGAGTTTTATACATTTTTTTTCAATTTTATCATGTAACTAGCTCTTATTAGATTAATCACTTAAGCCTTAGTCTAAATATCATTCCGCTTTAAGGTCTTTATAGAATTTGACAACTTCCAACCTGTAAAAGCCTCTATGCATAACAAAACAAATAGAAGTAAAAAGCACCCACAAAAAAGCCACCCTGATGGATGGCTTTTTTAGAGATAAACAACGCTATTCTTGCATATAGTCTTCTACTTTAGACTTAAGCTTTTGCCCAGGTCTAAAAGTAACAACAGTACGTGCTGATATCGGAATCTCTTCGCCCGTCTTAGGATTTCGACCTGGACGCTGACTCTTTTCACGCACTTCAAAATTACCAAAGCCCGACAACTTAACTTGCTGCCTATCCACAAGAGAGCTGCGAACGACATCAAAAAAACCTTCAACAAGATCTTTCGCATCTTTTTTACTTAGACCAATTGTATCTACTAAGTTTTCAGCAAGGTCCGCTTTTGTCAACGATCCCATATATCTATCCCCTTACAACGGCTCCCAACTGCTCAGACAATGCTGTTACAGTTTGCTCGACAGAGTTGTTCACTTCTTCATCACTAAGAGTGTGTGAAGGATGCTGCCACGTCAAGCCCAAAGCGACACTTTTTTTCGATTCATCAATACCTTGACCTTGATAGACATCAAAAACCAACACTTTTTTGAGCGCATCACCAGCCGAGCCGGAGATTACTTTCTCTAACTCACTGACAGGAACGGAGCGATCAACCAACAGCGCCAAATCACGACGAACCTCAGGAAAACGAGAAACTGCTTTATATTCAGGAAGCGATGCATTTAGCACTGCGCTCAACGCAATATCAAAAACATAAATTGGCTGGTTAGCTCCTAATTCTTTTGATAGCTGCGGATGAAGCTCACCCATAAGGCCAACAAACTTGCCATTAACGAAGATATCCGCTGAACGACCAGGATGAAGAAACTCACACTCAGAACGCTCATAAGCTGGCTTACCACCATCATTCAAAGCAAACAAGGATTCTACATGCGCTTTAAGGTCATAAAAATCAACCTTTTCCGCATTGTGATACCAAGCCTCTGAATCACGACTACCTGCAATCAGCCCTGATATTTGCTCTTGTTGATCTAGGTCTGTTAAAGCATCTACCGAGCCAATAAAACGACGACCCGTTTCAAACAAACGAACTCGAGACTGTTGACGGTTTTGATTATATAAATACGTTTTCACTAGACCCGGCAGCAAACTTGGACGCATAACGCCCATATCAGCAGAAATAGGATTCGCTAGTGGCACAGGATCAATATTAGGCAAGAACTGTTTACTTAAGTTTGGATCAATAAAACTATAAGTAACCGCTTCATGGTATCCCTGAGACACAAGGATTGAGCGTAAAACCTGAATCGCTGTTTTGCCCTCAGACAAAGGCGTGAAGTTCACCGCAGCTTGAGGCATAGAAGAAGGCAGATTATCGTAACCGTATATACGGGCAACTTCTTCAATCAAGTCTGCTTCAATAGCAATATCAAAACGATGCGATGGCGATTTTGCAACCCAAACCTCATCTGTCACTTCAAGCATATCTAAACCAAGACGAGTCAAAATGTCTGTCACTAGATCTTTATCTATAGACACAGCCAAGTATTGATCCAGCTTTTTGCGACGCAAAGTCACAACTGTCGCTTCAGGCAAAGATGCCTCATCAACCTTATGGGTAATTGGCCCAACTTGTCCGCCAGCGATTTCCAACATCAAAGCTGTTGCTCTCTCAAGAGCCCTCTCTTGAAGTGTCGCGTCTACACCACGTTCAAAACGATGAGAAGAATCGGTATGTAAGCCGTAAGAACGCGCCTTACCTGCTAACGCTAATGGCGTGAAAAATGCACTTTCAAGGAAGATATCTTGAGTTTCAGCATTAACACCTGAACCCTCCCCCCCCATTACACCAGCAATAGCTAATGCTTTTTTCTCATCAGCAATAACCATAGTGTCTTCACGAAGAGAAATTTCTTGACCATCCAGCAGGACAATTTTTTCATCCGTTTTAGCCATACGCACAACAATCGATTCAGACAAGTTTGCTAAATCAAATGCATGCATAGGTTGACCCAATTCAAGCATCACATAGTTTGTAATATCAACCACAGGATCAATAGAACGAATACCGCTGCGGCGAAGCTTTTCAACCATCCATAAAGGAGTTTGCGCTTTAACATTTACGCCACGTACAACACGCCCTAAATAACGAGGACAAGCAGAAGAAACATCCACACGCACCTGAAAAGTATCTTCAATCGCAACATTGGTCGCAACCACTGCCACAGAAGTGACATCTACTTTATTAAGAACACCGACTTCACGAGCCAAACCAGCCAAACTTAAGCAATCACTACGGTTTGGTGTAAGATCTACATCAATTATTTGATCATCGAGACCTAAAAAGACACGAATATCTTCACCCGTTGTAGCATTTGACGGTAATTCCATGATGCCGTCGTTGTCGTCACTCACACCCAATTCAGAAGCCGAGCACAACATACCAAAAGATTCGACTTGTCGAAGTTTGGCTTTTTTGATTTTAAAATCAGCACCTAAAACAGCACCAATCTTTGCAAATGGAATTTTAATACCTGGTCTCGCATTCGGTGCACCACAAACAACTTGAAATGCCTCACTACCGTCAGACACTTGACAAACTTGAAGCTTATCAGCATTTGGATGTGATTCAGCGCTGACAATCTCACCAATAACAACACCTGTAAACTCAGATGCAACAGGTAGAACTTCATCTACTTCAAGACCAGCCATGGTTATCTGAGCCACAAGATCATCACTACTAATACTTGGGTTGACCCATTCTCTTAGCCAATTTTCACTAATTTTCATAAAAACATCCTAGGTCGACTGGTTACTTGAACTGCTTAAGGAAACGTAAGTCGTTCTCGAAGAACATACGTAAATCTTCTACTTTATAGCGCAGCATAGCAAAGCGCTCCACCCCCATACCAAAAGCAAACCCAGTGTATTTTTCGGAGTCGATACCAGACATCTCAAGCACTTTAGGGTGGACCATACCGCAACCTAGTACCTCTAACCAAGACTCTTCACCTTTACTATTGGTTCGCATGATATCGACCTCAATAGAAGGCTCTGTGAACGGGAAGTAACTAGGGCGGAAGCGCACTTTCAAATCATCTTCAAAGAAGACATTTAAGAATTGCTGCAAAATACCTTTTAAATCAGCAAAAGAAATATTTTCATCAATCAACAAACCTTCAACCTGATGAAACATAGGCGTGTGTGTTTGATCTGAATCACAGCGATAAACACGACCAGGGCAAATGATACGGATCGGTGGCTGCGTAGTTTCCATCGTACGTACTTGAACAGGCGATGTATGCGTTCGCAGCACAGTTGTTGGATTAAAGTAAAATGTATCCTGCATAGCGCGAGCTGGATGATGCGCAGGAATATTTAGCGCTTCAAAATTATGATAGTCATCTTCAATTTCTGGACCAGTAGCGACATCAAAGCCAATACCACGGAAAAACGTTTCAATACGCTCCATAGTTTTTGTAACCGGATGCAGACCACCAACCTCTTGACCTTTTCCAGATAAGGAAATATCAATAGTTTCTGTGGCGAGCTTAGCATTTAAAGCAGCTGTCTCAAGCCCAGCTTTACGCTCTGTAATTTTTTCTTGAACTTGGCCTTTTGCTTCGTTCACGATTTGACCGAACTTCGGCCTATCTTCTGCAGAAACATTACCAAGCTGTTTCAACAAAGCGGTAAGAGCGCCCTTCTTGCCCAAATAATGTACACGTACATCATCTAATGCTGACTCACTCTCAGATGATGCTACTGCGCTTAACGCATCAGCAAGAATCTGCTTTAGGTTCTCCATTTATACACTCCAAAAAATAAAATAGGGGAAGAGCGCTAGCTCTTCCCCTATCAAAGACTGCATTGAATAACTCGTTCTATTAAGATGAAATCTTTCAAGGTCGAATTACTCTAAGGCTACGTCAGAAATTAAGCCAAGCTTGCTTTCGCTTTTTCAACGATTGCAGCAAAAACTTCTTTCTCGTACACAGCTAAGTCAGCCAAAACCTTACGGTCAATTTCAATTGCTGCTTTTTTCAAACCAGAAATGAAACGGCTGTAAGATAGACCATTGATACGTGCGGCAGCGTTAATACGAGCAATCCACAAAGCGCGGAATTGACGTTTACGTTGGCGACGGTCACGGTACTGATACTGACCAGCTTTGATGACAGCTTGTTTAGCTACACGAAATACACGGCTACGTGCACCGTAGTAACCTTTAGCTTGCTTTAAAATCTTCTTGTGACGGCGACGAGCCTGAACACCACGTTTTACGCGAGGCATAATATAAACCTTATACTAATAAATTAATGAACTAAAAAATTGAGACTTAGATGTATGGCAACATGCGTACAATTAACGCTTTGTCGCTTTGAGCGATACTCTTCATTGCACGAAGATGACGCTTACGCTTAGTCGATTTTTTAGTCAAAATATGACTAGTATGAGACTGCTTATGCTTAAAACCATTCGCGGTACGTTTGAAGCGCTTTGCAGCGCCACTGTGTGACTTAATTTTGGACATGATAAAACCACTCTCGCATTCGTTAATGTTAGTGCAATTCTTCAATCACCTAAGCTATTAACAGTCTAAACCATTAATCACTCAAGTTATTTCGAATTACTTCTTCTTTTTGGGGCCTAGCACCATAGTCAATTGACGACCTTCCATTTTCGCAGCTTGCTCTACTGCACCGTATTCCTCTAAGTCTAAAGCGACTCGATTCATAAGTTGCATACCAAGCTCCTGATGGGCCATTTCACGACCGCGGTATCGCAATGACACCTTGGCCTTATCCCCGCCTTCAAGGAAACGTATCAGGTTGCGGAGTTTTACCTGATAATCCCCTTCCTCCGTCCCTGGACGGAATTTCATTTCTTTAACCTGAATCTGCTTAGCATTTTTCTTTTGAGCGGCTTTGGCTTTCTTCGCTTCAAAAATATGCTTGCCGTGGTCCATTATTTTACAAACAATCGGATCCGAGTCAGTAATCTGCACTAAGTCAAGGTTAGCTTCTTGAGCAGCTTTAAGTGCTTCCTCAATCGAAACAACACCAATTTGCTCACCATCAGCAGCGATTAAACGTACTTCAGTTGCTCGAATGTTCTCGTTGATTTGAGGACGCTGCTTACCAGCTGCACGTCCACGATTCATATTACCTTTTATAGCGCTATCTCCACTTCTTGTTTACGGCTACGGCAAGCAATTTGATTTTGAAGTAAGTTCTCAAAATCAGAAATGCTCATCACTCCAAGATCTTCACCTGTTCGAGTTCGAACGGCAACTTGTCCTTGTTCAACTTCTTTATCACCAACAACGACCATATATGGAATTCGTTGAATAGTATGCTCGCGAATTTTAAACCCGATCTTCTCGTTTCTCAAGTCAAGTTTTGCTCTAAAGCCATTTGAATTCAATCTTTTTTCCAAATCGGAGCAATAATCCGCCTGACGATCGGTAATATTCATGATCACAACTTGTTCAGGTGCTAGCCAAACAGGGAAAGAACCTTCTGATTCTTCGATCAAAATACCAATAAATCGCTCAAGAGAACCTACTATTGCTCTATGCAACATAACTGGAGTTTGGCGAGAGCCATCTTCCGATACATATTGAGCACTTAAACGAGTTGGCATTGAGAAATCTACCTGAATAGTACCACATTGCCAAACACGACCGATGGCATCTTTCAAAGAGAACTCAATTTTAGGGCCATAAAACGCCCCCTCACCTGGTAACTCTTCCCAATCAAGCCCTGCTGAATTCAAAGCATCAGATAGCGATTTCTCAGCCTTATCCCAAACCTCATCTGAACCAACACGCTGTTCTGGACGAGTAGACAAGCGGTAAATAATTTTATCGAAACCAAAATCTTCATAAACTTCATGAAGAAGATCAATAAATTCTGAAACTTCTTGCTGAATTTGACCTTCAGTAACAAAAATATGCCCATCATCTTGAACAAAATTACGAACGCGCATAATACCATGTAAGGCACCAGAAGGTTCGTTTCGATGACAAGAACCAAACTCAGCCATGCGGAATGGCAAGTCGCGATAACTTTTTAAACCCTGGTTATATACTTGAATATGACACGGGCAATTCATCGGTTTAACCGCATAATCACGATTTTCAGAATGCGTAGTAAACATATTCTCTTGATACTTACCCCAGTGCCCAGATTTTTCCCAAAGCACTCGGTCTACGATTTGTGGTGTTTTTACTTCTTGGTAATTGTTATCAAGTTGTTTTTGACGCATATATTGCTCAACAACTTGATACAAACGCCATCCTTTAGGATGCCAAAAAACCATTCCAGGCGCTTCTTCTTGAAGATGAAAAAGGTCTAATTTTTTACCTAACTTACGATGATCGCGTTTTTCCGCCTCTTCTATACGAGTCAGATAACCTTTTAATTCTTTTTTGTCATTCCAAGCCGTGCCATAAATACGCTGCAATTGCTCATTATTGGAATCACCACGCCAATAAGCTCCAGCAAGCTTAGTCAACTTAAAATGACGCAGCACACGTGTATTTGGGACATGAGGGCCACGACACATATCTGTATATTCTTCATGGATGTATAAGCCAACCTCTTTAATTGATTTATCCATGCCATCGATCAGGGATACTTTATAAGACTCCCCTCGATCTTCAAATTGTTGACGAGCTTCAGCTATAGGCGTCATCCTTTTAATAACGTCGTAATCTGTTTTTACCAATTCGCCCATACGTTTTTCTATCGCTGCCAAGTCTTCAGGCGTGAAAGGACGTTCATAAGCGATATCGTAGTAAAAACCATCATCAATAACAGGACCAATTGCCATTTGCGCAGTAGGATAAAGTTGTTTTACTGCATGACCCATAAGGTGAGCAAAAGAGTGGCGAATGATCTCAACGCCTTCAGGATTTTTTCCTGTCACAATACTTAATTCAGCATCATCAGAAATCAATTCACAAGCATCAACAAGCTGACCATTAATACGACCTGCTACTGTTGCTTTAGCAAGACCAGGGCCAATATCTTCGGCCACTTGTATAACAGTTACAGGGTTTGAAAAAGAACGTTGGCTGCCATCAGGCAAAGTAATTACAGGCATTTTATTCCCCTATCGGAGTCAGTGGTGCTCCATACTAAAGAGCACATGTAAATTTCATGGCATAAACTACCATTTTTCGATTATTCATGCGAATCAAATTTAAATAAGTCTTTTTACTACGTGTGACCGCCATCCACGAAAATCAAGCCTTTTTTCTCACTTTATGCCATAGACATTCTCTGCACTCAGAGTAAAATTACCATTCGTTTCATAATCACTTCATTTATTAAAAGGCCCTATGGATCTTAACAATCTTGACAACTACTGTATTGAGACCACTCAATCAGAACCTGACCTATTAATCGAGCTGGTTGAAAAGACCTACTCAGATATGGGCTACCCAAATAAGTTATCAGGAAAAACTATAGGTCGTACTTTGAAGCTTCTAGCTAGAATCGCACAACCTAAGCGCGCCCTTGAAATTGGTATGTTTACCGGTTATTCGGCATTATCTATTGCTGAAGGCATGCCTAGTGATGGCGAACTTATCTGTTGTGAAACGAACCCAAGAGCAATTGAATTTGCTCAAGATTTCTTTGACCGTAGCGAACATGGAAAAAAAATCACTGCGATTTTTGGTGCTGCACTAGATACGATCAAAACCCTTGAAGGGGAATTCGACTTTGTTTTCATTGATGCTGACAAACGCAACTACCTAAATTATTACGAAGCGGTAGTACCACTCGTAAGGTCTGGCGGTCTTATCATCATTGACAATTCTTTATGGCAAGGACGAGTTTTATCTCCGATAGAAAACAGTGACATAGCAGTCAACCAAGTCAATCGCTTAATTGCGCAAGACGAGCGTGTTGAAAATGTCCATCTAAATGTTCGTGACGGTCTTAACATCGTCGTAAAACACTAACCCTATTTTTTTATAAAACCCATCTACCTTTGGTGGATGGGTTTTATGCGCTATTAAAAGATATTACGTAAGAGGCACGGTTTTGGTCGTTTTTAAAATCACAAATAACATCTCAGGAAAGCATTACATAGGCACTTCATTCAATAGTGGTTTCCAGCGCTTGGAACAATACATTGAAGCAACCAATGAAGGTTTAGATTTCCCACTATATAACGACATTAGGGAAAATGGCGTTGCCGCATTTATTGTTGAAGAGCTTTTCGAAACAAGCGACAAACAAGAACTATACGAGCTAGAAACGGATTATATTTCCATTTATAACGGCGAAAGTTTACGTGGCTATAAAATTGCTCAAACTGCTGACAAACCAGCCAGCTTGAATACAGGTAAAAAAGCCTTGTTTGATGCCAATGGCATATCAACCGCTGAACAACCTAAAAAGACACGTAAAGCAGCGGTAAAAAAAACAGTAGCTCTCCCAAAAAAAACAGTTGAGCCCACTCCAACGGCAAAATCCTTCTTTGGTGAGCTGATTGAAGAAGAAAGACTAGACACACCAAAAGAAAAAACAGTAGCTAAAAAAAAAGCGCCAACCGTAGCAAGAAGCAAAGCTAGCACTCAAAAAATGCTAAACGCAGCCGAAAAAGCGTCAAAAAAAGAACGCGAGGATGCATTAAAGTCACAACAGCAAGCACAAGCAGAAGAAATGGCGCTCATCATGGCAAAAATTGATGTCACATCTAAATCTGCAACATCCGCATTTCGTCGTCGAAAAAGCTAATAATAAAGAAAAACAAAAAAGACCCAGTTGACTACAATCAACTGGGCCTTTTTATTGTAAATTGCAGCAATTAAGACCTTGCTTTTTTAAGTGTCTCAGAAATCATGAAAGCTAGCTCTAAAGATTGATCTGCATTCAGGCGCGGATCACAATGCGTATGATATCTATCAGCCAAATCCGCTTCAGTTACCTCAAAAGAACCCCCTACACATTCCGTTACGTTTTGCCCCGTCATTTCAAAATGCACGCCGCCGGCGTAAGTTCCTTCTGCATTATGAACCTGAAAGAACTGCTGAACCTCTTTCAATACATCATCAACACGACGGGTTTTGTAACCCGTTGACGCTTTTACAGTGTTACCATGCATTGGATCACTACTCCAAACTACACTTTTACCCTCACGCTCTACAGCACGAATCAACTTAGGCATTCCATCCTCTACTTTATCAGCCCCCATACGAACAATAACATTAAGCCTACCGGGCTCATTTTCTGGATTTAACGCATCACACAAACGAATCAAATCCCCTGGATCCATCGAAGGCCCAGCTTTAACACCAATTGGATTTTTAACCCCACGCAAAAATTCAACATGAGCACCATCAAGCTGACGAGTACGATCACCAATCCAAAGCATATGCGCAGAACAATCATACCATTCGCCAGTCAAGCTATCCTGACGTGTTAGAGCTTGCTCGTATGGAAGTAACAATGCCTCATGTGAAGTATAGAAATCTGTTTCTTTCAGCTGACCAAGACCCTCACCTACACCACAAGCCTTCATAAATTGAAGTGCATCATCAGTCTTATCCGCAACATCCTGAAAGCGACTTCCTGCCGGGCTACTATTTAAAAACTCCAAATTCCACTGATGCACTTGATGTAAATCAGAAAAACCGCCTTGTGCAAATGCACGAAGTAAATTCATAGTCGATGCGCTTTGATTATAAACCTGTATTAGGCGCTCTGGGTCAGGCACTCTAGCTTGCTCAGTAAACTCGATACCATTGATAATATCGCCTCGATAGCTTGGTAGCTCGATACCATCAATTGTTTCCATTCCGGCAGACCTGGGCTTAGCAAACTGACCAGCCATACGACCCACCTTAACTACTGGACATTTTCCAGCATAAGTAAGCACAACAGCCATTTGCAACATAACTTTAAAAGTGTCACGTATGTTATTCGCGTGAAATTCAGCAAAACTTTCAGCACAATCACCACCCTGCAACAAAAACGACTGCCTATTTGCCACTTGCGCCAATGCTTTCTTAAGTTGACGTGCTTCACCTGCAAAAACAAGAGGAGGCATTTTTCCTAATGTACTCTCCACTCGAGCCAAATGCTCAGCATTGGGATAAACCGGCTGCTGTAACGCCGTTTTTTCTCTCCAACTTGCCAATCCCCACTCTTTCATAACCATCTACAACCTTTTCTTCTTACATATTAATTTAAATATTTTAACGAGCAACAACCCAGAGAATATCAGCATCATTTACAGATAAAGAAACAACTGCATGCCCCATAGATGCATCATAATACACACTATCACCTTCTTTTAATTCAATTGGCTCATAGAGCTCAGAGAAAAAATTAATTGTACCTTGTAAGACAAGGAGAAACTCTTCGCCATCATGCCGAACCCACTCTTTAAATTCAGCAAAAGACCGTGCTCGTACTTTAGTTTTAAACGGTACCATTTTTTTACGACTAATAGAGTAATTCAAAAGCTCATGCTCATAAGTTGCCGTTGGATGAGGTTCACCTTTTCCTTTACGAGTCACATCCCTTCTACCAGCAATAGAATGCTCACTTGCTTCAACAAATAACTGAGGCAAGTCCATCTCCAATCCATTAATCAACTTTTGGACAATCGTAAAACTAGGTGAAACCTGATCATTCTCAATTTTAGATAGAGTAGAGCGAGCAATACCCGTTCTTTTACCCACTTCCTCTAATGTCCAACCTTTGGCCAAACGAATTGCCTTTACACGCTTACCAAGCTCCAAGGGCTCTACAAATCGGTCTGGATCAGATGCTGTAGCTGTTTCTAATGACGGACGACTAACCATAATTTTCCAATAATAAAGCTCAAAAAAATCAACTCAAAATTAAGCTGCACCCACAAATCCACTATTAATCTATTTTTTTAATAAAGGCAGCATGGCAGGAAGGCATCGCGTAAGATCAAATCCTTTACTAGACACATGCGCCGATAAATCTTCATAACTCCCACCTTGAGCATTATTTAGTAAGACCCATAAGACAGATGAGCGAGTCCCTGTTCGACAAAAAGCCAATGTCTTTTTCACAGGTAACAAAGCCGCCCTCTGATGAGAAACATTTTCTTGTGACAGTTTAGACAGATCAATAGGATTATTTATATATTCTAACCCCAATACCTCAGCCGCTCTTTGAAGACTCTCTCCTGCAGGCTGATCTTCTGATTCTAATTCAGGTCGATTATTAATAACTCGCTCAAAACCCTGCTCTTTCAAAACAGCAAAATCTTCTTCAGCCAATTGAGGCGCTACAAAATAAGATACATCTAATTGAATTGGATTACTCATAGCCACTTCCTTCTTCAAAACCATTTAAGACCGATATAATACCTTAATAAGGTGGAAACCAAACTGTGTTTTGATAGGCCCTTGGATTTTCAATAAAGGACCACCAAACACAGCTTTATCAAAAGCCGGAACCATATCACCTTTATGAAATTCACCAAGATCTCCCCCTTTCTTTCCTGAAGGGCAGGTTGAAAACTGTTTTGCTAGTTTATAAAAATCCGCCCCCTTATCTAACTTTACTTTAATTGATTCCGCTTCTGTTTTTGTTTTTACTAAAATATGACATGCACTTGCAGTTGGCATAACTACTCCGGTTACTTAAATACACTAGATAAAACATGGTAACCTATTTATCATAATGGAATTAACTAAATATATTATGGATGCATTAATCGCATCAGAATTGACATACAGGTGGTTTTACAAATGAGTACTTACGCAGCAATTAGCGACCTTTCTTTTCTCCTTGTTGAGCCATCAGACACTCAAAGAAAAATTATAACCAAAGCATTGCAGGATGCTGGCATAAAACAAATAGATTATGCAAATGACATTCAAGAGACAATCGATTCTTTGAGCGCTTTTCCGCCCGATCTTGTTATCTCTTCTATGTATCTTCCTGACGGTTCCGCTAACGAGTTAATTGATCGAATTCGAGCAAATGAAGACACTGAGGGCCAGTGCTTCATGCTAATTTCCAGCGAAAGAAACCGAGAAAATCTAGAACATTTAAGACAATCTGGTGTATTAGCTATTTTACCGAAGCCCTTTAACCCAAAAGACCTACAGCGTGCCATTCATGCCACTCTAGACTTAATCGTGGAGGAGGAAATTGACCTAGAAATGTTTGACCCAAGAACCCTTCGCGTATTAGTAACAGATGATAGCCGAATGGCTCGAAAACACATCAGTAAAACTCTAAACACCATGGGCATAGAAGACATACAATTTGCAGAAAATGGTAGAGAAGCAATTGAACTTCTCGCTCAATCAGAGTTTGACTTAATTGTTACTGATTATAATATGCCAGAAATGGACGGTAGAGAACTAACCGATACGGTAAGACAAGATCCCGAGCTAGCACACATACCTATTTTGATGGTTAGCTCAAATTCGGAAGATAGCCAGCTATCTAATATTGCCCAAGAAGGCGTTGATGCCATCTGCGGAAAGCCATTTGAACCAAGCGTTGTTCGTAAGTTATTAGCTCAGATATTAAATTAAAAATAAAAAAAGAGCTTCATAAAGAAGCTCTTTTTTAAAACTCGCACTGCGCGATTATTGTGTATTCATTAATTCAGTTACGATCATTTTATTTGCTTCGGGAAACTCATAAGACAACAAATCAGAAATAGTTACCCAACGCACTTCCTGCCCCTCCTTCCCTATAGGATCGCCTTGAAACTCGGTCACTTTATAGAAAGAAAGTTCAACTTGCTTATCACCATAGTCATGAGATATTTTTTTAAAAAGAACATAATCTGTAACAAAAATATCACACTCTTCTTTTAGCTCTCTCAACAATGCACTCGAGGCAGACTCGGAAGGCTCACATTTCCCTCCAGGAAACTCCCACAAACCACCTTGATGTTGATTAGACTTCCTAAGAGAAATAAAAACCTTATCGTCACGAAGAATAATTCCAGCAGCCACTTTAATTAACATTAAGTACGGTAATCCGCATTAATAGTGACATACTCATGAGAGAAATCCGTTGTCCAAACAGTATCAGATTGCTGCCCCATTCCTAAATCTAAAAGGATGTGAATCTCTTCTGGCGCCATAGCCTCGGCTCCATGCTCCTCAAGGTAATCAGGAGAACGGCAACCATCACGAGCAATCTCGAAACCATTAATATGAAGCTGAACACAATCTACATCTAAATTTTCAACGCCTGCTCGACCAACAACCGCCAGAATTCTCCCCCAATTTGGGTCTGAAGCAAATAACGCAGTCTTAACTAATGGTGAATGAGCTATTTCAAAAGCAACCTTAGTCGAATCTTCTACTTCTGCAGCACCAATAACCTCAACTGTAACGAACTTAGTCGCTCCCTCACCATCCCTAACAATAGCATGAGCTAATTCTTGCATCACCTTAGTAAAAGTAACCAAGAAAGCCTGAGCCAATGGATCATCAAGCGATGTCACCATTTTATTCCCAGCCATACCCGTTGCTACAGCAATACAAGAATCATTTGTCGAAGTATCACTATCAACCGTAATACGATTAAAACTTTTATTAACAACATCCTTCAAAACAGCCTGAAGAACATCAACACTTATAGATATATCACTGCACACATAACCAAGCATGGTCGCCATATTCGGACGAATCATGCCAGCACCTTTCGATATACCGGCAATAGAATAAGTACGACCATCAAAATCAAAAGTACGAACAGATCCTTTTGGCAAGGTATCTGTCGTCATAATGCCTAAACCAGCAGAACGCCAATTATCACCAGATAAATTAGCCAATGCTGCCGGAATAGCTGCAATAATTTTTTCAACAGGTAAAGGCTCGCCGATAACACCAGTAGAAAAAGGTAAAATAGCCTCGATATTCACTCCCACTTGAGACGACAAGGCGTCACAAGTTTTTAGCGCATTCTCCACACCAGACTTGCCTGTCCCAGCATTCGCATTACCCGTATTGATTAACAAATAACGAGCATCCATTGCTGCCAAATGTTTCTGACAAAGACGCACCGGGGCCGCACAAAAAGCATTTTGAGTAAAAACACCTGCTACAACAGCACCCTCGCACAACTCAAAGATAACAACATCTTTTTTGTTGGGCTTTTTAATTCCTGCTTCTGCAACACCAATTCTAATACCTTTAATTTCAGGAATTAGAGGGAAATCATGTAACCCTACTGCCATTTCAGCAATCTCCAGCTAAACTAAACTACCGTGACATTGTTTATATTTCTTACCTGAACCACATGGACAAGGCTCATTACGACCAACTTTAGGTAGTTCGCTACCATCATCGCTTTTTTCCACAGAAGAGTTAGGCAATGAATTATGAACAGCATTAACCGTGGTTTTTTCTTCTTGCTGACGACGTGCCTCTTCTATTTTTTCAGCTTCATTGGCAGGCTGTATTTTAACTCGAGTAATAATTTGAACAACTTCAAATTTAATTTGCTCTAGCAAACCTTGAAATAACTCAAATGCTTCACGCTTATATTCCTGCTTAGGATTTTTTTGAGCATAACCACGCAAATGAATCCCCTGCCTAAGCATATCCATCGTCTGGAGATGCTCTTTCCAAAGAGTGTCAAGAACCTGTAAAAGAACCTGCTTCTCAAAGGATCTAAACGCTTGTTCACCAGCAGTTTCTTCTTTCGCTTTATAATCATTAACAAAACTATCTAGAATTTTTTGGCGCAATGGCTCTTCATAAAGTTTTTTATCTTCTTCAACCCACTTAGAAACAGGAAGATCCAGACTAAATTCATTACGAAGCTTATCCTCTAAACCCTGAAGGTCCCACATATCAAAGATACTTTGAGGCGGTATAAACTCATCAATAAGATCAGATACCACTTCAACTCTCATTGCTGTAATTGCTTCAGATAGATCTTCAGACACCATCATTTCAAAACGTTGGCGATAAATAACCTGACGCTGATCATTTGCAACATCATCGTATTCTAATAGTTGCTTACGAATATCAAAGTTACGACCTTCAACTTTACGCTGAGCTTTTTCGATAGCATTTGATACCATCTTATGCTCGATGGCTTCACCCTTTTCCATACCAAGCGCCATCATCATTTTTTTGATGCGATCAGACATGAAAATACGCATCAAATTATCTTCTAGTGATAAATAGAAACGAGAGGAACCAGCATCACCTTGTCGACCAGCACGTCCACGCAGTTGATTATCTATTCGGCGTGACTCATGACGCTCTGTACCAATAATATGTAAACCACCTGCGGCTAGAACAGATTCATTACGTGATTTCCAGTCAAGTTTTAAAGCATCGATAGCTTCTTGGCTAGCAGACTCTCCAAGTTGAGCTAGCTCAACCTGCAAATTACCGCCCAATACAATATCTGTACCACGACCTGCCATATTTGTAGCAATTGTTACGGCACCTGGACGACCAGCTTCTGCAACAATCTCAGCTTCACGTTCATGCTGCTTAGCATTAAGAACATTATGCTTAACATTCTTCTTAACAAGATAATCAGAAAGTAATTCAGAATACTCAATAGAAGCAGTACCCACTAGCACCGGACTACCTTGCTTCACATTGTCTTCAATATCCAACACGATTGCTTCGAACTTGTCTTCGGTAGACATATAGATCAAGTCATTAAAATCTTTACGCTGAACCTGGCGATTAGTCGGAATAACAATAACGGATAAACCGTAGATTTGCTGAAATTCAAACGCTTCTGTATCTGCCGTACCTGTCATTCCAGATAACTTGTCATACAGACGGAAATAGTTTTGAAATGTAGTTGAGGCTAGAGTTTGACTTTCAGCCTGAATAGTCACACCTTCTTTTGCCTCTACAGCTTGATGTATACCTTCAGACCAACGACGCCCGGCCATAGTTCGGCCAGTATGCTCATCCACAATGACAATTTGGTCACCTTGAATAACATAATCTATGTCTTTTTTGAAAATCACATGTGCTTTTAAACAAGCGTGCACATGGTGTAACAAAGTAAGATTTCCTGCGGCATAAAGGCTCTCACCCTCACCTAATAAACCTTGCTCAACTAACCATTCCTCAACAAAAGAATGACCTTCCTCGGTCAAATCAATACTTCTTTGAGATTCATCAAATGTATAATGACCCGTTGCTTCTTCACTTTCACCTTCTTCTTGTTTAACCAAAAGAGGAGCAAGTAAATTAATCTTACGGTATTGCTCTGAACTGTCTTCAACCGCGCCCGAAATAATAAGCGGAGTTCTAGCTTCATCAATTAAAATAGAATCGACTTCATCGATAACAGAAAAATGCAAATCGCGTTGTACACGATCTTCCAAACGGAAAACCATATTGTCACGCAAGTAATCAAAACCAAACTCGTTGTTGGTTCCGTAAGTGATATCACATAAATAAGCTGATTTCTTGTCGTCACGATCTTGACCAGAAAAGGCGATACCGACGCTCATATCTAGAAATTCATAAAGGGGTCTCATCCAGTTAGCATCACGCTTAGCTAGATAATCATTTACCGTGATTACATGAACTCCTTTTGATGTTAACGCATTCAAATAAACAGCTAATGTTGCCACTAACGTTTTACCTTCACCCGTACGCATTTCGGCAATTCTGCCTTCATTTAGTACCATGCCACCAATAAGCTGCACATCAAAATGACGCATACCCATCACACGACGACTACCTTCACGAACGACAGCAAAGGCCTCAGGCAAAATATCTTTTAATGATTCACCTTGAGCAAGGCGGTCACGAAAAGCACCTGTTTTTGCAGCTAGCTCATCATCAGAAAGCATCTCGAGAGATGCTTCGAATTGATTAATTTGCGCAACAATTTTTTTATATCGCTTAACTTCTCGGTCATTCTTTGTGCCGACAATCTTTTTAATTACGGTTCCTAACATCTTGAACTCAACGTAGCCAATTAGTAATAATTACAGTCTATCACGGTAATGTGTGACAAAACATGAAATATCAAGGACCTATATACAAAAAAACCAGACATAATGTCTGGTTTTAAAAAAAACGCTCAAGATTTAATCACTTACTAAGCACCAGCAAAAGCAGGCTCTACATAAGTAACAGGTGTAGTTTGAGCTTCATCTTCAAAAGTAACATATTCCCAAGCGTCTTGATTTTCAAGTAACGCCAATACCAATTGATTATTTAAAGAATGACCCGATTTATAGGCTTTATATTCGCCAATCAAACTATGACCTAGAAGATATAAATCACCAATCGCATCTAAAACTTTGTGGCGCACTAGCTCATCTCTGTAACGTAAACCTTCATCATTCAACACTCGATAATCGTCAAGTACGATGGCATTATCCATGTTCGCACCACGAGCCAGATTATTATTTTTGAAGTACTCAAGGTCCTTCATAAACCCAAATGTTCTTGCACGACTAATCTCTTTTACAAATGTTGTTGTAGAAAAGTTAAATGACGTACTTTGAACATCTTCACCAATGGCTGGATGTTGAAAATCGATAGTAAACGATAAGCGGAAGCAAGAATGTGGCTCAAGAGAAGCAAATTTATCACCGTCATCGACACGAATTGCTTTCTTAACTCGAATGAACTTTTTAGGCGCGTTTTGTGCTTCCAACCCAGCAGACTGAAGAAGAAAAACAAAAGGACTCGCACTTCCGTCCATAAGAGGGATCTCACTAGCGCTAACCTCTACATAGGCATTATCAACACCTAAGCCAGCCATAGCAGATAGCAAATGCTCTACAGTACTGACCCTAACATCATCCTGACATAAAGCCGTAGCAAAGTTCGTTGATCCGACAGCTTTTGCATTGCCATGAATTTCGACAACAGGATTTAAATCTGTACGAACGAATACAATACCAGTATTCACAGGCGCAGGTTTAAGCGTCAAATATACTTTTTCACCAGAGTGTAAACCCACTCCAGTCGCTCGAATAATGTTCTTTAGTGTGTGTTGGCGTATCATGATATTCCTACAATTTTATGACTTGATACTCTCTATCAAAAACAGTACCAATAATACTTTTTTTATACAATCCAACACCCTAATGTTGCATAGTTCTTGCGCAAACTAATCAGCTTGACGACGCAAAAATGCTGGAATGTCCAAATACGATAATTTATCGCCACTTGATGCAGAAGCTGAATCAACAGAATCGCCCTTCTCATCTAAGCTTTTCTCTACCACTTCAACCTTCGCAGTTTGCGAAGATTTCGACTGAGGTTGCGCCTCTATTACATGAGTCTCACGACTTTCGATAACAGGCTCTACCTTTGTCATAACTGGCTGAGAGACAACAGACTCACCAACAGCAGATTTCATTTCCACAGCTGAGCGACCCTCTAAACCAGTAGCAACCACCGTAACACGCATTTCATCACCAACATTGGGATCAATTGCACAACCAATTACGACGGTAGCATCTTCCGATGCATATTCTTCAATAATGCCACCAACCTCAGTGAATTCAGACAAACCAACTTCTTCGTTTGCTGTAATGTTCACCAGTACGCCACGCGCACCTCTGAGATTAATGTCCTCTAGCAATGGATTATGTATCGCAGCTTCAGCCGCGACTCTTGCTCTATCATCACCAGACGCAGACCCTGTACCCATCATCGCCATTCCCATTTCAGACATAACCGTCCTTACATCTGCGAAGTCAACGTTGATCAAACCTGGGCGCATAATAAGGTCAGTAATACCCTGTACAGCATTAAATAAAACGTTATTCGCTTCACCAAATGCCTTTAATAATGAAATATTTTTTCCTAATACAGGCAAAAGACGCTCATTTGGCACTGTAATTAATGAATCGACATTTTCACGTAATTCTTTAACACCTTCTTCAGCAACTCTTGCTCGACGACGACCTTCAAAAGGAAAAGGTTTAGTAACAACTGCCACCGTCAATATACCTAATTCACGAGCCACTTTAGCAATAACAGGTGCTGCACCAGTTCCTGTACCACCACCCATTCCCGCTGTAATAAACACCATGTCAGCACCAGTTAAAAGATGCGTGATCTTTTCCTGGTCCTCTAAAGCTGAATCACGTCCAACTTCAGGGTTTGCACCAGCACCCAAACCTTTTGTAATGGTCGAGCCTAATTGCAATGAAATTCCTGTATCAAATCCAATCAGCGCTTTGGAATCTGTATTTGCGCAAATAAATTCAACACCTTCCAATCGGTTTTGAAGCATGTGTCGAACAGCATTACCGCCGCCACCACCAACTCCAATCACTTTAATAACGGCATTATCGGACAAATTATCTTCAGCTAAATCAAAGACGTTCATGGGCTTATCGCTCCTCAATAAATTCAATATCTATTCTGACTAGATATAACTCTGAAACCAGTGTTTTAATTTTTGCCAAGCCTTCGCTGCACTGAAGGATGACCCGATTTCTTTAGGTGCCAGAACTGACGTTTCACGTTTAATTTGCGTCTTAGACATCGCCCGTTTCGAGATTTCTGTTACTTCAGCCTCTTTACTACCATAAGCCAATAATCCAACACTTGTTGAATATATAGGGTTATCGACAATGTCAGACATTCCTTTAGTACAATCTGGTATAGATAATCGAATTGGCATCTGAAATATCTTCTCAGCCAAATCTGCAGCACCCTCCATAAGCGACGTACCACCAGTAATTACAATGCCTGCAGGGATTCGCTCCGCGTATCCACTGCGTCTTAATTCATCTAAAATTAAATTGTAAATTTCTTCATATCTTGCCTCAACAACCTCAGTTAAGGCATGACGAGTAATAGATCTTGGCTGACGATCGCCAACACTAGGAACTTGTAAAACCTGATCAGCGGATGCCATTGAAGACATTGCACATGCATATTTAACTTTAATTTCTTCAGCATGCTGAGTAGGTGTACGTAATGCCATTGAAATATCATTTGTCACCTGATCACCCGCAACTGGTACAACAGCAGTATGATGCAGCGCACCATCAATCCAAACCGCTATATCCGAAGTACCAGCTCCAATATCGACCAGACAAACACCTAAATCTTTTTCATCTTCACTCAACGAAGACTCACTAGAAGCAAGCTGTGACAAAATCACACCATCAACACCGAGCCCACACCGTTTAATACATTTTTCGACATTCATCACGGCATTAACAGCACCAGAAATCAAATGAACATTCGCCTCTAGTCGAACACCAGACATACCAAGAGGATCTTTAATCCCTTCTTGAGAGTCTATATGGTATTCCTGTGGTAATATGTGAAGTACTCGCTGATCTGAAGATATAGGTACTGCTTGTGCTGCGTCGATAACCCGATCAATATCTTCTTTTTGAACTTCACCATCTTTAATAGCAACAATGCCATGAGAATTTAAACTGCGAATATGACTTCCTGCCACACTCACATAGACAGAATGGATATTACAACCTGCCATCAACTCAGCTTCCTCAACTGCTCGCTGAATAGACTGCACCGTTGATTCAATATTTATAACAACACCGCGTTTCATGCCTTTTGAGCTATGAGAGCCAATACCTACAATTTCCAAACTACCGTCAGCCAGCACTTCGCCAACCAAACAGATAACTTTTGATGTTCCCACATCCAAACCGACTATCATTTCACCATCCCGGTATTGCGTTTTGCATAATAATTCTCATTTAGTTACTTAAATAAAAGCAACAAACAGGCCAACATTATTTATTTTTTTCCCAACCTACCGCAACCCCATGAGGGTAGCGCGCGTCAACTGATGTAATTTTTTCTATTCTACCCGATAAATCGCTTTTATACACCGCTATAAAGCGTTGTAATCTATCTAAAATCTCCTCTCGACCCAACTTAACCCTAACACCATTCGTAAAGATGATACTCCATGCCCCTCTTGCTTCTAAAGTAAGTGTATTGATGCGCAAAGAAGACGATGCCAACACTTGGCTAATTAGACCGAATTGTTCAAGCACAACATCACTAGAGTCATAAGGCCCATAAAGTCTAGGAAGCGGCAATTTAGGTACACTTTTAGGCTCAATAACAACCGCCGAAGTGGAAACTAGCTGCCTATCTCCCCAGTATGCTAGAGGTGTATGCTCATGAACAAGCACCTGCAATGTATTTGGCCAAACTTTACGAACTTCTGCACTTTCAACCCATTCAGACGACTCTACAATAGTTAATATGTCAGCAACCGAAACACTAAAAAGGTTTAAACCAAGTAATGTAGAATAATCCAACTCCAATTCATCTTTTGTTACGTATTTAAGATCCCCCTTAATCTCGATATTTTTAATAACAAGCCAGCGATCAAACGAATCATTTCCTTGAAAAGTAGCGACTAAGACTAATAGAATCGCTCCGATTAGCGCAGCCATCCTCATAAATTACCTACGCCCTACTTTTAACCAAGCATTCTGAGCGATTTTCTCGACTAATGAAGCATAATCAATACCGACATAATTGGCCGCCATAGGCACCAAACTATGAGATGTCATGCCTGGTGCAGTATTCACCTCTAACACCCAAAAAACACCTAACTGATCACGCATAACATCAACTCTCCCCCAGCCTGAGCACCCTAGAGAGCGATAAGCATCAAGGGCTAACATTTGAAGTTCATTTTCATCATCTTCATTTAGGCCGCACGGCAACAAATACTCAGTATCATCTGCAATATATTTCGCTTCATAATCATAAAGCGCATGATCTGGAGAAGCTTTTAAACCAATTGCAGGGTAGGCAACATCATCAATAATCGTAACTGTAAATTCTGGGCCATCTATAAACTCCTCCACCAATATATCGGAGTCATATTCCAACGCTTTTAAAAGGGCAGCATCAAGCTCAGCTCGATTAGTTGCTTTATTAATACCTATTGTCGAACCCTCTCTAGAAGGCTTTACAATCATGGGATAAGACATGGCCTCTTCAATAACAGCTGAATTTACTTGATCAACAAAAGACAAATAAGCAGGTGTAGGTATTCCAACGCCATGCCAAAAGCGCTTGGTTAGAACTTTATCCATTGCCAAACCACAAGCTAATGGTGAGCTGCCCGTGTAAGGCTTACCTAGCATCTCCAGTAGCGCCTGCACTCGGCCATCTTCACCTTCTCCACCATGGAGCGCAATAAAGGCAAAATCAAATTCAATAGATTGTAATTGAGTTACTGGATTTAAATTTTTCTGCGGCCCGTATAAGTCGATTTCAACAACTTGATAGCCGTTCGCACGCAAGCCACCTATAACCAAAGGCCCACTCAACAATGAAACATCGCGTTCAGCAGAACGACCGCCATAAATGACAGCTATTACAGATTCTTTTAACGTATTCGACACATTAAACCCCACTCACTGATAGGTTCTTAGACACAGTACCAATATCACCCGCCCCTTGAGTAATAAACAAATCACCTTCACGCAATACATTACTCAAGATAGACCGCAAGTCAGTCTCACTGCCCACATGAATAGGGTCAACATTGCCGCGCTGGCGAATACTGCCGCACAAAGAGCGACTATCAGCACCATTAATCGGAGTTTCACCTGCTGCATAAACGTCTAATAAAAGTAATACATCAACTTGTGACAACACTCGTACAAAATCTTCATACAAATCACGCGTTCGTGTATAGCGATGCGGCTGATACACCATCACTAAACGTTTTTCAGGCCAACCAGCCCTAATTGCCTTGATAGTTGCAAGAACCTCACTTGGATGATGACCATAGTCATCAACAAACATCACATCAGAACCATTTGGAAGGGTTAAAGGTTTCTGCTCTTGGAAGCGACGCCCTACGCCCTCAAAGCCCATCAAGCCAACTTGAATCGCGGTCGAATCGACACCTAAATCCGTTGCTACCGCAATAGTAGAAAGTGCATTCAGGACATTATGAATCCCTGGCATAGGAAGACGAATTTTCAATGGCTTTCCTTCAGGTCGATGAGCTAAAAACTCACAAAAACGGCCGGTTTGAACAATATCCGTTGCGTAAAAATCAGCCTCTTGCTCAATACCGTAAGTCAACACCGGACGACTTAAAGAAGGCAATATCTCTCGAATATTTTCATCATCAACACACAACACAGCCAAACCATAAAACGGCAGATTATGTATGAATTCAATAAAGGTATGCTTTACCTTTTCAAAATCACCACCATAAGTGTCCATATGATCTTCATCAATATTTGTCACAATCACGGTTTGAGGTTGCAGGTGAAGGAACGATGCATCACTCTCATCCGCTTCTGCAACAAGATACGAACTACTACCTAATTGAGCGTTAGCTCCAGCACTCGTTAGACGACCACCAATTACAAATGTTGGCGCCTCACCTGTTGCAGCTAAAACAGAAGCCATCAAACTTGTCGTTGTCGTTTTTCCGTGTGTACCAGCAACCGCAATACCATGTCGGTAACGCATTAATTCAGCTAGCATTTCAGCCCTACGGACGATAGGTATACGATGCTCTTTCCCCCAAATTATTTCTGGGTTTTTTTCATTGATAGCAGTAGAAACGACAATAACATGCGCGTCGTAAACGTTTTCTTCCAAATGCCCAAGATAAACTTTAATCCCCAGACCTTCCAAACGCTCTGTAACAGAAGAACCATTGAGGTCAGATCCAGAAACCTTATACCCTTGATTATGAAGCACTTCAGCAATGCCACACATACCAACTCCACCAATACCAATGAAATGAATATTTTGTATACGGCGCATAGTAGGAATGTCGTACTGAACTTTGTTATCAATCATAATTTCATTAACCTTAAACAGTGTGCAACGACATCTCTCGTCGCATCTGGGTGAGCCACTGCTTTTGCCTGAGCTCCCATTTTTAATAATGTGTCTTCATTTTCTACAAACATTGAAAGTAAAGACAGGATTTTTTCACACGTAAGCTGTGATTGAGGCAGTAAATAGGCGCCGCCAACCTTTTCTAAATAACGTGCATTTTCAGTCTGATGATTATCTATTGCATAGGGATAAGGCACTAAAATAGAAGGTAATCCAGCAATAGCTAATTCACTCACTGTCATAGCGCCAGCACGACATAAAACAATATCAGCCCAATAATAGGCTTGATCCATATTATCTAAATATGCGTCAACACGAGCTTCAACCTGAGCGTCTTTATAAAGATTCGACACATCACCAAAGTTTTTCACACCCGTTTGATGCCAAACATCTAAACGCTGTGAAAAGGACCAATTTCTTAACACTTGAGGTATGACATCATTAATCGCCTTCGCCCCCAAGCTGCCACCAACAACAAGTAAACGCAAAGGTCGAGCAGAACCGTCTCTTGAGGCACGAACCTGTTGCTTTAAAATATCACCTCGAATTGGATTACCGACCGTAATCCCTTTCGGTAAAGCACTGTCAAAAGCTTGCAGCTTTAAACTAGCAATTTTTGCCAGTAATCTATTGGTTGTTCCAGCGACCGCATTTTGCTCGTGAATAACCAAGGGAATACCTAAGATTCGAGCCGCCACACCGCCTGGTCCGGCAACAAATCCTCCCATCCCCAATACGACATCTGGTTTTGTTTTTTGTAAAACTGCAATAGCTTGGCCTATTGCATGTAAGATCCTAAAAGGTGCAGCCAATAATCCAACAACACCTTTTCCTCTTACGCCTTTAATTGATAAAGAGTGCATAGTAATGTCATTCTCTGGCACCAATTTTTCTTCCATGCCGCCTTTTGAACCCAACCACTCAACTGCAATATTTTTTTCTTTAAAACTTTGAGCACAAGCCAGCGCCGGGTAAATATGCCCACCCGTTCCGCCAGCCATAACAATGACTTTTTTAACATCGCTCATTTCACACTCTCTTTTATTTCGTCCACATCACCAGTGCCCAGATCTTTTTCAGCCCGACGATTTTCAATATCAACACGAGCAACAACAAATAAACTTCCAAGAGTGATAATTAAACTACTACCACCATAACTAATAAGAGGCAGCGTTAAACCTTTAGTTGGCAAGAAACCTGTATTCACACCAATATTAATAATTACCTGAGCCAAAATAAGAATCGAGAAACCAAAACACATATAAGCAGCAAAAGGACGAGATAGAAGCATTGCTTTATGTCCAATCTTAAAAGCACGAGCTAGCATTACAGCGAACAGAAAAATCAAAAGCAGGCCACCAAACATGCCAGCCTCTTCAACCCAAATAGAAAACACAAAATCTGTATGAGCTTCAGGTAAATAAGACAACTTCTGAACACTGTTCCCTAGCCCCAAACCAAACCATTCACCACGACCATAAGCGATTAACGCCTGACTCAACTGGTAACCTTCATTAAAAGGATCAGCCCAAGGGTTTGTGAAGTTCATTAATCTCTTTAATCGATAACTCTCTGAAATAGCAACAACCCCCATCATAGCGACTGCAGCCATCATTAAGAGCAGAAACTGATATAACGGTGCGCCACCTAAAAAAAGCAACACCATTACAGTACCAAGCAATACAACTGACGCACCAAAATCAGGTTCAAACAATAAGAAAAGTAGAAAAATGCTACAGAGAAAGAGCGGGAGTACAAAACCCGCCCAACCCTCTCGCACTCGATCAGCACGACGCACCAAATAACCCGACACATAAACGACCATGCATACTTTAGCCACTTCGGAAGCCTGTAGGTTAAATACAACTAAATTAATCCACCGACGGCTGCCATTCACACTCTTTCCAATACCGGGCAAAAGAACCAAAATCAATAGCACAAGGGAAAAAAGCATCATCAAAATGCCCCATTTTTGCAACTGTTTAGTTGGTAAAGAAAGCAACACCCAACCAAAAAACGCACCCAAAATAAGGTAGAAACCTTGTCGAATCATGAAGAAGTAAGGATGACCATGAATGCTTTCTGAAATAGAGATCGATGCACTAGACACCATCACAATCCCTAATGCTAAAATAGAAACAACTGCAGCAATAAATATTGAATCCACTCTAGAGAACTCACGAAAGGAGACTGGGTCAAACATTTTCATCCATATCATAAGGCAGATACCAAACTAACAAAGTGCTCTCCACGAAGTTCATAATTCTTGTACATGTCTAAGCTTGCACAAGCAGGTGAAAACAAAACAATGTCTCCTTCTTTCACTTCATTGGCCGCGCTCATCACGATTTGATCCAATGTGTCAAAACGCTTAATTTCAGTATCACCCGATAGCGTTTCAGCAATACGATCAGCATCCTTACCAAATAAATAAACAATGCGCACAAAATTTGAGACAGGCTTAATCAGATCGCTAAAATCAGCCCCTTTACCTTCACCGCCAGCAATAAGCAGTATATTTTTATTGGATACTGAGCCTAAACCTTGCAAAGCAGCTAATGTAGCCCCTACATTTGTACCTTTCGAGTCATTAATAAAAGCTGCACCACGATAATTTCGAACCGTTTCACAACGGTGGGACAAGCCACAAAAATCACTTAAAACCTTACCAACACCGTCAGAAAGAATATCAATACCAAGCAGCTCCAGTATCGCCAAAGAGGCCAAAACATTGGCATAATTATGTGAACCCTTTAAGGCTATCTGAGATGTATGGTAGAGACGCTCAACACCACGGCAGAGCCATGCTCCATCACCATCTGCAAGCATACCAAATTCTTTTAAATCAGGACTTTTGGTGGTAAAGGATCGAACAGGAACCCCTTCTGCTAAGAGAGGCGCCGTTAATATATCCTGCTTGTTACAGACCGCAGCCTTACAGCCTCGATAAACCTTTTGCTTTACACGCTGATACTCATAGAAGCTATCATATCGATCCATGTGATCTTCGGAAACATTCAAAAGGCACGCTAAATCAGCCTGCAACGCATTCGTTGTTTCAAGCTGAAAACTAGATAATTCAAGTATGTAAAAATCAGTATTAGGAGAAAGGAGTTCTAGAGCAGCTGGACCTAAGTTACCACCCGCTTTTGCATTTTTTCCGCAAGCTTGAAGCAACAAAGCGACCAGTGTTGTCACAGTACTTTTCGCATTAGAGCCAGTAATAGCAACAAATGGAGCATCAACATAATCACAAAACAAGTCAATATCGCCACGCATACTTACGCCACGTTCAGCCAAGCGAGCCAATACAGGAGTACGCAAAGCTACACCAGGACTAACGTATAGTTCAGTCACGCCAAGCGTTTCAAGTATCGACAAATCACCAGTGAATATTTTATCACTAGGGCAAAGCAATTTTGCCTGGTCTAGACCTGGTGGATTATCACGTGAATCCACCACAAAAAAGTCTAACCCTTTGCTCGCTAAAAAACGTACGCAAGATAAACCTGTCGCACCCAAGCCTACAACGGCTCTTACCCGATCTGACCCGATCAACGACATGTAAAACCCCTAACGTACTTTTAAAGTAGCAAAACCAACCAATACAAGACAAACCGTGATAATCCAAAAACGCACAATAACTTTAGGCTCAGCCCAGCCTTTCAGTTCAAAGTGATGGTGAATGGGAGCCATTCTAAAAATTCGTCGCTTTGTTAGCTTATAAGAAGCAACCTGCAAAATAACAGACACTGTCTCCATTACGAAAACACCACCCATAATAAACAACACCAACTCTTGACGAACAATAACAGCAATGACACCCAATGCAGCCCCTAGAGCTAACGATCCAACATCACCCATAAATATTTGAGCAGGGTAAGTGTTAAACCATAAGAACCCCAAACCAGCGCCAGCCAAAGCAGCACAAAACACCAACAATTCGCCAGACCCTTCAACATAAGGAATAAGCAAATAATCTGCGAAGCGAATATTACCAGTTAAGTAGGCAAATACACCCAATGCACCACCAACTAAAACTGTTGGTAAAATGGCTAAACCATCTAAACCATCTGTTAAATTTACTGCGTTACTCGTACCAACGATGACAAAGTAAGTAAGCACAACAAAAAACGCACCCAACGGAATAGCAACATCTTTAAATAAAGGGACAATTAACGTGGTTTCAGCTGGAGTACTTGCCGTATAATAAAGATACAATGCAGCGGCCAAACCAAACACGCTTTGCCACAAATATTTCCATTTCCCCGGAAGTCCACGAGAATTTTTCTGTACTACTTTTCGGTAGTCATCAACCCAGCCAACCAGACCAAACGATAGCATCACCAATAAAACCACCCAAACGTACTTATTACTTAGATCGCCCCATAACAATGTACTAATAGAAATTGAAAAAATAATCAAAGCTCCGCCCATTGTTGGCGTGCCCGCTTTCGATAAATGTGATTGAGGGCCATCATCTCGAACGGACTGACCTATTTGCAAACGCTGTAATAAAGTAATTACTTTGTTACCTATCAAAAGCGATATAGCCAATGCGGTAAGAACACCTAAAATCGCGCGGAGAGACAAATAGTCAAATACAGTAAAAAACGTGTAATACTTACTTAAATAAGCCGTTAGCAGAAGTAACATCGGTAAGGAATATCCTAATTATTTTAATGCTTCAATAACATTTTCCATTTTAGCTGAACGAGAACCCTTAACTAAAATGGCGTGTGTTTTTCCAAGCGTGCGAACCAATGCCGCCGCCTCCTCATGTGTATCACAAAACATAGCATCGCCGCCCCTATCTCTAAAAGCAGCACCAGCCAAACCAGCCACAGAACCCACACATACTAGATGAGAAATGCCCTTTCGTTTAGCATATATTCCTAGTCCTTTGTGAATACTGTCCCGCTGCTCACCCAACTCGCCTAGAGCACCTAGAATCAACCATGTTTCTTCAACCGATTGCATTGTAAGAACATCAATTGCAGCCTCAACCGACGTTGGGCTCGCATTGTAACAATCATTAATTAAGAGAGCTCCATTTTTTGTTACAAGACGCTCTAATCGTCCTGAAACAAGAACTGGAATTGCTAACTTTTGCACTGCCGCTTGAAACTCCACACCAACAGAAAGCATAGCCAAAACAACTGCCATACTATTAGCCACTTGATGTTTTCCTGCTCCAGATACCAAAACAGGTAATATTTCACCTTTATAACTGAACATAGCGGAACTTGATTTAGCACCCAACACCAAATCAAACGCATAAAGATCTGCTCTTTCATGAAAGCCAAAAGAAAGAACTCTTCTTACGCCTACCAAGGAGCACCAATAATGATAAAAGCCATCATCTGCATTTAAAATAATTGTCGCATCAGGTTTTGCGCCTGAAATAAGGCAGCCTTTTTCTAGAGCAATCCCTTCAAGGCTTCCAAAGCCTTCAAAGTGACTACCACTGGCATTCGTCAATACAACAACATCAGGAAAAGCAATATCAGCTAAACACTCAATCTCTCCTGGAATACTAGTTCCAGCTTCGATGACTGCAATATCATGACAACGCTCTAATTCAAGTAACGTTTGCGGAACACCGATCTTATTATTTAAATTAGCGCGTGTTTTTAACACATTTCTTTCCGGAAATGATTGGGCGAGCCAATCCTTTACAGTTGTTTTACCATTACTGCCTGTAATACAAACAACAGGACCTTTAAATGAGTCACGAATCAGGCGAGCAATACAACCATAAGCTAGCCTTGTATCTGCAACCCTAACATAAGATGGCACATCAACACTTCGCTCTGACACAACACCAATAGCACCCTCTTCAACGGCCTTTACTGCATAATCATGACCATCAAAACGCTCGCCTTTTAACGCAACGAACACACACCCAGAGGTTATTTTTCGAGTATCAGTCACAACCACACGAACATCCTGGTTAATACCAATCAACTCGCCGCCACAAGCTTGCGCAATATCTAAAAGAGTAAGATCAATTAACATATGACTCCAACGCCTTTAAAGCTTCCTCTTTATCATCAAAATGATATTTAATACCTTGAATATCCTGATACTTCTCATGCCCCTTGCCTGCAATCAAAATAACATCACCTTTACCTGCAGAAGATATGGCTTCACGTATTGCAACTCGACGATCAGGCTCAAAATGAAATAGCCCATCATCGTTTGGCACACCTAATAAAATATCAGAAAAAATCTGGTTAATAGATTCGGTGCGAGGATTATCAGATGTTAACCACACAAAATCAGAATTGCCTAAGGCAGCACTCATCATTAGAGAACGCTTACCTCTATCTCTATCACCACCGCAACCAAACACACAAATAAGTTTTCCCGTTGTATGCTCTTTCAATGCCTGTAAAGCAACAGTCAAAGCATCAGCCGTATGTGCGAAATCAACAACCACAAGAGGTGAATTAGGCTTATCGATTTTATCCATTCGACCTGGAGCGCCTTTTAATACAGAAAGCCCATCAATAAGTTGGCGCTTATCATTTACGACCCCCCAAAGACTAGCCAAAGCCGCCAATGCATTTTGAACATTAAACCGCCCCAATAAAGGCAAAAAAATCTTTTCTTCTCCATCTGGATGACACAAAACAAAATGACAACCAACTGAATCCAAAAATAACTCTTTAACGTAAAAACCTGCGGTTGGGTTTTGCGTGCTATAAAAACAACAATTAGAATTTGATGCAGCCGTCGCCATAAATGAAGCATAAGCATCATCTAAACAAAACACAGAACGTTCAACAGATGGAAAAGTAAATAAACGCTGCTTTGCTAACGCATAGGATTGCATATCTCCGTGATAATCAAGATGATCACGAGATAGGTTTGAAAAAACAGCAGTTTGAAAAGGAACACCTTCAATACGCCCTTGATCCAAAGCATGTGAAGAAGCTTCAAAAGCAACAAAATCAATTCCTTTTTCAGCCATGCCCATCAATAAAAGGTGTAGCGAAAGAATATCAGGTGTTGTTTGCGTTGCCTCAGATAAGTTATCTAAAGGCCCAATGCCGAAAGTGCCAACCAACCCACTACTTAAACCAACCGACTGAGCTAGTTGAGCCATATAATAACAAATTGAAGATTTACCATTGGTTCCTGTCACAGCAACCATATGTTGAGGCATACGACCGAAAAAACTATTAAGAGTAGCAACTAAGAGTTTCGCTGGATCAACAACAAAGATAAGCTCTAGCGTATCGTGATGTAAATTAAGGCCTGCTGGAACAACAGCAAGCCTACAACCTAATGAAGCAACTTTATCTAAATAATCCCAGCCATTAGAAGTAACACCCGGTAACGCGAAAAATACACTTTGTGCATCAACTTTACGACTGTCAATTTCTAAATGAGTATAATCAACACAGGCATCAACATCAGAATGCGGACCACCCCGAATGGAATCGCCCGCTAACTCTAGTAATTGCCCACAAGTAAACTGTGGCATTTAGGGACCTTGTACCACTTGGTAAGGCACTTTCTTTTGGTCCAAGCGCACTTCCCTAAGCCCTTCAGGTAAATCTGGATAAATATTAAGTGTTGTTAATGCCCCCTCCATGACTCGTGAAAAAACGGGAGCAGCAACTTCGCCACCGTAATACTCACGGCCTTTCGGATCATTAATCATAACGACCATTGCTAACCTAGGATTAGATGCTGGAGCCATACCGGCAAATAAAGCCACATATTGATCGTACTCGTAGCCTTTCGACCCTACTTTATGAACAGTACCCGTCTTACCTGCCACGCGATAGCCAGGAATTTGTGCAGCCTTACCCGATCCACGCTGCACAACAGCTTCCATCATTTTCACAACATCTTTAGCAACTTCACGCGGAATAACTTGTTTACCATCCGCTGGAACGTCTTGTTTAAAAATAGTAACAGGGACACGATAACCACCATTAGCCAAAGTCATATAAGCTTGAGCCAATTGCAATGTCGATACAGACAAACCATAACCATAAGACAAGGTTGCAATCTCTGATGGATGCCACTTTGGATGAGATGGTAAAACACCTGAAGCTTCACCCGGAAAACCAATACCTACAGAAGAGCCAATTCCGAGTTCGTAATCCATATTCCAGATGGCATCTTGAGGTAAAGACAAGGCTATCTTTGATGCTCCCACGTTACTGGACTTAATCAATAATTTTTCAAAATCAATAACACCGTAATTTGCAGCATCTCGTATTGTGAAACGCCCAAAACGCAAATAACCAGGAGACGTATTGATTTGTGTTTCTGTCGTATATTGACCAGACATTAATGCCGCAGAAATAGTGAATGGCTTCATCGTAGAACCAGGCTCAAATAAATCAATAACAGCGCGGTTACGTAATTCTTCATATTCGAGCTTAGAACGATCATTTGGGTTATATGACGGTTGATTCACCATCGCTAACACTTCACCTGTTTTGACATCTAAAATAACCGCAGATGCTGACGTTGCCCGATGCTCAGTGACAGCCGCTTTAAGCTCTCTATAGGCCAGATACTGCAATCTTAAATCAATACTTAACTCAATATTTTCACCTGGATGCTCTGTTTCATCGACACCAACACCTCGAATAATATTCCCTCTTAAATCCTTAACATAGCTACGACGACCTGGTTCACCCTCTAGCGCTTTATCATAAGCTAACTCAACACCCTCTTGCCCCTTATCATCGATATTAGTGAAGCCAACAACATGTGACGCCACCTCACCAGCAGGATAAAATCGTTTGTATTCTTTGGTCTTACTTACACCAACAATTTTGGCACCCATTATAACATCCGCTTCACTTGGTGCTATTTGGCGACGCAGGTACATAAAGGATCGTGCTTTATTTGCTTCAAATTTCTCTTGTAACCACGCACGACCTACCCCCATAACACCTGCAAGACGCTCTATTTCTTGCTCTGGCCCAGTATTAGAGGATGGATCATTTGGCATTTTCCACAAAGTTTTAGGATTGGCGACTATCGTCCATGTAGGCGTACTCACAGCCAAAGGCTCTCCACGGCGATCTAAAATCATACCGCGAGTAGCAGGAATTGACTCAGTTCTAACAGCACGAATTTCACCTTGATTTTTTAAGAATGCATTATCAACCGCTGTTAAATAAAAGAGCCGCCCAGCTGCAACAAAAAATAGCACTAAAGCAATGCCGTAAACGAATCTAAAGCGCCATTTCCCTGGGGTGTGAACTCTATTTTCAATATTCATGGTTTCACTATTACCAATTCATCCTGTGATGGTGCGTGCATATTTAAATCTTTAATTGCCGCTTGCTCTAAACGACTAGGTTGAGTAAGAGCACTCTCTTCAAGCAATAACTGCCCCCACCTAACCTCATAATCGACCTCATCTTTCTTCATAGTCTGAAGATAAGAAAAGTTTTTTCTGAAATCATAAACCTGGATAACAACGGCAATTGACACCGCAGCCAATACCGAAACACCGAGAATAAAGATCAGCAGCGAGAATCGCGACCTAATCACTTACTCGCTCCAGCACTCGCATAACAGCGCTACGGGATCGCACATTCTCACTAACTTCTGATTGAGATGGCTTAATGGCCTTCCCTATCGATTTGAATTTAATATTGAGATGATCATTACGAATAGGAAGGTGTCGTGGCAACTCAGGCCCTTTAGATTTTAATTTCATGAAACGCTTTACAATTCGATCCTCAAGCGAGTGAAAACTAATAACAACTAACCGCCCACCGACCTTCAAAGAACTTACAGCAGCTTCTAAACCTGTTTCCAAATCACCTAATTCATTGTTGATATAAATTCGGATGCCCTGGAAAGCTCGTGTTGCTGGATTCTTTCCTTTTTCCCAAGCTGGATTAGCCTCAGCAACAACTTTAGAAAGCTGAAGCGTTGTCAAAATAGGCGTATGAGCACGATACTCACAAATAGCTTTTGCTATACGGCGAGAGAAACGCTCCTCACCAAATTGGTACATAACATCAGCTAATTCTTTTTCTTTTACTTTTGCGATCCAATCAGCAGCACTAATGCCTTCATCAGGGTTCATTCGCATATCAAGCGGGCCATCATTCATAAAGCTAAAGCCGCGTTCAGCATCATCAATTTGCGGTGAAGACACCCCTAAATCCATCATTACACCATCGACTCTATCAACACCGAACACGTTAGGAATTTGCTCCGCCATATTGGCAAAACTATCCTGAACGATCGAGAATCGGCTATCTTCTTGTTCTAGCAATTTGCCATGATGAATCGCAACAGGGTCTTTGTCGAAGCCAAGTAAACGACCACCCTCCAATCGATTTAAAACCAAACGAGTATGCCCGCCACGACCAAACGTACCATCAACATAAAGGCCGTTTTCATCAGTTACCAGCATATCGACGGACTCATTAAGCATGACGCTTATGTGTTCTGCCATCGTCTTTGTCATAAAGAAATATCCATCATGGTTTCAATTTGTAAATCCTCAAGTGCATCTTGAGATAAGTAATCTTCTCGCTGTGTTTCCCACTCTTCCTGACTCCAAATTTCTAATTTTTTGCCTTGCCCAAGAATAGTGAGTTTTTTATCTAAGTGAGCAAACTCTCGCAGAGGTGCCGGCAACAAAATCCGTCCAGCTTTATCTACTTCTAAATCCGTTGCGTGTCCAACCAAAAGACGCTGAAGTCGACGGGCCTGTGGCTGAAAGGTGGGTAACTTATCTAACTTCTGCTGAATTAACTCCCACTCAGACAAGGGATAAAGCAGTAAACATCGAGAAACGGGATCTATGGTAACCACCACGCCCTCATCGTCATATTGAGCGAGTTCATCACGCAAGCGTGCAGGAAGCGACATACGCCCCTTTACATCCACACTAACTTGATGAATCCCTCTAAACACAGCCATATCCCACTTATCGACACTTTATCCCACAATCTAACACTTATTGATCAAAATTGTAAAAAAAAATTGAATAAAAGTGTAAAAAGAAAACAACAGGCATAAAAAAACCGCTATTTGATATAGCGGTTAATTAAAATTTAAAAACAAAAATAGGAATTACAAACAAAGAGAAGCACTACAGAAAAATTCAATATAGGAATAAAAAGACATACTATTTAAAATATAAATAGCAGAGTGAAAAAGAGAAAAGGGAGTAAAAATCGCAAGTTGGCCGATAAGCCGGGTTCTGTCGTGAACAGTCATTCATCTAATACGTACATCACTGCACGTCTTTAGCAACCTACCCGAACTCAGCGCGGGTCACGCCAAAGAGTTCCTATTTGGTCTTGCTTCAAGTGGGGTTTACCTTGCCACGAACTGTTACCAGTCGCGCGGTGCGCTCTTACCGCACCATTTCAACCTTACCGGTAGTAAACTACTTAGGCGGTTTATTTTCTGCTGCACTTTCCGTAGGCTCACGCCCCCCAGGCGTTACCTGGCACTTTACCCTGCGAAGCCCGGACTTTCCTCCCCTCAATAAATTGAGCGGCGACTGCCTAGCCAACTTGCGAGGGGCATATTACTTATGTCTAGAAATAATAACAAGCGCTTTCTCAAAAGGCAGGTAGATTAAAAATCAAAACCTCACACTAATGGTAACTGAAAGCAAACCTCTAACCCTCCGACCTCACGATTACAAGCAGTGATTGAGCCTTTATGCGCACGAATAATACGCTGAGAAATAGTAAGACCAACACCAAACCCCCCACTATTGGCACCTCGCGCTTCGGAAGATCGATAAAAGGCATGAAATATTTTTTCCAACTTATCATCTGACACACCAGGACCGTTATCTCTCACGTAAATAAAAGCAGAACCAGACCTTTCTTCTGTCTCCACTTCAATAACCCCACCACTACCAGAATAAAAGCAGGCATTACGCAATACATTCTCTATAGCATGACGTAATTGCAGAGGATCACCCAATATGATTTTTGGAATACAGCCTATTTTAGTCACTCTAATTCCCTTTAACTGACTCTCAAAACTCACATCGTCGACAATTTCAGTAAGCCACTCCTGTAGATCCATTTTTTCTTTAACTAAAGAAGCCTCTTCCAACCGACTTAATGTGAGAACTTGTCCAATTAACTCGTCCAGCTCATGCAACTCTGTACGAATACGATGAAGGTAGCCTTTTTGAGCTTCAATCGCATATTTATCCTCTGCGATCGTTAGCGCGACCTCGATCCTTGCCAATGGTGTCCTTAGTTCATGGGACACATCTCGCATTAAACGCTCTTTTGAAGAAAGTAAATTTTCAATCCTGACAGCCATCTCATTAAATTCACGAGCCAACTTACCAACAGCATCACTTCTTCTAGCCAGTTTATTCTCTACCCGAGCAGACATATCCCCCTGACCGAAAGAGCGAGCTGCACGCTGTAACTTCAACAACGGCCCCAATAACCAATAAGCCAAAACACCACTAGATACGAGCAAACCTAATAAAGAAAATCCAACAACAGCCTGCGGCGCAAGAGAATCAATCTTAGGATCGGGCTTAAATATCAATAAGTACTGGACATTACTTTCACCAATTACCTGAATAAATTGACTATGTAAAAAATCTGCTGCAGGACGACTCGCCATGCTCGGTGAGTTTTCCTCTCTAAAATTCCGAGGTAACGACTTAAGAAGAGGTCGTCCATTTTCTTGATAAAGGTAAATAGTACCCGCTAGTTTTTTCTCAGCCTTTTCTGTTTCTGTTTCTAGAGAGGTAATTCCAAATTTTTCATACCCCGCCACTAACTGAACACCTATATCACCCAATAAATCAGCTGATACCTGGTTACGTTTCTGGATAAAATGAACCATACCCAAACCAATACTCACAACTATAATATTGGAGAGCAAAACCACCAGAAATACGCGCAGAAAAGTATTCTTCATAAAACGTTAAGCACCTTGCTCATCAGATACAAAAATATAACCTACACCTCGGACAGTTTTAATACGAGGATCACCTTTTTCCAAATTACCAATTTTCTTACGCAGGTTACTTATATGCATATCCAAACTACGATCATACATAGTTAATTTACGACCTAGCGCTTTTTCAGATAACTCCTGCTTAGTCAAAACTTGACCCGGAGCCATTAACATACATTCTAACAAGGTATATTCAGAAGTCGTTAACTCAATTAACTCACCGTCCAAATAAACCGTACGATCTTTACGTCGTAATAAAACGCCGGAAAGCTCTATATCTGCGGTTGGATCTCCTTCACGCTCCTGACTTGCTCTACGCAAAATAGCTTTGATACGAGCCAGTAGCTCTCTCGGATTAAAAGGCTTAGATAAATAATCATCAGCACCCATTTCTAACCCAAGAATACGGTCAATATCATCCCCTTTTGCTGTTAACATAATAACAGGTACAGCACTTTTATTACGAATTTGCTTTAATGTTTCAAAGCCATCCAACTCTGGCATCATCACATCAAGAATAACAATGTCAGGCATATCCGCAGCCATTAACTCCAATGCCTCACGACCATTCCAAGCATGCGTTACGTCATAGCCCTCGCCAGTAAAGTATTCTTTTATTAAATCCGATAAACGAGCATCATCATCAGCAAGCAATAACTTAACCATCACCATTTCCTCTCATTTTTCCATTATTTAACAGGTAATTACATCACCTTAAATTCAATTGTAAATATTACCTTAGCGCTAGATAAACTAATCCCCCTCTTTTCACTCTATTTACAAAGAATACTAATATGGTGAACTTAATGGCAAAAAAAACAAAAAAAAGCCGCATAAAAGCGGCTTTTTAAAAAATAATAATCGAATAAATGCAACTTACTGCTTAAAAGGATCTCGAATAACAATTGTTTCGTTGCGGTCAGGACCTGTAGAAATAATATCTACCGGTATACCAACCTGCTCTTCCAAGAAACGAATATAGTCTTGAGCATTTTTAGGTAAGGCTTCGAAGTTTGCAGCACCAACAGTTGATTCAGTCCAACCAGGCAACTCGACATAAACAGGCTTAGCTTGTTCATAACCTTCACTATCAACCAAAGAGCCAGCAACAGCGACACCATTAACATCTACATAAGATACGCAAACCTTAATAACGGAAGAGCCATCAAGCACGTCTAATTTTGTTAAGCACATACCAGACACTGAACTAATTTGAACCGCGTGACGCAATGCAACAGCATCAAACCAACCACAACGACGAGAGCGACCAGTAGTCGCACCAAATTCATGGCCTCGCTCGCCTAAACGATCACCGTCTTCATCAAAAAGCTCTGTTGGAAAAGGGCCTGAGCCAACACGCGTCGTATAAGCCTTAGTAATACCCAACACATAATCCAAATACAAAGGGCCAAAACCTGTTCCAGCCGGTGCGCCACCTGCTGTTGTATTTGAAGACGTTACATATGGATAAGTACCATGATCGACGTCTAACAAAGAGCCTTGAGCACCTTCAAACATGATATTTTTACCCGCTTTACGCAGGTCATGTAATAAAGTAATAGTATCTGCAACCATAGGACGCAGAAACTCAGCCATTTTCAAGCCTTCCGCATAAACCTCATCAAAGGAAATAGGATCGACTTTGTGATACTGAGTTAATACAAAATTATAGTACTCAAGTACTTCTTTTAATTTGGTAGCAAAACGCTCGGAATCCAATAAATCTCCAACACGAATGGCACGACGAGCAACTTTATCTTCATACGCAGGCCCAATACCACGGCCTGTTGTACCAATTTTCTTCTCACCTTTAGCAAGCTCACGAGCCTGATCAATTGCGATGTGATAAGGAAGAATCAAAGGACATGCAGCACTGATTTTTAAACGATCTACCGCTGGAACACCTTGCTCTAGAAGCTCAAGCACCTCTTTTTTCAAAGCGGCAGGAGACAAAACAACACCATTACCAATGATACATTGAACACCTTCACGCAAAATACCAGAAGGTATTAGGTGCAAAACAGTCTTTTTACCATCAATAACTAAAGTATGACCAGCATTGTGACCACCCTGAAAACGTACTACGGCAGCAACATCTTCAGTTAGTAGATCAACAACCTTGCCTTTACCTTCATCACCCCATTGAGTGCCTAGAATAACAACATTTTTACCCATAATTTCAGGTCTCATTTAGATAGTTCTTAAAGAAAAGTTTAGTTTTGAGTTGGCATCAACTGCCAAGCTTCATCAACAAAATCCAATTTAAAATCAGCACACCCAGAATACAGGTCATCTAAAACCTCTACCACTCGATATCCTTCAGAGCGCAAATCATTCACTTTTTTCCAAAGCGCATCACTTGAACAAATTGGTGATATAACTGTTTTAGGTTTACTTACTACAACATCAGCTAAAGCAACCAAAGCTTTAACGTCAGTGCTAAAACCAGTGGCAGGCCTAGAACGACCAAACACTTCACCAATATTATTATAACGACCACCGCGTGCAATTGCGTTACCATGACCGGGAACATAAGCCGCAAAAACAACGCCGGTATGATAGCTATAAGAAACCAAATCACTCAGATCAAAATGCAGCCCAACGCTAGGAAAGCGCTGACAAACCACATCACTCAATTTTTTCAACAACACAATCGCATCATTGATAGATGAGTTAACTTCGCCAAATAATTCAGCCGCCTGCCCCAACACTTCCTTACCACCACACAAACGAGGTAAACCAACTAGCCACTGCTTGTGAGCATCAGACAAAGACAAACTATCAACATATCGATCAAGCTCAGGTAGATCTTTTGTTTTATATAATTCGATTAATTTACTTTCTTGCTCATTACTAAGATCGCAAGTCGTCAATACACCGCTAACGACATCAACATGTCCAAGATCAAGAACAAGATTAGAAATACCTGCTGAAGATAACGTCTGCAACATCAATGACAAGACTTCAATGTCACTTTCAACGCCACCATGACCATAAATTTCTGCACCTAACTGAATAGGGCTACGCGTACCATCCAAGCCAGATGGCATCGTTCTTAAAACACTACCGCAATAACTCAAACGCTCAACGCCGTCATTTTTGAGGCAATGCGCATCAATACGAGCAACCTGGGAGGTGAAATCTGCACGAATACCTAAAAGTCGACCAGATAATTGGTCAATTACTTTAAAGGTTTCAATTTCTAGGTCTGAACCAGCACCTGTAAGAAGGGAATCCAAATACTCTAAAAGAGGAGGTATTACTAAGTGGTATCCCCAACTTTCATGGAGATTAAGCAGAGTTCTTCTAAGGTGTTCAATTTTTGCGGCCTGTTCAGGTAACGCTTCATCAACACCTTCAGGAAGTAACCAGCGATCTGCTAATGTCATTAATTTTTCCTCTTAGCTTCGTGTCAGCAAAAGAAGGACTAATCCAAGAAACATACTAACCGCCCCAATAATACGTAAATTAAAGTCAGAGCTTGCGATGGCTTTTTCCATAATCCTTCTCCATATATTTGGAGTCAAAAAAGGCAAAACACCCTCGACGATCAATAAAAGGCTGACGCCAACCAACAGCGACTGCAACAGTTCTTGCATAGATTCTCTTTATTTTGACCATTAAAAAACCGGGCTTTGCCCGGTTTGTATAATAGTAACATGTTTCCTATTTTAACAAATAGGCTTCAAGTACGATTATTAATTAATACTCACTCTATTTTGCAGGAGTACCAGTAGAGCTATTCAAATACTTAAAGAACTCACTATCTGGCTCAAGAACGAACAAGTCGCTACTACCATTAAAGCTTTCACGGTACGCCTGAAGACTACGATAAAATTCGTAAAACTCAGGGTCTTGCGTGTAAACATTAGAATATATAGCAGCTGCATTAGCATCACCGTCACCACGAATCATTTCCGCATCACGTTGAGCTTCAGCTTCTAATACAACTTGTTGACGATCAGCATCAGCACGAATACCTTCCGCAAGCTCTAAACCTTTCGACCTATGCTCACGAGCTTCACGCTCACGTTCAGTTCTCATACGCTGATAAACCGACTCACTCACATCAGGTGGTAAATCAATTCGTTTAACACGAATATCAACAATAGAAATACCCAATTCATTTTGAGCAACTAAATTCAAATCATCGCGCAACTCAGTCATTAACTGATCACGTTGACCAGAAACAACCTCATTCATTGTCCGCTCACCAAACTTATTCCTAAGCCCAGTATCAACACGAGAAGACAATACACGGTTGGCAACGATTTCGTCACCTGATGTTGCTTGATAGAACTTAGAAACAGAATCGATTTTCCACTTAACATAAGAGTCAACAACAACAGCCTTCTTCTCAAGCGTTAAATAACGCTGAGGACGAGAGTCCATTGTTAAAACTCGAGCATCAAATCTTTTAACTTCATTCATAATCGGAAGTTTAAAATGAAGACCTGGCTGCACATCCGCATCAACAATCTCACCAAACTTAAGCACTACCGCACGCTCTGTTTCTTTCACAACAAAAAGCGTTTGAGAAGCAAACAACATACCGAGAAGAACAACAAATAAAACTGAAAAAGAAAAGCCTTTCATTAGTTTCTTCCCTCTCTACGAATAGTTGCGCTTTGACGCTTACGAATCTCTTCAATAACCTGATCCGTTAACGACCCAATATTTCCAGAACCGACAGAAGTCGCCCCTTCAGACGATGCTGAACGTTGCTTCATCAATTGATCCAAAGGCAAATACATCATGTTATTTCCACCCTCAGTATCAACAACAACTTTATTCACATCTTTATAAACCGATTCCATCGTTTCTATATACAAACGACGACGGGTTACTTCTGGCGCTTTCGTGTACTCTCGATATAAACGGTCAAAACGATCTGCCTGACCACTTGCTCGAGCAACTATTTCAGATCGATAAGCTTCCGCTTCCTCTCTGATACGCTGCGCACGACCACGCGCTTCAGGGATAATGCCGTTCGCATATGATTCTGCTTCGTTACGGACCCGCAACTCATCTTCTTTCGCCTTGATAACATCATCAAACGCTTCTTGCACCTGAGTTGGTGCCTGAGTGTTCTCAACGTTAACTTTTGAAATCAATAAGCCAGTACCGTAAGCATCACTGTAATCCTGCATACGCTCTTTAACTTCAGCCGCCAAAAGCTCACGACCTTCAGTTAAAATCTGATCCATTTCAGAACTACCAACCACATGACGAAGCGCACTTTCCGTAATCTGAGCTAAAGAATCTTCAGGTCTACGTACGTTAAATAAGAAGTCTTTTGGATTCTGTACCGAGTACTGAACCCCAACACCAACCTCAACAATAGCATCATCCACAGTAAGCATTAACGCTTTATGATCAAGAGAACGAACCTTAGTTACATTCACTTTACTAACAGAATCAATTAAAGGCGCATTCCAATGAAGGCCCGGCATAACAGTAGAGTGGTATTTACCTAAGCGCATCACAACACCACGCTCTTGCTGATCAACCTGATAAATACCAGTCGCAGCCCACAAACCGCCAATAGCAAGTAAGACGATGATGATTAAACTTCCACCAAACTTACCCGACATATTAGAACCACCACCATTAGGACCGCCTGTTTTGCGAGATTTTTTCACGCCAAGCATATCCATCAACTTCCGGAAGGCTTCATCAAGATCCGGTGGACCCTGATCCTTCCCTCCAGACTTACGACCCCAAGGGTCGTCGTTGTTGGTATCTTTTTCACGACCGTCATCAGAGCGCCCAGTACCATTATTCCGGTTTTTATCTGGATTCCATGGGTCATTGTCGTTATTACCCGGTTCATTCCAGGCCATACTACATCTCCACTTTATTTTAATGATAATCCTGTGCAACTTATGCAGCTTCGATCTGATCCTCAGACATGCCAGCACGTGCCAAAATCTGTAAATAATCTTTTTTAGGCAATTTCACTTCAAGAACAGATTGACCTCTTTCATCAAAACGTTCATTTTTCACTGCACCATGCTCAAAAAGCATCGCTCTTAATCGACCGCAATTACTTGGTAGATAAAGTTTTTCATTAAACACATCTACTGCCAACAATTCAGCAACAGCCTGCTTAAGCAAATCCAAACCCTGCCCATCACGAGCAGACAGCCAAACTCGATAAGGGTTCCCATCAACATCCCTATCGATACGAGGCTCTCCGGTTGGAAGCGCATCAATTTTATTAAAAACGGTCAGCGTTGGGACTTCATCAGCACCAATTTCTTTCAGTACTACACCTACATGCGCAATATTGTCATCACGATAAGAATCCGCAGCATCAACAACATGCAATAATAAATCAGCTTCCGAAGACTCTTTCAGTGTTGCCTGAAAGGCTTTAATCAATCTATGGGGCAACTGTCGGATAAAACCAACCGTGTCCGCTAAAATAATTGTACCTACTTGCTCAATATCTAAACGTCTTAATGTAGGATCAAGCGTAGCGAAAAGCTGATCTGCCGCGAATACATCCGCACCAGTAACATGGTTAAATAAGGTTGACTTACCTGCATTCGTATAACCAACAAGAGATACAACAGGCATTTCTGAACGTGAACGAGATCGACGATTTTGATCTCGCTGAGCATCCACCTTAGCCAATCTTTTCTGAATAGATTTAATACGTTCCCTTAATAACCGACGGTCAGTCTCAAGCTGGGTTTCACCTGGCCCACGCATACCTATACCGCCTTTTTGGCGTTCTAGATGCGTCCAACCTCGAATAAGGCGAGTTGACGTATGTTGTAACTGAGCAAGCTCGACCTGCAACTTGCCTTCATGAGTTCGTGCACGTCGAGCAAAAATATCTAAAATAAGCCCTGTACGGTCAATCACTCGACACTGTAAATAGCTTTCTAAATTTCGCTCTTGAGAGGGTGTCAAAGCATGATCAAAAAGCACAATTTCAGCTTCTTCTCGATCAACAATATCTTTGATTTCAGCGAGTTTACCAGTACCTACAAAGTACCTAGCATCTGGACGTTGGCGAGACCCTGAAACAACTGCGACAGGATCCGCACCAGCGGAAATAGCAAGCTCAACAAACTCTTCCGGCCCATAACTTTCACTTTGAATATGAAAATCTATATGAACCAATACAGCAAGATCACCACTATCTGGGCGTTCAAAAAACAATATGGTATTCCTCTGTTTGTCGTATTAAAGACAAACTATTCAGCAGCGCCTTCAGGCTCATCATCAGGAGATGGAACACGGATAGTACGAGAAGGTACAACTGTAGAAATGGCATGTTTATAAACCATTTGACTAACAGTATTTTTTAGTAGAATCACGAATTGATCGAATGATTCGATTTGACCTTGAAGCTTAATTCCATTCACAAGAAAGATAGACACTGGAACTCTTTCTTTGCGTAGGATATTTAGATAAGGGTCTTGTAATGATTGCCCCTTTGACATTGGAATCTCCTTAAGTAAGTGCAAAATTTTAAATTAAATATTGATAAAACAATACGGTAGATACTACACCAATTTTTTATCCATTTCCCCTTATATAATCCTGCTTTCTATATAATTCAAGGCCTCGACAGTAAGATTTTGAGACAAACTATCAAAAATCATCAAATCTTCCCAACCCCGCAGCCACGTTAATTGTCTTTTTGCCAACTGACGTGAAGCAACAACACCTTTAAATATAGCATCATCTAGAGAATCCACCCCGTCTAAATGTTGCCAAAGCTGTCGATAGCCAACACAGCGCATAGAGGGCATATCAATAGATAAATCCCCTCTACGGTAAAAACCTTCAACTTCATCGAGAAAGCCTTGCTCCATCATTTCACTAAAACGCTGCTCAATACGCTGATGTAAAACACTTCGCTCTTTTGGCATAACAGCCACATTAATCATTTCAAAAGGTAAAGAAACCGTCCCTTGCTCAGACCATAACTGAGACATTGTTTTGCCAGTCAGACGATATACTTCGATTGCCCGCTGCAAGCGCTGAGGATCATTAGGGTGAATTCGTAATGCGGCCTCAGGGTCTATTTGTTGTAACTCGTTATGCAATACAGGCCAGCCTTTTTCAAGCGCTTCTTTTTCAATTTCTGCACGTAAGCCAGCATCCGCTGTTGGCATTTCCGCCAAACCCTTTTGCAACGCATTGAAATACATCATAGTACCGCCAACCAATAGCGGCGTCTTACCTTTTGCCAGTATTTCTTGAGACTGCTCCACTGCATCAAGAACAAAATCAGCTGCAGAATAAGACTCTAGAGGATCAATAATATCAATTAAACGATGTGGCGCCCTTGCTAGTAATTCGGCGTCCGGTTTTGCAGTGCCAATATCCATACCTTTATATACTAAAGCGGAATCCACACTGATAATTTCAAAATTGTGGTTTTCAGCCAACTCAACTGCTAACCCAGTTTTTCCAGAGGCGGTTGGCCCCATTAAACAAACAACATTTGGTTTTGTCATCTTAACGCCCTCTCAAGAAGAGTTTATCCAAGTCAGACATACTTAAATGCGCCCAAGTTGGTCGCCCATGATTACACTGCCCGCTTCGCTCAGTTACTTCCATATCTCGAAGAAGACTATTCATCTCTGTAATGGTTAGTTTTCTATTTGCTCGAATAGCACCATGACAAGCCATTGACGCCATCAACTCATTCGCACGAGATTCAATAAGATCTGAAATACCATTAGCCGCCAAATCACTAATTACGTCACGCACAAGCCCTTCTACATCGCCACGAATCAGTATAACGGGGACCTCACGGACCATTACACTCTCTAGTCCTGTTCTTTCTACACGAAAGCCAAACGACTCAAAAACATAACCACTTTCTTCAACAAGATCCGCTTCACTTTGTGAAACAGAAACGTTAATTGGGACCAGTAGTGGTTGAGAGGAAATACTTTTTTGATAAAAAGCCGTTTTCATTCTTTCATAAACAATTCGCTCATGAGCCGCATGCATATCCACCAAGATAAGCCCTTGCTCACTCTCAGAAATAATATACACACCATGCAACTGAGCAACAGCAAAACCTAAAGGAGGCACAGCCTGATAATCGTCTCTTTGCTCTAAAGGCCCAGACACACCAATAGAATTTATCGGTGCAATTTCTCTTACCTCTCCAGTTTCAGGGTCAACCTCTTCAGTACGAGCAGTATATTCTTGAGCGTAACCAGAAAGGCGACTCATTCCGTCAAGCTGCCCTCGGACATCTGAAGCCCCAACACTATTAGAAGTAGGCCTCATCCAATCCATTCCCGCCGTAGATGAACGATTTGTCAGAGGCAAAGCTGACTGCTCGGTAATCTCAGGCTCAACTATTGATCCTCCCTGCATACCTGTTGGCGCAGCATCAGACTCAGGCCTCACATCAGCAATAGCCTTATGTATTCGACTAAACAGAAAATCATGAACCAAACGACCATCACGAAAACGCACTTCATGCTTAGTAGGATGCACATTGACATCCACTGTTGCTGGATCCAACTCAAGGTATAAGACAAAAGTAGGATGACGCCCATTATACAAAACATCACGATAAGCCTGGCGCACAGCGTGTGCCACCAACTTATCTTTCACGACTCGGCCATTTACAAAGAAATACTGTAGATCTGCCTGAGATCGAGAAAACGTTGGCAATCCAATCCAACCCCACAACCGTAACCCAGCGGCTTCGACATCTAATGTTAAGGAGTTTTCAATAAACTTCTTACCAAGCAGAGTCGCTAATCGATGCTCCGCATGGAGTTGATCTGTAACAGGTCGAAGATCGTAAACTTGCTTACCATTATGACTTAAACGAAAACCCGTTTCATAACGACTTAAAGCCAGACGCTTTACCACTTCTTCTAAATGAGTAAATTCAGTTTTTTCAGTACGTAAGAATTTTCGACGGGCTGGCGTGTTAAAAAACAAATCACACACATCTATTGTCGTGCCTTCAGGGTGGGACGCAGGCCGAATAGCTGCCGCCATATCTTTCCCTTCAACTTCTACACGCCAAGCTTCAGTCTCACCCTCGGCTTGAGAGGTAAGATGCATTCGAGAAACAGAACTAATACTTGCAAGCGCCTCACCACGAAACCCTAGGGTACGAACTGCCTCTAGATCATCTAATGTAATAATTTTACTGGTTGCATGCCGGCTCAGAGCCAAAGAAAGGTCTTCTTTCATAATACCAGTGCCATTATCGCGTATTTTTATACGCCTCACACCACCTTGCTCAACATCGATATCAAGCTGTGAAGCACCCGCATCCAAGCTATTTTCAAGTAACTCTTTCACAACAGAAGCAGGTCGCTCTACCACCTCACCTGCTGCAATTTGGTTAGCTAAACGCGGAGATAATAGATTAATTCTGTTCATGAACGACCTTTAATAATAGTATCGCCTTGTCTATCACAAGGAGATTAAATAGTATTCTACCCAGCAGGAATAACGAGTTTTTGACCAATCCATATAACATCGTTTTTCAAATTATTTGCTTGGCGCAAAACAGTTAGAGAAACATTGTTACGACGGGCAATTTCAGACAAAGTATCTCCTTTTGTTACCGCATAGATATAATCGGAATGCTTTTTTTGCTTCCAGGCAACCAAGGTGCCATCAGGTGCATTCTTGGTAAAATATTCAACAGTCCCTTTCGCAATAGAAGCCGCAAGCTTGACTCGATACGTTCGGCTAGATAAATTTTTAGCTTCCGTTTTATTTGAGACAAAACCCGTCTCAATCAAAATAGAGGGAATATCGGGCGATTTAAGCACTACAAAACCAGCCTGCTGAACGGTATCTTTATGCAGCCTAGCAACTCCGCGCATTTCACCCAATACACTTTTACCTATATTAAGACTCATATGAATAGTTGAATTCATTGACATATCTAGCAACACTTCAGCCAACAACTGATCCTTATCGTCTAATGAAATACCGCCAACCAAGTCAGCTGAATTTTCTTGCTGAGCCAGCCAGCGCCCCATCTCAGAGCTCTTTCCACTTAATGATAAAGCCCACACAGAAGCACCTCTCGCACTTGATTTAGTAAACGCGTCTGCGTGGATAGAAATCATCAAATCCGCGTTTGCCTCTCGGGCAACCCGTGAGCGATCTCGTAACTTAAGATAAGTATCCGTTGAACGAGTTAAAACCGATTTAAAGCCATCTACAGCATCAATTCGTTTTGCTAACTCTTTAGCAATAGAAAGTACGATATCTTTTTCTCGCACTTTATATTGACCCAAAGCACCAGGATCTTTCCCACCATGACCCGGGTCAATTGCTATGACAATATCCCGCTTTTCTTGCGAAAGAGTCGCCAAACTTTTCACAATCGTTGCAGGCTTACGAACACCATATTCAAGTTCAATTAATATTCGCGGGCCATACGTTCCATTAGCCGCCAACACGCTACTTTTTGCCTTTACAGATCTAACTAAATCTAATACAAAGCGCACGCCATTATCTCGCTTGGCATAACGCACTCGCGACAAAACATCAGACGATAGAGAAGATAAACTACTCATAACAGAAGAAGTCAATTCGACATTACTAATATCAAGAACAATACGCTCAGGATTTGAAAGGGGGAAGAGACGATGGTCAGAGGAACCAGAAAGCTCAAACACTAAACGGGTAACGCCTTCTTGCTGAGCAACACGTATATCTCGAACATCTGCCGCCGCCACATAAAAAGACGCAACAGATAAAATTAACGTTATAAAAACACAAAGATGAGTATGAAATTTAGTATGCATATCAGACAGCTAGCTAGTATATCTGTCCACTATAACTGCTGATCAAGTTGATCTCAATCTTACTTATAGTAAAGACTTCTATACATCAAGTAGTTATGTCATCTCCTAGGGCCTGTAAGGCAACACGGCCTTTTTCTGTTTTAGCCTCAAAAGACACATGTCGACCTTCAGGTATTAACGTCAATGAAACAACAACATCCGCCTCAGCCACCACACCGCGCCCCATTTCAGCCCACTCAATCAAACACAAACCACTCTCTGAAAAATAATCTCGAATCCCCATATATTCAAGCTCTTCAGGGTCTGTCACTCGATATAAGTCAAAATGAAAAACTTCAACCCCTGCTATCTCATAAGGCTCAACAATCGTGTAAGTAGGACTTTTTACAGGCCCTACGTACCCTAGGCCACATAAAACACCTCTTACTAATGTGGTTTTCCCCATACCTAGGTCGCCATCTAAATAGACAACACCACCAATATGGAGTGAAGATGAAAAAGCTTCTCCTAGCTTCTCCATTGCCTCTTCTCCATACACTTCTTTTTCTATTCGCATTATGTATTTATCCTTTCTTCACTCAACGGAGCAAAAACTAACATTTAAACAATTCTAATACAGAAACCTTTTGAAACAAGACTAGATAACACATAATAAAAACATCCGCTTTACCAACTAAATAACAACAATTAAAAATAAAGAGCATTTATATGGATTGGTTCCTTATCTTTCTCATCGCTATTGCCGTTTTTATAACAGGAATATCCAAAGGAGGCTTCTCCGGTGCTTTTGGTGTTATCGCTGTACCTCTTATCTCACTCCAAACATCCCCCACTCTTGCTGCCGCGATCATGCTTCCAATACTTTGCGTTATGGACATTTTTACCGTCCAAAAATTCTGGGGAAAATGGAGTACCGAGCAACTAATAAAATGCATCCCCGCCGCCATAATTGGTATTATTATTGGTGGGTTAACTGCTTCATGGTTTTCTACAGAGTGGCTAAAAATTGTCGTTGGTATAATTGCGATTGGCTTTACGATCAACTCATGGCCGAAAAAAAACACAACATCTCAAAAAAAGCCACTTAGCGCGATAACAGGCAAGTTCTGGTGTGCACTTGGAGGCTTCACAAGTTTTATCGCTCACGCTGGCGGACCTCCAATGAGTGTCTACTTACTCAGAACCAATTTAGATAAAACCCAATATGTCGCCACTGCCGCCGTTATTTTCGCTGCTGTAAACTACGTCAAACTCATTCCATATGGCATTCTTGGACAGCTAAACACTTCTAATATTCTACTATCGCTTTATTTTATCCCCCTTGCTTATGCAGGAGTTCAGCTAGGCGCTTGGTTGCATTATAAAATCCCTACCGAGGCCTTCTTCAAATACATGTATTTTTTTCTATCCTTAACAGGAATCAAACTAATCTGGGATGGTGCTTCTGCCCTTCTCTAAAAAGCACGATTAATTACTAGCTTAGTACTACATAAGCGCTTAACTCAGTAAAAGAGTCAAAAGCGCTTACTTTTTCATCTTAACCTTTAAGTTTAAAGCTTTAGTCGCTCAAACCAGCATCATCAAGACCAAACATAGTACGACGATAATGCTTAAGCTCACCAATAGACTCTAAAATATCATCAAGCGCCAAATGCGCACCCGATTTATGGAACCCTTCTAGGGCATCAGGCTTCCAACGCTTAGCTAACTCTTTAATAGTACTAACATCTACATAACGGTAGTGGAAGAACGCTTCTAGTTTAGGCATGTAACGATATAAAAAACGACGATCCTGACCAACACTGTTGCCACAAATAGGAGAAACGCCAGCAGGAACATACTTCTCCAAAAACTTGATCGTTTCCTCTTCCGCTTGGGCCATACTAATACTAGAAGCCAACACTCTTGCCGTCAGTCCTGAATCGCCATGATGTTGCGTACACCACTCATCCATCGCATCCATCACCGATTTATCTTGATGGACAACCAGACTTGGACCTTCCGCCAGAATATTCAAATGTTTATCAGTAACCACTGTGGCAATCTCAATAATCGTGTCTGTGTCTGGTTCCAACCCTGTCATTTCAAGGTCAATCCATACTAAATTTTCTTCATTTAAGCTCATATACTTCAAATCCTTTATTCTCGATGCCAAGCATTATACTCTATGCGCCTTACTATATGATCAGACGAGCCTAATGTCGAAGCGAAAACTTACCAAACAACAAACTTGGCGAATTGAAAGAATTCACCAAGAACGCGTAGAACGCACTCAAAAGCGAGGAGATCTTGCTGAAGAATTACTTCAATCTTCCGATCTTGGGCCCGAAACCGAAGGCATGATCATTTCGCATTTCGGCACCCAAGTAGAAGTAGAAGGTACACAAGAACCTTTTATTGGGGTTTCGGTACGTTGTAATTTACGCGCTAACCTAGGTCAATTGGTTACTGGCGACAAAGTCGTATGGCGCCCAAAGCATAATGATGGAGGAGTGGTTGTTGCAACAACTCCTCGCAACACATTCCTTTCTCGTCCAGATATGCACGGCCGTTTAAAGCCAGTTGCCGCTAATATAGACCATATCGTAGTGGTTATTGCTGCTGAGCCGGTCGCTCACGCCAACTTAATCGATCGCTACCTAGTCGCTGCAGAAACAGTAGGCATCCCCCCCGTCATTCTTTTAAATAAATGCGACCTAATCGACAGCAAGAACGAAGCAGGGTTAAATGAACTATTAAAAACTTATGAAGATTTAAATTACAAAATAATTCGAACCTCCATTAAGTATAAAGAAGGCATGGAATCCCTCTATAGCTTCCTACAAGATAAAACCAGTGTATTCGTTGGCCAATCAGGTGTTGGTAAATCGTCCCTCATAGGAACAATACTTCCTGACATAGACATCACTGTTGGGGAGCTTTCACAGAAAAGAAAAAAAGGCGTCCATACAACAACCACAGCACGCCTATTCCACATGCCGAAAGGCGGAGATCTTATTGACTCACCAGGAATACGTGAATTTGGCTTGTGGCACATCTCTGAAGAGGAACTATTAAATGGCTTTGTTGAGTTTCGCCCTCACATCGGCTATTGCCGATTCAGAGACTGCGCCCATGAAAAAGAACCTGGATGTGCAATTTTAGAAGCGCTGGAAAAAGGTGAAATAACAGAACATCGCTTCCAGAGCTTCTTAAGAATTAAACAATCAATTAGAGAAAACCAAGCCTTCTAGAAAACGGTTTCCGGTGTTAGATCTAAATCAGATTGACTCACCGGGTTACCAAAATTACTTCGATTCCGATCCAATAGTTTTTTATAAGCGTCATCAGTTAATAAGGTAATACTAATCCGTCTGTTTTCAGCACTGTCGGTATCGAATCGATTGTAAGGCACACTATCAGACAAACCAATTACTTGAGCAATTCTTGAATCCTCAACACCACCCTCTTCCAATATACGACGAGCCGCATTTGCGCGCAAAGCCGATAAGTCCCAGTTATCCAAACGTCGTGAATCTCCAAAACGAGAAGAGTCAGTATGTCCTGTAATGACTATTGGGTTTTTAACTCTATTAAAAATTGGAGACATACTTAACAGCGTATTTTCAATGTCTGGCATCATTATAGCGCTACCACGCTCAAACATTGGCTTGTCAGGGTTATCCAGCAAAGTTATACGAACACCCAACGGAGTAATTTCAATACGTAGATTTTTTTGCTCGGACAAGACAACATTCATCCTCTCCATTTCTTCACGTACAACATCATTTAGGCTATTTGACTCGGAAGTTTCAGCTCCATTACCAATTCTATTTTCACGCTCTGGCACATCGACACTGCCCGATTTTGGCAACTGTAAATCTAATTTTTTTTCATTACTTTTTGCAGGGCTGCCACCAAGGTCAATAGGATTTGCACTATAGCCAGCAGTAGAAGGACCTATAGGGTCTTGAAAATAACCTTCAATACTTGCCAATTCTTCAGGAGAAGCTACGCTCAGTAACCATAGAACCAAAAATAACGCCATCATCGCCAAAGCAAAATCAGCCAAGGCTATCTTCCAAGCCCCGCCATGATGACCGCCTTTTTTGACTTTCTTGACACGCCTAATTACCAATCCATTAGAGCCTAAGGCCATCAAATATTCCCCTTAATTTGGTATAGGCTCATCTTAACGATACTGCTGAAGTTCAATAGACAATTCAGCAAAACTTGGACGCATATCAGGTGGAAGTAACTTGCGACCAGTCTCAACCGCAACAGGCGGTGCATAACCAGACACAATTGAATTCAAACTTGCTTTCACGCATAAATACGCTTTTAGCTCATTTGTTCCCAAGTTTTCTAAATGAGTCCCAGCAGGACCAACGAAACCATAACCAAAAAAGATACCGAGGAATGTACCCACTAAAGCCGCGGCGACATGAGCACCGATTTCTTCTAAAGGCCCACCAATAGACCCCATAGTAATAACAATGCCTAAAACTGCAGCAACAATACCAAACCCTGGCAGACCTTCAGCAACTCGAGTTAATGCATGACTTGGTGCAACAAGCTCTTCCTCAATTTGTTCTATCTCATTATCCATAATAGCTTCCATCTCATAAGCAGGAAGCCCTGTTAAAATAAAAATACGGTAATTATCTGTAAGAAATTCCACCAGTTCATGATCACGAATTACATCTGGGAAACGATTAAACAACTCACTATCAAACGGAGATTCGATATCATCTTCAATAGAGAGAAAACCCTCTTGACGACTTTTCTGAAAAAGACAATACATAACGCCTAATAGTTGAAGGTAGAATGCTTTATTATGTCGACTCCCAGAGAATATTTGGGGCAACATAGTAAATACTTTTTTCTGCACAACAAATGGATTAGCAAGCATAAACGCCCCTAACGCCGCACCACAGATAATAATAACTTCAAAAGGCTGCCATAATGCCAACATACTTCCATGAGATGCCAAGTATCCCCACACCACACTAACAATAACGACTAGCACGCCTGCTAATGCAAACATATTTTCTTCCTTAATAATGACAAAGTATGCTCTTACTTCAATATACAGTATGATAAATAAGATCAAAAATATAAAAGCGCTTTAAATACACGTAAATAACCGAGCCTCTAATGTAACCAGCTATGAAAGACAAGTCACCTTCTAGCCTAAATGAATGGCTTCATTTTCTTAAAAACAAACAGTTCCCTGTCAAAGCGGTTAATTTAGCGCGCCTTAACACCCAAATTAAAAGAACAGAAGACACACTTGATGCAATGCAAGAAAACATAGCGTCAGACCCTCTACTTTCTTTTGCTATTTTAAATGAAGCAAATAGAATCGTACCAAACAAAAATGGTGAAATAAAAACACCTTTTCACGCTGCCGCCATGGTAGGAATGAATGGCATAGCTAGGCTTTTCCCTCGTTTTTTATCTTACGATCTAACAAAAAAGCCCACGCCTAACCTGTCAGCATTTTTAAGTGAAATACAAACAAGCTATGAAGCGGCAACCATGGCAAGACATTGGGCCATAGAAAAAAGATCGGGTAACGAAGACGATATTTTTTGGGTAACACTCTTTCGAGATTCTGCAAGATGGCTTTTATGGTTTTATGCCTACCCTGTCATGACTACCATCAATCAAAAAATTCAACAAGGCGATACGTCCAGCCAAGCAGAACTAAGTACATTAGGTTGTCGCATTGATGAATTAACTATTCGCCTTTGCGCATATTGGAATACATCGAACCAAATTATTGATTCATTTTTAACCAAACACATCCCAAACAAAAATGAAATGCAAACACTCGCCCACCTAGCTCACAATCCAGATGAACTTCCAGGCTTTACTGAAGACAAAAGACTTACTATCTTAGTAAACAACCCCCTTATTTTTACTTACTGCGCTAACAAAGTCGTTCATGAAGCAAATAGAATGGGGTGGGATTCAAAAAAACTACCATTTTTCTATCGCGTTGTGGCCACAGTAATGCATCGCCACATTGGTGAAATAATCCAGACAGCACATTTCTCGAGCACTGAAGCTGCCAGACTTTATAACACTAAAGGTAAAATCCCACTCGCAAAACAACTACTTGACCCCGAACTATATACAGACAAGCGGTCTTCGCAATCAAAAAAGACCAAACTATCTCCAATAGCCGCACTCAAAGATACATTAAGTAAAAAAACAAATTACGAGGCGAAACAAAAAGCCAATCTTGCTTTAAAGGCTATTAAACAAGCCATTCCTAATACACAGCATTGTATTATATTCAAACACTCAAACAACAAATGCTCTCCCTTATTTCAATTTGGTTATAATCTGGATGTTATAAGAGCTATTCAATGGAATGCGCCATCTCCTATATTCAAAAAATTATCAAATAAAAAATCGGCGACTCATTTATTCGGAACAAAACTTGATAGTGTACTAAAGGATTTCCCACACACCTCAGACCAAATAATAGATAGTAATAGTCATTTAATACTTGCTTCAACGACTACATCAGAACATGAAACAGTCATTCTTTGGCTAGAAACACGCACAGAATTCAATGATAAAGATTATAAAAACCTCAAACAGATTGTGTCTCTTATAAGCCACAGCACTAATTAAATTAAAATAGGATCAATCACGTGAATAAAGATCAGCTTTTTGCTTTCGTACAACATATAACTCCACAAAAAACACTCTCTCACGTTATTGGGAAAATAGCAGAATGCGAAAGCGATTGGGTTAAAAACACCTTTATTAATCAATTCGTGAAAAAATACCAAGTTGACATGTCACAAGCGATTAATAGCGATCCTTTGTCCTATCGTAATTTTAATGATTTTTTTACTAGGGCCATCCGCCCTGAATTGCGCCCAATATGTGAAGGTGAAAAAAGCATTGCCTGCCCAGCCGATGGCGCAATAAGTCAACTGGGTAAAATCGAGCATGGCACTCTCCTTCAAGCCAAAGGCCACCACTATAGCCTTACTAGTCTATTAGGCGGCGACGCATCACTGTCCGATCAGTTTCTTGGTGGCTCGTTCGCAACGGTTTATTTATCACCTAAAGACTACCATCGTGTTCATATGCCATTAACGGGTAAATTGACGAAGATGATCCATGTCCCAGGTAAGTTATTCTCCGTCAACAAAGTCACTGCAGAACAGATTCCAAACGTCTTTGCTCGTAACGAACGCACTGTGTGCTTATTTGAAACAGAAGCAGGCCCAATGGCGGTCATTCTTGTTGGCGCCATGATAGTTGCCAGCATAGAAACTACATGGGCAGGACAAGTGACGCCATTCAATAAAAATGTTGTCACTTGGGATTACAAGGAATTGAATAATGTTGAAATTAAAAAAGGCGAAGAAATGGGACGATTTAAACTTGGCTCCACTGCCATCGTTTTGTTCGGAAAAGGCGCCATTGAATGGGAAGAGTCATTAGCAGCCGAAACACCAACCCAAATGGGTATGCATTTCGGTAAGATTACTGAATAATATCTATCCTTAAAAATATAAAAAGGTCTGTTTTTACGCAGGCTTTTTTATTGGATTCTCTCTCATCATAAAATACGAAAACGATTTCAAATTTAATATATTACACAAGTAAGAGCTATTGAATAGATTGGATTACTGGAACAATATCGTCACTCACCATACTATGAAGTAAATCTCGATAGCCCGTTCGTCCAGAAGGTAAATTATCCTTAGAAGTAATGGCTACCGTTAAATCTAGTTCTGGTAATACATAAATCATTTGCCCACCAAACCCCCAACCAAAATAACCCTGCACATTAGCAAAAGATTGAATAAACCAACCATAGCCATATTTTCCATTATGGAAACGAGAATGGGTTCTTGGCGTCCAGCTTTCTTTAATCCATTGCTCAGAGATCAAACGTTTACCTGTCTTTGTCACGCCTCCTCGACGATACAGCTCACCAAAGGCCAATAGCGAAACAGGCGTCATACCAACTTGATTACCACCCATAGGGATACCTTGAGGATCAGTTTCCCAGCTTTGAATTTTAACACCAGAACCTCGAAACCACTTATTAGCAAGTCGATAAGTATGCTCACCACTTTTCTTCATAATAATGGCAGATAGTAAGTGAGTATTGCCTGTTGAGTACTGCATCTCACCGCCAACCTCTTCAACAAAAGGCCATGAAAGTGCGGCCTTAACCCAATTGTCACTTATTACCCAACGACCATAGTTACGACCAGATGCCCGTTCTAACCCTGCTTGCATAGAAAGCAAATGACCAATTGTAATATCATTTAAACGAGCATCTGGATTACTAGGTAATTCATCAATAAATAACGGAGCAATTTTTTGATCTACCCCTTCAAAAAGTCCTCGCTCTATCGCCATACCAACCATTGCAGACATCACAGATTTTGAAGCCGACTTAATATTGGTGACCGCGTTGATGTTTGCTTTGTTGTAGGCCTTCGACCAAACAATCTCTCCTTTATAGGCGACCTGTACAGTTTTAATATTAGGAAAGGTTTGGCTGGTTTTATCCATAGACGTGAAATCTAAGGCACTAACCTGAGTACTAAAAAGTGCATATAACAAGCTAAAGACTAAAAAACGCATATCGAACGATTTCCCCTTAAATTCAGATACTAGCATTAAAGAAATAATTCAAATAAAAAAGCCTGCATTCTTGCAGGCTTTTTTATTTAAAACAACGACCAAGTTACATTATGGTAATTCGTCTTCTAGCTCTTCTTTTGGTGCAGGAACTAAGTCTTCTCGTTTTATATCAAGCGCAAGCAATAAGTTTGCCGCAACAAAGATAGAAGAATAAGTACCGATAATAATACCCACCAACAAAGCCATAGAGAAGTTATGTATCGCTTCCCCACCCGCCACAAACAATACAACCAACACAAATAAAGTGGTTAATGATGTAATCAAGGTACGGCCTAAAGTTTGGTTAATTGACTCATTTATTAAATCGTAAGGTGTTGTTTCACGCATAATACGGAAATTTTCACGAATACGGTCACACACAACAATAGTGTCATTTAACGAGTAACCAACAACGGCTAGCAAAGCCGCCAATACCGTCAAATCAAACTCTACATTGAACAAGGAGAAAAAACCCAACGTAATAATAACGTCATGGGTCAATGCAACTACAGACGCAATGGAAAACTTGAACTGGAAGCGAACGGCAACGTACACCATTACAATTAGTAACGCGAGTAACATACCCAAGCCACCTTGCTCACGCAATTCCTCACCCACTTGCGCACCAACAAATTCAGAACGCTGAAGAGAAACATTCGTCTCGCCATTGTTTTGAAGTGTTAATAAAACTTCATCTCCTAAGGTCGCGGTATAAGAGTTTGCCATACGCACAACAATATCGGTCGTCGAACCAAAGTTCTGTACAACAATATCGTCATACCCACTTTCGCTCAGCAAGGCTCTAATATCATCAAGCTCAGGTGCTTTTTCATAAGCTACCTCAACCAAAGTACCGCCAGTAAAATCTAAGCCGAACTGCAGACCTTTTGTTGCTAAAGAACCAATAGAAATTAGGATCAGCACAAGAGAAAAAACAGCGACGATTTTACGCATAGCCATAAATGGAATATTTGTCACTTTCATGGCGTTCTCCTAAATATACAGTTTCTTGTTTTTACGGCCACCATACACAAGATTAACTTGTGCACGAGTCAATACAATCGCCGTAAACATCGAAGTAAGAATACCAAGCGACAAAGTAACTGCGAAACCTTTTACAGGCCCTGTACCTACCGCAAACAAAATTACAGCCACAAGTAGGGTCGTAATATTGGCATCGAAAATAGTGGTGAAAGCTCGATTAAAGCCCGAATGTATTGCCTGCTGATTTGGAACACCAGCCGCTAGCTCTTCTTTTATTCTTGAGAAGATCAATACATTAGCATCTACCGCCATCCCCATAGTTAATACGATCCCAGCAATACCCGGTAACGTTAACGTAGCAGAAAGCAGAGACATACAAGCCATCAGCAATATAATATTTATAGCCAATGAAATATTCGCAAACACACCGAATACCTTGTAATAAACCAGCATGAACAACATAACAACTAACAGACCAATTTGAGCAGAACTCACACCCAGTTTGATGTTTTCAGCACCTAAACTCGGCCCGATGGTACGCTCTTCTACAAAGTAAATTGGCGCAGCTAATGCACCAGCACGAAGCAACAAAGCAAGCTCTGAAGATTCACGAGGACTGTCTAGCCCTGTAATACGAAATGAATTACCCAACGTGGTTTGGATAGTCGCCAATGAGATAATACCTTTCTCACTGTAGCTTCTACGCACCTCTTCCATTTTGCCTTCGGCATTTTCAACAAAGCGACTGCGAGATTTGTGCTCTATAAACACAACGCCCATATTACGCCCAACAGCAGCACGAGTAACTTTACTCATCTGTTTGCCGCCTTTTGAATCCAAGCTGATGTTTACTTGTGGCTGACCATTTTCATCAAAAGAGGAACTTGCGTCGGAAACACTGTCACCTGTAATAATAAGGTCACGCTCTAAACGCGCCGTACGGCCACTGCCATCGCGGAACGTTAGTGTTTCAATATCAGAACCACTATCTTCTAGACCTGCTTCTAAATGAAATTCAAGATTAGCTGTTGCACCGATAATACGTTTTGCCGCAGCAGTATCTTGTACTCCTGGCAACTCAACAACAATACGATTACTCCCTTGGCGTTGTACCAAAGGCTCAGCCACACCTAGCTCATTAACACGATTACGCAACGTTGTTAAGTTTTGCTGTAATGCATAAGACTCAATTTCACTTGTCGCCGCTTCAGTGAAGCTAACATCTAAATAAAATTCATCGTTACTTTCACGTGTTGCATAACGGTACTCTGGGAAATCATCCCCTAATAAGTTTTCAGCAAGATCTAAATCGGCTTCTTTTAAGAATCGAATTGACAATACGCTGTCTGCTACAGCCACACTACGGTAACGGATTTTGTCCTTACGTAATGCCGCTTTCATTTCACTTGAGCTAACTTCTAGTCTCTGCTTAACCGCTGCAGGTGTATCTACTTCTAATAAGAAATGTACGCCGCCTCGTAAATCAAGCCCTAGTTTTGCTGGCCCAGCACCCAATGAAGACAACCAATCTGGTGTCGTAGGCACAAGGTTAAGCGCCGTTACAAAGTCGTCACCCAATACGGCCGCCACAACAGGCTTAGCCGCAAGTTGGTCCTCACCACTGTTAAAGCGCAAGGTACCGCCAGCAGAGGTTAGTTCTGCTTCTTTTAATTCTATATTCGCTTTCTTAAGCGCATCAGTCGCTTTTAATAGCGTACTCTGATCAACAACAGATGTTGTTTTTTGGGCTGACAGTTGTAGAGCTGGATCATCTGGATAAAGATTTGGGAAGGCATAAAGTAGCCCCAAAGCCAAAACAAGAAGAATTAGCAAATACTTCCACAAGGGGTACTTGTTAAGCATGAAAAATCCTTTAAACCTAAAAAATCAAATGGATCGAAAAAAGAAGAAAAGCGCCTCCTAGAAAATAAAATCTAGAGGCGCTTCTCAGGAAGGTTAAATTGACTTCAACGTCCCTTTAGGCAATACAGCAGCAACAGAAGACTTTTGAAATTTCATTTCAACACCTTCAGCAACTTCAAGTACTACATAGTTATCATCTACTTTAGATACTTTACCAAGTACACCGCCGCCTGTTACGACTTCAGTACCTTTACCCAAAGAAGCAACCAAGTTTTTATGCTCTTTTGCACGTTTTGCTTGTGGGCGCCACATAAGGAAGTAAAAAATAACAACGAAGCCAGCAAGCAATACTAAATTAAAAATACCGCCATCTGCTGCTGCGCCGCCTTCGGCGTATGCTGGTGAGATCAATGCGATCATAGGGTAACTCTCCAATGGTTTATGAAACTGTTGTGACACTTCCAACAAGGAAATTCACATATTTTTGTTTATTATTCACTCAAAACAGGCACTTCTAAGCCAAGCTTTGCATAAAACTCATCAACAAAGGCGTCAAATTTACCTTCATCTAGCGCCTTACGCAATCCCGCCATGAGAGTTTGATAATAACGTAAGTTATGAATGGTATTTAATTGAGCACCAACCATTTCTTGACACTTATCCAAATGATGTAGATAAGACCGAGAAAAGTTTTTACAAGTGTAACAATCACATTCTTTATCCAATGGACCAATATCATGACGATATTGTGCATTTCGTATACGAACAACACCATCAGAAGTAAATAAATGTCCATTTCGAGCATTTCGTGTTGGCATCACACAATCGAACATATCAACACCGCGACGCACACCTTCCACCAAGTCTTCAGGTTTGCCAACACCCATCAAATAACGTGGCTTATCTGCTGGCATTTTATGGGCAACAAAATCCAACACTTTCATCATTTCTTCTTTTGGCTCACCTACTGACAAACCGCCAATAGCATAACCATCAAAACCGATGCTCATTAGTCCTTCTAAAGATTCTTCACGTAGGTTTTCGTACATACTCCCTTGAATGATACCAAACAAGGCAGAAGGGCTATCACCGTGCTCATCTTTAGAACGTTGAGCCCAGCGCAAACTTCTGCGCATAGATGTTGCCGCTACATCCGTTGTTGCAGGGTGAGGAGTACATTCATCAAAAATCATCACAATGTCAGAACCAAGATCTTTCTGAACTTGCATCGAGATTTCAGGACTCAAAAATACTTTAGATCCATTAATAGGAGAACGGAAGCTCACGCCCTCTTCAGTAATCTTACGCATTTCACCTAATGAAAAAACCTGAAAGCCACCAGAATCGGTCAAAATGGGCTTCTTCCATTGAGTAAAATCGTGCAAATCTCCGTGAGCCTTAATTACGTCCATACCAGGACGTAGCCATAGGTGAAAAGTATTACCCAAAATAATATCAGCACCAATTTCTTCAATGTCTTTGGTTAACATACCTTTTACTGTGCCGTAGGTTCCTACTGGCATAAATGCTGGCGTTTCAACTTTACCACGAGGAAAAGTCAGCGTTGCACGACGAGCCTTTCCTGATGTGGTATGTAGGTCAAAATCCATAAAACATTCTGAACGCTTCTCAGTCATTCGTCTTATTCCTCAATCTGCGGACTGCGGGCCTGTAGCCTGCGCATTACGTGTAATAAACATGGCATCGCCATAACTAAAAAATCGGTATTGTTCTTCTACAGCTTTTTTATACGCTGACATTACATGGTCATAACCAGCAAAAGCACTGATTAACATAATTAATGTTGATTCAGGTAAATGGAAATTCGTAATCAAGGCATCTACTGTTTTAAATTCGTAACCAGGGTAAATAAAAATACTGGTATCGTCCTTCATCGGTTCAATTTGACCGCTTTGGCTTGCCGATTCAAGACTACGCACACTGGTTGTTCCAACCGCAATCACTCTACCGCCACGGGCTTTTGCTGCTTTCACTTGATTAACAACGTCTTGTTCAACCTCAACATATTCAGCGTGCATAATGTGATCTTTCACATTATCAACTTTCATTGGCTGAAACGTTCCAGCACCGACATGCAAGGTAACAAACGCCGTTTCCACGCCTTTTGCTTTTAGCTTCTCCAACAACGCATCATCAAAATGCAAACCTGCCGTTGGAGCAGCAACCGCACCGGGCTTTTCGTTATAAACCGTTTGGTAACGTTCCTGATCACTTTCTTCATCAGGGCGTTCAATATAAGGCGGCAAAGGCATGTGACCAACACGAGACAAAACATCTAATACAGGTTCTTCAAAAACAAGATGAAACAAAGCACCAGAGCGGCCAATCATCGTCGCCTCAATTTGCTCGCCTTTATCTTGGCCTAAAAACAATTTACTGTTTTCCTTTGGAGACTTACTCGCACGAACATGAGCCAAAGCTTCATTCGTACCAATGACACGCTCTACTAATATCTCAACTTTACCACCAGATTCTTTCTGACCGAAAACCCTCGCAGGAATAACACGAGTGTTGTTGAATACCATCAAGTCTCCCGGCTGCACTAGACCCAAGACATCAGGAAATTGGCGGTGAACAAGATCACCGCTTGGCCCATCAAGATGCAATAAGCGGCTAGAAGTTCTATCGGGCATAGGATAATTTGCGATTAAAGAATCGGGCAAATCAAAGTGATAATCGGAAACGAGCATGAAAAGAAAACTACCTAGAAAAATCGACGCCGTATCTTAGCGAAAATCCGCATAAAAAGGTACTTTTCAGAGTCTTCAAATTAAAAAGATAAAAAATAAATCCCTAATGCGTTGACACTCCGCTAAATTCCAATACAATACGGCTCACCTTTTTAAGGCCAGTGTGGTGGAATTGGTAGACACGACGGATTCAAAATCCGTTGCCTTCGGGCGTGGCGGTTCGAGTCCGCCTACTGGTACCAACATTAAAAAAGCCCTGATCATTGATCAGGGCTTTTTTTTGCTTTTAGCAAACTCTTCCATGTTAAATATTCGCAATTCCACAGGTAGATATTTCAAACTGAATAAAAAAACACATAGCAGAGTAGTCGTATTCTCGGTATAGCCCAATCAAATCCATCGTTAAACTCTCAATAGAAAAACTACAGTCTAAGTGCTTTTAAATCGCGCGATTTTCACCAAATTAAACACTACAATAAACTCTAATTTAATAGTGTTTTATTGTTTAGAGGCAATCGTATGCTAAGAAGCTATTTAGCTCTTATCGCTTTAGGGGTCATTTGGGGCTCGAACTTTATTTTTATGAAGTGGTCTACCTTGCTGATTACGCCAGCACAAACCGTTATGCTACGAGTTTTATGTGGTTTTATTCCACTTCTGCTCATTGCTTTATATTCGAAGGTGTTACATAGAGATCAATTTAAACACATCATACATTTTGCCGTTATGTCTGTACTCGCCACTTCATTTTACTATTATGGATTTGTTGCTGGTACCGCATTAATTCCAACCAGTATCGCTGGGTTATTAAGTGGATCAATCCCAATCTTCACTTTTATATGTGCATTCCTATTCCTGAGAAAAGATCGCCCAACTCTACAAATGTTAATCGGAGTTATCTTAGGTTTTTTAGGGATAATAATCAGCGCACGCCCTTGGGAGCATGTCGAAAGCATAGACCCGCTAGGTGTTATTTGGATGCTGGCAGGAACGACGAGTCTTGGCGTATCATTTGTGTACGCTCAACGCCTTTTATCACCACACAAAATTCCGCCTTTAGCACTAGCCACATGGCAAACAGGTTTTGCGTCTATAACATTATTAATACTGACTGATTTTACAGACCTATCAGCTATCACTACAGATATAAAGTCACTAATAGGTCTGATTATTGGACTTGGTTTATTGGGTACTGGAGGAGCGTTTTTTCTTTACTATTATATAATAGAGAAATTGGGTTCCGTAAAAGCGTCAGGAACAAGCTACATAGCACCGATTGTTGCCGTTATTATCGGTGCTTTTGTAGGTGAAGAAATTAATATTTTTGTATTCATTGCATTAGCCTTAATCTTGGGAGGCGTGATTCTCATCCAGACAGGATCTAAAAAAACATCAAAGACATAGAGAAAATGCAATAACAACTAATATATAACGCTGTTAAGAATCTTACTGTATAACAGCGTTATTTTTAATCTACCTTATATAGAGGCAAATTCATCCAGACACCACTGCCAAACAGCATCAACGGCTGACGATGTCTTGGTGGTTTTCTTCTTCACTAAAAAATAATCAGGCTCAATAAAAAAAGAATCTTCTACTATTTGAATCAACCGCCCAAACTCAAGATCTTTTGCCACAAATGAACGACACACTAATGCTACTCCTTGGCCGGCCAAAGCGGCGTCAATCGCTAATGATGTTTGATTAAATGTAGCACCTGATAGTTTTTCCTTTGAATTCAATATCATAGGCCAATTATTATGGGCATCATGTAATAAAGGAAACTGTTGTAATTCTTCAATTGTGAACGAGGGTTTTAACTCTTTTATAATAAGAGGGCTTGCAACAATAACAAGCTCTTGATGAAACAAAGGCTCAGCTTGTAAGTTGGAAGAAAATGGCACGCCTGTTAACCTGACTGCAATATCAATTTGATCCACATCGAAATTAGAAAGCGATTCCGTGGCGAGCGTTCGTAATTCAATATGAGGAAACAAGGAATTTAGCTCCCCAAGACGAGGAATAAGTAATTTGGCGGCGAAAGTAGGTGTCACACTTATGGTTACGGTATCAGAACGCTCAATCATATGAGTGGTTGCTTCACTCATAATATCGAAGGCTCTAGAAATATCGGTAAGATAGACGATTCCCTTTGGCGTTAATGCCAGCCCTCTAGGTAATCGTTCAAACAATGTAACACCTAAGTGCTCTTCAAGCGCCCGCACCTGTTGCGCAACAGCGCCTTGCGTGACACCTAACTCTTCTGCTGCTCGTCGAAAACTCAAACAACGGCCTGAGACCTCAAATGCCCGAAGAGAGTTTAATGCTGGTAATTTTCTACGTGGTAAAATCATCGCTTAGCTCTGCAGTTTTTCTATATTATACAGCGCTTAGCTAACAGACAGAACATCAAGTCACTTGGTTAGAGTCGAAACCAACAACACTAAAAATACACCCATGCCTTTCGAAGGATAAACAAGGCTGGTATAGTCGCCTCGGTATTTATAGTGAAATACTTTTACATTCTATTAAATATTCTAAAACAAGAGCATTTTGAGCAAAAAATATGAATCGTCGCAAAAAAATCAAAGACATATATGGCAAACGTATGAAACAGGCCAACTTAAAAGTGAATCCCAAAAAAGCCAAACCTAAATACATATCTAAGGCGGAACGCGCTTTATTAGAAGCGAATGAAGCCGAAGTAAAAACATCTGAAGACACTGTTCCTGTTGAGCAAGAAACAACTGAAGAGCCTAATAAAGACGTTTAAAATTTTCAGTTCAGTTTGAGTGGAAAAAGCTAATTGAAATAATTTAATTAGCTAAGTTCGCCCCACACAGCCCACTCGTTTCCACATGGGTCTAAAAAGTGAAAGCGTCGTCCTCCGGGAAACTCAAAGATCACTTGTTCAATAGTACCACCACAATATTTTACTTTTTCTAGAGTCGCTTCCAAATTATCACTAAATAAGATAATTAAAGCCGCACCAGTTTGTGGTCGAGAACAAAAATCTGCTTGAAAAAAACCACCATCTAAACCAGCATTTTCAAAAGCCGTGTACTCAGTACCATAATCTTTAAACCCCCAACCAAATACCTGACTAAAAAACGTTTTATTCAGAGATAAATCTCGCGCAGGTAATTCAACATAATTGATTTTATTAGATTTCATATACTCTCATTTATTTAATGGTAGAAGTAGCTACTAGAACAATACTCGCCATAATCATAGCGCCGCCGATCCATTGCTGTTTACTAAGTTTTTCTTTAAAACGTACCTTCGAATAATAAAGGGTTCCAAGCACTTCAATCTGCCCTAATGTTTTCACCACAGCAGGATTGGCTAGAGAAAAAGCGGTAAACCAAGCAATAGAGCCTAAAGAACTAAGCACACCGACCTTCATACTCAAACCCAAGCTACGTCTAAACGGAGCAAGCATATCTCTACTTCTGATAATTTGAATACAACATAAAATAACCGATTGCAGTGCAAGTACATACCAAAGTGTGACACCTGCACCAGTAATAATAGAACCGGATAACGTATGACTGGCCATCGATGCGGTAACAGAGGTGACCGCAAAAAAGAAACCACTCGCTAAACCAAAAATAAGAGAGGTATCTTTATGGACTTGCTTTAAGTCTTTCCACTTCACACTCATAACTAGCGCTCCCAATACACCCAAAAAAACTCCCAACCATGCACCAACTGTTAACGTGTAATGTAATAAAGGCAACCCAATAAGCGCAGCCTGTACGGCTTCCGTTTTAGCCAACAAGGTACCCTGCGTAAAACTACCAGACTGAAAAACCCGTAGCATTAAATACGTCGCTATAATTTGTGATACGGCACAAATACTGGCCACCAGCCAAAATAGCCCATTAATAGGCAACGTCACCCAACCAAAAATAAAATAGCAAACCAATAAGTACAGGCTAACAAGCGGTAAGCCATAAAGAGAACGAGACATAGTCGCATGAAGAAAACCTGCCTCACGAGACAAACTATTTTGATAAGCAGTTCGAACAGACTGACACCCAGCGGCAAACAACGTAATGACAATCCACATAGTGATTAAATCCTAAAAGAAGAGAGATATGAAACCGCATAAGCATAAGCATAAGCATAAGCATAAGCATAAGCATGAGACTAAGACGCCTATTTGTAAAAGGAATAAAACGCATATTTCAGATTCCTTAAAGGAATCCTTTAGAACATCCATTCATTTATAGTCCACCTATTTCTTTCACTTTTTTTTGATGCTTGTTTCTTTAAAGTACCATCATGAGCACACCTTTAAGAAATACCTTTTTTAGTCACACTATTTTAAACCATAGCGCTATGCGCTTCGCCATGGTTGGCGCTATCGGCTTTCTTGTCGATCTATCCAGCATGCTGCTGTTTTCTTTATGGTTATCTCACACAGCGGCTAGGGGATTAGCTTTTTGGGTCGCCGCCAGCTCAAATTGGTGGTTGAATCGGCACTTCACTTTTGCCTGCCCTACAAACAATAAAGAGAGCAATAAAAAAGCCGCCGTTTTGCAGTGGATGCAATTTATCGGCAGCTCTATGTTGGCATTTATCCCAAATTGGGGGTGCTATGTCTTACTTTTAACACTACAACCTTTGGTATCCAACCCAACTATTTCTTTATTGTGGCCTTATCTCGCTATGATTCCCGGCGTATTAATTGGAATGATAGCGAACTATCTGTTAGCTCGTTTCTGGGTCTTTTCCAGTTACACATTCAAATAAAGCCATACGGTTTTATTTCACTTGTGCGTCAGCATATTTTGCAAAACGCTCAGCCGATTTATCATGCACTTGATCATGACGAGGCCAAGGCCAACCACCAAATTTCGTCATTTGGTAATCATTAAAGGCTTGCTGTAGTTCAGCTTTTGTATTCATCACAAAAGGTCCATGTTGCTCTACGTGCTCACCAATAGGACGGCCTTGCAACATCAAAAATCGGGCGAGTTTACCAAGATTTTTTATCACGACGCTGGTATCACTTTTTAGAACAAAGGCCTCATTGATCGACCCTTTTACTCCGTTCAACTCAACCTGTTCACCTTCGAAGAAATAAAGACTTCGATTCAATCCAGAAACCGCGGCAGGTAAGGTCCATTGCCCCTGCTCAGGCAAGTCAATTATCCAAATTGCGACATGACTATCACTTTCACTTTCAACAGCCCAGGAATTAGGAGGGCAAGGTGCTGCAGCCACGTCATTTAAAGTACCTGCAACGACTTTTATAGAGGTTTCGTGACCGTTACCATCCAACGCTTTCACAATTGGCGTATCTTCATCCCAGAGCATAGTAAAATGCGGTGGCACCATTTTGTTTTTACTCGGAAGGTTTAGCCAAATCTGAAAAAGCTCAAGTGGATTATTGCCCTCTTCATTTAGCAAAGGAAACATTTCTGAGTGCTGAATACCCTCTCCAGCCGTCATCCATTGGGTATCACCTTCACCATAGCGACCTGAAGCCCCCATGGAGTCCGCATGATCTACCAAGCCCTTGTTTACGATAGTAACCGTTTCGAAACCACGATGAGGGTGAGCAGGAAAGCCCGGTATCTTTTTACCGTGATACATTCGCCAGCCATCCATACCGACAAAATCTTGACCTAACATACGTCCTACCAAAGACGCAGCAGGACCCATATCGCCATCACCTTCAGGGTACTTGTCATTATGGAAAGCACAAAATAAGAAAGGGTCAAAGGTTGGCCAGAACATACCCAGAGGCAAACGTTTTAAAATAAAATCACTCATCATCTTCTCCACAAAGAGTCGCTATTAAAAGAATCATAGCACCCTCTCGCACAATCGATTTACACTGTTATTGGATCAAACCTATCAACTTTTCCAATGAACATTTTTTAGTAAGAACAAATCTTTTCAGTACAAATAAACAAGTGCTTTCTAATAAACACAATCACTTTAGGCAGGAAAAACAATCTTAGATGTACAACCTTCGCCGTTGTTATCTAACAAGCTAAACTCACAATGATATTTCGCACAAATATCACGAACTATCATCAGCCCTAAACCATAACTTTCGCCACCAGGTTTCCCTTTCAAACCACAGCCAGTATCGATAACACTAAGAGTATTGTCTGACATTACCAGAGTCACACTACCCTCATCTGTACAAGCCAACGCATTTTTAAGTAAATTTCCCACCAAGATATTTAAAGTCGGAATGGGCAATTTAGTAATGATCTGACCTTCATTAATAATTTTTATTTCGACAGGTTTACCCGATAAATACCCCCAATGCATTTGGCGAATATTTTCCAGCTCACTTTCTTCAACAGAACGCTGAGGAATAGTCGATAAATCATCTTCACGGGTCAGGGATAATAAGGTAGTGATGTAGTCTTCCATTTCCTGACAGGCTTGATGCATACGTAATCTTTGTCTTTCTAGAAAGTCTTTCGAATCGGATTTATCAATCAATGTCACAGCACCTTTCATGACCATCAAAGGCGTCCGCAATTCATGACTCGCATAACGATTAAACGCTCGCTCACGCTCAATCAAAGAACGAATCTGATCTTGATAGTCATTAAGACGCTCTACCAGCTGATGTATTTCTCTTGTTGTCGCGCCATCTGGCAATTCAATCGCCGAAAGATTCGTCGGACTTCTCTCACCAAGATTCCTTGAAAGCTCAGACAGTGGATGAGTCAAGCGGTTTGATATGCGCATTACAACCCACAAACTCACCACCAGCAGCAACAGTGATAACAGCAACTGAGTACTCTGAGTTTCGAACATCTGACTCTCGCTGGTTTCATAAATTTCATCGTAATGAAGTAGATACAGTGTTTTTTCTTCACCATTTAAAACAACAGTAGAACGCATTAAAAATATTTCTGAATCGACACCTTCACTTTCATCTAATTCAAAAGGTTTATCATTAACAATGTTAGAACTCAGAATGATGCCTGTTGGTAAATTTTCTTTTCCTATATAGATCTCAGAAAATGGCGGCACAGCAATATGAGTAAGATCGGTACCTTCCAATGAATTAACGGCAATACTTTTATCTTTCAACATACGATTTTCAGCGTAAATCATTTCTATGTTTTCGATCATCGACTCAAGCATAGAAAAATGAAACGCAATAATGGCGAATGCAACAATGGAAAAATAGGTAAAGGTCAGCTGTTTTGCGGTTTTAATACGTTTCATTCGTCACCTTCAGCAATCAAGCGATAACCTACTTTAGAGACTGTTTTCAAATAAGCATGCTCAAACGGTCGGTCGATCAAACTGCGCAATTGATAAATATGGCTGCGCAACACCTTGCTATCTGGCTCTTCATCGCCCCACAAGGCATCACAAACTTCTTCTTTTGATACTAGGTCTGGAGCTTTCTGAATCAGACATTTTAAAATGGTGTATTGAGAAGGATTCAATGAATAACGGCTGCCTTCTCGTTGCAAAACACGTGTATTCATATCCAAAGACAAATTACCGTAACTTAAAATGCGATTCGCTACACTGCCTTTACGTCTTCTGACCAAGGCTTGCAAACGTGAATCTAGAATTTCCAAATCAAATGGTTTGACCAAATAATCATCGGCAAAATGCGCAAAACCAGCCAGAATATCGTCTTTCGTATCTCGGGCTGTCAACATCAATATCGGTGTATCAATCCCAGCATCACGCAAAGACTTACACACTGTCAGACCATCCATTTTAGGTAACATTATGTCCAGTATAATGGCGTCATAATGCTCGGTCTTAGCCAGTTCATAACCTTGCAAGCCATTACTCGCATAATCTAAAACATAATCTTTGATTTCAAAGTAATCAAAGATTATGCCAGCAATGCCTTTATGATCTTCCACCAAGAGTAATTTCATAGTTGTCTCTGCTGCCACTGTATAAAAATCGCCAACCAAATAGCCGTCAATTAAGAATGAATGATCCACTCTTTTTAATACGACATATTGTCCCATAAATACATGAAAAAAAAGTGAATCACTTTTTTGCGACATGTCCGTCTTTAAGATGCCTCCATAAGCCTTTTTCCACATTAGAGGAACGCTAAAGATGAGCGCTATTCCATACAGACAATACATACATCCGACCAGCGAACGTTCGGCAGACGTAAAGCATGTGCATTCAGCAGATGTGCAGCCTTTGATCACGGTTATCATTCCATTCTTAAATGAAGCCGATGTTTTGCCTATTTGTCACCAAAGAGTGTGTGAAGCGCTGACTAAACTGCATCAGCATTGTGAGATTCTTTATATCGATGATGGCAGCCAAGACGGCAGTTGGGATTTAGTTAGTCGATTCAAACATCATTTACATCAAGTTCGCAGCCTACGTTTGAGCAGAAACTTCGGCAAGGAAGCCGCCATGAGCGCTGGAATGAAAGCGGCATCTGGGCGTTGTGTTATTTTGCTTGATGCAGATTTACAAGATCCGCCTGAGTACATTCCTGAGATGGTAAAAGCATGGCAAAACGGCGCCCAAGTAGTCGAAATGCAACGCCGCGAGCGTCATGGTGAAAGCTGGTTAAAACGCGCCACTGCGCACTGCTTTTATCGCTTTATGTCTCATGTAAGTGATCACCCTATTACAGAAAACGTCGGTGATTTTCGTTTAATGGACGAAAAGGTCGTAAAGGTTATCAATACCTTGCCAGAACGAACACGCTTCATGAAAGGTTTACTCGCTTGGCCAGGATTTAATCGCACCATTTTACAATTTGACCGCGACCCTCGCCTCGCTGGAAACACAAAATGGAACTACCCAAAACTCATTCATCTAGCGCTAGAAGGCATTACCTCATTCAGTACCAAACCATTACGCTGGGCAACAATGGCGGGCATGATGACGTCTGCAATCGCCTTCATTATGACCATTATTATTTTCACTAAAACCCTTGTTTGGGGCGACCCTGTTGTTGGTTACCCTTCCACCATTTTAATCATTTTGTTTTTAGGTGGAATACAGCTGCTGTCCATTGGCGTGCTAGGAGAATACGTTGGCCGTTTATTTATCGAATCCAAACAGCGACCTCTATATGTCCTCATGGAAGAAGCGATGGCGAAGCCGACGTTTAAACCACTTGACGCCTATCAACGACCAAAGCCTTTTCAAACAGCCCCTTTTCAAATACAGGAGTAAAAATAATGCCCAAGACACCTTTTACATCACCTCTTAACACTCAACCTTCTGTTAAGTTTTTGCTCATTTTACTCGCCAGTTGTTTGGTCCTGCGATTTATCTCTTTGGGCTTGTATCCGCTGATGGACACTACGGAAGCAAGATACGGCGAAATGGCTCGTATCATGTTTGAAACAGGCAACTGGATCACCCCCATGTTTGACTATAACGTGCCATTTTGGGGAAAACCGCCCATTTTCACTTGGTTAAGTGGATTGGGCTTTAGTCTCTTTGGTATCAACGAGTTTGCAGCGCGAGTTCCACATCTTATCGTAGGGTTTGGAACTATTTGGTTAGTGTATATGCTGGCAAAAGATAAGTTTCAGTCGACTAATATGGGGCTATTTTCCGCCGCATTATTAGCCTCTACTTTTTCGTATATCTTGTTAAGCGGTGCTGTGATGACAGACACTGCACTGACTTTTTCAATTACGTTAAGCATGGTCAGTTTTTGGCAAGCATGGAAACATTTGAATAGTAACCACGGCAAACATTGGGGTTATTTATTCTTCATTGGGTTAGCTCTGGGAATGCTATCAAAAGGCCCTCTAGCTATCGTCCTGATTGGTATTAGTCTGACGGTTTGGTTAATGCCAAATGGTCGTTGGAAAAAACTATGGCATGCGCTGCCTTGGGGTTATGGCACGCTGCTTTTCATTGTTATTGCAGCACCTTGGTACGCCATTGCAGAATACAAAACACCCGGTTTTTTAGATTACTTTATCGTTGGCGAACACATTAAGCGCTTTATTGTGAGCAGCTGGCAAGGTGATTTATATGGCTCTGCACATGAAAGAGCACGTGGTACTATTTGGATATATGCCTTTACGGCTATGCTGCCCTGGAGCCCGTTATTAATTTGGCAATGGATTCGCTCCATAAAAGAAGGTAAAGACACGGAAGAAAATACAGACGGCTTTGGCAGTTTTCTATTATTATGGTTACTTTCTCCTTTATTATTTTTTAGCTTTTCTGGGAATATTTTAGCCAGTTATGTAATGCCAGCAATGCCAGCTACCGCTCTTTTACTAGTACATTTACATAGTGAAAGACCTCTACCAAACTGGTTGTATAAAATAGGTTTCATAACACCATTATTACTCATCATTTTAATAAGCGCCTTAAACCTTGAGTGGGTACATCCACGCTCACAAAATCAGATTCTCACTTTATGGAAGCAACAACCAGAAGCCATACAAAACGATTTATTTTACCTACATAAACGACCTTTCTCTGGCCAATATTATTCATCAGGTAAAGCCAAACAACGCCTAGCAAACCTTAATGCTTGGTTACCGTCACAACATCAGTCTTTCTTTATTGTTCAATCTAAAAATGACAGTACGGTCTATCCAGAGTGGATGTGTGAAGAACGAGGAAAAACAATAAAAGAAATCCTCCTACTTTGTCAGAAGTTGTAACGTCTAATTTTGCATAACGAATAGCTATATTTATTGCGTCAAGACTCATTTGACGCAATTTTTTTAGCCCTCAACATTTTTTCCTGCTACATTTGTCATACAAAAGTAAAAAATCTTTTATAAAATACAAAATCCATTCTTTCAAGAAGCTGATTAATATACATGTCAAACAAAAATAAATTAGTTGTAGCAACCATAGCAGCGCTAAGCATAATTGGTTACGTATCAGCTGCTGAAGTAGCTCATTCCACAATGCACCCAGCAGATAAATTTGATTTAACGAATTGGAAAATCACTTTGCCTCTAGATGCGGATGCAAATGGTAAAATTGATGAAATCAAAGTAAAAGATATTCAAACCTACTCCCACCCCGATTTTTTCTACTTAAATACTGACAATGAAATGGTTTTTGCGGCTTCTAACAAAGCAAAAACAACATCTGGTTCGTCTAACACTCGCAGTGAGCTCCGCCAAATGTCTCGCGGCATGAATACTAGCTTTGGTACAAAATCTCCAGAAAATAACTTTGCACTCTCTGAAAATAAAGAAGGCGTTGTTTTTGGTGGCAAGATGAATGCAACACTAAAAGTAAATCACGTTTCAGAGAACGCTGGTCACCCTGAAAAATATCCAGCGTATTCGGTTGTTGTTGGTCAAATTCACGCTGGAAAAGATAAGGCAAAAATTAAAGCTGATACAGGTTTTGGCTTTGGTAATGAGCCGTTAAAAATTTACTACAAAAAATGGCCTAATCATCAAACAGGCTCTGTATTTTGGAATTATGAACGTAACCTAGAAAAAGCCAATCCAGACCGTACTGATATTGCGTTTCCTGTTTGGGGGAATACATGGGAAAACACAGCTAACCCAGGTGATAATGGTCTTACACTAGGCGAAGAGTTTAGCTATGAAGTAAATGTGCATGGAAACATGATGTACCTTACTTTCTCAGCGCCAAATAAAAAGACGGTTAAATATGAAATCAACCTAGCTGGAAACATTGATCCTTATGGCAATGTTGATGTAAAAGACAACCCACGAGGTTTCGCTGAAGACTTTATGTACTTCAAAGCCGGCGCATACAACCAGTGCAGTACTAAAGATAATGACGGAATATGGTACACGGCATGTCCAGGTACAGGAGACTGGGAAACAGACAAAGCGAATGGTAATTATGTAAATGTTTCTTTCTCTGAACTTACTTTAAGCAAGTCTACTCAGCCTTAATTTTGACCTAATTTCGAATGTCTAAATTTAAACATTAAAGAAGTAGACTTCCTATTAAAAGAAAATCTACTTCTTAATAACTAAACCTCCAGAGACTAAACTTTCAACACAGTTCTCTAGAATACCTCTTAACTAAAGAAACTATTTCCCCTTCACTCCTTGAGACGCTTTAAAGCGAGGGTTAGATTTACAGATAACGAATAAACGCCCTTTCCTTTTTACAACCTTACAGTCTTTATGGCGAAGCTTAACGCTTTTTAGTGAACTTAGTACTTTCATCAAACCCTTCCTTATTTTTTCTGCTTATAACGACGTCTAAATTGCGCAATACGACCTTCACCATCGTGAGACCTTTGCTCGCCGGTATAAAAAGGATGTGAAGCGCTGGATACATCAATCGCCATATAAGGATATTCCTGCCCATCACGATTAACGGTTTGAGGCGTATTTACGGTTGAACCTATAAAAAAATAAATGTCTTTTCGTGTATCGTGAAAAGCAACCGTTCGATAGTTAGGGTGGATATTTTTACGCATAGCAAACCTCATATAAATGTTATATTATAACATTTATATGCTTTTTCAAATTAAAATGCAAACACACCTTAAATAACCAAACTTTTTTTATGAAAAATATCGATCTATATGCATAAAAAAAGCCTCACTTGTGAGGCTTTTTCCTTTTAACTTTATTATCTAATAACTTTAAACAACCGAAACTGAACCATAACTCGGCTCAGAATACGATTGGCTTAATGCGTCTTGAGAATGAGGCATATAAACAATCGGGGCACTTCCATCTACGGCTAGTGGATTAACCACGTCCTCAGCCTTCCAGGCGGCTTTACGTTCATCACGAGGAGAGACGCCAATGTGCTTACGGTAACAACGACTAAAGTGCGGAGTTGAAATAAACCCACATGCCATGGAAATTTCCACAATAGACATGTTGGATTGTTTTAGTAATTTTCTAGCTCGCTCCAGTCTCAAACGTAAATAATAACGTGAAGGAGAACAATCTAAATGACGAAGAAACATACGTTCGATTTGGCGACGTGAAATATCAACAAAATTGGCTAATTCGTCTAACTCAATAGGCTCTTCTAAATTATTTTCCATCAGCTCAATAACATCAACTAATTTGGGAGCACACATTCCAACACTATTAAATTGACGCATTGGCATGCGCTGTTGATCTGATTCAGATCGAATGCGATCACAGATAAACATATCGGAAACGGCATTAGATAACCGAGGGCCGTGTTGCTTCGTCATCATATTCAAAAACATGTCCATTGGTGCACTACCACCAGATGCTGTCATGCGATCTTTATCAATCGAAAACAAGCGATTATTACAGTTCACTTTAGGAAAGGTTTCTTGCAGTGCAGTAAGACATTCCCAATGAACGCTACATTGATAGCCATTCAACAATCCAGCATGCGCCAGCACATAAGCACCAGTACAAATACCGCCGAGCTGAACACCTTTTCGGGATTGTTTCGTCAACCAAGAAATCTTTTTAGGGGAAAAGGTACGAGTAATATCGACGCCACCAGCGACAATAATAATGTCAAAATCAGCATTGTCTTGAATAGAAAAATCGGGGGTCAAACTCAAGCCATCACTGGCTATGACAGATTCACCGTCTTCTGAAATTAAGTTCCAGCTATACAGTTCTTCTGCAGACAACTGATTGGCCATTCGTAATGGCTCAATTGAGGAGGCAAGTGCGATCATCGTAAAATGATCCAATAATAAAAAGCCTACTTTTGTTGTGCTCTTAATATCAAAAGCAAGTGTAGAGTCATTCGCCATTACCATATCAATGTCCTCATATGTGTGCATATTTATGACATAGCAAAATTCAGACCATGATCAAAAAAAACACTTTTTTATTTTTAAGGAAACACAAAATTATAGGTATTAGATCGTATATCAATAGGATGTAGCCAACAACCGAAAGCTCACCTGAATATAAAGGATTAATACACTACCAAGTACACCCATAAAAACACAATATCACGCACTAATATAGATCAATATTGCACCTTTATTGGGTGTCCATTTGGTCAACAATTAATACTCTACAACCACATCAGATTTGGGCACAGTACAACAAGATAAAACATACCCAGCTTCAACATCATCATCGGTAATACCACCGTTGTGATCCATCTGAGTTTCTCCAGATTTCACCAAGACTTTACACGTACCACAAATCCCCATGCCACAAGCTTTCGGGATTAATAAGTCTAATTTTGCAGCCGCATTATGCAAGGTTTCACCCGCCATAATTTGAATACTCTTACCGCTATCTGAGAAATCAATTCGCAACAAATCTTCTTGGTTAACTGCATCTGCTTCAGCCTGCGCTACTTCTGCTTGCTCAAGCGCATCTTCCACTACGTCTTCAGGAGTCTCTCCAAAAGATTCTTCGTGATAGTGCGACATATCAAACCCTCTTTCCATAAGAAGGTTTCTAACCGCTTTCATATAAGGCGCAGGGCCACAGCAAAAAATCTCACGTTCCATAAAGTCTGGGGAAATCATGTCCAATTTAGACTCATCTAAATAGCCACGATATCCCTGCCAAGGCAAACCACTTTCCATACGCTCGACAATTAAATACAAACCAAAATCGTCTAATCGCGACGCCATATGATCCAATTCACGTTGATAAATCACATCACGAGGAGAGCGTGCGCTGTGAATAAAGGTAATATCAACATCCGCATTAGTATCAAACAACCAACGAGCCATCGACATAACTGGCGTAATACCAACACCACCAGACAAAAACAACACTCGATCTGACGTGTAATCAATGCAGTTAAAGTTCCCTACTGGACCATGTACTGCCAATTCAGAGCCAACAACGAGATTATCATGCAACCAATTCGATACTTCCCCACCCGGAACACGTTTCACTGTAATCGAAAAACTATAAGGCACAGAAGGTGAACTAGAAATAGTGTAAGAACGCATAACCTGCTTGCCTTCGATCTCCATTTCCAAGGTAACAAACTGACCCGGTTTAAAGAAAAACATAACGGGTTGCTGAGCCATAAAACAAAATGTGCGCACATCCCATGTTTCATGGATCACCTTCACACAACGTACGTTATGACGGCCATTAACCCAAGTTTGTGTATTTACTGGTGCTAGGTAATCAGCAGTTACCACTGGTGTAGAAGAAGAGTCGGTCATATTAAAGTCTCTTAAAATAAATTAGCACAATGGAAGTCGTCATTGCGTCTACGTCTTTTCGCCATTTTGGAGGCAGTTGAGTTATTCAAGTTAACTCTTAACGACAATTTATTGCTCATTGCGGTCAAGCCTAGATAGCTCAAGTCATTACGCGTCGATTTATGTATCAACCCGTGTCGTGAATGGTCATTTACGCTATGCCTAATTAAGACAATATAGCCTCGTAACTGAACGCCTTGTAAAACAGCTTTTTATTAACATTGTTAATCTTGCTGTAAAGCAGTCCATCAATCTTTTTGTCATGTAAGGCCCAGAAAGATGAATCAACACGACCTACTCAATGTTCGTCATGCTTCCCTTAATGAAGCGAAAACAGCTATGTCAGATTTGCTAGCGAAACGTCCTAGTAACTATTCATTAGATGCACCGCTGTACAACGATCCACATATGTTCAGAGTCGATATGGAAGAAGTCTTTCAGAAAGAATGGCTTTTTGTCGGCATGACCAGTGAGGTTCCTAAAAAAGGCGATTACATCACAGTAGAAGTTGGGCAAAACCCTGTTTTAGTGGTTCGTGACGGAGAAGGTAATGTAAACGCCTTCCACAACACCTGCTCACATCGTGGTTCGCTTATTTGCACCGAGCACAGAGGGAAAGTGGCTAATCTCGTTTGCCCTTATCACCAGTGGACATACGATCTAAAAGGCAACTTATTATTTGCCGGCACAGAAATGAACCAAGACTTCGATAAAGGACAACACGGCCTAAGACCTGCCTTCTGTAAAACAGCAGGTGGTTTTATTTTTGTGTGCCTTGGTAAAGAAGCGCCAGAAGATGGTTTTGACGAATTCCTAGAAACACTCGAAACCTACATGGAACCTTACGACGCTGAAAATACAAAACTGGCCGCAGAATCGACCATGTATGAACGTGCCAACTGGAAGCTAGTATTAGAAAACAACCGTGAGTGCTATCACTGCTCTGCTAGTCACCCAGAATTACTAAATACTCTACTTGAGTGGGACGACACAGAAGACCCTCGTGCGCCGCAAGACTTCCTAAAGCACTACGCAGAACAATCGGCTCAATGGGACGCTGAAGGCATCCCACATAAGCTTAAAAGCTTTGGCGAAGTGCAACGTAACCGTATCGTTCGTATGCCACTTAAAAAAGACACCAAAGTAATGACCATCGATGGCTCTTTGGCTAGCAATAAAATGCTAGGTCGCATCAAAAACCCAGAACTTGGCTCAATGCGAATATTGCATTTACCCAATTCTTGGAGTCACATGCAGTCTGATCATTTTATCGTATTTCGAGTACTGCCTATTTCTGCTCAAGAAAGCATCGTCACCACCAAATGGTTTGTCCATAAAGATGCGGTAGAAGGTGTGGATTACGACCCAGATAACTTACGCAAAGTTTGGGACGCAACTAACGAGCAAGACAAGGTACTTGGCGAGCGTAATCAGCTTGGTATTAACTCTCTCGGCTATCGCCCTGGCCCTTATTCTGAAACGTACGAATTCGGTGTTATTAACTTTCTAAACTGGTATTCAAATACCATTCAAAGAAATTTAAAAAACAAATAAATCGTCATCGAACAAACATAAAAAAAGCGAGCTTCAGAGTTCGCTTTTTTTATGTCTTTCCTAGCATAGCCATCAGAAGGGTATTATCATAACCAGCAGTAAAGACAACTCTCTATTGTCATCCAAAGATTTAATACGGTGATACGAAAATGATAAAGTTAAAAGGTTTTACCAGCAATATTGTCCATCATGACCGCCAACAAGGTTATAACGATAGCCCTATTCATACGCCAATTTATAACTCTGTTCCTTATGGCTATAAAAGCACACAAGACTTAATGGATGTGTTTCAAGGTAAAGCTTCAGGTCAAAGCTACGCAAGACAGTCCACGCCGACCACAGATAGCCTGCAAGAGATGATTACGCAAACAGAGCAAGGCATTGGCAGTTTGGTTTTCGCAACAGGTATGGGTGCACTCAGCGCTATCTTCTTAAGTTTATTGAAACAAGGCGACCATTTGATTGCGAGTCGCTTCTTGTTTGGTAATTCTTATAGCCTAATGACAACACTTGAAAACTTTGGCATTGAGGTAACCTTAGTCGATGCCACTGACGTAAATAATGTCATTGCTGCCAAGCAAGATAATACACTCATGGTGTTTGTAGAAACCATGGCAAACCCGGGCACACAAATTGTTGATTTAGCAAAAATTGGAGATTGGTGTGAGCAACAAGAATTAGTGTATCTTGTTGATAACACCATGACATCGCCCTACTTATTTCAACCTATCCGGGTAAAGGCTAGCTTAGTTATGAACAGCTTGTCTAAGTACTTTTGTGGCCATGGCACTGTATTAGGCGGCGCAGTGACTGAAACAGGATTGTATGATTGGGCAAACTACCCCAATATTTTTGAAGCTTATCGAAAAGGTGACAATCGCAAATGGGCGCTCACGCAAATTAAGAAAAAAGCCTTACGCGATATGGGTGGAACACTCAGCTCTGACGGCGCCTACCAAATTGCGGTTGGTGCAGAAACCATGGCATTACGCATGGATCGGTCTTGTGCCAACGCATTGGCTTTAGCACAACTGTTAGATGCACACGATAAGGTAGAAGCGGTTTATTACCCCGGTCTGTCTTCACACCCTCAACACGACAAAGCAACAAACTGGTTCAGACACTATGGCTCAATTCTTAGTTTTGACTTAAAAGCCGGTTACGATTGCTCAGCTTTGTTAGATGCCATTGATATCATCATCAACGCGACTCATTTAGGCGACAACCGTACTTTGGCACTTCCTATGGCTGGCACGATTTTTTATGAAATGGGCCCAGACAATAGGAAAAAAGCGGGTATCAGTGAACAAATGATTCGCTGCTCTATTGGCATTGAAGATACAGAAGACTTACTAGAAGGCTTTAAATTAGGGTTAGATCAACTCTAACTTTCTAACCTCATGTTATTAACATGAAAACCAAAATGAAAAGCGAATCACATCAAATGGTTCGCTTTTTTTCTGTTCACCTTCACCGCGATAGCAACCACACTTCTCATCATAATCGTCGAAAGCACACCATAAAAAAGAAGCCTTAAAAATAAAAATCACTAAAAGTTTCATTTTGAATGACATAAAATATCCTTTTGATCCTTTATGTCGAGATAAATACCGCCCCTTCCTCTTAATATAAACCTCGGTTACTGAGATCTGATTCAGGAATTCTATTTATATTTATCGATGGGAATACGACATGAAAAAAATTTTCAAAAAGAAGCAATCATATATATTGGCTGCAAGCATCATTATTTCGGCCAGTTTTTCAACAAACAGTTTTGGTTTTGAACTCACAAGTAGTGACATTCAAGAAGGTGAAAAAATGGCGAAAACGTTTGAATTTTCTGGCTTTGGTTGTGACGGTGGCAACCTATCACCACAGCTTACATGGTCAGATGCTCCAATGAGCACAAAAAGTTTCGCGATTACTGCATACGATCCTGACGCTCCGACAGGTAGCGGTTGGTGGCATTGGGTCAGTTTTAACATTCCAGCAGAAGTCACATCACTGAGTCGTGGCGCAGATTTACAATCACTGGGTGCAACAGAGTTAACCTCAGATTATGGAAGCATTGGCTTTGGTGGCGCATGCCCTCCAGAAGGGCATGGAATGCATCGTTATCAGTTCACGATTTGGGCACTACCAGTAGAAAAACTCGAATTAAATGACAAGGTTTCTTCTGCAATAGCTGGCTATACTTTGAATAGCATGGCAATTGGCACAGCCAAACTGACCGCAACGTACAATCGTTAAAAGACACAATGATTAAGTAGTAGAATGACTTAAAGGCACCAGCATTAAAATAACGTTTGATTACTACACTAAGGGAAAGAATGGCCAACGCAATTCAGATCAATCACATGTACGGTTTGCATAATCAAAGACTGCGCAATGTTACCGTTCATTCCCCTAGTATTTTTTGGGTGCAGTCTGGTCATAAACAACTGTTTTGGCAAGATAATGAATTAACACTAGATTCATCAAACCTATTATTGACTCGCGCTCAACAACAGCTCACTTTTGAAAACAAACCAGAACGAGCTAGATTCTCGTCGTTACAGTTCAGTTTTAATCTAGCACCAACAAAAGAGATGCTAGAGTTAAGTACAACGATGAAATGTGACTTTTACTTTCCTGTTCATCATTCATCCAAAAGCCTATTAAAAACCCTTGAGATTTTTTCAGACTTACCTTGGGATGACATTAGCCGTAAAGTTCAAACCTTTTGGCTTAATGGTTTCTATCAACAGTTAGCTGAAGAAGGCAAATTACATCAACTATTTTCAAGCCATAGTCTGTCTTTTAGTCAAAAAATCAGTGAATACTTAACACAAGAACCAGGGCAGGATTATCAACTAAATGACGTTGCGGAACACTTTTCAATGAGTCGAGCAACGCTCATTCGTCGGCTAAAAAACGAAAAGACACAGTTTAGAGAAGTGTTAACTCAAGTACGAATGAACCATGCGTTAAGCCTAATGCAGAAAGGCCACAATCAGCAAATAGACATCGCTTTACGCTGTGGTTATCAATCTCAAGAACGTTTTAGTCAACGCTTCAGCCAAAGGTTTGGCGTTAGCCCAAAACAATATCTGAGAACATTAGTTGAATAGTCTATAAGGAAGAGATTCGATATCGCTTAGCCGTGCTTTAAGAAACGTTAATACTTTGCGCATAATTAAATCGATTATCAGGATCCAATTTACGTTTTAGCTCCTGTAATCGTGCATAGCCATCACCATAATATGCACTTTCATAGCCAATAATATTTACGTCTGGATAATTAACATAATGCTCTTTGACGTTATTCTCATACAAAGCATTTTGAATTGATTTCATGCCGTCCATACCTTGCTGCATATCTTCTGATTTTTCCCAGTAACATTGGGCTTCACCCAAATAATTGGCTTTTCGGTGGGCGTAAGCGCCTTCACCTAACCATTTTTCATTATTTATGTTTCCACCTAAAGTGTTGATCTGAAAAACAGCGCCTTTAGTATTAGCCGTTATTTCAAATAATGTTTCAACACACTCTTCAATGTCTGAAAAGTTCTTATAAAACCCTGCACTAATATTTTTAAAGTACAAGGCATCACTGCGCCCGTAGTAATACTTAACACCCACTTCTAGGGGATCAGGGTTAAGGTTGTCATTTTTATCCATTATTCGGTCGAAGTTTTTCAAAACCTCTACCATGCTTTCATCGTCTTCGGTCGCCGTCAGCATTACGGTTAATGTTTTACCGTTTAACACGAAGGCAGAGAACGCATGATTGGGTAAGTTATCACACTGCTCAAACCATAGTTTTGCTAGGCCTACCGCTTTTTTAGAAGACAATTTAAATGAACGAAATCGATGTTGGTACAATGTTTTCGGAGCTTCAACCGTATTGAATCGTAATTGAGTAATGACGCCAAAGTTCCCATTACCTGCGCCACGACAAGCCCAGAGTAATTCAGGCAAGTCATCTGAATCTAATATATTGCCATTAATATCAACCATTCGGACACCGGTTAAATAATCACAAGTTAATCCAAATTGACGAGCAAATAATCCATATCCACCACCCAGTGTAATACCTGATAACCCCACCGAAGCACATGAGCCAGAAGGCAATAGACGCCCTTTAGGCAAACAGTAGCTATAGAGCTGTGCAAGCCGAACAGCTGGGCCTGCTACAAGTTTATGATAGTCATCAAGTTCCAACCCATTCATATGTGAGAGGTCAATCACCATGCCATTGTCGTTTAAAGAAAATCCTTCAAAACTATGACCACCACTCTTTATATTGATATCTAGATTATGCTCATTTGCATAGTTCACAGCTTTTTGAACGCCGCGTTCTGTTTTACAAATAGCCATTATTTGAGGTTGTACATCAAAGCGCTTATTAAACAAACGTCTATATACATTGAATAGTTTATGTTCTTTTCTTAGGAAGCTAACATCGTCGTCATCACTTATTAATGTTGATGCACTAAGCCAAGGAGTGTTTATAAAAAAAGCGCCCAGTCCAATCGTTTTCAATAAAGATCTTCTGTTAATGCGACTTCCCTTCACTTAATTATCCTCACTAACCAAGATGTAGTTTTGCTTTTATACCAAGTTTACAAAATCCGTTTTAATAATCGATCTGCTCTTGTGCGGATGACTTTTTTCAATAGGCGTTGGATTCTCGAAGGATAATCTTGCAGCGTTTCAAGCTGGCTGCATGTGGAGATACGTTGAGTGTGCTTGAATATATTCTCAAATTCTTCGTTGAATTTTGCTTCTAAAAGCTTGTTAGGATCGCTGATCAACAAACCATTTTCCAAGTCCAATGACCAAGCCCTAGGATTTACGTTATTCCCTGTTAGCAACATGGTACTGCGATCTACCCATAAACCTTTCAAATGATAGCTATTGGCATCGTGCTTCCATAAATGAACCGATAATTGCCCTGTCGCTATGTATTTTTCATTAACAACAGAAAATTTGCGCAAGTTAATTTCATACAAATAAGGTAAACCACCAATAGCTTTAAACGGTTTATCAGGTGCAATATAAAAATCATTGGCGGTTTTATCACCCACCACAATATCTACTTTCACACCGCGCTTGATGGCACGTTTAACTTCCCTCAACACAGATTTTGGAAGGTTAAAGTAAGGTGTACATAAAATAATTTCTTCCGTCGCGTTCGTAAGCAAAGCAAGAATCTGTTTATTAAGCATGTTGTTGCGTCTGCCAACACCAACCAGAGGTGTGACTGCCACATGATTTTCATCAACTTGTTGCGCTTCACCTTGGTAAAATGAACGACTTAAGGCAATACGAAATTTACGAATGTCAGATTTTAATTCTTTTGTAGTTGGTAACCCTGCCTTCGAAAGATCATGAACAGCAGGATGACTAATCATATCGTTCTGAATAAAATCAACCATGCTATCTGCTAGGGGCATATTTTGAATAACGTGGTAGCGGTCAAAGCGATAACGATCGCCGTAATGCAGGTAAACATTGTTAAGGCTAGCACCACTGTAAATTACCGTATCATCGATAACAAAGCCTTTTAAATGCAACACACCAAACACTTCACGTTTACGAACAGGAATACCATAAACAGGAACCGACTCAGCGTATTTGTCAGCATACGCCTGATAAAGCCCAGCATTACCTTTGGTGCTCTCAGCACCGATCAGGCCACGTTGCGCTCGATGCCAATCAACACAAATCACAATGTCTAATTTAGGATTGCGTTGTTTCGCTTCATATACAGCCGTTAATATTTCTCTTCCCGCTTCATCATCTTCCAAATAAAGCGTAACGAGATAAATTCTAGACGTCGCATTATTAATCGCCTCTAACAGGTATTCCCGAAAACGCGCTGCAGATTGCAAAATTTGAAAATGGTCATGTTCTACTGCAAAAGTAGGCAATGAACCGAATGAAGATTGATTGGGCATGATATAGACATACTACCTTTTGTTAAACAACAAGCAACTGTAACAAATTTGTTGGTTTTTTTCCTATAAAAGAATGACGTAGAAGAAATGAAAATCTATTACTTAGCTATATTCGTCTTAAAATAGATAAGTATTCTTCTTAAAACAGACCAGTATCGTGCATTCATACGCCTACACTTTCACTTCTTTAAAGTCAGAATTTTTCAATAAATACTTCTTCCATGACAAATCAATCGACTTTACCTCATGATCAATCCAGCGTTTGAACGCCATTACCTTTTCATATTTGAAGTGTTGAGGCGGTGCAACAAGATAAAAATCATACTGAGATTTCATATAAATAGGCAAAGGACAAATCAACTGTCCCTTCTCCAAAAGTTCATAAACCAAACCAAAGCGCATCATAGCGAGGCCTTGACCAGACAATAACGCCTCCACCAGAGCAGTTGAATCTGCAATATGAAGATGTGAATTCATCGGCATATCATACATATCTAAAAACCGCTGAAGTATTGGCCAAACATGTTTAATATCTGGCCCAGTGTCCGTAATAATCGGAATATTTACTAATTGTTTTTTAATAGATTCATCGTTATTAATCAAGGAGGGATGACAAACAGGTAACAAGAACTCTTCAAATAAAAGCGTCGATTTCAGTCCCTGATACTTGCCCCGTCCAAGCCGAACTGCTAAATCTAAATCGCTGTCTAAAAAGTTAGATAAATCTGAACTCGGACTAAGACGAAGATTAATATCTGGCTCGTGTGCTTGGAACTTGCCTAATCGAGACACCAACCAACGACTAGCAAAAGAAGGAACAGAACTAATAATCAAAGTATTAGGATTAGGGTCTTCTGTGATCCCCTTCACGCCTTCTTCTAATAAGCTAAACGCCTTTTCTGCATACTCAAATAGATACTCACCTTCAGGCGTCAAAACGACTTGGCGAGCATGTCGCTCAAACAACTCCACACCCAATGATTGTTCCAATGTTTTTATCTGCTGGCTTACCGCCGCTTGTGTCACATAAAGATGCTCAGCTGCGGCTTTAAAACTCAAAGACTGCGCCGCATAGCGGAATGCTTGTAAAGATTTTAATGGCGGTAAAAGTCGATTAGTAGACATGATCTACACTCTACACAGTTAAGTTTTTCTTAATCATTGCATGTATTTTCTCGTTTGTCGAAAAAAACCTAATCGTAGATTATTCAAACACTAGCTAACAAAACACACTTAACAACAGAAAAGGAGAAACATAATGAAAACTTGCTCGTTACAAGAATCGTCAGTTTTAGAAAACAACCTAAATATAGAAGCTTGCTGTAAAAATGCACTAGACAGTTTTAAAGAAAATACACAGAAGAAAGCTATGTGGAAGCAGCACTTGAAAAGAATTGTCCATAACTGGAGAACAAGAAGCAGACTTAACTCACTAAGTGACGCTCAAATGAAAGACCTGGGCTTAACATCTTCAGATATTTACAACGAAACAAACAAAGCACTTTGGAAATGATGAACAAAAGAATGACATTCCGACACATTATAAAATAATCAAAAATCGGAATGTCATTTAATTTAAGTTAATCTAAATGCCTCTTTTATTGGTACACACGATACGCGGTTAGAAATCGCATTCAGTGCGATTAAATGCAGCAATTCTTCCCGTGTTGTACACGCTTCCCCTATCACCTCAACGTCATATTTTTCGGCTGATTTTGAAATCGCCGTATGCGTTATACAGTTTTGAGTCATCATGCCACACAGAATAAGATGCTCTATCCCCAAAGAATTCAACACCGCTTCTAACTCCGTTTGCTCAAACGCATCCGCAAAATGCTTTACGACAACCGTAGCGTTCGGCGCTGCCGCCTTTATGTCAGAATGAATGTCTACACCACTTGTATTCAGGTTAAAAAATGGCGCGGTGCCTGAAGGCGAATTCGCCACATGCTGAATAAAAATAATAGGTACATTATTAGCCTGCGCCAACGCCATTGCTTCCAAGATCTTTTCCAACCTGTCTTGTGTATTCCACAAAGGAAACAGACCGTTTTCGAAATAATCGTTTTGTGGATCAATCACCAATAAAGCACTGCGTTTCATTATGTTCTCCTCAATCAAGTAAAAAACAATAGTAGACAAAATTTCACTTCCATCAAAGTGTCAAATTTGACATATTAGAAGCTTAAAATGACAAGCAGTTATTTCATGATGACTTCGTATAAATTCGCCATTATTCACTATCCAAACAGCTTACTCTCAGCGGTTTATGGTTTTTCTGAGATGTTTACTTTGGCAAATCGTCTATGCCAAGACACCTCAGTGCCAATTCAACTTGATACGGATATTTTGACGTTAGGTTCTTTTGATACAAATACGCTTGATATGAGGCCCTTTAATAACGATACGATTTATCACGCCATTCTGATTCCACCGAGCATGGATACAAGCATTTATGAATCTAACGTTCCGGAGCTAACAAACTGGCTAAACGGACAACATCAATCTGGCGCAATTCTTTGTAGTGCATGCGCTGGTGCCTTCTTTCTTGCGACAACAAATGCCACAGAAAACTATGAATTAACGACCCATTGGTCACTAGCTGATATCTTCAAACAACGCTTCCCCAATCAGAAAATAGACATCTCTAAAATATTAATAGACCAAGGCGACATAATTAGCGCTGGCGGCATGATGTCATGGATGGACTTAGGACTTGCCCTTGTTCAACGCTTTACACAAGCAAGCATTGTTAGACAGTTAGGAAAAACGCTAGTGATGGATACAGGCAGGAGAGAACAAAGTTACTATCAAGAATTCACACCCTGTTTGGATCATGGCGACAGGGCAATTTTAAGCGTACAACATCATCTACAAGGACATTTTTCTGAGACTAATCCGATTAATATACTTGCCAATATCGCACACCTCACACCTAGAACCTTTTTACGACGCTTCCAGAAACACACAGGTTGGAATCCATCAGACTATATTCAGAGATTACGCATTCAAAGAACCTGTAACGATTTAGAGGAAACCACCTTGCCGTTTGAAAGCATCGCCTTACAAGTAGGCTATAAAGATGCCGGAAATTGTCGAAAAGCTTTTCGGAAGATTATGGGACTAACGCCTAGTGAATTCAGAAAACGTTTTATACTAAATAAATTGTCATAAACAATATGACCTATTACAAATCCAATTAATTTTATAGCACTTTGCTCGTGACCATGCATACTAAAGAAGGCTGTATGGTTCAGCATTCTTTTTAAAAAAAATCATATAAAGTTATCTATGGGCATTTCCTCATAAACGCTAAAATTCTTGAACTACACTCTCTCACTATTAAGAACACTATGAAAAATAAAAAACACCTAATACAAGCCTATTTTATCTCTCTTTTACTCGTCCCTTTTACAGTCACAGCAAAAGATATTAGAGACTCCCATAGTAAAATACTGATCGGTGGTGACCATAACTACCCACCTTACGAGTTTATTAATGAACAAGGACAACCCGATGGCTATAACACCGAATTAACGCGCGCTATTGCCGAAGTCATGGGTATTGATATTGAAATACAGCTTGGCAATTGGGATAAAATGCGCGACAGCTTAACAAAAGGCGATATCGATGTGCTTCAAGGTATGGTCTACTCTAAAGACCGAAGCCAAAATTATGATTTCGCTCCTCCTCACGCGATCATCAACCAATCTATTTTTGCTCGTAAAGGCGAAGCTAAAGTTTCTTCATTATCAGCTTTAACCGGCAAAGAAGTCATAGTTCAAGAAGGTGGGATCATGCATGATTACCTGCTTCAACAAAACGTAAACGCTAAACTTATACTTGTGGATACTCACGCCGCAGCTCTTAGAATGTTAGCCTCAGGAAAGCATGATTATGCTTTGGTCGCCAACTTACCTGGCCTTTATCTCGGTAGAGAACTAGAACTATCGAATATAACTCCTGTCGGAAAACCCTTTGGCACACTTGAATATGGCTATGCAGTTCCTAAAAACCACCCTCAATTATTAGCGCAATTTAGTGAAGGCCTTGCGATTTTAAAAAATACTGGACGTCAGCAAGCAATCTATGAAAAATGGCTTGGGGCATTAGAAAAGCCTTATTTACCGTGGGAAAAAATAGGATTATTTACAGGGATTGCTTCTGCAATATTACTACTCATACTAAGTGGAATTGTTATTTGGAACAGAATGCTTACTCGTCAAGTATTATTAAGAACCAATGAAATCAGGCTACAACACGAACAACTTATTCAAGCAGACAAAATGGCCTCTCTGGGAGTCTTAGTAGCTGGCGTAGCTCATGAAATAAATAATCCTAGCAGTTTACTTTTATTAAACCTGCCAGTAATCAAAGAAATGTATCAAGACATAGAGCCCATATTAGAAGAACACTATTCAGTAAGAGGCGATTTCGATTTTGCTGGCCTAACTTACAGTCGCTTAGGCTCGGAAATTCCGACAATCCTTGATGATATGCTAGCAGGAACTCAACGTATTCGAAGAATAGTTAATGACTTACGTGACTTCGCACACCAAAGACCTGTAGATTCGTACGAAAATGTCGATCTCAATGAAGTCCTCGCCATATCTATCAGGCTTGTAGATAATACTATTCGTAAATCAACGGATAATTTCCAAGTTCATTATGGCAGCTCACTCCCCTTGTTCCTTGGTAATGCTCAACAAATTGAACAAGTTATAATCAATCTAATCGTCAATGCCTGCCAAGCCCTAGATGATGTAAATAAAGGCATAACCATAAATACTTACTACTTACATAAAACCAATAAACTATATTTAGAAGTCATAGACCAAGGTTGCGGTATTAAACCTAGCGACCTTCCTTCTCTCTGCGACCCATTTTTCACGACTAAACGAGAAGAAGGTGGAACAGGCCTTGGGTTATCAATTTCATCCAGTATTATTAATGACCACGGAGGTACTCTTACCCACTCTTCTGAACTGGATAAAGGTACCAGCGTTGTCATTTCACTCCCTGAGATTTCCAGAGCTCCTTTAATATGAACACCAACTGCAATCCTAATTTCGGCATTTTGATGATAGATGATGAAATGCCTTTTCTCCGAAGTCTCAGCATTTCATTAGAAAGACACGGCTTTAACAACCTTTACCGCTGCCAAGATAGTCGTGAGGCGATGAGAATCATTGCCAAAGAAAAAATAAAAGTAGTTTTGCTTGATCTCACTATGCCTTACTTATCTGGTGAAGCTTTATTAAAAATGATTGTCGAAGAGTACCCTGATGTTTCAGTCATCATTCTAAGCGGCCTTAACCAATTAGAAACAGCCGTTAATTGTATTCGCCTGGGAGCTTATGACTACTTTGTGAAAACAACGGAGGAAGGTCGCTTAATCGAAGGTGTCAGTCGAGCGGTTAGGATGAAAGAAATGCATATAGAAAATCAGAATATGCGACAAAAATTTCTATCTGGCACACTTGAACAACCAGAAGTATTTTCCAAGATCATCACACAAGATCAAGCTATGGACTCGGTTTTTCAGTACCTTGAATCAGTCTCGATTAGCAGCCAACCATTACTTATAGGTGGTGAAAGTGGCGTTGGTAAAGAGCAGATTGCCCAGGCTGTTCACGTATTAAGTAAACGGTCAGGACCGCTTATTTGCGTCAATGTTGGCGGCTTAGATGATAATATTTTTGCCGACACTCTATTTGGCCATCATCGAGGTGCATTTACAGGGGCTAATAGCGCACGTGCAGGCATGATTGAACAAGCTGCCGGTGGCACCTTAATGTTAGATGAAATTGGTGACCTAAGCCCAGCATCACAAATAAAGCTATTACGCCTTTTACAAGAAGGTGAATATTACCCTCTAGGTAGTGATCGTCCAAAAAGAATAAAAGCACGAGTTATTGTTGCCACCCATCAAGATTTAGAACAAAAGCAACAAAATGGTGAATTCCGAAAAGATCTGTTCTATCGCTTGCGAATTCATCATGTCAATATACCAGCGCTGCGCCATAGAAAAAAAGACATCCCAATGCTACTGGATTATTTCTTGAATGAAGCGGCGAAAGAGTTGAATAAACCTAAACCGACTGTACCAAAAGAGCTATTGGTCCTATTAGACAACTATAATTTTCCTGGAAATGTCAGGGAACTAAGAGCATTAGCCTATGATGCAATGAGTCAGAATAAAACAAAAACACTGTCAATGGAGAGCTTCCGACGCGCCCTAAACATGGCAGCGATTCCAAATAAAAGCGTTCCTGATACATCTTTATTTAAGGAAGGCCAACCCCTCCCAACACTACAAGAAACCAATGATTTACTAATTGAAGAAGCAATGCGACGATCCAAAGACAATCAATCTATCGCTTCTCGTTTATTAGGCATATCTCAACCCGCACTAAGTAAACGTTTAAAGAAAAAGCTATCAGACAAAGGTATCGACTAGGATCTATCGCTTTAATCAAACCACAACCTAACAGAAAATCACCGACTACCTATCCCCTATAACCATATGACTAGCTATAACCTTCCAGTAAAAACATAAACCATTGTTTTTAATGGATTTATTTAGATTAAGTATAAATCACTATTACTTATGTTATAGCCTTAACCATTTCTAAAAAACAACGAAAAATAAAATAAACCATTTAAAATCAATAGCTTAAAAATATAAAAGAATTTGGCACTTCCATTGCAATTAACTTACATATTGAGGAAAGACATAGACATCTGCTGACCTAAAAAAGCACCAGATGTTTATCTCAAAAAAGAGTTAACCATAAAAAAAGTCAAAAATGACTCGTCGCTAATGGCGCTGAAATAGGCGCGATTACAACTATTGCAAAGGAAATATCTATGAATACAACCGAACAAAAAAACGCAAGTTTCTGGTCAGGCATGCCTCTCTGGAAGAAAATTTTAATTGGTATGATCTTGGGTGTTATCGCGGGCTCAATACTGGGGCCAAATGCTGAATTTTTGAAGCCAATTGGTACACTGTTCATTAATACAATTAAGATGCTAATAGTACCTTTAGTCTTCTGCTCTCTGGTTGTCGGCGTTACTTCCATGGAAGACACTAGAAAAATGGGTCGTATTGGTCTTAAATCCGTTGCGCTTTATTTAGTAACAACCGCCATAGCAATCAGTATTGGCCTTGCTCTTGGTATCTTCATGGCGCCAGGTGAAGGTATTAATATGACAGCAAGTGCAGCGGCTCCTGTTGCCAAAGAAGCACCTACGCTAATCCAAACCCTATTGGCTTTGATTCCTCAAAACCCAATTAACGCTCTAGCATCAGGCAATATTCTACAAATCATTGTATTTGCTCTTGGCCTAGGTGTTGCTCTAACGCTATGTGGTGAAAAAGCAAAACCAGCTATTGCATTGTTCGAAAGCTTAGCTGAAGCAATGTACAAATTAACTGAACTCGTAATGAAGTTAGCGCCATATGGTATTTTCGGTTTAATGGCTTGGGTTACAGGCAAATACGGTTTAGACATTTTAATGCCTCTAATCAAAGTTATTGCCGCAGTCTACATAGGTTGCATAATTCATGTCCTGGTTGTGCATTGTGGCTTAATCAGCATTGTTGGCCGACTTAGCCCGATGGGCTACTTAAAAGGCTTAATCGCTCCAGCATCTGTTGCTTTCACAACAACAAGTAGCTCTGGCACATTACCTAGCACCATTAAAGCTGCGCGTGAAGAGCTTGGTGTATCTAAAGGTATTTCAAGCTTTGTATTACCACTTGGCGCAACCATAAACATGGACGGTACAGCACTTTATCAAGGTGTTTGTGCCATCTTTATTGCTCAAGCATTTGGTGTTGATCTATCACTATCCGATTACATGCTTATTATCGCAACATCTACTCTAGCGTCTATAGGAACCGCTGGTGTACCTGGTGCAGGCCTTATTATGTTGTCACTCGTGCTAACAACAGTTGGTCTTCCAATGGAAGGCCTAGCGATTGTTGCTGGTATCGACCGTATTCTTGATATGGCTCGTACAAGTGTTAACGTTTGTGGCGATTTGATGGTTTCTACATTGATTGCTAAGAGTGAAAATGAGCTAGACGAGTCTATATACAACAAGAAAGCTAGTTAGTTTTGTTAAGATAACGAACTCAATAAACAATGCTCTATTAGGTTAACGCTTAATAGAGCATTATTTTTTAATTATACTGGCGTTACCTTACACCGAATGAATACACTATCATTATTCCTAAGGCTAATATGTTGATTTAATCCCTTTTACTTTTTCTTCGTTAAGCACAAACATAAAGTCATTGAAATTAATTCTCAATTCAGTTATTTGAACTTTTCAAATTACTGAATTGACTTCATATCAGGGAATATAGAATAAGGCGAAGGCATATAATCTATTTTTTTGTAAAATTTTATAATTAAAATCTAATATTTTTAATGCGAATTCAAGTATTCCATTTTGTTAAAACTATCTATAGCAAGCATTTAGTCGCCTATTTCCCAGACCTGAGAGCTCCTTCACTAAACAATGCGTATTGTAACCAACAAAAAACCTCAAGATCGATTGAACAGATAATTGGTAATTATTTGACTCTTTTTGTTAGCATTTTAGGCCTATTAAAAAATAAGCATCTTCGAGTTACCTCACTCTAATAATCTAACTCAATCGTCCTAAACCGTCACAAAAGTGAGCTCGTATAAGTTCACTATTCATGTCAAGATTCCATAAATATTTACACCCATCAGTTAAGGATTTATATGGGGAATACTCTATTAAATGGTAAGAGATTAATTCTGGTAGAAGATGATGTTGAGCTGGCGTCTCTCGTTCAAGAGTTTTTATGTAAAAACGGCTACCTTGTCGAAGTAGTTACAAATGGTATCGATGCAACCCAGCAGATTATAGAACAACAACCCGATCTGGTTATTTTAGATATTATGCTACCAGGTCAATCTGGCATGGATGTTTGTAGGATTGTAAGGCGTGATTATGGCGGCCTCATTCTGATGCTCACCTCCCTTGATGAAGATATGGATCAAATGTTGGGACTAGAACTTGGCGCAGATGATTATGTCATTAAACCTGTTAAACCACGGTTATTACTTTCTCGCATCAAAGCTTTATTAAGACGAGCAGAGCCTAGCCACACACTATTTCATTCTGTGAAGCCCCAGATAACAAGCACTTTAAAAGCGTTATCAGTCGACTTTCAGAAAAGAAGCATCTCAGTAGACAATCAAGATATTCCATTAACCACGGCAGAGTATGATCTTCTTAATCTGTTAATTCATCATGCAGGCAACATTGTTACTCGAGAGGCAATTTTACAAAGCTTAAGAGGGTTTGAATATGATGGGTTAGATCGATCAATTGACCGTCGAATATCTCGTCTAAGAAAAAAATTGAATGACGACCCCGTTAATCCTCAGATCATTAAAACTATTCGCAGCAAAGGTTACTTACTCTGTGCTCCTGTTCAAAAAGTATTGGAAAATGAGAACATAACAAATGATTAAGCTATTTATAAGAGTTTGGGTTCTTGTGTTCCTGCCATTATTTTATTTAATCTATATTACCGCCTACAACCCGATTCATGCGGTTAATGATGCCGCTAGATTCGAAAAAATCACAGCGAGTTTTAAAGGAACGTTTTTCCTTATTGAACAACATTTAAAAGACATTCCAGAGTCAGAATGGCATCAAGTTTTCCCCTCTATTGCAAACCAGTTCAGTTATGAATTAGCCTTAATATCCTCTAACGATAAGATTGATTATAGTGGTGATTTAGAACAACTTTTAGAAAACGAATTCGTTGTTTATTCAGACTATAGTGGTTCGGATGCCATCGTAAAACGTGCTTTTAATAGCTCTTGGTTTATCCACATGATGTTAGCAGAAACTGAAGAACAAAGAATGAGCAACCTCAGCCAGGGTACAGTTCAGTTGTTAATGCAAATTCTACAAAAAACACCTCAACCCGAATGGCAAGCCAAGTTAGATCAGCTACAACCTGAATTTGACTTTGACTTAACACTTATCGAGCGACAATCATTAGACATCAACGCAATCAAACTCGCTCAGTTAAACCGTACAGGTATGACTTGGCTTATTAATGAAAAGAATGAAACCGAATTTTATCGAGTAACCGAAAACAAAAACCTTGTTATTAAAGTTGGTCCTATTCCAGTGCCAGGTGACACATTAATGGTGTTCTTGGTTATGATTATCCTGTTCGTAACGGTGGTCTCGTTAGGGATTTTGATATTTATTTTTCCACTATGGAAAGACTTAAATAAATTATCTAAAACAGCCTCACTATTTGGATCAGGTTATCTCGATCAACGTGCTGCTATTGGACGTTTTTCGTCTATTGCTCGCCTTGCGAAGTCCTTTAATACGATGGCAGAGCGCATAGAAAAAATGGTTAAAAGCCAACGACAACTCACCAACGCCATTGCCCACGATTTACGCACACCTTTATCTAGGATAAGTTTTGCATTTGAAATGTTAGATTCTAGCGAAGCTTCTGATGATGAAAAAAAACGCTACAAAAAAAGTATTTCATCTGGCATTACCACACTAGATTACCTAATAAATCAGATATTAATGCTGTCCCGCTACAGTCGAGCTACAGATATTACTCATTTTGGTCACTGTGTACTTGCTCAACAAATACGCAATGAAATCAGCCTGCTGCAAGCTGAACACAGTAAGATTGTATTTGAATTAGCCATTTCACCCGAAATACAAGATAAAAGCCTTTTTATTGACCAAAGAGCCATATTACGGGCCCTGAATAACTTAATTTCAAATGCGCTTACCTATACTAATCAGACAATTCGTATTAATTTTTTCCAGCTTGATAACGAGTACAGATTATCAGTTGAAGACGATGGTGACGGTATTGCAGAAGAAGATAGAGATAAGGTGTTTGTTCCTTTTAAACAATTAGATAATGAACACAGGGAAGCATCTAAAGGCCATGGCCTTGGACTGGCCATCGTCCAACAAATTGCTGAATGGCATTCAGGCCATGCTTTAGTCAATGCGTCCAGCCTAGGTGGTGCTCGTTTTGAATTTTGCTGGCCTGTAAAATCAGACAGCAACTGACTCAATAACTAACTCAAGAACGAACAAAAAAGGGAAGCACTGGGGTTTCCCTTTCCACACACTCTTCATTTTTTTGCATTTATACTACTCATACCATCTGTTCCTGCAGCCTATTCATAAGGTCAGTGGGCTGTCACACTTTGTCCAAAAAGTACCACAGACTTCATCACACGCCCTCCTCATAATAGAAACCGTCTAACTTATACAAGTTAATTACTTCTTTTATTCAAGGAAAAAATCATGACAGTGATATCAAAGAAAAAACAGTATTTAGGTGTGAAATTATCTACATTAATTGTCTCTTCTGTCATCTTCAGTCAGCAAGCTTTTGCTTATGAACCCAGCCTTTCAGCAGGAGTAACCGCTGGAACAGTAGGTTTTGGCATTAGCTTAAGTGGCTCCACTCAATTACACCTTTTTCAAGGAGATAAGGTTCAGTGGCGTACAGCGATGACTGGTTTCGAATACGAAGATGAATTCAGTTCCAATATTGCAGGTATTACATATGACGCGAGTGACTTCTCAGAATCATCACTTCAAATCGGTTTTGATTGGTATCCGATACAGTCATCAGGATGGATAAACGATATTTTCCTATCAGGTGGGTTACTCTACCAAGACTACTCGGCAAGTTACTCAGCAGACAACAGTAAAGCCTATACCGTCGGCTCAACAACGGTAAATCCAGGGGATTTAGACTCGTTCACAGTCGATGCAGATAGAACTGAAATTGCGCCTTATATAAGTTTAGGGTGGGGAAACAAGATTGAGAAGATGCAGGGATTCGACATTCAAGTAGAAGTTGGCCTCACTCTTTTATCCAGTGAAACCTCGATAGACCTTAGCGCCAAAGGCTCTAATAATAATTTAACCGCTTCAGATCTAACAAAAGAGAAACAAAACATTAAAGACGAGCTTGATGGTGTTAATACCTTCGCAAGCATCACTCTTGCCTATCACTTCTAATTTGCATCAAGCCCCAAAGCAAACAGCGCAACACTCTAGTGCTGCTTGCTTTATTGAATGGTAAACAAGTAAAAGGTTCGTTCAATATAATCTTCATATCATCAGTTTCCGTGGAATTTGTGTAACCACTCTCTTGGTGATAACCCTGTTTTCTTACGGAAGACTCTGGCTAATACAGAACCATGTTCATAGCCCACGCTGTTTGCTACTAAATTGACTGGCTTATCTTGAATCAAAAGTTGTTGCGCAGTGGAAATACGTAAATCAGTTAAAAAATCATTCGGCGTTTGCCCTACCGTATCTCGGAACAACTCCGAGAATTTAGAACGAGACATAGCAGCACTTTCCGCCATTAAATCTAACGTCCATGCTTCTTCTGGTGATTCTTGTAGCTTCACCAAGGTCGGCGCCAAAGCAGGATGACTCAACCCCGCCAACATACCTTGTATCACTAAGCCTTCTTCAGACAGTTTACGCAGCATTTGGATGAGTAAAATGTCACACAATTTACCAGCAATACTTTTTTGCCCAAGACCTGTCACGCCAATTTCACTAAACATCCAATCAACGGTGTTCGCCATAGGCCCATCCTCTAAATTGAGATAAACCAATTTCGGTAAGCTAGACACCAATTGCTTTTGCTCTAATGCCGTAAAGTTAATCGCCGCACAAATTAGCTCCGCTGCATCGGACTCGTCAGCAATCACTTGGTGAGTGGTCGCAAAAGGTAAAAGAATAATAGCAGGCTGATCAAACAGCATTTTATGGCCGGAATCGCTCGAAATGGTTAACTTACCTGAACGTAGGTAATGCAAATGACCGCCCTTTTCGGTTTCTAATGAACCCAGCGTTTTCCCACCACAAAAACTACCACTAAAAATAACTTCAGATTGAATCGAAAAGTTATCAATAATATTTTGTAATTTGTTCACAAATACCTACTTAATTTATCGATTTGGACGATTGGTTTCATTTTATGGATATCTCGGTGCCTTTCATGTTCAAGAACTCAATAGACTGATCTCATTCACTTAAGGGAGTTAGTTAGTAAACACGATGAGTTATAAGTTCAACGACTTTTCGCTAACATTTCTTAATGTGTGGTTTTTAACAACTTATTGAAAGCAACGAAAGGAAAAATCATGAACATTTCTAACTTGATCAAAAGTACAGTCGCAGCAACGGTTCTTTTCGCCAGTGCAGCAAGCTTTGCCGCAGACATTGATGCAAATGCAGATGCAAATGACTTGGCGATTAAAGGCTACGATACGGTTGCTTACTTCACAATGAGCAAACCCGTTCTAGGTAGTTCTGAATTTACGTCTAACTATAAAAACGCAACTTTCCGTTTTGTATCAGCGGCACACAGAGATTTGTTTAATGCAGACAAATCAAAATACGCACCTCAGTACGGCGGTTATTGTGCAATGGGCGTCGCGATGAACTTGAAATTTGATACAGACCCAACAGCGTGGAAAATTGCCGACGGTAAATTGTATTTGAACCTAAATAAAGACGTTCAAAAAGCATGGTTAAGAGATGTTCCTGGTAACCTAATCACATCAGAAAACAACTGGCCTGCACTAAAGGGTTTAACACCTACAGAAGCAAAAGCGAAAAACGGCTAACCAGCGCTAATGATTAATATTTTATAGACCGGAACTGCTCCCCTTCAGTTTCTGTCTATATTTAACAATCAAAAAAGCCAGCGTATCTCACCTTCGAGACGCTGGCTTTTTGATTGTTAATACGCTTAACACAAGTGAACTCTAGTCTACTTTCTCAACAGTCATTTTCTTTACTTTTTATATTCTGGCGAAAAACGGAAAACAGCTTTAGTATCCACAACTAAATTACGAACGAGAAAACAGCCAGCTTATGAGCTGTTCTATTAGATAAATGACGTGCAAGGAGAAAACAGTGAAGCAAAGCGTTGAATTGGATCTAGACATTGGGAATGAACATATTGTGGTACAACGTCGTTACGAAGCACTAGGCGCATTCAATGACCTATTGATCGCCATCTGGTTTTTGATTGGTAGTTTCTTCTTCTTGAATGATTCGCTAGTTGAAAGTGGAACCTGGTTATTTATCGCAGGCAGCGCTCAGCTGATCATTAAGCCCCTGATAAAACTCACAGGATTGATTCATGTTAGTAGAGTGTCTCATAAATCGACATAGCTACGGGCCCTACAAAACATGATTCGCATTGATTTTTAACTGAGAAAACTTGCCATGACTGTCTCTATAGAAGGCGTGGCAAGTAAGATCAAGTGGACTTCCCAGAGTTTATTAAAATGAATCTAAACGCCTTCATGATAAAAGACGCGTCATTACCCTACTTTTTTAACTAAAAATTAGGCGCATCAAAGTTAACAGGCTCATCGGTATAAACACACACATTCCAATCGGCTGCTAGACCATCGTCTGCAGCGCAATACCGTTCAAAAAACTGCTTAATTTCTTCTCGTTGACAGTGCGCCTCGAAACTCGCCATATCCGCCCAAATTTCGTTAAACGCAAGAGAGAAACTCTTTCCATCTGCAAACGGGCTTTCGATGTGTCTTGTAACTATGTATTGCAGACAGCCGTCTTCCCTGTGTGAGTTAGGTTCTAAGCTTTGTAAGACAGAAAATAACTCCTGAGCTTTACCTTCTTTAGGTTGAAACTGTGCAACGCAATAAACTTTTGTAGACATGTGAAATCCTTATGGATGATTGATAGTTTTATCTGTTTAAGAGTAATGAATATTTTAGGAATTCGAGATAAGCCATAATTTCTGGTTAACTGCCGATACCTACATTCAACTTTTCCATATAATTTGCTAAAGCAAGATCATCTAAATTTTTTGAATTTGAAAGCGCGTTAAAAACGCCAACTTGATCTTCTTTTGCTCTCTGTTGACCAAGCTTCAATTTACCTTCAATTCTTGATAGCTCAATTTTAAAACCGACAACACCAGATAACAATTTATCTCTAAACTCATCCGTTATTATGTCTCGTTTAGCTAACAGTGCAGGTTCATATTTATGTACCACTTCTTCTACTGCTTCTAGCGTTTCATTGTCATTCAGCAAAGAAACAACGCCGTAAGCATGAACAGCAGAATAATTCCATGTTGGTACGCCAGGAGATTTAGCATACCAGCTTGGCGATATATAACTGTGAGGGCCAGTAAAAACGATTAAAACTTCTGCTTTATCCAACTCTTTCCAATGAGGGTTAGCCTTTGCGCAATGGCTATAAAGCGTCCCTTTTTCACCTTCATTTTTATGCAAAACAAATGGAATATGGGTTCCAGTCAGTGAACTAGACACAATAAGGCCAAAACCAAACTCCTCTATGAAATCATGAGCTACAAATAAATCATCCATTTTAATATTGTTTGGTATGTACATATGAGCCCTTACCTATTAAGTAGTTAATAGCCTCTAACTAAAAGAGAAATAATTTCACTCTGATTTTTAATAACACTCTTACTTATACAATAAAACAAGATTAGCGCGAAGCTGGTTTTCTGGATAATGGATTTAACCCTGCCCCTAATTATTTTGAAAATCAGGATACGCATATATTTTCCATTGTTGAAATATAACGCCCGCCTAACAAGCAATGTGTTGGTGTGGCTTTTTGCGTTGTTTGCCAAAGCCATGAGTACTTAACATTATCGGAGTTTAGTCGCTTGCTAGGTATACCTTGCCAACAAATAAATACCTAGCACAATCACCGACCAAAAAAGATTACTATAAGTTAAGTCTCTTCTGTTTTTTGGCTTATTGTGTGATGGGTATTCAAACCCCCATCTTTTACTATTTGCGAAATCTAATAATATTTTTGGTGTTACAGCTATACGATTAACTTTTTTATTTGGTGGTTTGAAAAGAAAACTCCAAACATTTATGCCTTCGTCGTTACTATGAAAATACCAAAGATAGTCATCCATATTAACGCTAAAACTTGAAGCATAGCTTTCAATTAGCGCTGAAAAATCATCACCCTCTATACCGAGTTCACCGAAAACATCAGTGTTTAGAGTTAGTCTTTCTTTATCAACTCCACATTCGCTCTCTATAAGGTTAAATATTTGCTCGATACTGACCACTGGTATACCTAATCCCTCAATCAGAGGATAAAAATAGTTGGCTATAATTGTGAAGCGGAACGTAGCCAACTGTTACGAATTGACACCATAGTGACTTTGTTAGCTGATTGTGCTGAATCCTGCCTCAGGTATGCATGCTGCTACAAAAAGTTTTCCGAAGTCTGTCAAGTGAATTTGGCTATTACGTTTTGTACCAGTTTGTCGCCCCCCAATACGTACGGGATCTTCGTTCGTAACTGGCCATTTTATTAATGAAAGTGATTCTAAATGCGCATAATAAATATCAAATGCTTCAGGGTTAGCCAACTTATCTTTAGGTATCGTACTAGACAAAACCCTATGATTCTCAAAACGATTAGATTGGTCGTTTAAATCCATTTGGTCAGTAACAAGAAACGCACCTTTATTCAGCTCATACATCAACAAAGCCTCGTCTGGTGACAACTGACCGATAATCTGGCCAAATGAAGGGTGGACTTGTGAAATACTATCTTTACTCATAGATTTTATTAATAGCTCTTCAAACATCTCCCATAAGGGGTTGTCTAGATCAATGTACTTCATTCGTTCAAGACAAACTGATGTTAGTTCAGCCGGAGGCTGAACCTGGTGCTCTTCTTCAACTCGATTGTTAAATTTTTTTAAAAAAATCTCAAACCGATCTTGAAATGTTGCCGCTAATTGCAAAGGAGCTAAAATCAATCTAGCACTTTTAACCAAATCAGTACCAATTTTACTTACCTCAACGACAGGAGATGACAAACCATCGTCATATATTTTTTCAACTACTTTTGAGTTTGATAATTTTTCAACTATTTCTAATTCTTCCTTCATATATGCCTCGTATAATGAAATCAGCTAACGCCGCCATCAACTGCGTAGCAAGCTGGCGCTTTTTGTGCGTTTTTTTTGCACGAAAGGTGACAGGTTGCGGAGTCAGATTGCATGGCATTGTTATGCATGTATTTAATTAGTCGATTTTGAAAAATTTATCTGATTTTTTCAGGGTTAAGACTGTATTCTCATCAATAAACTCTTGGCTTAGAGAAGCTAATTTATCCTTTAACACAGATACTACAACTTGGATCTCATTCTCATTTGCAAGATTTGCTAGTGTTGCCAATTTGTCTTGGTCAGACGCTTCCAGATAATCTTGTATGGTAAATGCAGGAAAGCATGCACCTGTTTCTTTCACAAATTCTATAAATGCCATGTCAAACGCTAATGCCGCAGCCCTTGGAGCCCCATCTCCAGAAACTCTTTCCAGATTCACGATAGAAAATTCAATTTCATTTGTATCGCTTTTGGTGCCAACATTGAAACTTAACGAAAAATCTCTAAATATCGCCCTAGTAAATGATTTTAAATATTTATTAAAAATGGCAATATGTTGATTGAGCTGGGATATTTGAAGCTTGTTTCTTTCTCGGAGCTCTTGAATTTTTCCGTCCAGAATAATTATTTCACTAGATTCATGCTGAACTTCATCAACGATTACGCTAGTTCTACCTCTCTCTTCACGTTTGTCTTGTATTTCATTTTCTATTACAACAAAGCCAGTAAGATGTGACTCCCCTACAAGTGCAGAGAATAGCTTCTTTTCTTCATCCAGTAGACCATTAAGTCTATTCTTAAAACTATCTATTGAGAGGTGATAGTCACGGATCTTCTCACTTAGATAATTGACCTTTTTTGATACAACTTGCTTATGAAAACCGATTGTATCTTCTAATGTTTTTTTAATGTCAGGGAGTAATAATTTAGCTTCTGTATAGACCTTATCTATTAGATCTGCATCTATATCTGACTGCTTCTCCATATACCCATTTATGGTTCTCTGGGAATATAAGATTCTGATATTCAACTTTGAGATCTCGCTTGTTATTTGCGCAATTTTCTCTCGCGTATTCTTGAGCTTTTCAACCCCTTTATTTTGAGAGTCTTTGAAATCGAATGACTCTTCTTTATTTCTTAAAGTTTCTATTTCATCATCGATAGAGCTAAGCCTATCTTTGTAGTCTTGCTCTTTTCTTCCATTCAGCAGCATCGAAATCCTATCATTTCTTTGGCTTTTTTCTTCCCCAAAATTAATCTCGCTAGCAAGATCATCATGTCCTGAAAAACCAAAAAGATACGAGTAATACAATATGTACTGCTGGTCACTTGTGTTTGAATTTAAATATCGGTAGATATTAGAGGCGGTTTTCTTATCCAAGCGTACAAAACGATTCTTAATTGAAGAGTAGGTGGGATTACTAATACTGAACCCTAGGATAGGAGCTAGTGCAGCTTTGAATTTGCCATTTGTATCATACTCATCATTATTAATAGATGAGTATGTTTTTATAATAGTGCGATTTTTCTGCTGGACTATATGTATACGACGCTTGATATTGTAGTTCTTTTCATTTACAAAAATAGCAAGAGAAAACACCACCCTTCCACTAGTAACTAAATCTTCAACAGCTTCATTTTTTGTGCGTGACTCAGGATCATGCCAAATACTTTTACCATCAGAACCTAAGCAAAAATTTAAAACCCTTAGCGCAGTACTTTTGCCAATTTGGTTTCCATTGTCCTCGCAGTTGGTAATCAAATTAAAGCCATCTTTGAATTTAATTTCACGAATTAAGATTTCGTCTTGAAATACCTTTAAATTGATTAACTGCATAATTTAATATTTCCGAAACTATCAAGTTCAATTGCATCAAGCAAATACAACCAATCAAGACCAAAATAAAAGTAAGTGATTGACACCTTGTTGGTTCTGCTATGGAATAGATCAAATAACCTTATAGGATCGATAGATTTATCACTCGAATCCCTTAGCGCGACAAGAATATCAGCCCCAATTACATACAAACTTTTTTGAGGCTCAGATACATCATTAATAATCATTAGGCCTCTCCAATACTTTGCAATTAATGAACCCATAACAAACTATCAAGTTTGCTGAGTCACGAACGTCTTCAACAGGAAAGGCATGCAAATCAGCTATCGCATTATCTAGAATTGAATCAGTGACTTGTTGCAAAAGAAGGTCTGAATTTTTTCGAATAGTCGAAATCACAGACTCCTTATCTTTAATAGCAACACTTTCACTAATAAGAAGCTGGCGGCGATGATTCTTATAGTTTTGATGTATAGCCCTAAGAAACTTAATTTTTGCCCCTGGGGACTCATCATCAATCCCATCAACCTGCTCTTCTACTAGAGTTAAAAAGCCAACACAATCAATGATTTCTTCAGAGAACACTCTTACATTATTGAAATCTAGCTTCTCATCAGGATCAGGTAACTCATCACTGTTATTAGTTTCTGAATCAGGATCATAATTTTCAATTATTCTTTCTAATAAAGGATTAAGAAGTGAGCTAAATCTAGCCACGTGATTCAGGTTAAACGTCGGGCTATTATTTATACCAGACCCGTCATATGCCAGACTCCCTCGTTCTGCTTTAATTTCCTTGCTAGCCATTACTTATCATCCGACTTATTTCTAAAAAACTTAAAAATATTGAGAAACCCTGAGTTATCAATTGCAATACCACCATTATCAGCAGTAATTGACTTACCGTTTGACTTAGTTACAGCGGAGAGAAGAATGGCAACAAATAACAATAATCCCGCTATACCTGATGACCAAATAAATGCTTTAAATGTTTGTTCTGATGTCATAGCCGAGAAAACATTTGCTTGTAGAAAGTCCTGATGTACAGACCAAAAGATAGCCGCTGAGATTGCAGCCAATCCAAAACCAGCTTTAACTGTTCCTGCTAAAAAATTAAGCATATTCAACCATCCTTATCTAATGTTGTACTGCATAACGTTTTGCTCACCTGCACATACTGCGGAGAGCGTTTTTGTGTAAAATGGAGTGCAGCGACAGACACAAAAACGAGCGCAGCAGTATGTGTCAGCGTGCAGCAACTTGTTATGAGTTACATTGCTGGAGTACACTCTTTGCACTCTAGCCAAACAATACCGAAATCACCAACAATTTCGAAACCATTTTCAATTCTATTTACTGCCTCAAGCTCCCCCAATGAAGCAATATTACCTTCATGGTCATAGATTATATTCAGAGATACATGAGAAAAATCCACTTTTATCTGTGTACCATCATCATTAGCAAAACGGATATTTTTAATTTTTCTATTTTCATCGATTACCCTCATAGTAAATTCACTACGGTCTTGAGGTGCCGATATAGAAATTACATCTAAGCCAATTAACTCTTCCATTACTTAAGACTCATAACATCTTTAATAGTGCGCATGCGCATTTACACATTTTCAAAGCTCTTCAAATATCTCTATAAACCATTGAATTATAATCAGTTTATAAGCCTATTAAAAAATCCGAAATTGGCAAAACGAGCGTGCACGTTATCTTTAGAAGAATAAAAAGAAGGGATTTTACGAGGGTTAACTATCCGCTAGTCACTTTGTTTTCATTCCGTTATGGCAGTAATGTAGCGCGGGGTGATTAATATTTCCAGTGTCAATTTTGGTTGCAGATATGGATGTCGAAGGTGAAAACGGTGTTTTCAATGTCAGATTACGGTCGTGCCTCCCTCATCGTGACCTACAAGTGTGGTTGAGCGTGGAGCATGCAGGTCAAAAAGGGGTTCGACCCTTTGGTTGTGTGGTGGAAGTAGCAGCGGTTAAATCGCAGCTTCTTCTTTTAAGGTGTTGTTGATTTCTTTCCAAGTGAGGCCGCTGCGTTTTTTCGTTGTCGTTTTGTTTTGCTGGGTGATTTGAATGATTTGCGCAGCGATGGAGATGGCGATTTCGAATGGCTTTTTGCCTTCGATTTCTGGTAAGCCAACTGGGCAATGCACCGATTCAATTTCTTCTGGGCTGAACGATGCACTGGCGAGGCGTTTTTTGAAGCGTAAGGCTTTGGTTTGTGAACCAATTAAACCGATGAATCGGCAGTCTTTGCGATCCAATAAAGCCTCGACTAATTGTAAATCCAACGCGTGGTCGTGGGTCATGACTAGGGCAATTTCGTTCGGTGCCATTTTTTCAATATGATCGAGCATGGACGGATACAAATGTGTATTCGTGTTCGATGATAATACTTGGTTGCTGCGTTCGTTCGCTAAGTTTTCACGGCTATCCACCCATGAAATCTTCGCCTGCATTTCACCTAAAACAGTAACCAAGGTTGTCGCTACGTGTCCCATTCCAAATATAGTGATTTTGGTGGCGGGTTCTGGGAAGTATTCCAACAACACGCTCACCGCGCCGCCACAACATTGGTTGGTTTTCGCCGCTAGGGGAAAGTTCTCCAATACGTGGGAAGCACCAGTATGGCCACCATTTAACATATCACGGGCTTTTTGGCAGACAACGTATTCCAGCTGCCCGCCGCCGATTGTGTCGAATGTGTGATCAGCTGTGATGATCATCTTGCTAGACGATTCCCGTGGCGCAGAGCCTTGCGTGCCAATGACAGTGGCAATCACCCACGCCTGCCCTGCTTTCTCGACTTCGGCTAATGCTTGAATCCAACTCATAGAAGACATCATAGTGTGACTCCTTAAGCGTTTTCGGCTTTGGCTTTATTAGTGGAAGCGTTAGCGACAAATTCTTGCGCCGCTTGCATGCTGTAAAACACGGCTTCTGGTGTGGCTGGCACTGCCAAAGGTGGTGAAAACTTATGATCACACACAGATGCACATGCGTCTTTCAGCGCGCACCAAACCGAAATACCCAGCATTAATGGTGGCTCACCAACGGCTTTAGAACGGTAAATCGATTCTTCACTGTTGGCGCGGTCGAACAGTTTTACATTGAATTTTTCTGGAACATCCGCCGACGTTGGGATTTTGTAGTTTGCAGGGCTGTTTGTGGTAATACGACCTTTTTCATCCCAGCTAAGTTCTTCCGATGTTAACCAACCCATACCTTGAACAAAGGCGCCTTCGATTTGACCAATGTCGATGTCAGAATTTATGGAATCACCCACGTCGTGCAAGATGTCGACTTGCGTGACCTTGTATTCGCCTGTGAAAGTATCAACGATGACTTCGGATACTGCCGCGCCATTAGAGAAATACAAGAATGGTCGGCCTTTCGCGGCTTTTCTGTCATAACCAATTTTCGGCGTTTTGTAGAATCCAGTTGACGACAAAGACACGCGGTTCATGTAAGCAAGTTTGACGAATTCAGGGAAGCTCATCGTTTCATTACCAAGCGTCACGGAGTCGTCTTCAATAGCAAATTCGTCTGCTGCGATACCAAAATGCTCCATAGCGAATTCTTGTAAGCGGCCCTTAATGGTTCTCGCTGCATCCAGCGCTGCCATGCCGTTTAAGTCTGTGCCTGCGGATGCCGCAGTTGGCGAAGCATTTGGTACCTTGTCCGTTCGAGTTGAACAAACGTTGACGCGCTGGTAATCAATACCAAAGGTTTTCGCGACGATTTGCGCGACTTTAGTATACAAACCTTGGCCCATTTCCGTTCCGCCGTGGCTAATTTGAACACTGCCATCGGTGTAAACGTGGATCAAAGCACCGCCTTGGTTTAAGTGTTTTGAGGTAAAGGAAATACCAAACTTAACCGGCGTTAACGCCAAGCCTTTTTTAAGGAAAGGGCTTTGTTTGTTGAATTCATTAATCGCCTGACGACGCGCTCGATAATCAGAGCTTTCTTCTAACTCTTCGATCAAGGTTAGCAAGACATCTTCTTCAACCTCTTGTCCGTAAGGGGTTTTCGTTTTGCCTTCTTGATAACAATTTAGTTTACGAATATCGAGTGAGTCTTTGCCAACGGTACAGGCAATTTCTTCTACAACGGCTTCGGCCAACAACACGCCTTTGGGTCCACCAAAACCACGGAATGCGGTATTTGAAACGGTATGAGTTTTACCACGATAGCCGCTGATGCGTGCATTCGGTAAGTGATAAGCGTTGTCTGCATGGAACATGGCGCGATCGACTACGCCATCGGACAAATCCGCCGTACAACCACACTTGCCGACCATGTCGTATTCGGCGCTGAGGATTTCCCCTTCATTTGAGAAGCCGACTTCGTAGCTGTTCCAAAAATCGTGACGTTTACCGGTTTGCACCATGTCATCTTGGCGCGGCATACGGTATTTAACCGGACAACGATTACGTATTGCCAACACCGCCGCCATGCAACCTAACACGGCCGCTTGAGATTCTTTGCCGCCAAAGCCGCCGCCCATACGTCGAACTTCGACCAAGACTTGCGCCACAGGTAAACCCAGCACTTTCGCGACCAATTTTTGTACTTCCGCAGGATGCTGAGAGGAAGCGTAAACTAAAACACCGCCGTCTTCGTTTGGCACCGCGACACTGATTTGGCCTTCTAAATAAAAGTGCTCTTGGCCTTTGATGTAGAGGTCTGATTTGATTTTATGAGGCGCAGACGCCATCGCCGATTTTACGTCACCACATTGAATCGTATGAGTTGGTAAAACGAACTCTTGGCGTTCTAGCGATTCCTTCGGATGCAAGGTACTTATTCTGGGTTTGTAGACGATTTCCGCCAATTCAACCGCTTGTTTTGCCGCTCGTAAACTGGTTGCCGCTACCGCAAAAATAGACTGACCAATAAAATGGACAAAATCCCCAGCCAACAATAAATCGCCACTCAATACAGGTGATACATCGATTTCACCTGGAATGTCAGATTGTACAATCACATCGACTACACCAGGATGCGCGCGCACCTTGTCTAGATTAATACTCACGATGTCCGCGTGCGCTTCGGTGGATTTGCCTGTCGCTATGTGTAATTCGTTTGGCCATTCAGGCATGTCATCAATATAAACCGCATCGCCCGTCACGTGCTTCATCGCCGATTCATGAATGGGCAAGCGCGCGCCTTTCGCATCTGTCGATTGGTTATTAAGCGTTAGATTATTTGGAAGTTTACGCATGAGATGCTCCTTTTTCTTGTGTACCTTGTCCCTTATTAGAGGGCAATTCATAACCAAGGGTTAACAAGGAGTCAGATACAGGGTGCCCAGAGAAAGTCGGAACCTGCGTGCCGTTTAATTCTAACCATGCTTTTTTGATCAAGTTACAGGCCATATCAAGTCGATAACGAGAGCTGGCTCGCATGTCACTTAATGGCGTCAATTCGTTTCTTAGATTTTCAATAGCCTGCGCTAACGCTGGTTCGTCATTCACATTTTGACCGATCAGGGATTGCTCTGCTTTTACAGCACGAATCGGCGTTGCTGCCATGCCGCCAAATGCGAATCGAACGTCACTGATTTTGTCATCGTTTAATTCAAAACGTACTGCCAGCATGACGCTGGAAATATCGTCTTCCATACGTTTAGAGACTTTATAAAAACGATGGAACGCATTGAGTTTGGTCAAATCTATCCAGAAGGATTCGATCAATTCGTCTTTTGCTAGCAGAGTGGTTTTGTAGCCTCGATAGAAGTCATTAATGTTGACGACTCGTTTGCTGCCATCGACTTTGACTAATTGCATGTCTGCATCCAACGCCAACAACAAAGGCGGTAAATCAGCGATTGGCGAGGCATTCGCCACGTTGCCACCAATGGTGCCACGGTTACGAATTTGTCGAGAGGCAATACGGCTAAGCAAGTTATAAATGTGCGGGTAGCGTGTTTTGCTGAAATTTTCTAATTCGCTGTAAGTGACAGACGCACCCAAGGTTAACGTGCTGCCATTGTCTTGGATTTGTTTTAACTCAGCGACTTGGGACACATCAATTAAGGTAGCAAAGTCATGGAAGCGTTGGGTGTTTTCCAGCATTAAATCCGTACCACCAGCAATCATAGTCGCGTCAGCATGGGAAGCTTTTGCCTGTAGTAATTCTGCTAATGTGATTGGCTGTAAATAGGTTGCGCGGTCATTTTCAGATGAGTGTTTTTCAGATGAGACCGCTTCTTTCATCGCTGAGAGTTGAGATTTAATCTTCTCGTTTTTACTCATGAGTTCGACAAACTGATTGTCTTCAGCGGTTTTCACCATATCCAAACCAGCATCGATGATAGGACGATAACCCGTACAACGGCACAAGTTACCAGAAATGGCATCACACACAGACTCACGGTCTATGGTTTTATCAGAAGATTGGCTGTTTTCATAAAGCCCAGCGAGAGACAAAACAATCCCGGGTGTACAAAAACCGCATTGGGAACCGTGGTGTTCCACCATGGCTTGTTGAGCAGGATGCAATTCACCGCCCGCTTTGCCACTCAATTCAGACAGATATTCAACTGAAACAAGATGTTTACCAGAAAGAGATTGAATCGGCGTAATACAAGAGTTGAAAGTCGAGTATTTCAGCTCGCCGCCTTCTAACGCACCAACAAGGAGCGTGCATGCACCACAATCACCGGATGCACAGCCTTCTTTTGTGCCTGTTAAACCGCGCTTCTCGCGTAGGTATCGTAACGCCGTAAAGTCGCTAGGGAGCGCGGTTTCAGTGACTGGCTTATCGTTCAATAAAAAATGCAAAGCACTCTCCTCTTATAAATTGATATCTATTACTTAGATGAAATGCAAATATCTGACCAATCGTACAGACTTTGATAAAAAAACTAAAGTATTCGATAATCAGCTTAATTTAGAGGACTTAAGCAATAAAGTATTGCCCAATACTCAATGCTAATTCAGCACGCATTTTACATCCGTTGAATTGCCAACATCAGGCTATCAAAGGATAATGTTGAGCTCTTTTTCTTATTAATGTTGTTATCCATGCGTCTTGATAAATTTATCTGTAAAAGTACGGAGTTAACCAAGGCTGAGTCGCTGCAATGTATTCATGAAGGTGAAGTTTGCGTTAACGATATCGTGATGACTGATGAAGCAACTCAGGTTCATGAGAACAATCATATTGTGTTGAATGGTATAGAGCTGAAACCTCGTCCCTTTCGTTATATTTTGATGCATAAACCCGCCAATACAGTGTGCTCCAACATCGACGAGGCTTACCCATCCCTATTCAACTTTTTAGATTTTGATAAAAAAAGTGAACTGCATATTGCTGGCCGTTTAGACGCAGATACTACAGGGCTGGTGTTAATCACAGACGATGGTCGCTGGTCTTTCAATATTACGCAGCCAACGAATAACTGCTGTAAAGTGTATCGTGTCGGTTTATCAAAACCGTGGTCAAAACTTTTGTCTGACGAAGTAACGTTAAAATTTAAACAAGGTATTCCATTACAAGGCGAATCTGCTTTAACGCTACCTGCTCACTTGGAAATGATCACATCGACAGAAGCATTATTAACGATCACACAAGGTAAGTTTCATCAAGTGAAGCGGATGTTTGCAGCGGTAGGCAATCGTGTGGTGTCACTTCATCGTGAACAGATTGGTGATGTTTGTCTCGATGTAGATATCGGGCAATGGCGTTATTTAACCAAACAAGAAGTCGAATCTTTTAGCCATTCATTATCGTGCTCCATTCCTGAGCTGAGTACCTGACTGGAAAAGAAAAGAAGGGAACCGCAATTTCAATCAAGACGCTCCGTTTTTAAACTGTCAGAATCTCTATCAACACAGCGTCTATAAATAAATTAAACGATAAGGATATGTGCCTTCGATGACAAACTACGATAAAAATGTATCTAGGGTATGCGATTACATCAATCAAAACCTTGATGAAGAGCTGTCTCTGGATACACTGAGCGTGGTTTCTGGTTTTTCTAAATACCACTTCCATCGAATTTTCTCCGTACGCACAGGCTTTAGCTTAATAAAGTTCATCCAAATTTCTCGTCTACGACGCGCCTCCTTTCGCTTAACATTGAAAAAAGAGATGAAGATTATTGATATTGCTTACGAAGCAGGATTCGACAGTGCAGAGGCTTTCTCACGTGCTTTTAAACGCGAGTTCAAACAAACACCCTCTGCATTTCGAAAAGCACCAGAGTGGATTGAATGGCATAAAAAATCGTCGACTCCATCAGTACAAACAACTGAGAGTCCTGACATTAAGGTGGTTCATTTTAAGGAAACCAAGGTGGCCGTTTTAGAGCACCACGGAGCCCCTGAATTAATTTATGAAACGACAAAAAAATTCATTGAATGGCGTAAAGAAAGCAAACTGTCTCCGATTAAAACCAGCAAAACGTTTGGTATCGTTTATGCTGATCCGAAAAGAGTAAAAGCAGATGATTTCCGAGTCGACTTATGCGGGTCTGTCGAAGAGGACGTCCCTAAAAACGCCTATGGCATTACCACTCAAACCATTCCTTCTGGGCCTTGTGCAGTATTTAGACACTCAGGCAGTTTTGCCGATATCAGTCATGGTATTTATTACCTGTATTCGACTTGGTTAGGTAAAAACAAGGCTCAATGCAGAGACTTCCCTTTGTTTTTCCATTATATAAATACGATATATGACGTAGATGAACACGAATTACTCACCGATATTTATTTACCAATAAAATAATCAACTTCAATCAGGGATAGAAATAATGAGTACACCTTCTAACAATCTTTTCCTCACAGGCTCTTTAACTTCTGTGTTTTTAAAAACTGCAGCTCCTATTATTTTTATGATGCTAATAAATGGCTCCTTTGCTTTAGTAGATGCGTACTTTTTAGGTGAATATGTGGGCACTGAGGCTTTAACAGCCGTCACATCTGTTTTCCCTGCTTTTATGATTTTGGTGGCTTTATCAAGTCTAGTGTCGAATGGTTTTTCCAGCGTGATGGCAAGATTACTGGGCGCCAACAAAATAGAAGAAGCAAAAAATGCTTTCTCTCAAGCCATTACACTTTCTATTGTTGTGTGTATGGTTTTAATTACCTTATTTATTGTTGGTGGAGATCAGTTAGTTTTATTTGTAAACAATGGTTCAGAGCGTCTATCTGACATGAGTTACGACTACTTATCTTTGTTGATATTCTTCTCACCTTTACTCTTCATCCTCACAATAAACAGCGATAGCTTACGTTGCGAAGGTAAAATGGCATTTATGGCCGTAATTCCTTTATTGTCTGTTTTATTAAACGCCTTATTTAACTACTTTTTCATTGCTGAACTGAAACTTGGTGTCGCAGGTTCCGTTTACGGGACGTTATTAGCGCAGGCATTATCATTGTTTGCTGTGTATCTCTTTCGCCGCTATACCATTAATAAATTGAATATTTCTGTTGCTCATTTCACTACTCAACGATCATTGTGGAAAAGCTTCTTAGCATTAGGCGCACCTGTAAGCTTAACTTATGTCGGCGTCGCCTTAGTCTCGGCTTCGATTTTATATAACTTACAAATCTGGGGCTCTGCCAATTACGATACGACAGTAGCTGCTTACGGAATTATTACTCGCTTAACCACCTTCATTTTCCTTCCATTGTTGGGTATGAGCATGGCGTTCCAAACCATTTTGGGAAATAACATTGGTGCGCAAGAGTGGTTACGTTCAAACAGTGCTATCAAAATTGCTATGATTATGGCGCTATTTTATTGCCTACTCTGCCAGCTTGTTATCTTTGTTTTTAAGGAGCAACTGGGGTTGGTGTTTGTAGAGAATTATGGTGTTAATTTTGAAGTGGCTCGCATTTTACCTATCATGACCTCGACTCTGTTTTTGATGGGGCCATTAATGATGGTTGGTGTGGTGTTTCAAGCGATAGGCGATGCGAAACGAGCGGCTATTTTAAGACTGTCTAAAATCTATTTATTTACCTTACCCCTGATCTTTATCTTACCGATAGAAATAAGCGAACTGGGTATCTGGCTAGCGGGTCCTAGCTCTGAAATCCTCGGTTTATTCCTTACCTTTTTCATTCTGTACCAACGTCGACAAAAAGAAGGCAACCCTTTGGGGCTATTTTTTAAAGAAAACGGACAATAATCGAATCAATATCAAGCCTCAGGAACCAGAACTTCCTAAGGCTTTATACAGTTAATCACTTAGCTCTAAGCCATTAACAACAGCCCATGGCTTTTCTTTTCATCATCTGTAAAACACCAAACGTACCCACCACAATAGCGACAACCATTGAAGCTATGATGCCTATTCCAGTTGTGATCCAAATTCCTAGGATCAATAGAACAGCCGTTGCAATCACCCAAAGAAAATCACCGAATGAAAAGTACAAAACCCATAGCTTGTTGGGCATTGGATTCGAAGATACCCACATTAAATGAAGCCCATTAAACATCAATACCGCGCCTAAAATCAGAAACACGAGATCCGGTGCAGGTATTTCTCCACCTAAGAAAGCTGCAGTGGCAGCAGGATTGAGTAAAAATATCAGCGCAAAAATAATACAACTTGCAGCGTTTGCTCTCATAACAGTTTTAAGGGTGATCATATCTAGCCTCTTATGTATACTTGGTTGACATAAGAGTAATTGGAGGTATGAATAATGTCAACTGAGTTGACACACAAAAAGCCCACCATGGTCGAAAGCCAAGCGCTTCAATTGGTTTTGGGGGCATCACAAGTTAATGATTCGATTGCGCTTTATTTATCTAAATCTTTGAAAAATAAAGGCTATACATTCGCGACTCCTGCCGCGTTGAATTTTTTGAGTGCGCTAGAATGTGGAATCAATTATGGATCAGAGATAGCAAGAAACCTTGGGGTCTCTCGTCAAATGGTGGCAAAAACCGTAAAAGGTCTTTGCCTTGCAGGTTATTTAGAGCAAGTAGATGACGCCGGTAAGCAGAAGAAAATCATCTTTACAGAAACTGGCGAACTATTAATGGCGGATGCTAGACAGCTACTGGCCAACATAGATAAAAGCCTTGCGACACAAATCAGCGAAGAATCAATCAACACGACGATTAAAAGCTTAAATCAAATACAAGCGTTAATGGTTCAATTAAACGAAAAATAGCACGTCTCTAATACAATAAGTTGGTTGCCTATATGTATATTGGTGAAGCATCAAAAAGAACAGGGCTATCTATCAAAGCCATTAGATTTTATGAAGAAATAGGATTAATTCAGAACCCTGACAGAATAGGCAAGTACAGATTTTATAAAGAAAATGACATTGAACTCCTCATCTTGATTAAAGAAGCAAAAGAATTGGGCATTACATTGTCTCAGTTGAAAGATGTGATCACTTACAATGATGACAAAGTAAATTGGAGCAGTATAAAGGTTTTTTTAGCGAAGCAAAGAGTGCAACTGCTTAATCAGATTGATGATATCAATAAAAAAATAGACATGCTTAATAAATGCTATGACCAAATACATCCCTAACAATAAGCCAAATAACAAGCTTGACTCTCCCCTTAGGAGGAGGCTGTAAACTTCATCTCAACAAATTAAAACTGGATAATGAGATGAGTAAAAAAATATTGGTATTGGTCGCAAACCCCAAAAAAGAGAGCTTCACGCGTCACTTAGCTGAGGTATATGCAAACGCTGCAGACAAGCATAACGAAGTTAAAATTCTTCATATAGCCAACATGGAATTTGACCCTGATCTTTCTAATGGATATACAGAAAGTCATGATTTAGAAGACTCCTTGATAGCCTTTCAAAAAGCGGTAACTTGGAGTGATCATTTGGTGATCTTCACCCCAATATGGTGGGGCTCAGTACCTGCAAAATTTAAGGGGCTAATTGATAGAGCGTTTTTACCCGGTTTTGCATTTCAGTATGAAAAAGGTAAAACCATCCCTAAAAAATTATTGAAAGGTCGAACCGCACGAATTGTAATGACTATGGATACTCCACCTTGGTATTACCAATTAGTCCAAGGTGCTCCAGCGGTGAAACAGTTAAAGCGAACCACCCTTAAGTTTGTCGGTTTCCACTCAGTAAAAAGTAAAATGATTGGTCCTGTTATAAATTCTAAACAATCCTCAAGAGAGAAATGGGCCAATGACATAGCAAAACTTGGTCATATAGCTAATTGAACTGACTAACACATTCAAAGATTAACATGCTTTCCCTCCCCCAATTTAAAGGGTTATTCGAGGGAAAGTATGAACCTACCAAAATCGATCTAAATCTGATCACTATGACACTCAGTAATTTAAACTACCCGCCCCTTTTTAGGGCGTCATTTTGTTTCACTCTTAGCCATAATTATGTTGAATACAGCGTCTTTATTTATCAAATAAAAATGGATGTATTTTTTTATCATTAAATTCAATGAGTTAAGAAAATAAATAACCATACACAAAACATGGAACGGTTGTTGCTTTGTAACTAATAAATGAAACAAAAGAATCTTAACGTATAAAAATGATTATTTAATGTTTGGAGCTTACCCATGAAAACAGTGATAAAAACAGCAATGAAAACCACTCTTCGACTTTCTTTAGTTGCCGGCTTAGTTGCAAGTGCTTCTGCCATGGCAGCAGATAAAGTGACATTCCAATTAGATTGGTTACCAGGTGGTGATAAAGCCCCTGTTTACGTGGGTATCCAACAAGGTTTTTTCGCTGATGAAGATTTGGAAGTCAAAATTGCCAGCGGCCGTGGCTCTACCGATGCGTTAACTAAAATGGCAACAGGTCAATCTGATATCGGTAGTTCAGATATTGGTGCTTTAATGGCAGCAAGAGCACAAGACGATGTACCTGTTGTTGCAGTACTTCCTTACTTTACGCAGGCTCCTCACGCCTTCTTCGTTTTAAAAAGCAGCGGTATTAAATCGATCACAGATTTGAAAGGCAAAAAAGTAGCAACATCACCTTTTACGTCTTCTAACGCTTTTCTCCCTTTGGTATTGAAACAAAACGGCTTAAAAGAAAGCGACATTCAATTAGTGAAATCTGATCCGGGTGCACTTTCACCTATGATGATCACAGGGAACACAGACGCTATCATCGCATGGGTAACGAACACCGCTTTATTTGAAGCACAAGCAGGCGAAGCTGGCAAAGAAATCATCGAGATGCCTTGGTCTAACTCTGGCTTGTCACTTTATAGTTCTTCCCTTCTTGCTTCTGAACGTTTCCTAGAAGAACGTCCAGACGTTGCAAAACGCTTTATTAAAGCCTTCGCTAAATCTATTGAATTTTCTTATCAGTACCCAGATAAAGCCGGTGCGGATCTTCATAAAATGGTACCAGAAGTGGATGCCGAGATTGTTTCTGCTCAGCTGAAAAGCATCACCAACTTGGTTTATAACGATGTAACAAAAAAAGATGGCTTCGGTAACTTCACACCAGCTCGTATTCAAAAAACGTGGGAATACGTAGCAGAAGCAAATGGCTTAGCACTTGACGCACTTGATCCATCAACTGCTGTGAACAGCAAATTTATACCGGAGTAATAACTGAATGGATAAACTTTCAGAAAACGCTTCAGATGATTTTTTAGGTAACTCAAGCGACGACAAAAAAGCCGCTTACGTGAGCCTGAAGGGTGTGGGTCATAAATATGACCCTAGCCCTGACACACCAATGGTTGTGCAAAACATTGATCTTGATATTCATCGTCACGAATTCGTGGCGGTGGTTGGCCCTTCTGGTTGTGGTAAATCAACTCTATTGCGCATGGTGGCGGGTCTTTTGATTCCGTCCCATGGCGACGTCTCTGTTTTTAACCTTCCTGTAACGGAACCTCGCGATGACGTTGGTATTGTGTTTCAAAAAGCCAACTTACTGCCTTGGTTAACCGTACGTAAAAACGTTTTATTTCCGCTGAAGCACAAATACGGCAGCTACTCCGCCAACGATGAGAAACGTGCCAACGAGCTTCTCGAAATGGCAGGTTTAACGCAGTTTGCTGACAAGATGCCTGATGAATTATCCGGCGGCATGCAACAACGTGTCGGCATTATTCGCGCTTTACTGCTAAATCCAGACATCTTATTAATGGATGAACCTTTCTCTGCGTTGGATGCTTTGACACGTGAACAAATCGGTTTTGATTTATTGGATATTTGGAAAGAACACCCTAAAACCGTATTGTTTATCACCCATTCCATAACTGAAGCCGTGTTGTTGTCGGATCGTATTTTGGTAATGAGTAAACGCCCCGGCACAGTATTGGATATGATCGATGTTGATCTGCCTCGCCCACGCTCACAAAAAACCATTAACTCGCCACGCTTTGCTGAATTAACTGACTTAATCCGAGGATATATTTATGAACCAAACACTCCCGCTTAAGTCTTGGATTCAGCATCAAGCGAATCGTTTTGCACCCGCTTTGTTCTTTATTAGCTTGGTTGCTTTGTGGGAGCTGATTTGTCAGCTTGGTAATGTGCCGAATTACATATTGCCATCGCCTTCTGCGATCATTACCGCATTTTTTAACGTGGAGTTTTCACGTTGGATGACACATCTTTGGGCGACATTACGCGTCGCATTGATGGGGTTTGTGCTGTCGATTTGTATCGCTTTGCCTTTGTCTATTGGTATGATGCGTTCTGAATTGATGAACCGAATACTCTACCCTGCTTTGATCGTGATTCAATCAACACCTGTCGTAGCTGTTGCGCCTTTGATCATTGTATTACTTGGCACAGACGATCCTTCTCGCGTTTTGATTACGTGCTTAATCACCTTCTTTCCTTTGGTCGTATCCACCACAACAGGCATGTTAGAAACACCACCAGAAATGATCGAACTGAGCCAATCTTTGCGCGCACCGCGTTATCGTGAAACCTGGCAAATTCGAATTCCTTATGCAATTCCACACATTTTCAGTGGCTTACGTGTATCAATCACCTTGGCGATTATTGGCGCTGTGGTGGCCGAGTTTGTGGCTGCAGAAGAAGGTTTGGGCTATTTCATTCAGTTCTCCACGTCTTTCTTTAAAATCCCACAAGCCTTTGCAGGTTTAATTTTCCTATCCGTTATCAGCCTTCTGTTGTTTAAGTCTGTTCAGTGGGTACAAATTTGGTTGTTCCCTTGGAGCCTTCCTAAGAAAAAATTATAAAAGAGTAAGATATGAAACTTAATACCAAAGACACTGATTTTTTACGCCAAAGCTTTACCCTTGCAGATGAAGCTAAGCAACAAGGTATTCACCCTTTCGCGGCGATCTTGGTCGATGATCAAGATACTGTAATCATGTCACAAATAAATGGTTACTTACCTGATTTCGATATGACAGGCCACGCTGAACGTAAGCTGATGACTCGCGCCAGCAAAGCCTATCGCCCAGACTTTCTCGCTAAATGCACCATGTATGTTTCTGCTGAACCTTGCGCCATGTGTGCAGGTTCGGCTTATTGGGCAGGTTTAGGTCGATTGGTATATGGTTTAAGCGAAGCAAGGCTCAAAGGAATTACAGGGAATCACCCTGAAAATCCAACACTAGATTTACCTTGTCGTGCTGTATTCGATGCTGGACAACGTAAAGTCGAAGTCATCGGTCCTTGCCTTGAAGACGAAGCCGCAGCACTGCAAGAAGGTGTTTGGTAATTCATAAAAAAGATTAAACAAACGGAGTAGAAGCAGTCAGGCTTTGCCAGGTCATTGCTCCACCTAACTTCATAAATGGAGGAAGCAATGACAACTGATTTATCAAAAGAAGTAATACTCAAAGAACTACAAAGAGAAACCACATTCGGCGGCGCGGGTGAAGAAACCAATGACCGTAAAATCCGTATCATAGATCTAAGCGATTTTGAAAATCGTCGTGAAGAACTAGTTGAGCAACTTTGGCTCGCCGCAACAGAAACGGGATTTTTTCAACTTACCAATCACGGTATTCCATCAAAAGAAATTGACGCTGCCTTTGCCGAGTCAAATCGTTTCTTTAACTTACCTGAAAACATTAGATCCCAATACCCAAGACCCAAAGGCGTTAATGCAGGTTGGGAAAGTCGCAGCCAAATTCGCCCTTCTACTGGCACCAAAGATCAAAAAGAATCCTATCAAATCACTCAATACCACATGGATAATCTATGGCCTAGCGAACAAGAATTACCACATTTCCAAGCCAACACATTGTGTTTTGAGAAGTTGTGCTGGGAAGTTGGTATGAAAGTACTTTCTTGCTTTGCGGATAAATTAGGCTTTGATCGAGACTTCTTTACTAAAGCTCACGACCCAAAGAAAAACGATTACCAAAGCACCTTACGATTATTGCATTACTTTCCAACTGAGGGTGTGACAGAACAAGGCAACATTTGGCGCGCTGGCGCTCATACTGACTTTGATTGCTTAACCCTACTCTTTCAACATGAAGGTCATGGCGGTTTACAAGTTTGTCCTGGAGCCGAATCTGACAGTCAACGTTGGACGAGTATTCCACCATTAGCGAATGTTATCACTTGCAACATTGGTGACATGCTCATGCGCTGGAGTGACGATAAGCTCATTTCAAACCTACATCGCGTGCGTCAGCCTAGAGTTGAGGAATACTGCGGCAGCCGACACTCAATCGCCTTCTTTTGCCAAGCTAACAAAAAGCAAATAATCCAAGGCCCAGAAAAATATTATGAACCAATTAGCGCCGCAGACTTTTTGAGCCAACGTATCCAAGCCAATTTTGTTGATAAAGAAACAGGTATTCCTTCTACTTAATTAAACACAAAAAAAGGACTCTATTTAAGAGTCCTTTTTTATTTTTGAGCTAATTAAAGATTGATCTGATTAAGCTTTAACGACGCCTTCTCAACATTAACCATTTTGGCTAATGCTTCTTGCAACTCATCCATGTTGTTGTATTGAGTTGTTGGATCATATTCATCTTTAAAGTAGTTACCTTCTTTATTAAACACTTGGCCCAGCTGAAATTTATCGCCTTTTTCGCCACGCCCACAAATTAAATAGACATCAAGTTCCATAAATTCTCCAACCATCACCATAAATAAGAACGGTTATTATACACCTAGTATAGCGATTAAAAAACTAACCGCTTTAGCTTTTGAGATAACCTATCCGACATTTAAAAGAAGATAAAATCGAGCTATGTTGATAATTATCTCTCAATCACTAAAATCAAATCACCACATCTTGTTGGTTATTAAACTGCACTAAAGCACTTTCAAATTCCGTTACACCCTCTTCAAAGTCATTTCTCGTATTGAACCCACCTAGAGAAATTCGTAAAGCGTTTGAACTAATGGATACAGGTGACGAAGCTGAATGACGGAACAAATCCGCCGTTCTCGCTTTCACATTTTTGGATAATAGAAAGGCGTTAAATTGATTTACATTTATGTGATTTGGTAAACTCAGCCACACATTCAGCCCACCACAACGAACGATTAAACCCTGTTTTTCTGCCATATTTTTGAAGGCTCTTTGACGATAACGCATTTCACTTTCTAACAATGATTGGTTATAAGTAAAACGTTCGCTGGTTAGGAAGCGTGTTACAAGCTCAAAGTTTAACGTCGAAACCATCCAGCACTGGCTGTGAATGTTCGCGTTAAAGGCTTGCTGCCACAGTTTGGGAACTATGGTGTAAGCCACTCTTAATCCACCTGCTACGTATTTAGATAAGCTCGACAGATAAAACACACGATCTGGTGCTCTCTGTTGCAATGGTACACGCCAACTTTCTGATAAACAGTAGTTCACGTCATCTTCAACAATATAGAAGTCATATTTACGACTAAGCGTTACAATGCTTTCTAATTGAGCGGGTGAATATTGTATGTTGGTTGGGTTTTGCATATTGGGTGTGATGTAAAGCAGCTTGGGTTTATATTGCTGACAATAGCCTTCCAAGATTTTCAAATCTAAACCCTGCGGTGTAATGGGTACGCTTAACGGTTTTACTCGACTTACATCCACTGCTCGGAAAAAACCGGGATACGCTAACTCTTCATGCAAGATGTAGTCATTTTCTTTGGTGAGAATTTGCAGGCAAGTATAAATCCCCTGCTGTGCACCTTGGGTAAAGACAATATCATTGGTTTCTATTTTTATCTTTTTACTGGCTAACCAATCGGTAAATACTTGTTTATGCTTAGCGACACCTTGTGGCGAATACGTCATGACTTGAGTTATCGCATTAAGATCTTGAGCCAATTCACTTAATGCGCTCTTCATTAACATCTGCTGACCGAGCATTGGTTGCATGCTGGATGCAAAGTCGTATTCCTTGGCGGCATGTGTGCTTTGATCTGATTGACCGTTTAGGTAATGTGTCGAACTAGGCATGCTTACATAGGTGCCAGCGCCAAGCTTTGCGCTAACAAGACCTTTCTTTTCCAACACGTCATAAGCTCTGGTAACGGTACCGTGAGTGATATTCAGTTGATCTGCAAGTAATCGCTGGGCAGGTAATTTTTGCTGATCTTGCAGCGTTCCCGCCAAAATAGCTTGCTCAATTAACAACACTAATGCTTTGTATTTTGGCAGAGCCAAACAAGCGTCATCAAACTCTATTTTACTAACCGTTAAAATTGTATTCATAACAATAAATAAATTGCCCATAATTGTATTGTGTGAGAATCTTAATTAGTACAATACAACGTAAACTGTATTGATACAATTTTAAATTAACTGTTTACCCTTTTGGAATAAAACAATGAATACGGCTTTGTTAGAATTGATTCCCGCGCTTGTGCTCTTTTGCCTAATTGCTACGATAACACCCGGACCAAACAATATTTTATTAGCCCATTCTGGTGCCAACTTCGGCATGAAAAAAACCTTACCTCATGTGATAGGCATTCGTTTAGGCATGACCTTACTTCACATTGCTATCCTGTTAGGGCTAGGGCAGATTTTCAAAAATTGGCCAGTTCTGCACGATATATTCACCTTTGTCGCAGCGGGTTACATTGTCTATATGTCTGCCAAAATTGCCTTGGCAAAACCGCATGACTCGAAAAACAGTTTACAGCCTATGAGCATTAAGGAAGCAGCACTTTTTCAAGCCATCAATCCAAAGTCTTGGTCGATGTTAATCACAGCAAGTTCTGTTTTCACCTTAACAGGAGATCTTTTTTGGCCATCCGCTTTGATGTGTCTTATTGCTTTTAACACAGCCACTTTGCCTGGAACCTTTATGTGGATCACCATAGGTAAACTGGTTTCTAGCAAACTACAAAATCCGACCTTTCATCGCAATTTTAATCGGCTAATGGGGCTATTGCTGTTAACAACGCTTCCGATGATTTTTCTCTGAACTATTATTAATCAGAACTATACCTTCCATAAAAAAGCCACTACCCCTGCTTTTTAATCGCAAAATTAGTGGCTTTCACTTTATACTAGTAGCTTGATATCGTTAAAAATCGGCCAACCTGAATCCTGCAATTTTATGTACCTCGTTAATAGCGCGAGTAAATTCAGTTTCTAAGTCATTTGGTGTTCTTTCTTCAAAACCTGCCAATATTTGTTTTTTCGTTGCGCCTTTAACAGCCATGATAAAAGGAAAGCCAAACTTACTACGGTATGCATCGTTTAACTGTAAAAAGTGAGCCAACTCAATATCAGTACATTGATCTAAACCAGCGCCTGCTTGTTCGGATTTAGATTCGTTCGTCAGGTCTCCAATCAACGCCGCTTTACCAGCAAGATCAGGATGAGCACGCAATAACATTAATTTTTGCTCATCGCTACTTTGGTCAACTATGTCTCGCATAGCTACTTTAAGCTTTTCAATATCATCAAAATAACCTTGTGGGTACTCTGATCTTTGTCGCCAAACTTGTTCAGCTACCCAAGAAGAGTGCTCATAAATACTTCCAAACAGAGAAACAAAATCCGCTTCATCTAATGAATTAAATACAGCCTGTTGATTTTGCATAACATATTCTCCAAAAACAGTTTAGTAAGGTATAAGTACTATTAAAATACACATACACATAAAACAATCGATACAAACACTACCAACTATGAAACAATGTTTTCATCACTCTATCATATAGAAAGTGTCACATAAAAAACCATGTGACAAGAAGCAGACATACAGTTTTGTATACGATACCGCTATTATTTACAATTTGTTGAGGAAAAATCATGGGCTATTTAACTACTCACATTCTTGATACAACAAAAGGAGTTGCCGCTAACGCAGTACAAGTACGCTTGTATCAAAGAAGCGACAATGACCAACGTCAACTCATTCATAGCACACTAACAAACGACGACGGTCGTTGTGATAAGCCTTTATTAGAAGGCGAGCTTTTTAAAACCGCTGTATATGAACTGGAATTTGATATTGATGAGTATTTTGCAAAGCAAGGTATTGAAATCGACCCAACTCAACCTAGCTTTCTAAATACCGTCATCATTCGCTTTGGCATCAGTGACGAAGATGCTCATTATCATATTCCATTATTAGTTTCACCTTATTCTTACAGTACCTATCGAGGTAGCTAACCTGTTTTACTACCGCTTAGTCTCAATGCACCATAAAGAAGCCAATAAAACACATTAATGCACCATATTAAAACAAACAGTCAGCTTTTGATGTACATCAAAGCTGACCGTTTTCGTTTAAGTAAACACGGCTATTGATGTTAATGTCTGTAAAACAAAGGTTTCACACTTAATTTTAATGAATCATTTGTTTCGTGGCCTGTTTATTGCTTTTCTCGATCGATAGACATGAAACAAACAGTAAGGAACAGACATGAAAGCACTTATCATCGGCGCCGGTATTGGCGGAATGTCAGCGGCAGTTGCCCTAAAGCAACAAGGTATTGATTGCGACGTTTTTGAAGCCGTAAAAGAAATGAAACCTGTTGGCGCAGCACTTTCTATTTGGCAAAACGGTGTTAAATGCATGCGACACCTAGGTATGGGCGACATCATGGACGAGCTTGGTGGTCCAATGCACAATCTCGCTTATCAAGACGGTTTCACCGGCGACATAATGACACAGTTCAGTCTTAAACCTTTATTAGACGCCGTTGCCGAACGCCCTTGCCCTGTTTCTAGAGCCGACTTACAAAGCCAAATGATTGATTTTTGGGGACGAGATAAAGTCCAGTTCGGTAAACGTATTGAAAAAGTCGAACAAACCGATACCAGTGTCACGGCTTACTTTACCGATGGAACCAGTGCAACAGGTGACATGATGATTGCTGCTGATGGCACACGCTCTGTTGTTCGAGCACATGTACTAGGCAAAGAACTAGACCGTCGTTACGCAGGTTACGTCAACTGGAATGGCTTAGTCGACATTGACACAGACATCGCACCTGCGGATCAATGGACAACATTTGTTGGAGAAGGTAAACGCGTTTCCATCATGCCCATTGCCGGTAGCCGCTTCTACTTTTTCTTTGATGTGCCATTGCCATTGGGCCTTAAAGAAGACAGAACGACAGTTGTTGCAGATCTAAAAGGTTATTTCAAAGGTTGGGCTAAACCTGTTCAAACCCTTATTGACGCTATTGATCCAGAAACCACAAATCGTATCGAGATACATGACATCACACCATTTGATACTTTAGTGAAAGGTAATATCGCATTACTGGGCGATTCAGCTCACAGCACCACACCAGACATAGGTCAAGGCGGTTGCTCTGCACTGGAAGATTCCGTTGTATTAGGACAATGCTTTTCCGAAACCAACGATATTAATACAGCGATAAAAAGCTACGAAGAAAAACGTCGTTTTCGAGTTCAAGACCTTGTCTTAAAAGCACGAAAACGCTGTGACGTGACTCATGGTAAAGATATGCAAGAAACTCAAGATTGGTATGATGACTTACGAGTAGAAAAAGGCGAGAACATTATTCTAGGTATAAAAAATACTATCCAAGATGGCCCTTTGGGTTAATTATTTAAGGCTGAGGATAATGCTTGATATATAATACGTTAATAAAAATTACAACAGTTTTTTTTAAAAACAGTTTTTAAAAAATGACGTTGAATCACCTTTAATACAAGACATTGAGTAAGTTTTATTTTTGCGACCTAGAGGTATCCTTTAAATTTTAAGGAATAATTTAAAGTCCATTTTTACAGAAAAATAATAAGATACTATATTTTTCACGATTAAAGTCTAAACATGCCATTAATTATGAATTATAATAGATTTGTACATGGATTTGTACATGCATTCATAATTAACTTAGTTAAAGGAAAAACTAATGAGCGCCAAGAGCAAACTGTTAAGTTACGTAGGAGCATTATTTATTGTTGCTATTTTACTTGTGACTATGATCGGATATTTTAATTTCAAATCCACTTCTGTAAAAAATTCTACCGGAAAATTGAAAATTGAATCTTTCCTAATATCAAATGCATTAGAGCAGCGAATGCAGCGTTATTTTGACAGTTTAAACGTATTAAGTAATGACTTGGCTATTAATAAAAATGGAAATATAAACTTTGAACCTGTGGGTAAACAACTCAAAGATATCATCTCAAACTTGAATGCGATAAATGCTTATGTTGGTTTGAAAAACGGTGACACTTACACACCCACTGGCCTTATACCTAACTTCAACGCGAAGAGTTTAAACAGAGAGTGGTATAACCGCATTTTTTCAGGCGAAAAAAAAATTGTAACTACACCTTATGTCTCATCGACTGGCAACTTAGTCATGGCGGTTGCGGTTCCAGTAATCCGCGACAACATCATAGTATCCACTCTTAATATCAATATTCCAGTAGATGGAATCACCAAATTTGCAGAAAGTCTTACAGACACCAATCAACTGATTGTAAGCAGAGCTGATGGATTCATTCTTGCCGCACCAGTCGTTGATAATATTGGTAAAAACTTATTTGAATTGCAGCCTTCCTATAAACAATATGCGAGTAAAGATAGCAGCCAGCATACTGCACGCTTTGAAGGCGAAGAAATAGTGGTACATGGCTCTAAAATTGAGTCTTTAGGTTGGACTGTTTGGTCATGGGATAAAACAAGTAACATCAATGCCCCATCAAGCTCTAACCTCATTCAAAGCTTTACCCTGTCTATTATTTTGATTTTAGTGTCACTTGCGATTATTTATTTTTCGGTTGTGAAATTGATGTACATCCCTATCGGTGGCGAACCAAAAGAAATTGAAGAGCTCGTAAAACGAGTAGCAAATGGCGACTTAACATTACAAGTGTCTGCGACTGGAAATGAAACTGGCATCTATGCCGCAACGATTTTGATGATCAACAATCTAAAATCTATTATCGGTAATATTAATGAAGCAACAGACCAACTTAAATCATCATCTGATAAAGTATCTGTCTCTGCAGAGAAAACAAACAGCAGCTCTGAGAAACAAATGATTCAATTGGAAAACACCTCGACCGCTATGAATGAAATGACCATGACAGTTGAGGAAGTTGCACGTAATGCATTGCAAGCTTCAACCGCAGCCAAAGAAGCCAATCAATTCTCAGATCAGGGTATGACAGTCGTTCAAGAAATGAATGACAATATTTCTACTCTGCTGACTGGCCTTGAGAAGGTGACAGTTGTTACCACAAAGCTTGAAAAAGAAACTCAAGGTATCGGAAGCATTCTAGAAGTCATCAATGCTATCTCTGAGCAAACTAACCTGCTCGCATTAAATGCAGCAATAGAGGCAGCACGAGCGGGTGAACATGGTCGAGGCTTTGCGGTTGTAGCCGATGAAGTTCGTAACCTGGCAAATCGTACAAAAGAAAGTACGAACGAAATTCAAACCATGATCAACAACCTTCAAAGTGAAGCAAAACGTTCAGTTCAATTAATGGACAGCAACATGAAAGACGCGAATACAACGGTAGAGAAATCAGAGGCTGCTAATAAGGCATTACACTCTATTCGCGACGCCGTATCTGTCATTCAAGATATGAACGTTCAGATCGCCACCGCAGCAGAAGAGCAGACCTATGTAGCGACAGAGATCAATGTGAGTATTGTTACCATTAATGATCTTGCGAAAGCGACATATGAAAGCTCCAACAGCAACAAAGGTATGGCATCTAATCTAACCGGTCTAGCAGTAACATTAGATAAATCTGTTGGTGTGTTTAAGCTGTAAAAAAATCTTAGTTCTAAACTCGCTGAAATAGGTAGCAACAAGAACAAGCCACCTAAAGTTTCATATTTTCAGTAGAAGGACAGTGAATTTCACATATTTCACAGACCAATTTAGTTGGTCTGTGAAATATGCTTTTAATAATAACACCTTCAGTAATTCTAAATAGTTCACGCCAGAAACATTAAAGGTAAAGATTAATTTGTCTCTATGACAAATTAATCACTTCGCCCTGTAGTGCAGGTGTATTCTGAACACACTCTTCTATTGAGTTAATTAAGAATGATGCCAATTGAGTTGGTTTAGACTTATTAGCCCATAAAGCATAAGCAGGTCGGGTAAAAATCAGATCGGACTCATATTGAATTTGGCCTGGCAAACTTTCATGTAGCTCACTTATCTCCGTCATTGGCAATAACCCCACACCGGCACCTGAAGCCACCAGCTTACGGACCAAAGTAATGTCGTTCACGACACTTTCTTGTGTATATTGCTTTTCTATTTGATTAAACGCCATTCCTTGTAATTGAGAATCTGAGTAGGGAATAATCAATCTATTTTTATTGATACAGCCTCTCCTAGACACAAGACAAACAGCTACATCCGCAATACGTTTTTGATAAAAACCAGAGTCTTTTTGTTGTCCAATACGTATCGCTAAATCAAACGAGGTTTGACTCAACAGAACATTACTATTAGCAGGTTCAATAACGATATTTACGTTATTTTTTTCTAGAACAAACTTCTCTATTGCTGGATAAAGAAGCCCCGTCATCAGGTTTTGAGGACAATGGAGTACAAACGAAATAACTTCTTTTTCAATACTTTGTGAAACAGCCGAATGTAAATCCAATGTCGTTTCACCAAATTGATCAAACAACCCTTTACCGAAACTGGTTAGTCTCACGCCACGAGCAGAACGGATAAACAACGAATCGCCAAGCCTCTCTTCTAATAGACGAATACGTTTTGAAAGTGTTGGAGCCGTAACTTTAAGGTCGTGTGCCGTTTTTGCGTAACTGCCACGACGCGCAACCTCAACAAACAATAGAAAGTCATCGAGCATGTGAATTCCTGCAATCTTAGAGTTCTAAATCTGACATGGTCAGGCAAAAAATATCACCATAATATACGAGCACCATAATATACAAACACGAGGAGAAAAGTATGACCAAATTCATTTTCACAATTCTGTTTTCATGTTGTTTGTCTTTCATCATGTCAGCTTGGGTTACTTACATAAACATTGGCTTAACCAGTGATTTTATAAACAGATGGGCTCTTGCCTTTATTAATGCATGGCCTGCTGCCTTTACCGCGGCTTACCTGCTTAGTTCTCTGGTTATGAGATTCACTGTTTTTTTAATAACTACGCTTTCAAAAGGAAAACTAAAAAATGATTAATATTGTTGCGTTTATCACCCCAAAAGCCGAATTTTACGGAGAATGTAAACAAAGAATCACAGACGTTTTATCTATTACAAGAGCAGAGGAAGGTTGCATTCGATTTGAAATATATGAAAATAAAACCACCAAGCAACTTGTCTTTGTTGAGACATTTACAAGCCAAATAACATTAGATGAACACTACGCTCAACCTTATATATTACCTATATTTGAATTTTATCAAACCGCATTACAAAAGGAGCCAGAGATTCATAAACTAAGTTTAATTGAATAGTAGTTCTCAATAATAGATTTCAAACTATTATTTAATAGTTGACTTTCAGATAAAAAAAGCCACGAATTCGTGGCCTTTTAGTTTCAACGCAGAATCATTTATTCTGTACGGAAACGAACTACCATAGTAGATAATTCTCTACCAAGTTGATCTTGTTTCTGACAAAGTTTAGCTACGTCATCTGAAATAGTTGATACATTATGTGCCGATTCACTAATGGTTCGAATATTATCATTAACACCTTCTGTGACCGCACGCTGCTCTTCGGCAGAAGCAGCTGTTTGAGTTGTCATATCTCGCATCTGCTGCACGACCTCTTCTATTTGTTCAAATGCTTTTAATGCTTGATCAGACAAACTAATTGCAGTTTCAGACTCAGATAAACTCAGCTCCATAGAATCAGACGTTTCTTTAGTCTTACTACCTAGCAAGCCAAGAATACCGCTAATTTGCTCTGTTGATTCTTGCGTGCGGCCAGCTAGTGTACGAACTTCATCTGCGACTACCGCAAACCCTCTACCATGCTCACCAGCTCTTGCAGCTTCAATCGCTGCATTTAACGCAAGTAAATTCGTTTGCTCTGCAATTGCTTCAATGGTTGAAAGTATCTGATTAATATTGCTTGTTTCTTTCTCTAGCTCAATAATAATCATGTTCGACTCTTTAAGGCGACGACCTAAACGATTAACACCTTCAGCACTACTATTTAGTAATTTCTTTCCTGCAATAGTTGTTTCTAAGCCTTTTTCAGAAAACTCTGCTGAGTGAGTGCAGCTTTGAGCCGCCTCATTGGAGGCTATAAGCATTTGTTGCCCAGCTTCCTCAATGAGCTCAATAGATTGCAATTGATTGGCAGCACTCTCTGCAACTTCTCTTGCTTTTACAGAAGTCTCTGCCGTTACTTTATCCATTTCAATACTAGAGAGTTTAATACCCAAAATTAACTTACGGGTAGACTCAATAAACTGATTAAACCAATTTGAAAGTAGCCCTGTTTCATCATTCGTTTGAATCTCAATTTTTGATGTTAAATCTCCTTCACCCTCGGCCAAAGTACGCAGATGATTAGAAACAGATTGAATCGGTGTAATAAGATTTTTAGCCATCAAGTACGCAACAACACCAAATACCATTAACAGTAATATACAAACAATTGCAGTTGTTTTAATAAGCTCATTGGTACTAGCGTAAATTTCAGAAGCGGGCATTAAACCCACAAATTTCCATTTAAGATTTGGAGACGTATAAACATTCGCATAATAATCTTCACCGTCCAGATTAAAATGAATTAAACCTTCAGTGGTTTTATCTATTTGCTGATATGCGTCCCCCTCGATCTCACTGATTTTTTTGAAATTATTTTCTTCATGAAGGGCATCAACCAAAATAGCACCCGTATTCTCAATCACCATGAGGCTACCTAGCTCACCTAGTTTGGTTTGAAGTGCCATTTCTGTCAGTGTTTTAATTGAAACATCTATAGATACCATACCACCGGTTTCATTAGCTTTTTGATAAGTGCGAATAACCGATAAATAAACCGCATCATCCGGCTCCCAGTAATAGGCATCATTTAACAAAATATCACCTGGTGCCTTCAAAGAATTAATATACCAACTCTGTGTCTCTGTTTTAAACTCAGAGTATTCATAGGTTCCTGGCCACTCTAAATAACCACCAGCAAGATCTCCCATGTAAACATACACAAAGTTAGGATTGTTATTCCCAAGATCTTCAAACATATTAAAAATTTCTGCTTCGCGACCTCCATTGCTCTTTGCGACAACGCTTGGGGCTTTCCCCTTCTTATCAAAATAAGTCGTCAATGGTTTCGCATCAGGAGCAGTGCAGAAATATAGCCAACCACATTTTTAATATCTGTAATAAACTGATCAAACGTTTTTTCAACGGCGCCTAACGTTTGACCACTGTTTTTTGAAAAGTCTTGTAGCGCTTGATCAGAAGCAAGAAACGCAGTGATAGAACTAACGATGAGAACTGGCAGTACGGTTGCAACAGAAAAAGCAATAAGTAACTTTGTTTTGATTTTCATCCACATATATCCATTTGGTAAATGATATTACACTCAAATTAAAATAGAGCCTCTTGAGAGAAGAAACCTTGTATTTATGTACTAAGAAATAGCCTGTATGACAGTACTGACTTCAGGTAATACGGTGACGTTTCCCGCTGTCATCTCTTCAAACAAAGCAACAACAAACGGGAGCTGCTCTGGATACTCTTTCAACCATGACAATAACGTCTCTTGAACGTCACCCATAGGCTGATCCTCTGACAAAGGAACACCAATAGCGATCAATTTTTCTTTGAAATCCACTTCATCAACTAAATCTACGATCATCATAAAAACATCAACCCTGATATTATCCTATTTACACTAATACTGGTTTTAACGAATCACTTTCTCTTCCAATAATAGGTCGAAAATAGCCTGTGCTTTTTCTGCCGGTGTTTCATTTTTCATAATTTTACCTCCACCGCCAGCGGGTTTAGCTGTTGCTGCTTTAAATCGGTCGGCCGCATTTTTGGCTTTCACGACTTTCATACGTTTTGGTCTAGGTTTTGCTGGACTTATTTGCCAAGCCGTCGCTGTATCATCCGTAATTTTTTGATTCTCTATCAGGTTAATCTTTGCTCGTAATCCTGGGCCAAATGCCGTTTGTCGTGCTTCTATTGCCGCATTATCAATTGTCGCAACAAAAGGTAAAGAAACGGTAACTGATCGACGCTGTCCACGAGGCAAAGCCAATAGTACTTCGGCTTCTCTTTGATTGATATGAACAATATCAGCCACGCGAGAAAGCAAAGGCCAACCTAGTTTTTCTGCCAATAAATAAGGCAGCATACCAGAAGATTCGCCACTTTCTGCACGTATTCCCATTAACAAAACATTAGCATCGCTTTGTGACAAAAAATCATACATCAATGGCAAAGCATCGCCATCTGCTTCTTGAGACAATACAGTTAACGCATTTAATCCCATACCGGCATATTGACGCAACACAGGCTCTTGAGAATCTCCAGCATGGACTACTGTCAGATTATCACCTGCCAGCTTTAAACCTAACTCAACAGCACGACCATCCTGCTCTGCACGACGCGAGCGGCCAGATTGAGGATGGCGACCAATAGACACCAAAGAGACCACCTTCACACTATGTTCGCCATTAGGCAGCATCGTCTTTCTCCTCTTGTTCCTTAAATAAGTTATGCTGCTTAACCAATCTAATAAGCTCTGCTAGCACTTCCTCACTGTCTTCCACTATGGCTAAATCTGCCCTTTTGATCATGTCACAGCCAGCATCTGTATTAATGGCGACGATTTTTTCACACTGACCTATACCTTGCATATGCTGTATTGCACCAGAGATGCCGACAGCTAAATACACTCGTGCAGTGACCCAAGTACCAGATGCACCAACTTGGCGAGCACGAGGCATAAAACCATCATCTACAGCAACACGGCTTGCGCCTTCGGTAGCACCTAACTCCTTCGCACATTCATGGAATTGATCCCAGTTATGAATGCCATTACCCGCGGACAAAATAAACTCTGCTTCTGCCAGTGGAACTTCATTCGGATCAACCGCCATCAGGCCTTTATCAATTAAACGAGTATCTATTTTTTCCAGTAATCCCATATCATCTACAGACAGAGGCAAGACTTCATGGCGAGTTTCATCAATGGCATCGCCACACTCTTCTAATAACATCAGGATTTTTGGCGTTTCTCTTACAATATCAACACTCCCAGACGCCCCTCGACAAACCGTTTGGATTGCTGATACTTGCCAAGCTTGTGCCGCTGCACGCTCACCTAGACGAGCGGCTAAACGAGACGCTAAATCAGTTCCTCCATTAATAGAGTCTGGAAACAACCAGTGCTTTGGCTGATATTGATTATTAATTTGTTGTAAGGCGGTTAAACGTGCTTCGGGCGTAAAGCCATCAAATTGAGAACCAGATAAATGAATCAACCGATCGACACCAGCCAGTTCAAATTGTGTTTCTTTACTCTCCCCAAAGCACACAGCAACAACCGCCATGTTTTGAGTGTCACTTTGTTCTTTAATCAGCTTATGAGCCAAACCTAAAACATCTTTATCATGAGTAGTTAATCGCCCGCCAACCATATCAGGCACTACAAAAATATAACCTTCAGGGTTCACCACTTGATGTAAAGGCAGAACAACTTCTTGAATCACTGAAGAGCGCTTTTTATTGCCAATACCTGACGTCGTATTTGCTCTATCAATACGCTTAATGCCATTCGGACCAATAAAGCCGACAATGTGCGGATTTTTACGAATCAAACCAGACGGCCCACGAACCTCTGCGCCACTGGCAGCCATTATGCTGTCGTGTAAAGGGTGCAAACGGTTACGCGCTATCCATTCAGCTCTTGGGTCACGACGAATAAGATTAGAAGATAATTCACTCATACACGCTCACCTTCTTTCGGTTCTCTAATCTGTCCCGCAAGAATCTCAGCAATATCACGAATAACAGGACGAGGTTCAACCACTCCTTCCAACATCGCGGTACATTGTTGACAGCCTACGGCGACCATATCCGCTCCGGTGCTTGTTACATCTTCCATACGCATATCAGCAATACGCCGCTCACCCGGAATGTCCGTAATCGGAGCGCCACCACCGCCACCACAACAACGTGAGCGATAACCAGAACGCTCCATTTCTGCAATTTTAATTCCTAAAGACGCCAATAATTCTCGTGGTGCTTCATACTCACCATTGTAACGTCCCAAATAGCAAGGGTCGTGATACGTTACTTTACCGCCGTTAGAAGCGAAAGCATCTAATTCCAAGCGGCCTTCTTTGATAAGTTGATTTAAAAAAGTAGTGTGGTGTAAAACGTCGACACCCTTTAAAGCATCTGAACCAAAGCCGCCATATTCATTTTTTAAGCAATGAAACGCATGTGGGTCGGTCGTTACAATTTTATTAAATTGATATTGAGAGAGAACCGCTAAATTACGTTTCGCCAAACTTTGAAATGTTGCATCGTCACCTAAACGTCGTGCAACATCACCGCTGTCTAATTCCTCATCACCCAAAATTGCCACATCAACATTGGCGGCTTTTAGTAACTTAACGAACGAACGAAGAATTCGCTGACTGCGCATATCAAATGCACCATCCGACACCCAAAACAACACATCCACTTGTTTTACGTCTTTCATCACCTTAAGGTTTTGATCGGCTGCCCAGTGAGTTCTGCTTGCAGGAGAATGTCCATTTGGGTTATCTGTCGCGATAATATTTTCTAGTACTTGCGCACCTTTGTTTGGCGTTTCTCCTTTCTCTAAGGTCAAGAAACGACGCATATCTACAATGGCATCGACGTGTTCGATCATCATAGGGCATTCTTCAACACACGCTCGACAAGTCGTACAAGACCAAAGTGTTTCTGAACTGATTAAGCCTTCAGTAATAATTTGATCTACACCACCTTTAGCCTTACCTACTTCTTTATTTGGATAAGGACTGCCAGCGTATTTTTCATCTGTACCACCAGCAAAACCAACCACCATATCTTGAATGAGCTTTTTTGGGTTCAGCGGCTGCCCTGCAGCAAACGCGGGACAAACAGCTTCGCAGCGGCCACATTGCACACATGCATCAAAACCCAATAGCTGATTCCATTTAAAATCAGACGGTTTTGCCACACCGTGGATTTTGCCAAACGTCATACTGTTTGAATCGCTCGCAAGTTCAACGGCTTTTAAACCTGTTGATCGTCCACCACCAAAACGCTCTGGACGACGATGAAACGCAAGATGAAGCGCACCCGCAAAGGCATGTTTCATAGGTCCACCCCATGTCATACCAAACAACATTTCACTAAGGCTTAATAACACAAGAACAGATAAAACAATCGTTAGAATCCAGTTACCCATTGCACCTAATGTGAAACTTTCAGGAAGCACACCAGCAGCGGGTAAGGTTAAAACAAAGAAGGTTATCGAAAAGACAAGAAGATTTTTCGGCAAACGCATCCACGGGCCTTTCGACAATCGTGACGGCGGATTAATACGACGTTTGAAAACAAACAAAGCGCCGCAAAACATCATGGTTAATGCACCTAAAAGCATCCACGCTAGAATCTTGCTCTCAATACCAAACAGATGCACCAACACTACCAACGCCATGGCTAAAACAAAACCACCGCCCGTTGCCACGTGTGTTCTGGACATGTATTTATCACGCTCTACCACATGATGAAGGTCATGCAGATAACGCTTAGGCATTGCCATTAAACCAGCAATTACGTCTACTTTTTCAGCTTGGCCTGCTCGCCATAGATTGGCACGGCGAACCGCACCAATCCCAGCGAGAACAAGAAGAACAGCAATTAGAGTGGGAAGTAGCCAATCAAGAATCATATTCAACCCCTTCTCAATTTAGAGGTCTTTACATAAACGAAGAGCATCAAACATGGCTGCATGAATATTGCGTTGTGACACACAATCTCCCAAGCGCCAAAGAATCATGCCATTGTCATTTTTATCAAAGCTCGCGTTTTCAAGAACCGGCTGAGGTTTGATGTCGAACAACGCTTCATTATCAATTTGGCCTTTATTACAAGAGCTTTCTTTCAATGCGTAATAAAGCTCTTCATTGGCTTTGGTGCCATTTTCGACAACCACTTGATCAACCACTCGTTCTTCTTGTTGTGCCGTGTATTCGTTTTCTAATACAGCCACTAACTTGCCATCTTCGCGATACACTTTCTCCAACAACATGTCTGATGTCATGATGACTTCTTTTTCATAAAGCGAACGGTAATAGGTTGGAAAGGTTGTGCCGCCAATTCCTACGCCCGGTTTAATATCGTCTGTGACTAATTCGACTAACGATCCTTTTGACGCGAGGTAGTCTGCTGCCGACATACCAGAAAATTCACAAATCGTGTCGTAGATTAAAACGTTTTTACCCGGTTCCACTTTGCCACTCAATATATCCCAAGTAGACACAACCAAGCCTTCTGCTGCACCCCATGCTGGATTTTGATCCAAGAATGGACGACCACCAGTGGTCAAAATACAAACATCAGGATTGAGCTCTTTCACTAAGTTCTCATCGGCTTCCGTGTTTAACCGAATTTCGACACCTAAGCGCTCTACTTCCATCACCAACCAACGAGCAATACCCGCAATTTGATCTCGTTGTGGGGCTTTAGCCGCCAATGTTATTTGTCCGCCAAGCTCTGGCGCTTTCTCAATGAGTGTGACTTTATGGCCTCGTTCTGCCGCGACACGAGCCGCTTCTAAGCCACCAGGTCCACCACCTACTACGACAACATTACGAATTTGACCTGTGGTTTTTTCAATGATGTGAGGCAAGCCCATGTATTCACGAGACGTCGCGGCATTCTGAACACACAGCACATCTAAACCCTGATACTGACGGTCGATACAATAGTTTGCCCCAACACACTGGCGAATTTGATCAACCTGATCCATTTTGATCTTGGCAATAAAATGAGGATCCGCAATATGCGCACGCGTCATACCGACAAAATCCACATACCCCGCTTCTAAAATACGCTTTGCTTGGTTTGGATCTTTAATATTTTGAGCATGAATAACCGGTACATTTACGACATCTTTGATGCCTGCCGCTAAGTGTAAAAATGGCTCTGGTGGATAGCTCATATTTGGAATCACATTCGCTAATGTGTTGTGTGTGTCACAACCCGATCCTACGACACCAAAATAATCGACCATGTTTGTGTCATCATAGTATTTTGCGATTTGTTTCATATCATCATGATTCAAACCGTCAGGGTGGAACTCATCACCCGTAATACGCATACCGACAACAAAGTCTGGACCTACTTCAGCACGCACGGCTTTCAATACTTCCATACCAAACTTCATACGACCTTCAAAGGTGCCACCCCATTCATCAGTACGTTTGTTGACCCGAGGAGACCAGAACTGGTCAATCAAATGTTGATGCACAGCAGACAACTCAACACCATCTAAACCACCTTCTTTAGCACGACGAGCCGCTTGTGCAAAATCACCAATTACGCGCCACATTTCTTCTACTTCGATTGTTTTACAGGTAGCACGATGCACAGGTTCTCGAATACCTGATGGCGACATTAGGTTTGGCCAATTTTCGCCATCCCAGCGGGAGCGGCGCCCCATATGAGTAATTTGAATCATAATCTTACCGCCATGCTTATGAACGGCATCAGCAAGATTTTGAAAATGAGGAATAATACGATCAGTGGACAGGTTTACCGAACTCCACCAACTGTTTGGGCTGTCAATCGATACAACACTAGAACCACCACAAATACAGAGGCCGCAACCGCCTTTGGCTTTTTCTTCATAATATTTGATATAACGTTCTGTCGTCATACCGCCATCCGTTGCATAAACTTCGGCGTGTGCCGTGCTCACAATGCGATTTCGGATGGTTAATTTATTAATATTGAGTGGTTCAAACAGCACATCATACTGGGACATTACAAAACTCCCGCTTTACTAAAAACAGCTTTAAACTAAATGTAAAAGCCAAAACATAAACTGAAACTGGCTTCAAAAAATCAGTACTAACCTACCCGTTAGCACCAATCGAGATAAATAAACTACAAAGGTGTGACTTCAAAATATCCCACTTCACATCCTTCTTCCGAACCACCTTGGGTTTGTTCCGCTTTAGTTCGTAGAGGCAAACCTTTGCTTTCCAAAATCTGATCTAAAGCACCAGCAAACCAACCCGTAAACATATAATCCACTTTACGATTCACTTTTTTTGCATGGATTTTTTCGTAGTGATATACAAAAGCTGAATTCTCTAAACGAATTTTCGCCGTGCCCTTTTCGATGTCTAACTCTTCAGTAATGAAGAACCCCCAACCACGCTGAGATAGACGTTTGAGGTAATGATTCCAGATATCTTCACCATAAATACCATGGCATTCTGATTCTTGCTCACACCAGAAATACGCCGATTTATAACCCGCTTTATAAAGAATATCAGCGTAACGCTCTGCACCAATTTCGTCTTCAATGCCCATGTGATTATTCACAAAAAAATGTCGTGGTACGTACAACATAGGTAAAGCATCGGTCGTCCAAACACCGGTTTCATCGTCTACTACAATTGGCATTTCTGGCGCATGTGTTGTCATGTTTATTCCCCCCAAACTTCTTTTAGTAATGAAACCCAATTCTCACCCATGATTTTGCAAACTTGACGTTCACTAAAACCACCGCGTAATAATGCTTCGGTCAAGTTAGGAAACTCACCAACCGTTCGAATGCCTTTAGGATTAATGATCTCGCCAAAGCGAGTTAAGCGACGTGCGTAACCTTTGTCGTGAGTCAGATATTCGAAGAAATCTTCACCGTGACCTTGAGTAAAATCAGTACCAATGCCAATCGCATCTTCACCAACAATGTTGTAGATGTACCTAATGGCTTCTACATAATCATCAACGGTCGCGTTGACACCTGCTTTTAGGAAAGGAGTAAACATAGTCACGCCAACAAATCCGCCGTTGTCTGCAATGAATTTCAAATCTTCATCACTGCGATTACGTGGGTGTTCTTTTAGACCAGAAGGTAGGCAATGGGAATAAGCAACAGGTTGCTTGGATTCGATAATGACTTCTTTTGCCGTATTAGGACCAACGTGAGATAAATCACACAACATGCCAACACGATTCATCTCACCAACGATCTCACGACCAAAACCAGACAAACCACCATCGCGCTCATAACAACCTGTACCGACTAAGTTTTGCGTGTTGTAGCACATTTGCACTATACCAACGCCAAGCTCTTTAAATATTTGTACATGACCAATTTGATCTTCAAATGCATGGGCATTTTGAAAGCCCATCATCACACCAGTCTTGCCTTCTGCTTTCGCTCGATGAATGTCTTTGGTGGTATACACTTTGGTCAGTAAGTCTGAGTTCGCTTCAATCAACTGATTCATTTCAATGACATTACGTACTGTGCCTTTAAAGTCCTCCCAGAAAGAAACAGTACAGTTCGCTGCAGTCAATTTGCCTTTTGACATATCTTCAAACAACTCACGGTTCCATTTCGCACAAATCAAACCGTCAATGACAATCGCTTTATCGTGTAGCTCTGCTGCATTCATCGCCTTATCCTTACCCTAAACAGTTGGTAAATTCTCAATCAACTGAGTGTAATTTTTCGCGAAGAAAGGGAGCTGGCTATAAACGACTAGAGGAACACTAAAAGCGACCTGACTGAAAAAGACATGTCGTTAATGAGAATAGGCAGGATTTGTAAAATATAAAGTACTGAAGTGTGAGGCTATCTGTGTTTTTTTGAATGGATAAAGCCGTGTGACGTTTCTTTTCAGCTATCTCTGACGGGATTGTTGCTTACTTAACTAAAACGCCATACGGCTTTATTTTATTAGAAGTTTTGATTAATTACTTTTTAACTAATAAATCTTCTAATTTTAGTCCTGTGGCTTTATTAATACTGCGCCACAAGTAATAAAAAACACCCATCATCATTATCATCGACGGAATCGCAATCATCGGATAACTATACAATGTCATTTGCCCTAACTCCTCGTTAAAGGCTTCTGTTCCAGCAGGGCTAGTAACAATCCATTTAGCGAGTATGTAATTCATCGTTGCGGAGAAAGCAAACGAACCCGCCACCAAATACGTTGCTGTCATCAGTCTTTTTTCAAATATCGCAGTGCTGTTGTTCTCTTCTAATTTTTGCTTAATCGTATCAATGTCCATGATCGACGCATTAAAAAATAACGTTTTGAATAAAGGATATGGCGTAAAGGTAGAAACCAATACCGCAATACCTATTATCGCAGGAATAGCGGCTTCTTTAATTGCTAACCATTTATTGTCTAACTCAAACAGACCAATGCTGCCGGTTAGCAACACACTTACTAAACCTAACAAGGCAATGAAGTTAAACTTCTTATACTTTACTAACTCAAATATCCCCCAACCAAGCGGAAACGCCAAAGCTGCAACCAAACCACCACTGACGCCTAACTGGTCTTGACCACTTAACTTCATTAAAATCAAAGACGGTAAAACGACACTAACAAGAAGGTCAACCATTGGGCGAGGCTTGTGTGTAGGTGAGCTATTCATAGTTTTGGGGTTCCAGCTTAAATTCAAATTTTAATGGCGACTATCATAAAGTAAAAAGCACCTCATGGTGTATAGACATTTTTTAGTGACGTATAAAATTCCCAATCTTTACTCAAGCCTTTTCAAATCAAAGTACACTTTCTCAAAAAAGATTTGTAATTTAAATGTAAATAAACTCTTCTCTATTTCAGAGAATACTTTACTTAGGTTACATAAGAGTTCTTTAACCTAGCTATCTGTAATGTTAAATTACCGTTAAATATCACACTTAGAGATTATTATGATTAAACTCACAACGGCTGCAGCACTTATCGCTTTCACATTATCACAACCCGCTAACGCATTTAGTTTTGGAGACGCTTTAGACAGTGTTAAAGAATCTGCAAAAAGCACTATAGAAGAAACGGTTGGAACAACAGATAGCTCTGATTCATCTAGCGGTTTAAGCGCGAGCACTGTTTCTGCCGGCTTAAAAGAAGCACTGGAAGTAGGCGCTAAGCATGCTGTTGAACTACTAGGCGCAGAAAACGGTTATTTGAATAATAGCTTGGTACGAATTCCTTTGCCTGATTCAATCGAAAAAGTCAGTAGCACTATGCGTAAATACGGTTTGGATGAACAAGTAGACCAATTTGAATTAAGCATGAACCGTGCGGCAGAAAAAGCGGTTCCTCAAGCAACAGAGCTAATTATCAATAGCCTGAACGAGATGACCCTTGAAGATTCAATGGCAATTCTAAATGGTTCAGATAATGCCGCAACGGAATATTTCCGTGAACATACGCAAGATGACATAGCAAAACTCTTTCAACCTGAAATAGAAAGCTCGCTAGCAAGTGTTAATGCAACTAAATACTACAATCAACTTACTGAGAAAGCGGAAGACATTCCCTTCATAGGAGATTTTGCTAAAGATGCAAACCTTGAAGAGCATGTAACAGACAGCGCACTAGATGGCTTGTTTGCATTAATTGCTATCGAAGAAAAGAAAATCCGAGAGAACCCAGTTGCACGTACAACCGAGTTATTGAAACAAGTGTTTAGTAACTAGTACACCTCTCAGGCTTACTTGCCATATAGGCATATCACTTGATCAAAAAAAAGACCTTTTCAGGTCTTTTTTTATTTTATGCTACAAAACTATTATTTGCGTTGTGGTGGTTTGTGTTCCTTCATGCAAGCATCAACATCGCCTACACTTTCACATTCTGGAGGAAGAGGTCTGTTACCTGCCACACAAGAATCTTCACCTTCTTTGCAGTCTTGCGGCGGAGGCATACGCTCCACGTTACAAGCTGTTGAATCCCCTTCTACCGTACAACCTGGTTCCGCAGTAAAACAACTCAAAATCTGATTCTCGCTCGGATCATTAACGTGGTAATGGTAACCAGCATCAGAAGTAACATGACCATTACAAGCATCTAGGTTTTGAGGAGCAGAACCATCCGCATTTTTTGGACCATAAAGCTTATATCCATCCATAGCATAACCAATCGCAGTAGCATGACCATGCGTGTGCTCTACACCATCGTCATGGCTATGTTTGCTGTTTGCTTCTTCGGTGCAATCTGTAACCGCATGATAATGATAACCCACGTGCGTATTCACATGACCGCCACAGTCATCAAATGGTGCTATGGTATGCGCCGCTAGAATGGCATCAACTGGCGCTGGGGCTTCAATTTTCACGCCGTTAAAAGCAACACCAACCCCTGACTGAGGGTTTACCGCTTCTGATTTTGCCATTACCTGTGGTTCAGCAGGAATAAGGTAAGTAATACTTGTACCTTCTTCTACATATTCAGGCAAACACTGTACACAGTAATTGTTGTATTCAGGGTCTACGTCTGGACGCGCTGCAGCTAAACAGGCGGTTTTACTGTCTGTAACACGAATCTTTCCTGTTTTAGGGTTATACAGTTGCCATTTATCGTCTTTGTAGAAAGTCGCTAGGTTTTTAACGAATTCACCATCAACATCATGAACTTTCCCACCATCTAACCAAATACCAGACGTGTCAGCTGTATCGCTTATGTTTTGTGGGCACCAAGGTCCTGTTTCGAGATCGGTATTACCTCCACTTACGTCAACGGTAATTCTAAAACATTCAGACTCTGTACCATTTGAGAGTGTACAAGACACTAAATCCTCATCTACCGTAATGGCATCATTGTCATAAAAGCCTTCTAAGGTTTTGGCCTGAGAATTTGAACTTACGTTTGCATATACCTGAATCGCTAATACTGGAACAACGATTAAAAAACCGATAGCAGCGAGGATTTTATTGGATACTTTCTTCATTAAAAATAACTCCGATGACGCTGTGTAAATGGAAGAACTTGTTTAAGGCTAGATTAGAATCGACAATAAAGAAGTAATACAGGGTCTTTAATTAAATTTACACTTTCTTATTGGATAGCCACGCTAAATAACAACTTAAAACGCCCCCTCATGAGATAGACATAACAGACAAGGTCCATAAAAAAAGCCGAGACATTAATCTCGGCTTTTAACTTTGGTTTGTTCGCTTTTTACTCGCTACTTATTTGCAGCCACAACCGCCTTCACCATCACTATGTTCATGCCAGTGTTTCAGTTTACTGGTCCCACCAATGCCAGAGTTAAAGCTATTGGTTGGGTCTGTTTTTTGGTAAAAATCTCGTAATGCTGGTTTAGCAAGATACTCATGACCGACATTATGTTCTGCTGGGTATTCTGCGCCTCGTTCATCATAGGTCGCTAAAATTTGTTTTTTCACCGCTTTAGCATCTACACCTTTTTTCATGATGTAGTTTTCATGCATTACATGGCAAAAAAAGTGGCCGTAATACATTTTAACCGCGATTTGGTCTGTCACTTCTTTCGGTAATCGCTCGAACCAATCTAACTCATTACGAGGGAAAGCCACGTCGATCGTCATGATTGAACCAAGGTTCTTGCCGTTCATAAGATGATAACGACCTAATGCTCCACCTGTCACAAATCGGTGCAATAAAGCTTGATCGGCTTCTCGTTTCGTACATTCTAAGAAGCCACCTTCATTGCCTTTAAAGAAGGTTTCTAAATAAGCTTTCGCTTCGTCTACACCTTCGTTGCTAGTTTCTACAATCCAATGGTGCTCATATTTATCACGGTATTCTTCCATGCGTTTTGGCAGATGATTTGGCCAAAGTTGACTAAAGTATTGCAAGCAAACATCAGAAAATTTATTAGGCATGAACTTTAATTTACTTGCCCATCTATCAACGGTACGTTTAATGGCAAACATTTTCGGAATGTACTTTGTCCCTAACTTGTCTATCACTATGTAACTGTCTTTACCGTACTTTTTACTAATGTCGTAACTGCTTCGGTGCAAATATTCACCAGAGACAGGTAAATTCTTAAACGTAGACAACATGTCACGTCGCATTTTTTCCATTACGGCTGGATCGTTTGTGCCTATGTAGAATATTTGATGTTTTTCAGGAATTGGAAAGGTATCTATTCGCACAGCAAAAACGGCCAATTTTCCTGCACAACCTGACGCTTCATACAAACGTCGAGAGTCGTTATTGAATCGTGACGGTGTATCCGCATCAACATCTCTTATACGTTCATGGTATTCGTTGTCTGATGCACGTTTTTCTGGAAAGTGTACGTCTTTTTCTTGGTACTTTTTCTTGCCAAGGTTTTCTAGAATTTCTTCTGGTGTACTGCCTAAATCAATGCCTAGGTTATTCACCAATTGCAGTTCGCCATCTTGGCTTACTTGCGCGTATAAAGACATTTCCGTGTAAGCAGGGCCACGCTGAACCAAGGCACCACCAGAGTTATTACAGATACCACCAACAATAGACGCACCGATACAGGAAGAACCAATCACAGAATGAGGTTCACGCCCGTAAGGTTTAAGTGTGTCTTCTAAACCAAATAAGGTGCTACCGGCCAAACCAATAATTTGCTTACCTTGATCAATCAACTGAATATCGTCAATTCTCATGGTACTGATGATAACGATAGGACGGTCATAGTCTGTACCGTTCGGCGTAGAACCACCCGTTAATCCAGTGTTTGCAGCTTGCATGATGACAATGACATCAGCCTCAACACAGGCTTCTAGTATTTTCCATATTTCCACCAAACTACCCGGTCGTACAACGGCATATGCTTGACCACCACCAATGCGAAAACCTTGGCTATATGGTTGTTTCTTATCGTCATCCGTTAAGGTGTACTGACTTCCTACAATGGCCTTTAGTTTAACGGCCAAATCTAAGCTTGTGCTGGATTCTGTCATAAAAATACTTCACAGGTGTTGGGAGAAAAGAAGCAAGTATACTCGACTCATCTAGGATAAAAAACATTACGCATGATCTATATCAAGATACGAACAAACCTATGCCAAAACAAAGTTCAAAAACAAAAAAAGACCACCAAATAATGAGTGATCTTTTTGGTTCTACTGAACATGACGTTCTTATTATCTGGAGTTTTATTTACCCTTTTAAACGTCAGACCATTGATACTTTTTCAAACCAATTAGTTGAAATAGGCTAATACACGTCTCGTTGATATCTGTGTTCAGCAACAAGCTTATCCATATAAGCCTGTACACCCTCATCATCTAAATTGCCTTGCTCTTTTATCACGTCACGAATGGCTGTATCGACATCCGCCGCCATTCGAGATGCATCTCCACAAATGTAAATGTATCCACCCTGTTCCAACCATGCATAAAACTCTTGGTTTTGTTCACGAATCAAGGTTTGAACATACACCTTAGCCGCGGTATCTCTTGACCAAGCTAAGCTTGCTTTGGTTAACACACCCATTTCCTGCCACTTACTTATTTGGTCACGATACAAGAAGTCTTCCGCTTCGTGTTGGTCGCCAAAGAACAACCAGTTTGGCCCTGCGGCTTGGCGAGTTTCACGCTCTTCCAAAAAAGCTCTAAAAGGCGCGACCCCTGTTCCGGGGCCAATCATTATCAAAGGCGCATCGTCATTGTCTGGTATATGAAAATGCAGGGAGGATTGAATATAAACACCGACATTGGAACCTGCAGGCAAACGCTCTCCTAACCAAGTTGAGGCAACCCCTTTACGTGGTTTATTGAACAAATCATAACGCACTTCGCCAACCGTCAAATGCACCTCACCTGGGTGCGCCTTTGGACTAGAAGCGATGGAATACAATCTTGGTTGTAATGGACGTAACCCGTTTAAAAATGTCTGCGCATCTATGTCTGGTTTTATGTCAGACATTACATCAAGTACTTGGTAGTCATCAGGAGTGGCGTCTATTCCCCATGCTTCCAACGTCTTCCCATTGACCGTATGTATGTCCATTTTGCTTTGCAACAATACTCGTAAAGAAGCTGGTCCTGATTTCAACTCAACAATCTCCGACCCCGTAAACGGACTCGCATTTAGAATCGCATTAACATCTTCTGGACAGTTTAATGGCCATACACCTAAAACATCTCCCGCTTGATAATCAAGGTCTACACCGCCACCGGCCAAAGAAATCTCCACATGATTAACGCACTTCGCGGACTTATCGCCACTCATGCCTTTAACTTGAATCAAGTTAGCAATGAAAGGGTGATTTTTATCAAATGCAGGGACGTATTGTTCATTTGTTTCAGCACCAGCTACTGCGGCGCCCGCAGCAGAGACAAATGCTTCAGTTTGAAACACGTCACCTTTCCACTCAGCATAGTCATCTTCAAAAGCCAAATCACAACACAACAGTGCCTTACAAGGGGATGCGCCTAACTCAGCCATACGGCTATAAATATCTTCAGCGGCTTTATTAAAATAGGTGTAACTGGAATCGCCCAACCCACATACTGCAAAATTAAGGGTCGCTGGCAAAGCAGGAGCCTCATTAGAAAGCAGGTTTTCATAAAATTTTTTGGCATTATCAGGTGGTTCGCCTTCACCAAAGGTGGAACAAATAATAAGCACATGATTCAGAACGGCCATAGAAGCTAAATCAACAGAGTCTAGCTCTTCTATTTTTGCATCAAACCCTTGAGTTGCCGCAAACTTCTTTAAGTCTTTAGACAATACTTCGCTGCTTCCAGATTGTGAGCCGTAGAAAATAGATAAGGGTGTACCGGGTTCTTTCTCTTTCGGTCCTGCTTGTGCGGCCGCTGCAATAGTACTGATACCAGTAAGAAGGCCATTTAGCCATTCTCGTTGTACTGGATCAAATGGGGCATCATTAGGCAGCTCCACAACGGTATTGCCATCTTTCGCTTTTGATTCAATAACAGCGGAAAGCTGCGTGATCATCGAATTACTCATACAAACCCCAAATGGTAAATTATTATTCTGTTTATGCTAGCAACACATTTTTCAGTTGCTGCTGATCATGACGACGGGTAAAGGCTAAAAAGCTCTCAGCTTGTTCGCGGCCATTTAAATAGTTGCCCACTACCTGCTCTAAAAATATGCAGATATCGCGTGAAGCAATAGGACCACAAAGCAAACGCGCTAAACCTTGGTCATCATCACAACCACCACCAACTAAGACGTTATAGCCTTCACTGCCATCTTTCGCTGCCGCACCTATCAAACCAATGTCACCGATATAATGTTGTGCACAAGAATTAGAACAACCAGTAAGGTGAATATTGATAGGTTGATCCAATTCAAAACGAGCTTGCAGGTGGTCAATAATGCTGCCGGCATCTTCCTTGGTATAAGCATTGCCAAGCTTGCAAGCCCAACGCCCTGTACAAGATACGGCACCTGCTGCGAAAGAGTTCGCATCGACACTCATACCAAGAGCTTCGATTTCTTTAATCGCTGCTTCAACATTTACATCAGGCACACCAGCAATAAGAAAGTTCTGCCAAACGGTAAAGCGTAGGTCACTACTGCCGTATTTCTGCGCGATACGACCAGCACCTCGCATTTGCTCAGGCGACATACGCCCCAACCTAAGTGCAACGCCAATGTAATTAAGGCCTTCTTGCGATTGTGAATGCACACCGATATGCCCTTGACGCTTAATAGCTGTTCTTGGTTCATCAAACTCTTTAGACAAAGGAATCAGCTTCGCGCCATTACCGTAAGCATCTAATTTTTCTTGCACTTTTTCACAAACCCAATCAAAACCATGATTGTCTAATACATATTTAAAACGGGCTTTTTTACGATTGGTTCTATCACCGTGTTCTAAGAAAACACGAAGAATCGCTTCAGAAATTTCAGGAGTGTGTTTTGGATGACAAATAAATCCAGTGTCGCGGGCAAAATCTTCATGACCTGTAATGCCGCCAAAAATAATGCGGCAATATAAACCTGGCTCCACGTTTTGGTTATTGGCTTTCACTTTAACGGCTAGGTAACCCACATCATTGGTATCAGAAACAACTGAAATGGTGCCTGAGTTATCAAAGGCGAAATTGAATTTTCTTGGGATACCTTGTAGGTCTCGGGTGTTTAAAATACGGTGGCTAAGCTCAATGGCGTATTGATGGAGGTCAATCAATTCTTCCGTATCAAAACCTGAGGTTGGCGTCGCCGTGATGTTCCGCGCACTGTCAGCCCCTGTGCCCTTACATGACAGGCCAATGTCATACAAAGCGGCGTTTAAAGCTAATACTTTATTAGGTGGAATTTCGCGCATTTGAAAACTGCCACGTGTGGTTATGTGGGCGTAACCACCAGCAATGTTGTCCGCAATGTCGCCTAAACCAATAAGCTGATCGGCACGTAACTTACAACCCGGAATACGTAAGCGAGTCATATACCCTTCTTGTGCAGGCATAACGTTGAATAAACCATGGTGCCTAAACAGGAAATTGTTAATACCTTCGGCCATTTGGTTATTATGATTGTGGGCAGAAATATCATCCCAAATATCTAAAACGTGACGCTCGTATTTGGCTTTTTCTTCTTTACAAAGATCTTCTACCGGCGTACCCCAAAATGTTTCAGGACCGATGTCTTCTACTGCGTTATTTTGTCCGTCACCTAGTGCAACATGTAAATTAAGATCAACAAGAAGATTCGCCATATAACGTTTTTGTTCGGCAGTGAAACCTTGCGTAACCTGGCTTACATTCGTACTAGCAATTATTGCAGAGGCATCAATGCCAGAATTTTCTTTATGATTTTTTGAGTTTTCAGCAGTCATAGGCAAGAAGGCTTCCTCCTTTATCATAGTAAATAGGGATTACTGGACAGCCGCGCCATTGCGGAAAATATATTTATAGAATGGTATTTAAGTAACGATTGAGTATTGAACGGCCGCGTCGTTGCGGGAACTGCACCTATAAAAGCAAAAGACTTGCCAACGCTAGATTTTCTTTTGAAACAACAGGTTAAAAAGTAACATCTGAATTAATAAGCCAATAACGCACCAATCAAGAGCGTGAAAAATAAACTCGGCAGGCTTTTCGAGCAATTAAAGTGCGATTCAACAACAAGACAGGAAGGTACATTGGTTGTTAATTTTGCTAAAATAGTCCTTGTTAAAGAGTCAATATATTGCTTTCAGGATGGTTATAAAAATGAAGTGTATAAATTTTTCTTACAAGGCGGCACTGGCAGCGGCATTAGTTATGGTGGTGGGCTGCAGCTCATCACCAAGTGGTCGCAAACAATTGGCCCTATTACCTGAAAGTCAAATGGATCAAATGGGCGTTGAATCCTTTAGTTCGATGAAAGAAGAAATTCTTATTTCATCTAATTCTAAGCAGAAAAAACAAGTTCAATGCGTCGCAGATAGAATCATCTCCGTACTGCCAGACGAATACCGTAATCAACAATGGGAAGTCGTTTTATTTGACGATGAACAAGTCAATGCCTTTGCTTTACCTGGTTATAAAATTGGGGTTTATACGGGTCTACTGAATACCGCAAGTAACCAGTCGCAACTAGCTACTGTTGTTGGTCACGAAGTGGGTCATGTACTAGCAAAACACGGTAATGAACGAGTATCTACACAACTGCTCGCCAGCCAAGCACTGGCTCTTGGTTACCAGCTTAGCGGTGAAGAATCGGCAGGAAAAGTATTGGTATTCCAAGCGTTAGGTGTGGGTGCACAAGTCGGTATCATCTTACCCTTTAGCCGTTATCATGAATCCGAAGCGGATTTATTAGGATTGGAATACATGTCTAAAGCAGGGTTTGACCCTAGAGAAAGTGCCGCATTATGGCGTAACATGAGCGCAGCAGGCAGTAGTAAAACACCTGAGCTATTATCGACTCACCCTTCTCATTCCACACGTATCAATGATTTAGAATCAAGCATGCCTCCATACCTTAAAACATATGAAGCTTTAGTGGCACAAAACAAACAGGCAAAATGTTACTGATTCTTACATTATAGGGCTCATTTCTTTAAACCATAATTTTTATGTCTATAAATTCTCATAGACTTTAAATTTAGGTATGTAGAATTAGACCAAAATTAACATCTAACTCTACATCAGGTTATTTAGTTAGTGGATCTGAACAAACCAGTAATTCAGTTTCCAAATCGCCATAACCAATGTCAGTTAAAGCTTCGCCGTCACTATTAGTTAAAGCAACACGTTTACAGACATCACTTTTTAAAGGAAGCTCTAACCACAGTGAACTCATTGTAAACATGTTATGAAAATAGTATCTCTTATTTGATGAATCTCCCAAGTTTATCCAAATTGTCGTTGGTGGCGGCAACTCCTCTTTTCTCTCTGAGATACTCTTAGGATCAAATCCTGTTGGAGTAGAACATGAAACAGCCATTGAATAGGTTTGAGATACTACATTCTGAGGGTTAGAGTTACTTAGATAACGATAAAAACAAGCTCGTTCAAAGCGTGAAACCGAAGAGTTTCCTCCTAGTACATTGTAAGTTGGCGTTGTATTTCTTACATCTGCTAATAAATCCCATTGAAATAGCCAGTAATCCATAATCTTAATTTGGGCTGCGTAACACGGAGAGTTAGTAACCACGCCATACTGCGTATTTTCATACACAACAAACTTACCTTCATTTACCTCAATAATGCCTGAATTACCTAATGCATCAGATAAAGATATATGGAATAAGCTATCTCGCTTAGAATATGTATCAGGCACTTTTTCGATAACGATATGGATATCCTGTGTTGAAAAAGCATTGATCGCATCAGAAACATTACTGCATGTGTCCAAAATATATTGAACCCAACGCAACGCACTAAGAACCTTTTTTCCCTTTAAATCGCTTGCTTCAGAAAATGTTGAATCGGAATCATATAAAGCGTTAACCATTAATCCTTGATCATTCATCCCATCTGCACACGCGAATCTTTTTTCTGAACTCAAATACTCACTAGATGTGATCATTTGAGTAATTGAGCTATAAATAGACTTCCAATTCAATACATCACTCTTAGAAAAATCCAATCTAGTCCTTTCTATATTTGATAAACCTATCCGTGTACTTCCTTTTGGGAAATAATACAGATAAGACTCTACAGGACAATTCCAGTCCATATTCCTAGACGTGACAATATGATCTGGATTAAGACTGTTTAGAATACGAGTACACATAAAAAATCCTTTTTATAAGAAGAAAGTTAAAATTTCACTCAAGATACACCCTTCAAATTGTAAACTTAAGTTAATTTAAGTTTCATTACGTAAGACATTTGTTTTTTTATACAATCCTAAATACAAAACAATTAGACTCTTATTGATATAAGCCGCTCTCATACTTATCAACAACTTGAGTATATTGAAGAGAAAATCAGCAGTATCATTTTTAAGGTAAAAACAAGCAATGTATCAAGAAAATTCAGAGCTTCAGGGCAAGGTATTATCTGGACTAGCAAGTGCCTTAGGTATCATTGTATTAAGTGTTATTTATTTAAATTTATTTATTAACAAATTCTACATTCTCGCTTTTGTTGAAATACTTTTTTTTATAGCTTCATTTTATATAGCCATTGTGGCCTCAAAGAAAAAACATAAAAATTGGCAAGTTTATCTTTATTTAGTCAGTTTATTAATTGTCATCTCATTTGCACTTATAAAGGCACCTTTTTTAAAGGGTGTTTTTTTCTGGGTGTTCTGTTTGCCCGTTATCTTCTATATTCTTACTGGTATTAAAATGGGTTTCGTCTTTTCACTTTTATCTATAAGTGGAGCCTATGCCATTTTTTTTCAAAAAACAGGAACAGAAGATCTTTTTTCTATGCACCAAAGTGGCTCAGTTAATTTTATCTCCTGCTATCTATCGATTTGGGTTGTATCACATCTTTATGAAAACAATCGCCAGAAAAAAGAAAAGACGCTGTATTTGTTAGCAAACACAGACATAGTAACTGGCGCAAAAAACCGATTAGCGTTTAAAAATAGATGCAATGAACTAATTGAAAAGAAAGCGAATTTCTTTACTATTTTGATCGATATTGATTACTTTAAAAAAGTGAATGATGAATATGGTCATGATGTAGGCGATGATGTTTTGAAATCCACTGTAGAATGCATAACAAAAACAGCCAATAGCACTGATGTTTTTCGCTATGGTGGAGAAGAATTTTGTGTTTTATGTACAACTTATCAGTCAGAAAAAGAGTGTGTTGATATTGCAGAGAACATTCGCTTAGCCATTCAGAACAATCACGTTATAAGCAGAGGTAATGAAATAAGCATCACTGCTAGTCTTGGTGTTACCGCTTATAAGGAAGGTCAAGGGCTAGAAACCATGTTCAACTTAGTGGATCAAAAAATGTACGAAGCTAAATTTCAAGGCAGGAACCAAGTGATCAGCGATTATTCGTAATCATTATCAAAAGGATAAAAAACAATCAGCTTATAACTTGGGGGCGTAAGCTGTACTTTTTAAGCTCTCATTGTAGGTTGAAACTTAGTCAACACAGCGATATCAACGCTTTTTCTTGTTCACTAAAGCGTCACAGCTGATTATAAATACTTCCCAATTAACCTAAGCCGCTTAGCCTTTTCAATTTAAGCACCAAGTAAGTCTAGATGTTTTATTTTTTTATAGCGCAGCGCCATAGAGATGCAGTGAGCCAATTCTTTAGCGGGTAAAGCCTGGTCTATTTGAAAGATAATCGCTCTATTCCCTTCATAGACAAACGTATCGCCATGAACCTCTTTAAAAGTTTCGATTAATGAGGTTTTACAGTTGAAATAAATACCGTACTGATCGGGATTTTTCGCTTTCCAGTCAAATCTAATAGCACTGCCTATTTTTGAAATATAACTCGGCTCGCCCCATTTCAAAGTCTCTGTTAAATCAGAAATACCATCCTGCTCAGCCACACTATAAATCAAGTCGCGAACTGCATTGAGTCGCTCTGCAATGTGCTTAGGGTAAGTCTCAAACTTATTCTTAATACTTAAATCCATCTCGTACCCCCTACTTTAAAGCACATAGAATACCGCATTGTTTCTCGAGTCATAATGCTATCCTTTTATCGTTATAAACATTTAGCCATTTATGGCTAAAATTTAAGCATTAACTTTAGAAATTAAAAAAAGAAATTTGAGGTAATTCAAGACAGCACTCGCTGTTACCGTTGGCACATATAAACTGGCAATCGCAGCAGTAAAAATACGACAGCTAGCTTTAGAGCAGCTTGAAAAGCTTCAACAATTACATTATCAAATTAAATTTGATAATTAATCAATAATTACCACATTTAAAAACATGAATTAAAGATTTATTATTCACTTCAGTTAATTATGACTAAGACAACATTCAACTAAATAAAGGAAACGAACATGGCTGCATTAACTATTGTTGCAAACATTCTAGCAAATCCAGACAAGATTGAATTAGTAAAAAACGAGCTAGTAAAGCTAATTGATATTACTCGTGCGGAGAAAGGTTGTATGAATTACGATCTACACCAAGATAACGAGAATCCAGCGCATTTCACATTTTATGAAAACTGGGAAACACGTGACCTTTGGCAAACACACATGAGCAACACTCATTTAGCTGACTACATGGCAGCGACTGATGGTGCTGTTGCTGAGTTCACTTTGAGCGAAATGACTAAAATTGGTTAATGTTTTATACGTAAAGACCAGACTGTTTTTTTGATAGATGTTCTTTATAGATGTAAAAGCGACCCAGTGGGTTGATCATTTCTCGATCAACCCACTCTTCTTATTTTTTATGCCTTTATTTTGCAGTATCTAGACTTTCCTAAGAATGCGAGTAAACACAACCACCACACACTTACTCAGGAAATAAGAATGAATATTCGTTTCGATCACCTCTCATTGAGCGCAAAAGAACCGGAAAAAATAAAAGACTTCCTTATTGAACTTCTGGATTTAGAAGTAAAAACTAGACCCAATTTTTCCTTTTCTGGGTACTTTTTGTTTGCCGGTGATAAAGATGTTATTCATATTTTTCCTCAGCAATCAGATATTGAAGCACACAACTTAGAAAACTGTTTTGTGCCTAATATTGTCCATCATGTTAGCTTTTTTAGTGATAACTACGATGAAGTAATGCAGAAAATTGCTCAAATGGGTCTGCGTTACAATATAAACAATGTTCCTAATTCACCAGTGAAACAAATTTTTGTACGTGCCCCAGAAAACCTTATTATTGAAATACAGGCGATTCCTAACAATGACAACCTCAACAAATAATCCTTTTTACATTGCTGACTACGAATCAGGTAGTACGTCAACGAATTTACCATTGTGGGGTAGCCATGTTGAAAACCCATTACAGCTAGAAGAACACTCAGTACAACAGATAGAGCATTTGGACGTTACTGACGTACCAGGTGCTTTTCAATTATTAAATGTTTTTAGCAAAGACGAATGTGACACCATCATTCGCGCAGCTGAAAACATGGGATATACAGAAGACGCGGCGGTGTCTCTTGGCCATCATATCCGTCATAACATGAACCTTAATTGGATCACAGACAATACGACGGAACGTTCTATTTGGAAGCGCGTTGCGCCATTTTTTAACATAAGTACCCCTTATTTTTTAGATAAAGTTGGATTAGGGTTAAACCAACGCTTTCGTTTTTATCGTTATGAGCCAGAAGATTTTTTCGGTATTCATACGGATGGAGCATGGCCAGGTAGCCGTATCATTGATGGCAACGTGGTTACTGATGCTTTTGGTGATCGTTATAGCTTATATACTTGTTTGATTTTTTTAAGTGATGACTTCGTCGATGGTGAAACACAGTTTTTAGTGAATAAAGATGACCCAACTCAGCCAGCTAAAACACCTAAAAATGCTCAATTAAAGGGTATTCGTACACCTGCTGGCGGCATGTTGTGCTTCCCTCATGGTTCGCATCCATTACATTGCCTACATGCCTCACAAAAAATCTCTAGTGGAATCAAGTACATTATTCGAACTGATATATTATTCAGTTTATAGCTTGCGAATCTAATTTAGAGAACAACTGGGTTGCTCCGTATTTGAGAAGAGCAGAACACTAACTGTTAGCGTAATGATGTGAAATATCCCTAACATATTCCTGAACTATTATTGTCTGGTAAATTCAGAGAAGCCCAAAGCCTGCTATTCTTATTGGCCTTTACGAATGGTGATCTTAGCCTTTCTAAAATGAACGGTGTCACCCATCATTAAAACCCAGTAAAATCTCTATTTTTAGTACGTGTGTGCTGTTAAGTGACATGATATCAATAGAAGAGACTATAGAATGACCGAACAAGTTAAAGTAATTGCAACACACAATGGCAATTTTCATGCAGACGATGTATTTGCCGTAGCAGCACTTAAACACATTTTTCCGTCTGTAGAATTAATACGCACACGTGATTTAGACGTAATGGCCAAAGCCGACATTGTGTTAGACGTAGGCGGAATATACGACGCAGAAAAAGGCCGCTTTGATCATCACCAAAAAGGCGGTGCAGGCGCACGCGAAAATGGCATCCCGTTTTCATCATTTGGGTTAATTTGGCAAAAATACGGCCTAGAAATATGCGCAGGCAATCAAGAAGTCGCTAATTCATTAGACAAGAATTTAGTGTCTACTATCGACGCAATAGATTGCGGACACGTAGAAGGCGTACAAACGGGTATTAGCCTGAGCCAAACTATCTCAATGTTTAATCCTACATGGCAAGAAGAAGGTGATTTTGATGCCTGCTTTGATGAAGCCGTTGCCTATGCATCACGCCTATTAACTCGGTTCATTGCCGCGGCGAGTGGTGGTGTAAACGCAAAAACCATCGTAGCCAGTGCCATCGAAAAAGCCGAAGATCCAAGAGTCATCGTGTTAGAACAATACACACCTTGGAAAACCACCGTGCTTAGATTATCGAAAGACGCCTTGTTCATGGTTTACCCATCACAAGGAAAATGGCGCATACAAACCGTGCCAGTCGAACTCGGCTCGTTTGAAGACCGTAAAAAACTACCCGCTCCGTGGGCAGGATTGTCTGATAAAGAACTACAAGACGTAACGGGTTTAGACGATGCTATGTTCTGTCACAACGGCGTGTTTATCGCAGGTTGTGCGTCGTTTGAAAGTACAATGCAAATGGCAAAAATGGCGTTGGATTATTAAAACTCTCTAATAAAAAAGACCGATGCTCTTTTCATAGCATCGGTCTTTTTTATATTGTTAGAGTGACCTTGTGACAAGGGACTTAATATACTTTTACTAGGTGCTCTTTAGCTATTCTGCCGTATTCTTTCAACTAGAAAATCGACAGCTGCTTTTACTTTTGGTACTAAGTAACGCTGTTTTTGATACAACAAATAAACAGCCATCTCGGAATGTTGAGTGATCGCTAACTCATGTTCAAATTTAAGTTCTTGTAACATCCCAGACTCAAGATAAGACGCCAGCGCCCATCGCGTTGACATTAAAATGCCCTCTCCATTACACGCTTTTTTGGCAAGCCACGGTCCATTATTTGAAATAGCGACCGCAGGCCCTGAAACATCATGCCATTGCTCATCTACTTTGCATAACCACGGCGTTGGCCCAGTGGGCGTTCTAAAATAAAGGCCACTACAGTGCTTTAATTCCATCGCATGAGTAGGCATACCGTATTTTTCTAAATAACTGGGTGACGCGACAGGAACAAAACCGTTATCCATCAGCCTTATCGCTAACACACGTTCATTGGGCGCATAGCCACCGCGAATAGCAATATCAACATCATCACGTCCAAGTGTTAATAACTCATCGCTTAGGCTGACATCTAATACAATTTCAGGGTACAAGGCACTTAATTCATCCAACAAAGGCAGCAATATTTTTTCACCAAACCCTACCATCGAACTGATCCGTAAACGCCCCATTGGTGTTGTTTGGTAACTACGGACATGCTCATTGCTTTGCGACAGTTGATTTAATATTTGCTGTACGTCGTTATAGTAAATTTGGCCTACTTCCGTCAGCTTAACCACTCGGGTCGAACGCTTTAATAAGGTCGCTCCCAAACTCTTTTCTAAATCGGCAACCCGTCTCGACAAGGAAGATGGCGGCACATTAAACATACGCGCGGCTTTAGTAAAACTGCCCGTTTCGACAACTTTACTGAAATACCGCATTGCTCGTAGTTGATCCACTCATTTCTCCACTAAACAAATATCGGATTATCATCGCCTCATTGTTGTCATAATAGCAATAGTGATTCGCTTTTACCTCTATATATAAGCAAATTAAAACCAGTAATAATGCCCTTAACGTAAACGCTTAGCGATAAAGCACTAAGACTAGAATTATTCTGATAAGCAAAACATAACCAACACCATAATCAATACCACAGCGTCGTTGATTCAAAATTTAATCATTTGCAGGAGAATACCCAAATGACAGACACAAACATCCAACTTACTTCAACAATCAATGAAGACAACACATTAACACTGGCTCTACAACACATCGACATGCCACAACCGGGTGCCGATGAAGTCATCATTCGCATTGAAGCGGCACCATTAAATCCATCTGACTTAGGTGTTCTATTCAGTGCGGCTGACATGTCTACAGCAACACAATCAGGCACTCAAGAAAACCCAATCATCACAGCGGATGTACCCGTTCAAGCGATGCCATCCCTTAAAACTCGTGTTGGTAAAGCAACGCCAGTGGGTAATGAAGGTGCAGGAACCGTGGTAGCGGCTGGCTCATCGCCTGCTGCACAAGCGTTAATGGGCAAAACCGTCGCCGTTATTGGTGGTGGCACTTATCGTCAATATCACTGTGCCAATGTACAAAGCTGCTTACCATTAAAAGAAGGTACGACCGCTAAACAAGGTGCCTCTTCATTTGTTAACCCGCTTACCGCACTGACAATGGTGGCAACAATGCGCGCAGAAGGCCACAAAGCCATTATTCATGCTGCAGCGGCGTCTAACCTTGGACAAATGCTAAACCGAGTTTGTATTGCTGATGGTGTTGATTTAATTAACATAGTGCGTAAACCAGAGCAGGAAAAACTATTACGCGACATGGGTGCAAAATATGTTGTTAACTCAAGCAGTGACTCTTTTCTTGCCGACTTAACCGCCGCGATTATTGAAACCGGTGCAACGATAGCCTTTGATCCAATTGGTGGCGGACAACTAACCAGCGATATTCTTAACTGTATGGAAGTGGCTGCAGCACGAGATATGAAAGAACACACCATTTATGGCTCTGATACTTTCAAACAAGTTTACATCTATGGCGCATTAAACCGTGGCCCTATCACCCTAAATCGTGACTTCGGTTTTGCTTGGGCGGTTAATGGATTCTTATTATTCAATGCATTGGGTAAGTTAGGCACAGAAACCGTCGTAGCGATGCGCAAACGTGTTGCAGAAGAAATCACAACGACCTTTGCAAGCCACTACACACACGAAGTGTCATTAGCAGAAGCGTTACAACTGCAATCTATCGCGGGCTATTCTAAACAAGCAACCGGTGAAAAATATCTAATTACACCTCAGAAGTAATAACGTAGATAGAGTACAAAGAGGTCAGATTCCTTAAACAATTTTTAAGGATCTGACCTCTTTAAGATATCTATCTTGGTTGCTGTATTTAATCAGCAACCCGCTTTCGCGTTAGTGCTATCCCCAAGATTATTAATAACATCGCCGCTAGGCTTTGCCATTCAAAGGCTTCACCCAAAAGCAGCACGCCAGTAAAATACGCCACAATAGGAATCATGTAATTAATGTACGAAAGAAACGTAGGGCCTGCCGTGGCGATAACGGCAAATAACAGAATGGTGCCAAACGCAGTTGGGCCGATACCTAGCCACAACAAGGATAACGTAGCTTTTAAAGAATAACTTTGTTGCCAAGGTAAATCGTGCCACAACCACAATGGCACGATCACGATGCTGGAAATAATCATCATACCAGCCGCTTTGACAACGGGATTATAGGAAGGCAATCGCCTCACCAAAATGGCATTTATCGCATAACTAAACGTGGCGAATAAAATCAATAGACCACTCAGTAAGTTACTGTGAGCGCCTACTAACGACGGCCAAAGCACAACCACCACGCCAGTAATACCTAATACAAAACCGAAGATCTTAAAGCGATTAAGGCTTTCCCCTACCACAAAATAATGCGCCAAAATCATGGTCGCCAGCGGCATAAATGCCATCAACAATCCCGTAATGCCCGAGCTAATATCCTTCTGACCTGTGGAGATCAGAAAAAATGGCAACAAATTCCCCATAACACCCAACAGCAAAAATATCGCCCAAGCCAATGGCTCCACAGGCAAACGCCAACCCTTGGCATACATAAAGACAGTGAGAATAATCGCGGCAATCAAGACTCTGAGAGAGACTATCGCCACAGGGCTAAAGCTTTCCAGTGAGACGGCAGTAAACATAAATGACGTCCCCCACAGCAGAATGAGTAACAGCAGAGAAAGCCAGTTTTTAAAAGTAGGTGTGTAGTTTTGAGCCATATGATTGATCCAATTAGCATTATTACCGCATACATAAAGAGAGAGTGTAACCGACAAGCTGCCACTTGTTTGATTTTTTTAATACCAGCTTTGTTTTTTATTGAGTTTTAGATGTACCTATCTTGAGTGCCCCTCAAAATAAATGTGCACTTAGATTAATTACCGTCGAAATTGACGTACGTCGTTTTTGGTGTATTATTCTATTCATTGATAACAAAGGAGTGAATATCATGAAAGTAAATGCGGGAGGCAATATTGCACCTGAACAAGTCATTGGGCGCGATGCATTCATTAATAACATGTGGCGAATTATTGAACAGCAAAGCGTTATTTTAACGTCAGAACGCCGTATCGGAAAAACAAGCATCATCCGAAAAATGAAGGAAGAACCACGAGAAAGCATCACCGTTATTTTGCGTGATGTGGAAGGTATTTCAACTATTAAAGAGTTTGTTACACGTCTCGTTGATGACTTATCCTCACATCAGGCTATGACAACAAAAGGGATCGAGCTTCTTAAGAAAGTAAGAAACGAGTTATCTGATTCAAAATTTTTCGGGGTCACCGTAGCTAAAAAAGCAGACCCAGATTGGATATTTGTTCTTGAAGACATGATAAAAAAATTAGCAAATATCTACGAAGCCGAAGACAGAAAACTATTATTAATTTGGGACGAATTCCCATGGATGCTACAAAAAATCATAAAAAACGAAGGAAATACTGCTGCAGCTAATTTACTCGACAACTTGAGATTAGCGCGTCAAAACCACAGTCGTGTTCGAATGATATTCACGGGGTCAATTGGTTTACATCATGTGTTGCAAGATTTAAAAGCAGCGTCATTAGCCAATGAGCCGACTAATGATATGCAAACAATAAACTTGTCTCCTTTAAAATTGGAACATTCCATTGAGTTAACTAACCAATTGTTAGAGGGTGAAAACCTTGTTGCTGTGGAAGAAGACTTCGCCAAAGCACTCTCCCAAGCAGTCGATAATGTTCCTTTTTATATTCATCACATGATTAATGCATTTCTAAATAAAGGTGACAATATTGCCACTCAGAATATCGAGCCGATGATCCAAGATGCTTTTGTGGATGCCAATGATCCATGGCACTTGCGTCATTATGACGAAAGACTACAAGAGTATTACGGTGAGCAGTATCAATTTTACCAAGTGATTTTGGATATCTTGGCTCAAGAAGAACAAGGTTTAGATTATGAAAAGCTTAACAACCTATTACTCCTATCACCTACTGTGACAAACAATCAAACACTTATGGATTATCTAGACACTAAGAACTTTCTGCTAGAAGCATTAAGGTTACTCGCGGCGGATCATTATTTAACGAAAGACTCCGAAAATAACACTTATAATTTTTCTTTCTCATTAATCAAACAATGGTGGCGTATCCACAGGAAATAATTATGCAAATACACAATAACATTCCACTTTATACTCCTAGTATATTAGCGCCAGAAACCTTACAGGCTATGTTTGTGAAGCGTGATGCATTACTGACCTCTCTTTATAACAAACACAAAAGCAGCGTATTAGAAAATAGTAAGCATTTTTCCTTGATTGTTGGCCCAAGAGGAATGGGGAAAACGCATCTTATCTCCATGCTGTACCACAAGCTTAAACAAGATCACGTACTCAAAAAGACTATGCTATTAACTTGGTTACGCGAGGAAGAATGGGGAATCTCTTCTTACCTAGATTTATTAATACAAATTTTGCGTAATTTAGAAAATGACGAAAACAGCATCGACCTCAGCACCATTGATGTTTTATATGAACTGGGTTTAACCGATGCAGAATATCAAGCTGAAAAGTTAATAGAGAATTTATTGGTTAATAAGGTATTAGTCATATTGGCGGAAAATTTAAACCTTATTTTCGATGGCCTTGGAACGGATGACCAAGAGAAACTAAGAGCTTTTATTCAAAACACAGGAAAGGTCACCATTGCCGCAGCAACACAATCCTTGTTTGCTAGTGTGACTTCTCGTAGTAAGCCTTTCTACGGTTTTTTCACCGTCACGCATTTAGAAAAATTCACTCTAAAAGACGCTATCCAATTACTGCTCAACATCGCCAAACGCGATAAAAACGAAGCATTGATAGAAGTATTAAACACAGAAGAAGGCCAAGCACGAATTCGAGCTTTACATCATTTAGCAGGCGGAAGTCCAAGAATTTATGTGTTATTTTCTCAGTTTATTCAAGCCGATACACTAAATGAATTTACTGAACCCATGATGAAAATGCTGGACGAACTGACGCCCTATTATCAAGCAAAAATGTTAGATATATCCGCTCAGCAACGTAAATTAATCATGTGTTTATGTCGTGAATCGGGCGCAGTAACCGTACAAACATTAGCCAAGAAGAATCACATCAGCCCACAAACGGCATCCAGTCAGTTGAAAAAATTAAAAGCGTCTGGATTTGTGGAATCCACACAATACGGCCGTCAATCCTATTACGAAATCGCTGAACCATTACTTCGTATGGTTTTAAGTGTAAAAGACAACCGTGGAGCGCCTATTAAATTAGCGATTGATTTGATTCGTCATTTTTATACCACAACAGAACTAAAGCAGATTCAAAGTAATGAAAAAATCGACCTCTTAGGCATCAAATTTTTAACGGAAGACCTTATCAATTCTGCCATTAATAACACTACCACTAGCCCTCACGTCACGGTGGCATTGAAAGATTTCGAAAGAGAGTTTAAGAAAGAAAATTATCAAGAAACACATAAAATCATTGAGCAGTTTTATCAGTTCAACAAAGAGGAGAAGGCAATGTTTTCACAAAAATTCAGTGAACTCCTTTTGAATTTTTTTAGTGCAAAAACAACTCAATTGTCTTTATTAAAAAAACTTTTTTCCTCATTACCAAGTGAAGAAAATTTCGTTTCTACAACTTTAATATTTTTATATACCTTAAGAAAAAAAGAAAAAACCGTAACATCAAAACAATTATTTCAGAGTTTCGATCAATTGAACTTATTCAGCTTTCCTCACATCGCTATTGCTTGCTTACATGACATAAAACTAACCTTGGATACGATAGTTTTCACACTTGATAAAAGAGATCAATTAATCACTCATATAGTAAAAGGGTCTACTGGCCTTCTTTTTGAAAGGTGGGAAGAAAAGACACAACAAATAGAACTATTAATTCAACTTGTAGATAAAACTAATGAAGTGGACTATATATCATCAATAATACCTAGGTTATTCATTAATTCTGACCAGTACTCAAAAGAAGATATTGAAGTTGGTTTAAAAGCATTGATAGAGTCCAAGAACTATAAAATAACACACATGATTCAGCTTATCGTATATTGCTGTATTCAAAAATCGAAGATTTTTTTAGAGTCAGCTAAGTTTCATATTTATGAAAATGAAAAATTCAAATCTATAATTAAAGAAACAGAGGCTATTTCAGCTTACCTTGCAACGAACGATCCAAGTTCATTACTTATTTTTCCTAAAGAAATTCGCAGTTTCATTTTGAGCGAAAAAGCGTTAAATGAGTAATTTATAGCTGAGGACAAAACGAACGGTTCCCTACCCTTGAAAGAGAAAGGAACCGTTCGTGACAACCCCTCCCTAACCCTCCCCTTGAAGAAAAGGGAGGGAACAAATCGGCTATTCAAAATACGATTAAACTACAAATAACGCGCTTCTAGGTGTTTTCTAAAGTGTTCTGCATTAAGCACTTCACCTGTGACGCGTTTGACGAGTTCGTCTGTAGTGTGGAGCGAAGCTTGTGACCAGATGTTGTCGTTGAGCCATTGGAAAATTGGGCTTAGGTCGCCGCTTTGAATGGCCGCTTCTATGTTGACGGTGTTGGTCATGGTGGCTTTGTATTGAGCCGCATACATGGCGCCCAGTGTGTAAGAAGGAAAATAGCCAAAACTTCCGTCTGTCCAGTGGATGTCTTGCATGCAGCCGTTTTTGTAGTTGCCTTTGGTTGTGATGCCAAGAGACGCTTTCATTTTCTCATCCCAAATTTCTGGTACGTCTGTGTGTTCGATGACACCGTTGATCAGGTCGCGTTCTATTTCATAACGCATGATGACGTGCGCTGGGTAAGTCAGTTCGTCGGCGTCGACTCGGATAAAGCCTTTGTCTACGCGTGTGTAGAGTTTGTAGAGATTTTCTTCCGTGAATACTGGGTCTTTGTATGCGTTAAAAGCATCGGCAGAAAGGCGTGACAAGTGTGTGATGAAGTCTTTGCTGCGGCCAATTTGCATCTCAAAGAATAGGGATTGGGATTCATGGATTCCCATGGAGCGCGCTTCCCCTACTGGCAAACCAGCAAAGGCTTTCGGTAAACCTTGTTCGTAACGAGCGTGGCCTGTTTCGTGAACGATGCCCATTAACGCTTGTACAAAGTCGCTTTCGTCATAACGCGTGGTGATTCGCACATCGGATGGTACGCCGCCACAAAATGGGTGAACACTTTGATCTAATCGGCCATGGTCGAAATCGAACTTTAGCAGCTTCATAATTTCTAACCCCAGTGACTTTTGCGCTGCGGTTGGGTAAGTGCCCGATGGCATGATGATAGATTCAGATTGTTGCTTTGCGAGTGCTTTTTCAATCAGCTCTGGTAGCCATGTTTTCACATCTGAAAATAACGTATCAAGGGACGCCGTCGTCGTGCCTGGTTCAAATTTGTCGAGCATGGCGTCATAAGCCGTCAAGCCTAATGCTTCGCCACGAATGGCGGCTTCTTCACGAGATAAGGCGACGACGTCTTTCCAGTTTTTCTCGAAGCCTGTCCAATCGTTTTCTTGACGTTGTGATCGCCAAGCGTGTTCGCATTTGGAGCCCGCGATGGATTGCGCTTGTACCAAGTCTTCTGGCACCAAAGTGGCTTGTTGCCACTGGCGTTTCATTTCTCGCAAGCTGGCCTTTTTTTCTGTGATTAACGGCGTTTGTTCTGCGTTTAACAATTCGTTTTCAGCATTGTTAAACCACTCGCCAAGTTGTGGCTGAGTCGATAAACGGTGAACATGCACAGACAATTCCGCCATAGCTTGAGAGCGTGCATCACTACCACCTGTTGGCATATTCGCAGCAGCGTCCCAACCCAACATAGATTGAGCGTGGTTGAAGTGATTGATGGTTTGGTAATGGGAAATAAGTTGGTCATAGTTTGACATAATCTGGTTCTCTGCTTGTTCAAGAGTCGGCTTGTTGCTCGTGTATTTTTAAATTACGAACATCTTATTACATAGTGAGAAATGAGAACAGTGACGTATTATCTATGATCAGTTACATTTAGCTAAAATCGTTTTATACTGAAGAAACGTCAAATATTGTTAGGTAATTATGATGAAACTAGACGATTTAAGTACAAATGAAAAAGTAACCTTAGCTCAACAGCTTTGGGATTCTGTAGCGGATGAACAGGACGTTATAGAACTAACAACTGCGCAAAAAAACGAATTGAACACTAGATTGGCTCAATTTGAATCAGATCAAAATATTGGTTCAGACTGGAATACTGTGAAAGCTAAAATATTAGGTTCCTAATGTCATATCAAGTAAGGATACGTCCAAAGGTCGAGGATGACCTAAAAGAAGCTTATTCCTATTTCGAACAATGTAAGATTGGATTAGGCACTGACTTTATCCAGTGTATCGAAGCTTCACTGTCAAAAATATCTGATAATCCGAAGCAATACCCAGTCATTCACAAAACACTTCATCGGGCTTTAGTGAACAAATTTCCATATAGTATTTTTTATAAAATACATGAAGACATCATTATCATTTTTGCTGTTATGCATTGCGCACGCGAGCCTAAAAAATGGATATTACGAGTTTAAACGGGACACTTTAAAGAACAAAAAAGCCGCTTCAAGAGCGGCTTTTTGTTTTCAATACCAAAACACCTTAGCCACCAAAAATGACGGTGCGTTTTCCATTCAAAAAGACACGTTTCTCTACGTGGCATTTCACGGCATTGAATAAGGTTACCCTTTCCACGTCTTGCCCTTTCGCAATAAGGTCTTCTGGGTATAGAGCATGGCTTACAGTTTGTATTCCTTGGGAAATAATTGGCCCTTCATCTAGGTCATTGTTGACGTAGTGAGCGGTAGCACCGACCATTTTCACGCCTTTTTCCCACGCTTGGTGGTAAGGGCGAGCGCCTTTAAAACCTGGTAACAAGGAGTGATGTATGTTGATCGCTCGGCCATCTAGGTATTGGCACATGCTTGGCGACAACACTTGCATGTAACGGGCAAGTACGACAAGTTCTGTGTCGTATTGTTCGATTAGCTCAATCACTTTTGCCTCTTGCTCTAGCTTGGTTTCAGCACTGATTGGTAAATGGTAATAAGGGATGTCATGCCATTTGGCTAAAGGCTCTAAATCTGGATGATTAGAGATAATAACGGTTACATCAATGTTCAGCTGATTGGTGCGAAAACGGTACAATAAGTCGTTTAAGCAATGGTCATATTTAGACACCATGATCGCCACTTTAGGGCGGTGATTGGGCTCAGTTAGCTCCCAACCCATACCAAATTCTGCAGCACGTGGCCCAAATGTCGTGCTGAAGCTCTCTTCTGAAAAGTCATCGCTTTGTGGGAAAAATTCGATACGGATAAAGAAAAGGCCAGATTCTCTATCATCAAAAGAATGTATTTCATCTATGTAGTTTTCTGCTTCTGCCATGTAGCGAGTAACAACGTCTACTGTGCCGATGACGCTTGGGCAGCTGGCCGTAAAGATCCAAGGTAAGGTTTTAGATTTCATAAACTGTCTCTTAATATGATTTTTTTCCACTAAAAAGGCTGACCGAAAAACGGCCAGCCTTGATGGTATGGGGAAAGAACATTAGGCCTCGATTACAAGGCCATACTCTAAACTAGCATCTTGAATCCAAAGCCAGATATAGTCTGAAAACGAACGTCGAACGACTAATTCAAAACGCTGCTCACCAGTACGGCGCATGGTCGTAGTGCTTTTAGCAAACAAGGTCGAAACCACCTTACCTACTGGAAACGCCTTTAAATGGAGGTCAATGGGTGTCGCCTTCTGCAGTAACTCAACCACGTTTTCACCAGACAACTCTAATACGGTCGAACCACCACTGCTGTTCACCAGTGAATAGTGTCCTGGCATTTCATCACGAAACTTTGTTTCGATCTCAAACGCTTCTAACCCAGGCACTAAAATGAGCCATTCATCAGGTGACAACCAGCGAATCGAATAATCGCCACTTTCGTTGCTCGTCAATGGCTGTATCGGTAATCCGACACCCAATACACGCTCAACCGCCGCTAACTGGTCTGCATTTTCTGCATTGCAGCGTAGCGTCAAATGACCTAACAATTTGTGCTCACGAAAGTGAATACCACCTGTACTGGGTCCTTGCGTTGCAAGACTTAGTAGGTCTGCGTGATGTAATGGTGACTGACCTTCTATTTCAGAACTAGGCAATTGGTCCATCACGGCCGCTTTTGTGGCGGCACTTTCTGCTGCCGTCATAGTATTCAGATCAGACATTTTGACGCTCCCCTTTCGGATCAAAGAAGATCGGGCTGCAAATTTCAGCTTCAATCACAGTACCATCGGCCATTGGGTAATACACTGTGTCACCCATTTTTTCGAGACCATCTTTTATAAAGCCCATTGCAATAGAATGACCTAATGATTCACTCCAATAACTTGAGCTAATGTGTCCTTCCATTGGAACCGGCATTGGCGCTTTAGGATCGAGTACCGCTTGCGATCCTTCTGGAATCACCTTCATAGGATCTTTGGTTTTTAGACCAACCATTTGCTTACGGTTTTTACGGACACAATCTGAACGATTCATGCCGCGTTTACCAATGTAGCTGAATGGTTTCTGGTTAGAGACACACCACCCCATACCAAGATCATAAGGATGAACCGATCCATCCGTATCTTGACCTGTAATGATGAAACCTTTTTCGGCACGAAGAACATGCATGGTTTCTGTACCGTAAGGCGTTAGACCGTGTTTTTCTCCTGCTTCGATCAGTTTTTCCCATACTGGCATTCCGTAGTTTGCCTGTACGTTGATCTCAAATGACAGTTCACCTGTGAAGGAAATACGGAATACACGTGCAGGAACACCCGCTACCGTAATCTGTTTCCAATCCATGTAACGGAAATTGTCATTCGTCACATCAAAATCGGTTAACTCTTCGAGTAATTTACGGCTGTTAGGGCCTGTAATCGTCGCCGTTGACCAGTGATCGGTAACCGTATTGAAGTACACTTCCAGCTCTGGCCACTCTGTTTGATGGTAAATTTCCAGCCACTCATAAACATGCGCAGCGCCACCACTGGTGGTGGTCATTAGGAAGTGGTTTTCACCAAGACAAGCGGTTACACCGTCATCAAACACCATGCCGTCTTCACCACACATTAAGCCGTAACGACATTTCCCGATCGCTAATTTCGCCCAAGCATTAGAATAAACACGACCAAGGAATTCGCGAGCATCTTTACCTTGTATATCAATTTTACCTAAGGTGGATGCATCTAGAATGCCGACTTTGTTGCGTACTGCTAAACACTCACGATTAAGTGTTTGTTGCATCGTTTCGTTGCCTTGAGGGTAATACCATGGACGCTTCCACTGGCCAACATCTTCAAACAATGCACCCTGTTCAACGTGCCATTTATGCATCGCTGTGTAACGTTCTGGCTCGAACAAGGCGCCACTGTTACGTCCAATAATCGCACCGAATGCAATCGGCGTATAATTAGGACGAAATACTGTCGTACCTGTTTCTGGAATCGTTTTATTAAGCGCTTTGGCCGCCACGGCCATGCCATTGATGTTGCCCAATTTACCTTGATCCGTACCAAAACCCATCGCGGTATAACGCTTCACATGTTCAATTGCTTCAAAGCCTTCACGACACGCTATTTCAATGCCAGCCGCAGTAACGTCAGTTTGATAATCAACAAACTGTTTAGGTGCTTGGGAAGTAGGTTTCAAATGAGGGATATGGAACAGACTCATTGGTGCCGTGATTTTGAGCGTTTTGACGGTAGGTAAAACGACATCAACCGCAGCCAAACCGACTTCAGCCAATGCTTTCTGACCAGCGTCTAAACCTTCCTGTAAAACAATCTCGGTTTCATACTGACCATTAACACCACCTGCTGTCAGTTGCTTCTGCAATGTAGGCCCCGGTAGGAAGCCCACGACAGTGTCATCCCAAACAGGACGACTACCAGTATGACAAGACAAATGAATAACCGGACTCCAACCACCAGAAGTGGCCACCGTATCGGCTTTCAATTTCGTGACTGATCCGACGATTTTTGTACCATCCGCATTCAGATCCGCGACAGAAACACCTGTAACACGTTTAGCACCCTGCACTTCAATGACGGCAGAGCCTGGAATAATATTCAGACCACGCTTACGCGCTTCTTCAATTAGGTCTCCTGTTGCAACATCTCGTGTATCGACAATTGCGACCACTTTTCGGCCAGCATCTGACCAATCTAACGCGGCTTGGTAACCGTAGTCATTGGTAGTCATGACCACTAAATCATTACCCGGTACAACACCATAACGATTAATATAAGCCGATACAGCACCTGTAATCATACAACCAGGCACATCATTGTTTGAGTAGACTAAAGGACGCTCATGAGCGCCTGTTGCAAGTACAACCCATTTAGCACGAACTCGATGCATACGCTGACGTACTTGATTCACTGGCGCTTTGTCTGCCAAATGATCGGTACGACGTTCATGTATCGTTAGATAGTTATGATCGTGATAACCGTTAACCGTTGACCGTGGTAATAGCATGACATCGTCATACGTATTTAACTCTTCAACGATTGTTTGAACCCACTCATCAGCAGGCTTTCCATCAAGTTGCTCTGTTCCGTTAAGTAGGCTTCCACCAAACTCATTTTGTTCGTCCGCAATAATAACTCGAGCACCACCACGGGCCGCGGTTAACGCCGCAACCAAACCAGCAGGGCCTGCGCCAACAACCATAACATCGCAATGCTGATTGATCGTATCGTAGGTGTCTGGATCATGTTCTTTCGGTGCGCGACCAATGCCTGCGGCTTTACGAATCACAGACTCGTAAGTGCTCCAAAGCGATTCTGGAAACATGAAGGTTTTGTAATAGAAACCCGGTGGCATCATGTTACCGCCGACTTTACCGACCATGCCCATTACATCTGTATCAACACTCGGCCAACCATTGGTCGACGCGGAGACTAAGCCATTAAATAATTCTTGTTGTGTCGCTCTTACATTCGGAACTTGAGTCGCTTCCGTTGCACCTAATTGCAATACGGCATTTGGCTCTTCTGCACCGGCAGCAACAATGCCCCGTGGACGACTGTATTTGAAACTACGTGCAACCACATCGATACCATTTGCGAGCATCGCAGAGGCCAACGTATCTCCTTTATAGCCTTTGTATTTTTTGCCGTTATAAGTAAACGTTAACGGTTCTGAGCGATCAATACGCCCACCATTAATGAGGCGATTCTGTTGAGTCATGATTGCGCTCCTGACATATTTTCCCCAGACACAGTTTCTTCAGACACCGTTTCCATAGACATAGCTTTTTGCTGAGCAGGGCTATCAACTACAGAGGGTTTTTCACCGACCTTGTAGACTTCTTTAATTTCGTAGCTCTGGGTGTCTCGAGTCATGTTGAAGAATTTTCGACAACCCGCTGCATGTACCCATAACTCATGATGAAGGCCTCGAGGGTTTTTGCGGAAAAATAGATATTCACCCCACTCCTGATCAGAGCACGCTTCTGGGTCTAGTGGACGAGCAATGTGTGCCTGTCCTGCGGCGTGAAATTCTGTTTCTACACGGTATTCCGCACAATGCGGGCAGTAAATATGTAACATTTTCATCCCCTTATTAGTGTGCTACACCGGCAGCGCCATGTTCATCAATTAGTGCACCAGTATGAAAACGCTGCATAGAGAAAGGTTCCGCTATCTGATGTGGCTTGCCATTGGCTAACGTATGGGCAAACAGGTTTCCAGATCCAGGCGTACCTTTAAATCCACCCGTTCCCCAACCACAGTTAAAGAATAAGTTTTTCACGGGTGTTTCTGAAATAATTGGGCTCGCATCTGGGCACGCATCAACAATGCCACCCCACTGACGGTTCATACGAACTCGACTGGCACAAGGGAACAATTCAACAATGGCCTGAACGGTTTGTTCAATAATGCCGTAAGAACCACGTTGCCCATATCCAACCCAACCATCAATCCCAGCACCGATAACCAAATCGCCTTTATCCGATTGACTCATATAGCCATGTACATGGTTAGACATCACTACGGTATCAAGGAAAGGTTTGATCGGTTCGGAGACCAGAGCCTGTAGAGGGTGAGATTCTACGGGTAATTCAAAGCCAGCCATTTTCGCCAACACACCACTATTACCTGCGACCACGCAGCCAACACGATCTGCTTTTAGCACACCGTATTGTTTCGTTTTCACGCCAGTGATTTTGCCGTCATTGATTTCCATATCAATCACTTCGCAGTTTTGTATTAGATCAACACCCAATGCATCCGCTGCTCGAGCATAACCCCAAGCAACCGCATCGTGACGTGCGTTACCCGCACGGCGCTGAACCGATGCGCCCATAATTGGGTAACGGGAGTTTTTCGAACAATCTAGCGTTGGGATTTCTTTTTGTAGTTGCTCGGCATCGACCATTTCATTATCAATGCCCTGCAAGCGATTAGCAGCAACAAGACGTTCATTCGCTCGCATGTCCTGCAATGTATGACAGGTATGATAAACACCTCGCTGAGAAAACATCACGTTGTAATTTAGTTCTTGTGCAAGACCTTCCCATAGCTGCATGGAATGCTCGTACAACGCCGCAGACTCATCCCAAAGGTAGTTAGAACGTACAATAGTGGTATTACGAGACGCGTTACCTCCTCCTAAATGGCCTTTTTCCAGCACAGCTACATTAGTGATTCCATGCTCTTTCGCCAAGTAATATGCCGTCGCCAAACCGTGACCACCGCCACCAATAATGATGACATCGTATTTTTTCTTTGGCGTAGGATTACGCCACACCCGCTGCCAGTTTTCATGATGACTCAAACTGTGCTTTAACAATCCAAAGCCGGAATAATGCTGCATTGAATCAGCTCCTTTACATAAACAATCGATTCTAACGATTATCGTGGTGTGGTAAAAAATTGCGACATTTCAGAATGACAGAGGTCGCCACAGGTTACGTATTTGAAACGATAATAAAGACAATGTTTTCATGCCTTATGCTTGAGAACGTCCAGCGGATGACAATTAGCGACAGTGGTTTAAAAACGACAGGAAAACAGGAGTAAAAAGGGGGCATCAAAAAGAAAAAAATGAATTAAATAATAGCTCTATCAAAGTTTCTTCAATACAAAGGTTACAAGCCCTGATAATTAGAATATTTATGAGTAATTTGTAAATGGCTGGTTAATGCTAAGTTTGTCAAAAACTTAGCACCTTCTAAAAAACACAAAGTCAAAACTAACCTTGCACTCTATAGCGTTCTTTAATGCAACCTATTATCTAAATAGTATCAAACCACAGCATTGCCGTTGCAAGGTCTTCAATGGATGAACCAACGGCTTTAAACACTGAAATATCATTTTCAGGATCAGTAAATTGCTGACGCCCGGCATGATGTCCACGACTCAAAGAGAAAAAATCACCAATTATATGGTCCGGTGTTATCGCACCACTTTTGATTGGCGAAATAAAATCACCTGTTTCAGTTAAAGCCGCTTCTTTAAAGTCTGCAAACACTTGCGCCTTCTGCATCAGGGTATCGTCGGCTTCACGCATAGTAGGAGTAAAACTACCGATCAAATCCACATGAGTACCTGGTGTTACCCACTCACCAAGCACCAAAGGTTCCTCACTCAGTGTCGCGCAACTTACAATATCCGCCCATGCTACGGCGCTAGGTAAATCGTCTTTACTCACAACGCTGGCTTTAACCTTCATTTCTGTTTGAATTTGCTCAACTAAACGCACGGCTGAAGCTTCATAAATATCAAAGACTTTAATTTCTTCTATATCGCGCACTTCGCACATTGCTTGTACAACTTGGCTAGCAACCTTCCCGGCACCAATCATTAGTAAAGACTTAGAATCAGGTCGAGATAAGTATCTTGCACCTAACGCCGCTGCCGATGCAGTTCGTCTGGCTGTAATAACATTTCCATCAAATTGCGCGAGAGGCTGGCCCGTTTTGGCACAACTAAGAATGTAGATACTATTTAGCCCAGGTAAACCAACTTCATTATTACTAGGAAAAACACTAACTTGTTTAACCCCTAAGTACTGACCTTCTAACCAAGCTGGCATTAAAAGTAATGTAGCATCCTTCTTACCAGGTACAGCCAAATGATGATGGTGTCGAATTGGGCAATTAATATCTAGTTTAAAAGCATCATCCAGTGCTGATATTACTTTTTTGTAAGGTAGGCAACCGTCTTTATATTGTACGAAAATATTTTTCACTTTGATTTCCTAAAATTGTTTCTACTAGTCAATTTTTCTTTAAGACATTATTAGATCTAAACAATAACCGACACATTTGGCACAGATAAGAAAGTCGATTGCCTATCGTATTCAAGCACTCCGTAATCTATCGACTTTCTTTCCAGTACCTAAAAGTAAACAAAAACAGAAAAAATTCTTACTCCTTTCTTACAAAAACCGTGTTTATAACAAAAAGACCAAGATTTTCGACAAGTTGCGTCCTTAAAAACCCCCTACAATCGATGTATCTCTAGTTGAGAAGAAGATTCATTTATAAGAATAGCAACACATTCTATGTAACTCAGGCCCCATATAAACAGGTTAATAGATACTAACAATTCAGCATCTAAGCCTATGAATTAAAACAATAATATAATCAAGGACGATATCAATTATTAGCAGGGACTTTGCTCTAACTTCAGTAAACAACTGAAATAACAAGACACAAAGGAACGAACATGAAATCACTTAAAAAAATATTATCAACAACCTTAATCGCCACGGCTGTTATGTCGGCTAGCGTAAACATTAGTGCAGCTGAAAAAGACTGGCGCATGGCAACACCATGGTCAGGCGGCCCTTGGCTAGAACGTGACGCGCAAAATTTTGCAGACCACGTTAAAGCAATGAGTAATGGCGACTTTGATATCAAAGTATTTCCAGGTGGCACGCTAGGTAGTGCATTTAAAGTCACTGAAACGGTTAAATCTGGCGTAGCGCAAGTAAGTCACAATTACATTAACTATGACTATGGTGTTGATCCTACTGCCGCGTTGCTAGCAGGACACTCCAGTGGTCTTACTCCTGAAGAGTTTATGTTGTGGATGTATCAAGGTGGCGGCATTGAATTATACGAACAATTTCGCCTAGAAAAATCCAAAGTTGTTGCCTTCCCTTGCTCTATTTTGGGCACTGAGATTTTTCTTCACTCAAACAAAAAAGTACAAACCTTTGAAGATTTTCAAGGCTTGCGTTTAAGAACATCTGGAGCATGGGCTGAAATTGCCTCTCGCCTTGGTGCATCTACTGTTGTTATGGCCGGTAGTGAAATTTACAGCGCACTTGAGCGTGGTGTAATTGACGCGGCGGAATGGGGTAGCCCAGAGTTAAACAAACCAACTGGTTTTCAAGAAGTTGCTAAATACGTCATGGTTCCTGGTGTACATCAATCAGGTGGTGTTCTTGAGTGTCAGGTAAACAAACGTGTATGGGATAAATTAACAGATCAAGAGCAAAATATGTTGCGTAATGCTGCTAAACTCTCTGTGTTTGATTCATGGCTTGCCTCTTCTTATGCCGATCTAGCGGCTTATGAAGAATTAAAAAATGGTAAAAACGAAATCGTTAAATTAGATCCGAGTTTTATCACTAAAGTTCTTGAAGAAACGGTTGCATGGGAAGATGAAAACGCTGCGAAAAACACGTGGTTTTCAAAAGTGCTGACTTCTCAACGTCAATTTAAAGCAGAAATGACAAACTGGTCAGAATATCGCCTAACCATTGGTGAATCTGAACTTTAATAAATGAGAGAAGAGGCAATAACTTCGCTTCTTCTCTTTTGTTTTCCTCCTATTCAGATCTGTCTTATCAGGAACACAATGATTCTTATTAAACTATTAGAAATGCCAACACGTTTCTTCGGTGGCATTGCCGCATTATTAATACTGCCGCTTATTGGCGCATTGATTGTCGAAGTCTTTAGTCGTCATGTTTTAGGTACACCAACCGCTTGGGCATTTGAAATCAGCTATATGGTCATGGGGACGCTTTTTGTTCTTGGAATGGCGAATGCTTTACGCCTTAAGCAGCATGTAAGCGTAGATTTACTCACTATGAAAATGTCAAAAAGAGTGGCCGCGACTATTCGTGCCATTTTTTACATAATGTTATTACCAATCATTATCTGGCTAACATGGGAACTCGCTCATTATTTCTATGAAGCCTATGACAGTGGTGAACGCTCTGGACGCTCTGCATGGAACCCCATTATTTGGCCTATTTATTTCACTTGGTTCTTAGGTTTCTTATTGCTGGTTATGCAACTTATTGCTGAGCTTCTTAAAGCCATCATTACCGTAATTAGTGGAAAAGAGGATGACTTTGCATGAGTGATTTCCTGTCTATTTTTATGTTTCCTGTACTCATCCTATTTATTTTTCTAGGTGTACAAATTGCCTTTGCGATGATACTGACAGCCACTATTTTTGGCTTAATGATGTTCGGTGACGTAACAGCGTATCAACTATTAACAAAAATTGAAGAAACGGCTTCTAATTCCATATTGGCAGCGGTTCCCCTGTTTATCTTTATGGGGGCTATGTTAGAAAAATCTGGTATAGCAGAGCGACTCTTTCATGCTATTCATCTATGGACAAAACGCCTTCCAGGTGGAATCGGTGTAGGGACAATTTTACTTGGCGCTATATTCGCAGCATCAAGTGGCGTTGTTGGCGCAACCGAAGCCGTCATTGGTTTGCTTACCATTCCTATCATGCTCAAACACCAATATGACAAACGTTTACTATCCGGTGTGATCTGCGCAAGTGGTTCATTAGGTACAGCGATACCACCGTCTATCACCGTTATTGTATTAGGGCCGGTTGCAGGAATCTCAGTTGGTCAGCTATTTAATGGTTTGCTTATTCCAGGTTTATTAATGGCAGCCTTGTTTATTATTTATGTCATTGCTCTGGCGTATTTTAAACCTAACATGGCACCACGCGAACAAGGTGAAGTAGGAATACCACTTAGTGAAAGGTTGAAAATCACGGCCACGGCAATAGTACCAGCAGCCGCGTTGATATTTACAGTATTGGGAACTATTTTACTGGGTCTTGCTACACCAACAGAAGCCTCAGCGTGCGGTGCCTTAGGCGCTGTGATTTTATCGATTTGCTATAAAAGCTGTAAACTAACCGTATTGTGGGAATCCATGCTGCGAACAGTCAACATTACCGCAATGATTTTGTTGATCGTAATGGCCGGTAATATGTTTGCAGGAATATTTTTTGCAACTGGTGGCATGCAAACGGTTCAATCACTACTCACTGGCTCTGGTTTTAGCCCACATACCGTGCTCGGTTTGATATTGTTTATTGCTTTTATTGCAGGCTTTTTATTAGATATGATGTCTGTTGTGTTAATCATTATTCCAGTTGCCATCCCTATTGTTCGCTTACTGGGCTTTGATGATATTTGGTTCTGTGTCGCATTCTTAGTTGTATTGCAAACCAGCTATCTGACACCACCTTTGGCACCTTCAATTTTCTATTTAAGAGCTATTTCACCACCAAGTATCACATTAAAGCATATGTATGCCGGTGTAATACCTTTCATCGCCATACAATTACTTGTTCTATTTGTCATACTAATTTATCCAGAAACTGCTACTTGGCTACCAAAAGTACTTGGTGCTCCAAACTGGTAATTCATAGTCCAACTCAGCCGAGCCAGCTTTGCTGAGTTGGACCCCATGAATAGATAAAAGGAACAGTAACAAACCATAAAAAAACCAAGAAAGAGCAAATTAAATTGACTTATTTAAAGGAAATGCAACACTAGAAGTATTTTATAAAGCGTTAGGTATGAAATGCATCTTCGAAATATTATTTTGCCGAACTCGTGCGATCAACACAACCACGGACATCATCAATTAATTATCGCTGTAAAAGGACATGCATTATTTGAAATTGACGGGAAAGGTGGTGTCGTCAATAGTCATACTGGGTGCCTAGCTCCTGCCAGTGAAACCCATTACTTTGAAGGTATTGGCGATAATAATCACATTATTATCGATATCCCCAATGTACAATTGAACAGCCGTTTAGAAAACTTATTTGAACAACCTCGTTACTTCTCTATCGATGATAATCTGAAGATGCTTATTTCTTATTTAGACAAAGAGTCTAACAACTTCAATTTTTTTCCCGAAGCTCTTGATGGCTGTACACTTGGTTTAATGGCGTCATTACATCATCGAATTTTAGGCGATCTGCCAGACAACAAGAACCGTTCAAAGCTCAACATTAGCTCTATCTCCCGTTTTATTGATGAAAACCTTGATCAGAAACTTTCCGTTACGCAACTGGCAGAAATGCATCATGTAAGTTCTGGTCATTTCAGTGAACTGTTCACCAACGAAACGTCTGTTACGCCTTACCAATTTATCTTAAAAAAACGTTTAGAAAAGGCTTATGACCTAATTATCACAACGAACAAACCACTTTCCATTATTGCCGAAGAAACAGGATTTAGTAATCAGAGCTCCATGACACATTCATTCCAACGCAGTTATGGTCACTCACCTAGACATCTACGAAAATGCTAGTTGCTTCATGTCATTAGTCTCAAGAACACTCTCATTTCTTCGCGTAACCAATCGCGAAAAACAGTCGCAGATTTAGATAGAGGTCGACCTTCTGGAAACACCAAAAAATAATTATCACTGGTTGGCATTTTTTCATCAAAGGGTGCTGACAACTTCCCTTCCTTGTATTGCTTCGCAAATAAGTCCGGATAGGACAACATGACACCAAGCCCTGATTCCGCCATCATACTTGCAGCCAGTATGGTGTCTACTTTATGGCAAATAACCAGACTCGGGTCTAAATTAATTCCAAATTGTTCAAACCATTGCTCCCAGGAATGACTGGCTCCCACGACCTCAATCAAAGATAAAGACAATAAATCTTTTGGTTGTGAAATAAGCTGCGCTATTTTGACGGAACATAAAGGCTGCACTTCCGCTTTAATCAAAGGCTCTAAGTTAAGACCAGACCATTTACCGTTGCCATTTATAATCGCAAGATCATGGCTACTTTCTGAAAAATCACTCGCCCAATTAGAGTGAAACAATTGCAGCCTAATTCCCGGGTAGCGAGCACAAAATTTATAAAGGTTATTCGATAACCATAAGTATGAAAACGCGTAATTAACCTGTAAAACCAAACGTCCCTTTCCCACCGGAGAAAAAATATCAGCCGTCTTGCGCTGTAAATCATTTAACGTTGTTTGCACAACAGGAAGATAGGCAAGTCCACTGTTTGTGAGCGTCACTTTTTTGTGTTTCCGAATAAATAGCTCATCACCTAGATGGTGCTCTAACAATTTAATTTGTTGGCTTACTGCAGATTGAGTCATGTGTAATTCACGAGCGGCTGCACTGAAATTAAGCAAACGCGCCGCCGCTTCAAAAGTTCTGACCCAATTCATTGCTGGAATGTCTGTTTTCATCGTTTGTGTTCCAATTTTAAAACCCATCCATTAGCAATACTTATTACGATAGTTAAAATATGTCGTTTGCATAAAAAATACAATCTGTCTAGCATGCTTCTATTCAATACATACTTCTTTGTACTCAGGATTACTCCATGACATTAAATGCTTCAGACATCACAAGCTCACACCAATCCATTACCTCAGTACACAAAAATGAACACAGCCTTGCAATAGAATGGAGTGATGGATCAACCTCTCAGTTTCATCATATTTGGTTGAGAGATAATTGTCCTAGCGCCTTTCATAAGACAACCAAAGAGCGCGATTTTGATTTACTCAGCGTCAGTGAAGACATTCATCCTATCGAAATAACATTAGGCAAAGAAACCCTGGAAATTGAATGGTCCGAAGGTAATCACAGAAGTATTTTTCTACAGTCATGGCTGTTAGAACACAGCTATTCTCGAACAGAAGATCCACATTATATAAGCAGCTACCAAAGCTGGGATTCGTCTTTTATTAGCCATATACCTCACGCTAATTACGACCAAATCATCCAGCAAGATTCTGCCCTATATCAATGGATGGTAGAGCTAGATAAGTTTGGTCTTACCGTTATAGATGGAATGCAAAATACACCAGAGTCGACAATATCCCTCGCGACTCGCATCGATTATTTACGCCAAACCAATTTTGGAACAAGCTTTAATGTAGAGTCCGTCGAATCCCCTATTAATCTAGCCTACACCTCTATTTCTCTGCCATTGCATACAGATTTACCCAATCAAGAAACACCGCCGGGCTATCAATTTTTACATTGTTTAGCGAATGATAGCGAAGGTGGGGAATCGACTTTTGTTGATGGGTTGCGTGTGGCTGAAGAACTACGTAGTCAACGCCCTGATCATTTTAAAATATTAGCCGAACAAGCTATACCTTTTCGCTTTCATGACCAAGATCATGATATTCGTCAACACCATACAGTAATTAATGTAGACCATTTTGGAAATATTATTGAAATCAAATACAACGCGCACATCGCCGATGTTTTTGACTTACCAGCCAACCTAATGCGTGATTATTATTTAGCGTATCGTAATTTAATGGCTCGCTTCCGTGATGAGCGTTTTAAAATCGAGTTCAAATTACAAGCGGGTCAAATGGTGGTGTTCGACAATCGAAGAGTGTTACATGGACGAAACAAGTTCGAAAATACCAGCGGTCGACGTCATTTACATGGTTGTTACATTGATCGATCTGAGTTCAAGAGCCGGCTGCGTGTATTAGCTCAAGCACATTCATGATAAATATAAAAACAGATATGTTTTTTGTTAATTTAGCTAACTCATCAGATTAATCTGCACTAACAGCCAATCACGAAATACTTTTATTCTTGGGTCTTGATTTGGATCGTCCAATGTAATGATGGCGTAATGGTAGCCTGTCGGCTGCATCCCAAAAGGCGCCACTAACCTTCGTGTCGTCAAATCATCCAAAACCAAAGGTAATGAGCCGATAGCGACTCCAAGTCTGTCTTGAGCGGCTTGTAGAGCGTAGAAGAAGTGATCAAAGTATTGCTCACTTTTAGGGTTTACTTTCTCTATATCAGAAGTTGCTATCCAGTCGCCCCAAGCATTTGGACGAGTTCGACTATGCAGCCAAACGCCTTTGCTCAAGTCTTCTTTTATGCTGTTATCCCAGTAATCCAGAGTACAAACTGGACCAGAAAATTCTTCGCATAAATGGGTAATATGGTAGTCCTCATTGACGCCAAAATCGGTACGTCTAATCGCCACATCACAACCTTGTGAAAGCAAGTCAATGGGACCACCAGCCATTCTTAAATCGATATTTAAGTTGGGGTTTTTTTCATGAAAATCACCTAACCGCGGCATTAACCAACGCATCGCTACGCTAGGCTCACAAGACACGACCAAGAAAGGTGAAGCGCTGTCATGACGATAAATTTCTTCTACTGTATTACTCAGTGCATCTAGGGTTTCTGTGGCTGTTTTTAGTAAGCGTTGACCCGCTGCGTTTAAATAAACGCGGCGATTACGGCGAATAAATAGATTCACACCTATACGCTCTTCTATTTGTGACACCGCTCGACTAATTGCGCCATGTGTCAGATGTAACTCTTCCGCCGCGCGAGAAAAGCTTTGATGACGAGCCGCCGCCTCGAATGCAGTAAGCGCACCTAAAGGAGGCAAACGCCTTTTTGTGTGACTATTACTCACAATATTCACCATTTATTATCGATTTCATTAATATTTTCAAGAATCTATACTCTTATTATTCACAAATAAGAGTAGCTTACTATGTTAAACATAGATCATTTCGAATTGTATTCTGTCGCCATCATTACGCTATTGGCTGTTATCAGCCCTGGACCAGACTTTGCGATGATATCGAAAGTGGCATTATTAAAAGGGAGACGAGAAGGTATTTTGTGTGCTCTAGGTATCAGCGTGGCAATTAGCGTGCATCTTGCTTATACCTTATTTGGATTAGGCATTGTGTTTGCCAATAATGTTTGGGTATTAAATACGTTACGTTATCTTGGTGCTATGTATCTTATTTGGCTGGGTGTTTCTGCTTTATGGCCTGACATCAAAAGTATGTTTTCAAAAGCAGTAAACAAAAGCCACGAAGACACGATTAAGCAAGACTTGGATTCAGGCAAAAAAGGCATAAACAATCAATCGTCTTTTTGGACAGGGTTTGCCTGTAATGCACTCAATCCAAAGACCATGTTATTTATTGTCTCTTTATTTAGCCAAGTCATTTCAGACAATACGGCGCTAGTGATTGAGTTGGGTTATGGATTCTATATTGCGTTTGCTCACTTTGTTTGGTTCGGCTTAGTCGCTTGTTTGTTAACGTCTGAAAGAGTGCAAAAGAAGGTACTGGTCTTTAAGGTTTGGATTGAAAGGGTCACTGGTGTGTTGTTGACTTCGTTTGGTATTCGTTTGTTGGCTGATTAACAATTATTCGTGTACGTTTCCTCATTTTGGAAGACGAGTAAAAAAGGTAGGACAGAAAATATTTTTGTCCTACCAAAACAGCTCTACTCTTCTTAAAGAAATTTAAAAATAACAATCAATCCTCAGATAAAGAAACCGATTGCGCAGACAGTTTGATATCGATTTGTAAGCTTCCTTCGTTAATTAACCAGCGCCGTATCTTATATATTCGCGCGCCACTACTATGCATAGGGTCTTTTTCAGTAATGCTTTTTGCTCTTTCTAAGCTGGCAGTTTTATAAATAATCATGCCTGAGCCATTCATATTTTCACCAGAGTCATCAGATAATGGACCTGCAAACATAAGCGTTCCCGCTTGTTCTTGCTCTGCCTGATACGCCAAATGATCAGGTAATGTTTGTTTTACTAATTCAGGGTCACCCGCTGGCGTGCTTTCAATAATAAACACCTCCATTGCCAATGAGCCACGCTTTTTCGATGCTGCTTTATATTCGTTCCAATCTGCCATTTCATTCTCCAAAGTAAAAAAGAACCATTAAAATAATATCGATATTATTTGACATAAAACTAAATTATCGCTAAAACTTAAGCAAGCTATACTTTCAACATACCGTTAAAGTGATGTGGTTTTTTATAGATCTATCAATAAATAATCGCTACTCGCTATGACCTTACCTAAATAATAAAAATATAAGGATGGAGTATGAGTGGTTCTAATATGGATGCGTTAAACAGCACAACACTGGCTAAAATTCGTGATGAAGCTCAAGAAAATGTGAGAACATTGCGTCAACGAAAGCCAACCTTAGATAAAGATTCAATAGATATGATTTTGCGTGATGCCCGTTCGCATTATGCTTGGCAAGACAAACCTATTCCAAAAGAGTTGCTAGAAGAGCTTTATGACATTGTTGCCAATGGTGCGACAAGCATGAACTGCTGCCCTGCTCGTTTCTTTTTTGTCACTTCAAAAGAAGGCAAAGATCGACTTGCGACATCATTAAAAGAAAAAAACATCGACAAGATGAGAGCGGCGCCAGTCACTGTCATTATTGCTTATGATTTAGAGTTCTGGCACAAACTCCCTTTCCTTTTCCCTCATGAAGACCGACGCCCATTGTTCGAAGGTAAATCTGAGTACTGTGAAAAAACCGCTTTTTTAAACGGAACACTTCAAGGTGCTTATTTAATGATTGCTGCTCGCGCATTGGGCCTTGATGTTGGTGCTATGTCTGGTTTTTCCAATGACATTGTTGATAAAGAGTTCTTTTCAGGCACAACCTTGCGATCAAATTTTTTATGCAATTTAGGTTATGCCGACGAAAGTGCCTTATTTCAAAAACTGCCTCGTTTTGCATTTGATGATGTGTGTTCATTCTTATAAGAATATCGCCATTAATCAAAAGACAGACACAAAAGAAAGGTGTTTTGAATGGAAATCACAATGGAGAAAACCGCATTATTACGAGCAGAAACGCAATGTAGCTCCCATGCTCGTAGCGACGTATCAATACGCGATGTGGTGCTAACCATTGATGAACCTATCGAGCGTGGTGGAACCAATATTGGCCCAACACCAACAGAGTCTGTTGTGGCAACCCTAATTGGTTGCACCAACGTCATCGCTCATAAGTGCGCAAAAAAACTGAATATCAACATTGGTAATTTACATATTTCAGCGGTTTGTGAGTTTGACCGCCGAGGTGTACTGCTAGAGGAAGAAGTTGATGTTCCGTTTAAGAAAATCACCTTAACAGTGAAGACAAACCCTACTGTTGATAAATCGGAGCGAGATCGTATTGCTGAAAACGTCACAAAGTACTGCCCTCTGTCGAAACTATTTCAACAAGCGGGCACAGAAATTGAGGCGATTTGGTTATAGATAAACGAATTTAATCTAAAACAATATAGGTAGATAACAATGAAAATAACAATAAAAAAACTACTTCAGAAAAAAGCCATCGTCATCACCATGGCTTCATTAATTGCTCTTCCCGCTGTGGCGACCGAAACCATTAAAGCGGTTGTCATTGACGGATACCCAGCTAAAGCAATGTGGGTAGATGAGTTCTCTAACTTCTTTATTCCACAAGTAAATGAGCGTCTAGCAAAAACTAACAACTACAAAATTGATTGGCAAGAATCCTACGGTGGCACCATTGTAAAACCTAAAGGTGTATTGGATGGAATCAAACTAGGGCTGGGTGATATCGGCATAGTAACAACGGTTTTTCATAATTCAAAACTACCAAGCCAGTCATTAGCGGCAGTGACTCCCTTTGTATCAGTGGATGCCAGAGTTGTTGCCAAAGCAATGGATGAAATTACCAAAGAATTTCCGACTATGGAAAAAGAATTTTCCAAACAAAAGCAAGTCTACCTAGCGACAGGCGTTGTCTTGAATACGTACCAAATATTCAGCAAAGAACGCATCGAGTCTATCAAAGACCTTGAAGGTGGCAAAGTCGCTGGCGCTGGCATTATTTTACGCTATCTAGATGGTATTAATAACGCAGCAGGTGTTCGAGGTGGTTTAACCGACTTTTACAACATGCTTTCTACAGGTTTAGTCGATCACGCCATGCTTTGGCCAGAAGCAGCGAAAACATTCAAGATCGCCGAAGTAGCACCCTTTATGCTAAAAGCCGATTTAGGCGCAGTGAATTCAAAAACAGTTACAGCAAATAGTCGTTTCTGGAAAAAGCTTCCTGACGAAGTTAAGCAAGTCATACAAGAAGTAGCTGTTGAGTACCGTGATCATATCGCTGAGATTGCGATGGATCGAGCTCAAGAAAGTCTAGACGCATACATAGCCGCTGGCGGAACAGTCGTTACCATGAGCCAAGAAGCCAGAAAAGAGTGGGCAGATTCCATGCCTAATTTAGCAGCTGAATGGGCTGCAGGTTTAGATAAAAAAGGTGAACCAGGAACAGAAATGTTACGCGCTTATATGGGAAAACTAACAGCGGCAGGCTTCACTCCTGCTCGTGATTGGGCTGCTGGCTTGAAATAAAGCCACTCATCTTATAATCACGGAGTACATGCTATGTCTAACATACTTGTTCAAGGTACTAATAAACTATCCAGAATAGCGAATGTGACAGCCATTATTGCCAACACTGTTGGCACTCTGATGGTACTTTGTCTGGTGATTGTCGTTGACTATGATGTCATTGCTCGTGGGGCGTTTAATAAGCCCTTCGGCGGTGCCGTCGAAGTTGTGCAATTTACGATGGTATTGATTGTTTTCTTACAATTACCTGATGTTGTACGAGTAAATAGACTAACGCGTTCAGACGGTTTTTTAGCCATTATGCAACCACGCTTTCCTAATATAGCCATGTGGGTAAGACGCTTTATTGATAGTGTTTCTGCAATATTGATGACACTCATTGCCATTGCCATATGGCCTGAATTTGTTGAGATGTTTGAAACGAAAGACTACTTCGGTGTACCCGGCGTTTTCGTCGCACCTTGGTGGCCAATCAAGCTCGTCATCTTTCTAAGCGCCAGCCTGTGTGCATTGATTTTCATTCTTAAAGTCATCCTTGCTGCAACTAACATCAAACTCATTCGTATGGACGAAATGAAAGATAAAGCTGTACCGTCAGGAGAAAAAATATGAGTCCAATTGAGATTGGTGTTGTCTCGGTTATTGCCATTATTGTTTTGGTGTATCTGGGTCTTTATATCCCTGTTGCGCTTGGTGTCGTCTCGTTTGTGTCTATTTGGCTAATGCGTGACGATTTTGAGCTCTCTATGAACTTACTAAAAATCGCTGTTGGCGACAGTGTGATGGAATACACCTTTGCCACTGTGCCTCTATTCACCTTTATGGGGCTCATAGTCTCCAAGGCAGGAATGGGGGCCGATATTTATGAGGTAATGAATTCTGGCTTCAAAAAAGTCAAAGGCGGAATTGGTATGGCAACCGTTGGAGCAAATGCTGTTTTTGCGGCTGTAACTGGCTCTTCCATTGCGTCTGCCTCTGTTTTTGCCAAGGTATCGGTTCCTGAAATGCTCAAATATGACTACAACCCGCGCTTTGCTGTTGGTGTTGTAGCTGGTTCTTCTGTGTTGGGTATGATCATCCCTCCTTCTGCAATGCTGATTATCTACTCTTTTGTAGCAGAGCAATCTGTAGGTGAAATGTTTCTAGCAGGCGTTGTACCAGGGGTTTTATTGGCTATAGCGTACATTGCAGCTATTTGGTTAATGGGGAAATTCACACCGAATTATGTAGGGGGTAAGCCTGCAACTGAATATGAGTGGATGTCATTTAAGGAAATTTTTTCGAAAACGGCACCACTTGTCACACTAATTACGGTTGTATTAGGAGGAATATACACAGGTTGGATGACTCCTGTTGAGGCTGGTGCCGCAGGTGCTGCGGTAGGTCTTATTATCGCCATCGTTCGTCGCAAAATAAACCTAAAGATATTCTGGGAAGCCCTTATCGAAACAGGTCATATTACTGCGTCTATCTTGTTCCTTATTACTGCGGCTTCTATTTACAGCCGTATGTTAGGCCTAGCAGGATTACCAAACGAATTGGCCGTGATACTAGAGCAAAATCAGATGAGTTTTATGATGATCATGGTGATTTACGTTTGTTTAATGCTGTTCTTAGGAACTTTGCTAGACACCGCATCGATTATCTTAATTGTTGTCCCTCTTTTCTTACCTCTTATTGAACCTATGGGTCTAAGCCTTGTTTGGTTCGGCATCATCACTGTAATTGGTGCTGAAATAGGCCTGCTAACTCCGCCATTAGGCATCAGCTGTTTTGTCATTAAAGCCAGTGTGGATGATGATCGCATCAGTCTAAAAGATGTATTTATGGGGGCGTTGCCTTTCGCATTTGTCATGTTGATCGTTCTTATTCTATTGATCAATTATCCCGTACTTAGCATTGGAATTTTACATTAAGGAGACCGCTTATGCGCTCTGTTACAGCTGAAAATATTACTGAAACGTTTCTTGGGTATTTCGGAAAAGACACGGACCCAAGAGTAAAAGAAATCATGGCAAGTCTTGCTCACCACTTACATGGTTTTGTTAAAGATACCAAGTTAACTCATGACGAATGGCGAGAGTCTCTAGAACTATTGAAGTGGGTTGGGGAAATAACTACACCAGAACGCAATGAATTCGTCCTATTGTCCGATGTATTAGGTGTGTCGTCATTGGTCGACATGATCAACTCAAATCCAGCGGCCACCAGCTCCAGTGTATTAGGGCCATTCCATGTATCAGATGCACCAGAAATGGCATTAGGTGCAGATTTTAAGCGTCACTATGACGGCGAAGTCATTTTGGTTGAAGGCTATATCAAAGACACTGAAGGCAATTTCATTCCTGGCGCTACAGTCGATATTTGGCAAACTGCACCGAATGGCTTGTATTCGTCACAAGACGAAGAGCAAGATATCAACAGCTTTCATGGGGTCTTCACTGCAGATGAAAATGGCTACTATTGTTTCACTACAATAAGACCTGTTTCCTACACTGTGCCAAGTGATGGCCCTGTTGGTAAGATTCTTGATGCAACAGGTCGTCATCCATGGCGCCCTTCTCATTTGCATTACATTGTCTCAGCGGAAGGTTACCGTTCCTTAGTTACTGAAGTATTTCCTAATGATGACCCTTATCTTGACCAAGATACAGTATTTGGGGTGCGTGAAGATTTGGTGATTGGCTACAAACCTCAAGCAGCAGGCACTTTCCCGAAAGAAGGGTTTGAGTTGTCTGGCAAGGTGGATGATGCGTTTTCAAAAATTGATTTTGATGCCATTCTGATCAAGAAATAAAACTATGTGAATATCAGCTATAAAACAGCCTAAAAAAACGCCTTCTTCTCTAACCTTTTCAACATTAAGTTAAGAACTGAAGGCGTTTTATTTTTTATTGCTCTACGTTAGAAAGTAGCTTTAAAAAATAATTTTATAAAAACTATTTTCTACAAGATTAAGTTGACGTTTTGAGTACGCTTTTCAAGCCGACTTCCAAACCTCGTACTTCTGCTAAGCCTTTCATTCGGCCTAACGTGGAATAACCTGGGTTTGTTTTTTTGGTTAAGTCATCCAAAATTTGATGTCCGTGGTCTGGTCGCATCGGAATTAACTTAAACGAAGTGTTGCCTTGGCGTTTTTGCTCTTCTTGGATCAAAGCACTGACCACGCCCACCATATCCACATCACCACCTAAATGAGAGGCTTCATGGAAACTGCCTGCCACTTCTTCTCTTTTTGTTGAGCGCAAATGCGTGAAATAAATACGAGAGCCAAATTGCTTGATCATATCCACTAGGTCATTGTCTGCGCGCACGCCGTAAGAACCTGTACACAATGTCAAACCATTCACATCGCTTGGTACAGAACTCAACAACCATTCCACATCGTCTTTAACCGACACAACGCGAGGCAAACCAAGAATTGGACGTGGCGGATCATCTGGGTGAATTGCTAATTTCAATCCGCCCTGCTCCGCCGCAGGTACAATGGCTTCTAGGAAAAGTTTTAAATGCTTACGCAATGTGTCTTTATCAATGTGATCGTATTCAGCTAACTTAGTACGGAACTGCTCTAAAGTGTAACTTTCTTCTGCGCCCGGTAAGCCAGCAATAATATTCGCAACAAGAAGATTTTTTTCGTCTTCTTTTAAATTATTAAAGAAAACTTTCGCAGCCGCTTTTTCTTCATCATTGTATTCGGCTTCAGCACCTTTGCGTTCTAGAATATACAACTCAAATGCTGCAAACGCGGTTTGGTCAAAACGCAGAGCACGTGAGCCATCAGGCAATTCATACGCTAAATCTGTACGCGTCCAATCGAGTACTGGCATGAAGTTATAGCACACGGTGTCGATACCACATTCAGACAAATTTAATAGTGTCTGTTTGTAGTTCTCAATGTATTCTAGATACTTACCCGTACGTTTCTTAATATCTTCATGAACAGGTACACTTTCTACGACAGACCAACGCAAACCATGAGCCTCAATCATTTCTTTACGGGATTGAATTACATCGACAGGCCAAACATCACCATTAGAAATTTCATGTAAGGCTGTCACTACACCCGTTGCGCCACACTGACGAATATCCGTCAATGTTGTATCGTCATTTGGTCCAAACCAACGCCAAGTATGTTCCATTTTATTCTCCGAGATTAGTCGTTTTTAGGTGGTCGAACTGCAAACAAGCCGCCACACCGTTAGATGTCATTGCTAAATAAGTATTTAAAACTGATTTGCAAAAGGTTTTATCTTCACTGAATGCCTTAGGAAAAATATCGCTAATTGCCAACACACTTCGAATTAGGTCTTCAGGGCTCTTGTGCAAAGCATGCAATTCCCTTAATACGTCAGACATTGGATCATCTACTTTATGAAAATCGCCTTCTAAATCTTTTCCTCGTGCATAGAGAACCCAAGCGGCAACACCTAAAGCGGTTGCTGACATGTTTTTTTGTTGAGCTAAGAGCTCTGCTGCGCCAGCCAACCAGCGTTGAGGGATTTTTTGAGATCCATCCATGGCGATTTGAGACAGCTTATGTTGCAAGCTGTCATTAGCAAAGCGACTAATAAGGCTTTCTATATAGTTTTGTACATTAATTCCGTCTGGCATATCTAATGTTGGCAATGCTTCAAAGGTCATATAGTGACGAATCAATGTAATGAATTTTGGGTCTGCAACCGCATCAGCAACAGTTTCTAATTTTGCTGCGGAGCCAACATAAGCAAGTAATGAATGACTACCATTAAGTAAACGCAATTTCATGGTTTCAAATGGGTGAACATCGTCTACCATTTGTACACCGTCTAATTCCCAATCTGGTCGCCCTAATGGAAAATTATCTTCAACTACCCATTGACTAAAGGCTTCACACATTACGGCATTTTGGTCATTGCAATTCAGTTCTGTATGTAAGCGATTTTTCGACTCTTCAGACATAGCTGGAACGATTCTATCGACCATTGAGCTAGGAAATGCCACATTATTTTGAACCCATTGCGCAAATTCTGTCGAACGATAAGCAGCAAGTTCACAAACAGCAGTGCGGGTTAAAGCACCGTTGTTTGGCATATTGTCACAAGATAAAACGGTAAACGCGGGAAGGCCCAGTTCTCTTCTTCTAAACAAGGCTTCGACTAATATTCCAGGTGCTGTTTTAGGCTGGTCTGGAGATTGAATATCATGTTGAATACTTGGATCGTCTAGACGAAGCTTTTTATCAGAAGGTGTTACGTAATAGCCTTTTTCTGTCACTGTTAGCGTAACTATTTTAGTGTTAGAAGAAATCAGCTTTTCAAACAATGCTTCTTTATCTTCTCCTGCAAACAAAGCGTCTCTTATAGCACTAACTTCTCTTAAGTTCGCATGGTGGCTGTCTGTGTATTCGGCAATATGGTAACGACAGTCATTAACTTTAAGTTGGTCAACCAACTTGCTGTTCGAACGAATATTCACAGCGCAAATACCCCAGTTTCCACCAAGGTTACGGTTTAAGTTTTTCTCTATGTAAACGGCTTGGTGAGCACGGTGAAAAGCACCTAATCCAATATGAACTATGCCAACGTCAACACTTTCTGGCTTATACAAGGTCTTTGTTGTTTTTATCGTTACCATGATGGTTCCTTAGTTTTGTTATACACCATTCTACGACCATGCAGGTCTGGCTCTTTAAATACTGTATTTCAGCTCTGCCGCCATAAGACAGACATCTCAGTAATAATGAGGTTTCTTCTTATTTAAGAATCGCTTTATAAATCATTAAAGGTACTCTAAAGATGCATATACTGAATCAAAGTTTTTTTTAGGTCAACCAATACAATAAATTGGTTGACCAAATAATCTTATATTTATACTCTTGCAGTAGAGCTTTTTTAGATCTCACAAATAAACCTAGATCACAATCAATCAGGCTGGTTAAAAGCGAGCTACATAATGATTACGATTGAAGATCATTTACTGCCTTAAGCGAATTAAAATAAATGATAAGCACACTAACCAAACCTAAACGTCTATACCAAGAAATTGGACTCACATTGTATGAAGAACTTAGACAGAGTCGCTTTGCCGTTGGAGATAGACTACCACCCGAGCGCGACATTGCTGAGCGACTCGGTGTGAGTCGAGCAGTCGTTCGCGAAGCATTAATTATGTTAGAACTGATGGAGTTGGTTGAGATACGTAAAGGCAGTGGTATCTATTTAATTAAACAACCGTCAGAAGACACTTCTGATAATAAGCTTGAGTCTTCATTAGATACGGACGACGCAGGGCCATTTGAGATGATGCAAGCACGACAACTTCTTGAAAGCCATGTGGCAGAATTTGCCGCAACACAAGCGACTAAAAAAGACATTGTAAAAATGCGTGATGCTTTAGAACTTGAGAAACAAAACATTGATGTACTTGATCATAAGCATGCTGGAGATAAACTCTTCCACTTCGCTATCGCAGAAGCAACTCAGAATAGTGTTCTGGTAGACTTAGTTAAAGATCTATGGGAGCGACGTGAGAATAGTCCTATGTGGAAACAACTCCACTCACATATTACAGATCAAGCTTATAGGAAAAAATGGTTAATTGATCATGAAAAAATATTGTCAGCCATCCAACAAAAAAAACCGGATGCAGCTCGTTTGGCAATGTGGCGACATTTAGAGAATGTAAAAGACACCCTACTTATGTTGTCGGAGCATCAAGACCCAAGTTTTGATGGCTATTTATTTAGCTCTAACCCTGTACAGATTTGAAAAACACACATATAAAATCACAGTCTATACTTAAAAAAGAACACAGCTTAATTAATAGGTCGTGATGATTTAAATACTAAACTTACTTAAAATTTTTATATCGCTCATAAAAAAACAAATTAAAACCTTTTAAAACAATTAGTTAGTGAATGTAAAAAAAGTTACAAAACTACATCTAGACATAAGGATTTTTTTTAAATATAGTTCAACCACCTGTTTAAGTACTATTGCATTACAAATAGACACTTTAAAACTGGATCATATAATAAGGATAAAAAAATGATGACTCTTGATAAAAACCTAAAAAAAATTGTTAAAGCTACATTAATTGGTGCAGCATTCGCAGCATTAGCATCACCTGCAAGCGCAACAACTCTACGTGGCGCAAGTATGTTTGATGGCAATCACACATTCACTAAAACAATGGTTAAGTTCGGCGAACTAACTAATCAATATTACAAAGGCGATGTTGAGTTCGATTTACGCTTAAACGGCGAACTTGGTGTTGAAAAAGATTACGTTACTTACCTAAACCAAGGTATAGCAATTGATTATACAATTCTAGCACCTTCTAATATGGCTCGTTTCGCCCCTTCTATCCCATTAATGGATATGCCTTTCTTGTTCCGTGATTTAGATCACTGGAACACTGTACTATCTAGTAACATTCTTTCTCCACTTGAAAAAGAATTATCAGACAAAGCTGACATCGTTATTGTTGGTTATGCTGGTGGTGGTACACGTAACCTTATTTCCAACAAAAAAATCAGTAACCTACAAGAATTGTCTGGTCACAAAATGCGAGTAATGGGCGCGCCTATTCAAGCACAAGTGTTCGATGCAATTGGTGCTGCACCTTCAGCTATCGCTTATAACGAAGTATATAACGCCATTCAAGCTGGTGTTGTTGGTGGTCTTGAAAACGAAGCAGCTAGTATTCAGAACTTAAAGTTCTATGAAGTAGCGCCATACGTTACAAAAACAGCTCACACAATCACTGTACGTCCAATCGTATTCAGTGGTAAAAGCTTCCGTAAACTACCAGCGGATCTTCAAGCTGCGATCATGAAAGCAGGTAAAGAAGCTGGTGCATTTGGTCGTGAACTTGAGTCTCGTGAAGATGCAATCAAGCTTAAACAAATGGCCGACGCTGGTCAGGTTAAAGTATCTGATTTCGCTAACCGCGAACAACTTTTAGTTATGGTTAAGCCTGTTCAAGATAAGTTTGCAGCAAGCATTGGTGCAACAGAATTACTTGAAGCTATCCGTACCAAGTAACAAGTCGCATTACTACCGTTGATATCCCCGTGAGCTAAATGTAGATCACGGGGATATTTGTTTTCGATAAATGCATTCTATCTTTAAAAGGTTTTTTTATGATTAAACGCAGTTTGGAATCGCTGTGTACCGTATTACGGGTACTGCTAGCGATATTGGTCGGAGCGTTAATTATCCCTGTCGCGATGCAAGTTATTGCACGCTACACTGGAGTTATCCCTGTCTATCTTTGGACCGAAGAGTTAGCTACATTCATTTTCATTTGGGTTGTTATGATAGGTTCGGTGATTGCTGTATGGGACGGTATGCATTTTGATGTTCAAGTGATTCCTGATAGCTCCAACCCGCTGGTTTTGTTTATTCAAAAAGCAATTGTACTTATTTTAGTCGGACTTTTCGGCGTATTATTCGCTTGGTACGGCATTGACTACGCAAAATTTGGCTATATTCAACACTCAGTAATGATGAATGCAAACCAGCTAATTATTCATATTACGGTTCCGCTCGCTGGACTGCTATGGTGCGTCTTCTCTCTATACCGTCTATTCGAAGCGTTTGAACAATATCGATCTACTGCTAAAAAGGTTGCCTCATGATACTTACTACCGGATTGGCCTGCGCTTTATTAGTAGGCGGTTTTCTTCTTTTGGTTATTGCTCGTGTTCCTGTTGCATTTGCATTAGGTCTTGCCACTATTCCTGTAGTGGCCCTCGAAGTTCGACTAAACCCATTTATCATTATCGACCGTATGTTTCAGTCGTATAATTCATTCATTCTTTTAGCTGTTCCATTCTTTCTATTAGCAGCTAACTTAATGAACTCCGGAAAAATAACGGATAAATTAATAGATCTAGCCAGAGTACTTACAGGCTGGATGCCAGGTGGCTTAGGACATGTAAACGTCGCTGTATCTATGTTGTTTGCAGGTATATCTGGTTCATCTACTGCCGATGCCGCAGGTTGCGGTAAGATCCTAATCCCAGCCATGATCAAAGAAGGCTATGACCGACGCTTTGCAATCGCAATCACTGCTTGTTCATCCGTTATGGGGGTTATTATCCCACCTAGCATCTTGATGATTGTCTGGGGCGGCGTAATGCAGATTTCGGTAGGTGCTCTCTTCTTAGCGGGTGCTATACCAGGAATAATGATTGGTTGTGCTTTGATGGCGACCGTTTATGGTTTTGCTAAAGTGTACAACTACCCAATTGCGATGAAACCAACTCTAGCATCAACTTTCCAAGCCTTTAAAGGTGCAGCACTTGCGATGTTAACACCTGTGTTTGTTATCTTCGGTATCGTTGCCGGTATTGTAACGCCCACAGAAAGTGCAATCATTGCTGCTGGTTATTCCTTGTTCTTGGGAATGGTTGTTTACAGAACAGTAACACCACGAGAAGTAGGAACGATTCTTTATGATACTGGTCGCTTTGCATCAATCTCGTTATTTGCGATTGGTACTGCATCTGTATTCGGTTGGTTACTGGCTTATTATAATGTGCCACGCTTAATCATTGGCTTTATGACAGATATGCAGTTAGGTGGTTTTGGTACAGCACTTGTTATTGCATTCCTATTCTTGTTCTTCGGCTTGTTCATTGATGCGATACCAACGATCATTATCTTAGGTACTGTATTATTACCTGTCGCTATTCAAGCTGATATCTCTCCTATTGTGTTTGCAATGATAGGAATAATCTCTTTAGCATTTGGACTGGTGACCCCCCCCTATGGGCTCTGTCTTCTTATATCAGCCTCGATTGGTGGAATGAATGTTATTAGCGTACTAAAGCAAGTAATTATTATTCTTTTACCTATGCTATTTATTTTGCTATTAGTTATTATCTTTCCAGAGATATCTTTATGGTTACCAAAAACATTAATGCCTAATTCATTTAATTAATAAAAAACTTAAGGGCGAAGATTTATAAAAAACATTCGCCCTTTTTAATATCAAATAAAATAACTATAAAAAAGGGAGCTTATGATAATACATAGCTCCCTTTTTAATATTCTAAATAACCCTACTTCTAATTTAAAGAACTAGGATATTTATAAAGTTTTTATTTTGTTAGATTCTCAGAGAAAAAATCAACCATTTCTGAAACCATGCTATCACCACGACCTTGATCTACCGCTGTCGTAAAGGCTTCACTCGTGCTGGTTGACATGATTGATTTTGCGCCCAAATCTGTCGACATTTGACGATAGTAACCAACATCTTTTGAAGCGTTACGAATAGAGAAACCAAGCTTACTGGCATCGCCATCCACGCCATAAGCTTTAACAAAGTCCATCATAGCTGAACGTAAAGGCCCAGCAGACATTACGTCATATAAGCTTTCACGGGATACCCCAGCTTGGTCTGCCATAGCAAAAGCTTCAGCCATTGCACTTGCAGTCGTCATACCAAAGAAGTTGTTGATTAGTTTAATGGTATTACCTGAGCCTAATTTACCTAGATGGAAAACGTTTTCACCTAAATCTTCCAGTACTGGTCGGATTTTTTCAAAGGCGTCTTCATCGCCAGAACACATAATATTAAGTAGACCATCAACCGCATGCGCTGGAGTTCTACCTAAAGGTCCGTCAAGATAAGCGCAGCCTGCTGCCGCAACCTCTTCACCTAATGCAATAGTTGACGCTGGTAAAGATGTACCAAAATCAATCACAACAGTTCCTGGCTTCAGCCCGCTGATCACACCATCTGAACCACGCATACGACCTTCTACCGAAGCAGATGTATCCATGCATAACATGACGATATCACTGACTTCCGCCACAGCACGTGCTGTTGATGCTTCTACTGCACCAGCAGCAACAGCGGCATCAATTCTTGGGCGGGATACATTTCCCATCACAGTTAACGAGTACCCTTTAGATTGCAGACGCTCAACCATAGCTGCACCCATTAAACCAAGACCAATAAATCCAATTTTTAATTTTGTCATTCTGTCCTCTCAATAAATAATGTTGTTATAGAGACAAAGCCTCTCTAGGGATTATTTTATTTAACTGCAGGTGGATAACATTCAAGTATTTCTACGCCAGACTCAGCACAGATAGTTACAGCATCAACGCCTGCTGGGCAAAAAAATCGATCAAGCTTTTTCAGCTGTGTAGTTTCTTCGCCTATCTTAATACTGCATTCGCCAGTAACCACGATGCCAATGTAGAAGTCTTTCTCAGCTTTTTCCACAGTTCCAGTAATGGTCGATTTTTTCACACGGAATTTATCTGTGACATTTTCATTAATCAACCTTTCTTGGAAAGAGCTATCTGAATAGTGGCGTTCAATTTTTGGGTATTGATAAAATTTATCGATTGCTTGTTCAACAGATAATTGAGTGAAATCAAACACATCCATACAGAACTCAAGATCTCGTTTCATGAATCGAGCCTCTTCTGGCATAGTGTAACCTCCTTTTGAAAATTCAAAACGCACAGCCCAGTCAGAAGGCTCCATGATTTCAACCATCAAAATGCCTTCACCAATGGCATGAGGTGAACCACCCGGAATGTACAAACAATCCCCAGGTTTGACTGGTACTTTTTCAAAACAAGCTTCCATTGCATTAATATCTTGATCTTCAATCATCTTCTTAAAATCCGCACGTGACGGCGGGTATTGAAAGCCAACATAAACGTAAGGATCCGTACCTTCACGAACATCAAGAATGTAGTAACCTTCTGCTTTACCGTGATTACTATTGAGGTGTTCACGAGCAAACTCAGCGGTAGGATGTGCTTGGAAATGTAAACGAACAGAAGAGTCTAAAAATTTAACCAACAACATAGGATTTAAATTGAATGATTTTGTATGTTCCTCCCCTAGAAAATAGCTAGGGTCGGCAGCAATCAACTCGTCAAAACGAATCGACTCTTCACCGACAGTGGCATGAGAGACACCTTCAAAGATATGCTCCCTATCTGGGTTAACAGCTTGCGTTGTTGAACCAATCCAATCTTCAGGAAAGTGTGTGTCTTCAGGTATGGATTTTTGCTCCATCTGATCTAGAATTTTGCCACCTGTGTAGGTACGCCATACACGATTTGGAGTAAAACGAACAAGTTTATTTTTATAATTCATAATTATTCCATTTATTAAATGTGGTTGATATTGACATATTTAACGGTAAATACTTTCATTTTTTATACTTGAATTTAAATTTAAGCTAAAAATACAATATCGGTACTTATTAGCAATAATATTATTATACAGAAATGGCTAAGAGGTTACCTAGAGAGATTAACTAAGTCGCAAAAAATACACATTTGTATGTTATCAGATAGAACTTATTAAAATAATATATTTTGATTTTCGTTCTAACTAAAGACATTAAAACTTTTGAAAGGTAAATAGTATTTAACGCAGAGTATAAGAAATATTATCCGTAGATAAATGCATTGCTGTTTGCACCCTTTGCTGAGATAACATTAATTGTGTACTAAGCTATTTTGTATAAACGTCTTTATGCAATTGAATATCCATCTGTTGAGCTATCACTGTTTTAAATTTGTCAGTAGTAACCGAAAAGGAGCCTTTCTTAGACTCCTTTTTTCTTTTCAAGTAGCCATCTCACACACTATTTCGATGCTATTTGTCGCTCTAACTTTTGCACAATATGCTCACCAATAGGAAAGGCACTAGTAGCTGCAGGTGATGGAGCATTACATACATGCAAGGTACGAGGACTTTGAGCAAACAAGAAATCATGGACTAAGCTTCCATCACTTAGAACGGCTTGCGCTCGAATTCCAGCTGGGTAATCCTGTAAATCACCCAAATTAATTTGATCACAATACTTTCTGACTTGAGCCAGATAACCTGGTTTATACCAAGAGTTTTTGGTTTCTATCAACCCTGTTCGCCAATGATTTTTAAGTAACTTCCAAAAACCTGAAAAGCGCACCATTTCAAATATGTCTCGTGGACTAATGTTAATTCGATCGTAACCTTCACGCTTCCAACCCTGAACTGCATTTGGACCCACAGTTACAGAACCGTCAATCATGCGTGTTAAATGTACCCCTAAAAAAGGTAACTCTGGATCAGGAATAGGATAAATAAGATGGTTAACTATCTGGTTGTGCTTGGCTGGCAATTGGTAATATTCGCCTCTAAAAGGAATAATTTGAAAATCTGTCGGAATATCTAGCATTTTAGTTAACCTATCTGCCATCAATCCACTACAACTAACCAAATAAGAGGAACTAATCACATCATGGTTTAGCGTAATAATTACTTGTTCATGGCTTTCTGTAAGTTTTTTCACCTGGCTATTAAGACGAATTTCACCACCCTTTTGAACAAAAATTTCTGCTAGCTTTTGACAAATTTTACGGTAGTTAACAATACCTGTGGAAGGAACAAATAAAGCAGCGAGACCTTTTACATTCGGCTCTCTTTCCTTTAGTTGAGCTTGATCTAGTTTGTTTACTTCTAACTTATTTTCTTGGCAACGTTCAAACAACGCATTCATACGTTCATGTTCTGTGGCGTTTGTTGCCACCAACAACTTACCGCATTCGTCAAAATCAATATCGTGCTCTCGACAAAAAGCTTTGGTTGCAGCAGCCCCTCTTTGACAAAAATCCGCTTTAAGGCTACCCGGCGCATAATATACACCTGCGTGTATCACGCCTGAGTTATGACCAGTTTGGTGTAAACCAACTTCGACTTCTTTTTCAATCAATACAATTTTGTATTCAGGATAACGTTGAAGTAACTGCCAAGCCGTTGATAAACCAACAATACCAGCACCTATAACAGCGATGTCATATTTCGAATTATTTGATACGTTATCCACGTTGTTATTTCCTTTCTAAAATAAAAATACGCCTAAACTGATCGGAAAATGTTTAGGAAGTTTTCAGGATCGTTGTTATAAAGCTCGATACAAGATCGACAAATACACACTTTATCTTTTTTCTGACTAGGAACAAGCTCAAGCATGCAATCAGGAATGGTCATTGTAAAACACCAACAAGACTGCTTTTCATTAATGGCACAGCGATTATCTGTAAGACAAAATGGACAATTCATACGTCATCACCATGAATCAGAATTATTTCCATGCAAAAAAAATCCCTGCCGAGACAGGGATTTTTATCATCTATCGTGCATTAAAGAGCACTAAGAAGCACTTGCTTACCAGCCAGTAATTTCTTTAAGGCCAGCACCGATGTCTGCTAAAGAGCGAACCGTTTTAACACCAGCGTCTTCTAGTGCTGCAAATTTCTCATCTGCAGTACCTTTACCACCAGAAATGATCGCGCCAGCATGACCCATACGCTTACCAGCAGGTGCAGTAACACCAGCAATGTAAGATACAACAGGCTTAGTAACGTTTGCTTTGATGTAAGCAGCCGCTTCTTCTTCAGCAGTACCACCGATTTCACCGATCATAACAATCGCTTCAGTCTGTGGATCGTTTTGGAACATTTCCAATACGTCGATGAAGTTAGTACCTGGAATTGGATCACCACCGATACCTACACAAGTAGATTGACCAAAGCCAGCGTCAGTAGTTTGCTTAACAGCTTCATAAGTCAAAGTACCAGAACGAGATACAATACCTACTTTACCTGGCATATGGATATGGCCAGGCATGATGCCGATTTTACATTCGCCAGGAGTGATAACACCTGGGCAGTTAGGTCCGATAAGACGAACACCTAATGCATCACAAGCAACTTTACAGTCAAGCATATCAAGAGTCGGAATACCCTCAGTGATACAAACGATTAGTTTGATACCAGAGTTAGCCGCTTCAAGAATAGAGTCTTTACAAAAAGGAGCAGGTACATAGATTACAGATGCTTCAGCACCAGTTTGCTCAACCGCTTCTTTTACTGTGTTGAAAACTGGTAGACCTAGGTGAGTTTGACCACCTTTACCAGGAGTAACACCACCAACCATTTTTGTACCGTATGCAATTGCTTGCTCGGAATGGAAAGTACCTTGACCGCCAGTGAAACCCTGACAGATGACTTTAGTATCTTTATTAATTAATACAGACATTATTATTTGCCCTCCGCAGCTTTAACAACTTGAATAGCTGCATCTTTAAGACTTGTAGCCGCGATAATATCAAGATCAGATTTCGCTAGTACTTCACGACCAAGATCAGCATTTGTACCTTCAAGACGAACAACAACAGGCACTGTAACACCTACTTGTTCAACGGCACCGATAATACCTTCAGCGATCATGTCACAACGTACAATGCCACCAAAGATGTTAACCAATACAGCTTTAACATTGTCATCAGAAAGAATGATTTTGAATGCTTCAGCTACACGTTCTTTTGTCGCGCCGCCACCTACGTCTAGGAAGTTAGCAGGTTTGCCGCCATGTAGGTTTACGATATCCATTGTACCCATTGCTAGGCCGGCACCGTTAACCATGCAACCAACGTTTCCGTCTAGGGCAACGTAGTTAAGTTCCCATTGTGCTGCATGAGCTTCACGCTCGTCTTCTTGAGACGGATCGTGGAACTCTTGCATTTTCTTCTGACGGTAAACAGCGTTGCTGTCGATACCAATTTTGCCATCTAGACAATGAAGGTTACCTTCGTCAGTGATTACCAACGGGTTGATTTCAAGCAATGCGAAATCATAGTCGTGGAACATTTGAGACAAACCAAGGAATACTTTAGTGAATTGCTTGATTTGAACTGGATTAAGACCCAATTTAAATGCTAATTCACGAGCTTGGTAAGGTTGAGCGCCAACCAAAGGATCAATGATCGCTTTGTGGATTAGCTCAGGTGTTTCCTCAGCTACTTTCTCAATCTCAACACCGCCTTCTGTAGAGGCCATGAATACAACTTTACGAGTTGAACGGTCAACAACTGCACCAAGATACAACTCATTAGCTATGTCTGTGCAAGATTCAACAAGAACCTTAGCAACTGGCTGACCTTTTTCGTCAGTTTGGTAAGTAACTAGGTTCTTACCGATCCAGTTTTTTGTAAACGCAGCAACTTCTTCATAAGAATCAACAAGTTTTACACCGCCTGCTTTACCGCGACCACCGGCATGAACCTGAGCTTTAACAACCCATTTGTCACCGCCAATTTTTTTCGCTGCTTCAACCGCCGCTTCCGGCGTGTCTACTGCGTACCCTGTAGATACTGGCAGACCGTATTCAGCAAAAAGCTGTTTAGCCTGATATTCATGTAAGTTCATTTGATTCTTCCGCTCATCTGAATGGTTGACATAAGTTCTGTTTTTTTAAAACAGAAAATGCCGGCTAAAAAAAGCCGGCAAATCTAAATTACTATTAACGCTTTTTACGGTTTGCAATGTGGATAGCATGGCCATCTACTGCTAATGCCGCTTCATGCACTGCTTCACTTACTGTTGGGTGAGCAAATACAGTCAAGGCGATATCTTCTGCCGTAGAACCAAACTCCATTGCAATAACCGCTTGTGCGATCAAATCCGCTGCATGGCCGCCAATGATATGACAACCCAAAATGCGATCTGTTTCTTCACAAGCAATCATTTTAACGAAGCCATCAGTATCGTTGGCTGCCATTGCACGACCAGATGCCGCGAATGGGAATTTACCTACTTTAAACTTAACGCCTTCCGCTTTAAGTTCTTGCTCATTTTTACCAACCCAAGCTAATTCTGGGTGAGTATAAATAACAGAAGGTATGCAATCGTAATTCATTTGTGCTTTGTGGCCTGCAATAATGTCTGCAACCATAACACCTTCTTCAGATGCTTTATGAGCAAGCATTGGACCGCGAACAATATCACCAATGGCAAAAACACCCGGAACAGAAGTTCGGCATTGCTCATCAACAAAAACGAAACCACGTTCGTCTAATTTCACACCTGAATCGTCAGAGAAACAACCTTGAGTGAATGGCTTACGACCAACCGCTACAATTAGTTTATCAAACGTTTGTTTCTGCTCTTCGCCTTTTGCATCAAGGTAAGTTACTTCAACTTCTTCACCGTTGATTTGACTTCCAGTAACACGAGCGCCTAAACGTACATCTAGATCTTGTTTTTTGAAGATTTTAGCCGCTTCTTTAGCAAGGTCTTGGTCACAAACACTTAAGAATGAATCTTGTGCTTCTAATACAACAACTTCAGAACCAAGACGAGCCCATACAGAGCCCAATTCTAGTCCGATTACACCAGCACCGATCACACCCAAACGCTTAGGAACCGCGCGGAAGTCTAATGCACCTTCGTTATCAACGATGATGTCACCAGTACGTGGTGCAGGTGGGATATTTACAGGAATAGAGCCTGTTGCCAAAATAACGTTGTCAGCATCAATAACAGTAACTGTACCGTCATGCGCTGTGAACTCTACTTTTTTATTGGCTAGAACTTTACCAAAACCTTCAAAGCTTGTTACGCCATTGGCTTTAAAAAGGCCAGTAATACCACTTGTTAATTGATCAACGATTTTGTCTTTTCGATCAACCATTGTATCAACGTTCATAGCAACGTCACTGACGCTAATTCCGTGTACGCCGTAAGCTTCTTTCGCATCATGGTACTTATGAGAAGAATCTAATAACGCTTTAGAAGGAATACAACCAACATTCAAACAAGTACCACCTAAACGAGGCTTGTTGTCTTTGTCTAACCATTTTTCAATACATGCTGTTTTCAGACCTAGCTGAGCGGCACGAATTGCAGCAACATAGCCACCAGGGCCGCCACCAATTACAACAACATCAAATTTATCAGACATAAGAGGTTCCATATTTTTCAGTCAAACTGAGCAACGCTTTATCTAAACGCTGCTACAGGATCAATTCATACCTAAAAATTGGTACGAATACTCAAATTTTAAGTTTCTCAGCGCTTAACGCTGAGAATTTAATGCCTTAGATTTCAAGTAATAGACGAGCTGGATCTTCTAGCAAGTCTTTAATTGTTACCAAGAACTGTACCGCTTCTTTACCATCAATCATACGATGGTCGTAAGACAAGGCTAGATACATCATAGGCTGGATAACAACCTGACCATTAACAGCCATTGGGCGCTCTTGGATTTTATGCATACCCAAGATAGCTGTTTGTGGTGGATTAATAATTGGAGTGGATAGCAAAGAACCAAAAGTACCACCATTAGTAATAGTGAAAGTACCACCTTGCATATCTTCCATACCCAACTTGCCATCACGGCCACGAAGAGCGAAGTCCATGATGTTAGATTCGATATCAGCTAAGCCCATTGCTTCTGTATTACGTAATACAGGAACCATCAAGCCACGGCTAGTAGAAACAGCAACACCAATATCTTGGTAGCCATGGTAAACCATGTCATTGCCATCAATTGATGCATTTACAGCAGGGAAACGTTTAAGCGCTTCTGTTGCCGCTTTAACAAAGAAAGACATAAAACCAAGCTTAGTACCGTTATGAGCCTTGATGAACTCTTCTTTGTATTTCTTACGAAGCTCCATGATTGGACCCATGTTAACTTCGTTATAAGTTGTCAACAAAGCAGCTGTTTGCTGAGCTTCAACAAGACGTTTGGCAATAGTTGCACGCAAACGAGTCATTGGCACACGTTTTTCAATACGACCATCATCACCAAGAGCTGGTAACGCAGCTGGAGCCGATTTAGCGGCAACAGGTGCTGCTGCAGGTTTCGCTTTAACTGCAGCATCAACGTCTTCTTTAGTAATACGTCCGCCTTTGCCAGTACCTTTAACTTGAGCAACGGTTAAACCAGCTTCAGCCAATGCTTTACGAGCCGCAGGACCAGCTACGCCATCTTCATCACTTTCAGTTGCAGCAACCGGTGCCGCTTCAGCAACAGGAGTTGAACCTCCAGCAGAAGCACCAACTAAGAAGCTAGCAAGCACTTCGTTACTTAATACAGTTTCACCTTCTGGTTTTAGAATATCACCCATCACACCATCAGCTGGAGCAACCACTTCTAAAACTACTTTGTCGGTTTCAATATCAACAATATGTTCGTCACGAGAGCAAGCTTCACCAGGCTGTTTGTACCAAGTTGCAACCGTACCATCAGCAACAGATTCAGGAAACACTGGTGCTTTAATTTCAACAGATTCTGACGCTGTCGCCGCAGATGCTGCTGGAGCAGCAGCGACAGGAGCCGCTGTTTTTTCAACTGGAGCAGATTTCTCAGCTGGGGCTGCAGCAGCACCAGATTCAAAAATAGCTAAAACTTCATCGCTTAATACGATGTCGCCTTCTGCTTTCAATATATCTTTAAGTACGCCATCAGCAGGTGCAACAACTTCTAAGACAACTTTATCTGTCTCGATGTCAACAATATGCTCATCACGTGCACAGGCTTCGCCTGGTTGTTTGTGCCAAGTAGCAACGGTTCCGTCGGCTACAGATTCTGGAAAAGTAGGTGCTTTAATTTCAATACTCATTTTATACCCTTATCTCTCTGACAGGCCATGGTACTAACCAACTAGTGCGTCGTTGACCAGTGCTTCTTGTTCTTCAACATGGATAGACATATAACCAGCTGCTGGTGCAGCAGATGAAATTCGACCCGCAAAACGGATTTTCAATTCTGGATACAGTTTTTCCAATACTCGATTCATACGGTGACGATTGGCATGCCAAGCACCTTGGTTTTTAGGTTCTTCTTGACACCAAACCAAACTCTCAACATTTTTATATTGTTCTAACACAGACTCAAGGTCAGCGTATGGGAACGGATATAATTGCTCCAAACGAATTACAGCAACATCTTCATTTTTAAGTTCTTCACGACGGTTAATCAAATCGTAATAAACTTTACCGCTACAAAGAACTATACGCTTCACTTTATCTGTAGCAATCGTCTCAGATGACTCAGGCAATACTGTTTTAAAGCTTCCTTCTGCCAAATCTTCTAATGTCGATATCGCTTGTTTATGACGCAACAAACTCTTAGGAGACATTATGATTAGCGGTCGACGCATAGGTCTGATCGCTTGACGACGTATAATGTGGAAAATTTGAGCAGGCGTTGTTGGAACACAAACTTGAATATTGTATTCAGCACAAAGCTGCAAAAATCGTTCTAGTCTTGCAGATGAATGCTCAGGACCCTGACCTTCATAACCATGTGGCAATAGCATAGTAAGACCGCATAAGCGCCCCCATTTGTGCTCGCCACTCGTAATAAACTGGTCAATAACCACTTGGGCACCATTGGCAAAATCACCAAATTGAGCTTCCCAAATGACAAGACCTTTAGGCGATGTACTTGCATAACCATATTCAAATGCCAGTACTGCTTCTTCTGAAAGGTAAGAGTCATAAAGATCCAACGTAGGTTGGTTTTCTGACAAATGCTTCAAAGGAATATAAGTACTACCATCTTTTTGACTATGGATCACAGCATGTCGATGGGAGAAAGTACCACGACCAGAATCCTGACCTGTAATACGAATCGGATAATCCTGTTCAAGCAAGGTAGCAAACGCTAATGTTTCAGCATAACCCCAGTTTAGAGGTAATGCGCCTGCAGTCATTTTATCGCGATCTTGATAAATTTTATGTACTTGGCGCTGAATAACAACACCATCAGGAACCGACGTTAGTTTCTTCGCAACTTGTTGTAATTCAGCTAACGGATAAGTGGTATCACCTGCATCTGTCCATTCAACCCCAATGTAAGGTTTCCAATCAACAAAGCTTTTATATTGTGATTCAAGCACCAAGCTCTTAGATACATGACGAGCATTATCTAGATCTTCGCGGTTTTCATTTACCATTTGGTCAGCGGCTTCTTGAGTGACAACAGATTGAGCAACCAAACTTTCCGAATACAAAGTACGCGTTGTTTTCAGCTTACTAATAACGCTGTACATCAAAGGCTGAGTACCAGAAGGCTCATCTGTCTCGTTGTGTCCACGACGACGGTAACAAACCATATCGATAACAACATCACGACCAAATTCGTAACGGTAATCCAAGGCAAGCTGTGTAACAAATAACACGGCCTCTGGATCATCACCATTAACATGGAAGATAGGCGCCTGTATGATTTTTGCAACATCCGTTGCATATTCACTAGAGCGTGAGTCTTCCTGACGGTTTGTTGTAAAACCAACTTGGTTGTTGATAACAATATGAACAGTACCACCCGTACGGTAAGCGCGTGTTTGAGACATCTGGAATGTCTCCATCACTACACCTTGACCAGCAAAAGCAGCATCACCATGAATGGAAATAGGTACAACGGTGTGTCCCGAAGTGTCTTTACGACGGTCTTGGCGAGCTCGAACAGAACCTTCAACAACAGGAGATACAATTTCTAAATGCGATGGGTTAAATGACAAGGCAATATGTACTTCGCCGCCAGTCGTCATCACATTAGAAGAAAAACCTTGGTGGTATTTAACATCACCAGACGTATTAACAAGCTTCTTACCTTCAAATTCGTCAAACAAATCTTTAGGGTTTTTACCTAGCGTGTTAACCAATACATTAAGACGACCACGGTGAGCCATACCGATAACAACTTCTTTTGCTCCAAGGGAACCAGAACGCTGTATCAACTCGTTGATCATTGGAATTAAACTCTCGGCACCCTCAAGCCCAAAACGTTTCGCACCTGGGTAACGACTAGCAAGGTATTTCTCTAGTCCTTCAGCTGCAGTCAAACGCTCCAAAAGGCTTTCACGAGTTTCTTGAGAATATTCAGGACGAGATCTAACCGACTCAACACGTTGTTGTAACCACGCTTTTTCTTGCGTATCTACAATGTGCATGAATTCATAACCAACGCTATTGCAGTAAGTTTTTTCGAGGTCAGATATTATGTCACCTAACTTCATTGACTCTTTATTAAAGAATAAAGAACCAACATTAAACTCAGTATCTAAATCAGCACCTGTTAATTGATGGTAACCAATCTCTAGATCTGCGACTTTTTCACGCTTTTGCAGTCCAAGCGGATCAAGTGTTGCATGTTGATGCCCACGCACTCGATAAGCATTGATCAGTTGTAAAACATTAATTTGTTTCTGCTCATGGTCAGAAGTCGCAACAGAGCCTGAAGAAACAGGCATTGAGCGAAACTTATTTTTACCAATTTGTAGAAACTGTTCTTGAATCACTGAATGAGGAACATCAGTTGATTGTGCTTCACTTACGCGAGGCAATTGATCAAAACATTTTCGCCATTCTTCCGATACTGAGTTCGGATCGACGAGGTAGCTTTCAAACAAGTCTTCAACATACTCCAAGTTTCCACCTGAAAAATGAGAAGTGCTCCACAGCAACTCCATTAAACTTTCGTGCATTCTCGATCACCCTTATGTTCGAGCCAGCTACCGGGGTCCGGTATCAATCTATAATCAGATCGATCATTTTATCAGGCCCGTAAGACTATAAAGCCTCGATTATTTTGTTTACTTACAGCTACTTTCGCCCTTTACGTTCAATACTAAGCCACTAAGAACAATTCATATAAAAATGAAAGATCCTGAATCCATAATCACTAAGTTAGTTGCTTTTCTTAGTACATCCGTGTTCGCAAAGGTCAAATTTTAAATTCTTTTTGTTGCATAATCCACTACTAGAACATGCAAAATGGCGGCATTGAATCATTATTCAAGCCGCCAACTTTTGGTGATCACATTAAAACACTATTAAGGACCACACAGAGCATAATTACGTTGCTCTCTGCAAAAGCATAGTACGAATATTACCAATTGCCTTAGTAGGGTTTAAACCCTTAGGACAAACGTTGACACAGTTCATTATACCATGACAACGAAAAACACTGAATGGGTCATCTAAACCGCTCAGGCGCTCTTGTGTTGCTGTATCTCGACTGTCTGCCAAGAAACGATAAGCTTGCAACAAACCGGACGGTCCAACGAATTTATCTGGGTTCCACCAGAACGAAGGACAAGCCGTTGAACAACACGCGCACAGAATACATTCATATAATCCGTCAAGCTTTTCACGCTCTTCAGGGCTTTGCAAGCGCTCAATTGCTGGAGCTGGTGCATCATTGATCAAATACGGACGAATTTTTTCATATTGTTTATAAAATTGTCCCATATCAATAACAAGGTCACGCACTACTGGCAAACCAGGAAGCGGACGTAGTATTAACTTACCATTTTTAAGCGCTTCTGATACTGGCGTAATACAAGCCAAACCATTTTTGCCCGACATATTCATACCATCTGAACCACACACACCTTCACGGCATGAACGACGGTAGGAAATACTTGGATCCTGAGCTTTTAATAAATTCAACACATCAAGTACCATCAGGTCTTTACCTTCTGGCAACTCAATTTGATAATCCTGCATGTAAGGAGCATCGTCCTTCTCAGGGTTGTAGCGATAAATACTAACTAACATTGACACAACTCCTTAGTATGAACGAATTTTAGGTGGGAAAGCTTCCATAGTTTTTGGCGCAAAGTTTACATCACGCTTAGTCACTTTCTTATCACCTGGATGGAACACCGAGTGTTTCAACCAATTTTCATCATCACGTTCAGTGAAATCGTTACGAGCATGAGCGCCACGGCTCTCCTTACGGAATTCAGCAGGAATAGCAGTCGCCTCAGCAACTTCCAATAGGTTTTCAAGTTCAAGCGCTTCAATACGAGCCGTGTTAAATGCCTGACTCTTATCTTCAAGATGCAAGTTTTCAACACGCTTACGAATTTCTTGAAGCTGCTCCAAACCTTTCTGCATGGCATCACCATCGCGGAATACACCAAAATAAAGCTGCATAACACTTTGCAAATCGTCACGGACTTGAGCGACGCTTTCACCACCAGTAGTCCCATTGAGTCGATTCAAACGAACCATTGCTTTCTCAACATTGGCGTTATCTGCATCCAGCAATTCAAACCCTTCGTCCAAGGATTTTTTAACTTGAAGACCAACAGCTCGGCCAAACACAACCAAATCAAGTAATGAATTACCACCTAGACGGTTTGCCCCATGAACAGATACACAAGCAGCTTCACCACAAGCGTAAAGACCACCGATAATAACATCTTCACCCGCGTCATTTGTTTTAAGCGCCTGCCCACCAATATTAGTTGGAATACCACCCATCATATAATGACAAGTAGGAATAACAGGAATTGGCTCTTTAACTGGATCAACATGAGCAAAAGTACGAGATAACTCAAGAATTCCTGGAAGGCGCTGATTCAACGTTTCTTCACCTAAGTGATCAAGCTTAAGCAATACGTGATCGCCTTTAGGACCACATCCTCGACCTTCTAGGATTTCAAGAACCATAGAGCGAGCAACAACGTCACGGCCAGCAAGATCTTTTGCGTTTGGCGCATAACGCTCCATGAAGCGCTCACCGTCTTTATTAATTAGATAACCTCCTTCACCACGACAACCTTCCGTTACAAGCGTACCTGCACCGTAAATTCCCGTTGGATGAAACTGCCACATTTCCATATCTTGCATCGGAAAACCAGCACGCAAAGCCATACCAACACCGTCACCAGTATTAATGTGAGCATTCGTCGTTGATTGGAAAATACGACCTGCACCACCTGTTGCAATAACTGTAGCCTTAGCTTTTAGATAAACTGTTTCGCCAGTTTCAATACAAATTGCAATAACACCAACAACTTCGTCTTCGTTATTTTTTACTAGGTCAGTCGCGTACCATTCGTTAAGGAATGTTGTACCACCTTTAAGGTTACCTTGATAAAGTGTATGTAGAAGCGCATGACCAGTTCTGTCCGCTGCAGCACAAGTACGAGCAGCCTGCCCACCTTTACCAAAATCTTTAGATTGGCCACCAAATGGACGCTGATATATGCGACCTTGCTCTGTACGAGAAAATGGTAAGCCCATGTGCTCTAATTCAAAAACAGCTTGCGGGCCAACAGAACACATATATTCAATCGCATCTTGGTCACCGATGTAATCTGACCCTTTAACAGAGTCATACATGTGCCAGCGCCAATCATCATTCGGATCATCACTTGCAATCGCACAAGTAATACCACCTTGAGCAGATACTGTATGTGAACGTGTTGGAAAAACCTTAGTAACACAGGCCGTATTTAAACCAGATTCTGTTAATTGAAGTGCAGCGCGCATACCAGCGCCGCCACCACCAATAACAATGGCATCAAAAGAAAGTGTACGAATATTTGCCATTACTTATAGCCCCCAAATAACCTGAACACCCCATACGATATAAACAAACATCGCAAGGCCGCATACAGATTGAAAGAAAAAACGTGGACCAGTTGCTTTAATATAATCTGTTGAGATAGACCACAAACCAATCCAAGAATGAACACCGATAGACAAGAGCACCATCAAACTAAACACACGCATCCATGTCGCTTCAAATAAAGCGTTCCACTGGGTATACGTGAGATCAGGATTTAGCAACAAGTAACCGATAATGAATACTGTGTATAAAGACAATACAAGTGCAGACATACGCTGCATCATCCAATCATAAAGACCTGAACGACCGAAACTTGTAATTTGAGTTACCATATCCACACCCCTGCTAACACAATCAAAACAGCGGCAAGAACAATATTGACTATCGCTGCAATGCGCCCACTTTCCAACTCTTCAAAATGCCCCAAATCCATAAGCAAATGCTTAACACCTGCAACAAGATGGTACATCAATGCAGAAACGACACCCCAAATAACAAATTTCGCTAGAAAATTGGTTTGCAGTGTATTAACTACTTGATCAAACCCCTTCTGTGAAGACAAAGAAAGATCAAACGCATAAAACAAGAAAGCCAAACCAACAAAGAGTATGATTCCCGTTACACGATGAAGAATAGACACTAAAGCTGTTACTGGCATTGATATCGTCGAAATATCAAGATTGACTGGTCTTTTTTTATTCACGATTTTTACACCACCTTAACGATTGAATGATCAATCACGACCTAATATTAACATGTTCAATAACCACCGTTCAGTTTAGTGATAATTAACATACTCAATAGACCTACTTTGAGAATCCCATTACTTTGCAAACGACTTTATAAAAGCGACTCTCTTTTATTAGTACGCATCAGCAAAACAATGGGATCATCGAGAGCGCAATTATAGACCAGTGAAAAATACTAAGACAAATAGACTAGACTAGAGGTTTTCAATGGTCGCCATTCAGCAAATGAATGTTGCCATAAGCGGAAACAATAATGGTACTTAATTACATAACTTAAAACTGCCAGAAATACAAAAATACACATATATTTCATAAAGTTAAGTAAAACCTAACTTAAAGGCATAATCACCTTACCTTGTTGTTTTGTCAGATAATTACAAAATAACTTAGCAGAATGTAAACAGTGTGTAAGTGAACAAGATTGACTTTTATAGTGTAGAAACAGTACTTTTCTCGCACCTTCTGGGTCAAGCTAGTCACTTTAAGACTTTCTAGCCTCGAAAAAGAATACGAAGGAGATCATAAATGGCTGATAAAAAAGCGACACTTAAAGTGGACGGAATCGATAAAATTATCGAACTTCCTGTTCTAACCGGTACTTTAGGTACAGACGTAATCGACGTCCGTACGCTAGGTTCCAACGGTGTATTCACCTATGACCCAGGCTTTATGTCTACTGGCTCATGTGAATCATCCATTACCTATATAGATGGCGACGCAGGCATTCTATTGCATCGCGGCTACCCTATCGCTCAATTAGCGGAACATTCTGATTACTTAGAAACATGCTACTTATTACTTTATGGTGAGCTTCCAGACAAACAGCAGAAAAAAGAATTTGACGCTATGGTTGGCAAGCACACCATGGTTAACCAATCTATGCATAAGTTCATTGATGGTTTCCGTAATGATGCCCATCCAATGGCGATCATGTGTGGCCTAGTTGGTGCTCTATCAGCTTTTTATCAAGATGATATGGACATTAACAACCCTAAGCATCGTGAGATTGCAGCATTTCGCCTAATTTCAAAAATGCCAACCCTTGCTTCTATTTGCTATAAATATTCGAAAGATCAGCCAGTTATGTACCCACGTAACGACCTATCTTATGCAGAAAATTTCTTATATATGATGTTTGCAACACCATGTGAAGATTATGTAGTTAACCCTGTTTTTGCTAAAGCAATGGATCGCATCTTTGTATTACATGCAGATCACGAACAAAATGCATCAACATCCACAGTACGCTTAGCAGGCTCCTCTGGTGCAAATCCATTTGCATGTATTGCAGCTGGTATAGCAACACTTTGGGGACCGGCTCATGGTGGCGCTAACGAAGCAGTGTTAACCATGTTGGAAGAGATTGGTGATGTTAAAAACATCGATGAGTTTATTGCAAAAGCAAAAGACAAAAATGATCCATTCCGTCTAATGGGCTTTGGGCATCGCGTTTACAAAAACTTTGATCCACGCGCAAAAGTAATGCGAGAGACTTGCGATCAAGTCTTAGAAGAACTAGGCATGTCAAATGACCCTCTTCTTAAAATAGCTAAGCGCCTTGAACAAATTGCTTTAGAGGACCCTTATTTCGTAGAGCGCAAGCTTTATCCAAATGTAGACTTCTACTCAGGCATTATTATGAAAGCCATTGGCATTCCAACAAGTATGTTCACAGTGATTTTTGCTATGTCTCGTACTATTGGTTGGATCTCACATTGGAATGAAATGATTACAGGACCATATAAAATCGGACGCCCACGTCAGTTATATGTAGGTCAACCTGAAAGAGATTACCCTACAGACAAGTAAAGTAACCCTTTTAGCTACAAAAAACCGCACTGCATAATAAATATGCCGTGCGGTTTTTTTTATATTTTAGCGTTTACCTAAGCTCCTATTTCGACGCAATGAAGCCTACTTCAAATAAAGAACAGCCAAGATAAGGACTTACGCTTCATCTTCTTCTACTATTTCAGTAATAGTAGATTGACCACATTTTAAACACTCACCTTCAATCCATACACGCTCTGGCATTTCGAATTCCTTAGGATTTTTCATGCCTAAATCCACTTCCATACAGTGATTACACCAAGTCTGTAATAAAAAATCTTTTTGCTCTTCTTCTGAACGAGCGAAAAAGTCACGCTCAGTTACCTTATCATTTAATTCGTCTGTCATTTATTGAACCCCACTATATTGATAAGAAGTCACCCTATTAGCATCAGGGTCTAGTGCATTCAATGGTGCATTTACCAGCAAACGACTTAACGAAATACTATTAAACAATTTCTGTTTATCACCATCAATTTCAACCGAAAACTCGACTCGTTCACCATCTACTTGAATCAAGCTAACCCGTCGAACCACACCGATACTTTCCAGATAAGACTGGGCTTTTTTCATAATGCTGTAACTAGTTACACCTGAAATTTGAATATCCAATTTACTAGCAGAATTATTATTCCGAACAGAGGCATACCTTGAAGAAAACGCTTTAGCTAGACTCGAACTGGCTTGATCAATGACTCCTTTTAGAGTTTCACCACTTAATGCGAATCTCTCTGTTTCACCATTTTTCAATAAGACCAATAAATTACCACTAAAATCATCAGCGTAGTTACTGACTTTTAAGGCCGCGATAGCATCAGTTTGATAACGCTGACTAGCACTTATAATTCTGTCTTCAAAAAAACCCCACACATCCCCTGTTGTAATATTACTTTTATCTACATCATCTAATAATGGCGCATAAATTGGTACACCGACAGAGTTTGCCGCTACCGCAAATTGATTGAGTATTTCAGTTGGCGCCTTAGAACCAGATAAGGATCTAACCCCATTACTTTCATTTACCAACCAAATCAATACCGATGGGCGGTTTTCACCCCACACAGGTAAGTTATTTTTTGAGAGGAAACCATCTATTGATTCTTGATAAAAAGTCACTTTGATTTTTTTACCAGGAACCAATTCACCCTCTAAAGGTAACAGCTCACTTAATGAATCAATAGAATGCTGGGCAACCCAAGTAGACGACTTCTGCCTAACTTGTTTCAACACCCCATCATCAATAGCACTTTTGTTGCCCGAGACCTTTATCAAAACCTCTTTCGCTGCCAAATAAAATGCCTCTGTCAACATTTTCTCTTCAGACTGAGTAACAGGTAAGTTAATTTCTGAGCCGTAAAGCCCTTTCACTGGAGCTGCATTAACAGATGTAATGCAAAAAACACTAATAAGTAGTAAAAATATACGAGAATTCATAGCCCTTCCTTCGTTTATTTGCCTATTCTACTGTCTTAATCACAAAGAACCATAGCCCTAATGTGTCACTATGCTAAAATGCTTTTTTTTCCTCGTACCATGATAAGGCATAGGCAATGACCAAGTCAGATAAACCATCAATTAGTTATAAAGACGCAGGTGTAGATATTAACGCTGGCAATCAACTTGTTGAGCGTATTAAAGGCGTAAGCAAAAAAACTCGCCGTCCAGAAGTTATGGGGGGATTGGGTGGATTTGGAGCTCTGACACGTCTACCAACAAAATATAAAAAACCCATCCTCGTTTCTGGCACAGACGGTGTAGGAACTAAATTACGTCTCGCTATGGATTTAAATCAACACGACACAATCGGCATCGATCTTGTTGCTATGTGTGTAAATGACCTTATTGTGGCTGGCGCAGAACCCTTGCTATTCCTTGATTACTACGCAACAGGGAAACTAGATATAGATGTTGCTGCAAATGTAGTTACTGGTATTGGTGAAGGCTGCTTACAAGCTGGCTGCGCTCTCGTTGGTGGTGAAACGGCAGAAATGCCAGGCATGTATCACGACGGCGATTATGACCTAGCTGGTTTCTGCGTTGGTGTTGTAGAAGAAGATGACATAATTGATGGCACAAATGTAAAAGCAGGCGACACCCTCATCGCACTTGGATCATCTGGCCCTCATTCAAATGGTTATTCTCTAATCCGTAAGATCTTAGAGGTAAGCAAAGCCGATCTAAATCAAGTTATTGATGGCGTTGCGCTAAAAGATGCATTAATGGAACCTACACGCATCTATGTCAAATCTATCCTTAAATTGATGGAAAACATTTCTGTTAATGCGCTCTCTCATATTACAGGTGGTGGTTTACTTGAAAATATTCCTCGTGTATTACCTGAAAGCGCTGCAGCTCGTATCGATGCAACAAGTTGGAAACGCCCTGCTGTTTTCGATTGGCTACAAGAGCAAGGTAACGTAGAGCAAGAAGAAATGTACCGCGTATTAAACTGTGGTGTTGGTATGGTATTAGCAATTGATGCTGACAAAGCAGAAGAAGCCTTAGCAATTTTAAAAGCAGAAGGTGAAAACGCTTGGGTTATCGGTGAAGTATGCGACCGTAACAATGGAAAAGAAGTACTTATCTCTGATTTAGAGTCGCAAGCATGAGCTTCCCTATCGTTGTCTTAATATCTGGCAGCGGCAGCAACTTGCAAGCTTTGATCGATCAAAGCTTGCAAGGACAGCTCAATATAAACATCTGCGCAGTTATCAGTAACAAAGCAGATGCTTATGGGTTGGAACGTGCAAAAAAAGCAGGTATACCGACCCACGCCCTTGATCACAGATCATTTGATGGTCGTGAAGCCTTTGATGCCAAGCTTCAAGAAACCATAGATATATACAAACCCAAACTTGTTGTTCTAGCAGGTTTCATGCGAATTTTAACCGAAGCCTTTACAAAACATTATGATGGAAGAATGCTGAACATTCATCCGTCTTTACTGCCTAAATATAAAGGTTTGGATACCCACCAAAGGGCTATTGATGCGGGTGAAAAAGAACACGGTGTTTCTGTGCATTTTGTGAGTTCAGAACTAGATTCTGGCGCAGTAATTGTTCAAGCAAGTACAGACATAGAAACCAATGAAACAGTTGATACTTTGGCCGCAAAAATTCATTCTCTAGAGCATGTAATTTACCCTCTTGCAGTAAAGTGGTTTAGTGAAGAGCAGTTAACATTTCGCAATGGAACCGTCACTTTAAATGGAAAGGCGCTACCGGAAAGCGGCATTCTTTATAATTAATAGTATAAAAAGGAGAAGGTATGGGCACTCGTGATTTTTTGATATCAACAATTGGTATTTTAATGGGTGTAACATCTATGCTTTCTTTTTCTGCTGATGCCGCAACAGAAACTACATCAGATGCCTTTCTAGCCCCCTACACAGCCGTATACAGTACAGTTTGGAAAAAAGGTATTAGTCTAAAGGTAGAAGGCAAACAAACCCTATCTAAAAAAGACAATAATCTCTGGGAATTCGTTTTTTCAGCAGACAGTATGATCGCTTCACTTGATGAACGTTCGATCTTTTACGTAGAAAACAACCACATAATCCCCACCAAATACACCTACAGAAGCACGGTTCTTGGCAAGAAAAAAACAGCAACACTTACCTTCAATTGGGATAAAAAACTGGTTCGTAATGATGTAAAAAACAAACCATGGAACCTAGCTATCAATTCAAACACACTCGACAAGTTGTCTTTTCAACTACAAGTTAGACAGGACCTAAAACTAGGTAAAAACGACTTTAATTATCAAATCGCTGATGGCGGATACATTAAAAATTGGAGTTTCAGACGCGAGAGCATGGAAAGTATTAATACAAACCTAGGAAAAGTATCCGCTATAAAGGTCATTCGTACTGACAATTTAGACAAAGGCAAAAGAACCTCTTTTTGGTTTGTTCCAAAATTTGACTACTTGCTAGTCAAACTTGAACATAAAGAAGATGGTGAGTCTTACCGCCTAGACATAGATTCTCTTAAATAACAGACAATAATAATGTGCCAAATTAGGTTCTACTATTTTAGGTAATTGGGTGTATTTACATTTAAAAGCTCAGAGTCTTTACTCCACAACACCTCTTGACACCCAAAAGCCTCATAAAATGCCATCACACTATTTCGCCCCGTTTGATCAAGAAACATCTTCAGTGCTAATAGACTAGATGCCACAGGAAGAATTGCGTGCAGAGGATGACTCCCCGAAGTACTTTTTAGGTAATGGATTTTATCTGGAAACTCTTTACTCATCATCTGAAGTTCTAAAAAAGCCGCCCCACTAATACAAGGTGTGTCACATGGTGATACCACTAGATGAGATGCAGAGACATAATTCAGACTCGCAAACAAACCAGAGAGCGGCCCTTTCTCTGAATACCCCTCAACATCAGAAAAGACATCAAAGCCTAATGCAGAATATTGTTCAATATTTCTGTTGGCATTTATAAAAACATAATCAGTAACGCTTTTAAAAGCTTGACTAACCTGAAGTGCCATTGGCTCATTTTTAAATAGCAATAAACCTTTATCTTGGTGCCCCATTCGCTCACTTTTACCACCAGCTAGTACCACACCAGATAGAGAGGTAAATTCCATAACAACCCTCTTACATAAACTTAACCAATGGGTTCAGATAGCCAGTTTCGATCACGATTAGTCCAAATTTGATCCGCCAAAACTAAACACTCATCATGGGAAACAACATCATGAATAAGTCCGGCAACTGAGGCAATAGTTTGTCGTACTGCTTGCTCACCAAATTGATCTATTTGCTTACCACTCCAATGGTCCGACAGCCTAGAAAGATCTAAATGATGTTTCAGTCGTTTGTGTTCTTTTTCCGCTTTTGGCCAACTCGTCCAGCTTGCAACACCATGTTTCCATTTCCATAAGGTAACATCCCTCTCTGGATTTACTTCAGCCTCGCCATTACCTCCTCGGAAAACAAGCACTGAAGGATCATTCAATTGCTCACTAGCGGATATATGCAAAATATCGTAACCCGTATGAAACACGCCATGAACACTGTGAGAGGCAACAAATGGATTCATCATACGAACTACAGTATTAACAGGTGAGCGCAATCCAAGTGTGTACTTCAAGTCCATCATGTCACTTAATTGGGAGTCAATGTCTTGTAAAGGTATATACGCAAAATTTTTCTGAGTGATATTTTCCTTTATTTCCATACATGAATGGCAGATAGGTAAATCCAAAGCACGAATGGCTTCTTCAACAAAAATTCTTTCCTCGCCTTTAAATACATGGCCATGCATAACAACTTTAACACCACTATCTGCTAGCGCTAATGCGGCCAATAAAAACCAAGGTAATTCATTACGCTTACCAGCGTAAGCAGGCCAATCGAGGTCGATTTCGAGTCCCAACACCTCTTTCTCTGATAAAAATTGACGTGTTGCCTCTGTAAAACCAACTGTTTCATCAATTGTTTCTTCACGGATACGAATCAGCATCCAAAAGGCGCCTAATTGCTCAGACTCAACCTGTCCAGACAGGATGAGAGACATAGCATGATCTGCTTCTTCTGTCGTTAAAGTACGCGACCCCTTTTTCCCTCGGCCTAATATTTTGACATACTTTGTAAAAGCATTACTCATGCTGAAAGCTCCGTTTTAATAGGTATAAAGTGTTTTAATTCAGGTAGACAAGAGCCGCAATTGGTACCACATTTTAACCGACTCCCTAATGCCTCAACTGAACAAACGCCTTCTTTAATAGCTTTTTCAATTTGCTTCGTACCTATTTGAAAGCAAGAACAAACAATAGCGCCCTTATCTTCAACGTTAGCAGGTAAGCCGACTAGAATTGCCATACGGTCCAAATCAGATAACGCTTCTTTGTTCATGAGTTTTGATTCTAACCAATCACAAGAAATTGACTCAGGCGCTGGGTGTAAATATGAAACCGATACAAGTCTTTGATTAACTATCTGAGCCAATCTAATCTGATGCGTCTTAGGATTCGTATATTCTAACCACTCTCCTTGTGATTGTATTGAGCCTTCCAACATTGCTTGAATAGAGGCTACATTCTCGCACTCTGACCACACAACTTCATAATGATAACCTTGTTCAGATGGTACGCGACACCAATAGGTAAAATCTAAGGTTTGAAGTGGTTCTGCAGAAATTACGACACCATAAGCAATATTCTTAACCGCTTCAAGCTTAACTTGTGCATGCTTGGATTCTGGCTGCCCAGACAAAGGGTCTGCTACTTGAGGAATAAGATTCGATACCACTGCTGCATTTGCAAATTGTAGTGTCCAATGTATCGGCGTAAAAACATTACCCGGAGATACTGCACGACTGATTTTTGCTTTTAATAATGCTTCACCATAGGGAGAAGTTAAACGTACAAGTGATTTGTCACTAATTTCAAGACGCTTTGCGTCTTTTGGATGTACTTCCACATAAGGCTGATCCGTATGCTTCGTCAGCAATGCAGCGTCACCTGTTCTTGTCATTGTGTGCCATTGGTCTCGCACTCTTCCTGTGTTTAAGGTGAATGGCCACTCAGGTGTTGCTTGATGAATAGGCAAAGTCGGAGTGATTGGAATAAATCTTGCACGATTATCTGGCGTAAAAAAGCGAGCATCTTCAAACATTCGCTTCGTACCTTCTGGTCGACCTTTAGGAACCGGCCATTGTACTGGTATGAGTGCATCGTATTCTTCTTTGGTGATTCGACTAAAATGTCCAATATCAAAATCTCGTTTACCACTATTTTCAAATTCAGATAAGCCCGCATGCTCGGCAAAAATCTCATGAACATTACGATAAGAAAACGCTGATTGATAACCTAAACACTTCGCCACTTTACAAATTACCCACCAATCATGCTTGGCTTCACCTGGTGCTGGCAGTAAGCCACGCTGACGTGATATTCGACGCTCAGAATTTGTGACTGTGCCGTCTTTCTCACTCCAACCGGTTGCAGGAAAAAGTACATCAGCCATTGCCGTTGTGTCCGTATGAGCTTTGCAATCACTCACAATAACTAACTCACATTTTTCTAGAGCTCGTCTAACTTGTGCTGTATCTGGCATACTAACCATCGGATTGGTCGACATAATCCAAACAACTTTAATTTTACCCTCTTCCATTGCTTGAAATAAGTCGACGGCTTTTAAACCATTTTCCGTAGCCATATTTGGTGCTTGCCAAAAACGCTGAACCAATTCTTGAGCACCCGGAGTCGCAAAGTCCATATGCGCAGCTAATTGATTCGCTAAACCTCCCACTTCTCGTCCACCCATTGCATTTGGTTGACCAGTAATAGAAAAAGGTCCAGCACCTTCTTTTCCGATTCGTCCTGTTGCCAAATGACAGTTAATAATCGCATTACATTTATCGACACCAGACGCAGACTGATTTACACCTTGTGAATAAAAAGATACCGTTTTTTCTGTTTTTGCCCACCAGCTCGCTAATAGCAATAAGTCTTGCTCACTAATATCACAAAAATTTGCCACAGAAGACAAAGTTGGTGTCGATTCTGTTGCTTGATTTAGAGCCTCTTTAAACCCATTGGTATGACGAGAGATAAATGCACTATCAAGCACACCGACATCAACGGAATGCTGCAATAGAAAAGAAAAAACAGCAGCATCACTTCCAGGCCTAATTGCCAAATGCAAATCTGCAATATCACAAGTCGCCGTTTCTCTAGGATCAATAACCACGACTTTCATGTTTGGTCGTTGTTTTTTTGCAGCTACAATTCTTTGATATAGGATAGGGTGTGTCCAAGCGGCATTTGAGCCTACCATAATCAATAAATCACATAACTCTAAGTCTTCATAATTACAAGGTACGGTATCAGAGCCAAACGCACGTTTATAACCAACAACTGCAGACGCCATACACAGCCGAGAATTTGTATCTACGTTCGCCGTACCTATAAAACCCTTTGCTAGTTTGTTGGCCACATAATAATCTTCTGTCAAAATCTGCCCAGAAAGATAAAAGGCAAATGCATCCGGACCATGATCTTTCACGACTTGAGCTATTTTTTCACTAACAGTATCAACTGCCGATTCCCATGAAACAGCCTCTCCTTTTACTGTAGGAACCAGCAATCTATCATCAGATTGAAGAGTTTGAGCAAGACTGCTTCCTTTGACACAAAGACGACCAAAATTAGCAGGATGATCAAGATCACCAGACACAGGCGGAATATTGTCTAAACTTAGACCTGAATCAATATTTGGAACAGTCACGTTTACGCCACACCCTACACCACAATATGGGCAAGTAGTCTTTGTAATGGTCGCTGTCATGGGTTTTCCTTCAAACTGTTTTTAAAACAAAAAAAGGCCCAACCACTTTCCTAGAAAAGCGGTTGGGCCTCGTTGCCTTTTGTAATATCTGACTGCTTTATGTGCAAACCATCGTCGGCCTACGGTGCATCAGTTCTATAATAAAAAGCAATATTTGAGCCAATTACAAAACCTAATCAGTAAATTTTATTTTTTTATATATATCAATAAGTTAAAGTCAGAAATGTATATAACTCATTCATCAAAATAGCTAAAAAAAAGCCCTAAGCACTAAAAAAGTGCAAGGAGTTTAATGTTCAGCAATGTAAACGTCATCACCATCTAACTTTGCTTTCCAATGTGGAAGACAAATATCCTCCTCTAAACACTCACCAGAAGACAAAATATAATGCTGTTTATATAAAGGACTAGCGACAACCCATTCACCTTGAAGGTGGGCAGTTAACCCTCTCGACAAAACATTAGCTTTACCAATAGGATCCCAGTTAGCAATTGCGAATACTTTATTCTCCGATTCTGGCAGATAAAAAAGTGCCACTTGTTCGTTATTTACCATAGCAGCAACGCCAGCGTTGGCAACAAGATCAGCCTGTTTACAAACCAATGTCCATTGTGTTGTCATCTTATTAACCTACCTTAGCTATTAGTTGCTGTTTTTCTAAATCAGTTGCTGGACGCACTTGATCACGCTCCTCAACAAAAACCACATTTTTATCAGCACCTTCATAATTCACAAATTGGCGGAAGGTTTTAAGTGCCTCTGGATCTTCTAACGTCGTTTTCCACTCACACTGGAAGGTATCAACAATATGACTCATACCTTCTTCTAATTCGTCACATAAACCAAGCTTATCCTTGATCACTACATCTTTTAGGTACTCTAAGCCACCCTCTAAACCATCCATCCAAACAGATGTACGTTGTAAACGATCTGCTGTTTTCGTGTAAAACATTAAAACGCGGTCGATATATTTCACTAAGGTTTCATCATCAAGATCTGTTGCAAATAAATCACCATGACGGGGCTTCATACCACCATTGCCACAAACATAAAGATTCCAACCTCCCTCTGTTGCAATCACACCAATGTCTTTACTTTGCGCTTCAGCACACTCACGAGTACAACCAGACACTGCAAATTTTATTTTATGAGGTGAACGTAACCCCTTGTAACGGTTCTCAAGATCAATCGCCATTTTCATACTATCGTTGACACCATAACGACACCAAGTACTACCCACACAAGACTTCACCGTACGTAATGATTTACCGTAAGCCTGACCCGTTTCAAAACCAGCAGCAATTAACTTTTCCCAGATTTCTGGTAACTGCGCTAAGGTTGCGCCAAACAAATCAATACGCTGACCACCAGTAATCTTGGTATAAAGATTATACTCTTTAGCCACCTCACCCATTACGATCAGCCTTTCTGCTGTAATTTCTCCACCCGGAATGCGAGGGACAATTGAGTAAGTTCCGTCTTTTTGCATGTTTGCTAAAAATCTATCATTAGTATCTTGAAGGCTGATGTGCTCTTTCTTCAATACATAATCATTCCATACACTGGCCAAGATAGAGCCAACTGCAGGCTTACATATTTCACAACCGTGCCCCTTACCATGCTTTTTCAACAAAGCATCAAAGCTTTTAATTTCTTCAATTTTTACTAGGTTGTATAAATCTTGGCGTGTATAAGCGAAATGTTCACAGATATCAGTGCTAACCTCTACACCCAAAGCAAGTAATTCGTTATCAACAACTTTCTTTAACAAAGCAGCACAACCACCACAGCCAGTTCCTGCTTTTGTCACACCTTTTACATCACCAACCGATAAGGCACCATTACAAACAGCATCGCTAATATCTTGCTTGGAAACATTATGACAACTACAAATTGAAGCAGTGGCTGGCAAAGCGTCAACACCCAAGCCTACAGGAGCACCATCCATTGCAGGTAAAATCAATGACTGCGCTTGCTCAGGTAAATCTATTGCGTTCAGGTAATATTGCAATAAGGTATCGTAATAACTATTGTCACCAACCAGTACAGCACCTAATAATTTTTTACCGTCTTCAGAGACCACCATTTTACGGTAGCTTTGACTAATCTCATCTTGATAAACAAAAACTTTAGAGCCTTGCGTTTTAGCATGAGCATCGCCGACAGAACCTACATCACAACCTAGTAATTTAAGTTTTGTACTCATGTCTGAACCGGTAAAAGACACGGTAACGTCATCTAATAAATGACCCACAGCGGCTTTTGCCATTGTGTAACCTGGTGCAACCAAACCGAAGATCATATTATTCCATAAGGCACATTCACCAATAGAGTAAATAGCATCATCACTCGTCTGACAGTGATTGTTAATCGTAATACCGCCTCGCTCTCCCATGGCTAAGCCAGATTGTTTTGCCAAAGCATCCTGAGGACGTATACCTGCAGAGAATAAAATCAAATCAGTTTCAAGATAGGTTCCATCTGCAAAATTCATGCGATGAAATGCATCTTCACCGTCTATAATTTCTTTGGTTGCCGTATCGGTATAAACCTTTACATCTATACCTTCAATCATACCTTTAAGAACACTACCACCCTTCTCATCGAGCTGAACTGGCATTAAACGCGGTGCAAACTCAACCACACTGGTTTCTAATCCAAGATTTTTCAGCGCGTTGGCCGCTTCTAGACCTAGTAAACCACCACCAACAACCGTTCCTCGTGTCACTGTTTTGGCACAGTTTCGAATAGCATCCAAGTCTTCCAACGTACGATAAACGAATGTATTGTCGCGCTTATGACCAGGAATAGGAGGAACAAAAGGATAAGAGCCTGTAGCCAACACAAGCTTGTCATAGGATAACGTCCGGCCATCTTGTAAAAGTAAGGTTTTGTCATCACGATTGATTTCAGTGACTAAACTATTCGTAAAATAACAAACGCCATTATCATCATATAAAGTACCGTCAGTCATGGCCAAATCGGCCGCACCCTTACCCGTAAAGTACTCACTTAGATGCACTCGGTCATAGGCTAAATTCGGCTCCTCACCAAATACAGTGATATGAAAGTTTTCATGACCACCTTGTTCAATAATTTGCTCGACAAAATGGTGTCCAACCATGCCATTACCAACGACTACAAGGTGTGGTTTATTTGTTGACAGAGGTTTAATAGAAGTCATCGTATTTTCCTGCTTTCATTTAATATTTCAAATATCTAAGACCACTTTAAGCGACTTGAGGGCTGCAATAGGCTTCGCCAAATACAAGTAGTTCAAGCATGTCAGAGACATCTGTTTTATTTTGCATAAGCTGGAAATACCAGCTTCCATCGGCCACGTTGCCATAAAGAATTGCCCCAACCAGTAAGCCATCATTGACCACTAGCTTGCGATAATGGTTTGCACCCACATCTTTGAAAAAGATGCAGGAATCACCTTCAATTGGCTCAACCCTTCCGACTGAAAAAAGGTTGACACCAGATACTTTTAGTTTGGTCGGCACAGGCTCAATGGCAAAATAGGCTTCGCCACCTTTAAGTACATTAATTAAGACTTTAATTTGAGCCCAAATTGGCGCTACCAAACCGAATGTTTGATTTTCAAATTCGCAACATTCACCCAGAGCAAAAACATCTGGATGGGACGTTTGCATTTTTTCATCCACCAAAATGGCTTGATTTGTTTTTAAGCCTGCAGCTTTTGCCAAGGCTATTTCAGGAGAAATCCCTGCCGCCATCACAACTAAGTTTACGGCCATACTTTCACCATCGGAACAAATGGCATGAGTGACTAATCCGCCTTCAGATTGGACAAATGAAGTAGGTGATTCACCTAATCGAAAATTAATGCCCATTGTCTGTAGCCGACTCAATAACAGTTCGGCAGACTCTGAATCTAGCTGCCTATTCAACAACCAGTTAGAACGATGAAATACCGTCACTAGATGCCCACGTTTCACTAATCCAACTGCGGCCTCTAACCCCAATAATCCACCACCGATAACACAGACAGATTGCTTGGCATCTAAATCAGCCATCACATTCACATCATGCCAAGTACGAAACCCCATGACATTAGATGCCTGAGCACCTTCAATTGGTAACATTCTGGCACGAGAGCCAGTGGCAATAATGAGTTTGTCATATTTAACTGTACGGCCGCTCGCCAAACACAACGTCTTTGTAATAGGGTCTGTAATCACCACACAATCACCAGAGATTATATTAACGCCCTCTTCTTTCATTTGATTCGTGTTGACTAATGGCATATCTACCGCAGAAATATCGTTCGCGAGTAAAGAAGACAACATGATTCTGTTGTAACCAACTTGAGTCTCTTCACCAATCAAAGTAATTAAGTAGTTCGCATTATTTTCCTGTAGTAAGTCATACGCTAGCTTGCTGCCCGCCATACCAGCGCCGACTATGACAATGCGAGTACTATCCGACGAATCTATCACCTTACGCACTCTCTACTTTGCGTTGTTTTTCATATAAGAAGGTCAACACTTGCGCGCGGTAATCCACATACTTAGGGTCATTCGCCAAAGCCAATCGATCTCGTGGGCGATCTAAATCTACTTTAAGGATTTCGCCAATAGTCGCTTCTGGTCCATTCGTCATCATAACAATACGATCAGACAATAAAACAGCCTCATCAACATCATGCGTGATCATAATGACTGTATTATTAAGATCTTTTTGAATTTCCATTAACGAGTCTTGTAGATGCGCTCTAGTCAATGCATCTAAGGCACCGAACGGCTCATCCATTAATAAAACACTGGGTTCCATTGCTAGTGCGCGAGCAATACCTACACGCTGTTTCATACCACCTGATATTTCATCTGGACGTTTATCTGCAGCATGCGTCATATGAACAAGTTCTAAGTTATGCATAATCCAGTCATGCATTTCTTTTTTAGATTTGGTTTTCTTGAAAACCTGCTTCACTGCCAATTCAACATTTTGGTAAGACGTTAACCAAGGTAGTAACGAGTGATTCTGAAATACAACAGCACGTTCTGGGCCTGGACCTTTGACTTCTTTACCATCCAGCAAAATACCACCTTCAGTAGCGTCATAAAGGCCCGCAACAATATTCAATACGGTTGATTTACCACAACCAGAATGACCGATAAGAGAAACAAACTCTCCTTTTTCGATTTTTAAGCTCACACCATCAAGAGCTTTAAAAAAACCTTTAGCCGTTGGGAACTCGATAGAAACTTTACTAATATCTAAATGTGTTGTTGACATGCTACTCTCCAATTCACGTATCTTTTACTAACGTTTCTCTGATTAACGCAGTACTTGTGTTTTATCCCAAGAAACAAAACGCTGAACCGTCAGCATGGCTCTATCTAATAAAAACCCGATAAAACCTATCATCAACACAGCGACCATAATTCGACCTAACGAGTTGGAACTACCATTTTGAAATTCATCCCAAACAAACTTTCCTAAACCTGGATTTTGCGCCAACATTTCCGCTGCGATTAATACCATCCAAGCAATGCCAAGTGACAGACGTAGACCGGTAAACATCAAAGGAATTGCAGAAGGAATAACGATTTTCATGACATGAGTAACCCAACCAAGGCGCAATACCTTAGACACGTTTAGTAAGTCTTTCTCAACCGCAGCAACACCCACTGCGGTATTAATTAATGTTGGCCACATGCAACACAAAGTCACGGTGAACATAGATGTCAGGAAGGATTTAGAGAACATAGGGTCATCAGATACATAAGACGCACTAACAACCATAGTAACCAAAGGTAACCAAGCAAGTGGGGAAACAGGTTTAAATATCTGAATAACGGGGTTAAGTGCACTGTACACAGAACTGTTTAAACCAATTAAAATACCAAGCGGTATTGCAATCAAACTGGCTAAACCAAAACCTGCTAGTACTGTATATAAGCTAGTAAATATTTGATCAAAAAAAGTAGGCTTTCCAGTATAGGCTCTTAATTTACCCACATAACTAGGGTCTTTTGCCTGTCGAGCTTCAATACGTTTTTCTTGTCGCTCGTAAAATTTTTCTTCTTTTAATCGTTCGTTGCTGTGCTCTGCAACAAGACCGCCCCACTGTTCATACACAACAGCTGGCCCAGGAAACTCCCCTAAAGAAGTATGAACTCGGCTTGCACCAACCTGCCATAACAACACAAAGGCCAAAATACCAAAAAGAGGAAATAGTAAACTTTTGATTGAAAAGTTTTCTATTTTCTCTTTCAGTGACGCTATGGATAAGTTTGGTATATTCATATTTCTCTCTCGCTTCATTCAACAAAATAAGGCAGTCAAATGACTGCCTTATCATTCACTCTATTTATATTTGGTCATCGCCTTTCAAACCAATTTTAAAACTTTTTAAGTAATCATTTGGACGCTTACCGTCATAGCTAACGCCATCAATAAAGTCACTTTGAACAGGCTTAAAGCCGTCTTCAACGCCGAAGTCTGGAAATTCATTTGCTTTCATCAATCCATCTTCGATCAAAGCATTCGCCGCTTGTGCATAGATATCTGGACGATAGACATCTTTTGCAATTTTCATGAACCATTCATCGGACTTAGGTTCAGCAATTTGTCCCCAACGACGCATTTGCGTTAAATACCAAATCGCATCACTGTAATAAGGATAAGTTGCGTTATGACGGAAGAATACGTTGAAGTCAGGAACTTCACGTTTATCGCCTTTCTCATATTCAAATGTTCCTGTCATACTGTTTGCGATAACATCGTAATCAGCGCCGACATAATCACTACGAGATAGTATTTCAACGGCTTCTGGACGGTTAGCATTGTTGTTTTCATCCAACCACTTCGCCGCACGAATCATGGCTTTAACAACTCGAATGTGTGTATTTGGATTTTTTTCTGCCCAACCACTGCTAACGCCGAAAACTTTTTCTGGATTGTTTTTCCAGATTTCATAATCAGTGATCACTGGAACACCAATGCCTTTAAACACAGCTTGCTGATTCCAAGGTTCACCTACACAGTAACCGTGGATCGTTCCGGCTTCCATTGTCGCTGGCATTTGTGGTGGTGGCGTCACAGAAAGCAACGCATCAGCATCAATTTGTCCACTCGTATCTCCTTTCGCTGGCGCATAGTAGCCAGGGTGAATACCACCAGCCGCTAGCCAGTAACGCAATTCATAGTTATGAGTAGAGACGGGGAAAACCATCCCCATTTTGAAAGGCTTACCCTCTGCTTTATAACCATCAACAACAGGTTTTAAAGCACTTGCACTGATGGGATGAATCGGTTTGCCATCTGCACTATGCGGAATATTCTTTTTCATTTCAGCCCAAACATCATTAGAAACAGTAATACCATTACCGTTTAAATCCATGCTAAAAGCCGTCACTATGTGTGCTTTTGTTCCGTACCCAATGGTTGCACCTAAAGGCTGTCCAGCTAACATATGCGCACCATCAAGCTGACCATCAATTACTCGGTCTAACAATACTTTCCAGTTTGCCTGCGCTTCTAACGTGACATATAAACCTTCATCTTCGAAATAGCCTTTCTCATAAGCAATTGCCAATGGCGCCATGTCTGTTAACTTAATGAAACCAAACTTAAGTTCTTCTTTTTCTGGGTAACCAAGCTCTGCTTGAGCAACCCCCGAAAGAAGTGCAGAACCAACCAATAAAGAAACACCTATTTTCTTAGCCGAATACGTCAGCTTAGGAAAAGGTAAAACAGTTTTCAAAGATCTCATGTTCATAACTACACTCCGATTAAAGAAAGTACAAAAACAAAAAAAGGCGCATGCGAATTACAATTATGTATTCGCAGGCACCTTTGCCATTTATCAATAGTTCTACATCGAACTACTATAAAGAGTGTGACAGTTAAGCATCGTTGCTAACTTCACTAATATGTTTATTCAGAATAAATGCTAATGCATATATCTATATATACTTACAAGCACGTAGTATGCCAAAACACTCAAATCCTTGTTTTATAAGCAACACATAAGAAGCTAAATAAAAAAAGCATGGTCATCATGATTACTTTTGCCCATTTCTTACGCATTGCGCACCATAAAAACACACGCTATTCATCAAATCCTTTCAGTATTCCATCTGGATGTAAACGAATAACACCATTTGCTACTTTGTTTAACCAGGCAGACTCTTCATCTTTATTTAAGCGCCATCCATGATTTATCTCAACATCTACACCAAACGCTTTAAAGTAAAGATCTTGACGATAAACCTGCTCTGCTACCTCATTTAACGATTGAACCTCACCAAGTTGTTGCCAGCGGCGCATTTGCCCCATTACCCATAACGCATAACTTGGTAATGGCTGATTCACTTCACGACCTGAAAAGCGTTGATATGCGTTCATGGGCCAATCAAACTGACCTTTAGGCTTAATAGCACCAAACCCATAAACTAACTGCCCAACTGTGCAATTCAAATAATCTGGATGACTTAATATATTCAGTAGTTCCGTTTGATTTCTTTTGTCATCAACCCAAACACAGGCGGTTTCAAGAGCCCTAATCACAGCAAGGTGTGCTGGTTCATTTTGCTCAGCCCAGGACGAATTTACCCCAAAGACTTTTTCTGGAGTACTCCCCCAAATTTCATACCCGGTAACCAGCATATGACCAACACCTTGCTCAACAGCAAGGCTATTCCATGGTTCACCAACGCAGTAACCATCAATTTCACCAGACTTTAATGCATCAACCATTTTAACAGGGGGAATCACTACAATATTTACATCAGTATCCGAGTCTATTCCCGCTCGACTCATCCAATCTCGTAATTGATAATTATGCGAGGAGTAGGGGTAAACAATTGCAAATCGTAGGGCTGGCTCCCCTTTTTCTCGATTATCGATAAGCCGCTTTAAAGCGACACCATTCCTAACATCTTCAGAGGATTTAGAATACTTTTGTAATTGATCATATAAAACATTACCAACTGTAATTCCGTTACCATTATGGCTAACAGTAAAACTCGTTTGGATAGCTGTTTTTATCGTGCCTATACCTAAACTCGCCGCAATAGGCATTGATGCCAGCATATGTGCGCCGTCAAGCACATTAAATGCTACCTTATCTCGAATACTGGCCCAAGATGCCTCTTTAGAAAGTATTACATTGACACCTTCATCTTCAAAAAAACCTTTTTCTTGTGCAATAACAAAAGGGGCACAATCTATTAAAGGAATGAAACCAATGCGAACAGGCTCATTGTGCAAAAGAGTTGCGTTTACTTTCATCAAATTCACTTCGCATCTCCCATTAGTTCCATTACCGATATGATATTTCGAGCGACATCTGTCATACGTTGACTACGATCCATAGCCAGTTTTCTTAATGCTTTATAGGCTGCTGGCTCATCACATTGCTGATGCTTCATAATTAAACCTTTCGCTTTATCTATCAGCTTTCTATCTTCCAGTTGGCTTTTTACCGACTCTAATTCAGATCTAAGCGCTTGGAATTCACGGAATCGCGCAATGGCGACTTGTAACAAAGCCTTTACACTCCCACTATTCACGCCATCGACTACATACGCGCTAACCCCTGCTCGAATCGCAGCTTCAACATGTCGAGAGTCATCTTCTTCAGCAAACATAACAATAGGACGAGGGTTATCTTGGGTAAGACGCGACATGTTTTCCAACATATCACGATCAGGAGATTCAATATCAATAATGACCATATCAGGTTGATATTGGTTAACGGCTTCCGTTAGATTTTTAGCATTTTCAAGTCGCCTAATAACACGGTAACCACTATCAGTCATCGCTTGCTCAACAATTGCAGCTCTTGCAGGCTCATTATCGACCAGCATGACAGTTAACTCTTTTTCTGGTGCTGCTGGCATAGTGCATTCTCTTAAAAAGCGTTAAAACATATAAGAGCAAGCAATATATGCGCCATTTCGACACATTATTTTTTTGTACGAAAATTCCAGTGTAAAAGCCTTATTACAAGGCTTTACTAGGGATAATTAGAAGGTGAGAAATTAAATATAGCGAAGATGAGCAAATTATGTGCATGAGGTAATTTATAAACGCACCAAATTAGAGTGTCGCGTCATTATTTTGAGCCAACAGCGCTAGTGATAATCGGTCCTTGGTATTCGTTTTTTTGAAAATAGACGTTAAGTGCGCCTTTACAGTACGCTCTGTAATATCCATCTCAATAGCAATGTGCTTATTTGTTAAACCTTTCGCTATAAACCGGGCAACACTTAATTCACGCTCAGACAAATTTTCCAACCCATTATTATAACCAGCAGGCGCATTACCCGCCGACTGCTGGATAAGTTGTTGAATAAAAGCTTTACCGCCCCAGATCTCACCTGAATCGACAACAGTCAAGACCAAAGACAACTGCTCTCGACCAATGTAAGGAGCACATTGCCCACTCACACCAACAGAAAAAAGTTTGAGTGAGACTGACTGATTTGAATGATTAGGAAAAACGATTATTTTCTGATTAGGGAACTTAGATCGCAGTGCCACAACATCATCAACATGCGTCGAAAATGATTTATCACTTAAATATATAAAACAATATTTAAAATCGGAACCTGTATTTTCCAACGCTTCATAAACACTATTGATCTTTTCAACACGGACTAACAAAGCGTCCGTAGAGATGACTTGATTCCAATGTTTCCATACGGCGTCATCTGTATTCAAACACAAAATTTTCAAAATCAGCCTCATCCTATGAAGTACAACAGAGCTATTTTAACCAGTTAAAAAATGATGAATGTTAACATTTGTTAATCTTTATCATTTGTTAACTACTTTTTTGTAATCACCTTTCACGTAGTGCATTTTGTTTTGCTTTTAAGATAGGTTTTAACAAATAGTCTAATAGAGTCTTCTTACCCGTAATAATATCTACAGTCGATTGCATACCAGGGATAATTGATAATGGTGCGTCTTCTGTTCCTATATAATTTTTATCGGTTCTAACCCTAACTAAGTAAAAACTATTACCTTCTTCATCCAGAATAGTATCTGCGCTAATGTTTTCTACAGTGCCACGTAGACCTCCAAAAATAGCAAAATCATAAGCAGACAATTTTACGACCGCATTAAAACCTGGCTGTATAAAGCCTATATTTTCTGGACGAACTTTGGCTTCAATTAGTAGAGAGTCTTCAATAGGAACTATCTCCATCATATTGACGCCAGGCTTAATCACACCACCAACGGTATTGGTTTGAATCTGCTTCACTATTCCTTTTACCGGCGATCTAACCTGTGTTCTAGACACTTTATCTTTAAGCGACACTGTCGCTTCTCTAAGTTGGTCCAACTTACTACGTACACCAGTCAAATCTTCTTGTGCATCGGTTCTAAACTGAGCCTCACTTTCTTCTAGCTTACTCTGCGCTTCTTTCAGTGCCGATCCTGCGCGTGGTATAGCAAGTTGCGTTGCCTCTAAATCACCTTGTAATTGGTTGACTTCGCGCTCAAGTTGTAACAATTCAACTCTTGATATAGCACCTTGATCATATGCAGGACGAGTTAAATCTAACTCTTCTTTTGAGTATTCGTAACTTTGTTTTAAGTTCTTTAACTTGGCTTGAAGTTCAACAATTTCTTGTTTTTTTTGCTCTATTTGCTGTTGAAAACTAACTTGATTAGTACGCAATGACTCTAATTTGTTGTTATACAAATCCAATTCTCGACTAACAACTAAGGGATACTCTTCCTTCGCATCATTATCAAATTCAGGCGTAGTACCTGAAGCCTCTGCCTGCAAACGAGTTGCTCTAACTTGTAAGTTTATAAATTCAGCTTGCTGTTCACGCAATGAAGACAAAGCTTCAGTATTTTCAATGGTCATCAATATCTGACCACTATCCACTACCTGCCCAACCTGAACATTAATTTCTTTTAGAATACCGCCTTCTAAATTTTGGATTTGCTGAACTTGACTAGACGGAATGACCTTACCTTCACCAACGGTCACTTCATCTAAGGATGTATAGTTAGCCCATACCAAAGCAGCTGCGATAAAAATAAAGATAACCCATAAAATAATTCTGCCACCACGTGGTGTTTTTAGCATTAAAGCGGCATTACGGTCTGTCAGGTATTCTAAATCGTGTTGAGAAATCGTGTTTTTATTACTCATAATTAACTGACCTTCAACTTACCTTGACGAAGAGCTTCATGTACTTGCGCTTTTGGACCATCAGCAATTAAACGACCATTATCCATAACAATAATACGATCAACCATATCTAGCATAGAAGCCTTATGTGTAATCAAAATAAGGGTTTTATCTTTTACCGCGCTGATTAGTCGACGCTTCATTCTAGATTCTGTCGTATTGTCCATTGAAGCTGTTGGCTCATCCAATATTAGAATAGGTGGATCGAATAATAACGCCCTTGCGATCGCAATACTTTGGCGTTGCCCACCAGATAATAAAGCCCCTCTTTCACCCACAAGACTGTCTAATCCACTAGGCTTGCGATTAGCAAACTCCGAGACCCCTGATAGATCAGCCGCTCGAATAATAGCCTCATCTTCCATATAAGGAACCCCCATGACGATGTTGTCCTTAATAGAGCCATAAAATAAATTAACATCCTGGGATACAGAGCCAACATTACGACGTAAATCCGTTGGATTAACCTGTCGAATATCAACACCATCAATACGTATCGCGCCACCACTTGGAGTATAAAGACCGGTCATCAACTTACCTAAAGTAGACTTGCCCGAGCCAATTCGTCCAATAATGGCAACTTTTTCACCTTGCTTAATATTAATATTAATATCGCTAACAGCATCTTGTTCTTGGTCAGGGTAAGAGAAGTTAATTGCTTCAAATTGAAAATTACCTTTAAAAACAGGCCGATGCACAAACTTAACATTGTCAGGCTTTTCTACCGGTGACGACATAATTTCATTTAATGAAGTAAAAGCAGATTTAGCTTGATTATAACGTGTCGCTAAACTGGCAACTTGTGCCATTGGGCCTAGTGCTCGCCCAGTCAACATAACGGTAGCTACCAAAGCTCCCATACTCATAAGACCTTCGGATATTTGATATACACCAACAATAACAATAATGACTGTTGTTAACTGTTGAGCAACCATAGCAAAAGAAGAACATGACTGAGATAGCTGGCGTGTTTTTACTCCCCAATCTGCAATATTACCGACTGCGTTTTCCCATTGTTTCTGAAACACACCTTCTGCATTATTAAGCTTCACACTCTCGGCGTTATATAGACTTTCTATGAGTACTGCATTTTTTTGCGAGGCTGTCTTTTGACTTTCTTCTATCGAACGGCGAAGTGGAATTTGTATAATCACGCTATAAAGAATAATCAAAAAAATTGTAACAATAGGTATATAACCTACCGGACCACCAATTAGCCATATCACACCAATGATTAAAAACATAAATGGAATATCAACCAGAGTAGTAATCGATGCCGAAGTAATGAAATCTCGAATGCTTTCGAATTCTTGAAGATTTTTAGCGAATGCACCAACAGATTTTGGTCTCGCTGCCATAGTGATGTTATTCACCTTAGAAAAAATAGCTGCAGAAATAAGAATGTCAGATTTCTTCCCTGCAATATCTATAAAGTAAGCTCGCAAAGTACGTAGCAAAAAATCAAATAAATAGACGACTGCAGCTCCTATTGCTAATACCCAAAGTGTATCAAAAGCATTATTAGGTACGACTCGGTCATATACATTCATAACAAATAAAGGGCTAGCAACAGCAAAAATATTAATCAGTAATGAAGCAATAAATACATCTCGATAAATACGCCACGAACCAGAAATAGTCCCCCAAAACCAGTGCCCTTTTTTGGTTTCTTTTTCATCACTTTTTTCAGATCTTTTATCGAACTGATAAAGAGGTCGGACAAAGAAACAGTATCCCGTCAGTGAAGCGGATAACTCATCAATTGACAGTGAAATTTCACCCTCACCTGATTCAGGTCGAAGTACTTTCGCTACTTTTTTCTTTCTATCTATTTCTAGTAAAATACATGCCTGCTTGTCTTTTAAAAGTAGTACAGCAGGTAAAACCATATCCGGAATATTATCTAAATCTCTTTTAACAAAACGTGAGCTGATACCTATACGCTGAGCTGCTCGCTGAAAAAGCTCTGGAGTCATCGCGTTATCAGTAATAGGTAATCCTGACGCAATACCATCAGCAGTGTAAGGATTGTAAAAATACTTACTCAGCAACACTAAACAGTCTAGAAGAGGGTTAGGATATTCCAAGGATGCTCCCTGTGTGTCCCATTCTTCTGTGAGCTCTTCAGGAAGTTCTTTTTGATTGTTTTCTTCAGCTTGCGGCTTGGCCATTCTATCGCCAGTCCCATTAATAATATCATCTTGTTCATGCGTATCACTTTCTACAGGTGACGAAGAGTTTTGTTCTGAATGAGTATCAGAATTAGACATACTCTATATTCTCCTAATCTACCGAATATCTTATTTTCAAACCAATAGTATAATGGCGCTGGTACAGGATAGTGTTTATTAAGTAAGATAGGAAGCTTAGCGGTGGCTTGCTATACAAATTTACACATAGAAGGAGATCAACATGCTATATGCGAAAGTCAATAAAGAAGGTGACATTATAGATGTATCCTCTTCTCAATCTGATGAATACAATTTATTAGTCGCTCCAAATGAGCCTACGGTTGCTGGTATACTAGAAAAAAAATTCACATCATCAAATGCAAATACCCAAGAGATGCTGACAGTTTCTGATGGGGATATGATGCGAATTTTAGAAGATTTAGTCGACCTTCTAACAGCAAAACGCCTAATACAATTTACAGAACTACCACTTCCAGCACAGAAAAAGCTGCTTGGCAGAAAATGGGTTCGTGGCATTCACCATGGTCACGATGACAGTCTAATGTTAGACACTCAGGGCACATTAGACGATAATGATTCTCTGATTTAATTCGAGGCAAGATAGTAGTGTCTCCCTATATATCTTGCGCACGACCAATACGATAACCTTGGCCGCCAGCTATATCGAACCGAGAAAGAGCCTTCAATTGTTTCTCATTTTCTACACCGGTTGCAATTACTTCAATATTCAAACTATTAAATATTTTACAAAGGGTTTGCATAAAGAAAGACTGAGATTCCTTACCAGCTGCCATACGGGTGTAAGAAGAATCAATTTTCACATAATCTGGCACTAGTACTTGCAAGTACTGGAACGCTGATATTTGCTTACCAACATTATCAATTCCGAATTGTATATTTTGCCCTTTAAATACATCTATGAGCTCTTTCGTTTGAGACGCTTCTGCCAAAACACTTTGTTCTGAAATCTCAAAAATAAGTTTACTTTTCACCCTAAGCTCAAGTTGGCCTAATAGTTTATCAAGCCATGCAATAAAGTCTGGCTTAGCATAAGACGATGCTGATAAATTTATAGCTAAAGAAGCTTCTGGATTCTTTGATTTAATATACTCAATAACAAGCTCTATAATTACTCTATCTATTTGGCCACACAAATCAAATTGCCCTGCCAATCCAATAAAGTAACCTGCATGATATTTTTTACCTGCGTGCTCTAGCCCCATAAATACTTCTTCATGAAGCATTACTTCGGAACTCTCTCCCTCTAAAGAGTTCAATGACATAACACTTTGTTTTTTTAAATTAAAAGAACGGTTTTTTATGGCCTGCTCTAAAATCCCTTTCCATTCAGTTCTGCTGATTGAAACATTCTGCCCTCCTTGAAGATCGAATACTTTAACGGTATTAGCACCCTCTCTTTTTGCCTCACGCAACGCCTCATCGACTTGAGACATAGCACTAGAACGCTCAACAGAACTATTTATAATAACGGCTCCAATATTAGCCACTGACGCAGAGTAACTAATACTAGCTGTATTTAACTCCACCAAATCATGCATAATTTCATTAACTATCAACTCAAGCTGATTACGGCCAAAATTAGGAATCAATAAAACAAAATCAGCCCCAGACAAACGCGCCAATGTAGAAAATGAAGATATTGAAGTGACTTTTTTAGTTAATATATCTGCTGCTGATTGAATAAATAAATCTGCAGATTCATAACCTTGCTCATTATTCAATTTAGCAAGGTCCGTTAAACTAACCAGTACTAAACCATCAAGCCCTCGCTCTCGTTCTGAAAAATGTGATTTCATCTGGCTTTCAAAAAAATATCGATTACCCAGACCACTAACAGGGTCTTTAAAAGCTTTAGTTTGTAACCATTGAGCAGTCTCTACCTCAGAGGCGAACTCTGTTTCTAGTTTTTCAGCCATCCTATTCATCGATAACACAACCGATCTCAGTTCTCGTGTTTTAGGAATATTGACCATTTTAATAAAACGTCTTTGCTGTATCGCCTCTGCCTGTTTTTCTAGCTCTACTAATGGTTTAAATAAATAACGCAAGGCAATACTGCCCAAAATTAATGTAATAACACCGATGATGAAGAATGAAATCAATAAATCGCGTGAGGCCAACCATAATTGTCGACAAGCATAACCAGCACTACCTGTGACATAGACTTGACCTAACTCATTCCAACCATTTGATATGATGGCTTTAGCAACAGGAACATCAAAATCAACCCAACGGACAAACCATGAAGGCACACCTTCAATTTTGGTTTCAATCGATCGACTAATTTGTTGATCATTGCTGTAAACATGAATACGGACTTCAGAAAAATAACCACTATCAAACACAGCATTAATACTACTCTCAACAGAAACGTAATCTTCAAATGCCATAAAGTCTGACACGGACATACTCAATGATGTCGCTGAATCCTGCGTTGTTGATTGTAGCTGACCAATTAAATAGCCCTTTGTCGTGTTAAAGTTAATTCCCATAACAACGGCGAGCATCAATGAAAAGATGGCTATAATCGTCATCATTAACTGGCGGAACAGCGTCATCTATATTCTCCTAATTTGTAATTGTATTAAGTCGATCATTTAAGTCTGTCCATAGGCTCAATCTCGATGAGCCTCCAACAAGGACACCGCGACCTTTCTCTTTAGACAGCCATAAATTTTCAGCATTAAAAGAATAAATAGGCAGTAGATCATTTCGTTTTGATGCCGGTTTCAGCTCTTTATCAATATTATCTAACAAGACAGGAATAGATGTCGGCTTATGATAATAAGCCACGACCATATGATGTTGATTCAAAGTCAATGATTTAACGTACACTAAGCGCAGTTTTTCATCAGGAACACCAAGCTCTCTAAGCGCAAAATATTTCGCAATCGTAAAATCCTCACAATCGCCAGCTTGCATACCTAAAAACTCAATGGGTGTCGCCCAATAATCTTCCTTATGCCATAGATCAATATCATCAACAAATTCCATTTGATTAAAAAAATCATTCACCTGAGTAAGTTGATCAATAACAGTCAGAGGCTTTGCATCTTCAATTAATTTACGCCAAGTCAAAATTCGCTTATCAGCACCTACGCCATAAGTAATAGCAGCTTGTTTTGCTAGTTTTCTATATTTATCTGATACATCTGCATAGAGTAACCATTGAGGAATAAGGAGCACCATAAAAAGTACACAAACATATCGTTTGGCACTATTTAAAAAAGGCAACAACGAACTAAATCGCTTCCTCATCTACAATTTACTATTCAGATTTAAACTTGGCATTAAAAGCATCTAACTGTTCAGATGTTGCTTTCGGTTGATATTTGCCTTTCCACGTATCATAAGGTTCGCCATAAACATACTCTCTAGCCTTATCATAATTGACATCGACACCAAACTGTTCGGCTTCTACCATGTACCATTTACTTAAGCAGTTACGACAAAATCCAGCCAAATTCATAAGGTCTATATTTTGCACAGATTTATTATCGTCTAGATGCTTCAAAAGGCGACGTAATACAGCCGCTTCAATTTCTATTTGTTTATTCATAATGTTGCCTTATCTCTTTACTTATGTCGCTGTGTATTCAGTAATATATAGTTTTGTTATGCATTCAACTGTTCGCCTAGGCAAAAAAAGAATCAGTTGTAATGACGATGGCTAGAAGGCTGAAGCCTCCACTGCCACTCTTGCGCTTTAATCATAAATTCACGTAAAGGTTGCATATTTTCTCCCGATATCTGCTCAATTGCATAAGCACACGCTTCTAATGTTGATAGAGATTCTGAATTAGGAGATTTACGAATCACATATTTACCGGCAGGGGGCTGTGTAAAACGAACCGCAGTAAAAGCATGTAACAAAGACTCAATCCAATACATTTTTTTTGCTTTCCTCCACGTTGCATCCAGTAAAATAATACCTTTTATGCGAGATACTGGAGAATTAGCAACTGATTCTATAGCAATCGCGTCATCACAGGGAAAAATCAAATACCATTCACTTGTATCTAGTTGAGATAATACTTTTTGTAAAGCCACTTGGTCTTGTGTAGAAACGCATCTCACTTTCGGTAAGCCCAAGCATAAAAGTGGCACAGTATTCTTAGCATGCTTCGCTTCTTTAGAATCTTGTAAGATCAAGATTTCTAAATTAGCAGCCAATTCTGGTATCCATTGGCAAACACACTGTTCTACAAGAAAATGACAATGATCACAGCATGCTCTTTTTATAGCGCTCATTAATCAGGCCAATTTTTCTAAATACGCTTTCACTACATGATTCCAGCCAAGATCTAATGCTTCCGCCGTCAAAGCATGACCGATAGAGACTTCAATTATTCGACCTTGTTCACACAACGCCTGAACATTCTCTAAATCTAAATCATGTCCTGCATTGACTTCCAACCCAGCATCCAAAGCCGCTTGTGCAGCGTTCTGATAGGACTCAAGAACAGTATCAAATCCTTCTTCTCCATAAGCATTAGCATACGCTTCGGTATACAGTTCAACACGGTCAGCACCTACTTCTTTTGCTAACGCCATATTCTCTGCATCTGGATCCATAAAAAGAACCACACGAATGCCTTTCGCTTTAAGTTTGGCAATGACCGGACGTAATGCATCTTGGTCACGAGCTACATTCCAACCATGATCAGAGGTCAATTGATTTGGATCATCTGGAACCAATGTACATTGATCTGGTTCTACTTCTAACACTACATCCAAGAATTGGGCATCTGGGAAGCCTTCTATATTCAATTCAGCATTAGGAAAACGTTTTAATAAAGCTTTTAAATCATATGCATCTTGATACGTTGCATGACGCTGATCAGGTCTTGGGTGAATAGTAATTCCAAAGGCGCCGAGATTAAGAGTTCGCTCAGCCATATTAATTAAATTCGGATAGTCTCTGCCGCGGGAATTTCGAAGTAAGCCAATTTTATTCAGATTTACGCTTAAGTGTGTCATGTGACTTCTCTCGATTGGATCATTTCCCTGCATTATAAGACAAACCCATAGCCAGCGGCACCTTTATGATTAAAACAACGCTACAAGATATCCACTTAATTAAAGCACCTAAATTATGGCTTATGATAAACTGGCCTTAATCAACTAGGAGCTTAAAATGCAATACGAACACTTCGAGTCTATTTTTAATCGTGCCGCTCTCAGGCATGGTGGTAAAAATCAGCTTGAGCAAAGGCTAACACCCCCTCTTTCAACATCTGAATTGTCTCAGTATAAAGACGATAGGTGGTTATCTGCATTTTCCCAAAAAGTATTTCAATGTGGTATTAGCTGGCAAGTTGTCCGCAATAAATGGCCAAACTTCGAAGACGTGTTTTTCAAATTTGATATTGAGAAAATGCTATTGATTCATGATGAAATGTGGGAAGAAAAAGCCAAAGATCAGCGCATTATTCGACACTTTGGAAAGGTCATGACAATTAGGGAAAACGCACTCATGATCAGTGAGTGTCAGGCAAGCCATGGATCATTTTCAAACTTCGTCGCTCAATGGCCCAGCAACAACATAGTAGGGCTTTGGAAATATCTGAAAAAAAATGGTGCTAGATTAGGCGGAAACACAGGCCCTTATACGTTACGCGCTATGGGTAAAGACACCTTTATGCTAACTAAAGACGTTGAAGGCTATCTACGCCTGCATGATATAATATCAACAGGCAGAGGCACACAATCAGCATTAAAAGCAGCGCAAGATGCATTCAATCATTGGCACGATGAAAGTGGTCGATCTTATACAGAAATCAGCCAGTGCATCGCACTAAGCATTAATTAACCATTTATAATACACACTAATAACTTAATAACGCTCATTTAGGAGAGAACATGGCCGATCTACGCATCGACATTATTTCAGATGTAATATGCCCTTGGTGTTACTTAGGCTACTCCCGCCTAAAACAAGCCATTGAACAATTAGGTGATGATTACCGTATCGATATTCGTTGGCAGCCGTTTGAATTACATCCAGACATGCCTATTCAAGGCGCAGACAGAGACACATATCTTGGTGAAAGATTTGGCAGTCCAGAAAAACTTAATGAGGCAACTCACGCCATCCAGCAAGTTGGTATTGAGGCCGGTATTAGTTTCAATTTTTCCGAAAAAGACCATATCCCGAATACTAAATTAGCCCATCAATTTGTACTCTCAGCAACAAAGTCAGGCTTGGCAACACCTTTTGTGCTGGCTTTATTCCATAACTATTTCACTAATGGTAAAGACATAGGTAAACAAACTATTCTGGAAGAAATAGCCCTAAGTATAGGAATGCAAAAAACAGACATTGATTATGCAACCAATAAAGAAGCTCAGTTGCTGACAGAGAAAAAACTAACACACCTTCGTAGCTTAGACATTAACTCGGCCCCAACCTATGTGATTAACGATAAGTTTATGGTTCAAGGTGCACATGACCCAGAATCTTTCTTAAAAGTCCTCACTGACATAGCCCAAAAAGAACAATAACAGCCCACCTTTAGTTTACGGAGCTAAATTCTGATTTGCCTCCGTAAACACCACTTATTAAAAAAACTATCAAAGTATGAAAATAGATAAATATTTATCTATTGATAATCATTCACATTAAAAATAGAATCGACTAATCAAAATATTAGTGCGAGTGATTTTCATTTATGTACGTTTGTATTTGTAATCAAGTATCAGACAGAGACATTAAAGCCTCAATTCAGGAAGGCGCTACAACTATGCGTGCTCTTTATAAAGAGCACAACATAGGTAGTCAATGCGGAAAATGCTGTCAGTGTGCTAAAAAAGTTCTGAATAACGAACTTCTAAAAATTGCAGAGACTCAGTTTCAGGTTGCTTAATTTAGACACTCACACGAATCTAATCATTACATTCGGGACTGAAGATAGTTTTCTATTCCAGAAGTACTAATTAAATGCAGCTGAGTTTCCAGCCAATCAATTTGCTCTTCCTGCTCTTCTAATATTTTTTCCAATGTGTCACGACTCATGAAATCTTGTTTTTTCTCGCAGATATCAATTCCAGCTTTTAACACTGTTAATGTATCCAGCTCAAACTCCATGTTTGCCGAAATCATTTCTTCACTATTTTCACCAATGCGCAGGCGACCAAGATCTTGAAGGTTTGGTAAGCCTTCTAAAAATAAGACACGTTCAATCAAGCGATCTGCATTCTTCATTTTTTGAATAGACGTTTTATAATCCGCTTTGTCTAAAGCAGAAAAACCAAAATCTTTAAACATACGAGCATGAAGAAAATATTGATTAATCCCTACTAACTCATTCGCTAACACTTGGTTTAGGCCGACAATAACCTCACGATCACCTTTCATAAAGTATCTCCTTAATTACCCATCTGAGATTGGTAATAATTCTGCATACCAATTTTTTCCATTAAACCTAGTTGCTGCTCTAACCAATAAACATGGTCTTCTTCTGTATCAAACAATAACTTCTCAAGCATTTCACGAGTTTGATAATCTGCTTCAGATTCACAAACCGCAATGGCTGCCCGAACACTGCTAACGACTTCTAATTCAAGCGTCAAATCATTAGAGATCATAGATTTAAGATCAGACCCTACCAGTAAATCACGGCGTTTTGTCATGCAAGGAACACCTTCCAAAAATAAAATACGCTTGATTAACCAATCAGAATGCTGAGTCTCTTCTTCCATTTCATGATTAAGACGTTCGTACAGTTTATTCAGCCCCCAATCATCATACATACGTGAATGTATGAAATACTGATCGATTGCCGCCAACTCATTTGCTAACAATGCATTTAAACTGTCTATTACTTTTTGACTGCCTTTCATTTTCGTTTCCTCATTATTGGTAGCGAATTTGCTCTTAGCAAAGAGCTTTGCACTCAGAATCCCATCTAAACGATTATTGTGGTTTCATCAATAAGTCTATGACCACAATAACCATTTATCCATTATTAAAATAAATCTTGTTTCGTTGAGTCGTCAATTTTAGCGACTTTACCTTCACCAATTTTCACTTCAAGGCTGTCTATCCTTTGAAAACCTCTTGGTAATTTCAAGCCTCTTCGACCTCGCTCCCCAAGATATTCCTCTAAATCTTTCTCAACGAAAGACATAAAGCGTTTTCCGGCATAAGCCGTCAAAAGATCATTTGGCTGCACGCACGCAATGGCAGTAACCAATTCTTCCCTATCGGCGGCTCTCGAAGTAGGTATACTAATCATTTTGTTGCCTTTGCCTTTTGCCATCTGCGGCAAAGAAGCCACATCAAAAGCCAGCATTCGCCCTTCATTAGATATCGCTATTACTCGGCCCTGCTCTGGGTTTTGAACAAACACAGGTGACATTACTTGCGCACCTTTGGGTAGACTCAATGTAGCTTTACCTGCCTTATTCTTGGCATACAGCTCTTTAAGCTGTGCAACAAAACCATAACCGGCATCACTAGCAATGAGATAATGAGACTCTTCATTATCTAATACAGCAAATACAATAGTGGCATCTTTCTCTAAAGAAATACGACCAGTTACTGGTTCACCCTGCCCTCGTGCGGAAGGTAGCGTATGAGCTTTAATTGAGTAAGTTCGGCCATTAGATGCTAGTAATACCAATGTTTGGTTAGAACGTCCCTTAGTGCTAATTAAAAATTCATCACCAGACTTATAGCTTAAGCCATGTACATCTATATCATGGCCTTTCGCAGCTCGAATCCAGCCTTGCTTAGAAATAACCACAGTAATTGGGTCATTAGACAATAAATCTTCTTCTGTGAATGCTTGAGACTCTTTACGAGCAACAATCGGAGTACGACGCTCGTCACCAAACATATCAATATCTTCTTGAAGCTCTGCTGTAATTAGCTTTTTCAATTTACTATCTGAAGACAATAAACCTTCTAGTTTTTTACGCTCTTTCTCAAGTTCATCTTGCTCACCTTTGATACGCATTTCTTCTAGTTTTGCGAGGTGGCGCAATTTCAATTCAAGAATCGACTCAGCTTGCATATCACTTAAACCAAAACGGGCAATAAGCTCTAGTTTTGGCTTTTCTTCTGTACGAATAATATCAATTACTTCATCAATGTTAAGGTAAGCAATCAATAAACCTTCCAAGATATGTAATCGATTCAAAACCTTATCCAGACGGAACTGCAAACGACGACGAACAACGTCAATCCGAAAGCGTAACCATTCTGACAAAAAGTTTTTAAGTGTTTTGACCTGTGGTAACCCGTCCAAGCCAATCACATTCATATTGACACGATAGGATTTTTCTAAATCTGTTGTCGCAAACAAATGAGTCATTACCGAATCAATATCAACTCGATTGGATTTTGGTACGATGACTAGACGTGTTGGATTTACATGATCAGACTCATCACGTAAATCCACTACCATTGGTAATTTCTTAGCCTGCATTTGTGCGGCTATCTGTTCCAATATTTTGCTACCTGACACTTGATGAGGTAGCTCATTAACAACAATTTCACCTTCTTCTATTGTGAATCTGGCTCTAGCTTTAATCTGTCCTTTACCAGTTTCGTACAATCTAACGATGTCTTCTTTCGGGGTGATTATTTCACCACCAGTAGGAAAGTCTGGCCCCTGAACAAAGTTCAGCAAATCTTCTAAATCTGCATTAGGGTTATTTAAAAGATGAATACAAGCTCCGCCAATTTCACGCAAGTTATGAGGCGGGATATCTGTGGCCATACCAACAGCAATACCTGTAGTGCCATTCAGTAATAAATTCGGAAGACGAGAAGGTAAAACAGTAGGCTCTTGTAAAGTGCCATCAAAATTCGGTGTCCAATCTACTGTCCCTTGACCCACCTCTCTAAGCAATACATCTGCATACTTTGATAACCGAGATTCAGTGTAACGCATTGCAGCAAAGGACTTAGGGTCATCGGGCGCTCCCCAGTTACCTTGTCCATCGACTAACGGATAACGATAAGAAAAAGGCTGAGCCATTAGCACCATGGCTTCATAACATGCGCTGTCACCATGCGGGTGAAATTTACCCAACACATCACCAACGGTACGAGCAGACTTTTTATATTTGGCACTGGCCTTTAATCCTAGTTCGCTCATCGCATAAACAATACGTCGCTGAACAGGCTTTAGACCATCACCAATATGAGGTAATGCACGATCTAAGATAACGTACATGGAATAATTCAAATACGCTTTTTCGGTATAGTCTTTTAATGAAAGGGTTTCATTCGACTCGAAATTTGACAACTCACTCAAGGAATCTTTCCTTCTAAAATCGTTTACATGTGAAAACTATTGGCATGTGTGTATTTCATAAATGAATATGATGATCCTAACTATAAAGAAACACCTGAATATACTGCAACACCCAACGTAAGATTATCATGGAAAGCACTGAGTTCTCATGTTTCAATACATAAGATAACTAAAAAGGGCGACAATGGTGAACCTATCTAATCAAAACACCCTATATCCGATACATTATAGTCTGGGTGAATCTAGCGAACGAGTCATCATCCACCAACAAGATGACCTTTGCATTACTCATGAGCATCTTTATCAAGATGCGACACCCACTCGTTTCTATCAACAACAAGCCAATACCTTTTGTTTTGTATTAAAGGGGGAGTTGTATTTACAACAAAAACAAGAAGAAACAATATTAAAAAAACACCAAGGTATTTGGCTAAATGCCCATATAGTAAATACAGCTACGCTACTATCACCTATCGTAGAACTTTGTTTAATCCGTTTTAAAATATCAGACAACAGCACACCAATTAGTCCAATCAAAAAAGTATCATCGGGTACAGTTGAATCTGGGTTAGGTCGTAATCACATTAAAACATGGCCTTTATGGCAGAGTAGTTCGGGGAGCATATCTTTGGAATTATACCCGCCTCGCTATATAGAAACACTCTACTACCAGAAGGCGGCAACACAGTACATTCTTTCACTAGACGGTATGGCGCTTATATCTGATCGTGAGAAACACTCTAAGAAATGTGATAATTTAGGAAAAGTTATTCCTCACAAAGTACCAAGGGCTATTTTAAACCCAAGTTCAGAAAGCATCATTGTTTTATCTGTCACAACATCACACAAAACCAAAGGGCGTGTGCTACTACTTAAAAAAACAGAGCCATCATTAAGCTAACTCCCATCAACGCATTATACGAGCAGTTAATATATGGTCTTCCCAAACGCCGTTGATTTTTAAATATTTTCGTGCGAGGCCTTCTTTTTCAAAGCCAAGATTATTTAAAACCGCTGCGCTTTTGGCATTTCTTGGCATGTAACTCGCTTGAATTCTCTCAATATCCAGTTCTGTCTTTAGGTATTCTATGCCCGCACTCAACGCCTCTTGCATTATGCCTTTCCCCTGCTCATTCTCACGTAAACTATAACCAAGGTTACAAGCTTGAAACACGCCACGAATGATATTGGAGTAATTACTGTAAGCTAGCATTTTATCTTCATTTGGAGAGAGTAGGCACAAGACAACACCACTGCCTTCTAAAAAGTCTCGCCGCATTTCTCGCACTCGTAACAAACAAGTGTCGAAAGTGTAATAACCTTCATCCCTTAAAGGCTCCCAGGGAGCTAGAAACACTTTTTCTTGATTTACATAGTCATGAAGAAGTCGTGCTTGCGATTCATGCAATACCGTCAAAATACCCCGCGGTGTCACTATTCTAGGAAAACGAGCAGTATATATACTCAAACTAGGTGTTTTAAATTCAGTATTACTTAGTATTTCACATAGTTTTAATGAATACTCTTCATACCAAAAGCTTTCACCTATCGACAATACTCTGCACTGCATACTATGTTTCATCCATGCTTCTGCCGTTTGCTGGGTTTGCCAATAAGTCACTAAGAATTCAACCTCACCGCTGCTTTGCTCAAAACCAAGATAACCAGGTTCGCCTTTAGCTAAACCTAATAATTTGTCTGTCATAATACGATGAGTAATATCATCTAATATCAATCGACTGGATAAGATTATGGCAAAGTAAGGTGGCTTCTCAGGGGAACTAAATACTGTCATTAGACCTCTATCTAATATTGTGGCGTTATTGTTTTGATACTTTCGAATATAATTCAAATTATGTCTACATTTATTCAAATCTAAGACTATAGTTAATATACAAGTTTTTTAAGACCGATCTAAATTGGTGAGAATATTTATTAAGCAAAACCTGTAATCCGAAGCATACAAGACTCTTTAGGTTACCGCCAAATGTAAAGTTGCGCTCTTTTTATACTGAGTTTGATTTAAACAATAGAGTTCAAATAGGTCAATCTTCCTTATTGATTCCCCCCTAAATCAATTAAGGGTACAAAAGCTTTTTGCCCGCTATTTTGCGGGCATTTTTTATACAAAAAAAACGGAGCGAGGAAATAATCCCAACTCCGTTTTTTTAATTATCACGCATAAAAAATTCATGCATTAAAAACTTAAGAAACACGCTCACCATGTGCTTGCTTATCTGCATGGTAAGACGAGCGAACTAAAGGCCCACATGCCGCATGTTTGAAACCTAACTCTTTAGCTACTTGCTCATAACGAGCAAACTCTTCTGGGTGAACAAAACGATCCATTGGAAAGTGATGCTTAGAAGGCTGTAAATACTGACCAATAGTCAACATATCTACTTTGTGAGCTCTTAAGTCTTTGAGTACTTCAACGATTTCCTCAAACGTTTCTCCCATACCAACCATCAAACCGGATTTGGTTGGAACATCTGGACATCGATCTTTAAAGTTTTTCAATAGATCCAATGACCATTGATAATCAGACCCAGGTCTTACTTGGCGATATAGGCGTGGAATTGACTCTAAATTATGATTAAAGACATCTGGTGGTGCGATAGAAAGTGTATCAACTGCCACTTCCATACGACCACGGAAATCAGGTACTAATGTTTCAATTTCGATATTTGGACTTGCAGCCCGTGTCTCAGTAATACACTCAACAAAATGCTGTGCACCACCGTCACGAAGATCATCACGATCTACAGAGGTAATCACTACATATTTAAGTTTCATATCACGAATAGCAGCAGCCAGTTCTTTTGGTTCGTCTTCTTTTAGAGGATTTGGACGGCCGTGAGCAACATCACAAAAAGGGCAACGGCGTGTACAAATCTCACCCATAATCATAAAGGTTGCTGTTCCATTACTGAAACACTCGCCTAAATTAGGGCAATTAGCTTCTTCACATACAGAAGCTAATTTATGCTCGCGAAGCGTACTTTTAATACGCGCGATTTCAGGAGACGCTGGCATACGAACACGAAGCCAATCGGGCTTTCGTGGAATCTCTTCCGTTGGAATAACTTTAATAGGGATACGCGCCATTTTATCGGCCCCGCGTAGTTTTTCCCCTTGAACAACGCGTTTGCGTTCTGCTGACATTCTATTTCCACCCTTTTTGGATAGCTGGATTGGTATATCCTAGCTGCTCAGCAAGCAAACACGCTAACTGAACCTTAACATTTGAAAAAAGTACATCCGTACTTAGGCGCTTCATATCTACCATTTGTAAGCCTTGATAGCCACATGGATTAATACGATTAAATGGTGTGAGATCCATATCGACATTTAAAGCAAGCCCATGAAATGAACAACCTCTACGCACCCTTAACCCTAGTGAAGCAATTTTTTGCTCATTAACATAGACACCAGGTGCGTCTGCTTTTGCATAAGCATCAATGGCATTCAATGCCAAAGTACCAACAATGGAGTTTTCCAAAGCATTAACTAAATCACGAACACCTATTCCAAGGCGTTTTAAATCAACCAATACATAAGCAACTAATTGACCGGGGCCATGATACGTGACCTGACCACCACGGTCGACCTGTATAACAGGAATATCACCCGGAGCCAGAAGATGTTCTACTTTACCCGCTTGACCTTGAGTAAACAGAGGTGGGTGTTCTAACAACCAAATTTCATCAGCATCATCTTTTGATCTAGTCTGAGTAAAATCTTTCATCCTCTCCCATGTTTCAGAATACTCAACGACACCTAAGTCTCGGCAAATTAAACCAAGTTCCATTACATAACCATCTTAACAGCGTCAATCGACATCAAATCAGTATGCAACGCAGATAACTGCGATTCGTTTTGAGCTACGATTCGAAAGCTATAACTAACAAAGCGGCCCTTACTGGAACGGTTAACACCTGCCGCATCAGCATCCATCTCTGGAGCATGTACTTTAAGACGACCTGAAATTTCAGCATGTATACCATCTACATCAAGCGATACCACTTTGATGACATAGTTTTCACAAGGAAACTCAATCTTCGGCGCATCAACAACTTGCTCAGCTTGATCACCATCTTTTGTAATTAATGCCATTAACCTACCACTTGCCTATTCAATGCTTAAAATAAATTTGAGAAAAAACGTTTTATTTTGTCAAACATACGCTTAAAGAAACCACCTTCTTCAACGGTTTCTAACGCAACAACAGAGCGCTCTAATAAAACACCACCTTCAGTTCCAACAATTATTTTGCCTAATACGTCACCTACTGCAACCGGTGCAACAATGTCACTTTGCATATCCAATGTAGCAGGAAGAGAAGCACCTTGTTGGCGAGGCATAGTAACTAAAACATCGTTGGCAAAGCCGACTTTCACAGTAGATTGACTCCCCCCCCAAACATGGGCGTTATTTACAACTTGACCACGACTATACAACTTGCGTGTTTCATAATATCTAAAACCGTAGTCTAATAATTTTTGAGCTTCTGCAGCACGCGCTTCATCTGACTTTGTTCCCATAACAACCGTAATTAAACGTGTGCCATTTCTTACAGCCGAAGCAGCTAAACAATACCCTGCAGCATTTGTATGACCTGTTTTTAAACCGTCTACGGTTTTATCACGCCATAATAATTTATTACGGTTAGGTTGACGGATATCATTGTAAGTAAAATATTTCTCAGAATACATTTTGTAGTTTTCTGGAAATTGTAAAATAGTTGCACGAGATAATTTTGCAAGGTCGTGGGCAGTAGAATAGTGATTTTCTGCTGGAAAACCTGTGGAGTTAACAAAACGGCTGTTTGTCATACCAAGAAGTTGTGCATGTTGATTCATCAAGTCAGCAAATGCTGATTCACTACCCGCAATGTGTTCAGCCGCTGCGATACTTGCATCATTACCTGACTGAATGATGATACCTCGCATCAGATCTTCTAGTGAAACCTGTGTCCCTTCACGAATAAACATCCGTGATCCTTCCATTCTCCAAGCTTTTTCACTTATGCTAACTTTATCGTCAAAGCGTAAGTTCCCTCGAGCTAATTCATATTCAATAATATAAGCCGTCATTAATTTAGTAAGACTGGCAGGAGGTAAGGCTTCATCTGCATTGTGCTCTACCAACACATCCCCAGTATAAGCATCCATTAATATATAACTGCTTGCAGATAATTGCGGTGCGGCTGGAATAAGGGAAGGCGCAGCAAAAACAAAGCTGCTAATAAGGCTAAACATAAAGGACAAGGTAACGAGAAGTTGTTTCATACTAAAAAATATCATCTTCTTAAAAAGTGTGGGTAAATAATACTAGAGCACTCAATATATCTCTAGTAAAACAAAAAGCAGCTAAGGAATTAAAACGACCCGTACAGGTTTTCCAAAACCTTCTTGCTGTAATTTTTCTTGCCAGTTATTCAAAGTATTTGCATCACCATAAGGTCCAACCAATACTTTATATAAGCCGTCATTTTGTCTATTAATTAAAACCTTAATACTTGTATCAAACGCCTCAAAAAGCCGTTGTTTCAATCTATCTGCAGATTCGCTAGCACTAAAGGCACCTAACTGAAGATGCGTAAACACCACATCAGATGACGTACTCACACTGCCTTCTATTTTTAAAGGTATAACCTTGATAGGCAAGGGTTCAGGAGCACTAGCAACACTATTAGATATCGCTGAACTAGCATTATAGGACTCGCCTTGTGCAGGCGTAATAGCCTCTATGCGGACTCGAGCCAATCCTTTTTTATGATAATCTAAACGCGCTGCTGCAGCATAAGAAAGATCAATCAAACGATCACCATGGAACGGACCTCGATCATTTACCCTAACAATAACTGACTGTTGGTTATCTAAGTTAGTTACCTTCAAATATGTCGGTAATGGCAAAGACTTATGAGCAGCAGAAAAATTGTACATGTCATATATTTCCCCATTTGAGGTTTTATGACCATGAAATTTATTGCCATACCAGGAAGCTGTACCTTCAGCGGTATACCCTTTCGCAGAATCCATCACCCAATACTTTTTCCCCCAGACCTCATAAGAGCTTTTATTACCACCTCGACTCTTAGGCTCCCATTTGGGTACCAAATCAGGAAGGTGATCTACTTTAATATCACCCGTTGGCGCATGATCTTGTAAAATGGAATACCGGCCGCCACCTGAGGCTTTATCATAATCTACATCTTTTTTACCTAATACATGCTCTGAGCTCATACATCCATTTAATAGCAGCAAACTAGTGCCCGCTACAAATAGCATATTAATGACTTTCATAACTTCCTATGCTCTCAGCAAGTTCCAATACAGACATCGCATATCGTCTACTAGGGTTGTAATCCATGATAGTAAAAAAATTCTCATAAGCTAACCAGTAAGATATTTTTTCAGGTCCACTACTTAAGGCAATAAGCCCTGTTTGTTGAGAAGAAAAGTTCTGTGTTGGTAATACTCCGAGTGCAGACCAGTCCTTCATCTCCGTACTTGCTTTTCGGCCGAGGTTTATTACATTAGTTACATTATCTGGACTGGTAACCTGAGCTTTTACAACCCATGGTTGACCTGTCTCCCAGCCGTGGTGCTTAAGGTAATTAGCAACACTGCCTATGGCATCAACCTCAGAGTTCCATAAATCAATATGGCCATTCTTATCATAATCTATTGCCAATGTTCGATAGTTGCTAGGCATAAACTGAACCATCCCCATCGCACCACTATAAGAACCTTTGGTGTCACCAATATCCCAGCCCTCTTCACGAGCCAGTAATAAGTAAGCCTCTAACTCACTTTGAAAATATTCTTTACGTCTCGGATAATCAAAAGCAAGTGTTGTCAATGATGTAAAGACATCCTTAGAACCAGTAATCCGTCCGTAATAAGTTTCAACGCCAATTAAAGCCACAATTACACTAGGTTCAACACCAAATTCTAACTCAGCTTTCTTAAGCCATTGAGCATTACGCTTTGCAAACTGACGACCAGTCTCAGCTCGATCTTCATTAACAAAGCGCGTTTTATATTTATAGTAAGGAATCAAAGCTTCTGGTTGATTATTAGATTTTTCAATCACCTTTGGCCGGACCTTAATATGAGAAAAAGCTAGCTGTAGACGCTCTTCATCATAATTATACTCTTTTGCCATTCGATTTATAAAAATCTGAACCTCTGGATTGACAGCATAAGAATCGGAAAGTTCTTGAGGCATATCTTCCAAAAGAGAATTACTCACGCCTGAGTTTTGAGGTAAAGTAGAATTACCGTTACCACTACACGCCGTTAAACCAAGTGCAAAAAATACGAATGCAATTTTTTTAATCATCATCTCGCTCTTTTATGTGTTTGTATCGACATTAAAATACCAAATGTGGCCATAATAGTAATGATTGACGTTCCACCGTAACTGACTAAAGGTAAGGGTACCCCAACTACAGGGAGAATACCTGACACCATCCCAATATTTACAAACATGTATACAAAAAAAGTTAAAGTAAGACTTCCAGCCAATAGACGAGCATAGTTATCTTCAGCATTAGCTGCGATATACAAACCACGAGCAATGACAAGTAAATAAGCCATAATCAACAAGCTGCAACCTAACATACCGAACTCTTCAGCTAATACAGCAATAATAAAATCCGTATGACTTTCTGGCAAAAAATCCAATTGAGCCTGAGTACCTTCCAACCAACCTTTACCGTAAATACCACCAGAACCAATAGCTGTCTTTGATTGAATAATATTCCAGCCAGACCCTAGTGGATCACTTTCTGGATTCAAAAAAGTCAAAACACGCTGTCGCTGATAGTCATGCATTACCTGCCACAAGGTGTAGCCAGCAATAGGGGCAAGCGCAGCCGCACTAAGAATATAGCGCCAGCCAAGTCCGGCTAAAAACAAAACGAATATGCCCGAAACAGCAACTAACAGCGATGTCCCTAAATCAGGCTGCTTTGCGATTAAAAGAACAGGCAATACAATCAAACCTAGTACAACAAAAATTTGTTTAAAACTTGGCGGTAGCTGTTTATTAGCAAAATACCAAGCGATCATCATAGGCATCACAATCTTCATAATTTCAGAAGGCTGAAAGCGCACCCCACCAGGTAAAGCTAACCAGCGCTGAGCTCCCTTTGCTCCCACACCAAATAACAGAACGCAAACAAGCAAAGCAACAAGGAAAATAAATAAGGCAGGAGATGCCCTCAGCATGTATTTTGGAGGTAGTTGTGCTAGAGTCAAACATACGCATAACCCTATGACCAACCGAAATACTTGACGCTCAACCATAGCGACATTTTGGCCTGAAGCAGAATATAAAATAAATAACCCGCCACTAATTAATAGCAATAAAGAGCCTATCAATAGAATATCAATGTGCACTAGCTTCCATAAACGAGCATTAGTAAATGATAGTGCTCTACGATAAAAACCTTCAGTCATTCTGGAGACCTTTCAAATTATTGTAACGAGCGGGATAATCGTTATACAAATAAGCATCAAAAAGTTTTTTACTTAAATCTGCAGGTTTAGAGCTACTGCCACCATTTTCAAAAATTGCAAATACTGAAATTTTCGGTTCTTTAGCTGGGGCAAAGCCAATAAATAGCGCATGATCATGCAATCGCTTCGCAAGTTTATCAGAGTCATACTCCTCGTCTTCTTGCAAACTAAAGACCTGCCCTGTTCCTGTCTTTCCAGCTATATCGTAATCCGTACCCTGCAAACGTCTTGCTGTGCCTTTCGAGTCAGTAATAACTTTTCGCATAGCATTCACTGTACGTTCCCAGTTACGCTGATCCTTAAGAACAATCTCTTGCTCCTCACCTAATTCGCCTTCAAATTCTGCAGGTGTATCACCTATACTTTGTGTCATCCTAGGGTAGTAATAATGGCCTCTACTGGCCAGTGCAGATGTTGCTGCGGCTATTTGTACTGGTGTAGCCACCATAAAGCCTTGCCCTATACCAACATTAACAGAATCTCCTGAATACCAAGGCTCATTATACTTAGCTTTTTTCCATTCATTTGACGGTAACAAACCAACACTGTCACCACGCACATCCAGTAATGTGCTTTTCCCAAAGCCAAATCGTGACAGAAAGTTATGTATTGGTGTAATACCCATTTTATTTGCGAGCTGGTAATAATAAGTATCAACAGATTCAATAATAGAACGCTCTAAATTAATCCAACCATGACCTGTTCGCTTCCAGTCTCGGTAACGGCGACCGTCTGGGTTAATTTGGTAATAACCTTTTGCAAAATAGCGCTCTGTCCACGAAGCAAAACCATACTCCAGACCAGCTAAAGCCATAAAAGGCTTAATCGTTGAGGCTGGAGGGTAGCCACCACGCAAAGCTCGATTAAAAAGAGGTAGTTGTTTTGATTCTCGTAGGGAGGAGTAGTCTTTCACTGAAATCCCTCTTACAAAAAGATTCGGATCAAAGCCAGGCTTGGAAACTAACGCTAATATACCTCCGGTTGTCGGATCTATTGCTACAACAGAACCAGTATAATCACCAAGTAAATCATAAGCGTATTGCTGTAGTCGTGCATCTAAATATAAATGTAAATCTTTTCCTGGTACTGGGTTTTGGCTATCCAGTTCAGACATAATTCGACCACGGGCATTCACTTCTACTTTGCTAAGACCTGTTTTGCCAAATAAGGTGTCTTCATAAAAACCTTCAATCCCCGTCTTACCTATGAATAAAGCCCCTTGATAAGCCTGTCTATCAACCCGCTCTAAGTCTTTAGAAGTAATTCGCCCAACATACCCTATAGCATGTACAAATGCCTCACCAAATGGGTAGTAACGAGTTAACTGAGCTTCCACTTGAACGCCATCTAATTTATATAAATCAACTGCGACTTTTGCCCATTGCTCATCCGTTAATTGTGATTTGAGAGTAATAGACTGATAAGGGCGGCGATATTCTTTAAGTCGGTCATCGAAATCCTCCCACTCACTATCATCAATATCGATAATGCCTGATAAAATCAGTTTTAATTCGGGGAAGTTATCTATACGCTCAGGGATAACAGTTAAACTGTGAATAGGACGATTATCAGCAAGCACAACGCCATTGCGATCATAAATCAAGCCCCGTGGAGGAGCATCAGTAACCAACATAACACGATTATCATTGGCTTTAGTTTGATAAAGTTCGTATTCAATTACTTGTAGATAAAATAAACGCGCTATCAAAATGATCACCAACACCAACACAAAAGCAGCCGCTGCGATTAGTCGCCGCTGAGTTAATCGTTTTTCTTGTCGGTAGTTACGAAAATTTTGATGACTACGGCTCACTCACCTAACCTTATACTATCTATGATATGGATGATTGTTCATTAAAGTCCAAGCACGATAAATTTGCTCCGCTAAAATAACTCTCACCATAGGATGTGGCAATGTTAGCCGCGATAAAGACCATACTTGATCTGCGCGTGCCGTACATCTTGGGTCAAGGCCATCAGGGCCTCCAACTAACAAGCTTACGTTGTAGCCGTCCATACGCCACTGACCTGTTTGTTCGGAAAGCTGTTCGGTAGACCACTCCCTTCCAAGAACTTCCATAGCAATCACTTTATCACCTGAAGGGATTGCATCAAGCATTGAATCTCCTTCCTTGCGAATTGCTTTTGGTATATCAGTATTCTTTCCACGTGGCGACATAGGGATTTCAACAAGTTCTAATGCAAAATCTTTCGGAAGACGTTTTGCATAATCATCGTAACCCTGAGTCACCCACTTTGGCATTTTATTACCAACTGCAATCAAACGAACGCGCATTAAAACGAACCTTTATAAAGCTTCTGGTTTAATATCCCACAATTTTTCAAGATCATAAAACGCCCGAGCTTCTTCTGTCATCACATGAACAACAACATCATGTAAATCTACCAAAACCCAATCACTTCCTGTTCCTCGACCTTCAAAACCTAATGGCTGAAGCCCTTTAGACTTAAGGTGCTCAATTACATTTTGTCCCAAGCCATTAACATGACGCTTAGAAGTACCAGTACAAATGACCATGTAATCCATCATGTCTGTATGACTTCCTACATTCAACACAGTGATCCTATCACCCTTCACGTCTTCCAATGCTTCAACGGCAAGGGCTAAAATTTGATCTGCTGTGAGATTAAGCTGACTCATATAATTACGTTATCCTATCGATATAATTGATGTTGTTCTATGTATTTTTGGACCGGTTCTGGCAACAAATAAGCAATTGATTCGCACTTACGTGCCAAGACTCTAATCATACTTGAAGATATCCCCAAAGGCGTCAATGTCTCAAACCAGACCAATCCAGAAGGCGCGCATTGTAACTCATGCGGAGAAGAGGCACGATAGTTTTCGCAAAAAGAGCTTAACTCCGAAATAAAATCAGGCTCCCAACCTGGACGAGAAACTACCAAGAGATGTGCATATTGAGTCAACTCTTGCCAACGATGCCATGTAGGAAGCGATAAAAAACTATCCATACCCAATACCATAACAAGGGGTTCATTAGGCCCTATTTCAGCACGAATATCTCGTAGAGTATCCACCGTATAACTTGGTCCTTCTCGATCTATCTCCCGAGAGTCTACACTCAATAATGAATGACTAGAAATAGCTAATTTCACCATAGCCAAACGCTGAGAAGGTGTCACTCTAGGCTGATTTTTATGGACAGGTTGAAAGCAAGGCACAAGCGTTAAAGAAGAATATTTATAACGATCTAATACTTCTACAGCGGTACGTAGGTGGCCATTGTGAACAGGATCAAATGTACCACCCATAACCGCTGTTCCAGACCGCTTAACGACATTGTCGATTTTAGTTGTCACGAGTATGTCCGTCGCCTAATACTATATATTTTTGACTAGTCAAACCAACCAAACCAACTGGACCACGCACATGTATTTTATCTGTTGAAATTCCAATTTCAGCACCTAGGCCATATTCAAAACCATCGGCAAATTGTGTCGAGGCATTTACCATAACCGATGAAGAGTCGACTCCAGCCATGAAAATACGAATCTTTGAGTAGTTTTGAGAAACAATAGCATCCGTATGATGGGAACCATATTTATTAATATGATGCATAGCTTCGTCGATATCGTTCACTATTTTCACCGAAAGTTTAGGCGCTAAGTATTCTGTATGCCAATCATCTTCACTAGCCTCACCAATAACAGATGAAATAGTCTGAGACGCAACACAACCAACCAACTCAACATTTTTTTCTTGATATGCAGAAACAATCCTAGGTAAAAATTCTTTAGCTACATTTTCATGTATAAGTAAAGATTCCATTGCTCCACACACTCCATAGCGACGTGTTTTTGCATTTAATGCAATATTAAATGCTTTATCCAAATCGGCTTCATTATCAATATAGACATGACAATTACCATCAAGATGTTTAATCACCGGCACTCGTGCATCCTGACTAATACGCTTAATTAACCCTTTACCGCCACGAGGAACAATAACATCCACATAATCTGGCATAGTAATTAACTTACCTACTGCTTCTCTATTCGTTGTATTCAAGACTTGAACAGCATGCTCAGGTAAACCAGATTCACTCAACCCTTTTACGATTGCCTCAGCAATAGCTTGATTAGAATAAAAAGCTTCAGAACCACCACGTAAAACAGTCGCATTACCCGACTTCAAACATAAACTTGCAGCGTCAATGGTTACGTTAGGGCGGGACTCATAAATGATACCGATGACACCAAGCGGAACTCTCATTTGGCCTCGCTGAATACCAGAAGGGAGATATACCATATTCGATATCTCACCAATCGGATCTGGTAAAGCGGCAACTTGCTTCAAACCTTCTATCATTCCATCAATACGAGCATCATTTAATAACAATCGATCTAACAGTGCATCATCAAGACCTTTTGCTCGACCATTATCCATGTCTTTAAGATTTTCTTCGATCAATCGAGGTCGAGCAGTTTCCAAAGCGTTCGCCATAGCGAATAAAGCTGAGTTCTTTTGCTTTGTAGATGCTTTAGCAAGTAGACGAGAAGCCGCTCTAGCTTGCTGACCAATTTGATTCATATAAGATTCTAAAGACATTTTTAATCTCTAATAAAAGTAGAAAAACAAATAGGCATCGAAAAAAATCCCGACCCCTTTAACCAAGCCAGTATACTAGCATAATATTTTCATTCATTTAGTGCAGATTCTCACGAAAAGGACAGCTCAGTGCCCTCCTCTAATTCATATACACTATCGCCAATAGGCACCATACACTCCTGCTATAAAGAAAAATTCGGCATACCTAGACAACCAGGGCTAGTCACAGAGATAACTGGACGCTTAGAGCTATTACCCCCTTATAACCGCCTTGATACTCTAGAAGGGTTAAATGATTTTTCACATATTTGGATTCAATTTATTTTTCACGCAATATCACAAGAAGGATGGAAAGCCAAAGTACGCCCTCCACGTTTAGGTGGAAAAGAAAAGCTTGGCGTATTTGCAACCCGAGCAACACATAGACCCAACCCAATAGGCTTATCCGTTGTAAAAATAGGTCGTATTTATCAAGAAGGGAAAAAAATCTTTATCGATTTACATGGTGCAGACTTATTAGATGGCACCCCTGTTCTTGATATCAAGCCCTACCTGCCTTATGCAGACAACATCACAGACGCAAAAGGAGGGTTTGCACACTCACAATCAACAACCTACTTTGTCAAATTTTCAGAGTTAGCAAAACACCAATGTGAAGAATATGAAAATTTGCACAAAAGAGAAATAACCACTTTAATAAAACAAATAATCGAACAAGATCCGAGACCATCTTATCTATCAGATCAAATTGATAGAGAGCATGGCATTACATTATGGGATATCAATATAAAATGGTGTGCAAGAAGTGACCATTTTGAAATTCTTCAAATAGAGCACAAGTAAGAGAGTAGAACATGAACAAAAAACAGTTCTTAAATACTTACAAAAAAATAGATTCGATGGATGACAAAAAATCAAAAAATACCGAAAAAAGGCCTATTTACCGCTCAGAGCAAGACGAACGTCTCATAAAAGACTTTCATTACGCTAAGTTTCAAAAAAATCTTAATAACGCACAGCAGAGCGAAGCGCTAAAAGACTTGTTAGAAAAAGAAGATTGGGACGAAAAAGATACAGAGAAACTTTTGGAATCTTTACGTTAAAAAAACATACACAAAACCTATACCCATAGTTATCCACATGTTCTGTGTATAGTTTTCTTGTCAATAAATTCACGAAAATAAGACATAAAAAAAGCGGGCCTAGGCCCGCTTTTTTTAACAGCTAAAAATCAAAACTTAGTTTTGGTTTTCTAGTTGAGCTTTGATCAAATCACCGATAGTGGTAGGACCATTCGCTTCAGTTTGTTGTTTCTCAGTATGAGCTTTCAACGCTGTTTTCTCTTCAGTTGCATCTTTCTGCTTGATAGAAAGAGTAATAGTACGAGCTTTACGATCAACATTGATGATCGCCGCTTCTACTTTATCGCCTTCTTTCAATACAGTTGTTGCATCTTCAACACGCTCACGGCTAAGTTCTGAAACTTTCAAAGAAGCTTCAACGCCTTCAGCAAGAACAATTACAGCACCTTTCGCATCAACTTCAGAGACAGTACCATTAACGATAGTGCCTTTGTCATTTTCTGCTACGAAAGCAAGGAACGGATCTTCTTCAAGCTGTTTAACACCTAGAGAAATACGCTCGCGCTCAGCGTCGATAGACAATACAACTGTTTCTAGCATATCGCCTTTCTTGTATTTACGAACTGCATCTTCACCTGTTTCTTCCCAAGATAGGTCAGATAGGTGAACAAGTCCGTCAATACCGCCGTCAAGACCAATGAACACACCGAAGTCAGTAATAGACTTGATTGCGCCAGAGATTTTGTCGCCTTTGTTGAAAGAAGTAGCAAACTCTTCCCATGGGTTCATGGTGCACTGTTTGATACCTAAAGAGATACGACGACGTTCTTCGTCAATATCAAGAACCATAACTTCAACTTCATCACCAATCTGAACAACTTTAGATGGGTGAATGTTTTTGTTAGTCCAATCCATTTCAGATACGTGAACTAGACCTTCAACACCTTCTTCAAGTTCAGCGAAGCAACCGTAGTCAGTTAGGTTAGTAACTTTAGCCGTTACTTTAGTATTCTCTGGGTAACGAGCTTTAATAGCTACCCATGGATCTTCACCCAATTGTTTCAGACCTAGAGACACACGGTTACGCTCGCGGTCAAACTTAAGGACTTTAACGTCGATTTCATCGCCAACAGCAATGATTTCACTTGGGTGTTTAATGCGCTTCCAAGCCATATCAGTAATATGCAGAAGACCATCAACGCCACCAAGATCAACGAAAGCACCGTAGTCAGTAAGGTTCTTAACGATACCTTTAACTTCTTGGCCTTCTTCAAGAGAAGCAAGTAATGTTTCACGTTCAGCGCTGTTTGTCGCTTCCATAACGGCACGACGAGATACAACAACGTTGTTACGTTTTTGATCAAGCTTAATAAGTTTGAACTCTAGATCAACACCTTCCAAATGAGATGTATCGCGGATTGGGCGAACATCTACCAAAGAACCAGGTAGGAAAGCACGGATATTTGCGATATCAACTGTAAAGCCACCTTTGACCTTACCGTTAATTACACCGTGAATAATGGCATTTTCTTCATAAGCTTTTTCAAGCACAGACCAAGTCTCTGCACGCTTAGCTTTTTCACGAGACAATTTAGTCTCACCGAAACCATCTTCAACAGCTTCAAGTGCAACTTTAACTTCGTCGCCGATGTTTAAGCTGAACTCACCACTTTCCGTTAGAAACTGAGAACGAGGAATTACGCCTTCAGATTTAAGACCTGCATGAACAGTTACCCATTCGCTGTCAATATCAACAACAAGACCAGTAACAATTGAGCCTGGCGCCATTTCGACGGTTAACAGGCTTTCTTCAAACAGTTCTGCGAAGCTTTGAGTCATTGTATTTCCTATATAGGTTGGCTTAGTAAACTAAGCCCTATCCACATTGCCAGCAAATGTGGGTCAATTTTTTTGGATGATGCGATAAAGGTTTGCTGGCCCTTTATCGACTTGAATTACATTCGATCTATTCTAGCACATTCTAGATGCAAAAAAGTAGACACGAAAAAGAACAGGCTATGCGAGACCCGCTTTCACTGTTTCAGCAAAAACCCTCTCGACAACCTGCTCTATAGTCAAATCTGTACTATCTATTACTAAAGCGCCTGCAGCAGGCACAAGAGGCGCAATGCTTCTATTCGCATCTCGCTCATCTCTCTCTTTAATGGTTGTTATCAATTCTTCGAGATTAACAGTTTCACCCTTTTGCTGCAATTGCTGGAAACGTCTCTGCGCTCGCTCTTCCGCTGATGCCGTTAAAAACACTTTAATTTGAGCAGAAGGAAAAACAACAGTCCCCATGTCACGACCGTCTGCAACCAATCCAGGCTGCTGAGAAAAAGCACGCTGACGTAACAACAAGCCTTCACGAACTTCAGGAATTGCAGCAAGTTTAGACGCATTATTCCCTACTTCTTCGGTACGAATGGCTTGCGTAACCTTCTCGCCTTCTAGAATAATTTCGACCTTACCTTCGTCTGACTGCTCAAACTGGATATCAAGATGTTCAGCCAATACTTTAAGCGTATCAACATCATCTGCAGACATACCGTGATGAGAGACAGCAAGGGCAAGAAGACGATATAAAGCACCGCTATCTAGCATGTGCCACCCCAGCTTTTCTGCGATTAATTGACTTACAGTGCCTTTACCAGCACCACTTGGACCATCAATCGTAATAACTGGGCCTTGGTTGATCATAACTATTCCTCTTTTAAAACTATTGCGCTACTAAGCAATGAAAACCTAACTGCATAGCAACACTCTCTAATTCGCTAAATTCTTCTAACAATTTCTGACAGTCATTAACTTTTGTGACCGCTTTACTTCTAGCGCCTAACGCAATCATGGCAAGTGCAAGTCGATCATCGCCTGCACAATCGAGCTCCCCACCTTGCGGTAAGCCACCCTTAATAATTAACTCACCATTGCGATAAATGCTAACAATCTTCATTTGCTTAAGTGCATCCACTAAAGCCAATATCCTATCTTCATAATAATAAGGTAGATTTTTGATGCCTTTTATATGGCTGTCTCCGTTCGCATAAGCGGCAACCACACACAATAAAGGTAACTCCTCTCTAAACTGATAGCTTTGCTCAGAACTTAAAGAAAAGGCCTTCAGTTCAGAAAAACCAACTCTTAGAGCGCCTTCATAAAGCCCTGCTAAGCCAGCTTTAGGCATTGAGACATCCGCACCAATAGATTGTAAAAAAGACAAAAAATCAAATGATACCGAATCCAACCCCGCATTTTCTATTATTAACTCAGAACCAGGTAGCAAACTTGCCAATAGAACTAACCAAGCCGTCTCATGCTCGTCACCAGACAAAACAATATCTGCTCCAACTGGAACAGAAGGCGTAATTTCAAAACCTGCACCTTTCTCGATTATTGCCATACCAAAACGACGTAATAAAACCTCACAATGGGACAAGCCAAGTACTAAAGGTGTCACATCACTATTATCAGGTGAATATAATGTCGCCAAAAACGCAGCAGCCCTAAGACGCTCTGAGCCACTTTTTAAAGATATAGAAATTTTAGCGCATACACCCGGTGACAAAACAGTAGGTAAGCAATCCTTCACTTCTGAAGTAACCGTACACCCCATCTGCCGCACTAAAGAGAACAAGTCACTCAATGACTGATTCAACAACACACCTTCCGCAACAACAGAGGTAACAAAAGACTGCCCTGCCAAAACCGGCAATAATAAATACAGACTTTCCCTGGACGCATGAACATTAATAGGGGCAATAGGTGCTTTTAAACCTTTAAGGCCAACACCATGAATTCGAAGATGATCGACCGCCATTTCCTCAATGACAACCCCCATATCTCTAAACGCTTGCATAGTGATACGGACGTCACCACTTAAATCAATGTTCTTTAACTCACTAACGCCTGCAGATAGCGAGGCTATAGTAATTGCTTTATGTGACAAAGACTTGTCACCCAGCAAAGAAATACTTCCTTTCAATGCAGAAGCAGGTAAAACAGATAACGAGACTGGACGCACTTCTTTTGTTGATCCAATTGTACGCTGCTCCAAAACTCGAAGAAAATGATCTCGCGCAGACTTTGCCCGGGTAAACACGCCAAACATACTCGCACCATCACCTTGCTCTATTGCCACACGCATATCAGCAAGGCGATCTGTAAAATGATCCAATGTTGCTAAAGTAGCGTCTTTATTGGCCATAAAAACATCTCGCCACATAACAGGGTCACTAGACGCAATACGCGTAAAATCGCGAAAGCCACCAGCAGCAAACTTAAAAACATCCTGACTACGTTCACCATTAGCAAGAGCATCTACTAAGGTATAAGCAAGTAAATGCGGCAAATGGCTAGAAGATGCTAAAACATGATCATGATGTTCAACATCCATACTCACCACATCCGCACCAACCGATCGCCAAATACGGTGTAAGCGATCAAGTAATATAGGGTTACTGTCAGGTAAAGGCGTTACTATCGCCATGTGTTTTTCAAACAACAAAGAATTCGATGCTAATACACCACTTTTCTCTGCACCAGCAATTGGATGACTAGGAATGAAATTCTCTGGCACATTACCAAAAGCACGACGAGCCGACTCAACAACACTACCTTTCGTTGAACCTACATCAGTGATTAAAGTCGTACCTAACAAAAAAGGTTTTATTTGAAGCAAGACCGATTCCATTGCCCTAACCGGTGTCGCTAAGATAATCACATCCATCTTAGAAACATATTCTTCAGTCAATTGAGCTGGAAAATCGATAACACCGGTAGAAACCCCTAACGCCAGTTCGCCTTCTCTACGATCAGCACCATAAAGCGTCGCCAAGCCTTTGTCTTTTAAGGCCTTAGCAAAAGAACCACCAATCATGCCAAGACCAATAATCATGACATTGCCGAATTGTTTTTTATCTTGAAACTCTATCTCTTGAGACACAACATCAAGAGACATTTGAAAATCACTCTCACTAGTCAAAGCACTACACTCTTATCAAATTACTTAAAGTACAGCCACAGGATAAGAACCCAGCACTTTCACTTCTGATGCTCGCTCACGCAACTCTTCAATCACTGTAGAGCAAGCATCATCAGAATGGTGCCCTACGAAATCGATATAGAAAATATAACCCCAACGACTCATCAACGAAGGACGAGTTTCCAATCGAGTCATATCAACCCCGTGACGCTCAAATGCGGCTAATAAATGGTACAAAGCACCTGGTTCGTTTTTCGCACTAATCAGTAGAGAAGTTTTATCTTTTCCACTCGCTGGTACCTCTTGGTTACCAACAATCAGAAAACGTGTTGTATTATCAGGACGATCTTCAATATTTGCAGACACTTTAAGAAGGCCATAAAGCTCACAAGCAATTTCGCCAGCTATTGCTGCCACAGCGCGACCATTTCGTCCTGCGTCAGCAGCAAGACGAGCAGCCTCTGCATTAGAACTAACTGCAACACGCTCTGCATGAGGCCAATAACGATCCAACCAGGCACGACATTGAGCCAAAGACTGTTGGTGAGAGTAAATATGCGTTACATCATCAGAATTAATATTAGGACTCATCAATAAATGATGATGGATTCGCTCTTCCACTTCACCACATATTTTCAATTGGGAATCACGAAAGCTGTCTAAGGTATGATTAACAACACCTTCGGTTGAATTTTCAACAGGCACAACACCATAATTGGCCGCACCAGATTCAACTTCACGAAACACCTCATCAATTGCCGCCATAGGCGCACTCACAATAGATTTACCAAAATGCTTTAAGGCCGCTTGCTGTGTAAAAGTACCTTCAGGCCCTAAAAACGCAATTCGCATCGGCTTTTCAAGTGCAAGACAAGAAGACATAACCTGACGAAATATTTTCGCCATCTCTTCATTCCCTAGCGGGCCTTCGTTGCGCTCCATCACTCGACGCAACACTTGCGCTTCACGCTCAGGGCGATAAAACACAACAGAGTCATCACCTTGCTCAGCCAATTTAACTTCAGCCACTTTCTGCGCACAACTTGCACGTTCATTTATCAGAAGTTGAATTTGCGAGTCAATTGAATCAATACGATCACGAAGTAGCGGTAAAGTATCTGGCACTGCTCGTTTAGAATTTGACATGCTTTTTAGTATCCGTGTGATTTTTATTATTCGTAAAGATCTATTATCCGTGACGCTGTTCGAAAGCACGCATAAAATCAATCAAAGCAACAATACCTTCCATTGGCATCGCATTATAAATACTCGCCCGCATTCCACCAACTGAACGATGTCCAGCTAATGTACGCAGCCCAGCTGCTTCTGACTCTTCAATAAACAACGCATCCAATGAATCATTCGCCAAAGTGAAAGGCACATTCATACGAGATCTATAAGCAGGATCAATTGGATTGGAATAAAACGAACTTGAATCGATGAAATCATACAAAGCAGAAGCTTTACGGATATTAATAGCCTCAATAGCATCAACACCACCTTGCGCTTCCAACCACTCAAAAACCAGATCCGCTAAGTAAATTGCGTACGTAGGTGGTGTGTTTATCATCGAGTCGTTTGCAGCCACTGTAGAAAAATTCCAAACAGTTGGCAAACTATCATCACAACGCGCCAACAAATCTTTGCGTATGATACAAATAACTACACCAGCAGGACCTACATTCTTTTGCGCGCCAGCGTAAATCATGCCGTATTTACTCACGTCTATTTTCCGAGACAAAATAGTAGAAGACAAATCAGCAATGATAGGTAAATCGGTTTCTGGCAAATCAGAAAACTCCAAACCACCGATGGTTTCATTAGGACATATATGAAGATAAGCCGCCTTTTCATCCAATGCTAAAGATGAAAGATCAGGTACCGTTGTGTAATTTTGAGCTTTAGAAGAGCCCGCTATTTTGACATTGGTATACTTTTTCGCTTCCTTGATCGCTTTAGTAGACCAAACCCCCGTATCTAGATAACACGCAGATTCAAAGTCAGCGATTAAATTCGCTGGTATTTGCGAGAATAAAGTAGACGCACCACCTTGAACAAACAATATTTCATAATCATCATTAATATCTAGCAAACGAATCAAACGAGCTTTAGCAGATGCTAAAATTGACATAAATTCAGAACTACGATGACTCATTTCCATGACAGAAACACCAGCACCATGCCAATCTAACATTTCAGACTGTGCTTTTTCTAAAACCGCTTCCGGAAGCGCTGCTGGACCAGAACAAAAATTATATACTCGGCTCATCCCGCCTATTTCCTCTAAATATTTTCAGACATTATTATATAAAAGCAACCCACAACAGAAGCGACGCACCTAGGTGCGTCGCTTATTTTTTTACTCTACATCAGCATCTGCGATATCAGGAGACTCATCACCATCACTTGGAGCCTGATCATTAACTGAATCATCCACCTCAGGATCAATATCTCCTTCATCATGCTCAACAACACGTTCAATACCGACAAGGTGTTCATCATTGGTCAAACGAATCAAGGTTACACCTTGTGTATTTCGCCCTTGGCATGACACTTCTGTCACACGAGTACGAACTAAGGTTCCTTGATCAGTAATCAAAATAATTTCATCTGTTTCTTCAACCTGAACAGCCCCAACTACGGGACCATTACGATCAGAAACTTGAATACCAATAACACCTTGACCACCACGACCGTAAGTCGGGAAATCTTCAACCAGAGTACGCTTACCAAAACCGTTTTCACAAGCCATCAAGACAGCAAGGTCATTCTGAGGAACGATAAGAGACACTACTTTCGCACCTTCTCCCAATCGAATACCACGAACACCCGCCGCTGTACGACCCATAGGTCGAACATCTGATTCTTTAAAGCGAATTGTTTTGCCTGAAGAAGAAACCAACATAATGTCGTTTTCACCATTAGTAACAGACACACCAACCAACTCATCAGTTTCATCTAAGCTTAATGCAATCAATCCAGTCGAACGAGGTCGCGCAAAATGCTGCAGCGCGGTTTTCTTAACGGTACCGTTAGCCGTTGCCATAAAGATATAGCTACTCGCTTCTACGATAGCGTCTTCAGCCATGCTTTCAATAACGTCTTCTGAAGCCGACTCATCCCCTTCAACTTTGTCTTCCGTCTCAACGACCGGCAAAGGCAACAAGGCCGAAATAGATTCACCCTCTCTTAAAGGCAACAAGTTAACAATAGGACGACCTTTAGCACCACGACTCGCTACTGGAATATCAAATACTCTCATCCAGTAAACTTTACCAAAATTACTAAACAGCATAATGGTGTCATGACTACTAGTAACCAATAGATGCTCAATATGGTCTTCGTCTTTCATGCTCGCAGAAGACTTACCACGACCACCTCGACGTTGAGCCTGATACTCTTCTAAAGGCTGAGATTTGGCGTAACCTGTATTAGAAATAGTCACTACCATTGGCGCTTCATCAATTAAGTCAGCCATGGTCAAATCTTGACGTGATGTCAAAATTTCAGTTCGGCGTGTATCACCAAACATATCGCGAACTTCTTCTAGCTCTTCACGGATGACTTCCATCAAACGATTTGGGTTAGATAGAATTTCTAGTAATTCAGCAATAAGCTCAATTAGATTTTTGTATTCTGTTAATAACTTATCGTGCTCTAAACCTGTCAAACGATGCAAACGTAAATCCAATATCGCTTGAGCTTGATCTGGTGATAAATGATAAGCACCATCAACAAAACCAAAGGCTGCATCAAGGTCATCAGGGCGACAAGCGTCTGCTCCAGCTCGCTCAAGCATAGCCATCACATCACCCGGCTGCCAAGAAGCAGCAACCAGTTTTTCTTTAGCTTCAGCGGACGTTGGTGATTGACGAATCAATTCAATAATTTCATCAATATTAACGAGCGCAACCGCTAGACCTTCCAGTATATGTCCGCGCTCACGCGCCTTACGAAGTTCAAAAATAGTACGACGAGTAACTACCTCACGACGATGTTTAACGAAACATTCTAGAATTTGTTTAAGGTTAAGCAGCTGAGGACGACCATCCACCAAGGCAACCATATTCATACCGAATACAGACTGCAGTTGTGTTTGCGTGAATATATTATTAACGACTACATCGGCATTTTCACCACGACGTAATTCAATAACAATACGCATACCATCTTTATCAGACTCGTCACGAAGTTCACTGATACCTTCAAGTTTTTTATCTTTTACAAGCTCTGCAATTTTCTCAATGACTCTAGCTTTATTAAGCTGATAAGGAATCTCAGTAAAAACAATAGCTTGGCGATTGCCTTTTTCCATATCTTCAAAATGATGGCGAGCACGCATATAAATACGACCACGCCCCGTTTTGTAAGCATCGATAATACCGGCACGCCCATTTATAAAGGCGGCAGTAGGAAAATCAGGCCCAGGAATATGCTCAATCAACCCCTCAATGGTAATATCAGGATTATCAATAACTGCAAGACAGCCATCAAGAACCTCACCAAGATTATGAGGAGGAATATTTGTCGCCATACCTACAGCGATACCAGCCGAGCCATTTACTAGCAAACCAGGCACTCGTGCTGGCAATACTTCCGGCATATATTCGGTGCCATCATAGTTAGGCACGAAATCAACTGTTTCTTTCTCAAGATCTATCAATAAATGATGAGCAATTTTCGCCATACGTATTTCGGTATAACGCATTGCAGCAGCACTGTCTCCATCAACAGAACCGAAGTTACCCTGTCCATCGACTAGGGTATAACGCAGAGAGAAAGGCTGCGCCATACGAACAATAGTATCGTATACAGCAGAATCACCATGTGGGTGATATTTACCGATTACATCACCGACGATACGCGCCGATTTTTTGTACGGTTTATTCCAATCATTTTTAAGTTCATTCATCGCAAATAGAACACGACGGTGAACAGGCTTTAATCCGTCCCGTACATCAGGTAATGCTCGACCCACAATTACGCTCATTGCGTAATCCAAGTAAGATCCCTTAAGTTCGTTTTCGATACTGACGGGAATAATTTCTTTGGCTAAATCACCCATAGATACAATCGATCCTTATACCACGGAAGTCCAAAGGACTTCATAATGTCTTTTTATAAGCGCTACATTGTACCATAAGGAAATAAATAACACTCCTTCAAGGTACATGTTTTGTCACCCATTATTACATTTGTGCACACCCTATTTCTGCTTTTATTATTTCGAGCAAGTACAATAGGCAAATAGACCCATTCATAGAGCAAGTTAGCTATTGGTCACTTTAAAAGTTGACGCTATACTAAAAGCATAATCAATAGCTCAGTACATCGAGCCAATACCTAAGCTGCATACATATTTTTAGAAACACACAGAGATGGAAACGAGACAGATGACAAACCCACAACACAACAATGTAGATTTAAATGAAGTTGCGAAGTTTGAAGCACTCGCAAGCCGCTGGTGGGACATGGAAAATGAATTCAAACCACTACATGATATTAATCCGCTACGTACAGGCTACATTAACGAACACGCTAAAGGTCTAGAAGGCAAACGCGTTATCGACATTGGTTGTGGCGGAGGAATTTTATCTGAAGCCATGGCAAAACTCGGCGCCAATGTAAAGGGCATAGATATGGGCGAAGCCCCTCTTGCTGTTGCCAAATTGCATTTAGAAGAATCTAAACTAGAAATAGATTATGAAAAAATCACTGCAGAGGAAATAGCTCAACGTGAAGCAGGCCAATACGATGTTGTTACTTGCCTTGAAATGCTAGAACACGTTCCAGATCCTTCATCTGTTATAAAGGCCTGCATGCAACTTGTAAAACCAAGTGGCCATGTTTTTTTCTCTACAATAAACAGAAACCCTAAAGCATATCTCTTTGCAATTATTGGCGCAGAATACATACTTAATATGCTTCCAAAAGGCACCCATGATTATGCTAAATTCATCCAACCTGCTGAGTTAAGTCATTACGCACGACAAGCTGGCCTAGAAGTAAGTCACATGACAGGCATGACTTACAATCCAATCACGAAAGTCTACAAACTTAACAACAAAGACGTGTCAGTAAACTATATGATGTACACTCAAAAACTGTAAGTACATTCAAACTTAAGCCTAAATAAGGTACAAGGAGGAGATATGTTCGATTATCAAGCCCCAAGCCAATTATTGAAAAATAAAATAATCCTAGTGACTGGCGCAGGTGACGGCATTGGTAAAACAGCCGCTATCACCTACGCAAAGCATGGCGCAACGGTTATTTTATTAGGCCGCACCACGAAAAAGCTCGAAGCAGTATACGACCTAATAGAAGAACTTAAATTCCCTCAGGCCGCAATTGTCCCACTCAACTTAGATGGTGCAGCAGAGCATGACTATTCAGAGCTTGCAAATACCATTCAAAATGAATTTGGCCGCCTAGATGGAATACTCCATAACGCCAGTTTACTAGGTCAAAGAACATCATTAGCCACATACGACCCCGTTTTGTTTGAACAAGTAATGCGCGTCAATGTCACCAGCCAGCTCCTAATAAATCAAGCATTACTCCCCTTACTACAAAAAGCAGAACAATCTTCCATTATCTTTACGTCCTCTGGAGCTGGCCGACAGGCTAAAGCCAACTGGGGGGCTTATGCCATATCCAAGTTTGCTACAGAAGGAATGATGCAGCTATTTTCTAGCGAGCTTGAAAAAGAATCCCCTAACGTTAGAGCAAACGCGATCAACCCTGGTGCAACCAGAACAAACATGCGAGCGGCAGCCTTCCCAGATGAAGACCCTCAAACACTACCAACATCAGAAGACATAATGCCTGTTTACCTTTATTTAATGGGTAAAGACAGCCTGACAATTAACGGTCAATCTATTGATGCGCAATAAAATACCACGGCGTGACTCAAGACTAGAAGCAATAGCCATTGCGTCTTGCTACGCCTTTCAGTTAGTCTCAATAGATGATTAACTCTTTCAAAAAGCTCACTCCTTACTTTGTCTTTTTATCGTCGCTGTCATCTTTTTCGGCAATGGCAGACAACGATTCATTTATTCAGAGCAACGCAAAAACAAAAGCCAACATGCAAACTATCATCGATAGCACTAAAGAAGAACCCATCACCAAAATACCCCATAAAAGCCAAACAGACACAAACGAATACTACTCCACTAGACTCCCAAATAATCTTAAAGTTATTCTCGTTAGCGACTCAAAAGCAGAACGCTTCTCTGCGTCTATATCGGTCAATGTTGGCAACGCCCAAGACCCTAAAAAACAACAGGGCCTTGCACATTTTTTAGAACACATGCTTTTTTTAGGTACTGAAAAATATCCAGAATCAGGAGATTATCAATCTTTCATTCACACAAATGGAGGGTCACATAACGCTTATACAAGTACAGATACTACTAATTTTTATTTTGATATCAAACCATCAGCTTACAAAGATGCACTCGATAGATTCTCTCAATTTTTTATCACACCACTATTCAATGAATCGCTTACTCAAAGAGAAAAAAATGCCGTTGATTCTGAGTATAAAGCTAAATTCAAAGACGAAAGTCGACGAAACACTCAAGCTTTTAAAACACTAATCAACATAGAACACCCCTATAACCGTTTCACTGTAGGCAATTTAGATACGTTAAAAGACTTACCAGACAATCCATTAAGAGAACAATTACTGTCTTTATACCAAGACAATTACTTTGCTGAAAACATGGCATTAGTAATGGTCGCAAATCTTCCTTATGAAGAAATGGCGACACTGGCTCATGATTATTTTTCCAGTATTAACAGCAAGCCTAAAAACGCTATCGAAATAAGCCCTTTAGAAAAAAAATACTACCCAACACTCATTCCTGTTAACCAACCACACTTACAGTTTGTGCGCCCATTGATTGATAACGACTCAATCTCTTTTTATTATCAAATAGACGCCCAGACAAAAAACTATAAAACCCAACCAGCGCGATACCTGTCTTATATTCTCGGCAATGAAAATAAAAACTCTCTATACGCTTCACTAAAAGCCGAGGGACTTATAAACAACCTTTCTGCCAGAACAAGCGAAGACTATGGTGATAATGCATTTTTCATTGTGAAAATAAATCTAACCAGTAAAGGAATGGAAAAAATAGACGCCATTGCCCAACGTTTTTTTGCAACCATAAGTTTATTACGATCTACTCCAATCAAGCCTCTTTATTTACAAGAAGGCCTGCAACTTAGCCAAATGATGTTTAACCATCAAAATTATGTTGACCCACAAAATCTAGCACGAAGCCTATCAGCAAGAGCACTCAAAATCCCTAGTAAAGATTTACTTAGCAGCTTCCGTATCGATGAAGCAGCAAATACAAAAAAAATCAGCCAATTATTACAACAACTAAATACAGAAAATCTACTAATACAAATAGCCAGCAATAAAGAGACACCAAACCACTGGGCCGACCAACCGCCGAAATGGAAAACAGAACCTTGGTATCAAAGCGAATATAGCAACAACAACTTTAGCCAATCATTCTTGAATCTTGTTAACTTCGCGGTTACCAGCACCCAAGTTAAACTACCTGAAAAAAACAATTTCATCCCAGAGTCCTTAGGCCTTATTGATCAACAAGATGACACTCCTTTTATCGCCTTTAAAAAGGAAGGTTTCACCTATTGGAATAAGTCAGACTCAAGTTTCAACAAGCCAATCTCTATGAACTTTTTAGCTATGCGCTTTGATAACGCAGCAGACACGGCAGAACACACATTATTAAATCGCTTATGGAGTAGGCTGTTTAATGAAAGTGTAAGTGAACATACATACGCACCTTATATCGCAGGGTTAGGCTTTAGTTTTTATCCACATATAAATGGCGTCACATTACGAACCAACGGCTATTCAGATAAACAAGCCAACTATATCGTTTGGCTGATAGATCAAATATTCTTGTTCCGCCCTAGCTTAGAACACTTCAATCTAGCAAAACAGCAACTAAAAAAAGACCTATCTAACCAAAAAAGCAGACAGGCATATCACAATGCTAATACTGCACTAAATACTCTAATAACAAAAAACAGTTTCACCACAAAGGAGCTTGAAAGTGCACTTGAAGCTTTAACTATTCAAGACCTTCAAGATTTCACAAAAAAAGCACGAGACAGCTTTGACGTGGTAGGTTACAGCACAGGCAACCTGACAAAAGAACAAACCACAGAGCTCGCGCAAACACTTTATCAGCGCTTTGAGCGGAGGCTAACTCCACGAAAGCCAATCCGAATAGAAACAAAAGAATTAATCGCACAGCAAAAGTCACATTACCAATTTACATCCACCAGCAATGATAATGTTGTTCTATACACACTCATAGACACCAGCACACAAGATCTATTAGCCGATGACGCTATTACAGAAAAAGGATGTTTCTCGATCTTGAAAAAACTTGTAAACATTCCATTTTATCAAGAACTACGCACCGATAAACAACTCGGCTATATTGTAGGCACGCAAAACCTGAGCACTCGAAACACACCTATTTTAGGCCTACTTGTTCAATCCCCCAACAAAGACACAAAAACACTAATTGAGGCTATGGAAGAATTTTTAGAAGCTCAAAAAATCCGCTTGGAAACACTTTCTGAGCAAGAGTTTCAAGAAGCAAAAACAGCATTAGTTAATGAGCTAAAAGAAAAGGCGAAGAATTTAAGCGATAATGCGCTAAACGAATGGCATCAAATTGCCCAAAAAGAGCCCAATTTTAAATCACGTGACAATTGGATTAAGACAGTAGAAAAAATACAAAGAAAGGATTTCATTACACTTGTAGGAAAAAAACTACAATCAATAGAAAGTACTAGAATTATCATTCATAACAAACCTTTCCCTATAGAATTGATAGAACAAGATAATTGGCTAGAGACATCTCCCCATAACCCACTACCTACAGAAGAATACACACAAGAAGAGAATCAAAAAACAGAAAGCCGCCTAGGGCAATTGATTACCTCAGAAAGGGATCAGGCGTAACCAAACAAGCTTTAACACTAACCTCCTATTAATGCCTCTAACTTAGCTTCATCTTCAACCTTAGAAGAAGTCCCAATAGGCGCTCCACTCTTACCGACAGAAGAAAAGTCACCAACATCTGGCTGCACAACATCAGCTGAATCGCCACCAACCTGATCTCTAAAAACACCAATTTCAGGCATCATACGAAGACGCCTCTCTTGAATTTCTTCTGGTATATTCCCAGTAAACAAAACAGTAAAAGGAGCCTCTTCTGTCCTTTTATTCACTTCATCAAAAATAGCTTGCTCACGTGAGGCTATCGAATTTTCTTCAAAAGAAGAAAGAGAACTACCATCTGCTGCGATAACAACATTAGGTCCTAGAGTCGTTTTCACTCGCTCAACAGGAATAACAGAAACTACTTCAGGAGAGCTTACTACCACTTGATGTTCGGTACGTATTATTTGATTGCCATAAATAATATCGATAGGTTGGCGCTCAATTGTTTGAGCTCCCACCGTTAAAGGCATAGCACAAAGAAACCAAAATTGTCTCATAATCACCCCAAGTATGAATCTATATACTATAAGAGATAAAAAGCCATTAAAAAAGGAGTTCAAGAAAACTTGAACTCCTTTTTACTCGCGGTTAACAAATAACCAAAGAACAAAACCTAAAGAGTAATAACTTCAAAGTCTGCCAATGGGTCCGATTCAGCATCGTAATCAACACCATCCAAACCAAAGCCAAACAATTTTAAGAATTCATCTTTGTAAAGCTGGTAATCTGTTTCCGCAAACAAATTATCGTCTGTAATTTTCGGCCAAAGGTCACGACACGCCTGCTGCACATCGTCACGTAGCTCCCAGTCATCCAAACGTAAACGATTTTTATCATCAGTAAGTTCAGCAGGGTTATGGTTGTTATAAAGGCGCTCTGAGAACAAACGATAAATTTGATCCATACAACCTTCGTGAAGCCCTTTCTCACGCATCACTCTGAAAACCATAGCCAAATACAGCGGCATTACTGGAATCGCAGAAGAAGCTTGCGTCACAACCGACTTCAACACAGCCACATTTGCGCCGCCATTTAGTTTAGTCAATTGACCATTGATTTCTGCCGCAGCGCGATCTAAATCTTCTTTCGCTTTACCTAACGCGCCATGCCAATAAATTGGCCAAGTAATATCAGAACCGATATAAGAATAAGCAACAGTACGTACACCATCAGCCAATACGCCAGCGTCTTGTAAAGCCGTCATCCAAAGCTCCCAATCTTCACCACCCATAACGGTTGTGGTTGCCGCTACTTCAGCCTCTGTCGCAGGTTCAATCTCAGCTTCGATGATGACATCTTTATTTGTATCAATCGCCGTTGATTTGTATGTTTCGCCAATAGGCTTAAGCACAGAACGGATTACTTCACCAGTTTCTGGCATCTTACGAACAGGAGAAGCCAATGAGTAAACCACCATATCAACTTGACCAAGATCTTCTTTGATAAGATCAATAACCTGTGTACGAGCCTCATTTGAAAAAGCGTCTCCATTAATGCTTTTTGCATACAAACCTTCTTCTTTTGCAACTTTTTCAAACGCCGCAGAATTATACCAACCTGCTGTACCGGTTTTTTTCTCTGTTGCCGCTTTCTCAAAGAAAACACCGATTGTTGCTGCACCAGAACCGAATGCCGCAGCGATTCGAGAAGACAAGCCATAGCCACTTGACGCACCGATCACCAATACTTTTTTCGGGCCATTTTCAATTTGTCCCTTACTTTTAGTGAAAGCAATCTGATCTCTTACATTTTGTTCACAGCCTGCTGGATGTGTTGTTGTACAAATAAATCCGCGAATCTTTGGTTTTATGATCATAATATGGTCTCAACGTCATGTTTTGCTTACGCCTTGCCTGACAACTTCTACAAATGAGGCAGGCAACACAAATCTGTTCGCCATAATACAATAGCTGAAAGAATATGTCCTAATTCTCCCTTAAATCCTGAATCTTAAATGCCTTTTCCTTAATAGAAAGCCTTAATAGAAAGCCTTAATAGAGAGCTTCAATAGAGAATGCCATGCGCTTACTTATTACAGAGACCTTTGTACACAGCAACAAGAGAAGGGATTAAAACATGGAAAATAGCTTAGATAACAGACCATTAAAAAGAACATAGAAATGTTCTTTTTGGTAAGGTTCTACAGATTAACGCCTCAATATCCGGTGCAACTTGTTGCGTCCGGCGCCCGAAGGGCAAGTAGTTTTTTGACTTGTAAGCTCTATATTCTGATGATCACAAGGTGCTTTATTTAGGCATCTCGAATTGTGGCATTAGAACAACAAAACCTTCCGTAACTTCGTTTCTTAGCTTAGATAGCTCTCGACTTTCATGCGATTCATAAAAACTTTTTGCTAACTCTATACTTTTAAATTTGTAAACAACCATATGTGAATATGGAGAAGAGCCTTCCAAGCAGTCAGCATGATTGGCAATGACTAATTCACCGCCAAATTTTTCAACTATTGGGACTGATAATGGACCTAATAACTCGATTCTTTCTTTATCGATAATATTGTAATGGTAAATAATATAGCAACTCATTGCATACCTCTTTTACAGCTAACGAGGCTGTAGAATTACTCAAACTACTAAATCCCGCTAAAAAACGAGTCTCTGAGATCCATCCTAAGAGGTTTTAAGGCATTAGGTAATGCATTTAAACCCCATAAAACAGACTGTTTTTCTTAAAAAAGAGTAATTCTACGACCTCAACGCCGTTTTAAGCGGCAAATTGCAGTTGGCTAAAATAAGTGAGGTACGAACAAAAAGCCAACTGTAATTTGTCCGACTTGAAAACCCTTGTTAGGCATACATCGTACATTAGCCTATTAATGTTCCAAACCAAGCAGTAAGATCCTTGAAGTAAGTTCCTAGTGCAGCACCAGCTATTAAAGTGACCAACCAAATTATCCCCGAAGCTATTTGTCTAAGCGTTTTCCCCTGATTTGCTTGCTCTGTTAGTTCTCTACGCAAAGCTTCTTCCATTTCCTGTCTAAATGCCTCAAAGGCTTCTTTATTGGTTTCTGCTAATGCTTGATATCGATCTGCAAGTTTCTTTTTCTCATCAATCGTATTGAGTAGTTCATTAAGCTGACGATCTTGTGCCTCTAGGTCGTCTTGCATATCTCGAATTATAGTTCCTGCAGCTTCTATATGGTTCCTTGCCGAAGAAATTCTATTGTGAGCATCTTGCTCATCTTGAGTAGCAGGAAAAAACTCTTTTAGATATTTTCCAGTTGCACCGCTAGTAATTCTTTTTATATCTTCATCAGTGTATAAAGCACCGGTTAAAGATCTTGCTAATTGAGTAATCAGCGCACCATAAAGATTCATAATTGGTACAAACTCCTTTGTATGCCTAACAACTTAATAATGCGCATGCGCGTTTACACATGTTTAAAAACCTTTTAATTTTTCTATAAACCACCGAATTTTAAGTGTTTTATAAAGTTATTTATGAAACCCAAAACTGGCTAAACGAGCGTGCGCGTTATCACGTTCCTTCTTTGCGCATTATCTGAATGCGTAGAATTATTAATCATTGATATTAGTAGGCTTTTTTATTTTCTTCCAGTACAAACGCGCAAAATCGAGTTATTTAAAATGTGTAAACGGGCACAATATAGATAAATTAAAAAATAACATTCCAGCTAATATTTTTTTGACCATGTTAAAAACATTTTGATTGCCGTTAAAACCTGCCCTTTTTATTAAAAAAATATAAATCATAGAGACAAAGTCCGTCATCTGAGATAAGGCAAAGTCGATGAGCGAGGTCAAACGGCCATCTAAAAAGTAACGTCGAGTGACTGATTTTGGTTTGGCGGTTACCCTATTCGTTTCAATATTCTCATTGAGAATTTCCAAAAATTTCCATGCCGTCGTATAGTTTTATGAACAGAGAGACGGCATTTCATGCCAATCGATCTATCCCTAGTGGTATAATGAGTTTTTTTAACCCAAAAAACTTTCCCTTTAATCGTTTTCCTTTAAATAGAGAGCATTGTGCACATACTTATTATTGGCTACGTCTGGCCAGAACCAAACTCTTCTGCTGCTGGCAGCCGTATGATGCAATTACTACACTGCTTCCATAAAAACCAATGGACTATTTCATTTGCCAGTCCTGCTCAACAAACCGAACACATGGCAGATTTATCTATATTAGGCATAACACCAGAAAGCATAGAACTGAACGATGCTTCCTTCGATCACTACATTGCCGAAAAAAAAGCCGACATTGTCATATTTGATCGCTTCATGATGGAAGAACAGTTTGGTTGGCGAGTAGAAAAATTCAGTCCAGATTCTCTACGAGTATTAAACACAGAAGACCTTCACTCTTTAAGACAAGCAAGACACACAGCAATCAAAAAAAATATCGAGTTCAAAACTGAAGACTTATACAGCGACCAAGGCATTCGAGAAATTGCATCGATTCATCGCTGCGACCTCACCTTGATGATTTCAGAGACAGAAGCGCAACTACTACAAAATGAGTTTCACGTACCAGAAACACATATTTTACATTTACCATTTATGCTGGATGCACCAACCAATTTAAACTCACTGAATGCATTTGAAGAACGTGAACACTTCATTAGTATTGGTAACTTTCGCCACGCACCCAACTGGGATGCTGTGTTACAGCTCAAAACCGAAATCTGGCCAAAGATTCGAAAGCGCTTACCCAAAGCAGAGCTACACATTTATGGCGCCTATCCACCGCCAAAGGCCACACAACTGCATAATGCAAAAGAAGGTTTCTTAGTTAAAGGCTGGGCGGAAGATGCTCAAGAAGTTATGCAGAATGCTCGAATGTGTTTGGCGCCACTACGCTTTGGCGCTGGAATCAAAGGTAAGCTAGTGGAAGCCATGCAAATGGGCACGCCAAGCATTACAACACAAGTAGGCGCAGAGTCCATGCACGGCTTACTTCCTTGGAATGGCGTTGTATCTGACGACATAGACACTTTTGTTGATGCAGCCGTATCTCTTTATAACGACAAAGAAAACTGGCAGCTCATGCAAAAGAACGGTAACTCAATTTTAGAATCCCGTTACCAAGCAGAAATATGGGAACCAAAGCTCATTCAAAGGCTTAGATTGCAACATCAATTAAAAGACAGCCTTCGTAAGAAACACTTTTTGGGCTTGATGCTAAGACATCACAGTATGAAAAGTACGCAATACATGTCTCAGTGGATTGAACTTAAAAACACAACTGTAAAAGAAAATTAATTCACAAGTGAGCTTTTCGCTTCGCGCTCACGCACTTTCTTCATAACAGCTTGCTGAGAAGCTTTATTCATACTACCCCACAAACTGATTTCCTTACCGGTTCGGTAACAACCAGCACAAAGATCGTCTTCGTTTAGAAAACAAATATTCACACAAGGGGATTTTACTTGAGATTTTATCTTAGTCATCACGATCTACTTTATTGCGAGTCTTCATTAAATAATAGATATAAAAAAACCCCGACAGAGAAACAGTTTGTCAGGGTTTAGGGTTTAGGGTTTAGGGTTTAGGGTTTAGGGTTTAGGGTTTAGGGTTTAGGGTTTAGGGTTTAGGGTTTTCTTATATCTTAGTTAAACTTAGAATTCAGCGTCATGATAAACGTTTTGAACATCATCTAAATCGTTCAATAGATCTAAGAACAATTCGAATTTTTCTAAATTTTCACCTTCAATTGGTGTCGTATTTTGAGCAACAAATTGAATTTCATCAACTTCAAATTCAATTTCCCCCAAGGCTTCTACTAATGCAGACTTAGCCTTGCCATAATCTGTATTCGGAGCAAAAACAGTTACTTTACCGTCTTCCAATTCTATGTCCGTTACATCGACGTCAGCCATCATTAAGGCTTCAAGTACGGTTTCTTCATCATCGCCAGCGAACACAAAAATTGCACTGTGATCAAACATATGACTCACACTGCCTTGACCACCAATTTTGCATTTAACCTTGTTAAAACAAGTACGCACGTCACCAAAAGTACGGTTGGGATTATCAGACAAACAGTCGATTATCACCATAGTATTACCAGGACCAAAACCTTCATAACGAGCTGTATCAAAATCTTCACCGCCGCCGCCTTTCGCCTTATCAATCGCTTTGTCGATAACGTGAGTTGGCACTTGGTCTTTTTTCGCACGTTCAATCATTGAACGAAGCGTCAAGTTACCATTAGGGTCAATACCACCAGATTTCGCACAAACATAAATTTCACGGCCGTACTTGCTGTAAACCTTGGCTTTTTGATCAGACGTTTTTGCCATGGACTCTTTACGGTTCTGAAAGGCTCTGCCCATTACATTTTCCTATTCTATGCAATCTTAAAAACAAGATTCTAACGTGTCCCCTAAAAAGAAGGAACTACTGGCGGCACATTAATGCGATAAAACCTATTCTGACTCACATAAAAAAGCACAACAGGGAGAGTACCTGCTGTGCTTTTATTGATATTAAAAATTAAATTAAGGCATCAGGCGCCTAATAACACTAGATAGAATAGAAATAGCCCGATCGATTTCTGCAGGAGACACTCGTGCAAAGCTCAAACGTAAATATGAATCCTCCAAAGGATTCTTACAAGGAAAGAAAGGTACTCCTGGTAAGACCAATATTTTTTCTTTTAATGCTTCATCTAAGACCAACATAGACGAAACACCTTCAGGCAGTTTAACCCAGAAAAACATACCACCAGTGGGAGGTGTGAACTCAACCACTCCATTCAGATACTTATTTAAAGCACCGGTCATTCGATCACATTTTTCTTTGTACACAACACGCAATTTTTTTACATGTTCAGGGTATTGACCAGATTCTAAAAAATACTCAATCATGTTTTGACCTAAACGATTGGTATGCAAATCAGCAGCCTGTTTTATCTTAGTCAAATGCGGTGTAAAGGCGCCACAAGATACCGTATAACCCACTCGTAACCCAGGCCATAACACCTTAGAAAAACTGCCCATGTATAACCAAGGGGCGGACTTGATCAAGGTTGTAATAGGCGTTAGATCTACGTTTTCATAGCAAAGATCTCTATAAGGGTCATCTTCAATCAACAGAATATCTTTTTCATCAAGCAAAGCTGCAATCTGCTTTCGTCGCTCTAAGCTATAACAATGACCGGCCGGATTCTGGAAGTTTGGAATTAAATACACAGCTTTTGGCTGATATTTATCGATTGCCTCACGCAGTGCAGTGATACACATTCCTTGTTCATCAGATACTACATCTTGGACATGGGCACCTTGCAACTTAAACACCTGACAAGCAGCAAGATAGGTCGGCTGCTCAGTTAAAATAGTTGAGTCACTATCCAATATCAAACGACTAATAAGATCTAAACCTTGTTGAGAGCCATTTGTTACAAGAATATTGTCGGCAGATGACACCAAGCCTCGTTCAGCAAGAATAGACACAATACTTTTACGTAAAGAACCCTCTCCCTCACTTGCTCCGTATTGCCGACTATCGTTCAAAAGATTTAATGCTGGGTAAGCAGGCATGACAGCTTCATCTGGTAAACCACCCGCTAAAGACAAAATATCAGACTGCTGACTGTAATGAAGTAATTCACGAACCAAAGAAGATTCCATTTGCTGTGAATGTGGTGTCAATAAATGTGAAATATCCATTCAGAATCCTCCAATTAAATTATATGAAGTAATAGAATCAAGGATTTCAGATAAATAGAAAAGATACAATTTTTGATTAAAGCAAAGATACAGTTAAAAAAAGAATACTCATAAATTATTAGTCATCGTTATCAACACCTAACATCAATGATATTTGACGATCTTTTTTTTTCCATAAATCATTCACCCATTGCTGAAAAGAAGTTCTAAATTCTGGATCATTTTGATAATCGCCTAATAAATCATCTTGAATAGGCGTGACAAGAATATGAACCTTAATAGTAGATACTCTGCCACAAAGGTAATCAAAAAATCGAGGTGCGCCATCAGGGTACACAATAGTGACATCAATTAAGTGTCGTAATTTTCCATTCATGGCATTTAAAGCGAAGGACAGTCCTCCCGCTTTAGGAGACAGTAAATGCTTAAAAGCATTGTTTTGCTGCTGATGTTTATCGGATGTAAAACGAGTCCCCTCCAAGAAGTTCATAATGGAGACAGGAGAGTATTGGAATTTTTCACAGGCAGCCTTTGTTGCTTCAATGTCTTTGCCTTTTAACTCCGGTCGCTTTTTAAGTAACGCTTGGCTATAACGTTTCATAAAAGGAAAATCCAATGCCCACCAAACTAATCCGATAAATGGCACCCAGATAAGTTCTTTTTTTAAAAAAAATTTAATAAAAGGAATTCGCTGATTAAATAAGCGCTGTAGGATAAGAATATCAACCCACGATTGATGATTAGCGGTAATCATGTACCATTCTTTAGTTGAGAGTTTCTCACTCCCCGACACTTCGATAACAGATTGTTCAAAAAAACGCTGATTAATATTATTAATAGCAATCCAAATAGTCGCAACACCATCTAAAGCGATATTAAGAGCGGTACGCACAGGTGAAAATGTCACAATCAACTTACATAAAGCAAGTAGCATTACGGGTATAAAGCAAACTAAAGTATTTAAAGTAATTAATAAAAAAGACAAAACACCTTTTAGGAAAGACCAAGACCACATAACAACAACCTGAAGGTATGAATTTAACAGATAATACTACAAGGAACATCTCAGTTGGAAATCCTCATTATTTGCACGCCATCTAGATAGCCAACTTTCCTATAAAAACAGTATAGTAAACATACGATTAGACTAACGATATAAAGAGCTCGATATATAAGGCTTTAAAAGCCAGTATCGATAACAATTAATCCCTGCTTTTGTGAGTTGGCAGGATACAAAACAGGATTTAAAACCCAATGATGACTATCCCAAAAGGGTTAAAAATTCGACATAAGCTCTTTGCGGTTTTTGTTTTAAGTAATATTTTATTAATTGTTTCCATGTGGCAGGTATTTCAGTGGAGCTTCGATAAGGGTTTTGTATCTTATGCTACTGAGCGTGACCGTGACTTTTTAGAGCAAATGGCTAACAGAACAGCCAATCTTTATATTTATTACGACGACTGGTATTTCTTAGTACAAGAAAGTCGTATGGAAAAAGAATGGCACCAAGCCAAACTGGAAAATTTACGAGACTTAATTCCACCTCCTAGCACCCCTAACTTGGACTTAATTTATCCATCCCAATACTACCGCCAACGCTTTCTTTTGTTCGATAATCAGCATGAATCAATTATTGGCAAGGTTCCTTTTGCAAATGCAGAAACTCACGCGGTAACGGTTAATAAAAAAATAGTGGGCTATGTAGGTTTACGCTCCATCAGAGAGCTAGTGCAAGATCAAACGTTACGCTTTGTACGTCAACAAGGTGAAGCTTTTTTGCTTATATCAGCATTTATGTTGGCCATTGCAGCTCTTTTAACCTGGCCTTTGGCTCAATGGTTAAGCCGCCCTCTTTGCTCCATGCAAAGAGCCACAAAAAAGCTGGCCGCTGGAGAATATGAAACAAGAATTGCAGTAAAAGGCTCGGACGAGTTAGCAGACCTTAGCTGTAACTTTAATAACTTGGCTAGTACATTAGAGCACACAAGAGAAGCAAGAAAACGCTGGGTAGCAGATACAGCACATGAGTTAAGAACCCCTGTTGCAATATTAAGAGGCGAAATTGAAGCAATGCAGGACGGCATTATAAAAGTGTCACCTGAAAGCCTGTCATCCTTACAGCAGGAAACACTTCACTTGGCTCGCCTAATTGATGATTTAAACCAATTATCAATGCATGACACAGGCAGTTTAAATTACAACATGGAAGATGTGATAATAAACGATATTCTAGAGCAAGCGGTTAAATCTATGTCATTGCCTTTTAAGGAAGCTGGACTAGAGTTAACATTTGAATACTCTCAGCAAAAACCTATTAAAACGATGGGGGATTCTGATCGTTTGTATCAACTTTTTTCAAACTTAATGAATAACTCATTAAAGTACACCAATGCACCAGGGAAATTAAGTGTTACTATTTCAGTGAAAAATAAGAGAATAGTCATTCGTTTTGAAGATTCAGCACCTGGCGTAAGTGAAGATGACAAAAATAGAATTTTTGAGCAATTTTATCGCGTTGAAAATTCAAGAAATAGAGCAACAGGCGGCCGAGGTTTAGGGCTTACTATTTGCTCGAGTATTGTAGACGGACACCAAGGCACCATTGGTGCCTACCATTCTCCAGATGGTGGTTTAGGAATAAAAATAGAATTCCCTTTAAATTAATACGGAACAAATAATATTATGAGCAAAGTCCTAATTGTTGAAGATGAACCAAAATTAGCAGAGTTGATGGCCGCTTATTTAACCCAAGCAGGTTACGAGCATCATCACCTTGATCGTGGTGACATCGCGGTTGATTACATTAAAAACAACCAAGTTGACTTAGTCCTGCTAGATCTTATGCTACCAGGGTTGGACGGCATAGAAATCTGTAAACAGGTTCGCCAATTTAGTGGTATTCCAATTATTATGGTAACAGCTAAGGCTGAAGAAATTGACCGTCTTATTGGTTTAGAGATGGGCGCTGATGATTACGTATGTAAACCATTTAGCCCACGCGAAATTGTTGCCCGTGTAAAAGCTAACTTACGTCGTGTAGAGCTAGACCAAGCTGAAGCACCAAGAAGCGATGGTTTTGAACTTGATGTTGATCGTCTACGCGCTACTTATAAAGGCGAGTTAATTGATCTAACAACGGTTGAATTCCAGCTGCTTCAACTTTTGATTAAAGAACCAGGCCGTGTTTTTGGTCGTGATCTTATTATGAAAAGCATTTATGCAGATAGCCGCGTTGTTAGTGACCGCACTATCGATAGCCACATTAAGAAACTACGTAAGAAAATTGCCGCCGTTGCACCTGAATTAAATGTTATTCATTCTGTGTATGGTGCTGGATACCGCTTTGAAAACAACGATTAAGTAAAAAATATTAGGGACTGGCGTGAACAATTTTTTAGACGTATTAGCATTTTCTTTTTCTATCACTATGCCAATATTTTTAATATTGGGGTTAGGAATTGTGCTATACCGAATTAGACTGATCAATGATAACTTCATTGATACAGCGTCTAAACTGGTATTCAACGTCACGCTCCCTGCATTACTTTTTATCAGTATATCTAGAACAAATGTAAGCAGTAATACAGACTTCTCTCTGGTAATTTATGCCATGGCAGCCGTCATTATTACCTACATTGCACTAGAATTGATTATGCCATTTTGGATACAAGATAAAGCAGAGCGTGCCGTTTTAATACAAGGCGCATTTCGATCAAATATGGGCATCATTGGTCTAGCTTATTGTGTAAATGCTTATGGCAATGATGTTTATGCTGTCGCTTCTGTCTATCTAGGCGGCGTCACTATCTTATTTAATATATTATCTGTCATTGGTTTAAGCCGCGGCTTGGGGGGTAATATAAATACAATTGGCATACTAAAAGGTATTGCTAAAAATCCCCTTATTATTGCCATATTAGCTGCTTTTATTATTTCAATAACAGGCCTCAAGCTTCCTACTACTATTTATAAAGCTGGCGACTACTTCGCACAAATGACACTGCCATTAGCTCTATTGTGCGCAGGTGCATCATTAAGCTTTAGCTCTATAAAAAATGGTTTATCTGGAGCATTAATTGCTTCAATAGCAAAACTGGCTTTTATTCCATTCCTATTAACTTTTGGTGGTTATTTACTTGGCTATCGAGGGATGGAACTAGGTGTACTTTTCCTTATGTCTTCTGCGCCAACGGCATCAGCCAGCTACATCATGGTTCGTGCAATGAATGGCAACTCTTCATTAGCCGCAAACGTGATAGTTATAACCACAGTTGCGTCATTAGTTACGACCAGCATTGGCGTTACTTTATTGAAAAGCTTACACTTAATCTGATTACTCTCAAACCATCAGATTAATATACTAAAGGGTAGCACGACTCTTTGATTTCACAATTCCGTAAACACCGATTATTTTTCCTTTCCCTTGGCGGCGCCATACTCACTTTTTTATTTTTTGGTGTAAATACCATTGCTTACCAAGTATTGATTATCGATAAACATTCAGAGGGTCAAGACCAATTATTAGATTACGTAATTGAACTTCGAAATGAGTTGAAAAACTACCATATCCTTCCTTATGCACTTGCCGACAACTCGACATTGTTGGCTTTTATGAAAAACCAAGAAAATCCAGAGCTCACACAACGTCTACAAAGGCATTTAGAAGACCTTACGCACGTTTCCAAAACACAAGATTGGTTCATTCTATCCAATAAAGGTGATCTTCTGGTTTCTAGTGAGCAATCACCTAATTTCAATTTAGATGACTATTTTGATAAAAAGATCTTAAGCAATATATTAAAAGAACAGCAAGGAGAATATATACTCGTCTCTGGCTATAACCCGACCAATTACAAATCGTCCCATCTTGTTTTAGCGCCTGTATACACTTCAAAAGGACTTGTTGGTGCTGTTGCGGTCAGAATCAATGTAAGTAACTTGATTGAGCGATGGAATCTACTAGATGATTTAGTTGTCATGACGGACCAAAACAACCTCATTTTTTTGGCTAATAAATTAAACCGTGCTCTCGAAAAAAATTGGTTTGAAAAAAATACAGACGTTCAATTCCTAAACCACACACGCTCCAAAATCAGCAACTTAAATGGCGAAAGCTATTTGTTACAAGATGTCACGCTGGACGATTTAAAGTGGAAAATACACTACTTATCAAATTTGAAAAATCTACAGAAGAAAGCTCAAAACATTGCATTTATTAGTTTAGGCATAGCGGCTTTAATCTTTCTTTTCTGGCTGTATCGTCGTGAACGAGCCTTAAAAATCGCGACAAAACTAGAAAATGAAAATCTTATAGCCAGTAGTAACCAGCAACAACGAATATTAATTGAGAATACGCATGTTGGATTATTACAGCTGACTAAACGTGGTGAAATTTCTTTTGTAAACCCAATGGGATTACGTTATTTCGGACAAAACACAAAACTCAACTCACATTATTTGTCAGAATTCTTGCCTCCCTGCCCTGAAAATCAAAATGCTTTATCTGTTATCAACACTCTACAAGCAGAAGATGTTGAAAGTGGTATTATCGCTGCGAATTTACTTGAGCAAGAAGTGCGCCTCAAAAAAGAAAATGGCAAAACCTTTCCTGCCTTATTGTCTGTATCTTCATTGGAATGGACCGGGTCACAAGGTTACCTAGTCACGTTAATCGACATTAGTAAACGTAAAAAAGCAGAACTCAATTTACTTGAAGCAAACAGCTTGCTAGAAGAACGTGTATTAGAAAGAACACAAGCCTTAGAAGCCGCTCAAAAAGAGTTATTACGAACAGAGAAATTAGCCGCTATAGGCCAAATGTCCACCGCTATCGCTCATGAACTAAACCAGCCTTTAACAGGAATTAAGACTCTAGCTTATACCGCCGAACTTTTATTAAAACGACAAGACTCGGAGCAAGCTCTTAAAGTCCTGAATGATCTAGCTTCTCTTGTTGTTAGAATGCAAGATCTAACAAGCGAGCTAAAAGTACTTGCTTATAGAAGACCTGAAAAACTTGCTCCAACCTCAGTAAAAGAATCTGTACAGCGAGCAATTGAAAGCCTAGGTGAAGAAGTACAAGGAATAAGCTGGGAAATAAAACTCAATAATTTAGATCAAGTCATTGCTGAACCGACTAGATTGGAAAGAATATTTTCAAACTTAATTAGTAATTCTGTGCAAGCTTGTTATGAATTAAAGATTACACCTTGCATTCAAATTTCCTTACAAGAGCATGATAAAGAGATCATTATAAGCTATCAAGACAACGGCCCAGGAATAGAAAAAAGTAAATTACCTCATATTTTCGAACCCTTCTTTACTACAAAGCCAATTGGCAAAGGCTTAGGGCTTGGAATGGCAATTAGTGCTAACTTGGCAAAAGACATGAATGGAACACTTAAGGCGAGCCATAACGAATCCTCGCAGTTAGTTTTTCGATTAACATTATTGAAGGCTTAAGATGGAAAACAACAATCTCAATAACCACATTGAAATTTGGCTCCTTGACGATGATGACATCGTTCGCTCAACAACCGCTCAATGGTTGCGCCTATCTAATTACGATGTAAAAGAGTTTCAAGACGCCAGAGATCTGCTTGATCATTATAAAACAGGCCTCCCCTGTATCATTGTCAGTGATATTCGTATGACACCCATCGATGGCTTGACCTTAATGAATGAATGCCTTGCAAAAGAGCCCGAGCTACCTTTCATTCTCATTACAGGTCACGGAGACATAGACACGGCAGTCAACGCCTTACGTGATGGAGCGTTTGATTTCCTTGAAAAGCCTTTTGATCCAAATCGACTAACTGAGACGGTAGAAAAAGCAATACAACTAAGAAAGGTTCAGCTTCAACACGCCAATCAAAGCCAATACTTAGGTGATTTACACGGTATAGAAGAAACAATCATAGGGCAAAATGAACAAATCATTCGGGTCAGACAACAAATTCATACCTTTGCTGGCATGGACACTCACGTTATCGTTTACGGAAAAACAGGCTGCGGTAAGGAGCTTGTCGCTAAGGCATTGCACGATTGCAGTCCAAGAGCTACCAAACCTTTTGTTGCCATCAATTGCGCTGCTATTCCTACAGATCTGTTTGAAAGCGAATTATTTGGACATGAAGCAGGTGCTTTTACCAGTGCCAACAAAAAACGTATCGGCAAGCTTGAGCACGCAAGTGGTGGCACGTTATTTCTGGATGAAATAGAAAGCATGCCGCTAGCGATGCAAATTAAATTACTGCGTGTATTACAAGAAAATCAACTTGAACGTGTCGGCAGTAATACAACAATTGAAATCGACCTAAGAGTTGTTGCCGCGGCAAAAAATGACCTTCAAACACTGGAGAACTTTAGACAGGATTTGTTTTTCCGTTTAAATGTATCACAAATTCACTTGCCTGATTTACGAAATAGAGGCTCTGATATTCCTTTATTGTTTGAGCATTTTTGTCGTATTGCAGTGAACGAGCGCGGCGGAGACTTTAAACCTCTTAGTCCAATAGATCATGAAACACTGACATTATATGGCTGGCCTGGCAATGTACGTGAACTTCGAAATGTCGCTCTTCGCTATGCACTAGAGCCAAATACCAGTGTGGCTAAAATATTGGCGGGCTACCAAGCCCAAGATGATATCGATATCATTTCTCCTCTTCCATTAAGTGTGAAAGTACAAGAGTTTGAACGAAGCTTAATAGAAGCAAGCATTCGACAGCAGAAAGGAAACATTCAACTTGTTTTAGAGCAGCTTCAGTTGCCACGTAGAACTCTAAATCAAAAAATGCAAAAATATGGGCTAAACCGTGTTGATTATTTAGATTAATAACTCTAGATAAATGGAGATTGAGGGCTCATCATCGCCCAAAAATATCAAAATTGTGATTCTCATATAAAATTATTAATGAGAATCACTTGCATTATAAAGAAAAAAACTCTTTAATGATAACCATTATCAATTTAGAGGCGACATACAATGCAATTCAATATGCATGATGTGTATGACAATACAGGAAAAACAAAAAAAGAAATGGCCGGCAGTCTAACTGGCCATAAACACCTGCTTGCGCTACTTCCAAATTTACAATTACTTAATCAACACCTACACAGTAAAGCTGACATATCTATTCATGAAGACGCACAGTCAGGACTCTATTTCTCTTTTATAGGAAAGGGGCCAATAAAGACGGCTAACGACATAGATTCGGTACAAATTGCTTACCAAGCTAAAAGTTTGAGTGGCCAATTTACAATGAAAAAAGATGAGCAACGAAGCCTATTGCAAATACGCATTAGCCCAGCCCATTTAGCCTCAGTTCTTGGTGAAACAGAAGATCAAATAATTCAGCATTTTACTTCAATGCGAGACAGTCTTGGTGACGAAAACCAAATTATCCAACTACCTTTTACTGAAAAATCTGCCAATGTTAGCCAACCAGCCTTATCGCATAATGGCCACTCTATTAGTTTAGCGGGACATCTTTACGCGCTTATTTTCACATTAATTGAGCAGTTACAAATGCTTAGTCACTTATCACAATGCGAAGATTGCCAACGAAAACTATATAACGCTCAGAACTTAATAGAAGTACTGGAGCATGAAGCCTTAGATATAAAGCAACTTTCACAAAAAATCGGGCTAAACCCTGAAGCTCTAGCTATTGGTTTTTACCTCTTAGTAGGTCAATCAATCGAGAGCTACTGGACTCATAGTCGAATCAAATTTGCAGCAGCTCAACTAAGGCAAGACCCAACGGAAAAAGGTATGATTGTCGCACAAAGCGGTTTCTCCGAAGATCAATTTGAAGCCGCTTTCATTCAGCATTTTGGTGTTAGTAGTCACCAATACAGTCAAATCCACTAAACAACAGGAATTAATGCACAGCATGGCTCATTCATCTATAGCCCTTATATACGGCACAGACACAAATAACACAGAAGAAGTTGGCCAAAAAATAGCCAATCAATGGGAAGAGTTAGGAGAAGAGGTAGAAATATTCAATATTAAGGATATAGAACCTAGTTTATTAGAACAGTACTCCACTCTTATTCTTGGTATACCAACATGGGACTTTGGTGGAATTCAATCTGATTGGGAAGAGATTGGTGACATCCTAAGCGAGCTTTCACTGGAAAATACAACTATTGCCTTGTATGGACTTGGCGATCAATTCGGATACGGCGATTATTTCGTCGATGCGATTGGTTGGTTATATGAAAAGCTTCTACCAACCAATGCCACTTTCATTGGTCAATGGCCAACAGAAGGCTATGAATTTGAAGCCTCTAGAGCTTGTGTACACGATAAAACACATTTTATTGGTCTAGCGATAGATGAAGACCAACAGTTCGACCTTACTGATCAACGTATTGAACAGTGGGTTATCCAACTTTACGCAGAGAGGGCTGTCGAAGCCGCATAAATTATCACCTGACTGGCCATTGAATTTAAGTTAACGACTCAAATTTGGATTTCCACACATTCGCTGCCCCGAATGCCCAAATTTTAGCTTTCTTACAATGAGATAATAATGCGGTTTGCTCTATATTGTGTGAAGAACGTGACTATCTCCCCTTTCTCTCCTGCTTGGGGATAGTCACGTATTTCTTTTTTTCCTTACTATTCGTTATGATGCTGTCTACTAAATTAAGACACAGTTGGCCTACATGAACATACAACTCTCCGATATCGTCATTCTTCTATTAATTTCAACATGTGTTTATGCATGGTGGCGTAATACATCCATTAGAGAACAAGCTTTAATTAGAGCAAAAAAACATTGTGAATCACTTGATCTGCAGCTTTTAGATGGGAGTGTCGCAGGAGAACAGTGGAAACCAGTTTGGCATCAGGGACAAATTAAAATCAAACGAACCTATAAGTTCGAATTTAGCTCAAGTGGAATTGCACGCTACCCTGGGAAAATATATTACTTGGGACATCAACAACAAGATATATGGCTAAGCCCACATGATTTTTAATATTTAACCACTCAACCACTCAACCTTCTCCACCTCAGAAAATCAACATGTAATTAAATTACACATTTTTATGTCATTTAATTGCAAACAAGGTCATAGTGGCAATAGAATAACTATGTGTATATTTGTAAACATGAGATGAATGGTCATAATAGAGTGCTCTAGTCTCACTAAAATAACTACAATGATCTATAGAATCTATAATAAAAATACAGGATTAAATATGTTGGCCAATTTAAGTTTTCGCACCAAATTACTCTCCCTTCTTATTGCCGCCATTCTTGGCTTCATCACAGTAACGATTGTTGCGTTACAAGGTTTGAATACTCAAGAAACGTCATCATCTAAATTTGAACGTTTAACCACTGTAGATAAAAACCTTGCCTCTCTCGTTATTAACTTAATGGAAGAGTATGAATCCTTAAACGGTGTAGATGACACATCTTACGAAGCTTTTTTAACAGAACTCAATACAAGCCATGATAAATTCGCAGCAATTCTTAAAGAAGACACAGACCTAGTTCAAGATGAAGACGCTAAAAAAACCTTAACTAACATTAGCACCTCACTTTATAACTATAATGAAGCGTTAATGTTGTTGATAAATGAAAAACAAAAAATAGGGTTTAATGCCTCAACAGGCATTAAAGGAGAAATTTCTGCCTTAGGTGAACATGTCCTTGAAGAGATTTCTTTTTTAAGTCTAATTAAACAAGAATTCCTACCGGTTCGTGAAGCAGAAAAGAATTTTATTTTCGAGCCAACGCCAGAAAATAAAAATGTTTTTACGGAACGCTATAATGGATTCTATAAACGTGTTGTAGACTTCGGTCTAGAAGAGCGTTTCGGCCCCGTAATAACACCCTACTTTGATGCAATAGAGTATTTAGATAAAGAAAACCAAAAATTAGAAGAATTTCAAACTGCCTTTTTAAACAGTAAAGCAAACTTTAATCAAACCCGTTCTACTGCTGTTGACTATATGCAAAATGCAGTTCTTGAAGCTCGCAAACAAGCCTCTTCCAGCTCTCAACAAGCAAGTATAAGCCTAATAATTGTTAGTATTGTTGTTGCAATATTAGCCTCTCTAATCATTATGGGGATTGGCAAGAGTGTTAATAAAACACTTAGTCAAATAATCAAAGATCTTGGTAAAGTAAAAGCCGGAGATTTAACCGCACGCCTATATGTAAACAACAAGCGTAATGATGAGTTCGATTCGTTATGTGGATCAGTTAATGAAATGACAAGTGGTCTTGGCTCTGTAATTGGCGATGTTATGAATACCACACAGGGTGTCAATAATATGGTTACCGAGCTAAATACCTCTGTGACTAATATTGCAGAGAGCAACCGTTCGGTCAGCCAACAAACCAACTCCTTAGCAGCTGCGACCGAAGAAATATCAACCACTATATCTAGCATTTCTCATACTACAGCTGACTTAAGTAGCCAATCTCAAAATACTTATGAATCGGCAAAAGTCGGTGCAGAAACAATAAAAGGCGCGCTTTCTAACCTTGCAAGCACCATAAGTGTAGTAAATAAAACAAGCACTCAGCTAAATGAACTAGGTCAATTATCGAAAGACATCGACAATGTTATTGGCATGATCAATGACTTGGCAAACCAAACAAACCTTCTAGCCCTTAACGCAGCGATTGAAGCAGCGCGAGCAGGCGAAGCAGGTAGAGGTTTCTCAGTGGTTGCAGATGAAGTTCGCTCTCTTGCAGAGAAAACAGTTGATGCGACGGCAAAAATAACCGATATCGTTGGCACGATTCAGTCATCAACACAAAGCGCTATTGAGACAATGCACAGCGGTCAAGAAAGTTTACATGCCATTGAAGAGTTCAGTGAGAAAGCTGAAGTAGCAATTCTAGAAATAGAACAAAACGCTCAAACTAGTTCTGCATCCTCTATTGATATGGCAAGATCAATTAAAGAAGTTGAGAAAACAGCTATTCATATGAGTGAGGAAATGGACAAAATTGCTCAGCAATTGCAACGAGACAATACCAACATTAATAATATTGAAGAAAATACTCGCGATATTCATAGCCAAGTAAGTAGCCTAAATAAGAAAACGAGTGTTTTCACGACCCAGTCTTAAGTTCAATAACGCATTAAGATTTTTATTGGAAAGCCCTGTACTGAAGAAGCAATAATCTGCAGTAGAAAGTGAATAAAAAAAACCGGCCTTTAAGCCGGTTTTTTTTATTTTTAAATAACTGTTTATGCGATTTAGTTACATAAACGGTTATTCAAAAGAACAGTTACAATGCTGCGAATTCTTTTTCCCAGCGTTTCGCTTCTTTCTTCGATGGTCCACCTAATACATTTACCGCCGTACGCATACGTGCACGGGAAATGTCAGAACCTAGAATAGCCATAGATTCGAATACCGAAACCGACGCTGTCGTACCTGAAATAGCAACGAATAAAGGTGCAAAAAAGTCTTTCGGTTTAATTTCTAATGTTTGGGCAAGGGTTTTCATTTCATTGAATATTTCGTCTTTTTCCCATTTACTCAACGCCTCTAAACGCCACAAGGCGAATTGCATCGCTTTACGAAGTACTTCCTCTTCCATTTTAACGGAAGCAAAATCTTCTTTCGTAATTGGTAGCATACCTTTCAAGAAAAATCCTGCGACGTCTGCGACATCAGAAAAGGTTTCTACTCGTGGAATGATCAAAGGTAAAATTTTCATCAAATACTCAGGGTTCAACGCCCATTCAACGTATTTTTGAGCAAAGGTTTCTGGAGTCAAATTTTCACGAATCCACATACCATTTAACCAACTCAATTTTTCTACATCAAAAACAGGACCGCCAAGAGATACTCGTTGAATATCAAAATTTTCAATCATTTCATCTAATGAAAATTTTTCACGCTCATCAGGCATGGACCATCCCATACGCCCTAGATAGTTAATGACTGATTCAGCCATGTAACCCATACGTTGGTAGTACAAAATACTCGTAGGGTTTTTACGTTTCGACAACTTAGATTTATCAGGGTTACGTAACAAAGGCATATGGCACAGGGTCGGCATGTCCCAGCCAAAGTATTGATACAACAATATATGCTTAGGCGCAGAATTGATCCATTCCTCACCACGAATAACATGAGTGATTTTCATCAAATGATCATCAACTACATTCGCTAGGTGGTAAGTTGGCATGCCGTCGGCTTTCAGTAACACTTGCATATCGACTTGAGTCCAATCTATTTCGATTGTCCCACGCAACATGTCTTGAACGATACAAGTGCCCTCTTCAGGAATTTTCATGCGAATGACATAAGGAATCCCAGCATCTAATTTTGCCTGAACATCTTCTGCAGTCAAAGCCAATGCACGACCATCGTATTTCTGTGGTAAACCTTGTTCTTTTTGCTCAATACGCATTTGATCCAACTCTTCTGTTGTTTCAAAAGCGTAAAACGCGTGACCCTTATCAACCAAATCAAAAGCATATTGAGCGTATATATCTCCACGCTCACTTTGGCGGTAAGGACCATATTCGCCACCTACATCTGGACCTTCAGCCCAATCAAGTCCCAACCAACGCAAGGCATCTAGAATCATTTTCTCAGATTCTGGCGTACTACGGGTTTGATCGGTATCTTCAATACGTAAAATAAACTTACCACCCATTTTACGTGCAAACGCCATGTTAAATAGCGCGATGTAGGCCGTACCAACATGTGGGTCACCCGTTGGTGATGGCGCAATACGTGTTCTTACCTCTGACATAAAAATCTCATTTATCTGTTGTCTTAAAATACCGATATTATAAGCCTCTCATCGCTTATGAGTAAGAGGTTCGATGATATTTTATTTTCAAGATAAATATTTTTATGCTCTACATTGGTACATAGGTTGCCCTAAAAAGATTCAAAGTTAATAAAAAGAACCATTTCAGCTCAATAAAATATTAGTTAACGGGCCATCAAATATTGGAAATCAAACTAAAATGAAGAAAAACAAGAACCTAGAGAAATGTAGACGCTAAATTATTTTTTAGTAACAACGGCTTTTTTTGGCGTTTATCTTGCAATAAAAGTTAAAGCGTTAATATCTATATTAACGGCTATGTTGGTCAATGCTGGCTAACCTCATTAATGGCAACGTCGCCCACTGCTGTATCGCTCAGTAGTATCTGATTAGGTTCCTTGTGATTAGGGAAATCTCAGAAGGCGGTTGTCTGTCTTTATCCTATATCAAGTTCAATAACTTAGTTCAGTTCTAATTGGCGAGTGGTGACGATTAATTAAAAAATGGAAAGTATTGTGATTCTTCTTATTAAGATCTTTGCGCGAAGTTAGCTAAGACCAAAGAAGTAGCTTCAGAATGCTCATTTATAATTCAAAGGGATCGCTATGCTACTAACTCCAGGCGCTATTCTAATAGCCGCACTGCCTTATTATGCACGTTTATTAATTGTTTTATTATTGGGCGCAATAACGGTTTCAGCTATTTTTATCCCACATATCTTTATAGAAGCAAACATCGTAATTGTATTAACAACATGTTTGTTAGTGTATTTCGCAATGTCCTCTAGCGAGCTCACCAGATTGCGCATCAAAGAACTCACTCAACATTTAGAAGACCTCGAACACAACGATGTCGTCAACCTGTCTTATAACGATACCGAGTTTAATAAACTGGCTCATCATATCAATACATTACTACGTGCCCTTAGCCGAAAAGAACATCTGCTTCAAAGCTGCTCACAAGAAACGCGCTATACCGCCACAGAACTTCAAAACTCTTCAAATGTGGTTGCTGATGGAGCACAAGAAGAGCACTTAGCTTTAAATGCACTTGTCCTAACAAGTAAAGAAATGGCCACTACTATTAAAAACATCCTTACTAGAATTAATTCAACATCCACAATGGCCAATCAGACTCGACAACAATCTGAAGAAGGACAAACTGCACTAGAAGAGTTAAAACAACAAGTTCACGAGATCCAATCTACGGTTACTCATAACCAGACACAAATGATGCAGCTAACAAAAGCAGCGCAAGATATAAGTGAATTTGTTACCACTATAGAACAAATTACTTCGCAGATTAATTTACTCTCATTGAATGCTTCAATTGAAGCAGCAAGAGCTGGCGATGCAGGCAGAGGCTTTGCTGTTGTTGCAAATGAAGTAAGATTATTGGCAGAACACACAGAAAATGCTACTCAAGATATTAGTCGTCTAGTGACCTCTATTGCATCAGAAGTAAACTCATCAGAGCAAACCAGTTTAGAGTTAATTGAACTTGCTACCAGTGCAACAAAAGGCTCAGACATAACCTCGATTGCTTTAACGTCTATTCATAGTGCAGCCCAATCGACTCAAGAGGAAATAACGCACTCAACCCAGTTAATCACAGAGTTTGGTATTGCTAATTCAAAAATGGGGGAACGATTACAGAACATTGCGACAGTAAGCGAACAGCATAACCAAGTCAGTAAAGATACAAAAGACATGGTCAAATACATGGAATGGCTTTCTTCTAGATTAGAACAAAAGGAGACAGAATTATGATGTTAACAAGCCTTTTTATTCTTACCTGTTTAACTATTATTTTGATGGCAATAGGCCGACAAATATGGTCAAAAAAAGCAGCTAAAGAACGTGCATTAATGGGCGTTTCAGGTATCACTTTATTTATCGAATTAATAAAACTCACTCAACAACACAGAGGAATGCATTCAGGTTTTCTCAATGGCAAGCTGGAATTTAAAGCAAAACTTCCAGTTCTGGAATCAAGTATCGATACGCTTTATTCCAACCTGCTATCCTTTGAAGAAAATCATGATTACCCTGCATCCCTCAGTACACACTTTCCATTTAAACAATGGCAGCGTCTAATCAATAGTAGTGACATAAACAGCTCAGAAAGTTTTCAATTACACTCGGGTCTTATTGCTCGCCAGCTTGATGCTGTATGGGATATGTCAGATGAATTTTCGTTAACGTCTAATCGCCATGAATACATACGAAGCACCGCACAACAACTTGTAAAAACGTTACCAGAACTGGCAGAAGCATTAGGTCAGATTCGAGCACTTTCAGTGCAAGTCGCAGCAAAACAGGAAATGAGCGCAGACAAAAAGCTACAGCTTTTATTTACATTAGGAAAAATAGAAGAACATCACCAAAATCTCACATCTCCACTTTCTAGCCCAACAGACAAACGACTCATTACTTTTGTTGCAGAAATAAAAAAAAGCGTCAAAGATTCGTCACTATGCCAAGAAAATCCAGATTCGATTTTTCAAGAAGCCACACAAGTAATAGACCATGTATTCGTTTTTATTCTGGCCGGATTTAATGATCTAAAAACAACAATTAAAGATGTTAAGGTTTTGCTTTAGTCGAACCCGAATTTAAATACGAAAGCTGTGAAAGACGAATACCGATATCAACATCTGTTTTCAAGGCAACTAAAGTCCGCGATTTTATGCATTGCTCGTAGCCACCAGCCAACATTTTCTGAATACGTTCAGAAAATGTTGGCAAGTTAGCGTATATTTTTTCTATGGTAGGGAAATCATTAATGATGCTTAAAGCTGTTTTTGGACCAATTCCCTTTACTCCTGGAATACGATTTGTCGTATCTCCAACCAAAGCCCAATAATTTGTTAATTGATGAGGTTCAACGCCATATTTCCCTGGCACCCAAGCTTTGTCATAGCCCAATTTGGCAAAGTAGTCATATTGATAAATACGCTCATCATCGAGCAGTTGAGTAAACCCTTTATCCGTAGACACTATATAAGACTTCACATTGCTCTGAGCTGCCTTTACCGCTAATGTAGCAATCAAATCGTCGGCTTCCCAACCGTCTAATCGTAAACAAGCCAGATTATTAAAACGAAACGCTTTAGCAAAATCAGGTAAAGAGTCTAACAATTGGTCATCCATTGGCACACGACCTAACTTATACTCTGGATAAAACTCATGACGCCACGTTTTACCACTTGAATCAAATACAACCACGGCATAAGAAGGTGAAAATTGGCTGGTTAATTTAGCCAAGGCTTCAATCGCAATACTTTGCGTTCGCTCAACTCGTCGATCTACATCATTTTCTGACTCAAGCGCAGCATAAAGACGTCGAATAACATTCAAACCGTCAACAATAAGTAATTTTTTTTCCACTCCAAACCCTTATTTTTACTAGATTAAACTGCTACTACATCGAATTATTAGGGTAACATGTGTAAACACCCATCACGACAAATTGTGTAATTGACTATAAATAAAAAGGACTCTACTTATGAAAACAGTACACTCATACTTTTGCGTCAGCATTCTTTTAGGCGCGACATCTTCGTCTATTTTTGCTGCACCGATAAATGCCGTGATTGGACTAACTAATAGTCAAATCGTTGAAAGCGGACAACAAATTAGTCTTGAACCTAATGCAGGGACATTACTCCCTCTTCAAGATGATTTTTTACCAATCAGTAATTTACAAAATGCGGCAAATAAGAACTGGTTTGATGAAATTGGCCAAAAAATTAGAGTCGAACATAAACAACGGGATTTGAGTTACACTGGTGTTCTAACAAGTATAGAAAACAATGAACGCTCTTTCTTAATCTCCATTAACGACAGATTAACGTCTTTACCTTTAAATGATTTTTACCTCATTCCACTTGAAAAAAGTGATAACTCAGAAACGACTTCGATTCCTTACAAAATCAGCTATCAGACAAATCAGTTATCATGGACACCGCAGCTCAGTTTAATATTCGACAACGATCAAGTATCTCTTTCTCAACAAGCCATACTGCAGAACAGCTCAAGCTCCACCATAGAAATTCAAGACAGCTTATTACACTACTCAAGGACTTCAGCGCCTAAGGTATTCAAAGCAGAACGCAGTTTAATGGCGATGGATTCCTCAAAACAAAGTGTTGAATATCAAGACAACGAAATAAGCTATCCACTTGATGGACCAATGCTATCGATCGCACCTTACTCTAACACTCTTTTTTCATTACCAAGCAGTCGTAGTTCAATCGACAGTAAAATCCAAGCAGGTTCGCTTTACACTCACAATAATAGCTCAGGAAAGATCGATGTTACTTTTTATAACACACTAGGATTTACATTAGAGCAAGACGGACTTCCAGGTGAATACAAAACATTTTGGAAAAGAGGAAACTTACTTATTCCAGGTAACACGGTTGCACTAAATACAGTCAGAGAGAATAATTCAGTAGAAGTCATTACAAATAAAAGCCAAGACATTACAGGTTACATGACACTAATTGAATCTTCATCTAAAAAACTTCCTAGCATTCAAACTTGGGAAGCCACTATTCAAAACCATTCAAATGAAGAACAGCACTATTCGATAAAACAAAATACAAATAGCATTATAACAGTACTGGAAAAGAACAAGGTCACTCAGTTGAATGCTAATAGCATAGAAGTCTCGGGGAAGATAAAAGCCAATTCGAAAAAAACCATTACTTATAACATTGAACTAAAGGAGTAATATAAATAATTGAATTGAAAAATAGTCTTATAAAATAGAGAACATAAAATGCATCTAGAACGGTAGTTGCATTAAGTTTACACATTAGAAGACTATTTAAAGTATTCCGTTATGATATGGTCAATAGTCATAATAGATATAGCGAGAATAGCACTGCCCCAAGATAAGTACTTGAGGTAGTATTATAACTATATTTCATAATACGAGCCCACAGAGATCTATGAAAAAGCATATTATACCATCACTGATAGCCGCTGCCATCTTAAGCAGTACAACACTTCATGCCGAAAGCATTTACGAAGTTTATAAACTTGCTAAACAAAATGACCCAGGACTAAGAGCTGCTGCAGCAACGTATCAAGCTCAAAAGGAAGGTGTAACGGTTACAAAAGGCAATTTATACCCTAATATTAGCTTCAGTGCTGACTTAGGCTATGATGATGTTGATACCCCTTCTGTAGAGTATGGAAATACATCAAACACCTTAGCCTTATCACTAGACTATCCTATTTACTCTCCTGCGTTGGGTTATGCGGTTGATGCCGTTGAGTTAGGTAGTAAAAGCGCAGGTGTTAGCTTTAATAATGCAGAAGAAGATTTAGCATTAACCACCTTGACTGAGTACTTCAACTTACTAATCGCACAATCAACATTACAAACAACTGAAGCCTTAGTAAAGAGTACTGCAAGTCAGTTAGACCGTGCGAAAAAGCAATATGAAGTCGGTTTGACTTCTGTTACAGATTTGCAAGATGCTCAAGCAGAATATGACTCTGTTAGAGTAACAGAGCTTAGCGCACGTTCGAGCGTGTCATACGCTCAAAGAGCGCTTCAGCAACGCACGGGCCGCACTCTAAAAAGCATTCCAGAGTTATCAAAAGACTATCCGATCCGCCTGGAATCAAACATGACCGTTGACTTCTTGATCGAAAAAGCACGTCGCGATAACAAGCAACTTCGCATATTGAGCCTTTCTGTCGAAAGCGCTGAAAATAATATTAATATCCAAAAATCAAATGGTCGATCGCCAACCGTTGCACTTAGCGGATCTTTATCGCGTACTGATAACAACTACAACACAACGTCGACATCTTATGTTGACGGTGTAACCAATACAGCATCTGTCGCATTAGGTGTTAGCATTCCTCTGTACAGCGGTGGTTCAATTAACGCGTCTGTTCGCCAAGCATCAGCACAAGCTGAATCTGCATTCGAGCAAAGAGCGAGCTCTCTGCAAGAAATTGAGCTAAACATCCGTAGTTTGTATATAGACTTACAAACTACCGTTGCTCAAATCGATGCTCAGCAACAATTAATTCGCTCTCGTACTAGTGCGCTTGAAGCAACAAAAGCAGGGTACGATGTGGGAACACGTAACATCGTTGAACTACTTGATGCACAATCAAATCTTTTCAACGCACAAAATACGTATGAACAATATCGATACAATTTTGTTTTGAAAAAACTTAGCTTACTTGAAGTAACAGGTGACCTAACAGAAGAAAAAATCAAAGAGCTAGACAAGTGGTTAATTGCAAAAAATTAATCTCTAACTGACTAAATTAGCACAAACAAAAAAGCCGTAAAACTGAGTTTTACGGCTTTTTTAATCTCAACACGATTGATTAGCGTGTCATCAGCTTTTCTCGTTGCGTAAATCGAGCTAAAACCTTATACAAGCCATAGGCATCTTCACTACCCGCCAATTCTCGAATCGAATGCATACCAAAAGTCGGCAAGCCAATATCAATGGTTGGCACACCTATCTCACCAGAGGTAATTGGCCCTATCGTACTACCGCACCCCATATCACTACGAACAACGAAGCATTGCACCTCATAATTTTCTTGAGCTGCTATATCTCGATATACACTTGCCGTTTCACTATTCGTAGCATAACGTTGATTCGCATTCACTTTAATCACAGCCCCTTTATTAATAGCAGGAGCATGATTTGCATCGTGCTTACTTGCATAGTTAGGGTGCAAAGCATGTGCGTTATCGGCAGACACCATCATTGAACGCTGAATACCTTGCACATATTGCTCTGGATTTGGCGTCAAACGTCGCAAAACATCATCTAAAAATGGGCCATTAGCACCACAAGCTGACAAACTGCCAATTTCTTCGTGATCGGTACAAATAAGCAAGCTTGGTTGTGCAGATGGATCACTTAATAGCGCCTGCAAGCCAACAAAACAACTGAGTAAGTTATCTAGACGCGCCGAACAAATATATTCTTTATGTAGCCCCACTAAAGCAGGTGGTTGCGTATCATACAAACTCAATTCAAAATCTAATACTGACTCAACGGATAAATCTGGATATTGCTTTTGAAGCTGCATTGTTAATAATTTATGTAGATCAAACTCATTATCAGCACCGCATAAAATAGGTAACATTTCTTCCTGAGGATTAACCGAAAAGCCTTCATTCGCTTGTCGATTCAAATGAATAGCCAAATTAGGAACAACAGCAATAGGGTCTTTAAAGTCGATTAATCGACTTACAATATCACCTGCTTTTGTTTTCAACGTGATTCGACCGGCAATTGACAAGTCTCTGTCTAGCCAAGTATGCAGCAATACTCCTCCGTATACTTGAACACCCAACTGATGATAGCCAAATCGATCTACTTGAGCATTTGGTTTAAGTTTCAAGCAAGGACTGTCTGTATGGGCACCAATCATGCGCCACCCAGTTTGACTAAAATTAAGTTGAGGCGTCGTAAAAGCAATCAAAGAAGACTCATTCCGAGTCACAAAATACTTACCACCCTCTTCAATTACCCAATCATCTTCTTCCGATAATTCGGTAAAACCTTCTGCCTCCAAAGAACGACGCATACTACTTGTTGCGTGGAATGGCGTCGGAGAAGACTGAAGAAATGTCAACAATTCGTCATTAAAAATTAAATGTTCCATAATGTCCTACAGCAAAATGCTTTAAAAAGTGACTTTTTCACACTTTGGCTGGCCTTAGAGCCCAGTGTCTAATATGATTTTAGCCATGACGTATAAAATAGACTGAGAGAACCTACCCTGGATGAACTATAAACGCTTTTTACTTTGCCTATTAACAGGCTACGCTTTCGTTTCCACTTCTGCGTCTGCTTATGAGGAATTACAACAACCTCATGAATATGACCAAGTCTCGAAGGAACTCGTCGAGATGCTAGAAGGTATTCATTATAACAGACCTCACATCGATGATACTATTTCAGCGAAGGCGTTTGATTATTATATTGACGCATTAGACCCTACCAAAAGCTTCTTTTTGAAAAACGATATCGAAACCCTGTCTCGTTACAAAAACAGTTTTGACGATGCTTTAAGAAACGGCGATACACAAGTTGCTTACATCATCTACAACCTTTATCTCAAACGTCTTGAAACACGACTATTAGATCTTCAGAAAAACATTCCAGAGATGGTAAAAGGCTTCGATTACACAATTGATGAGACGCTCAATGCCGACTCTGAAGCTCTGCAATGGGCGAAGACTAATGCTCAATTAGATGACTACTGGCGCAAACGTATAAAGAACCGCGCACTCGCTCTTAAGCTAAATGGCGAAGAGGAAGAGGAAATAATATCAATCATTGAGCGCCGTTATAAAAATCAATTAAAACGAGTTGATCAAACTAATTCAGTAGATGTTTTTCAAATTTTTGCTAACTCAGTCACTTCCGCTCTAGACCCTCATACTAGTTACTTTGCACCACGTGCATCAGAGACATTCAATATTAATATGAGTTTGTCCCTAGAAGGTATTGGTGCCGTACTACAAATGGACGATGACTACACCAAAGTAGTGAGATTGGTACCTGGTGGTCCAGCAGCAAAACAAAGTGAACTTTCTCCTAACGACAGAATCATTGCCGTAGGACAAGAAGGCGAGCCTATGATTGATGTCGTTGGCATGCGTCTAGATGATGTTGTCGACATGATACGTGGTGAACGAGACACTACCGTCATTTTGGAAACAACACCTAGTAAAGGCGACACACAAACTAGCAAATTGATAAAAATCGTTCGTGAAAAAGTTAAACTAGAAGACCAATCAGCTCAAAAAGAAATAGTTGAAATAGAGCGTGATGGAAACACCTATAAAGTAGGTGTCATTACATTACCTACTTTTTATTCTGATTTTGCAGCTATCCAAGCAGGTGAAAAAGACTATAAAAGTTCAACAAGAGACACGAAAAGACTGATTGAAGAATTACAAAAAGAAGATGTTTCTGCGCTAATCCTTGACCTTAGAAACAACGGTGGTGGCTCATTACAAGAAGCTAATTCACTGACAGGGCTATTTATTCCTTCAGGGCCTGTTGTTCAAATACGAGACCAAGGCGGTCGAGTGACACCTCTAGGCGATTCCGATATAAGTATCACCTACAGTGGTCCTATGGCGGTATTGGTTAACCGTATGAGTGCTTCCGCTTCTGAAATCGTCGCGGGTGCTTTACAAGATTATGGACGCGCAATCATTCTAGGTGACCAAACCTTTGGTAAAGGTACGGTACAAGTACTTCAAGACCTTGATAAGGGCCAGCTCAAAGCGACTCAAGCGAAGTTTTATCGAGTTTCAGGAGAAAGTACTCAGCACAAAGGGGTAGTACCCGATATTTTCTTCCCTTCCATTATTGATAAAGATGAAGTTGGCGAAAGTGCATTAGACAATCCACTAATTTGGGATAAAATCCATGAAACTCGCTACCCAGTTTATTGGAGCATTCCTGCTTACTTACCTGTTCTCGCGCCACGCCATGAAGAACGTATGGCGCAAAATCCGAATTTTATTGCGATAAACGCTCAGATCAAAGAGTTCCAAGAACAGAGTGAAGCTTACAAAGTACTTTCACTGAAAGAAAGTACTCGTATAAAACAAAGAGAAGATGCAAAAAGCCGAGAGCTAGAACGTGAAAACACACGACGTAAAGCCCTTGGATTAGAGCTACTCGCTTCTGTTGATGACATAGAAGTTTCAGAAGAAGATACCTACGCAAAAGAAGCCTCTGAGATATTATTAGATTTTATTGCCATCAACCAACTGGCTGAAAAACAAGCTGAGCAAAAAACAGCAAAGAAATAAAACTTGAGGTTTAAAGTAATAAGTAACAAAAAGCCGTCTAGTACGGCTTTTTGTTACTGTTTTTAAATCAACAACATATCCTTCCACCTATAGAACTGTAATTACACCATGGCAAAATCGTCATCCGATCGGAACACTATCGACTTATTTGGTAAATCAGCTGGCAGACCTCGTACTCAAGCACTTACTAGAAAGGACCAACTAAAAGTTAATAAACGTGTGCAGAGAGAAAAAGAAAGAGCACAAGGATTGAAGCGCTTAGAACTAATCATAGAACAAGAAACTCTAGATAAATTAGACCAGCTTTGTGAAAAAAACGGTCTTAAACGTGCAGAATGGCTAACTCAGCAAATCAATAAAAGTATTGTGTCGAAAGCTAAAAATTAGAAAAATCTAAATCACCTCCAATTAAAAAGCATCACCGCCTATTATTTATTATTTGAAAAAATCCCACTCATAATAGTGATTTGATATACTCATCAGCCAATTTATCAAACAACCTGAATAAACAGACTTAATATGGCCAAACTGTACTATTACTATTCAGCGATGAACGCAGGAAAATCAACCGTTTTATTACAATCGGCTCATAATTACCAAGAGCGAGGAATGCGTGTTTTACTGATGACGGCTTTAATAGATGACCGTTTTGAATCGGGTAAAATTGCCTCTCGTATTGGTATTTCAGCAGACGCCAGCTTGTTTGATCGAACCACAGACATTACTCAATTAGTAAATAATGACAATCAAGACAATACTTTAAATTGCATTTTAATAGATGAAGCTCAGTTTTTAACCAAAGAGCAAGTTTACGATTTATCTGAAATTGTTGATAAAATGCACATTCCTGTGTTGGCTTTTGGTATACGTACTGATTTTCAAGGTGAACTATTTGAAGGAAGCCAAGCGTTATTAGCTTGGTCTGACAAATTAATTGAATTAAAAACCGTGTGTCATTGTGGTAGTAAAGCTACCATGGTCATTCGACTTAATGAGCAAGGAATTCCTGTTAAGGAAGGCGCACAGGTAGAAATTGGCGGCAATGATCGCTACTTATCTGTTTGTCGAAAACACTTTAAAGAAGCAGTGAGAGACTAATTATGTGGTTCAAGAACGCCCAAATATTTCAACTAAAAGACACAGAATCACTCGATACAAATGAACTTATTGAAAAAATCCCTGAATTCCCTCTAACAGAATGCGGTTCTCAGGATGAATTCTCTTTCGGTTGGATGCCTCTCATCCGCAACAGCGAGCAATGGAGTCTAGCCAGTGACCGCTGCTTGTTATTTCGTGCAGGAAAAGAAGAAAAAGTCTTACCATCTTCCGTTGTTCGTGAAGAATTAGAGAATAAAGTCGCTGAGATTGAGCTTCTTGAAGGTCGTAAAGTAGGCCGTAAAGAACAAACAGACATGAAAGACGAGCTTGTTTTCACCTTGCGCCCAAAAGCGTTTTCAAAACGTACAGATATTTGGGCGTACATTGACTTAAAAGCCAAAATTTTAGTTATCAACAGCACTAATGCTGGCATGACAGAATTACTATTCAAGCACTTACAAACCACGCTTGGCAGCTTCCCAATGTCACCATTACAAGCACAAGTAGCCCCTTCTTCTCTAATGACAGATTGGTTGGTGAAAAACGAAGTACCAAGCAGCCTAGAAACCGGTGATGAATGTGAAATTCAAGATGGTTCTGAAGACAAAGCAACCATTCGTTTTAAAGCATTAGAACCATTGTCAGAAGATGTTACACGCCATTTAGAACAAGGTATGGCTGTGAAAAATTTGGCATTGCGTTGGACAGACAAACTTAGCTTCGTATTACATGACGACCTAACCTTACGCAAAATCAAATTCGATGACGCTCTAAAAGAAGCGGCGTTTAATGATTCACAAGGCGGTGGTCAATCTGATATGGATGCGAACTTCTCTTTGATGTCTCTAACCATGCGCGAGTTTTTTGCTTCATACGCACTCTGGTTTGAAATCGACTAAGCCATCTTTTGCCTAAGCTTTTCCACAGATGTCGTGGATAAGCTTGGGGAGAACATCCGCTAAGCCAATAAAGATGGTGATGCGCTTTAAATATCAAAAAACAAACCTAAAAAAGCCATCACACCACAACATTTTTTATCATTATTGAGTGAATAAATGTCAAAACAAATGCAAGAACAAGACATTGCAAAACGAGTCACACTTGTAGGCGCTTTTTGGGATGCTCTTTTAGGCTTAGCAAAAATCTTTGCAGGATATTTTTCCCAATCTCAAGCCCTTATGGCCGATGGTATTCACTCTCTATCCGATTTAGTTACCGATGTTTTTGTGTACTTTGCTTCTGCAAACTCACGACAAGGGCCAGACGAAAATCATCCTTACGGTCATCTTCGCTTTGAAACCCTCACCACTGTCTTTTTAGGTATGGTGCTCATTATTGTTGCCATTGGCATTGCTTATCAATCCATTGCCGCACAGGCGGAAGGCATACAGGCACAGTTTACTTGGTATGGACTAGTGGCACTTCTGTTAACTATTATTGTTAAAGAAGCCATTTTTCATTATACAAAGAAAGCAGGAGATCAAATTAACAGCAAAATGTTGATTGCTAATGCATGGCACAGTCGTAGCGACGCCTTGTCTTCTGTAGCGGTACTTGTTGGATTAATCGGAGTGTATTTTGGTTACGCTTGGGCCGATATAGTTGCCTCAATAGTTGTGGCATTACTAATCGGAAAAATGGCGGTTAGCATGGTTTGGGAAAACCTTGCAGAATTGGTTGATACCGCACCTGACCCAAAACTTATTGCTCAAATAAAAGAAACCGCCAATAGCTTAAAGAACGTCATGGCCCCTCATGACATCAGAGCAAGATCTATGGCTGGAAAAGTGTATTTAGATATGCATATACACGTTCCTAGTCATGCCAGTGTTAGTGAAGGTCATTACCTAGGGGATCTAGTCGGCTACACCATTAAAAAAGCCCATCCTCAAGTAGAAGATGTGATGGTGCACATAGACACAGATGAAAAAATTCAAACGGAAAGTTTTATCGAAAGACCAGAATCAGGCAAACCGCCACTGTTAAAACTACCTGCTAGACACCAAATACTTGCAGATTTAGGCTTCTTATTACGCCAGCATACGACTTACTTAGATATCCCAAATACTCGACTCCACTATTTAAATAATAATCTAAACATAGAAATCATTGCACAATCAGATAAAGTTCCAGAAGGTGCAGATCTGAAACGGCTAACGGCGGGGATTCTTCTAGACTTACAAACAACACATTACATTCAAAAAGCCATCGTACTGTGGTCTTTTTCCTAATGGTTTTCATCATTTAAACGATCGTCATTAAGATACGTTTCAGGCAAAGATTTGTTTGTTTTCGCTCCCATTTGTTTGAGTTTTTCAGCTCGAGAAACCAAATTACCTCGACCTACGGTAAGCTTTTTAAAAGCAGAATCATGACTGCGATTAACCGCCTCCAACTTGCTACCAATATCGTCCATGTCTTGCACAAAACCTGAAAACTTATCGTACATAGCGCCCGCTTGGCGAGCAATTTCAATAGCATTTTGACTCTGTTTTTCATTACGCCAAATATTCTGAATGGTACGTAATGTCGCCAATAAATTAGACGGACCAACAATAATGATGTTGTGCTCAAACGCTTCACTAAATAAGCCATTATCACCCTGTAACGCTAAACCAAATGCCGCTTCAATAGGAATAAATAGCAAAACAAAGTCCAGCGATGTGATTCCCGGCAAATCGTGATAGGACTTAGCACTCAAATCTTTCATATGTCGACGAACCGCATCAAGATGCTGTTTCAGTGCTCTATTTCTGTCTTCGTCTGTATCCGCTTCCATGTAGGCTAAATAACTAATCAAGACCATTTTAGAATCAACGACAATTTGTTTGCCTTCAGGAAGGTGAATCACTACGTCAGGTTGAAGCCGTCGCCCTTCTTCGGTTTGATAAGACGCTTGCACATCGTATTCACGACCTTTTTCCAAACCAGAACGTTCAAGAATGCGCTCAAGAATGACTTCTCCCCAACCGCCTTGTAACTTATTTTGGCCTTTTAAGGCGTGAGTTAAACTCACAGCATCATCGCTTATTTTTTGATTAAGCAACTGCAAGCCTTTAATTTCTTTTACCAAAGAGAAGCGCTCACGAGCTTCTTCTTGGTAACTCTTTTCTACGCTTTCCTGAAACTTCTGAATCTGTGAACCTAACGGCGTTAACAAAGTACCAAGCTGGCGCTCGTTCTCTTTCGCCAATTGCAGTCCTTGCTGACTCATAATATCGTGCGCTAATTGTTTAAACTCTGTCTCATTGTGCTTTTTTTGCTCACGATAAAAGACTTCTTTTTCTTGCCAAATATTCTGCGCGGCAGCAAATTGCTGCTCTAATGTCAGCGACTCTTTTTCCAAATAATGAATTTGATCTTTCGATTGTTCTAAAAGTCGTAATAATTCCTCGTTTTGTTGCTGCATTTTTTCTTGTGTACGCTGCCACTCACGACGCATAGCCTGTACAATAGCGGCAGCAATGCCAGAAAGAAGAATCGCGCCGATGCAAAAGCCCGATAACACCCAAACTGATTGTGAAAGCCAATCTGTCATATGAATTAAAACTCACTATTTTTTATAGAGAAAACAACCGTTAAGCAAGTTTACATGGATTACTACCTAAGCCCAACACACACGCAACGCTTTGATCTTGAAATCAAAAATAGCCAGTTCATTACTACGGTAAGCAGAACAAATGGTCGTGAAGCAGCGAAAGCATTTATCAATGAAATGCGGGCTAAGTATCCAGACGCCAACCATAATTGCTGGAGCTTCGTTGCTGGCGCGCCTAACAATGTGCATTTGTGGGACCAAAGTGATGATGGTGAACCAAAAGGCACCGCAGGAAAACCCATGATGAATGTTTTACAACATTCAGATTTTGGTGAAACAACGGTGGTAGTAACACGCTTTTTTGGTGGCATAAAATTGGGCGCTGGCGGCTTAGTAAGAGCCTACAGTCAAGCAACACAAGAAGCACTTTTACACACAGAACATGAGAAAGTTTACCCCCGTTCCCCTGTTGAGCTAAAAATCGCCTACTCTTTATTAGGAAAGGTTGAATATTGGCTAGAACAGAGTGACATAGAAATAACCGATAAAACCTACAGTGACAACATAGTAATTAACCTTGCTGTTATTGAACGTACTTGGCCTGAGCAAAAAGTCATACTGACGGATTTGTGCCAAGGTAGCTTAACTTTAATTGAACCGGACAACGCATAACCATGTACCAAACTGGACAAAGATGGAGTAGCCGCAACGAGCCTGATCTCGGCGTAGGCATGATAGTAGACAATCAAAACAAGTCTTTCACAATACACTTTCCTGATGCGGAAACAGACCGTCAATACTCACATGACCAAACCAGTCTTGTTCGACGCACTTTAACCGCTGGTGATGAGCTCTACTTCCAAGACGAAACTTATGTCATCTTAGAAGTAGAAGACATTGACGGCCTTATTGAATACCGTATCAACGATGATGACGATTGGTTAGAAGAATCGCTTATTCAGTTCCCTCGTAATGATAAAAACGAACTGGACTCTTTATTAGCGTTGTCTCCTGCACGTCGTATGTGGTTTGACTTACGTCGTCATACCCTAGAACACCAAGCTGCTAATGCCGCATCACCTGTTCGTGGCTTAATGGGATTAAAAGCGGAGCTTCTTCCTCATCAAATCTATTTAGCTCATAACATTGCGAATAGACCAAAAGCCCGTGCACTTTTGTGTGACGAAGTCGGCATGGGGAAAACCCTAGAAGCCGGCTTAATATTGCATCAACGCCTTTTAAACGGTCTATGTAAGCGCGTTCTTATTCTGACGCCAACCAACCTTCAACACCAATGGCTGGTTGAAATGTTACGTCGCTTCCATCAACCATTCTCATTAATAAATGAGTCTGTCTACGAAGACTTCATGGAAGGTGACGACAATCCATTTGAACAACAGCCATTTGTTATCTCGCCAATCGATTGGGCGAGCCAACACCCGAAAGCGACTCAGCACATGCTTGACGCAGAATGGGACATGGTCATTGTGGATGAAGCACACCATTTAGCTTGGCACCCAGAAACACCAAGTATTGGCTATCAAGTCGTGGCTCGTTTGGCCGCTAAAACGGAATCTTTATTGCTATTGAGTGCAACGCCAGAACAAACCGGCGAACGTGAGCATTTCTCTCGTTTACAACTATTGGATGCCGACCATTATCACGATTTTGATCGTTACCAAGCACAACAGAACGAATTCAAGCAGGCCGCCGAACTAGCAGAAGCTTTATTGCCGTTTAGTGAAGAAGACAGCGAAACAGCAGCACTAAACTGGAATGAAGCATTTGGCTCTTATTTGAACGAAGTAAAAGCCAAAGACTGGTTCGTTGAATTAACCACTACAACTGGCAGCGCTCAAACCCAAGCGGCAAAAGACGCTATTAGTTGGTTAATTGATAGACATGGTACTGGACGCGAAATGTTCCGTAACACACGGGCCGCTGTTGGTGGTTTCCCAGATCGTTACCTACATTCCTACCCACTCGAAAACAATGAATTCTTCGAGTCTGCAAGCCATCACGTATTGCCAGAAACGGACGTCTCTGATGGATTGTGGGAAAAAGATCCACGCTGGTTGTGGCTAAAAGAATTCCTAGAATGCCAAGCAGACAAAGTCCTTGTGATTTGTCACTCAGCAGACATGGCTCAATGGCTTAACGATCAACTAACCTTTGCTGGTTTCCAAAGCGCCGACTTCCACGAGCAAATGCCGTTGATTCACCGTGACCGAGCGGCTGCGTACTTTGCAGACGAAGACGGCGCGCAAATTCTAGTGTGTTCAGAAATAGGCAGTGAAGGTCGTAACTTCCAATTTAGCCATCATATCGTCATGTACGATTTGCCAGAGCACCCTGATTTACTAGAGCAACGCATTGGTCGCTTGGATCGTCTAGGGCAGCTAAACGATGTTCAAATTCATGTGCCTTATATAAACCAAAGCGTACAAGAGCGCCTGTTCAATTGGTATCACCATGCACTTAACGCTTTTTGCCGTACAACAGGTTCTGGCGGAAAAGTAGAAGAAGCTTTTGGTGACAGCTTACATTCTTATTTACATGGCGAAGATGACGATACAGATTTGCTGAAAGAAGCACACATCTACCACGAAGCCATTTTGAAAAAAATGGAAGCGGGTCGTAATCGCTTATTAGAAATGAGTTCTTGTCGCCCAGAAGAAGCGAAAGACCTTATCGAACAAATTAATCATCAGGCAACCAAAGGTCTGCATCATTATATTGAACAAGTAACTCACGCGTTTAATATTTATGCGGATTGCATGGACGACACACCAGAAAAAGCTGCGTGGTTCCTACGCCCTTCTACTGACATGATGCTAGAAGCGTTACCGGGCATAGAAGAAGAAGGCAAAATGCTGATGCTAGATCGCCGTCAAGCAAGCCAACGCGAAAGCGTCGCCTTTGCTACGTGGGAACATCCGCTTATCACCATGCTGATGGATGAAGTCCAAGGGTTTGATTCTGGTAAGCTAACATCGGCTATTTTACCAATTTCTGCGCTTCCAGAAGGCACAGTATTAGTCGAAAGTATGTTTGTGATTGAAGCCACAGCGCACCCGCGTTTAAAGCTCACACAATCTCTACCGATGACACCAATGTGGCAATTGTCGGATTCCAATGGCAAGTTCCTACATCAGCAATTCACCGCCGATAAATGGGCAGAAAAACTGAAAGGTGTACCAAACCGAGTCGCAGAACAATGGGTCGCGGCCTTGCGTAAAAACTTGATTGAAGTGCTTCAAGCGCATCAGCTAAACGCACAAGATCAAGCACGACCGATTGTTCATGCGGCTAAATCGACCTATCAACATCGTTGTCAAAGCGAGATTGATCGACTCATCGAATTGAAAGAATTCAACGAAGCGATTCGTGATGAAGACATTGAGCTCTTGGAAAACAACATGCAAGAAGGTCTCGTTCGTATTGATGAACACCAAATCCGTCTCGACGCGATTCGTATCATCTTAACCACTAAGCCGGAATAAGCTTAGTTGCTAGACATACTCTATGAAGATGAATGGTTCGCCGTCGTCAATAAACCTGCTAACTGTTTGTCTGTGCCCGGTAGGGGCCCAGACAAACTCGATTCTATTTTGCACAGAGCCGAGCAGGAATTTGGTGAAGCCTTTACCATTCATCGATTAGACGAAGCCACTTCTGGACTCATCCTTGTCGCGAAAACCCATGAATGCCAAAAGCGCATGAATGCGTATTTTCGTGAACGAGAAGTACAGAAAGAATACCGAGCACTGTTGCGCGGCAAACTGTTAGGCGAAGGTGGCTCAGTAAGAAAGCCATTACGTTGTGATTGGCCGAACCGTCCAAGGCAAATAGTCTGCACGGACGAATGGAGCAAAGACTCCATTACCCTATGGGAACCAATTGCCTATGAAGGCAATACGACACGTGTTCGATTAACACCTTACACTGGTCGTTCTCATCAGCTTCGCGTTCACATGCAAAGCCTTGGTCACGGTATCATAGGCGATGAATTCTACGACGATGAATACACTAATGAACCACGGTTACTGCTTCATGCTTATCGGTTGGAGTTTCGGCATCCTTTTACAAAGGCTTGGGTAGCGTTTGTAGCGCCCTGTCCTTTTTAGCTTTAATCGCAAATTTTCTTCTTTGGACTCCATTCAACGCTTTGTATTCTTAAGCATTATTCCGCCCTGCTGGGCGTGTAACTTTTACCCAGATCCGTAAAAGTAACCAAAAAGTCTCTTTAAAATCTTTAACGACTCATTCCTTTCGTACACGACAAACAATAGCGATTCGAACAAGTGCGTAAGGCATAGAGTGTTTCTTTAGGCTGAAGAGATACTTTCTTTTAATGACTCAGAAACACCATAAGGTCGCGCAACTCTGTTGCGTCGAACTAATATCTTCAGAGATTCTAATATGCAAGATAAAGCATGCATGTAAACATAGAGTGTTTCTTTAGGTTGAAGAAAGACTTTCTTTTAATGACTCAGAAACACTATAAAGTCGCGCAACGTTGTTGCGTCGAACGGAGTGTATCAAGATTGATAACATGTAAGATAAAGCATGCATGTAAAAACTGAAATATTCTTTGCTTCAGCATTGAGAAGATACAAAGATTGATAATCTTTGTATCTGTGGTTATATTTCAATCAGAACATAGAGCGAGGAGTATGAAATGCATGTTTCCCTTACGAGTGAGTTAGAAGCTCGAATCAAAGCAAAAGTTGAAAGTGGCTTATACAATAATGCCAGTGAAGTCGTCCGTGAAGCGTTAAGGTTTATGGAAACCCACGACGAATGGGTAAAAGAGTTAAAGCTTGCCAAGTTACGTGAACAACTCAAAATCGGTGAAGATCAAATATTAAAAGGCGACCACATCGAAATTAAGTCGGAGACAGAGCTGGACGCTCTTTTCACACAAATAAAAAGGTAAGCCACGCTATGAAAGGATTCACATTGGTCATTTCAATGACCGCTAAAATGGATTTAGACGCGATCTATCAGTTTAGTTCTAATGAATGGGGCAGCCATCAAGCCGAGCGCTACCTTGATGCCTTTAAAGTAAAACTCATCGAGCTCTCATACAACCCCAAAATAGGTCTAAAAAGGCAGGATTTATTAACGAACACGCGAAGTATTATTGTTGGTCATCACATTATTTTTTATCGCATTTCAGATCAAACACTTCAAGTATTACGCATCTTACATAAGCGACAAGATCCAATAAAACAGGTTCAATAGTTCAGCATTGCGCGTTTACACTGGCAGGGAATAAAAAAGCCTACTAAGATCAATAAATAAGAAATAGCGTTGCAGCTCTTTTTAAGAGATATGAACGCGCCGTGTTTTTCTATTAAAAAAATAACGTGCACGCTCGTTTTTCCAGTTTTGAGTTTTATGAATAGCTTTATAAACTGATTATAATTCAGTTATTTATAGAGGTTTTTAGAGAGTTTTGAAAATGTGTAAACGAGCATGAGTACTATTAAGAATAGTTAACACTCTTGAACATCGAGGAATAATCAACGGAGGGTGATCTAAATTGTAGCAACTTGTCAGATATAGGTTTTTGTTTTTTAATAAAAGAAAGCAACAACGCTCATACGAATTGAGTGCTTAAGGAAAGGGATAGCCAACAAATAAACTTTAATCACAAGGAAAGTAGTATGAAAAAAGTTATAGCGTTATTTTTTGTGTCCTTAATGGCTGTGTCATTTGTTCAAGCACATTCTGGGGGTACGGATAAAAATGGTTGTCACGCGGGATCAAAACCGTATCACTGTCACTAAACGTAGATAATTTGGGTCAGAGTAAAATTAACCTTAATGATTTAGGTCATTAGTCTCTAATTTCTGTTAATTTTCACTCTGACCCAATTATTGAGGGACTCGTTTTTTAGCTGAATTTGGCAGTTCGAGTAATTCTACAGCCTCGTTATAAGCAAATAGAGAATGGATGAAAGATTGAAAGAGCCCTGGAAACTAGATACAAACAATAAGTATTCCGAAGTTATAAAAAGTGTCTTTGGTTTAGCTACAGCATCATTGTTACTACCTGTATTTATGGCTCGTAGCTTCCTTGATATCAGCTCTGAAAAGCCACTATCAGAGATATTTAGCGGCTCAATTTATCTTGCTTGGTTATCATTTGGTGTGGCAATACTCTCATGTGTCTTTTATCAATATTTATCTGCCAAATGGGTTCGTATAGCATGGGGCAAAAAAGCTGGCATATTTTGGAGTAGTGACACAAAAGAAGACAAATTAGAGTGCTGTATGGAATTCAGCTTTTGGCTTAGTGTTTTATTTTTTATTGCTGGTCTTGGCTTTACAATATATTACTTTACAAGGTACTCAAGTGGCTTATAAAAAGACAATGTTGCACCGCTGCTTTGAGTATTATGTTGCTTGAGCGGTTTAGTGTCAAATTAAAGAATTGACGATAAATGTAGACATGGAAATTAATGCTGACATCTCGTTTGGGTTGTAATCCTAAGTGACCGAGCTAATTGAAACTATCAAAGATGTCGTAAATAAAGCAAAGGAGCTTGTTATGAAAATATCAGACGTTAAATCATGTGTGTGATGCGGAATGGCGTTCTTGCGAGGCCATGGTGGGACATTCCAACCCTTACGAGAGATGATGTATTAATTAAAGTATTTTCAGTCAATAGAAACGTAGAGAGGTTCGATTCCTTTCCCTCGCACCAGTTTTTCAACCTTGTTATCGAGTTAACCGTAACATGATAATTCGGGTCAGAGTAAAATCAACCTTAATGATTTAGGTCATTAGCCTCTAATTTCTGTTAATTTTCACTCTCATCCAATTATTGATTTTTAATAATTCGATTATGCGCGTTTACACTGGCAGGGAATAAAAAAGCCTACTAAGATCAATAAATAAGAAATAGCGTTGCAGCGATAACGTGCACGCTCTTTTTTCCAGCTTTGAGTTTTGTGAATAACTTTATAAACTCATTATAATTCAGTTATTTATAGAGATTTTTGAAAATATGTAAACGAGTATGCGTACTATTAAAAATGTTAGGCATGTATTCAGCATGATATAAAAACTATTGAATATGGAGGTCGTTATAATGTGGAGAATCACCGTTGGTTTAATTGTTGGGTTAATGTTTTTAGGAATTGGCGCCTTTATTGGGAAACAATATTTTGGCTCTCATGTGACTTTTACTACTCAAGTAGAACGCATGAGGGATGATGTCGTGGTGTCTCACGAAAGAGACATCACAATGTACTATCATGTCTGCCCCAAAATGGATGATAAATTTAGTTTATTTGGCCTAGTGAACAGACCTCCCGAGCTCTTTATTATTTTTCCATCCACATTGAAATATAAATTGTCGCTAAAGGATCTCGCTATAAAAGAAGAAGAAGACCAGTATCTCGTTACGTTAGGAGTAATCCAAATAGAGAAACCATTTACAGATACTGGGAAAGTCATCTCCATTGTTACCGATTCTAAAGCTGGAACAGCAGAAGAAAGGTATGAGGACAGAGAAAAATCCAGAGCAACAGACATAGCAAGTTACCTTACGCTGTCTCAACTGGAGAGTGATGTATCTATTATCAAGAAAAGAATGGAAAAGGAAGTTCTAAATTTACTCAAAGCAATTCTAAATACTAACGTCAGTGAGATTAAGAAAATTGAAATCACATGGAATGATGCCAATCAAAATACATATATTGAGAACGAAAAAAATAATATAAAGATTAAGCCACCATTTGGTGTCCAGGGCTGTAACTCTCTCGCACCGGAATTTACAGTTAACGGACTACCTCAACTATTCAGCGGAGACTAATAAGCGCGGCCTCCCCCTAGTCTATGAATTCAAGAAGCCTAACAAGGCAATTTAAACGGAACATAAACAGTTGGCTATGTTTCGCTTCGCTCCACAATTTTAGCCAACTATTTCTGTACGCTTAATGTGGGCATTAGATGTAAAACGGAGCGGCAATGATCAACGGTAGTTGTTTGTGTGGACAATGCAGGTATAAAGCTAGTGGAAATCTATTCGATGTTATGTATTGTCATTGTTCCAATTGTCAGAAAATAACAGGCTCTGCTTTTGCTATTTATGGTGGAGTGTCGCAGGATGATTTTGAGTGGTTGTGTGATCTATCTAAGGTAAGAGAATTTCATTCCTCTCAGTACGTTTGCCGTTACTTTTGTAACTCTTGTGGTTCAATGATTTCCGCTATAGACAAAAAAGAGAAAAATACTGTATATCTAAGCATAGGTTTATTAGATTCTGATACGGCAATAGTGCCCGAGTACCATCAATACGTATCATCTAAAGCGGAGTGGTACAAAATAATAGATAATCTGCCTCAATACATGGCAGAGAGCCCTGTTTGAGTGAGGGCTCATCTAACAAAACCTTCCAGTAGAAAAAGTCCAAGCAATGGAAATGATCTTAATACTTCTTCTGTAGCAGTTGAATCACCAGACTGGCACAACGATGTTTTAATAACACAAGGTAAGTCGTTAGGGAACGGTAACGCTAACTTCCTTTCTTTAGCAGAACTTAAAGCGTTAAAAAATACATGAATGTCGAAGGCATTTATATTGTTGATGAGGCTGTAGAGGATTTAAAACTAAGTAACATTTACTACGATCAATAAGAAGTTGGTATTAGCTATTACTTCTGGGATTGTTTACTTGTTGATATCGAATCTCTCATTTTTTTTGCTGGCGTCCATAGCAAAATTTCTGGTTATTACAGGTCGCTCTCTAAGTATTTCCCTTACGCTGTTTATTATGCGATTCAACACAATACGGCATACGTTGTTGCCGTCCTGCCCATGAAAAAGCCTCTAACTGGATTAGTGATATTTGATACTGTATTTCTTGAAACTTAGTACATTTAGTAACACTTAATACAGAGAAGCAGAAGAAAGCTTAATAACATTAACAAACTATATAGTTTATAAAAAAATGGCTTGTGCTTTTGCACAAACCATTTTTCGTTAGATCATGATCTAAAGAATATTCTCATTAGTTTTTATACTTTAAAGAATTCCATTTCATCTTTCTGAGCTTGAGCCAAACGCGCCAACTCTGTTGCTGCTTGTAGCGTCTGGTTGACTGCTGATGCATTCTGTTGCACTAAATCAAAAGCTTGAGTTGTATTCTTAGAAATATCCTCAGTAACACCGGTTTGCTGTACAGACGCGGTAGCCACCATTGCATTGATTTCTGATATCCTATTTATTGCTTGGGATACATCTTCAAATGAGGTTTTAACCTGATTGGCTAGTTCAACTGAGCCCTCGATCAATTCAACATTTTGCGTCATATTACTGCTGGCTTTCTCAGACTGTTCTTGCAACTTCAAAATAATGTCTTGAATACTGACGGTTGATTGTTGCGTTTTCGATGCTAAGTTACGTACTTCATCAGCAACAACCGCAAATCCACGACCTGTTTCACCTGCACGAGCGGCTTCAATAGCAGCATTCAAAGCAAGTAAGTTGGTTTGCTCAGAAATACCATTAATCACATCAATTACAGTGCCAATCTCGATTGTGAACTTTCTTAGTTCATCAACAATCACAGCGGTTTCCGTCACGGAGTTGTTAATATCACGAGTTAAAGCAATATTTTTTTCCAAGGTAACCTTTCCGCTTTCTATTGTAGTTAAGCTGATTTTTGTTTCTTCTTCCGCATTCAATGCTTTGTTGCTCACTTCTTGAGATGTCGCTGAAAGCTCATAAATGGCGGTTGATATTTGCTCAACCTGCATCTTTTCACTTTCCATATTTCTTAAGGTGTCATTCATGACAACGTTAAGCTCTTCAGAAGAGGCTGAAACGCTTTCAGAAATTTTCATGGAGTTACTTACAATGCCAGACAGTTGATTAGAGAGGACAACCAAGGAGTGGTAAATACCTGTATCACTAGATGACGGTGCAAGTTTTAATCTTAGATCACCTTCAGCCATTCTTTCCATTAACTTCGCGATATCTTCTGGCGCACCACCTACAGGTTTTAGAACTAGCTTATTCATTACAGAAAGCAAAATAAGGCCTGCAAATACAAAACAAACCAAGCCTATGATTAACGAGTAAATAAGTTGGCTGTTTGCACTTTGCGTAATAAATTTAGTTTCTGTGAAACTGACATAATTCCAGCCATTAACATCCATTTCACCCCAGAAAGACGTAAATGCAACATCTTCACCATTTACTTCTGCAGTGTAAGATTGTTCAGGATTTTCAATACTAAAGTTTTCGAAGTTTGGTCGGAGGTCTTTAATATTTTGGCCTAGTTGCTCTTTGTATGGAGAAACCATAATGGAGCCTTCATAAGCGTAGACAAATAGGTCTTTTCTATCCTTAAGATGACCAATAAATTGGTCTAAATGAATTGTTGTCATTAACGCAATATTAGGCGTCACTTTTAATGCGATGGCGACAGACACTTTTTTACCAGACTTACCATAATTATATGGAGGGCCTACGAAAAATGTCTTACCATCTTCAAACAATGCGTTGTAATAACTTCTTCCTTTATAGCTTTTACCTAAATCTTGTCCATTACTTCTAAAAGTAGCCCCTGTTTTATCAAACAAATAGACACCGTTTGCCTTCTTTTCAAGAATATTTTCAACAGCGGTAAGGCTAAGAGCATTCTCAGGTGATAACGATGAAGCACCTTGTATATGATCGCCTAATTTTATAGACGCTAAAATGTCTCTATAACTTTGAAATTTTTCGGTTATGGAAGCTTCTAACGTGGCATTTTTTTCACGAAGTATTTCTTTATTCAAAGTCATACTTTCTGATCTAAAAGCCATAAAATCCAGCATGGCAATAATAACGATAATTGCAGCAATAATAGCACCAAGGGCACCAATAACCTGTAGTTTAAATTTTCTCATATCTCGCTCCGCTAGTGCCTTTTCCTAAGATGCGTTATCGAAAGTACAATATTTTTATTACTGTATTTTCTATACAAACAATAAGAATCAAAAAATTAAGCTGCTATTTTATAGTATAATAATACTAACAAAGCATAATACTACTTAACACCTCCTTACATTTCTTAATTTTCTCTTAAGACACTACCCATCAAGGCTTTAGCGACTTATTCTTGACTATTTTTTTGAAAATGACTTTTGTTCTTTTATGAGAAAGATAAATAAAAGTGACATCAGAATCGAACAGGTTACTTACTAGAGAAATGATTAAACGCAGAGTAAAATCTATTTTGTATAGTTGAGGCTATTAATACCCACTTTTTATTAAACTCCAGCTGCTTCTCAATCATCACTCTTCTTTAGAATTAACAAAATCGGAGCAACACTTGGTTCAATTTAATCCAACCTTTTTATTGAAAAATAAACATCTACAAACCGTCTATGCGACGTTTTTTCGTAAACCAATACAGCTAGCAACAACCTGCGAAGTGTTTGAATTAGGTGATGGAGATTTTGTTGATTGTTATTGGTTAAATAAACCAGATCAAGGCAGTGCAACACCAATTGTTGTGTTGTTTCATGGCCTAGAAGGCTCACATAAATCACCCTATATTCAAGGTGCGATGCAAACACTAATGGAAGGTGGATATGCCTGTGTGTTAATGCATTTTCGGGGCTGTTCTGGTCGTGATAACCGTTTACCAAAAACCTATCATAGTGGACAAACGAGTGATGCGAAGGCTTGGATTGAGCATATTAAGAAAACTTTCCCTAACGCCCCTTTGTTTGCTGTTGGATATTCTCTCGGGGCTAACATGTTATTGAAGCTGTTAGGAGAGTATGAACATAACTCACCTCTTAAAGCTGCGATTGCCATCAGTGCGCCAATGCAATTAGACATAAGTGCCGATGCGATTAGCCATGGTAGCTCACGCCTTTATGAGTCCCATTTACTGCGTTCATTAAAGGCAACCTTGCTGCAAAAATACAAACAACACGATATGGAAGCCTTGTTGGGTAAATCACCAGAGCAGATTCAAAGAATCAGTACGATTCGAGAGTTTGACGATATTTATACGTCGAAGATAAACGGCTTTTATGGTGCTCAAGATTACTATATAAAAAATAGCGCAAAGCAATTCTTACCTAACATAAAAACCAACACCCTGATCATCCATGCTCTTGACGACCCATTCATGACGCCTTCAGTTTTACCAGAGCAAAACAACGCATTCAATGGCATAGCATCGAACATAGAAATGGAAATCCACCAGCATGGTGGTCACGTAGGTTTTGTAATGAGCAGCGTCTTCAAGCCTATCTATTATATGGAACATCGGATTTTGGGGTATTTTAATCAACAGAGATCACAACTTGCTACCAAACCGAAATAAAGAAACAGAACTAAAAAGCCACATAGAGCGTATTTAATTCATACATTCAGTTTTTAGGCTCTGTTATGAAACACTTTGAATATCTTCATTTACTAATTATCAGCTTCTTTTCACAGGCCAGTGAAAGTAACACATTAATGAACCTTTCCGATTTACGTTGGGAAAATCGACTTATTTTCATCAACGAGCCTGTCAACTCAAATACGGCACTGGCTCTTATGAAAAACCACATAACTGAGATTAATGAACGAGATATTGTCTGGTTTATTATCAACCAAAACGAAGCACTAACCAACTATTCAGGTACGCTCTCAACATCCTTCATATCAAAGGCTCAGCAGAAATATCGACTTAAAGAAGGTACTGTCACTCTGATTGGAAAAGACGGTGGGATTAAATCTCAGCAAAATAGAATTGATGTACAAACACTCTTCTCAACCATAGACGCTATGCCAATGCGACGATATGAGATACGAAATATTAAATAGACAGTTAAGATAAATATTGACTGAAGGCGATCATGTAAGTTTTGTGGTGGCCTGCGTATGCAAGCCACCCTGTTACCTAAAACGCCGCATATTGATGGATAAAATCATTTCTTACGCTTAAAGATCATTTTAACTTGCGACCAACGGCTTACCAACATAGCGACAAATATCAAGAAACATCCAAAAACCTGACCTAACGCCATAACTTCGTTAAACCAAAGGACAGCAAAAATAGCAGCCCACACTGGTTCCAAATTCATGATTACTGCGCTATGACTTACTGGTGCAAAGCTCATTGCGTACATCTGTAACAAGTAACGTAAACTTGTCGATATCAATGCACTGGCTAATATCCAACCGACAATATCCAGACTAATGGCTTGCGGAGCGCCTTCTACGACTAAAGACACAGATAACAATAAAACACCGGCTGTAGTTAGTTGAATACTGGTCAAGACTAAGGCGTTCATACTGACTAAAAAACGCGATAACAAGTTAAGTTGTAGAGCGACACAGAATGCTGTACCTAAAAAATACAAATGAGCAATTTCAAAGTCTAAACCATTACCTAGGGCTAAAAAGCCTAAACCAATTACAGCAAATGGCAATGCAACCCAAATACTCATTGGAGGTCGATCACCAAACATGAGTCGTCCAAGAAAAGGGACGAATACCACACCTAAACAAGTGATAAATGCACCCACACCAAGGTTCGAACTTTGATGTAGTCCCATCACCCAAAACAACATGGCAAGCGCCATGACAGCACCAATTAAGATGATAGGTTTGATATCGCTCCATTTAACACCACGGAAATATTTTTGCCCAATCAATAGCAAAGCAAAACCGCCGATAGAGAACCGCATTGCGATGAAAAATAAAGGTGGCATACCAGCCAATGATTCTTTTGAAAAAATCCATCCTAGGCCTGCTAAAATGGTTACCAGAACTAAAATAAGTTCGGCTTTAAAAGCAAATTCCTGCTTCAAAATATTTCCTTAATAATGTACGTAGTAATTGGATTTGATCGTTGGGTTTTGAGTGTAACTCTTATTTATTCAAAATATTCAGTACAGCCAAGAAATCCACAATTGAATCAATTTAAAATGTCACTTTGAAAGCTTTGCATTCCAAACTTGATTCGCAGCTTGATGAAGTAAACTGTGTCGCCAAGCAACCTTCTCTTCCAGCCTATCGTAACCGCCACCTATGACACAGGCGATTGGTATTTCGAGTGAGACACAAGAATCAATAATATATTTGTCTCTTGTGAAGATGCCACTATCCGTGAGATTCACATAACCTAGACGATCGTCTTTATGCACATCTACACCCGCATCATAAAAAATAAAGTCTGGTTTGTGATCAGCCAGTATGGTCGGCAATGTATCTTTTAAGATAGATAAGTAGATCTCATCATTTGTACCTTTTGGTATGGCGATATTGATGCCACCTGTTTTTTTAATCTTGGGATAGTTTTCTTCGCAATGCCAGGAAACAGGAACAATGTCTGTTCTATCCTGAAAGAAGGCGATGGTTCCATCTCCTTGATGTACGTCGCAGTCTAGAATCAAAACCTTTTTGGCTTTGCCTGAATCAACCAAGGCTAACGCTGCGACAGCAAGATCATTAAAGATGCAGAAACCCGTTCCATAATTTGGGTGTGCATGATGCGTTCCACCAGCAAGGTGACAGGCTACTCCGTACTTCAACGCCAACTCACTGGTTAATATGGTTCCAGATACTGCTCGGAGCGTTCGCTCTACTAACCACTCTGACCAAGGTAGGCCTATTTCTTTTTGTTCCGCTCCAGATAATTCACCACGAATAAAACGCTGCACGTAGCCCTTGTCATGTGCCTGCATAAGCGTTGCGAGAGATAAAGGTGCTGGCTGATGTTGATTCTCATCGGTGAGAATACCCTGCTCTCTTAGGGTTTCCGCTAATAGCCTAAATTTAGACATAGGAAAACGATGCCCAGCTGGAAACGGAATAGTGTAATGAGAATGGTACACAAGAGGGAGTAAAATAGTTTTCACCTAAATTCAAATAATCGATAAGAGACAGCTTCTGCGGTAAATGATTACGTTATCCTAACAAAAAGAAGTCAATCTTCACTATTGATTATACAGTATTGATTTTTGCCTTTAATTTGTTCACTACGACTTCTAAAAAACATCTTAAAAGGAATAAAAAAAATGTAATTAAAAATTAATTATTTTTTTTGCTATTAACAACAACATCTTATGATATTTTTACATTTCAAAATTATAGTAAAAACTTAAGAAGAATCTGCTGGAAACTATTGAGACTAATTCTAGTATTAGGTAACCTACTGGGTGTTTTTCATACACAGCATATATACTAGTAGTAACAAAACTACTGTCTAATGACCTTTTTCGAGAAAAATAAACATGCCTAATTATTGGCTAATGAAATCAGAACCTGATGCATTTTCAATTGATGATTTAGAACAGTTACAACACTCCCCTTGGGACGGTGTAAGAAATTATCAGGCACGAAATTTCATGCAAGCCATGAATGAAGGTGATCTGGTGTTTTTTTATCATTCAAGCTGCGTACCTACTGGTATTACTGGGGTCGCCAAAGTAAGTAAAAAAGCTTATCCAGATTATACCAGTTGGGATAAAAGTAGCCGTTATTTTGATCCTAAATCAACACCTGAAAGCCCACGCTGGTATATGGTTGATATTGAGTTCATCGAAAAATGGTCTTCAATTATAACGCTATCAGAATTGAAGAATGACCCCGAGTTAGCCACTATGCTACTGACAAAAAAAGGTAATCGACTATCCATCATGCCTGTTACTGAAAGCGAATGGACATACATTTCGACAACATTACGTGGAAAAACAAAATGACTTTATTCTCTAGTTTTTTACTACGGAAAAGATTAATAAAATGAAAATTTTAGCTCGGACGATTGTCATTTTTTTTAGTCTATTCAGCACATTTACCAACAGCGAGCCTCTTTACCCTAGTAACATCATCGATTCATTAAAAGACTCAGATCACGATGGCGTTATTGATGCAAGAGATGTATGTGAGAATACAAAACTGGGTAGTAATATAGACCACCATGGCTGCCCTGCAACACAGTTAGGTTTCTTCACGTTCAACTTTGATGTCCAATTTGATACTGGAAAACACCAATTAAAAGCTGAGTTCCATGAAAAACTTGAAGACTTAGCGTTATTTTTAGACAAACATTCTGAAGCCATTATTTTAATTGAAGGCCACACAGATAACCAAGGAACCGAAAGCTATAATCAGGTGCTTTCTAAAAAACGTGCTGAGTCCATCGCTAACGCCTTAACCTCCGAGTTTAATATCAAGTCTAATCAAATTAAAACATTTGGCTATGGTCAAGAGCGCCCAGTCGCCTCCAATTCAAACGAAGCAGGAAGAGAAAGTAATCGCAGAGTGAGTGGTGAAATAATCACACCGATTGTCTATCCTATTTCAAGTGATTTGAAGGTATTAACTATTCCTTTCGAAACCACCGAGAAGAAAGCGCTTTCGGTCATAGATAATCTAGGCCTGTATCTAGTAAGTAACTCTGAATCTTTAGTCATCATTGAAGGTTATACGGATAACATAGGAAATAAAATTTCTAATTTAGCGTCATCAGGACAGCAAGCTAATAAGGTTGCTGTAAAGCTTAGCTCTCAGTATTCAATTCCTCAAGAAAGGATAAAAGTCCTTGGATATGGACAAGATTTTCCCATTGCATCGAATAACACATTTGAAGGTAGAGAAAAAAATCGTCGCATTGAAATCACAGTTGCAACACGATTTAAAGCACACAAAGAAATTTCGTTAAAGAAATGGACAATATGGAACATTGATAATGACAGCTGAGTTATTCTAAATAAAATAGATAAGCTCCCCCCTAGTGATAGAGTCGCTCTCGCTCTTTTAACGACACAGCATTATCAAAGTAATACTGGAGAGAAACGCCAATATAATCGTACTCATCTCCTGTTCTCACAATAATACCGACACTTCCTATTTGTCGGTATTTAATGGGTTGAAAGTAGGTTTCTAAACGCCAGCCGATTTTATTTTCACTGTATTTTTCTCGATACACAGAAATACGCTGGTCCTTATCAACATAATAACTCATACCTACACGAGAGCTCGTGAGATTACTAAAAGTCACTTTATTCGAAATATAATTTGTTGTGAATGCAAAGTCCCCTAAAAACAATTCACCAATAAACTGACCTAAGACTTCACGCTCAGTATCCAAACTCTCCTCCATAGGCTCTAATTCGTTAAGCCCAACACCTAATCCCAAACGCCCATATTCATTATGTATAAACCAGTTAGAAGAAAGCTCTGATTGTGCAACACTATCGCTTTCTGAACCTGTAATTAGGTAATTGCTGTTCAATAACACTTGAGTTAATAAGTAGTCGTTAATTGGCATATTAATTTTAAAGTCGATATTTACTAAAGATTTTTCGTCTAAAAGACCATAACCAAGCCCAAATTCAAAGTTCGTCTTTTCCCGCTCTTGGTCACTCTCACTCTCTGATACAGCGTAAACGCTGCTCACAACAAAAAAGCTTGTAAAAAACCAGACAACAGAACGAGAAAAAATGATCAAAAGCACATCCATATCCAAATAAACTATACGGCTATTGTGACGGGTCTTTATCTAAGACTCCAGCGGTAAAATTATGATTATTATCAGTAAAAATGAAGGGAATTCAGAACACCTCTGTGATTCGAGAGCAAAGCCCAATATAATAGGTGCAAAGTCGATTAGACGAACACATTTTAGGTTTATACGTTACATGGCAAAAAAACTTTTTATCCAGACTCATGGCTGTCAAATGAACGAATACGATTCATCTCGTATGGCAGATTTACTTGGCGAAAGTCATGAAATGGAACTGACAGATAATGCAGAAGAAGCAGATGTTCTGCTTCTAAACACTTGTTCTATACGTGAAAAAGCACAAGATAAGGTTTATCACCAGCTTGGTCGTTGGAGAAAGCTTAAAGAAAAAAATCCAGACCTTGTTATCGGTGTGGGTGGCTGTGTTGCGAGCCAAGAAGGCGATGCTATTCGTAAGCGAGCCAAACATGTCGATATGATTTTTGGGCCTCAAACACTGCATAAATTACCAGAAATGGTGAATGCGGCGGGTAAACACATCCCAATTACGGATGTTACTTTTCCAGAAATCGAAAAATTTGATCACCTTCCAGCACCTCGTGTTGAAGGCGCTGAAGCGTTCGTTTCTATTATGGAAGGCTGCAGCAAGTACTGTACTTTTTGTGTTGTACCTTATACTCGCGGTGAAGAAGTTAGCCGTCCATTCGATAGTATTCTGGTTGAGTGTGCACAATTAGCCGAACAAGGTGTACGTGAAATTCATTTACTAGGACAAAACGTAAATGCTTACCGTGGTGACTCTGCAGAAGGTGATGAAACAGACCTTGCGGACATTATTCATGCTGTTGCTCAAATTGATGGTGTTGAACGAATTCGTTTCACTACATCACATCCGGTTGAATTTACTGACAGTTTAATAGAAGCATTTAGAAATGAACCTAAATTGGTTAGTCATCTTCACCTACCAGTGCAGAGTGGTGCAGACAGTATTTTAAGTGCAATGAAGCGTGGTCATGATCGCCAATATTACATCGACAAAATGAATCGCATTAAAGAAGCTCGCCCAGGAATTAGCTTATCGTCTGATTTCATTATTGGCTTCCCAGGTGAAACAGATGACGACTTTATGGATACGATGAACCTAATTCAAGAAATTGGCTTCGATCACTCTTTCAGTTTCATTTACAGCCAGCGCCCAGGTACCCCTGCGTCTAATCTAGAAGACGATACGCCTGATGATGTGAAGAAAGAGCGCCTGTCTATTTTACAACGTCGTATTAGCCAGCAAGCTTATGACATCAGCTTATCTATGGTAGGTGAAGTAAAACGCATTCTAGTCAGCGGCTACTCGCCACGAGATCCTGGACAACTTCAAGGCAGAACGGAAAACAACCGTATCGTAAACTTCCGTGCGTTTGACCCGCAGTTAATCGGAAAATTTGCCGATGTTGTTATTACAGATGCGTACCCTAATTCCCTACTGGGTGAATTGATCAGCTCTGAACTAGATACTGATTTTATCCTTCAATAATCAAAGGACACTTTTGGAAACTTCACTGATAACTCAACAAATCCGTTTAGCACCAGCCGAAGCCGACGCTTTGGTTAAGCTATGCGGCCAACTTGATGAGAACATCAAGTTAATTGAAAAGCGACTGGATGTTACTGTCCGATATCGTGCCGATTTATTCGATATATCAGGTGAAGATTCAGATCATGTAGCAGCAACAAAAATATTGCTTGAGAACCTGTATAGAGAAGCCCTCGCGAAAGCAGACATAACCCCTGAAACGATTCATCTTTATCTTCAAGAGTCAGCAGTTGAATCTCTAACCAGTAGCAAAAAAGATAAACCAGATCAGCTAATCATAAAAACCCGTAAGATTTTTGTTAAACCAAAAGGCGAGAATCAACAAGGTTACGTGAAGCAAATTCGTAAACACGACATAAACTTTGGTATTGGTCCTGCTGGTACAGGTAAAACCTATTTAGCGGTTGCCTGTGCTGTTGAAGCATTAGAAGCGGATCGTGTTGAACGCATTATGCTGGTTCGCCCTGCTGTTGAAGCCGGCGAAAAACTTGGCTTTTTACCAGGTGATCTGTCACAAAAAATCGACCCTTACTTACGCCCTCTTTATGATGCTTTGTATGAGATGCTCGGTTTTGAACTGGTTGATAAGCTAATTGAAAAAAATGTTATCGAAATAGCACCGCTTGCCTTCATGCGTGGCCGAACATTAAATAACGCCTTTATTATTCTTGATGAAAGCCAAAATACGACACGAGAACAAATGAAAATGTTTCTGACTCGTATCGGCTTTGGCTCAACCGCTGTTATTACTGGGGATACGACTCAAGTCGATTTACCACGCGGAACAACATCAGGTTTGGCGCAAGCTATGCATGTATTGAAAGGTGTCAATGGCATTAGCATGACGATGTTTAGTTCTTCTGATGTTGTACGTCACCCTATCGTACAACGCATTGTTGAAGCTTATGATCGTTTTGATATTGAAGAGGAAGAAGAAAAACAAGCTCGCACTCGAGCACGTCTTGCAGCACAAGCAGAGCAGTCGTTAAATCCGCCAATTGCAGGTGATAAGTAATGGTTGATTTAGAACTTGACCTACAGATTGCCACAACAGCAACAGAGCATTTACCCAGTGAAGAAGATTTCAGGCTTTGGGTAGGAAAAGCGCTACCAACATTGGGCGAAGAATTTGAAGTTACCATCCGTATTGTTGACGAAGAAGAGAGTCATGCGCTAAATCATGAGTACAGAGGCATGGACAAACCAACGAATGTCCTTTCTTTTCCATTTGAGGCGCCACCAGGGTTAGAACTGCCATTATTAGGTGACTTGGTAATTTGCACTCAAATTGTAGAAAAAGAAGCCAAAGAACAAAAAAAAGAATTACTGCATCATTGGGCGCACATGACTATTCATGGCATCTTGCATTTACGTGGTTATGACCATATAAATGATGATGAAGCAGACGAAATGGAATCGATAGAAGCACAGTTATTAGCGTCTCTGTCTATTTCCGACCCTTATTTGATAAAAGAGTGAGCTAACACACTAATGAGCGATGACCGATCGAGTGTACCCAACGATCAACAAAAATCTTGGTTTGAGCGTTTAACACACGCCTTTAACGACGAACCACAAAACCGTGGTGATATTGTTAAATTCCTAGAAGCTGCCGTAAAATCCGATATTATAGATCGTGACGCTTTTACTATTGTGGAAGGCGCACTAGAAGTATCTGAAGTGCAAGCTCGCGACATCATGATTCCACCATCTCAAATGGTGGTCATTAAATCTGAGGATGATCCTAAAACCTCACTTCGCAAAGTAATAGATTCCTCTCATTCTCGCTTTCCTGTTGTGGGTGAAGATTCCGATGAAATTCTCGGCGTCTTATTAGCCAAAGATCTACTCCCGCTTTTATTTAAAGACGAAGACATCACCATAGACGATATCTTAGCTCGCCTACGTCCTGCTAATTTCATCCCAGAAAGTAAGCGTCTAAACGTACTACTTAATGAGTTCAGAACAAAACGCTATCACATGGCATTAGTATTGGATGAATATGGCAGCGTATCTGGCTTGGTTACCATTGAAGATGTACTTGAGCAAATAGTAGGCGAAATCGAAGACGAAACGGACAAACACGATAATGAAGGCATCCAAGTAACAGGGGAAGCTGGTGTCTATCTTGTCCCTGCGCTCTGTACAATAGAAGACTTTAATGAGTTTTTTAAAGCCGAACTTAATGAAGAAGAGTTCGATACAATCGGCGGAATTTTGGTTCAACAATTCGGCCATGTACCATTACGTGATGAAGAACTTTTCTTTAATGATTTTGATTTTCGCATCGTAAAATCTGATGGCCGACGAATCAAAACGATTCAAGTATCAAAATCCACTCAAAATACACCTGATTAATATGCCATCATCCCACCCCATTTCAACTAACCAAAAAACGGGGTGGGAGTCTCGTATTTCTACCTTATTACTCAAACTCCCAACCAAAATAATCTATTTACTTGGTGTTTCTGCTGGCGCATTGGGTGTAACCAGTTTCGCACCTTTCCACTTTTGGCCTGGTTATTTTATTAGCCTCATTGTTTTTAGCCTATTAGTTATTTCTAGCCCAACTGCAAAAGAAGCAAGCTGGAGAGGATCATCGATAGCTCTAGGTTTTTTTGGCGCTGGCGTTTCTTGGGTTTACGTTAGTATTGCTGAATATGGCCAGGTCGGTGGCATTATTGCGGCGACTATAACCTTTGCTTTTGTTGTTGTCCTTTGTGTATTTTGGGCTTTTTCTGCTTGGTTATCATGGCGTTTAATAGATCGATTTTCACAGATTCCAACGAGCCTTTGGATCACATTAAGCTTACTTCTTGGAGAATTTTTCAGAGGAACATTCTTTACAGGATTTCCTTGGTTACTACCTGGCTATGCAGTTGAAAACACTTGGTTATTTGAACTATTACCCCTTGGCGGTATCTGGTTAACGAGCGCCTGCGTCATTTTAACCTCTAGCCTTATCGCCAGTATTTTATTAAAAAAAACGAATCAACTAGTCATTCTACTGGCTGTGCTTATTATTTGGTTAGGTTCTGCTTTTCTAACGTATTCTCCTATTACTTGGGTCCAGCAAACAGGCACATTAAAAACCACTTTAGTCCAAGGTAATATCAAACAAGATGAAAAATGGCTGGCTCGTATGGCTAGCCAATCTCTCGCTTATTATCAACAAACAACAATAGAACACTTAGACAGTGAATTAATTGTTTGGCCAGAAACCGCTATTACTTACTCTCTCCCTCAGATAAGACCTCATCTAAAGTCTTTCAGTGAAGAACTAGCTAAAAGCAACACGACTTTAATCACAGGTGTTCCAGATCTAAGCCCAAACCAACAAGATTACTACAATGCAATTTGGGCAACAGGCGATGGATTTGGCCTTTACTACAAGCGTAGATTAGTTCCATTCGGTGAATACATTCCTTTGGCCAGCTATGTTGGCCCCATTTTGGATGTCTTTGGCATGCCAATGTCTGCATTTAAATCAGGTGATAGCAATCAGCCTGTTTTACAGGTCGGTGAATGGGGCATTGCACCATTTATCTGTTATGAAATTGTTTATGCAGAACAGGTTAGAAAAATGGTTCGAGACAGTGATTTCTTAATCACTATCAGTAATGACGCTTGGTTTGGCTCATCAATAGGTCCTTGGCAACACCTACAAATAGCTCAGTTTAGAGCAAAAGAATCAGGTCGTTATGTGATTCGTGCAACAAATACAGGTATCACAGCCTTTATTGATGAACAGGGTCAGATAGTTGCTCAAGCGCCACAATTTAAACAAACAACACTCACCGCAGAAGCAAAGGCGTTTACAGGCATTACACCTTATGTAAATTGGGGATATTGGCCAACGTTACTATTACTGATTAGCTGTATGGTGTTTTCATTTTTGAGTGGTTTATTGGTAAGGCGTAAGAGCAAGCAATAATGACAAAGTATGAAGCTTAATAGAAAACGAGCAGCTTAGTGTAAGTTACTCGTTTTTTGCTTATTGATTGTGTGTCGACATTAAACCGTAATGGCAAATTTCACAGGGTGCTAATACTTGTTTTGTCTCAAGCACATTATCATGTCCACAAGACATACAGTGATAGCTTCCCGCTTCAGCTACACTGCCAGCAACATGGCATTCTTCAAGTGGTACGGGGTTATTGTTGGCATGATTCACCAGCCATAACAAAGCAGCATCTTCTTTCGCATCAAGTTTTTCGACTAATTCATGACCTTCATCTAAGACAAGATGCCAATTAGCATCTACCCATGCTTCGGTATAACCCATTTGGTCATGCCAATAAGCGGTCATTAAGGCTGCATCTTCTAGTAACCAATCCTTTGCACCAATTAATGTTTTACGCGCTTCTTCTACCAAATTTAAATGCTTTTCATTTTTTGACGAATCTTTTTTCATAGATTTCATAACTCCTTCTCTAAGTACCTTCTAATTAAGGCTCCATCTCTATAAAATAACGTATATTTAAAGACTCTGTTAGCTATTGCGTCATTCTCTTGCTCTATGTCGCTATAATTCCTTTTTTATAAAGACTTTTAAATTAAAGTCTCTTCAATCAAGGCTCTTAAATCAAGAGAAACAGATCTATTAACCTTACGTCGATCATGGGATAAGAACATATCATGCAAGAACAATATAATCCGCAGCAAATTGAACAGTCTGCTCAATCTTTCTGGGACGAAAATAAAGTATTTAAAGCCGTTGCAGATTCTAGTAAAGAAAAATTCTATTGCCTTTCTATGTTCCCTTATCCTAGTGGTCGCCTCCACATGGGTCATGTTCGTAATTACACCATCGGTGATGTGATTTCTCGCTACCAGCGTATGCAAGGTAAAAATGTTTTACAACCTATGGGTTGGGATGCTTTTGGTCTGCCTGCTGAAAACGCAGCAATCAAACACAAAACCGCACCTGCGAAATGGACAACCGAAAACGTTGCCTACATGAAAGGCCAGCTAAAAGAGCTTGGCTTTGGTTACGACTGGGATCGTGAACTTGCGACATGTACTCCAGAATATTACAAATGGGAACAATGGTTCTTCACTCAGTTAATTGAAAAAGACATGGCGTACAAAAAAACCGCTGCCGTTAACTGGTGCCCTGAAGACCAAACCGTTTTAGCGAATGAACAAGTAGAAGATGGCGCTTGCTGGCGCTGTGGCACAACGGTTGAGAAAAAAGAAATCTCTCAGTGGTTTATCCGCATCACAGAATACGCAGAAGAATTATTAAACGATCTTGATCAGCTTGATGACTGGCCAGAAAAAGTAAAGGCCATGCAACGTAACTGGATTGGCCGTTCTGAAGGTTTAGAATTTAGCTTCGCAGTGGAAGGTAAAGAAGATCGCTTGTCGGTTTATACAACTCGTCCAGATACGATTATGGGCGTAACATATGTTGCTGTTGCAACACAGCACCCTTTGTCTCTTGAAGCATCGAAAAACAACGCAGACCTTGCTACTTTCATCGAACAAAGCAAGCTTATGTCAACAACAGAAGCTGACATGGCGACCGTTGAGAAAAAAGGCATTGATACTGGCTTTAAAGCCGTTCACCCAATTACTGGTGACATTGTTCCTGTCTTCGCGGCAAACTTCGTATTGATGGAATATGGTTCTGGTGCAGTTATGTCTGTTCCAGCGCACGATCAACGTGATTTTGAGTTTGCTAAAAAATACAACTTACCGATCAAGCAAGTAATCAAACCAGCGGGTGAAGAAGACTTCGATATTGAAGCCGCTGCTTACACTGAAAAAGGTATCTTGTGCAATTCTGGTGAATTTGACGGTTTGGCTTTCAAAGAAGCCTTTGCTGCCATTTCTACTTGGATGACAAAACACAAGCTTGGCGAAATAAAAGTAAATTATCGTCTACGTGATTGGGGTGTGAGCCGCCAGCGTTACTGGGGAACACCAATACCTACGATCAATTTAAAAGATGGTTCAGTGGTTCCTGTACCACAAGATCAATTGCCTGTTGTATTACCAACAGATGTTGTCATGGATGGCGTTAACTCACCTATCAAGAACAATCCTGACTTCTCTCGCGTTATGTTTAACGGTGAAGAAGCAGAACGTGAAACCGATACGTTCGATACCTTCATGGAATCCTCTTGGTACTTTGCTCGCTACTGCTGTCCAGACTCAAAAGACGCTATGTTAACGGAAGAAGCGAACTACTGGCTTCCTGTTGACCAGTACGTGGGTGGTGTAGAGCACGCGATCTTGCATTTGTTGTATTCACGCTTCTTCCACAAGCTTCTTCGTGATGCTGGCCTTGTAAACTCTGACGAACCGTTCAAACGCTTGTTAACACAAGGCATGGTTAACAAAGATGGCACGAAAATGTCTAAGTCGAAAGGCAATACTGTTGATCCTCAAGAAATGATTGAGAAATACGGTGCCGATACCGTACGCTTATTTATTATGTTCAGTGCGCCGCCAGAGCAATCACTTGAGTGGAATGATTCAGGTGTTGATGGAGCATCGCGCTTCCTTCGTCGCTTATGGGCACTTTCTTACCGTCATACTAATGCCGGTAAAGTCGGTGAGTTAGACATAGCAGCACTTAACGGTGCTCAAAAATCATTGCGTCGTAAAACACACGAAACCATCCAGAAAGTGACGGATGATATTGAACGTCGCCAAACCTTTAATACCGCGATAGCCGCTGTGATGGAACTTTGCAATGAAGTAAGCAAGTTTGAAGATCAATCTGAGCTTGGTCTTGCGGTTGAACGTGAAGCTCTAGAAGCGGCAACCTTATTATTGTCACCTATTGTTCCGCATATCGCTTATCAGCTTTGGAAAGACTTAGGTCACACTGATAACGTAGTTGATACGCCTTGGCCAATACTGGACGAAGATGCCTTGATCAAAGATGAGTTAACCATCGTTGTTCAAGTACTTGGTAAAAAACGTGCTGAATTAACGGTTTCTGCGAGTGCAGACAGTAAAACGATAGAAGCAGAGGCATTAGCGCACCCAGGTGTAACTAAGTTTCTTGAAGGTAAAACAGTTCGCAAAGTGATTGTCGTTCCTGGTCGCTTGGTAAACATTGTTGCCAACTAACTAGGCGTTATAAGGGGCGGCCTAAACCGCCCCTTTATTATTCATTACAAGTTAAAGAGCATCAAGATGATAGCCACGCTAACACAAACAACTCGCTTACTTTTATTAGCCTTATTAACAATGAGTATTGTTGCTTGTGGCTTTCAATTACGAGGTCAAGTTGATATTCCAACAAGCCTAATGACGCTTACTATGACATCTGATAGTGGCTCAGACACGTTTGATAAATCATTACGGATAGCCCTTACAAAAGCAGGCATTTCCGTTATTGATAAATCTCTTGCGACACAAGACACTCTGGAGCTGAAAGTTAATAAAATTACATCATCAGATATCGTGTTGGCTCGCGATTCATCCAACGATGTATCTCAGTTACAGCGCACGCTAAATAGTAATTATTTTATTCGTCAAGCAAACGGAAAATCTGTTTATGGGCCACGCAAGATAAGCACTAATAAAACACTAAGCAATCAAAACAATGAAGCTAGCTCAGTACTGTCTTATAATGCATCTCAAACAGAAACAATGCATGACGATCTAGCTAAGCAATTGATTTACGACCTAAGTTACGCACCACTATAATTTGGATCACGTTAGGCCAAAGTCATGAAAGTAAGAGTTGATCAATTAGAACAGCAGCTTAAAAAAAACCTTGCCCCTATTTACATTATTTCTGGTGACGAGGTTTTACTATGCCAAGAAGCTGCTGATAGCATACGAAAAGCGGCTCAATTTCATAATATAGATGAACGCTTACGCTTCGTAGCTGACTCTCAATTTGACTGGCAAGATGTCATAAACGAAAATCAAAGCCTATCTCTATTTTCTACCCGTAGAATCTTTGATATCCAAATTGATAAGATGGGCGAAAAGCACAGCAAAGCGTTAGCATTACTTGGTCAATCACTCAGTGAAGATAATGTTATTTTACTGACTATTCCTAAAATAGATGCTCGTACACAAAAAGCGAAATGGTTTACTCAACTAGAATCCCAAGGTATTTTCATCCAAATTTGGCCTATTGATGCCAATCGTTTACCCGCTTGGGTACAACAACGAGCACAAGCACTTGATCTTTCTCTCACACGTGATGCGGCAAGTATTATTTGTGAACGAGGGGAAGGCAACCTTTTAGCTCTTTCTCAAGAACTAGAAAAACTGGCTCTATCTCATGGATCAGGCGCAAAAATTGATGCAGGAAAAGTAATCGAATCCGTTGCGGATAGCAGCCGATATTCAATTTACGATTTAAGTGATCGATTGCTTATGGGGAAAACCAAAGAAGCAATGCACTGCTTAAATCAACTCATCAGTGAAGGTATTGAGCCTAATATTATTCTCTGGTTATTTAATCGTGAAATACAAACTCTCAGCAAACTCTTTCAAACAATGCAGTCTTCCAGCTTGCGACAAGCTTGCCAAACAGAAAGGATCTGGGACAAACGTATTCCATTTTACGAAAGTGCTATTTCTAGGCATAACAAAGTAACTCTTCCTTATATGCAGAACTATCTTGCCTTGATGGATAAAAGTATTAAAGGGCTAGAAGGTCCGGACAATACTACAGGCTTTCGTAATCTCGTTATGATGTTCTGTGGTTACAAACCTGTTGTAACCGAACTAGACTTCCCTGCTTGATAAAAACGTCAAGAGTCAGCTAATTTTCATAGGCATAGAAACATGAACGACAATTCAATCATTGAAGAAATTAACACATGGACAACGCCGTTTTATGTGACTCAAATGCCAGATCATGCTTTCTTGAAAGACGCCTTATTAGCAGCGGTATATCAACAAAAGTCCTTACAAACTACCGCTATTGAAAGTCGAATTGCGCCAAAGGCAAAGCACGCATTACATGAGAGCACTTTAGAGTTTTTAGAACTGGCTGACGCTAACATCATGGAAGCCAAACGAGTGCTAGAAGAGTTGGTTTTAGAAATAGCGGCTTCGGTAAATAAAGCTTTTTGGCCTGAAGACATGGAAGCGGACGCACATATTATTGAGTCTTGGTATCACGTTACCCAAAATGGTGGTTATCACGATGTGCATTCTCACCCTAATTGTTCGTGGTGTGGTATTTATTATCTTTCTCCGGGTGATTCAAAAGAGGAAGGAAATGGTGGTTTAAACCGTTTTTATGATCCGAGAGTTAATGCCGAGCACTATGCGGATCCAGGCACGGCTTATTTAGGAGGTCAAGGCGTTTGGGACTTCACTCCAACGGAAGGCCAGATTATTATTTTTCCATCCTATTTAAAGCACTCTGCTTTACCTTACTTTGGCGATACGGACCGTGTGGTCATTGCATTTAATTGCATAATAGAAGCCTACTAAACGAATATATTTTATCTTTCTCTATTTTCTCCTCACTCGTCCGTTTTTTTAGCCTATTTACCTACGTGACTGACTACATCGGTTTATTTTACAAAAAGAAATGTCATAAGTTGTCACTGAAGCATTCACAATAGACGAGGATTTGTAGTAGTTTAATACGTCATATTTATAACTAGGGGGAAGTCTATGCGTTTCCAGTTTGATCAACTCAGCGGCAATCAGCGCTATCACCTGATCACTCAAACTATTACACCTCGTCCCATCGCGTGGATTATGACCCGAAATGAAAACGAGACTTATAACTTAGCCCCTTTCTCCTATTTCTCAGCTATGTCAGCGGACCCTGCGTTATTAGCTGTTTCTATCGGTAATAAATCTGATGATACTGCCAAAGATACTAAGCAAAACCTAATTAGAGAAAAGGAATGTGTTTTGCATATTCCTAGTGGTGACTTAATGAATGCAGTGAATCAAAGTGCAGCTAACTTAGCTTTTGGTGAGTCTGAAGTATTGGAAACAGGTCTATCTCTAACTGTTTTTTCAAAGACGTTGCCCCGTATTACAGAAGCTAAAGTTGCGCTCCATTGCCGATTATTCGATATACATAAACTAGGCAATAGTGGATTTGATTGCCTTTATTTAGAAGTACTTGATTTATACGTTGATGATGAACTTATAACCGAAGAAAATAATCGAATCATTATCGACAACAAAAAACTTAACCCTCTTGCTCGTCTCGGTGGCAACGATTATGCACTTGTAGGCCAGACAGTAACGATAAAACGTCCTAACTAGGACAACACAGATTTTGAGGTATAGAAGATGGACGTAACAACACAAGTAGACGCTTTTCCCTTCATGATTGGTATTGATGCAGACTTAACGTCTGAGATGACTAATTTAGCCAGTATTAAAACGCTCAAAACAGGAGATATTTTAGCCAAACAATTCGAAATTGGTCAACATATCTATTTCCTTTTAGAGGGTGAAGTTGCAATTTCAGTTCCCTTACAAGATGCAGGAAAGTCTTATGATGTTGGTTTAATCAATCAGGCACTCTCCCCTATTGGTTGGTCTGCTTTTCGGCACCCTTCGCGATACGCTACCACTTTCACGGCAACTAAACAGTGCAAACTATTAGTATGGCCAATTCTAGAGTTACAAAAAATACTTGATGCCAACTTAGATTTGGCAGACCAGTTTTTACAATTTGTTTATCAAGAATCCTTACCCGTTCTCATGAGTATTCAAAATCAGACACGCCCTTTCTTTTCCAATGAAACATTGGCATTTGAAGAAACTCGTCCTTTAGGTGATTCTGAAACACAAGCTCATGCATTAAAAGATTCGATTAGCTTACTTAACTATGCGCCTTTCTGTGAAACTTTTACTCAAGCTGAGATACATGCTTTAGCTAAAAAATCATCCATATTACTTGCTCATCAAGGCGACATTATTTGCCAACAAGATCAGCCTGCTGATGGTTTGTATCTGCTAATAAAAGGTAAGGTTGTAGTCAGTTATCAAACCGATTCAGGAGATGTAATTACCACAAGATCGATTTCTCGTGCCGGCACTGTACTCGCCTGGACCACAAAAAATGCAGCTTTGAAAAACCGTACCTCAATCATTTCCTCGAGAGACAGCAGCATTCTGTTTATTAAACGAGATGACTTATTAGAAATATTTGAAAGCAGCCCTAAGTTCTCGGTTAAATACCTTTACAGGCTCATTTGGTTGGTCGGCACTCATTTACTGGCCGCTAGAATGCGCTACCTTTCTCAAATAGCCAATGATGAAACCCTTGCAGTTAGTAATGTTATTGAACAAAACGCTGCGCTTTTACCTGTTAGCTCACCCCTTTATAAAGTCAGTGAGTTACTCAAAAGTGCTATCACGACTGATGAAGCTTTCGGCGTACTTTATAAATGCCTACTTTTTGGCAGTGTATTAGAAAGAACAATCTCTGGAATGTGCTTAGATATTTTAAAAGATTTACAACGGGAAAATGCTTTCTATCGTCATTTACAAAACGTTTATGACAGCATAAACAGTTTACCAAAAGAAACATCTGAACTTGATGCAAGACGCTTAGGAACAGAACTTTTCAAACAGGCATTTAAGCAAGTTCCTTATGTGATTAAAGGCTTAGAAAATTTACCTAAAAAAGCAGGTTCATTGTTCATTTACAATCATTTATTAGGTTCACCAACCAACCGTTTACCAAACGGTTTTCGCTTCTCTATGGACGCTCAGTTTATCGGTTCTATGGTCATAGATAATGAATACGGTATTTCCGGTCAACGTGTTGTACGTCGTAGTAAAGAAAGTGAATTCTGGCGTGATGATTTTTATGAACGTTTCGGAAATCTATTCATCAGTAGTTGGGAAGGACTGACTAGAGACACGCCAGAATACGACCAATTTATTACTCAGTCTCAAGAAACATTACGTCAGAATATTCCATTGATGATTTCACCGGAAGGTCAAAGCTTCAACACACACCAATCACCGGGTAAACTGCTGCCTCATGCCTTTGAAATTGCAGGCTCTATGGGGGCTGATGAACCTTGGATAGTACCTATTGTGGTTGCTAATTTCGATAAACGTGCCGACCATAATATTTATACAGTGATCATAAAACCGGCTTTCAAACTCTCTAGTAAAGTAGATTACACTGATAAAAAGGCCTTAGAAAAATTCTTAGTCACTTATCAAGAAGAATACAAAGGCTATGTGAATGAAGCGGTAGAATTGTCTAAAGAAATACGTCAATACCCGATATTTAGTGGTCAAAATGGCTATCGATCAAATGTCATGAGCTTAAACCAGATCGACGTAGAATTTGAATCTGATGTACGAGAGCTTGAGTTTCATTTGGCACATCAAGAATATAAAGAGCAACCGGTTGCTTTTTATGGTTCATCTACTATGCGTTTATGGAGTGACTTTACGCATAATTTCCGTGATAAAGATGGTATCAATTTAGGCTTTGGCGGTGCGACTTTAGAAGCATGCGTTTATTATTTTGAACGTATTATCTTACCTCATAAACCACGTTCTTTAGTGATTTATGCAGGAGACAATGACATAGGTAATCACTACGATTGCAACAAAGTGGTGGAGCTTTATATTGAGTTACTACAAAAAGTAGATCGTTACCTTCCTGGTATTCCAGTAACTTTAATCAGTATTAAATGCAGTCCTGCGCGATTAAAAATGCGCCAGACAATCGAGAAAACAAACTTGCAATTAGAGCGCCTAGCAAAAACTCGTCCAAACACTCAATACCTTGATCTTTTTTCAATCTTGCTAGATTCAAAAGACGAGATAAAGGAAACTTTATTTGAAGGTGATAAACTACATTTGAATAACAAAGCCTATGAGCTATGGACAAAACATTTATTAAAAATAGAAGACTTCATTTTCAATAAATAATACAGCTGGTACATATAAAATCCCCCGCGAGCCGCGGGGAGTTTTTATTAAAAACTGAAGGTAAAACGCCAATATACAGGAGCTAATATATACTCAGCCAATAACGACCTTTAAGCCAATTAGAATCAGTAAACACCCCATCACTCGATCAACCCAAACAATATTACGACGCAACCACAATAGAACAGGGCCACCAGCGAGTAATAAAGCAACTAATATGTACCAACCACTATCAATCGCAACAACCGTTGTCCAAAATTGAATTTTCATAATCGCGGTCATTTCAGAGTCGACTAGCTGACTAAATAAAGCCAAAAAGAACAATGCAATTTTAGGATTCATCAAAGCAACCATCAAACCATCACGAATAGATTCCCAATAGGAAGACTTTACAGCTTCTACTTTTTCATCTTGTCCTTTCCCAGCATAGCGCAATGATTTAACACCTAACCAAGCCAAATATAGACCACCTAGTATGGTTAAAACCGAAAAGGCCTGCTGATATTGTTCAATTACTACCGCCAAGCCTTGTAATGTCAAAAATGCCCAAAAACCGATACCTAAACCATGAGCTAATCCAGCACAAACTCCATGTAAAGCGGACTGAGAGATAGATACACGAAGAATAACCGCTAAGCTAGGTCCAGGAGAAATAGCTCCTAACACGCATACAGCAACCAGAGAAAGCCAACTAGTAAAATCCATAACGCCTCATTTCAAATATATGTTCAATTGAGCTGCATCGCCCTTTTATTGTGACGATATTCTACTCAAATACGCCAAAAAGGTACGTTTTTTTCAAAAAAACAACTTGTAATATTCTTTGCCATAAATCGTCGACAACATATTGACCTTTTTTATAAAACACGGCAGCATAGAAACACCTGTTAAATACTATATAGAAAACTATGAATCACTCTTTCTTAAACAAACACAACGGCGATAAACGTAAGGCTAAAAAGCTTTACTATGCTGACGTGCGAATTTAAGATTAAAATTTCCCGGCAGCATTCTTGCTGACGGATTACCTCTTTCTTCTCAGCAGAATGCATACCGGCCAAAACGAGGCAAGTGTATGTTCCACGGTGCAATCACAGCGTTAATTACTCCTTTCAAAAATGGTCAATTAGACGAAGATGCTTTGCGTAATATTGTGCGCTGGCAAATAGACCAAGGTATCAATGGACTGGTTCCAGTAGGAACAACAGGAGAATCTCCTACACTTAGCGAATGTGAGCACAAGCGAGTGATTGAAATCACAGCACAAGAAGCGAATAAAGCTGTTCCTGTATTAGCAGGTGCTGGATCAAACAATCCCATTGAAGCCGTAAACTATTCTGAATTTGCTTTTCAAGCAGGTGCTGATGCAACACTGCATGTGGCTGGTTATTACAATCGCCCTAATCAAACAGGCTTATATGAACATTTCAAATACGTTCATGACAACAGCAAACTTCCGATGATCATTTATAATATTCCACCACGGGCGGTGGTAGGTGTAGACGTTTCAACCATGGCTCGCCTTGCTCAATTGCCACGCATTATTGGTGTTAAAGATGCGACAGGTGATCTGACTCGGCCGATCCGTGAGCGCGCACTAATCGACAAACCTTTTAACTACCTAAGTGGCGATGATATTACTGCGGTTGCTTACAATGTTGGTGGCGGTCAAGGCTGTATCTCGGTATCTTCTAACGTTGCGCCAAAACAAGTAGTTGAATTGCATCGTTTGTGTAATGAAGGAAAGTTTCGTGAAGCAACGGCATTACAAGATAAGTTGTTTGCTTTACATAACGCGCTCTTCATTGAACCAAATCCTGCCGGCCCTAAATACGCACTATCGCTGCTTGGTTTTTGTTCAGAAGAATGTCGTTTACCTATGGTGCCACTCCAAGACAGTACTAAGGAAACGATACGTCAGGCGATGCAATCATTAGACTTGATTTAAGTATCAGGCAGCTAAAAAGAAAGTAATAAGAGAATAGAAATAAAAAGCCTGCATAACTTATTATGCAGGCTTTTTATCTTAAAGAAGTATACGTTTATGACCTGGCTAGTCGTACAACATAAAGTAATATAATAGCGCCAACCGTTGCGGTAACAAGTGACCCTAAAAAACTACCGGAATACAAACCAAGAAGTTGAAATGTAAAGCCACCTACAAAGGATCCGACAATACCTATCACGATATTCCCAATAAGCCCAAAGCCAGCACCTTTTACAAACTGACCAGCCAACCAACCGGCTAAAGCACCAACAATTAAAAAAGCAAATAGAGACATAAAACCACCTTATATTGTGCAAATAAAAAACTATTACTGAGATAAACTATATAAACATCTCAAGTGCGTCTAATTTACAGTAAATGTATCGCCATTGTATTGAGTAACTAGACAGTCTTTGCCTTTTCCTTTAAGCATCTGACAAAAATCCATACCGTAGCGCTTATTCACAAATGGGCCAACTTTAAGTTGATACATAGTTTGTCCATTTACTTGTTTTTGATTGATCAGAGGATCTAGCCCTTCATACGAAGTAGGGTCTGCTTTTGATAATACATTCCAGCCGCGAATGGCTTCATCATGGTTTCTATAAGAAGCAACTTGCACTCCAAACTCTAACTGTTTTATTTTTGCAGGCATTGAAGCTAAAGGTGCAATTTCAACGGTACTTACATCATCTTCAGAGAAGATAGGGTCTGCAGTAACAACAGGGGCAACATTAATAACCGCCATACCACTATCAGACACCATATCATTTGAAGTTCCCATCATAGCGTCTGTATTACCGGCCATATCACCTTGCTTAAGAGCAGCAACTTCAGCTTCTAGCTCATCAATTCTATCCAACTTTGCTTGTGCAGTTTCCCACTGAGCATCATGTTCCCTGACTTTGTCCTGCAGTTCGCTGAAGCTCATAAAGCTATTTTTTTCTCCCGTCGACGAACAAGCAGATAATGAGAATCCTGCAATAACTAGGATCAATTTTCTGGATATTTTCATTTCTTTATTCTCCAAACATATCAGCAAGACGCTTTACTCATTACTCATCAGCATTAATTATTGAATACTTTATGAAGTAGAGAGCAGATGCTGTCCCCATAAAACTAAGGCATAACGAGTTGCCTTACCAATTAAAACCAAAGGTAAAAAATACCAAATAGGTGTGCGTAACACCCCCGATATTAAAGCAATCCCATCACCAACAACAGGCAACCATGTAAATAATAAGCTCCACACCCCATAACGGTTAAAAAGTTGCTCTGCTTTTTCACGAATTTCTTTTTTTACCGGAAACCATTTTTTATTTCCATATCGAAGTAAATATGAGCCCAGCAACCAATTAGTAAGACCACCTAATGTATTACCTAAGCTGGCCCATAACCACAGAAAAAACACAGAAATAGTGACATCATTTGCGTAATAAAGTAATACCCCCTCAGACCCTAAAGGTAAAATTGTCGCGGACAAAAAAGAAACTAAAAATACAAAAAAATAATCCAATGGCGCCCTCTTACGGTTTTTATACGTGCCAGCACTTAACTAACAAAACAATGACTTAGAGCAATTTTTGCGACTAGGCAGAATTAAATAAACGCTTTAATCTAGGTCGATAAATATATTGGCTTCTGGTTCAACTATCTAAGCCTAAAAATGGTTAATTATAAGCAGCCAAAATTGGCTATTTGAAACATAACGGAGACGATATGCTGGATCGCATCAATGACATTAAAATTCGCTATAAGTTATGGGCGATCATTGGCTTAATGTCTATGGGAACAGCAGCACTTATTCTAGTCTCTCTTACTTCTTTATTTAGTAGCCATGTAGATGCTAGAAAAGATCGAACACAAGATATATTAGACATTGCCAGCACCACTTTATTGCCTTTTTATGCGCAGCAAACATCAAACAAGCTAACTGTCGATAACGCTAAACAACAAGCTATTAAGTTATTGTCTGATTTCAGCTATGGTGACAAACAAAGCCTATGGATATTGGACGAAAATAACGCATTACTAAGCACTCCTTCTTCTTATAAAAACACACAATCACCAAAATCACTTAACCAAGCATTAAAAGCTGTGCAACAAGACGATCCTTCAATAAAAAACTATAAGTCTATTGAGTTTGAATATCAAAGTAGTAATGGCGATGACCATCGCGTAATTGCAAGCACTATGTATTTTTCACCATGGAAAATGACAATTATAGCAACCTCTTCGATGGACGCCGTTACTAGTTTTTTCTTAACAGCATTAGTTGATTACATTATTTTAGTCAGTGTTTTGACCGTCCTAGTTGGAGGCACTGCGCTTTATATCATTCACTTGGTAACTAGCCGTGTAACATCTTTGTGTACCACTATGACTTCCGTACAGAATTCTGGAGACCTTACTCAGCGAGTTGAGTTCACCGGTAAAGATGAAATGGGGGCCATGGCTCAAGCGTTTAATAGCATGATGAATGACTTCCAATCTATTGTGCGTAATGTAAGCCATTCTAGTAAAACCTTAGACAACATTGTCGATCAGACAAATCAGTCAACAAATAAAACCGCTCAAGGTGTTATCAAACAACTATCCAATACAGGGCAAGCAACCGACTTAATGCAAGGTGTTATGCTATCAGTAGAAGAAACCCTAGCCATTGCCGAAAAAGCAAATAATACGACACAAGAACTCGACCAGCACTCAAGGCAAGGTCTTGGTGTAATGAACAGAGCCAATCAAGACATTCAGCAGTTGTCTGTCGAGGTTGGCGATGCTTCTGAGCAAATCCATAAATTACGTCAAGACGTCACTCATATTAGTGATCGATTAAGTATTATTGCAGAAGTAGCAGATCAAACGAATTTACTTGCCCTGAATGCTGCAATAGAGGCTGCGCGTGCAGGTGAGCAAGGTCGAGGGTTTGCGGTTGTCGCAGACGAAGTTCGCCACCTTGCACAACGTTCGCAATTGGCAGCAACAGAAATTGGTGACCTGATTGATCAGTTAACACAACAAACATCGAAAACAGTTAGCGTGATGGAATTAGCTCAAAATACCGCAAGCCAAGGTGCAGAACAAACCTCTCAAGCAGGACGAGCTTTTATAGAGATCGCCAGTGGCGTATTGTCTATATCAAAACTCAACAATGACATTAGCCAAGCGGCAAACCGACAATATGAATCGTCTCAAACTGTTCAGAAGACTCTAGAAAGTATTGCCAACATATGCGAAGAAACAAACCTTAACTCCACTGACATTCAAACATCAGTGAACAACTTACAAGAGTGCGCAAGCCAACTACGCCAACTTGTTAGTCAATTCAGTACTTAACTAAAAAAGGCATTTAGTTAATAAATCACATAATGAGTCAGATACTCGCGGCACATAGTGGTTTTTAATTCAATTCCCACATATAGTTTATATTAGGTCAAAGATCATAGGTCACCTAAACTGTTGCGCTTTATAAAGGATCAAACATGGCGTCTGACACACAAGATAAGCTAGATTCTCTTTATCAACATATTCAAGTGGTTATTTTATCCCGTCAACACCCAGTGACAGGACTTTTTCCTGCCAGTACCAGTATCAATAACCATGGTAACTACACGGATGCTTGGGTACGCGACAACGTTTACAGTATTCAGGCCGTATGGGCTTTGTATCTTGCCTATAAACGCGCATCTAACCCAGACAAACGCACTGATGAATTAGAACTTACTTGCATAAAAATGATGCGTGGATTGTTGTTCGCTATGATGCGTCAATCTCATAAAGTAGAGGCGTTTAAACACAGCCTAGATCCAAAAGATGCACTGCATGCAAAATACGATACAAAAACAGGATTGGAGGCTGTCGCAGACGATGCTTGGGGACATTTACAGATTGATGCAACTAGCTTTTATTTGCTGATGCTCGCGCAGATGACGAAATCTGGCAGCAAACTCATCTTTTCTCGTGACGAATTTAACTTTATTCAAAACCTCATTTATTACATTTCCAGAACCTATCGCACACCGGATTATGGTATTTGGGAGCGTGGTAATAAGGTTAATAACGGTAAAGCAGAAATCAACGCCAGTTCAGTTGGTATGGCAAAAGCCGCTATGGAAGCTATGGATGGGTTGAACCTGTTTGGCGAAGATGGCCCTGAATGGTCTGTAGTTCACTCTTTTGCTGACGCAGTGGCTCGAGCAGGTTCAGTTCTACAGTCGTTATTACCTAAAGAGTCACGCTCTAAAGAAGTCGACAGTGCCACTCTTAGTATTATTGGTTTTCCTGCTTTTGCGGTTAATGACGAAGAGCTCACTACCCGAACTCGGCAAGAAATTCTCAGTAAATTAGGAGGTGAATACGGTTGTAAACGCTTTTTACTAGATGGTCATCAATCTGAACTTGAAGATCAAAGCCGTATTTATTATGAATACGACGAGTTAATTAATTTTGAGCACATCGAATCTGAATGGCCATTGTTTTTTACTTACCTTTATATTGATCGCTTGTTTGCACGTGACTGGGAAAGTGCCAACTTTTATCGCCATAAACTAGAATCGTTGATGGTCGAAAAAGATGGTGAAATGCTGCTACCTGAGCTCTACTATGTTCCTCAAGAAAGCATCTTGGCAGAAAAAGAAAACCCTGGTTCACAAAAACGTCTTCCAAATGACAACCTGCCCTTGGTATGGGCTCAAAGCCTCTATTTGGTTGGAAAAATGCTTGATGATGAACTTATTACAACAGATGATTTAGACCCGCTAGGGTTGCATCGAATTCAGCATAGACCTAATAAAGTCACCACTTCTATGGTGATTTTGGCGCAAAACGATAAGGTAAAACAGAAATTATTGGACGCAGGCTGTCTATGTCAAACCCTTGAAGACATTGCACCACTTAAAGCCATCAGTGCAGATCAATTGGTTGAAACCTATCAACACCTTGGAGCATCGGTACCTTTAGGCTTAACAGGAAGACCAAACCGAGCCTTAAATAGTTTAGCTACGTCTCAGGCATTCAGCATAAATGATGAAAAATATCTTTGTTTATCTTGGATTCAGAACGAAGACAAAGATTATCGTAAAATCGACCCAGCACTATTCCAAACACACATACGTAATGAACTTAAAAGTATCGCTGACCATTGGTATTACAAAGCCAATGCCGTGTTTAGCATATTAATAGATGAAGCCATTAGTGAAATGAGCGGCAGCGACGAATTGTTTGAATTTATTCGTTTGCTTCAAAAGCGAGAACATCAAGAATTTCGTGTCATTCCTCAATCTGCAAAAAATGCATTTAAGTCTGGTAATCGACGAGCCATTATCATAAATACTTTGGATTATCATCTATTAGAAACAAAGCTTCCAATCCATGATGCACCTTGGCCATTATCACCAGAGCCTAAGTCATATGACCTTCATACACTACAAAAAATGGACACTAATTCACTTCTTTATAAATTAAATGAACAACCCGATATTAACGAAGCAATAGATTGTTTAATTGAATTAGGGGCTCGTCGTACATTAATGAGTGCAATACCAAACTCAACGCCTGCGGTAACGGCCTATACCGTTTTGAATCGTGTTTATTTACAAGCAATTCTATCTGGAAATTGGCGTGCCGCACGACGACTTTATTTTCTAATATTACAACCCTCTACCGATCTTGCTACTTATATTGCTGACATCACAGTACGCCAACGGTTACTTGTTATTGGAGAAACTCCAGAAACAGAAGTTGATATTAGTACACCACTTCATCAAGATGACATTTTAGGCATGTTGAAAAAAGTCTCTTCATCTCCAATTGGATTAGTCATTTGTCATGAATTAATCGCCATTACAGGAACACTAATCAAGGTCAATCCTGAATTTTTTTCTGGTGTTCGTACGATTCGTATTCACAACCTTGCCCTACTTTGTGCCCGACAGTTTGACCCTGAAGAAAACATGACAGTGTTTGAAACCTTATCTCAGATTTCACCAAGTCAGCTATATGAAGCACTTAAGCAAGCACTACAGCAGAAACACGATGAGTTCGCCCATGTTGCCAATAATCTACGCTATCACCAAAGTACTGACGCCCAAAGCAAGATAAAAGATGTAGACTGGTTTGACTGGCGCTCTGAACAAGGCATGATTACAAAATTACCTGAGTCCATGTTGTTACAGCTTTGGGAAAGCTTAAGCCATGTAGATACTATTGTATTTGGTGATTTACAGAGTAATACTGCACTGGACTGTCAAAGAGCACTCAACTCAATGACACCAGGCGAGGACACTTTTGCACTCTTAATCGAGTCCCTAACATCAGACATTCATCCTAATTGGTATAAAAGCCTTATTTTTGAAGGTTTGTATGCTTTTATTCAATTTTGCCAACAGCATAAAAGCTCTAAATTCGACCAAGAAGTAAACTTACCAGTTTTAGTCTCTCTTGCGGCCTTAGATCATAGTAAGCAACGTCAAACAGAGCACCCTGAGGATACTCTAGCAGAAGCGGCTTTGGATGAATTTGCACAAATAACACCAAATAAAGTAAACCAATATCTACGTTGGGCTGTGAGTAAACTTCATAGCCATCAGCACCAACACTCATCGAGTTAAATCAGCTATTCTTGCCGGAGAAGTGAATGGATTTAATAAAAAACGCCCTGCTTAATGATGTGCTTAATACACATTGTTCTGACCCGTTTGGTTGTTTAGGGCTACAAACTTCTCCATCTAACAAAGGCTTATGTCTGTACATTTGGCAACCCGAAGCCTTGTCGATACGCGTATTAGCCATAGACACAGATAAAGAGTTAGCAAAAATGACACAAACCGACTCAAAAGGTTTGTTTTATACAGAATGGCCAAAAGAAAGGACTCGTTTTCATTACCGTATTGAAATAACTTACTTAGACAGCAGTGTCTATACCATGGTCGATCCTTATCAGTTTCCTAACACAACCTTTGTTGACCCTGAACACCACCAAGCCAATTTATACAAAAGCCAAGGCGCTATTCAAGCAGGCGCTAAAGTTAATGAAAAAATAACAATTCAAGGCACGCGTTTTGCCGTTTACGCACCCGCTGCACGCTCGGTCTCTGTTGTAGGTGACTTTAATTCTTGGGATGGCCGAACTCATCCTATGTCGAGTAATGGAGATGGTGTTTGGCGGTTATTTATACCCGACATTAATCATGGAGCTCGTTATAAGTTTGAAATTCGTTCAAAAAATGGCGATCTTCTTCCCCATCGTAGCGACCCTTATGCACAACGCATTGAACAATACCCTTCTTTTGCGAGTGTGACCTGCTTCGATAATAAGCATCAATGGCAAGACGATACCTGGATAAAACGTCACATTGATGACTTATACGAAAAACCTATGAGTATTTATGAAATACATCTAGGTTCGTGGCGTCGCAAAGCAGACAACCAAACTTTCACCTATCTTGAAATAATCGATCAACTAGTCTCTTACGTTCAAGAAATGGGCTACACCCATGTTGAGTTTCTTCCAATTACAGAGTATCCATTCGATGGTTCTTGGGGCTATCAACCAGTTGGACTATATGCAGTAACCTCTCGATTTGGTACACCAGAAGACTTTAAAACCTTGGTCGATGCTCTTCATCAGGCCAATATAGGCGTGATTATGGATTGGGTTCCAGCACACTTTCCTGCTGACAGTCACGGTTTAGCAAACTTTGATGGCTCCAAACAATATGAATACGCAGACCCTAAAAAAGGTTGGCACCCAGAATGGAACTCTCTGATATACGATTATGGTAAAGAGCATGTTATTAACTATCTTATTAGCAACGCGGTGTATTGGCTGAATGAGTTTCACATAGATGGCTTACGGGTAGATGCCGTTGCCTCTATGTTATACCTGGATTATGCACGCGAAGATGGTGAATGGATTCCCAATAAAGATGGAGGAAATCATAACTATGAAGCCATCGATTTTTTACGCAGACTCAACGAAACCGTTTATTTAAATCACCCTCGTTGCTTTACCATCGCAGAAGAATCTACTGCTTTTCCAGGCGTTTCTAAACCAACTTATATGAATGGTTTAGGTTTTGGATTTAAGTGGAACATGGGTTGGATGAATGATTCTCTTGATTATATGAAAAGAGATTCTATCCATAGAAAACATCACCAAGGTGAACTTAGTTTCAGCATGGTCTATGCATTTGACGAACAGTTTGTTTTACCTATGTCTCATGACGAAGTGGTACATGGAAAAGGGTCTATGATCGAAAAAATGCCAGGAGACTCTTGGCAACAGTTTGCAAACTTACGTGCTTTTTCAGCCTACATGTATTTTCACCCTGGTAAAAAACTGAACTTTATGGGTAATGAGTTCGCACAAGGACGAGAGTGGAGCCATGAACGTTCATTAGATTGGAATCTGTTAGAGGTTGATTACCATAAGGCTCAACATACATTATCAAAAGATTTGAATCACCTTTATAAAAGCGAAGCGAGCTTGCACTTTGATCACTCCAGAAAAGGATTTGAATGGATCAGTTATGATGACAGTACCAACAGTATTTTAGCCTTTGCACGTAAGGCAAAAGACAGCGAAGAGCATACGGTAGCCATTATTAACTTTACTCCGATGACACACAGTAACTATAGAGTAGGTGTACCAAGATCAGGTCATTATCAATTGATAATGAACACCGATGATGAGCAATATACAGGTAGTGGCTACGCAAAAAACGTAGAATACCGTACACAAAATATTGCTAGTCATAGTCGTGATCAAAGTATTGAGCTACAGATACCGCCACTAGCGGGCGTCTTATTAAAATGGTTAGGCGAATATTAGTTTTTAACAATATTTTGAGCTATAACAAGAGGGCTTTATGAATCCACAAACATACCAAGTTTCTACAGGTTTCCCCTATCCTCTTGGTGCAACTATAACGGATAAGGGTGTGAACTTTTCCGTGGTTTCTGAAGATGCTCACCAGCTCTATTTATGCCTATTCGATAATGAGGGTAACGAGCAGACTAAAATCCCCTTTACAGTTAAACAGAAAGACGTTTGGCACATTGAAGTACTTAGCCTTCAGGAAGGTCAACATTATGGCTTACGAGCTTGTGGTAACTTCAACCCTGCTAAACAACAAATGTTTAACGAGCATAAGTTATTAATCGATCCTTATGCTAAGGATTTAACAGAAAAGCTTGTGTGGCATAAAGATCAAGCAGCAATAACATCAAAAGGGAAAATCCATTCTATTGATTCTGCTAATTATGTCCCTAAATCTATTGTTCGACAAATTAGAACCAACCCAAATAGACCTGATAGAATCAAGCTAACACCTTCCAGTCGTGCTTTGTATGAATTACACGTCAAAGGCTTCAGCCAAAATTTGCCAATTGATAACGAACTAAAAGGTACATATCTTGGCGTTATTACTCCAGCTGGCATAAATCATCTCAAGTCTCTGAACATCACAACGATCCAACTCATGCCTTGCTTTAGCTTTATGACTGAACGCCATCTGCAGCAATTGAATCTTGATAACTATTGGGGCTATAACCCGATTAGTTTTTTTGCTCCCGAACCCTCTTATGCTAAAGAAGACGCTATTACCGAATTTCAAACAATGATTGATGGCTTAAGAAGGGCAGGTTTTGAAGTCATTTTAGACGTGGTTTATAACCATACGGCCGAAAGTGAATTAGATCAATCCAGTGTCTGTTTCCGTGGTTTAGACAATGCTCGTTATTATCGTCACCAAGATGGAAAGTATTTAAATTACACTGGTTGCGGTAACTGCATCGATACTTATGATTCTGCCAGTATTCGTCTTATTTGTGACAGCATGCGCTATTGGGTTGAGGTCATGGGCGTGGATGGATTTCGCTTTGATTTAGGTGTAGATCTGGGGCGAACAGATCACAATTTCACACCAAAGGCACCGCTGTTACAAGCCATTCTTCAAGATCCGATATTAAGTGAAATCTGTCTTGTCATGGAGCCTTGGGACATAGGGCCAAACGGTTACCAAGTAGGTAATTTCCCAAAAGGCTTTATGGAATGTAACGACAAATATCGAGACACCATTCGCCGTTTTTGGCGCGGTGACCTTGGTGTAGTTCCTGAATTTGCGACACGATTTATGGGGTCAAGAGATTGCTTCCATAAAGGCTATAAAACCGCACTAAACTCTGTGAATTATATTACTTATCATGATGGCTACACCATGAAAGATCTGGTGTCATATCACCAGCGTCATAATTTAGCCAACATGGAAGATAACCGTGATGGGCATGGTGACAATATCAGTCAGAATTTCGGTATTGAGGGGGAAACAGACAATACAGAAATCCAAGAAAAACGGCTCAATCAACAGCTTTGTTTTATAGCTACTTTACTATTAAGCCAAGGGACACCGCATATTTTAGGAGGCGATGAACTATCTCATTCACAACAAGGAAACAATAACGCCTATTGCCAAAACAACGAAATAACTTGGCTAAACTGGCAAGAAACCGAAGCAAGATCAGCTATTCAAGATACGATATCGACCTTAATGTTATTACGAAAAAACTATCCGATATTGGCAGAAGTACACCTAGAAGATGATCTACTTTATCAACACGTTCCATCCGATCATATTCAATGGTTGAGCGAGCAAGGTACACCAATGAAAAATGATGATTGGTCGGATATGAACCGTCATTATATTGCTTTAACTCTGGCTACTTCTGATCTAGCGACACGTTTTTGGATTATTTTTTACAATCACGATACGCCGTTAGACATTCCATTTCCGACGGATACAGCGCAAGTAGAAGTCTTATACCATACGCCAGGCTTCACGCTTTCTACGAAAACGCTATATTGTGCTTATCGTGGTGTATTTATTGGCAAAATCCATCACTAAAATACCTTAAAAACGATTCCCAAAAAAACTAATGAGCCGATTTAAAGCCCATTCGAAAGCCTCCCCAGTGTTTCCCATTTACATAAATAGGAACGGATAGGTCATGTAAAATCTCACCTGTATCTCTTTTGTATGTTTGCAATAAAAAAGTATCGGTGTGAGAACCACAACGCCCTCCCGTTGGATCATTAAAGATTCGCTTAGTCCGGTTGTTAATTAAGTCTTTATCATAATCGCCACTCAGCGGCTGGCTGAATTTTTTATTATGCGTTGGGAAATAACCATTTATATCGACTGCACCTGCGAACATCACGTCTTCATGCTGTTCTAATACTGCTTCTTGAATTGCAGGAAAAGTACGATCACTAAAGTCATCATACGCTGTACTGAATTTTTGCGGGTTAGTTTGGTTTATTGGGCGATAGTCTGTTGAAAAAACAGACTCTTGAGTTAATTCACCTTTTTCAATCGCACCCTCAAATAATCTAGCTATATCTTGAGCACACGATTTAGCACGATTAACCAATTCGGAGAAGAACAGCGACTGATCTACTTTGTCCAACTCTCTGAATACGATTTCAGCACCATTACTCAAATGGGCCGCTTCTGTAGAAAGAAGGTCACTACGCTGTGAAATATCTTGCAGTGATGAGCTAATACGAGAAATAGAACTATTAATTTGGGTACTTGTTGCCCCTAATGCTTCCCCTGCGCTTTCCACTTCAGACAAAACAATAGAAGCGCTTTGTACTTCCTCCGTTAATGCAATGAAACGCTGAGTTTCACCCAACAACGTACTAGAAAGAGATTCGGTTAGCCCTTTTAAAGAAGACATTTCATTGTTGGTTAATTCACTATTAAGACGAACATCCGTTAATAGATTGGATATTTGCTCAGAAGCATCGGCACTCTTACCCGCTAAGGAACGAACTTCATCTGCCACAACAGCAAAGCCGCGCCCCTGTTCACCTGCACGGGCCGCCTCAATAGCAGCATTAAGGGCAAGTAAGTTAGTTTGTTCAGAAACAGCTTTAATGACATTAGTAATACTGTCTATGTCATCTGCGCTTTTTGTTAATAAAGCAAGTTGCTCGCTAGCCGTTTGAACCTTTCTGGTTAATTCGTTTATTTTGTCTGCACTTTGAGTAAGAGCGTCTTGAGCTGTTCGACTCGACTTAGCAGTGTCACTCATTGTATGAGCCAATTGCCCTAAATTGTTTGATAATGTCAGACCAGTTTCTGACAGAGTCTCTACCGCTTGGGTAATTTGTGTTGTGTCATCACGAGTCAAATGAATGTCTTTACTTAATGTGTCGACAAAGTGAGAAACTTCCGCTGCGCCCATCGCCATTTTTGACGTTGCATGAGTAACCGTTTTACTCATTTCAGAATAAAAGCCATTCGATTCTGTTGTACTTAATTTGCTATCAATGTCTTTAAAAGCATTTTTTCGCATCCACAGGTTTTGAATGGTTACAAATATACACAATAAAATACCTAAAACTGTATAAGTTAGGTTTATTGTGTTCATTAAGTAACCAATCAGAAACAATAAAAAGAGTCCTGAAACACTCAGAAATTGGACATAAAACATCACTATTTCCTTTTTTTTAATTATTATTTTTCCAGTGTTTATCGATCTTATTAGAAGGTCAATGTAAAACGTAACACCTACTACTAAAGTCTTAGACGCTCTTAGCTTCATATAAACTCAAGAATTTAACAGTTAGATCAACTATTAAAGCTCCATCAACATCCTCTTAAGCTATTTTAATATTAAGAATATAAGTGTATTTTAATATATCGCATAGTATAAAAAATTAGTTATTAATTTTATTACAAATGAAGCAAGGAAAAGCTAAGTGACAGATACAACTTTTTTACACGCAGAAAGGCAAAATGATCTCTCACAAGATTTTATTGATATAGCCGACAAACGTGTCTTAATCATTGAAGATATTGGCGAGATGCGTCTCATGCTTAAATCTTTAATGACTTCTATTGGATACTCCAATATTGATGTAGAGTCATCTGGTCAATCGGCTATGAAGCGCATTTTAGCCAAAAATTATGATGTTATTCTCTCTGACTATAATTTAGGTGGCAGCATTGACGGCCAGCAAATATTAGAGACTTCACGTAAAAATCACTCTCAAGATCATTCTACAATTTTCATCATGATTACAGCTGATACAGCTTATGAAAGTGTTGTTAATGTGCTTGAATATCAACCTGATAGCTATATTGTTAAACCTTTTCCTCCTGCTTCATTTTTCCGTCGTTTTGAACGAGTTCAAAAACAAAAAAGAACCTTCGAAAGCATCAACGATGCTCGTAAAAAAAATAATCATGAAGTAATGGAAACTGAAGCCAAATCCATTATGAAACAATACCCACATTTTGCTAACCAATGTTTAAAAATCATTGGAGAGTCTTTATATTCTCGTGGTCGATATAAAGATGCAAAAAGTCACTACATGTTCATTATCCAGAAAAGTAAAAATCTAGCTTGGGCGCACTTTGGCATTGGTCTATGCGAATTAAAGTTAGGAGCAGTAGTCGCAGCAATAAAGAAATTTGAACATACGATTAATTTAAGTCGTCATTTTTTATCCGCTTATGATTTACTAGCGGATGCGCATGAAGGTTTAGGAAATTTTAAAGAAGCCCAAGCGGCAATGGTGGGCGTATTAGAGGTATCCCCACGCTCTACAGATCGAGCTATGCGACTAGCTCAAATGAGTGTAAAACTAAAAGATTGGCCTCAGGCTGAACAAGCTTATTCACGTATCATTCGTTTAACTCGTGAAACCAGTTATGAAAAAGCTGACAATTACTATGATTATTTAAAGTGCCTTACCTCTATGATGGTTAGTAACACTGACAACTCTAAATTAGCAGACAAATTTAAGCGCACTTTAATACGATTACGTACGTTTGGAAAATCAAATCCTGCTGCTATCTCTAATTCTTTTAAGATTGAGGTCCAACAATATCTTGCTCGTGGTCATCAAAGTGAGGCTATTAAAACATGGATGCAATGGAGCAAGCTTATTGCGTCAGGACAGGCCTCTCCACTTACTGACGCTCAAGAGCACACACTAAAAAAGCGTTTAGGTATTATCTAATATTCACGACAATTCAGCTCATTATGAATTGTTTAGTTAAAACCAGATTACCTTCTTATTTACGTACAAAATTCTCTAGAGAATTAAAGACATTGCTTGCCATTTTCTTTGCTCCTCGCTATGGTCATTTTCTGATTTTTCCGTTTATATTCCTGTTCACCAATATATATGTCTTCTTCACTCTTATATTATCAGAGCAATAAACCATGACAGCAACACATTCATTTTCGACTCTTATTCCCGATACAATTCTAGACGCCGTCGAATCGACTGGTTTATGGAGTGATTCACGTATCTATTCTTTAAATAGCTATGAAAATCGTGTTTATCAAATTGGTATAGAAGACGGTTCGCCTGTCATTGCAAAATTTTATCGGCCTGATCGTTGGAGTAAAGCGCAAATACTTGAAGAACATTCGCTTTTATTAAAGCTACAAGTAGCTGGAGTACCAATTGTTGCGCCTTTGATGTTTGAAGGAAAAAGCCTATTTTGCCACAAAGGAATCTATTTCTGTTTATCCCCTCGTTTAATTGGACAGCATCCAGAAGCTGACAACCTTGACCAGCTTTACCAACTTGGTGAGTTAATTGGTCAAGTACATAAAGAAATGTCAGCTGTACCTTTTTCTGAACGCATTAGCGTATCCCCATTGATGCAAATGGACCAAGCTACAAGTCAAATTTTGTCGCATAATTTGTTGCCTGAAAAGCTAAAACCTCTTTATAAAAAGCAAATAAACAAACTACGAGGTATGAGTGAAGCTAGTATTAAAGCCTATTGGCCAACTCAGCTTCGCCCTGTACATGGTGATAGTCATCGTAGTAATTTGATGCTGCATGAAGGCCAATTTCATCTACTAGACTTTGACGATTGTCAAAATGGTATCGCAGTACAAGATCTATGGTTACACATTACTCAAACAGAAAATCCTCAACAGCAACTTAGTGAAATTATTGAAGGCTACGAAACTTATATGCCTTTTGATATTAGAGAACTAGGGCTAATTGATGTGTTTAAAAGCGTACGAGTGATCTGTTATGCAGCTTGGTTACAAAATCGCTGGCACGATCCCGCTTTCGTAAAAGCGTTTCCTTGGTTTGATACAGAGAACTACTGGTTGAATCATTTAAACGAATTAAAAAATTGCGAGCTTGAATGGGAGAACATGTCTCGATGATAGCAATAGAAGAATCCTTACAATCACTCTTTGGCTTCAATCAATTTCGCGAAGGGCAAGGACAAACTATAGAACAACTACTGTCTGGACACTCTTCACTCGCGGTCTTTCCGACAGGTTCTGGCAAGTCTTTGTGCTATCAACTTACTGCTACACAATTACCAAATTTAACCTTAGTCATATCGCCATTGATTGCTTTGATGCACGATCAATTAGACTTTCTTAGATCAAAAGGAATAGCGGCGGCTAGTTTAGACTCTAGTCAAACCAAAGAAGAGAGCCAGATAGTTATGTCTGGCGTACACAATGGGTCTATTAAAATATTAATGATCTCGGTTGAACGTTTTAAAAACGAACGTTTTCGCCGATTTATTAAACAAATCCCTATCTCTATGTTAGTGGTTGACGAAGCCCATTGTATTTCTGAATGGGGACACAATTTTAGACCAGACTATCTTAAATTACCCCATTACAAACAAGAACTTAATATCCCATTGGTTTTGCTATTGACAGCTACAGCTACTCGTCGTGTACAGCGCGATATGGCGCAGAAATTTTCAATACATCGAGAACACATAGTACAAACAGGTTTTTATCGCTCTAATTTAAACATCGATCTTATTCAAACCCACAACCACGAGAAATTTGATAAGTTGAAGGCCGTTTTGAACAACACGGATGTAGTTCCACAAGGCGCTAGCATTGTTTATGTTACTCAGCAAAAAACTGCCGAAGAGATTGCTAATGCACTACGCTCTGACGGTTATTCTGCAATGGCTTATCACGCAGGCTTAGGCAGTGATATTCGAAGTGATATTCAAGCCAATTTCATGCAAGGGAAGACTCGTATTATTGTTGCTACCATTGCCTTTGGAATGGGGATAGATAAATCAGATATTCGTTTAGTTGTACATTATGATTTACCAAAATCAATCGAAAACTACAGCCAAGAAATTGGCCGAGCAGGACGAGACAACCAACCAAGTCGATGTGTCTTACTCGCTTGTCTGGAAGGATTACACACACTGGAAAATTTTGTTTATGGCGATACACCTGAGCCACAAGACATTGACGCACTACTACATCACATTACAGAAGAGACAGTAGATCAAGAATGGGAAACACAACTGTACGGATTATCTAACCACACAAATATTCGCTCTTTACCGTTAAAAACCCTATTAGTACAACTTGAGTTATTGAACATATTAACGCCAAAATACAGTTATTACGCAGATGTACGTCTTAAATGGGATGGTGACAGAATCGCTTTTTCAAACCAGGTCCCCGCTGAATGGAGCAACGCCTATCAGACTATTTTAAGTGGTATTCAATATAAAAAAATCTGGGGATCACCAAATTTCGACCAAATATACAATCAAGCGGGATTATCTCGTGGGGATGTATTACAAATATTAGAATACGCGGCTGACAAAAATGTACTGACGTTGGAAAGTAAAGGGCTAACAGAAGTGTATGAAATCAACACCAGGGCATTTCATCATAAAGTGCTGGTTAACCAACTACACCAATACGTTGAAGAGAAGCAAACGTCAGAGATTGATCGAATCGCTACTATGATTCGTTTTTTTCAACTGGATAGATGCTTAAACAGTAATTTAGCACGATATTTTGGTGATCAAAATGCGCCCGATAATTGTGGCCATTGTTCAGTATGTGGTAATAATGTATTGGTTTTTTCACAGCCTGATATAAATAAAAAAAGCCATGAGGAGTGGCAAGAAAATCTCGCACTATATGTAAAAGAATTTGCTCAACATGTTAAAATAAAAAGCCCTAAAACAAGCATTTCAGCTGTTTTAGTAACACGTTTTTTAACTGGTTTGACTCAGCCTATATTCACTAAAGTAAAAGCACGTCAACTAAATGGGTTTGCAGCCTATGAAGAGCAAGCATATAAGGATGTTTTTGACGCTGTTAGTCAGCTGATTCATTCCTAGCCAGTTTAACTTGATCGTTTGGCTCCGCATCTAAATAAAGACTGACTTCTATAAGGTTATTATCTGGATCATTAAAATATACAGATTGAATGGAGCCCTGTGCGCCCACTTTACTAACAGGCCCTTCTAAAATAGATACATTAGAACCATGCAGATGAGTCAAAACTTCCTCCATTCCCCAATTTGTAATCAGGCATAAATTGCCAGATCCTTCCATTGAATGATTACGCAGTTCTTCACCTAGTAGTTGAAGGTTTATTCTCTGTTGCCCAAAATGCAAAGCTTTCTGCCCATTACCATAGGTAACAGCTTTCATATTCAATACAGTTTCATAAAAAGACACTGCTCTGTCTATATTTTCCACCGTCAGAACAATATGGTCAAAATGACTTATCATAGCTCCTTGCTTCCTCTTTCAAGCCAATAACGAATACACATCATGCTACGAATGATTAGCAAGAAAAACAAGCTTAACAAGTAGACTCTTTACGTAATGAATCAATATCCATTAATCCTTCTACTAGGTGTTGCTTTTGACGCTTCTTCAATTTTTTTATTTTATATTCTAACACCAAAGCATCACTTTTTGATCCAACAGCTTGCTGCCAAACTAATTCTAGTGGCCCCTTACCTTTCAAATACCGAGCACCTCGCTTGCCATCTCCAGAGTGTTCTTTAAAGCGTCGCTCAACATCGATGCTAATACCCGTATACAAGGTATTCAATCGAGTCTTAACAATATAGATACTCCATTGTGTTAAAGCGGGAGCTTCTTGACTCATGAAGCGCCTACAGGGTTAAGTGCATTACGTTTGTGTAAAATAATAAAAAGTATGAGAAGTACAAGGCAAAACAGGATCAAACCAATAGATAAAAAATTTGTCCCAGCCCAACCAATGGTAGACATCAATAATGCTGGCGTCATTGCACCTAACATTGCGAACAGAGCGATTCCAGTGTCTCCAATACCTTGTAATTTTTTCGCACTTTTGTTGCCTTCTAAAATCACAGCAATATACGCACTGCCACTCACATAAGTGAAATTCCACGCGACGCCCAAAAAGATCAAAGATAAAACAATGGACGAGTAGCTTGTTCCAACAATATTGATGATAAAAGTCGCCAAGAAAAACGCCAAACCGATAAAGATAACCTTTTGATGTCCAAGACGGCTAATCAAATAACCAGATAAAAATGACGGAGCAAACATAGCCACAACATGCCATTGAATGGCCATGGCAGAATGATCAAAGTGAATACCTAAATGATGCATTTGCAACGACGATTGAACCATTATTAAGTTCATAATGCCGTAACTAAACGCAGCAGTAACAACTGCTAAAAGAAACAATGGAGATACATTTTTAAGCCAATGCTGATCAACTAGATCTCGTTTCTCCTTTTCTTGTTTGGTGATTTTTTTCTCTACCTCATTTGGCAAAAAAACAATCAATATAAGGTTAACACCTGCTAACATAACCAAGGCTAAATAGCATAAAGCGAACAAAGGAAAGCCACCGATATCTCGAAATGAACTAGCAATAAAAGGGCCTAATACTGCTGCGACTAAACCGCCAGCAATAACCAAAGAAACAGCTCTGGTTTTAGTTTTCCCAATCAAATTATCTACTGCTGCAAATCGATAATAATTTGCGCATGCCATAAAACAACCAAGTAATGAGTGAGCAATAATTAAAAGCAAAAATGAATCAGTCATCACTGCACTAAAGCCAACCATACCTGACCCAATCAAACCTAAAGCACCAACAATAAAGCCTACTTTGCGACCTTTTTTCTCCATTAATACAGAAGCAGGGTATGTCGCCAACAACATAAACAAGAATTGCATTCCGTAAGGCAAAGTCGCCCAGCTTTGATCTGGTGCGATCATAAGGCCAACGGTTGCTGCAACGGTCACTGAGATCACCGTCACTGTTAAATTGAGAGACTGACACAAGAAGTACAGATAAATATATTTTGGTAGAGCACTAATCTTAGACATCGTAATCCTTGTTATTCACTTATTAAAAAAGAAGCTTAGTCATTACTAATACTTATCATCCTATATTTCGGGTTAAGAACTAACCTCGAACTATCATAAGTAACGTAGAAGCTGTCGCAATTCCCATGACAATATTAAACATTCTTTGACGCTTTGCATCGGTTAACCAATGACGAATACTCACACCTAACCACGCCCAAAGAGAAATCGTTGGAAAGTTAACACAAACAAAGGTCAACAACATCCACAAACCAGACTGGATATACAAATCACCTTGCACTGTAAATGCACCAACACTACTAATGGCCATCATCCATGCTTTAGGGTTAATAAACTGAAACAAAGTGGCTTGCCACCAACGCATAGGTGTCGCCTTTTCATTATGGCCAGTAGATAAACCATTAACAGGCGCATTCGCAATTTTCCACGCTAGCCACAATAAGTAAATACCACCAACCCACTTAAGCACAATATACAAAGGCGGAAATAGAATAAATAACGTGCCTAACCCCAAAAGCGCAGACGATATTAATGTCGCTACACCCACACCGATACCTATTATATGAGGTAAGGTACGGCGAAAACCAAATTGTGCCCCAGACGCTAACAACATAATATTATTTGGCCCTGGCGTAACAGACATAACGAAAGCAAACATTGCAAGCGCGACAAAGAAAGACAGCTCCATCATAGCCTTATTCGCTCTTTTTCATTTTATTCGTCAAATCACGAAAAAAACCATATAAAGACGCTTGTAGTAGCTCTGCTCGTTGACGGTCTTTCGTCATGCCAATATCTAACATTTGCTGCGTCGTTAGTAGTACCAAGGCTTTACGAGTTTTGTAGCGCCCTACGCAATACTGAATATGAATAAATAAGCTAACGATTAACATAGTTTTCCCCTTTTAGACGCCACTATTAAAGACATTAATAATGCCATGTGTATGAGTAACCACTTTAAGAGAAAGAATAAATACAATACAGATCCAGAAAAAAGCTTTATCAAGCATACAGATTAAGCCTGTTTTCATCTGTATGGTATAAGAAAGGCTAATCTGTATGGTCACATTCATTATAAAAACGTTCTACAATAAAATTACTCTAGATTTTATTGATACAACTAAGATGGTTTCAGCCACCCCATGACACTTTATCAAAAACTCGCTAAACGCTTACGAGAACACATACAGCATGACTTCTATAAGCAAGGAGATAAGCTACCGTCTGTACGTCAATTAGCTCAAGAGCATGGAGTCAGTATCTCTACTGTTCAGGAAGCATATCGACAATTGGAACAAGACCAGCTTGTCGAAGCCAAGCCTAAGTCTGGTTACTTTGTTTGCCAGCGAAAAAAAGATAATTTACCTAGCGTTTCTCGTCCACCACAGCGTCCCTTGGAAGTATCCCAATGGGAAGAAGTGCTCAATATGTTAATGAATCGCGGCTCAACTAAAGGCCTACAACTGCAACACGCTATGCCTGATATGACATCCTCTACGTTAAAACCCCTACTCAAAACGCTAGCTGATTTATCTAAACACAAGCCAGAATTAGGTTTAAGTTACGCTGACATTAGAGGATCAGAAGAATTACGTAATCAGCTTTGTCGACTTACTGTAGCGTCAGGGTGCCAACTTCACCCAGATGACCTAGTCATAACTTCAGGCTGCCAAGAAGCATTATCGGTTTGTATAAGAGCGGTGTCTGAGCCTGGAGATATTGTTGCTATCGAATCGCCAAGTTTTTACGGTTCCATGCAAGCCATTAAAGCCGCTAATTTAAAAGCAATGGAAATACCCACACATCCAGAAACAGGTATAAGTTTAGAGGCACTTGAGTTAGCACTCGATCAATGGCCAATCAAGGCTATTTTTGTTACGCCGACCTGTAATAATCCTATGGGTTACACCATGCCAGAAGACAGAAAAGAACAACTGTATAAACTCGCTCAAAGCTATGATATTGCGATTATTGAGGATGATGTTTATGGCGATATTTCATTTCAATTTCCTCGTCCCAAAACAATAAAGTCCTTTGATACAGATGGTCGAGTACTTTTATGTTCGTCTTTTTCAAAATCTGTTGCTCCTGGGTTACGTGTTGGTTGGATTGCACCAGGGCGTTACCGCGATAAGGTTACTCATATCAAATATGTCAGCAGCTCCATGTGTCCAGTTTTTCCTCAACTGGCTATCGCGAAATTTATTCGCCAAGGTGGTTATCGAAAACATATACGACAAATGAGACAAAACTACGAGCAGCAAAGAGACCATTTACTGCAAGTGATTAAAGCTCACTTCCCTAGTGATACACGCGTTAGTTTTCCTGATGGTAGCTTTATTCTTTGGGTAGAACTTAACCCAAGCATTGATAGCATTAAATTGGTCGAGCGTTGCCGAAAAGTTGGAGTTGATTTCGCACCAGGCCCATTATTTTCAGCAACAGGAAAGTTTAGGAATGGTTTCCGATTGAATTACAGTGAGCAAACAATGGAAAAACGTGAAAACGCCATTAAAACGTTAGCAAAGATCATACGGGAATTTCACCCAGAAACCATTGCACAAAAGAGCTTATAAACTCTTTACTCGTTTAATATTAATTAGTATTGGACTGCCAGTCATAGGGTCAGGGATCAAGTCACATTCAATGCCATACAGAGCTAATACTAATTCTTTTGTCATTATTTTTTTTGGACAACCTTGAGTGACGATTTTTCCGTCTTTCATTGCCACAATATGATCCGCATAACGACAAGCACTAGGTAAATCATGCACTACCATAGCAATGGTTTTACCTTCTTCAGATAACTCTTTTATCAATTCAAATACTTCAATTTGATGACCAAGATCCAGTGCCGATGTTGGTTCATCTAATAACAACAAAGGCGTTTCTTGAGCAATCGACATGGCAATCCAAGCACGTTGTCGTTGCCCACCTGACAAGGTATTTAGTAAACGGTCTTTCAATCCATTCAAATCTGCTGCGTTCAAGGCGTAATCAATGGCTTCTTGGTCACTCATCTTCCATTGTTTCATCGTGCTTTGGTGAGGATGTCGACCAAATCGAATGAGCTCTTCGACATTGATGCCATCTGGTGAAATAGTGTCTTGTGGCAATAGAGCCAGCTTACGTGCCACTTCTTTTGAAGGGTATTTATGAATGTCTTTTCCGTTTAATAAAACAGTACCACCAATCGGGTGGTGAATGCGTGACAAACCATTTAATAACGTCGATTTTCCACAACCATTTGGCCCAACAATGGCCGTTACTTTACCTAATGGTAATGTCAGATTCAAAGACTCAATAATTGTCGTTTTACCATGCTGTAAGGTTAAGTTATCGGCACTTAACGACACAGTCCCTGTTTGATCTACCATAGAAAGATCCTTTTAAAACAAGCTTCAATAGAAGTAAATACAGTCGTCATATATAAGGGTTCTCATAAAGAATGAGTTGAGCGCTGGCGGACTAAAATCCAAATTAAATAAGGCCCACCAACAATCGATGTCACAATGCCAACAGGAATTTCAATCGGAGATAGTACGGTTCGTCCTAACAAGTCTGCAATCACCATAATTAATCCACCAGCCAAAGCCGAGCTTATTAAAGGAATCCCACGATAGCGAGCAAAAAAACGTGCGATTTCGGGACCAATTAAAGCCACCAACCCCACAGGCCCAGCGACAGAAACGGCTAATCCAGTTAAAACAACAGACAAGATGAGCGCAATCAAACGAAGACGTTTCATGCTGCTACCGAAACCAATCACTACAGCGTCGGAAAAAGGTAACAAACCAAATACGTGAGTCAGCAACAAACAACTAATCAAGCATATCAATAAGCCAACACCTAACACACTGACCATCAAACTAGAGCGTGCACTTAAGCTCCCAACTGTCCAAGGATACGCCGCATTTGCAACATCAATCGCGACTTGGCTCAACATTAACTGAGTTATGGCACCCGCAATTGCACCAACTCCAATTCCGGCAATGATGAAACGATAACCACGTGTACCGCTACTACCCGATAGACCAAATGCCAATGCCGTAGCTGTGGCGGCACCGATTAAAGCCATAGCAGATGGCGCCATTGAAATCGTCGTACTCACCACCGATGACACAGCAAACGCCATCGCAGCATTATCGATACCGATGATACCCGGCGTCGCCAATCGATTTCGGGCCAGTGTTTGCATTAAACAACCCGCTAAACTAAATGCCGCACCAGTATAGAGACCTGCCAAAAGACGTTGTAAACGTAGCTCTTGCACCACAAACTGGTTCATCGAGTCACCCAAACCGAACACAGCTTGGATAACCGACCAAGGCGTTAGCGTTAGCGTCCCAATCCCCAGTGACGCAATACAAGCCAAAATCAATAACCCACTCAGAAATAAGTTCCGAGCAATGGCATTTTTTTCAATTAAATAAGAATAAGAACCCAGTGAAAGTCTCAAATATCCATCAGGAGAAAGGGTTTTATTTATCATAATGTTGGTAACCGTTGCGATCTCACTATGGCCAATAGAACGGGGGCACCGACCATCGCGGTTAATACACCTAATGGCATTTCAGCAGGCTGCGCAATCAACCGTGATATCACATCGGCACTGATAATTACTAAAGGTCCTAACGGCACACACAACCATAAGGTTCGACGAATATCTACACCAATTAAAGCCCTTGCCATAAATGGCACAACCAAACCGACAAAAATAACAGGGCCAGCAATCGCGGTTGCTGCACCCACAAGTAAAGCGACCGAGAAGACAACAATCAAACGAATACGTCCCGGTTTATAACCCAATCCAATAGCAACTCTTTCACCCAGCGCCAAAGAGGCTAATGGACGAGCAACATACAAGACACAAACAAAGGCGATGATTAAGGAAGGCGCTAAACTCATTAGCTGTTCAAAGTTTCGACCAGCCACACTGCCCGTCACCCAAAAGCGTATTTCATCGGCTGCGCGTTCGTTATACATAAGCAATAAAGACGTCATCGCGGTTAATAAACTGGTCAGCGCAGCGCCAGCCAAAACCAAACGAATAGGATCATTACACTGCCCTTGCATTTGTGTTACAGCAATCACACAGAGACAACCGATTAAAGCGCCTACTTGAGCCAACTCAGCAGGCAAGGTCGCCGTACTCGCTCCCATAGCCAATGCAATCGCCACCGCAAACGCACTACCCGCACTGACACCTAACAAACCTGGCTCTGCCAATGGATTACGTGCCACCGCTTGCATTAACGCACCAGCAATACCTAAGCACAGACCGGCGACCAGACCAATTAACGTACGAGGTAAACGCAGTTCATAAACAATAAAGTTGGCATCGTCAGTACCTTGACCAAGCAAAACCTGAAAGGCTTCTTTTGGGCCAACATTACCAGCACCAAGCAACAAGCTACAGACACAGCAAAATACCAGTAGCAAAGCGACTGGTATAAAAGCACTCATTACAGATCGTTGAGCAGGAGGAGAGTTAAACCAAAACACCATTATTTAAGTTTTGAATCAATCACGTTTTGAATATCATCAAGGATGCCATTTGCCGCTATAGGACCAGTTGCACTTGTCCAAAGTTGACCATCAACAGGAATGACATGATCTTTTTTCGCTACGCTTAAACGGGCAAAAACAGGCGTTTTTTGTGCTGCAGATAACGCATCACGCGCTTCCGAATTAAGTGTCGCCATGAAAAGCCAATCATTATCGATAGTCGATAAGTTTTCTAAGCTTAATACGCTACTATGTGGACGATTTTTTTCGACGAGACCAGCATCGGTTACATCAAAGCCAGTTTGAGCCAAGATGGCATTGGAAAAGAATTTTGGCGTCAATACTACGGCACCTTGTGGCATCCAACGAATCAATGACGCACCACGCTCATCTTCAGGTAAATTTGACTCTACTTCTTTTTTTAGAAGAGTAATACGGTCGTTCACTTGCTGAATCACTTCTTCTGCTTTTTGCTCGCGGTTTAATGCTTTTGCATAAAAACGTAATTCATTAATCCAAGCATCTGGACGAAAGCCTTTATTTTCAGGAACAATGGTTGGCGCAATACGTGACAACAAAGCATACTGTTCTTTTGGAAGGTACCAAGGCGCTAAAATAACATCTGGGCGCTGGGCAATTACCGCTTCAATATTGATTTCTTTCATGCTGCCAACAAGAGGTACATTTTTGGCTGTTACTTGAATGTAGCTCGCTACTTTGTCACCACCACGAGTAGAAATGGCACCAACAGGTTCGAAGCCTAATGCAAATGAAGAATCTAATGCGCCTTCATAAACCGTTACAATACGTTTAACTTCATGCGGCACAGAAACCTTTCCATATTGCGTGTTTATACTGATATCAGACGCGTATGCGCTTAATCCACCAGCCAATCCAAAACAAACAAAAATCATACGATAAACATTACGAGCGAACGACATAAAAACCTCTTGTTTTCAGTATCTAAAAAGAATAAGAAAGACAATAAAAAAACAGCTATTAACAACAGCCAGAGTCCTTTCTTGCTCGCCATTCTATTTAAAATAAAACCAAATGCAAACAATAATGACTATCAAAATCATTGTTGTATTTTAGATAAATAAAAACTGAATTAAATGAGGGTTCTATATTTAAAGACGATATGCGGCCGTTGGAAGAATACCAAACTGCCGTTTAAATGCCGTTGTAAAATTGCTGGAATGATTATATCCAGCAAGTAGAGCAGCCTCCATAATAGAAACACCATCCCGATGTAATGCTGACTTTGCTAGATCTAAACGGCATTTTCTTAAATATTGAGTAAGGCTCATACCTAGATGTTCATTTGCATAACGTTGTAATGTGGCAGAACTCATTCCAAGATGATTACTTATATCTGTCAGGCTCATGGTGAGAACCGTTTCACTACTTAATAACTCTCTAAATTGATACGCTCGACGACTTTCTGGTCGTGATACATCTCTCTCTCTGGTGCCTAACGTGTCTAACCAAGATGACATTAATGATAAGGCAAAGCCTTCTCTTGCCATTTTATTAACATAACTTTGATCATGTTGAGCTAATAACTGTTGGGACTGTAGCCACAACACATCTGGTAACTCCCAATTATCTAAAGTCAGGTGGTTACTTAATACCTGTTTAACCGATTCAGAATCGACACCATATTTTTCGAACCAATCAGGCTCAACGGAAAGATACATGGCCTTTCTATGTTCACCTTTTTTGGCATCTAAGGAGCATAATTCAGTCTCATTAAAGTTCATTATTTTTGCGACTTTTCCCTTTTCTTCCATACTCTGTTTTTTTTCACCAAATTGAAAGCTCATGTCACCAGAAAACATAAGCGCAATTTTAAAGTTTGAAGAAAATTCCGCTTCAAACCCGAAATCCTGTTTAGCCTTTGCATCAACCATATGCAAAGTCATACCTGAAGGCAGAATTTCAGTTGTCATCATGCCTTCCATAATAGGTGAAAGATGATGTGATGATCCCAATGCTTTTTTCAAGTCATCAGTACTAACGTTTAACTGATAACGTTTCAAAAAGCGTGCATTGTGTTCAACGACTGAGTTATCCATTTACAAGTCTCTTCAAATGACTAAACCAATATTTATTTTATGAGCAAATAATGTTTTTAAATCTTATATGAGAGAAGCGCATAACATATTGATCCAACAACATAAGAAATCATGGCAAAACTTATGAAATAATACGCCCCACAAACAGTAGATGCAATTGATTCTCTTTTAGATTTGATGGTGAGGATTTAATCGCTTATAACTTAATTATAATGGAGGCTTAAAATGCAGAACCAAATCACCGCAAAAACAAGACCAAAACATTCTCTTTCTCGTACCTTAACAATCGCTTCAATTGCGTTGATTTTGGCTCCCTTCCCTAAAACAGTGTTAGCAGAAGAAGTATCAGAAGCGACATCGTTACCTACGTTGACCGTTGAAGGAAATGCTCTTTACCACACAGACTCGAGCGAAGAGTTAACCGGCTACAACACAGAAGCAGCGACAGTGGGAACCAAGACTCCTGCTGCTCTAAAAGATATTCCACAGTCGATCACTGTCTTAACCAATGATTTCATCGAAGCTCGTGGTTTTATTTACTTAGATGACATCTCTAAAAAAACACCTGGATTAGTCACTTTAGCCAATGACAGTGGGCGTTCATCTATCTACTCTCGTGGTTATGAATATGACGATGCATTAATCGATGGTTTATCTTCACCAATTAGTAGTAAGAACGGGACATTACCTTCTTTATCCGCCTTTGATCGCATTGAGATTATGCGCGGGCCTTCTGGTTTATTCAGCAGTACCAGTGAAATGGGCGGTATTATTAATTTAGTTCGAAAACGCGCAACGGAAGATACACAAGCATCTGTTGATGTCTCCGCTGGTAGCTGGGGACGCACTCAACTTGGTGCAGATGTATCAGGTTCACTAAATGATGACGGAAGCGTTCGTGGTCGCCTAGTCATATCACAAGCGGATGCCTCTAACCAAGTAGATGGGAATGATAATATCAGTGAAAGCCTATACGGCACTTTGGATATTGATTTAGATGAAAAAACAGAACTATCGGTAGGAATCTTATATCAGACAAAAGATATCAAGCCTCAGAATGGGTTACCAACTTATGATGATAACAGTCTATTGGATATAGATTCTTCTACCTTTATAGGGGCCGACTGGAATGATTTCAATAATACAGGAACAAATTTATTCACAGATCTAACGCGACAATTTAACAATGGTGGTCGCGGTCGCATTGCAACAAGATACACCGAAGCTTCTGGAGATTCAGATTATGTCTATGGTGGTGGTGCCGTAGATAGTAATGGAGGTTTTACAGCATTATCTGCCGATAAAAGTGAGTATGAAGAGCAATCTTTCGCATTTGACGCAAACTATAGCCAGCCTTTTGAAGTAATGGGCAATGTCAGTGAGTTTGTAGTTGGTATGGATTATAAACAAGAAAAATCGGATTCAACATCTACAGATGTAAGTTATATTGGTACTGATACATACAATATTAATACGTTTGACTCATCTGCAATCACTAAAGATCTATTTAGTTATGGCAGCACAACAGATTCAAATTCCTCAGAAAGTGAACAAGCGGTATACGGTAAGTTAACTTTCCGTCCGATACAAAAGTTAGCAATAATTACAGGTGCACGCGTCAGCAATTATGACATTGAAAGCGGTACAGATTCAGCCAGTGGGTCTCACTTCACACCTTATGCCGGCACTGTTTATGATTTAACAGATACACAAGCTTTATATGCAAGTTATTCAGAAGTATTTAAACCGCAAACCAGTGCCGGAGAAGACGGTGACTTTATCGATCCGAGAGAAGGCCAACAGATTGAATTTGGTGTTAAAGGAACTTATGACAACGGCTTATTAAATAGTCGCCTAACTGTTTACCAATTAACAGATAGTAATCGGGCAGCAAAGGTTGATGGAACAAGTTATTATGAAAATACAGGGGAATACCAAGTACAAGGTTTTGAAGCCGAGTTAAGCGGTCAATTTGGTCAATGGGATATGTTAGTGGGTTACACTTACACAGATACAGAAATACTAAGTGGTGATTCAAGCCGTAGTTTCTCACTAATGCCGGAACACACCTTCAATGCGTGGTCTAAGTATAGCTTTGGTGATTCTGCTAATACTATTCTCAATGAAATGACTATTGGCGCAGGATTAACTGCTATAAGTGGCATCAAAAACTCTACAGGTACCATCAGTGCCTCTAGCTATACTGTTATTGATACTGCAATCACCAAACAAATTACTAGTAATTTAAATGTATCTCTTAAAATCAACAACCTACTTGATGAAAAATATTATACACGGGTAGGAAATAACGCAACATTCAATTTCTACGGTACGTCACGTAACTTTATGGCGAGTGCAAACTACACTTTCTAGGGCTTAACCCCCTTTAAATCTAAAGTGCTATACAGTAAACGATTAAGCCAGTGTGACTCCACACTGGCTTTTTCACATTAGTCAAACGTTACCAATAAATAGGAGACTGATTTTTTACCGACTCTATTATTCTCAGCAACAGGTAAATTTAGAAATAGTTTTCGATTGAATTACAGTGAGAAGACAAAGAAAAAAATGAGAAGTGGCCATCAAAGATTTAGGGAAAGTCATTCGAAAATTTCATCCAAAAATCAATACACAAAAAGAGTTTATAAACTCTTTACTCATTTAATGTTAAAGGAAAACAATGGGGAATACGATTAAACCCTTAGTGTAAGATACTCATTCATTAGTTAATGTAATTAAAATGAACAAAAAATGCATTAAGAAAAGAATTGAAAATGGTAGTGTTATATAAGAATAGCAATGATTGTACCAAGTGTGCCGAGTCCTTTTGTAACACGCCCTGCAAAGTAGGCATCATCTGCCTCTGTTTTTTCTTCTTCTACTTCAACCTCTTCAATGTTACTTGGCTTATCAAACCCCAAGAAACCATAAGCAAAAGATTTTGCGCTACTTTCTTCGGCTTGCTCCATTTCTGTATGTTCTTCTGTAGATAACCCTTTTTTTACGACTTCTTCCTGACTCGGCATAGTTAAGCGGTTATCTTCTATAGAAGCCTCTTTGTCGGCTGACACAGGAGTATTTTTAGGTGTATTCACCCAATAAACTTGATTAGAAGAATGTAAAGGAGGTATCGACATGATAAAAACCTACATAATTAACTTGAAATACAGTTATCGGCCAAATGGCTTATTACTTAAGCACGAATCTATTCAATCGATGTATTAAATTCAAATGATTCTTTTTTAAGCCCATTGTTAAATGGCATTTCCGTTAAAAATTGTCAGTTTGTAAAGAAGTGCAAATACACTTTAAATAAACATATATAAAATCTGATAATCTCAGATATTACATACGTAATAATTAAAATCAACATTGCTGAAAAACCACCAAAATCACTCAGAAAACAATACACCACTCATGCTGGTTTATTTTTTTATTAGGACGCATTGAATGATAAACAGGCCGTTAAAAGTCACAGGGGCAGTACTCCTTAGTCTAATGCTTGTCGCCTGCAGTAGCAGCGAAACACGTAAAAACTACGCAGATTTAGCACAAGATGAGCTTGATATCGTAAGCAATAAAAAAGATGCTCAATGGCATGAATTAGATAACATTGCCCCAGTAAGCTATTTAACAGATTTGATTCAAGACCCTCAACTAGATTCACTTATCGAACTAGCTCTTGAAGCAAATCCAAGTTTGAAAAAGACACAGCTAACACTTCAAGCCAGTTTATGGAGTATAAAAAGCCAAAAAGGTGAATCACTACCAAATGTGGAAGCAGGATTTTCAGCTGGTAAATCTGAAGGAAGCACTGCCAGTTACGAAGCCGATGTAAGTATTAGCTGGGAACTCGATTTATGGCGAAAATTAGCGCTATCAGAAGAAGCTTCTGAAAAGTCTCTTGCTAGCGACGAAGCCCTTTATCAAGCAAGTAGAGATACGTTAGTCGCCAACGTTATTAAATCTTGGCTTGCTATGACTGCAAACTATCGAGCAATAGAAATTGAAAAAAAACGTCTCGCATTATTAGATGCTAATGAAAAGCTCATTGTAAAACGCTTTAAAAATGGTCTTGGTGATTTAGAAGAATTAGACGAATCTCGAACTTCAACGTCTCAATCAAAGTCTGATTTAGTGGAATACCAAGAAATACTGGCCATCGAAATTCGTAATCTAGAGCTTTACCTTGGCACATCAGACACTTTAGATATAACACCTAATGCAGAATATCCAAACGTGAGTTTGTCGCTAAATGGTTTACCCAATCAAACACTCCACCGCAGACCAGATTTAAAAGCCGCTTATTTAGACATAGAAGCTGCGGACTTAAATACGTCTGTTGCTTATAAAGATATGCTTCCCAGTATCAGCCTAAGCGCCACTCTAAGTGAAACCGCTGAATCCCCTATGAAAGCATTATTTGGCTCCCCTATTTGGTCACTATTAGGTCAGCTAACTCAACCTCTTTTTAACGGGGGTCAATTAAAAGCTGCAGCTGAAATTGCCAAATTAGAAACGGCGCAAGCATTCCAAAATTATAGAGAGACACTACTTACAGCGGTAAACGAAGTGGAAAGTGCACTGGGCCAAGAACGAGTACTAGGATTACAAACCAGCCATATTCGCGATGCTCTTATCAGTTCTAAGAAAAATCTAAGTCAATATGAGAAAAAATACCGCACGGGGTTAGTAGAATTGAGTGACTTAATAAATGCGCAAACCACAACTTTTGATCTAGAAGCACAACTAGACGATATTATTTTTCAACATTTATCAAACAGAGTCGACTTAGGGCTCGCATTAGGGCTTGGAGTAAAAGAACAATGAAACGCCAACTAAAATGGTTTATTTTAATTTTAGCTCTGCTATCAATTGCTGGCGTCTATGCTTACATCAATTATGCTGTTGAAGCTCAAAATAACAAAGTCCGTCAACCTAAACCGGAAGCGGCTGAACAAGCTTTAGAAATTTCAGTAATGTCTATTAATACAGGCACTTATGCTGCTGAAATAAGCTCATCAGGCTTAGTTAAACCAAGATATGCTCTCTCTCTTACGAGCCAAATTAGTGGTGAAGTGACTCAACTATCTAATCAGTTTGAATCAGGTCAAATCATACAAAAAGGCCATACACTCGCTATAATTGATAATAGTGAGCTTAGTAGTTTAGTTGCTAGTGCTAAAAATACTTTAGCCAGTGCAGAACTCGCTTTGAAGGAAGAGTCCAGACAAGGTGAACAAGCTAAAGCTGAATGGAAAGCCGCAGGGTTCCGTGAAGCACCAGACTCTGACCTAGTATTACGCGAACCTCAACTAGCCGCCGCTCAAGCAGAAGTAGATGCCGCAAAAGCTGCTCTAAACAGTGCGCAAACTGATTTAAAGCATGCAAAAATCACTGCGCCATTTGATGCATTAATCATTGAACGTACAATATCACCTGGCTCTTATGTTAGCTCAGGTGACGAAGTCGGTACGTTATACAGCGTCGATCGAGCAGAAATCCAGATTGACCTTTCCAACAGCGATTGGCTAAAACTACCGGACACTCAAACCCTGTTACAAGGTGATTGGCCAGTATCCATTAAAAACATTGAAGACAACGCGCAGTGGCAAGGAAAAATATTACATGTGAGCCTGCACATAGATGACACCACGAGAATGCGCAGTTTGACCGTATCCCTAGAAAAACCATTAGAACAAACACCGTCTTTGATTCCGGGCTCTTTTGTACAAGTCACATTAAAAGGGAAACCTTTAGATAAACTATGGCGCTTACCTAATACTGCGCTTAGTAAGAAAAGTGAAATTTGGTTCTTAGACGAAAATAGCCGTCTTGATGCTTTTGAAACTACGCCGCGCTTTGTTGATTCAAAATACGTTTACATTGAAATACCTGAAGATATGCAGCAAAAAAGTTATCAAGTACTAACTAAGCCTTACAATAGCTATATTAAAGGGACGTTAGTTGAGCCTTTATCAGAACCTGATTCGCCATCAATATCAACGAGCAAGTCAATAAAAAAGGGCACTAATCAATGAGCTCTATTGATCAACCAAAAGGTATTATCCCTTGGTTCGCTAACAACCCAGTTGCCGCTAACTTACTGCTCATTCTGATGATTACCCTTGGTGTCGTAAACATGGGATCAATCAACAAAGAAGCTTTTCCTAGTCTATCTCCCAACCGTGTTTCAATTTCTGTTAGTAATGACAGCGGCTCAGCAAAAGAAAATGAAGAAGGTGTTGCCATCCCTATAGAACAAGCATTACAGGGAATATCTGGCATTAAAAACATAACAACATCTTCTTCTGCAAGCTCAACCAGCGTTAGTATTGAAATGATCGACGGTTATGACATCGACACATTAAAAGATGATGTAAAAGAAGAAGTTGATCAAATTACATCTTTTCCTGATGATGCAGATCCTGCAGTTGTGTCCAAAGCAACGAGAGAGGAGCACTCTATTTGGATTCAGCTTTATGGACAAGCTGATCGCAGGACTTTGCAAACATTAACTGATGAATTAGAGTCGGATTTACTCGCCAATGAAGATATCAGTGCGACCTCTATTTCTGGTTGGTTAGACCCAATAATGAAAGTAGATGTGGACAAAAATAAACTTGAGTCATACGGTTTGACACTTACCGATATTGCTACCGCAATTAATGCTGAATCCTCTACGGCAAAAGTGGCAACATTGCGTAATGAAAATATTTATCTTTCCATTAGCGCCTCTGAACAAGCTTATATAAAAAGCCAGTTCTCTCAGATTCCTATTCAAACAAATTCAAATGGCGGCAAACTTTTACTCAGCGACATAGCCACTATCCGAGACACTTTTGATGACGATGATTTTGTTTTATCACGCTTCAACCAACAAAACAGCTTGGCTATTCAAGTCTTAACAACTGGTACCAGTGACATTTCAAACTCAGTCATTGCGGCCAAGTCTGTTATTCAAGATTGGGAAGATAGTGGGCGACTACCACCAAATGTCACATTAGGTACCTGGTATGATCGAAGTGAATCAATCAATGAGCGCTTAGAACTCATGATAGAAAATGCCATTACAGGTATTTTCTTTGTGTTTGTCTTGTTGGCGATATTTCTCAATGTCACCGTAGCATTTTGGGTGGCTATGGGCTTGCCATTTATTTTCTTCGGTACGCTCTTTATCATGGGTACAGAAAGCATTGGTCTAACTTTAAACATGTTTACCACTTTCGGCTTTATTATGGCACTTGGTATCGTTGTTGATGATGCAGTGGTGGTTGGTGAAAGCGTTTACACTGTTAGATCAAAAGAAGGTGATACGCTCGGTAGCACTATAAAAGGCACTATGTTGGTAGCGATTCCAACTCTATTTGGTGTATTCACTACCGTGGCAGCATTTTGGGCTCTGTCCAATATTGAAGGTCGCTTAGGCCAACTTTATTCGCAATTTGCCATTGTCGTCGCGATTTGTCTTGTACTCTCTGTGATTGAATCGAAAATCATTTTACCCGCACATTTGGCTCATATTAATACGCAAAAATCGACTCGAACGAATCCGATATCAAGAGCTTGGGCAATGGTCCAGCACGGTGCTGACTCAGGTTTACAGTGGTTTAGTGATCGTATCTATCGTCCAGCTATTGAAATCGCCTTAAATCACAGGTATGCCATTTGTTTATTTTTTATCGCTATTTTTTTGCTAGTGATGTCTATGCCGTTTACGGGGGTAATTCGTACAAGCTTCTTCCCTCAAATTCCTGGAGACACTGTTCGCGGCAGTGTCACCATGCAAAACGATGTGAGCTATGGGCAAACTAATCGAGTGCTATTGGCACTCGAAGATGCAGCTTATAGAGCAGATATTGCTTTACGTACAAATACGGGCGAACGTCGTGGTCCATCAAAAGCAACAACTCAAGATGCTGAAAAACGTACAGAGTTTAATGCCGAGAGAAAAACTGCCAAACCACAAGCAAAAGGCGATGTGGCAATACAAAACCTTCAAGTAACAGCCAGTGATGACCAATCCGGTAATATTCGCATTGAGCTGGTGACAGACAGACCTTATACCTCTGCTCAGTTCGCTACTAAATGGCAGCAACTGGCAGGCACACCTGAAGGTGTTGAGAACTTAAGAATTCGTAGTGCTCGTGAAAGCGTTGATGCCTTAAGAATAGAATTACGAGGTAATGATGCCAGTGTCTTAGAAGGGGCAATGACAGAACTGTTAAGACAATTAGAAACGCTACCGGCTGTAACGGGCATAGAAAAAAATGATACGCCTACAGAGTCCCGTTTAGTCTTAAAACTGAGTGAACAAGGCCGCTTATTAGGTTTATCGACAAGTGATCTGGCGTCTCAAATTTCGACTAACTTTGACGGCCAAGAAGTTCAAAGCTACCAACGAGATAATTCAGAAGTAGAAGTTCGACTGGGTTATCCAAACGAGCAGAAAGAGTCCCCTGCTGCTGTAATGAATACTAAAATAGTCCTAGATGATGGAACTCGTATCCCCCTTTCTTCTGTGGCAACATTATTCCAAGAGAACGCGGAAACAAAAATCATCCGCATAGATGGTAAGCGCTCTTTGTACTTATCCTCCGAGGTGGATAAAGACATTATGTCTTCAACGGAAATAGTTGCTTATTTACAGCAAGCGGTTGTGCCTCAAATGAAACGCCAATTTACTGGTGTCTCTGTGTATTTCTCTGGTGAAGCAGAACAAAGAGCGGAAACTCAATCGTCAATGTCTGAGATGTTTCTCATAGCACTTCTGATCATCTATGGCCTATTGGCGATCCCGCTCAAGTCTTACTCTCAACCATTGATTATCATGATGGCGATTCCATTCGGCATTATAGGGGCATTACTAGGTCATTGGATGAACGATCTCACACTTGGTATTTTTTCTCTCAATGGAATTCTTGCCCTCAGCGGTGTGGTGGTAAATGACAGCTTATTACTAGTATCTCGATTCAATGATTTACGTGACGAAACCAATGATGTGAGAAAAGCAATAAGCCTTGCTTGTAGAAGCCGATTACGAGCTGTATTACTGACTTCGTTTACAACCTTTGCTGGATTGATTCCCATTCTTTGGGAGACATCTCGTCAAGCTCAAATGCTTATTCCTGCTGCGGTATCTTTAGCATATGGCATCATGTTCGCTACAGTTATTACGCTAGTGCTCATTCCTGTATTGCTAATGATAAAAGAAGACATACATGTATTTATAGATAAATTTAAAAATACAGAGGACGATTCATCAACAGCAGAAATCAAACTTACATAAGCAGTTCATACTGTAAAAAAGCCCCTTCAGATTTTAGTCTAAAAGGGCTTTTAAATATTTTTCTAGGTGTAAATTAAGAATCTATTAACTAAGAAAATGATTTACTCTTGAACATCCATATATTTGGACGCAAAAGCACGATTTTCTTTTAACGTAGAATAACGCGTCGATAACTCAGAAGCGTTTAAAGTCCCTTCTGCAATACCACGTTGTTCACGCAAACAATCATAAGTTGCTTTAATGGCTGCAAAATAAGCTGCATGGCCATTCACTATAATACGAACACCATTCGCAGCAAGACGGTCTCGATCACTTAATTCAGGGTTATCATAAGATACCAGCATCACTGGAATGGAAATATGTTGAGTAATAGCTTCCAAGTGATCAAAATCACGAATACCCACCATACAAATGCCGTCAACACCAACCGCTTGATACGCTTTAACACGCTCAATCGTTTCTTCAGTAGTCAATTGGCCTGCATTCGTACGAGCAATAATACTCATTATTGGATCAATACGAGCTTCCAGCGCTGCTTTTAATTTACCAACGGCTTCTTCAACGGGAATCAAGTCCGTTGACTTATGACCATACTTAGCTGGTAGCAAAGTGTCTTCAATAGTTAATGCAGCCACACCTGCTCGCTCTAATTCAACGATGGTACGCATTACATTTAGTGCATTACCGTAACCATGGTCAGCATCCGCAATAATAGGCAATCTTGCGACACGACCAATACGCGTTGCTTGTTCAGTAAACTCACTTAAAGTAATCAAAGCAAAATCAGGGGCGGCTAAAACTTGAAGTGAAGCGACTGAGCCACCCAAAATACCCACTTCAAAACCAAGATCTGCAGCGATACGAGCAGACATAGGATCAAATGTAGATGCTGTGTAATAACATTTGCCACTTGCTAACAATGCACGAAAGTCATTGCGCAAATCATGTTGAGACGGTGTTGCCATAAAACGGACCTCTAAAAACTGTCATAAAATTAGGTAAACTCAATATACCGTCATTATACAAGCCTTCTGAGTTAGCTTCATTAAGCTTTGACCAAATAGTTATATTTTCTAATAAAATGGAAATGTAGTTAAAATATTTTTTATCAACATTAGCTTCCATTGATATCTGATCTTTTATGCTCGAAATAGGTATTTTTTTATTATTTAAAGCAATGACTACCCTAAGAAAAAGAGGTTTGATATAAATTAGATTTATCCAGATACTTTTATGATCAAGGATTAGCGCTTTCAATAATAGCTTGATCGATTTCCAACCAGAACAAGCCGTGACAGCTATGTAAACTGGGTATAAAATGCCTCGCTATAGCTCCTCTTGCAAAATTGTCTTACCCAATTATAACTTTATCAAAGTAAAGGCTCAAAAAATGAACGCTTGGTACCTCATCTGTTTCTTGTCAGCATTGGCTGTTCTTATCGCTTTTACCAATCAATTCATATTGAAAATGCAAACCACCATTGCTATTACTACTGGCTCAGTGGTGATCTCATTGCTGCTAATTATTGCGGTAAAAATGCTGGGGGATGAAACTGCCCTTTTTATTACCCAAGTGGTTTCGGGAATCGATTTTAATCAGTTACTGCTTAAAGGAATGCTAGGCTTTTTACTTTTTGCTGGGGCATTAGAAATAGATCTAACCGCATTGAAAAAACAACGTTGGGAAATTACCATATTAGTGCTTTTTTCTACTCTTGTTTCAACCTTCATGGTCGGTTACCTAAGCTACTATATATTTGCTCTACTTAACTTCCCTATTCCTTTTATTCACTGCCTATTGTTTGGCGCTCTGATCAGCCCTACCGACCCGATTGCAGTATTAGCAATCATTAAACAAATGAATGCGCCAAAAGGTATTTCTATTCAAGTGGAAGGTGAGTCACTTTTTAATGATGGTGTGGGTTTGGTCATTTTTACAACCATATTCGCTGTCGCATTTTATGGGACTGAAGCCAGCTTCAATGATATAGCAGAGCTATTTTTAGTCGATGCCATTGGTGGTATTTTATTCGGCCTTGTTATTGCGGTAGTTGGTCATTTTACTATTATCAATTGCAAGGATGTGAATACCCGCTTGCTTGTAACCTTAACGATTCCATCGGCTGGTTTTGCTTTAGCTAATATCTGGGAGATTTCTGGTGCATTAGCCATGGTTACAAGCGGAATTTTATTAGGCAACATAACTCGTAACAAAGCATCCGAGCGTCGCGGGCCTGACGGTACTCGCTACGTAAAAGATTTTTGGCATGCTACTGACAGCTTCTTAAACGCCTTACTTTTCCTCATCATAGGTATGCTCATCGTAACCATGCCATTATCTTGGGAGATAATTGGCTTTGGCTTAATTATGGTGCCGGTTGTTTTATTTTCTCGATTTATCAGTGTAGGCAGCCCTTACCTAATATTTAAACGCTTCCGGCAATATGATAAACACTCAGTAAAGATTTTAACTTGGGGTGGATTACGAGGCGGATTGGCTTTAGCTATGGCAGCAGCTATTCCTTCAGATACAGTCCAAATACAAGGATTAGACTTGCATGACATAATGGTTATTATTACTTACGTGGTTGTCATTTTTTCCATCATAGTACAAGGTTTAACCATCTCACCTTTGATACAAAAAAGTATTAAAGCGGCAGAAGAGAATGCCAAAAACGGTTAATTTTGATATTCAACGACAAAGTATACGTTCGGGTGTTTATAAAAAAGTATGAGGGTTAAAAGGAGCATGATGGTTTTCTTCAATAAATGCGTAATGCTTATCATGATAACTGGCTTCTTATCTGCTTGCGCGTCACAATCTGCTTTAGAAAAGTACCAAACCAAGGCAAATGAAGGCGATATACAAAATCAGCTAATGCTTGCAGAGCGTTACTACTTCGGCGCAGAAGGCATCCCTCAAGATAAAGGCAAGGCAATACTATATTATCGCTTAGCAGCCGAGGCAGGCAGTGACTCCGCGGCATTTAACTTAGGTATTATTTATCAACAGGATGGTGACTTTGATCAAGCCGTCTATTATTACGAAATGGCATCCGCTGCTAACAATTTTGCAGCACAAGATAACCTTGCGGTTATGTACCAAGACGGTGCTGGTGTTGAAAAAGATATCACTAAAGCAGAGGAGTTGTATTTATTAGCTCTATCTAATAGAAGTACATACAGCAAAAGAAATTTAGCTATTTTGTACCGAGACAGCCAGCAGATCGAAAAAGCAATCGATATGTTTAAACAGTTGTCTTTTGATCCGACAACTAAAGACAATTCATACAAATTCAAAAAAGCCGTGGCTCTTGAGCTCATGGATCTTTTCCTTACCCAAGATAACAAGGAAAATGCTTATATCTGGGGAACTACCGCCGTATTGTCAGGCTTATTTGATTCAGACATTGTCAACTTAGCCGCAAAGCGCACTCGTTATTTAGCAGTTCGAAATGCACTAGACGATGAGCTCAAAAACAAACTTTCAAAAAATATTCTGCAATATCACTATAAAGCGTTTCAGCAATATGAGCCTGCAGTTCAAAAGTATCAGAGCCTTATTATCGATGACGAATACAGTGACCTTTCTATCAGCCAATTAACAGAATTCACTGACTATAAAGCAGAAGTAAACAAAAAAACATTCGCCTCAATTAATCGCTATAAAGATCAAGATGACAAGACCTCTCGCATAAAGCTAGCGCTTCATACATTAAAATTGGCCGCCTATGAAATATCTATTGGCGTGATATCACCTCAACTACAGATGGCCAAAATAAATATAGAAAAAAGCATTTCTATATTAAGTGGCTATAGCGACAGTAATCTTAACAACTTAAAAGACAACACCAAGCTAAAGCTATCAGTTGTAGAAATTGTGTCTGATTACCAGCAAAGACTTAAAGAAGAACAAAACAATACAAAATAAGAAAAGCCTTGTCTGGCTAATAGAAGATAGCTTTGCTATACCTAACACTAATATAAAGTCAAAAACCTATTACTGTAGAATATAGTACTATTTTATTAAACGTATTGAATGAAATAAAAAATGAATATTTCAAAGAAACTTATACTCATTGTTATTCTAACGGTAACAGTCGCAAGTGTTACTATTTTTTCTGCTTTTGAGATAGCCAAAGGCGCTAAATTCCACCAGCTCAACTTTCTTCATTTAAAGTACATTAATCAATTAACCAAATCATTTGAAAGTATTAGGCAGGGAGCTCCCATTAATACAAATACAATAAAAAAAGATATCTTAGTGATTAGACAGCAACCAATTGAATGTCTTCTACAAGCTAATGTATTAAACAAATTTATAATGAATATTATTAATACCAGTCAAGCTCTGACGATATGTAAAAAAGACATTATGATTGCAAACACCGCTTTAGAGTCTATATCACAATATGAAAATTCAGAAATCACCCGAAATGAATTTATCACTGGACTTGAGCACGCTATTTATAATTTCAACAAGAATTCAAATGAATTCGAACAACCTATCAATAAAACCGTAACATTTATATTAATAACTCTAATTCCTTTAGTTTTAATAATTTCAATGTTAAACATCATTATTATTAGTTATTTGTCTCGTACCATCTCCAGCTCTATTCGTAACTTAACCATACTTTTATCAAGTAAGTCGAAAGATAATGCTAATCTAGACGACGACCTTGAGAGCAATACAACTGACGAGCTAAAAGCATTAATCATAGCGGCAAAGCAACGTATAAAAAAAGATTTACTTAACTTGGAATTTAGTAAAGAGCTACAGGCGATTGTGAAGACTCAAACCGCCTCATTACAACAAGCCAATGATGAACTTGCCCAGTTCGCCTATCGCGCATCACATGACTTAAAATCACCGTTATCAGGTGCTAAATCATTAGCTCAATTTATCATTCAAGACATCAAAACTGGAGATACTGATGAAGCCATCAATAACGCGAAAAAAATTCATCAACAAATGGAAAAACTTGAAAAATTAGTCATTGATATATTAGCCCTAGCAAAAGCAGATATTGGCAGTGAAGACGTCACTAAAATAGACTTTGATCAGCTTATTGTTGATATGACAGAACGCTTAGACTGGCTTATAAAAGACAACAATTGCACCTTTGAGGCAACGATGCGGCTGTCAAAAACCATTACGTCAGAAAAAGCTCGTTTTGCTCAAATCATCGAAAATTTGGTTTCTAACGGATTAAAGTATCATGATAAGAATAAAGCATCCTCTTATGTTAAATGCGACATTTTTGACCGTGGTAATGAGTTAATTATTATTGTTTCTGATAATGGTTTAGGTATTCCAAAACAATACCAAAGCCAAGTATTCGATATGTTTAAACGTTTTCATGTCGATACCAGTAGTGGGTCAGGAATTGGAATGGCACTTGTTAAAAAACACATTGAATATTTTGATGGTGAAATTTCATTAGAAAGCTCGACTGCAGGAACTACATTTAAAGTCACGCTACCGATGGATAAAATAGTATGAACACAATTAAGCCACCTATATTAATCATCGACGATGATGAAGTAGATCGTTATGTTCTTAAAAGATTAATTAAAGAAACACAATTACCACTCAATATTTTTGAAAAAAAAGATGGTCAGGAAGCCTTAGATTTTTTACAAAATTATGAAGAAAATAAAAAAGAAGACCCAGATGGCTTCCCTCCTGTGTTGATTTTTTTAGACATCAATATGCCCAGAGTTAATGGTATTCAGTTTCTAGAAGAATTTGCCAAGCTGAGAGAAATTATTGAAGTCGATTCTTGTGTTGTTATGATGTTTAGCTCTTCTGCACGGGAAGAAGAAAAAGAAAAAATAATGACCTATGATTTTGTTAAAGACTATCTGGTTAAGGGATCTTTTAAAGCAGATGAGCTTAAAGAAAAGTTATTATCAATAATCGATTTTTCCTTATATGAAAACTAAAAATAAAAAAGACTAAGATAATCACTCTTAGTCTTTTTTATTTTGCTGTTAATTATTGCCTCTAATTACCAGTCGCCTCATACATACATACATACATACATACATACATACATACTTGAACTTCAATTGCTATATAATTGGGCATCAACGTACAACTGACCTGCTTTCGTTGACTCAAGGCTTGTCATCACGCGGTATGTATCACCCAATTTTGGCTGTGCTAGAACGTGACTTGGCTCGCCACTTAATTGAATAACACCTTTATTTAGCACCTCTAAATTATCACAGAATTTAGCTGCCAAATTGACATCATGTAGTGCAGCAATCGTAATGATCCCTTTCTCGATTGTATGCATTTTTACTAATTCAAGTAATGATAATTGATGATGCAAATCTAATGCACTGGTTGGTTCATCTAATAATACGACCTCAGGCTCAACCACAAGGATCCTGGCCATTGCTGTCAGTTGTTTTTGACCACCGCTAAGAGAAGATATATCTTTATCTGCTAAATGCTCTATGTGTAACAAAGATAAAATATTAGACACTCGATCTAAATCCTCTGACTTTACACGCCAAGCAGATTGTTGTTTTAATGATAACAATACAGATTCAAATACAGACAAAGCGACGTTGGCATGAAACGACTGAGGAAGAAAGGCCACTCTTCTGGCTCTCTCTTTGCGTGAAGATTTCAGCAAGTTATCATCAGACAAAGTGATGTCCCCACCAGTTACTTTTATTATGCCTGCGATAGACTTGAATAAAGTCGACTTACCTGCCGCGTTTGGTCCTAGTAATGCGGTGAAGGAACCTTTTTTTAACTCATTTATCGACAATTTTTTTAAGACTTCATGCTTGCCGTAATTCACTTCTAGGTTTGTAATGGACAAACTCATGGTAATCGCTCCTTAGAATGCCTAATGATAATCGCAATGAATACGGGCACACCAATAAGAGCCGTGATAATGCCAATCGGATAGATAATCCCAGGGGTAAGAGACTTACTCACAATAGAAGTAATACTTAACATCAAAGCACCTGTCAGAGCAGACAAGGGCACAAAATAGCGCTGATCTTCACCAACTAATAAACGCGCAATATGAGGTCCAACCAAACCAACAAAACCAATTGTGCCAACAAACGCCACGGCGGTTGCAGCAAGCAATGAAATACAAACTAGCATTTCAATACGTAAACGGGCTATGTCGACCCCCATACTTAATGCGGTTTCTTCACCTAATCTTAATGCCGTTAATCGCCATGTTCTTAACATGCAAAAAGGTAAAATAGTGAACAGACAAGCTGCCCCCCAACCAAGCTGAGTCCAGCTCGCTCGAGCTAATGACCCCATCATCCAAAACACAATACGTTGCAACTGAGTTTCAGACGCGCCATATTCCATCATCGCAAGCATGGCATTAAACGCGAAAAAAATCGCAATACCAAATAGCACAATAGATTGTGTTCCAACGTTTTTAAGTCGCATCATCATTAGCAACACAATGCAGGTAACCAAAGCAAACAAAAATGCATTTAGTGTGACTAAAATAGAACCTACATTAGGCAAAACTCCAACGCCCATTACAATTGCTAAAGCTGCGCCAAAGCTTGCTGCCGACGACACACCTAAGGTAAAAGGTTCTGCTAAAGGGTTATTTAGCAAGGTTTGCATCAAAGCGCCAGCCACACCCAACATAGCACCAACCAAAATAGCCGTCAGCGCAACAGGTAATCGATAATCCCAAATGATGACTTCTAGTTGAACACCATGTGAAGATTTATCAAGTAAGACGTCCATAACAGTAGAGAAGGAAAACTCACCTGGACCAATGGAGAGGTCTAAAACACCGCTTAACAAAACACAAAAGGCAAGTAAGCTTAAGAAACGTATTTTTTTATAAGATCGAGCTTGAAAGTTTTTGCTTGTATCGACACTTGAATTGTTTGATAAAGCTGAAGCGTCAGGATCAAGAGAAGATCCATGAAGTTGTGTCATCTTGTATATCCACGATTGAATGAATGAACTTTGCCCATCGACTTAAATTTCAAATCGACAGGCAAAATCAGATAATAGTCAGTGTGCTAAATTGTGTTAATTCAGCTGCGTCCAGAACACACCACTTAGATCAATCGGTAGATATTTATCATGTAGCTCTTTGAAGTTTGCTTGTGGGTCTAAATCTTTAAACTCTTCTGGATAGAACCATTTAGCAAATACTTGCAACGCAATAAAATGGTAAGGACTGTTATAAAATTGATGGTAGATAGAATAGAACTGCTTGTTTTTAACAGCACTTAACTCACTCCAGCCTTTACGATCAGCCAATACTTGAAGTCTTTTTTGAGCAAGCTCTTCAGTCGCTTCATAGCCAAACAATACAGCGTTTGTATTAGGTTTAGCTTCAGACCAGTTAGCGCCTGTTCCTATAATGAAATCAAGCTTTTCAGTGAAGATTGCTTCAGGATTAACGTTTCCAGAGAAACCAGGAAATTTACGACTTCCCCAGTTAATTCCACCCGCTTCGTCAACAAGACGACCAAGGTTTGCAGCACCAAATGTACTACAACATTTACCAGGGTTAAAACCAGCAGCGCGCTCAATAAAGACGATAGGACGATCTTCTAAGCTGATTTTTTCAACGACATTTCTGACTACACGCATTTGCGAAACGTAGTAATCAATAAAAGCATTGGCTTCTTTTTCACGGTTTAATACTTTACCTAGCATCAACAAACTAGGTACGGTGTTTTGTGTTGGCCGCTGACGAAAGTCAACAAACACAACTTTTACACCCGCTTTTTCTAATTTTTCTAACAAACCGCTTTCTTGTGCTTTTAATAAATTACCAAGGTTCAGAATAAACAGATCCGTACCAAGTGTAATAATTTTTTCTAAACTGTAATCACCAGAATATGGGCTACCTAGATTTTCAATTTTTTCTATTTCAGGAAAGGCTTTTAAGTATTTTCGGTAAGCGTCAGGATCGTATTGGATTAAATCGTCTTTCCAGCCAACCACTCGTGACAATGGGTTTTGTTTATCTAATACCGCAAGGCTGTACGTTAATCGTCCTTCACCTAGTACGATTTTATTTATATCACTAGGGTCTAAGGTTACCTGTCTACCTGCAACATCGGTAACAGTAATATTGGCAGCATTGGCTTGACTTGCACTTATCAAGACTGACAATCCAAATGCAGAAACTACTAAAAACTTTTTCATCAATGAAAGTTTATTACTGAACATATTTATATTCCGTCATTTTCGGTAAAAAAACAGCATATATAAAAACCGCAATAATGTAAATGGTAATCGTTACCATTATTATTAATGATAAATTATCAATCAAAAAAATACCCTGCTTCTAAGAAAAACAGGGTATTTATGGCGCTATTAAGTTGAATAACTAAAACACTTTAATATGAAACGTTAAGTTAAGCGGTCTCGTTAACCACAATAACTTTTCTATGAGGAAACGGAATTTCAATTCCATTCTCATCCAATGCTTTTTTGATTAATTCTGGCACGCTATATAAGACATTAAAGTAATGCTCACCTTTACAGAAAGGACGCACGATAAAATCAACAGAACTATCATTCAACGTTTCTACTTCGACGAAAGGCGCTGGAGACTTAAGAATATGTGGATGGTTGGCCAAAACTTCATCAATAACCGCACGTGCTTTATCAGTATTCTCAACATAAGCAACACCGAAGTGCATATCAACACCACGCTCACTGTAATGAGAGTGATTAATAATTTGGTTACCCCAGATTTGACTATTTGGAATAATAATTTGTTGGTTATCGAAAGTTTGCAAAATAGTCGTAAACATATCTATTTCTGTTACGTTACCAAAACGATCTGCTGCATCAATAAAATCGCCGACTTTATAAGGACGGAAAATAAGTAACATCACGCCAGCCGCTAGATTAGACATAGCGCCTTGCAGTGCTAGTCCAATAGCTAAACCTGCAGCGCCTAATAGAGCGACAATTGAAGCCGTTTGGACACCAAAACGATTTAATACAGCAATAATAACAAAAGCTAAAACGATGTAACGAGCAACACTACCTAAAAATCGAAACAAGGTATCATCAAGCTGCTCGTGTTTTTTACTAATACCTATAACCATTTTATTAGCACTATTGGCAAGCCATAGACCGATGAACAAAATCACCATAGCCAGAAGAAGGTTAGTAGCCCAGTCTAATGCGACAGGAAAATATTGGTTAATATCTAAATTTTCTAATAGTTCCGACATGAAAGTCATCCTTAATTTATAAAGAGATTGCTGTTACTGACATTAAGATTGAGCGTCAGGTAACAGACGCGACGGAATATTAAATTTAAGTATCTTTAATGTGAAGATAAGTTTCGTGACAATTTGTGCAAAAAAAATGCATAAAGTAACATTTCTAGATAACAACAGAATGTTATCGATTCAACGTCCTTGCAATATCTTTCGCTATTGAGTCAATGACATGATTAAACCAGCTACTGGAAAGAGTTTGTACCATGGTTGAATAGCCATCAGACTTTAATATATCTTTTACAGAAAAAGTATTTGAAATAGATAATTCACCTAATTCAGATATCAACTGCCAGCGACCAGAAATATGAATAACACCATCTAAATCAGCATAAAAATCGTCCACATCGATACTTAATGTAGCGATAGCATTTGCTGGTAATCGTTGACCACCAAACCAAGTAATATTGGGCAGTGTTTTTTCTAGCCGCTGTTGCGTTAACCTAGTCAATTGAGGTGATAACGTCTCAGCCCATAAGTTACTTTTTGATCTATGCACTGAACCTTGTGTCGTAACTAGAACGATTTCATTACCGGCTAGATAATTCGCCACATAGACAGGCATCAACTGCACAGCTATTACTGGTGTAGCTTGAGCCTCTACATCGCTTAACTCTGCATCCATTAATAAGTATTCATTACTAGGAGCTACTGGAGCAGCGCAAGCCGTGACCAACCAAGCTATAACAACCATTAAAAACATTCGCCATTTCATAATAATATAACTACCTTCTCTTTAAATTATTTAGCCGCTTTAGGCTGTATATCAGAACGGTTTGTGGTGTCAAAAATCAACGTACTTGGATTCTCTCTTAACTGGCGTAGTAAAGGTTGAAACTCATTTAACGCTCGCCCTAATGACACCATATTTTCACGTAGCGGTCGGCCTATTTGTCCATTTGCTTGATATGTTTGTAACGTCAAATTAAGCTCTGCCATAACACTAGAGATATCTTCAGGTAACTGTTGTGTTTCTGTTTGTTCAAGTAATAACTGAACACTTTCACTCATCGCTTGTAGCTGACGTAACGTTTCACTTGCTTCATTCATCGTTTGACCGAGTTTCTGAAAAGTATCTTTCAGTGGCACCTCTGCAAGATTATCCAACAAATTAGCAACTTTACCTTCAAGATTCGCTAATGAATCAGGCCCAGTAGGAAATACTTGATAGCCTTCAAATTTACTCGGCTTAACGGGAGGGGGGTTATCCATAAAATCGAGTGTAATAACTTTAGCAGCATTAAGGTAATTACCTATTTCTAGCCTAGCTCTTAGTCCTTTTTCAATTCTATCGCCTAATAACTCTTCCCACTTATGTACAGAGACATCTCCCGATACCGTCAATGCATTGAGTCGTTGCGGCTCTATTCTTGCAAGTACAGGAATAACTGGACGACCTTCAGAAGACAGACTGCCTATCCCTCCTCCTGTGAAAGGCACTTCCAATACGGTACCAACTCTAACACCGCGAAAGTTCACATTCGCACCTGGAGTAAGGCCACTAACATTAGCGTCGAATAGAAAGACATATTCAATCGCTTCTTCATAAGAATTATTATCAGCGTCTTTCTTTGAGGCAAACAATGAAAAAGAGGCTAAATCTTTAACCGGTATTCCTGCCGCTTTTCCTTCTCGTAATCCGAATGAGATACCACCTAAAAGAAAGGTTTCTAATGAGTCCAATGTTAATTCAAAGCCTTGCGCTGAGCTTTTAAAAGAAACTCCCGGTGTTATCCAGAATTGAACAGCGCTATTCACCAACGCATCATAGGGCGGCTGCACTACTACACGATAAGTAATCGATCCAGTATTTACATCAAAGCCTACTTCTTCGACGTAGCCTACTTCGTATCCTCGAAAGTGAACCAAGGTACCTATTCCTAATTTTGCACTATCGGTACTATGCAATAGGATCCGAATACCCTCTTTTGTAGTCGACAAAGGTGGTTGACTCAATAAGGTAAAGTCAGAACTCTCTTCACCCTGCTCTCCCGGTGACATATCAATATAAGCACCTGATAATAAGGTACCTAAACCACTAACGCCTTCCTTTCCTATACGCGGTTTAACAACCCAAAATTTGGCATCTTGACGGAGCATTTTTTGCGTACCTTGATTCATACGAACCTTAATAATCGCTTTATCATAATCATCACTAAGACGGATATTAACCACTTGACCAACATCTACATTACGAGCTTTCAGCTTAGTTTGACCTGCCTCAAGCCCTTCGGCATTAGGTGCAATTAAGGTAATAAGAGGTCCTTGGCTTGCCCAGTTCTGATAGAGCATCCAGCTCGCCACTAAAATAGCAACCAGCGGCACAAGCCAGATAGAGTTAAAACGGACACGTCTAAGACTTTCGACATTTTTACGATCTTCTATCACTCGTTTTTCTCCAAAAGTGTCGGCTTTATAGCCTTATTTTTATCCCACAATAACCTTGGATCAAAGGTCTTTGCCGCTAAAATAGTTAAAATAACAACAGCAGCAAAAGACAATACAGCAGGACCTGGCAGAATTGAGATGAAATTTCCCATCTGCACTAACCCTGTTAATACAGCCACTACAAAAACATCAATCATTGACCAGCGCCCAACGACTTCTGTCATTCGATACAGCCATATTTTTTGCAGTAATTCACGTTCCGTTGGATAATAATATTGCCAACACAGCCAACTAAGTGACACTATTTTCGCAATAGGAATCACAACACTCGCCAAAAAAATCACAATAGCAACTGGATATGACCCCAAAGACCAAAGTAAAAAAACGCCCCCTATAATGGTGGATGATTCAGTCATACCTAAAAAAGTAGTTTGCATGATAGGAAAAAAATTGGCGGGGATAAACATAACCACACTGGCAATCAAAAAAGCAATAGTACTGACCAAACTCTGAGGCCGACGACTGTGAACAGAATGCCCACAACGGCTACAATGACACGCAGCACCGTCCAATGTCGCACCACAAAAATGACAACCAATAAGAGACTGATTCCTCGCACTCTCAAGGTTTTCACTAATGACATGATTTGGCCCTGGCCCTGCTACTTTGTTCCAGAGCCAGCGGCGATCTACTAAACTGACCGTCTTTAATAAAAATATAACATAGGCGCAAAAAGCCAGAAATGAAAGCCCAAGTTCTATGTCTGCCAAGCTGTTCATTTTGACTAAGGCAACAAGAATTCCAACAAGGAAAACATCTACCATTAACCAAGGCTGAATGACTATAATCCAACGAATCAAATAACGCTTTAATGACACTGTTAAATAACGATTATGAAAGGATAAAGCTAAGCCTAATATGGCTGAAAGATACACGATAGGAAATACAAACAACGCCAAGCTAATGATAATACTTAATATTAAATTGTCTTGGAGAATAAGAACGGTGACCATGTTATACAGAGTGATATCCCGTTCGAAGCCACTGCTTGAAAAACCTAAAAAAGGAAATATCAACGCAAAAAACAGCATCAGCAGAGATGAAAAAGCCATACCTAAAAGACGTGGGGCAGCGTGCTTATGGACATTCAGTAGAACACAATTACAACGTACGCATTTAAAACGCTCTCCCACAGTTAAAGGTGGTATACGATGCAATAAATCACACTCATCACAAGCGGTTACATTTTCATAAAACAACGAATAACTCATACTATTCCATAATAAAGATCCGAGCCCTTTGTATGTAACACAAAAACATTACATACCAACACCTTATCTAGGACACTCCATTTTCAATAAGGTTTAACATTCATTTTTTATTCTAATATTTTTACAGTCATGCTCAAAGGCCATTCATTCTATACTTGATATGTCGTCCTCAATAAAAAATACAAGAAAAAACTTACCACTTAGCTACAAATAAAAAGCCATAGTCTCAACATAAGACCATGGCTTTTCTAAAATATCATAGAACCTTTATAGCTTAGTCACCAAAAAGAGTAAAATCGGTTTATCAATTCAACTCTTGTTTCATTTCATATGTAACAGGGACCGACTTCCAACCATCAATATTTGTATCCACTTCTGCCTCTATACTAACATCGACAGAAACAGGCTCTGAGCCAATTAATAAGCGATACAAGCTTGTTCCCATATCACTCACACCAATAGATAAAGGGATGGAAATAACACGAAATTCACCTTGCGGTAGATTGATGGTTTTTATGTTGCCTCCACCAAGTGATTTACTTTCTACGTCTAACTGATATGTAACATCATTAAGATTAATATCAAAGACATTAGGGTTCATGACTTCTAAATCCACACTCAATTTAACACCACTAAAGCCAATTGAATCGACGTTTAAATTTTTAAATGTCACCTCTGGCTGTTTTGGAATCGGCAAAACACCTGAGTACTCAACTGGCATATCGATACTACCAAGTACAGGAAGATTAACCGCAACCTTACCTTGAACACCATAATCAACTTCAGTTTTATCACCCAAGCCACGCATACTCGAGAGAATTTCATCAAAGGTTAAAGTAACAGGTAATTGAACACGATTACTGCCTTTGGCAGGTAAAGTAAGACTCGCATCGGGCTGTCCAATCGAAGCAACAGTACTGTTATCAATCAGTAAATCTAAATCGAATCCGGCTGCCTTTAATGCGAATGAATTTGGGTTATATACTTCAATCCCTACTAATAATGTCACCGTTTCCATCGATATATCACCAATAGAAACCGAGGTTACAGAGGCATTAGGCTTACTAGCATCTAATGTATTTTTAAAAGTGGAGCAACCTGTTAAAAACACAATTAATGCAATAAAACCTATTCTTAAAATCATACTTTACCCATGTTATGTATTTTTTTAGTTATTTTTCACTAAGAACAGATGGAACATAACCCTGTATACGCATAGGCAGCAGGCCCACAAAATGAACCCTTACGGTTTGCCAATATATGGACAATAACAATAAAGAAGCGCCCATAACGACACCTGTTAAAGCGAAACTGTAGCCAACACCGCCGTAATTTTCGATCAAACTAGAAAGCGCATAAATAACATATATTAGCGAAGATACCATAAAAGCACGGCGATCAATTGCAATTGAAATACTTGTCATCAAGACATATAAAATTACAATCAACAACATACTACCAACACTTTCATCGCCATCTAATACACCGAGCCCCCAAAAAATTGGATGAATGATTAAAGGGGCAGACAAAAGATGCAACCAGAAAGCTATATCCGATTTGCGTGTAGTCCGAGTTATATCTGACGAGTCCCAATACATCGCACATGTGAAGGCGATACAACCACACAAAAATAAAGCCACCAGCAAAATATCCGTATTGTAAGGAAATATACTCTGCACAATTGCAACTAAGAAAGCCAAGCCAACACTTGTCCCAACAGCGACAGTAATAGGCACGTTAAAGCGTCTCCAATGACAATATGCAGCTAAAGCTGATAATGCCGTAGATGCAATAACAGAGTAGCCAACATCAGCATTATAGGAATAATTTTCAACCCCGAAAATACTTTCTGATAACATAAATATGCCGCCAATGAAGGCGAGTAATAGCATAATAGCAGGCAGTGCCATCTTGCGTTTTAATACAAAAATCTCAGCCAATCCCCAAGACAATGCAGAAAAAACAAAATAGCCAACACTACTATCAAACGAGTTAAGCACCCAAAGTGATGAAAATAACAACAAAGCACAAGCAATCACAATAAAGATATCGTTAAAACCTCCGACCAAGCGGAAGTTTTCTTCATCAACAGAAGGCGAGTGATTAGAGCTCTCAATCAGATGGCGAAATTCCTCAACAGAACCTGTCGAGAATATCCCTTTTTTAACCGCCAAATTTAAATCTTCATCTGTGTACATAACTACCCTTTACTCCTTAAGCATGACATTTATTTTCAACTACAAAAAAACGGCTTCTATTTAGAAACCGTTTTAAAAATCACTATCAAACATAAAGCGTATGCCTGACGCCAACGTGTTTGAACATCTTACTATGCCTTATTTTTGATGGGAACTACCACCGCCACCACTTCCACCACCGCCATGCCCATGTCTAGCACATGCAGTAACACTCAAAGCTAATACGGCAATGCAAACAAGAACACTCAAACGCTTAATTATATTCATAATAACTCTCTATCAAAATTTGAAGCTTTATCATATGAAGATGATACATTTCATACAATAGACAATAGAATACAGTGTCAAAATCCTCTTATTTTCAACAAAAAATTATCCTAAAACTGACACTTAAGTCACTGTATTATTCAGATTTGGCAATATTCACTTCTTCTTTTTTTATAAATTATTACTTAAGAATATAGAATGACAACAGCAAGAAGCCGCAACTATTAAGGCGCCAAGTATATCTTTCACTTCCCTGATAATAAGAACATACTCATATGGTTACCCATTTAGGCATTTCCGTTTATATGCATATGCGTAACACAGCCCTTATGTTGGCTAAAACCGACCTAGGTTAATATAGTGATAACGAATGGTGAATATCATGAGCAAGGGTCAAGACAGTAAAAAGAATTCCAAAAAGAAAGCGCTTCTAACACCGAAAGAAAAGAAAGCGGCAAAAGCCACTAAAAAATCTACCGTCAATGTTTTAGGTAATTAGATCTAGCTGCTAATAAGCCACCGTGACTGACACCATGGTGGCCTTTCAGACCTTGTATTTATCCATTATTAAACACGAACTAAGGACGCGAAGATTTTTTTCCTCTTGGAGGTCGATTACCGCTTCCCTTGGTAGAGCCTACTGGTTTGCCGTTTGATGCAGGTTTACTGCTAGGACGCTTTTTACTAGGATGCTTACTATTAGGTTTTGGAGCATTTGGGTTGCTCTTGTTAGGATGCTTTGTATTTGAACTCTTATCTTCAGCAAAAGGCCGCCTATCTTTGCTTTTCGATGTACTCGTAGGCTTACGTGCTTCGACTTTAGTATGTTTAGTATTGCCTTTCGAAGCTCCTATAGATGTTGATGACGTATTAGGCCGAGAGGTTTTTTTCTGTGTCGTACGTGATTTTTTCGCAGACACACTACTTTCAGAAGATGATGTTTCTACAGACTCTAATAATACACTTAACTCTTTTTCTGTTAAGTCACGCCACTCACCCACAGAAACACCTTTTAAGCTCACATTCATAATGCGCGTTCGCTCTAACTTCATTGCTTCATAGCCAAAATGCTCACACATACGACGAATCTGACGATTTAAGCCTTGAACTAACGTAATATTAAATACGTTTGCCGCCACTTTCGTCACTGGGCATTTTTTTGTCATAGTGCCTAAAATAGGAACACCACCAGCTAAGCCTTTAATAAAGTCATCGGTGATCGGTTTGTTTACTGTGACTAAATATTCTTTTTCGTGATTGTTACCTGCACGTAGCACCTTATTTACAAGGTCGCCATTATTTGTCAGAAATATCAAACCTTGAGAATCTTTATCTAAACGGCCGATAGGAAAAATACGCGTACTATGGCCAACAAAGTCGACAATATTGTCTTTTTCTGAGCTTTCCGTAGTGCTCACGATACCAACAGGTTTATTCAATACGATAAACACAAAATCATCAGCATCTTGAGGTTCGATAAGCTGCCCATTTACTTTAACCGTATCACCTGCGGCAACTTGATCACCTATTTTGGCACGTTTGCCATTAATGAAGACATTACCTTGTTCGATAAAACGGTCCGCATCTCTTCGAGAGCAGATGCCACTTTCACTGATGTATTTATTTAAACGAGTAGATGAAGCGTTAAACATAAGGTGCCGTCTTGATCTTAATTATTGAGAGTTTAAAGCCTTTTATAAAAAACGGCTTAAACTTGATGATTCGAAAAATGAGATTCAGCACATTATATAGGAAACAACATATAGGAAACCATGTGTAGAAGATCTTACAAAGAATTTAAAAGGGAGAAGTGACAATAAAAAAGTGTACGGCCTTATGGTCTAAAAGACACATAAGGCCGTTTAGTTGTTAACTTAAGGAAGGAGACGCAAGCATAGCGTCAATTTGATCTACAGGAAGAGGCCTTGATAATAAAAAACCTTGTTTATAGTCAAGATTAAGTTGCTTACATAAACTAGATTGAGATTCAGTCTCTATACCTTCCGCCACAATAGTTAGATCCAATTTATTTAGCATATATGCCAAGCTTTCCAGCACTTTATAACGCTTACACCCGTCATCTACGAACGATTGCATACTTCTATCCAATTTCACAATATCAATTGGGTATTCGATTAAATGTGCGATAGATGAGTAACCCATACCAAAATCATCTAGAGCAATTTTAAACCCATGTTGAGACAATTGTCTTAATGTCTCTGTGATTTTCTCGCTGTCTTTAAACAATGCTGTTTCAGTGATTTCAAGTGTTATGCTATCTGATGGCACACCGTTCTTTTTAACCGTATCAATCAAATGAGGTAATAAATTTTTGTCTTGCAATTGAACAGGTGAAATATTAACCGCGATAGTAAGTGATAATTTGAAATTTTCACGCCATAACGCTACCTGCTGAACCGCAGTTGAAATAATCCATTTACCCAGTTCACTAATCAGTCCGCACTCTTCTGCAACAGGAATGAACTCGTCTGGTGTAAACATTTCATCCATTTCTGGCCAGCGAATTAAAGCTTCAAAACCAACAATTGTTTCTGTTTGAGTTGAGTAAATCGGCTGATAAAAAAGTCTAAACGTCTCCTCTTTAATAATATTTTTTATTTCATTTTGAATATTGAAACGGCGATTAAATTCTGTTTGGTAATAGGGTTTGTAACAACTGAATTGATTTTTACCATTTTGTTTAGAATGGTACATGGCAATGTCAGCGCACTTTAATAACTCATGAAACCGACTCGCATCAGAAGGAAAAACAGCACTACCAATACTAATACTACAATTAACAATTTTGTCGTTGATAACCATAGGGTCTTGAAATTGAGTAAGCATACGACTCGAAAGTAAATTTACTTCGTCGGCATTACGGACTTGGCTCATCATCACAGCAAATTCATCACCACCAAGACGAGCAAAACGTTCATGACGACTCAATACGCGCTTAATTCGAACAACCACTTCTTTTAATACATCATCGCCTACATCATGCCCGAGAGTGTCATTAATGTGTTTAAAGTTATCAATATCTAAAGCCAATAACGCCATACTATTCGACTTACTACCTTCTCTCCCAATCATTTCTTTCACAGTTTCTTCAAAATGATAACGATTAGATAACCCTGTCAATGTATCGCATTCAGCCATATGTTTAGCTGTTAAGTAACTTTCATGCATCCGTTGTTCTGTTTCAAACCGTTTTTTCGCGTACATAATCGACTTATTCAAATCACGAATAGAGATGTCACTCTTAGGCAAAAAGTCCTGTGCACCAGCTTCAATACAATCGAGCGCTAACGGTGAATCGTCAGATGAACTGATCATGATAATGGCAGTATTCCCCAAATTGGGTTTGGCTCGCATCTCAATCAACATTTCAATGCCATCCACTTCTGGCATATTGCAATCTAGCAAAATAATATCAAAGTGACTCACTAAGGATGCGTCTAAGCCCTCTGTAACAGAAGCCACTTCCACAATATTATGGAAATGAGTGGTCGTACTTAGGGCTCTTTTAATGAGCTTACGATCAACCGCGTCATCATCGACGATTAAGATATTCATAACACTCCTTATGACGGTAAGATCACTATTTGCCAATAGCCATCAATCACTTCCACCATTTTATCAATACTGCCCTGAACATTGTCTTTTAAGAAATAGCCTGCTGCATGCTTAGAAAAACTTTCTTTAATATCATTTTTGTCTGTTGATGTTGTCATCAAAAAGACAACGGTATCCGCATGGTCTGGATCGTTGCGAATTTCCGTAAGCAGCTCTTTACCGTTCATACGAGGCATATTTAGATCAAGTAAAACAATAAAAGGTTTTTGTATTTCACCACTTTTTATTTTTTCCCATGCATCTAAACCGTCTTTAGCTCGTACGGTAACATTTGCAATTTTACGTTGCGCAAAAGAGCGCATAAGTAATTTATAATCAACATCGTCATCTTCGACGATCAGCAATGAAGTAGTTTTTGGAATCATAATTATTAACTCATTTAGCTTTTTTCGGCCAATACACCCTAAAGGTAGACCCTAATTTTCCATCAGACTCAACTTCAATTTTCCCATCGAAGTTGTTGAGATGTTTCATAACAACCGACAATCCAATACCGCTACCTTCCAGTTCATCACGAGAACGTAAAGTTTGAAAGAGTTGAAATATTCGATCAAAATACTTTGGCTCAATACCGGGACCATTATCAGAAACTTCGATAATGTAATGATGTCGAGAGTCCAACATGGTCACTTTAACAAGACCTTCCGCTTTATCGTTGTGCTTAATTGCATTACCAATAAGGTTCAACATCACAGTTTTGAATGGCACCACAGGGACTGTCAACATCCCTTCGTCAATGTTGACGGTGATATTTTTCGGTAGATCTAACAGTTGGGTAACATCGTGTTTGACTTCTGCAAGGTTTATCTCGGCAGTTGAAATATCACCCTGATCAATTCTTGCATAACGAAGTAAGTCATCTAGCAGCACCTGCATTCGGTCTGCTCGATTCATTACTAGATTCAAATTTTCTAAATGTTCTTCCGGCAATAACGCTTTGCAATCTTCTTCAATCCACTCAAGTAACCGCTTAATGGCATTGAGAGGCGATTTCAAATCATGAGACGCAATACTAGTAAAATCGTCTAACTCATCGTTTGCTTTCTTAAGCTCACGAATTAAATGCTCTCTTCGCGTGACATTACGACATACACCTAAGATGTAAGCTTTCCCATACTCATCTTCGAAGCGTCGCTTCACTGTTTCTACAATAATGTGCTGACCATCTGGCATATGAAGGTCTTCTGTAACGATGCAAATGCCTTTTTCAAACGCAGTCTTGTCGTCCGCTAAAAACAGTTCAGCTTCCGCCACATCGTATTCTTCGAGTGTGGTAAAACCAATAATTTTATCTTGCATATTTTCAGGATAAACACCGAGAAACGCATCATTGGCATAAACAATGCGGAAGCTTTCGTCTTTAACAAAGATCCAATCCTGATTATGTTTGGAGATTAAAGTATGTAATTCAGTAGACTTGGCTTCTTCAAAAGCTTGTTTTTGCTGAATTAGGTGATTAGTAATATCTCTTTGTAAAATGCTTAAAATGGCTTTTTCTTTTCCATCAAGAGGGCTCTCACTGTGGCGTTCAAATATCAACATTCCAAATACTAAACCTGAGGGGAAGATAATAGGCGAATGAGCTTCGTAAATAGTTGATGCGGTGTTTTTACTATCGGCATTTGTATTAGGATTCGTGTCTAGTACGAATTCTTCAAATTGTTTTACTCTGTTGATGCTAGCTTGTTGATTATCATTTAATTCAGAAAGGCTCTCACCACATTGAGATAGAGTAATCGGACCTTGTGAGAAGTTAGCTGTTATCAAGCAAGCCTGTGCGTCGAAGATTGTTAGTACCAATTCACAGATACTGTCCAAATTGGTTTGAATGCTGCTATCAAGAACAATATCCAAAAGACCCGTTTCAGAGTTTTTCTCAGGATTTCCTATATATGACTCTACACTTAGCATCGAATGTCCTTCTCTATATAATGAGCATTTAATAAAAAGGTTTGTATAAATACATCCTTTCCTATCAAGGCTGTCCGCTTTGCAGCATTCCATTTATCTGTATGCGGTAAAAAAAACGTCTTTCATGAATCTTAAAACGTAAAAATGAACAATCGTCATTTCAACCATCACCAGATAACTATAGTAAAGTTTCAGAGAAGTATGTGTTGCAATATGTAATATCGAAGATTTGGTATGTAGCCTTTTTGTAAGGTTGTTTTTTGATCAACTAGTAAGTATGAGGTAAGATTGGAATTTTAAATAATAAAGTGATGTCAGTATAAAAAAACAGGCTGTTGAAAAGACGAAGAAAGTACTGAAAAAACGCAGATAATTACTGATGCGTTTCTAAATAGTACTTCTCTTGCTCAAGAATACGGTCTGTATTGAGCGATGCGATACTAATTTCATGAGAATGAGGCAACATACCGATTGTTTGCAAATGCAAATACCGCATAGCACAAACACGTAAAAAGGATGTAAAGTTATCAAGATTATGACCTGCATCTAAAGCTTCATGGTTCAGCTTAGCAATCATCTGCGACAAAGATATTTTATCTCTCTGAGCAATCTCTTCTAACGTAAACCAAAAGAAGCTTTCTAATCGGATACTGGTCACCATGCCATCAATACGTAAAGAACGAGTAACATTTTCCCATAGACTTGGATCTGAGTTCACAAAAAGCTTACACATCTTATTTTTCCTATTTTTATTATTTGAAATAACGCTGGAATGTAAAGTGGTACGAGGTAAACAGTTTAGCCTAAAACATAGATGCAAGTTAGTCAGGCTTAATACTTTATTGTCTTAAGACAACAATTAAACCTGACTAACTTTCTGAGCTCTTAGCCCTGAATGTTTAGATCTGAATTCTGACGGAGCAGATATCAGTCAATTACTTTGCTAACAACACATAAAATTGCGCTAACCAGGCTGGATGTGCTGGCCACGCAGGCGCTGTTACTAAATTGCCGTCTGTTACCGCTTGATCTACAGGCAACTCTACAAATTTCCCTTTGGCAAGCTCTACTTCAGGCTGACACGCAGGATAAGCAGAACACTTTCTACCTTCTAGAACGCCGGCTGCTGCCAATAATTGGGCACCATGACATACCGCCGCCACAGGTTTATTTGTCTCAAAAAAGTACTTCACCATAGCAATGACGTCTTTATTTAGACGAAGGTATTCAGGTGCTCGACCACCGGGAATAATCAAAGCATCGTAATCTTCAACGTTCACATCAGCAAACGTCGCATTAAGAGCGAAGCGGTGACCGACTTTTTCGGTATATGTTTGATCACCTTCAAAGTCATGAATTGCTGTTGCAACAGTGTCCCCAGACTTTTTATCGGGGCAAACCGCATGCACAGTATGACCAACACTTATTAATGCCTGAAAAGGCACCATAGTTTCGTAGTCTTCAGTAAAGTCGCCAGTGATCATTAAGATTTTTTTATTGTTCATGATACTTCCTCATCTTGTATTGAAACATCTTATGTTTTAACAGTTTGAGAAACAAAGCAGGTATTAATGGGTTATTACATTATGAAAGGAAGGTTTTAAGTATAGACAAAAAAGCAAAAAAAAAACCCCGTGCAATTTTTAAAAATGCACGAGGTCTTTAAAGAAGTAGTTTAAATTACTTCTTTAAACCAGTGAAATAATCAAAGATTTTTGGTACGTCATTTTGGCCAAAACCAGCATCAACACCAGCTTGTAGCGCTTTAGAAGTACCTTCAGCGATTGGAGACTCAGAACCTAAGTCAGAAACCATCTGTAAGAAGTAACCTAGATCTTTGTTAGCATTTGCTACAGAGAAACCTAATTTTTCTTCGCCATCTACTGCATAGAATTTAGTAAATTGCATGAATGGTGAGTTAGATGGACCAGCAGACATGATGTCGAACAATTGCTGACCGTCAACACCTGCCGCTTTTGCAACAGCAAAGGCTTGAGACATAGCCGTAACAGTTGTCATACCAATAAAGTTATTGATTAACTTAGTGGTATGGCCTGCACCCAAAGCGCCAAGGTGGAATACGTTCTCGCCTTGCTCTTCTAATAAAGGTTTAACTTTATTAAATGTGTCCATGTCACCAGCAGCCATGATGTTTAGCAAACCATCTTTAGCGTGCGCAGGTGTACGACCTAGAGGAGCATCAATCATGCCACAGCCTTTTTCAGCAAGAGCAGCACCAATTTTGATAGTAGAAGCTGGGATAGAAGTACCGAAGTCGATGAGTGTAGAGCCGGCTTTAATACCTGCTAAAACACCGTCTTCACCGTGAACGATTTTCTCAACAACAGCAGAAGTTGTAAGACAAAACTCAACAACGTCACTTGCTGCTGCTAATGCTTTTGCAGAAGTAAATTGAGTCGCGTTACCACGAGCAAGTACAGCATCAACTGCGTCTTGGCTAAGGTCCATTACGTTTACTTGGTAGCCACGTTTTTGTAGATTCTCTACCATGTTGCCGCCCATAAGGCCAAGACCGATAAAACCGATTACTGGTTTAGACATATCTAACTCCTAGAAGATGTAATTGTATTATTATATGTTTATCTTAAACGGCAAGAATATACATCTGCTAGCATTTTAGCAATCTTTGAATGGTTTCAAACAACCAATTAATACAACTAACACGTCATGTTTGAAAGAAGCTCAAGCATGCACAGGTTTTTCTGTTTAACATCTAGGCAAAGCATAAGCAGTCAGTCAAATTAGAAAAACATCCAATGGAACAATAAGTAATGTACAGATCTAATCAGAATACGGCTTTACCATTTAATCAAAAAATCGCCATTACATAGCGATCAAGTAAAACCCAATACCCGCTATAGCGGCGCCTAAATACCTTAACAATCGCTGTCCGTCCTTTATTTTTTGAAAGAACACACCCACAACTACCCCCGCAATATGTATAGATGCCGTTCCAACGACAAAGCCCAAGGCATAATACTCAGGCTTAGCCAAGTAAGGCATTTCTACGCCATGTGCAAAACCATGAAAGACAGCAAAAAAACCGACAAAAATCATCGCAATAAAAGCAGGCAATTTTTTCTCTATCGTAATAGAAAGGCCCAAGGCTAATACCGATACTGCAATACCTAATTCAACGGAAATCATTTTAACGCCTTCCATTCCAAGAACACCGCCCACTAACATCACAATGACGAAGGTAGCTGGTACTTTCCATATCGCCTTCCCTCCCATTTGAGCACTCAAAATACCCACACTCAACATTGCCAACAAATGATCAAACCCTAATATTGGGTGACTCAGACCAGACATAAATCCACCAGTACCAGGAACGTCGTGAGCATAAGCAAAACTCGGAATTGTTAGCATTAAAGCGATGAATACTATGAATAATCTTTTCATTAAATGCCCTATCAATAAGAGGAGTAACACGAGTGTTTAATAATTAATTTTAACGAGATTCACTCTCATCTAATAGGTCTGGAATTGCAAAATAACGTAAAGACAATTAAGAGAAAAATTCACTCTTATAATTTAGTGAACTCCCTTCATACTTATCATGACCAAGTTTCATTATGTTTTGCGTGTAATTATGATTGAATGAAGCCCATATTAATTCAGACATATAAAAGACCAAAATGAAAAACTTAACCATTTTAGATGGCGGCATGGGCCGTGAGCTTAAGCGTATTGGCGCGCCTTTCTCTCAACCATTATGGAGCGCTCAAGCCTTGATAGAAGCGCCGCATTATGTCGCCCAAGCACATCAAAGCTTTATTGATGCTGGTGCCGAAATTATCACGGTCAATAGCTATGCTTGTGTGCCTTTCCATCTTGGTGAAGATGGTTATCAAAAACAAGGCGCGATACTCGCTAAACAAGCAGCTATTATTGCAAAAGAAGTCGCTGAAAATGCACAACATAACATCTTAGTAGCAGGCTCATTACCACCGCCATTCGGCTCTTATCGCCCAGATTTATTTGAGCCCCATCGTGCCACTGATATTTTAACCACATTACTTAACGCTCAAGAGGATTATGTCGATTTATGGCTGGCTGAAACGATCGCCAGCATCGAAGAAGCTCAGGTAATTGCCAGTGTATTAAAAGGCTCAAGTAAGCCTTGTTATTACGCATTTACATTGAGTGATGAGATGGAACAACCTGCCAGCTTACGCTCAGGCGAGTTAGTAACAGACGCTATTGAAGCAATACTATTAGAAAACATTGACGGTATTTTCTTTAACTGCTCGATTCCAGAAGTGATTGAACAAGCAATACGCGATACAACCTGCATATTATCGAAACATAACAGACAGCTCGATATCGGCGCCTTTGCGAATAGCTTTGTTCCCATTCCAAAAGATCATAAAGCAAACCTAAATGTACAAGGCTACCGAGACCTATCACCGGAAGAATATCTTGAATTCGCTAAAGAATGGCATCACCTTGGTGCCAATATTATAGGTGGCTGCTGTGGTATTGCGCCTAATCATATAAAAGCATTAAAGGAATGGAAGCGGCTTGAATAGAGTGTAAAAAGTCGACCTCAAGCCGACTTTTTACATAAAGGAAATGAGAAAGTACGAAGGTTACTCTCCGATATGCCATCCATTGGTAATCGGATAACGACGATCTCGGCCAAACCCACGTGCAGTAATTCTGACACCTGTTGGAGACTGACGACGCTTATATTCATTTACGTCGACAAGACGGAGTACACGATACACGGTTTCACGATCAAATTTATTAGTAGCGAGTATCGCTTCCGCGCTTTGGTCTTCTTCTATGTACATTCGCAAGATATCATCTAAAATGTCGTAACTTGGTAAGGAATCTTCGTCTTTCTGATCTGGCGCAAGTTCTGCTGAAGGTGGGCGCGTAATAACGCGTTCAGGAATCACGTAACCTAGCGTATTACGATATCGACAAAGCCTAAATACCAAGGTTTTGAATACGTCCTTTAATACTGAGTAGCCGCCAACCATGTCGCCATAAAGCGTTGCATAACCGACTGCCATTTCGCTTTTATTTCCTGTCGTCAAAACCATTAAGCCTTTCTTGTTAGAAATTGCCATTAAAGCAACACCACGGGTTCGGGCTTGTAGGTTTTCTTCTGTTGTATCTTTGGCATAGCCTTCAAATTCTGGCGCCAAGACATCAGTAAACGCCGACACCATAGATTCAATTGGTAACACGCTGTATTTAACACCAAGTAAGTTGGCTTCTTCCTCTGCATCGTGCAAGCTGATAGACGAGGTATAGGTGTAAGGCATCATTACCGCTTGAACGCGATCCGCGCCAATTGCATCTACCGCAACGGCAAGAGACAAAGCAGAATCGATACCACCACTTAATCCCAGTACGATTCCTTTAAAGTGATTCTTTTCAATATAATCACGCAAGCCTAAAACCATGGCTTGGTATACGCTGGCCTCTTCACCAAGTGATGGTGCTATTTTTCCTGAAACAGGTTCTACTTTATTAGGCCGAGAATCATCAATTATCATATCAACACAATATAAGCCTGCTTCAAACCAAGGTGCCTGCATCACTTTTTGACCTTTCGCATTCACTACGAACGAGCCACCTTCATACACCAATTCATCTTGCGCCCCCATGTAATTTACATAGACAATTGGCAAGCTAGCTTCGGTGGCACGCCTATAAAGTAAAGCTTCTCGCTCACCCATTTTTTCAATGTGATAAGGCGATGCGTTTAAGTTAAGAATTAGCTCCGCGCCTGCAGCTTTTGCTTGTGCTATAGGTTCTGGGTGCCAAATATCTTCACAAATGCTTAAACCCACGTTTACACCTTTGATGTTTACAATACCTACATCTTGGCCTTCTCGGAAATAACGTTTGTCATCGAACACAAGAAAATTAGGTAATTTCTGTTTAGCGTATTCGGCTAATATTTTACCTTGGTAGATTACGCCAGCGCAGTTGAACAACTCGCCATCTATATGTCGCGGATAGCCAATTAATACATAAATATCACGCACTTCAGCTAAGATTTTCGTCAAGGCTGATTCAATACGCGGCTCTAAACTTGGGCGTAACAATAAATCTTCTGGAGGGTAACCCGTTAAGGTCAACTCAGGAAAAACGACCACATCAGCACGCTCTTCATCACGAGCTTTACAGGCCGCGTCTATAACGGATTGGGTGTTTTTGCTAATATCGCCGACCAACATGTCTAGCTGGGCCATTGCAATTCGTAATGTCATACAGTTGCTATCTCGTAAACTCTGTTAGATTATGCTGCTTATTGTCTGGAATTAACCAACTTAGGTAAAGTATATGATCGTACGTTTGATCGTTTTTATAGCTATTTTCTTCATTGGCTGGTGGTTATACCGTCAATTTATCATGTTTAAAAGCAAGCAGTCGCCTGTAAAGTCAGAAAAAACAGAATCTGCTACAAAAGAAGATACTCAAGAAAGCATGGTTCGTTGTGAGCAATGCAAAACTTTTATGCCTCGCTCTCATGCGGTTCATGATCAAGATGCTCGTCCATTTTGCAGTGCCGATCATTTAAAAACCTTTAATCACAAGGACTGAGAGCTATAAAATGTCTAATTATGATTAGAAAAATGTTTAATTAATTGAGACCCAACCGCTTGATATCAGCTTGCTTTCACGCCACCACCAGCATAAATACGTTTGCTGGTTTTGCGTGGCACAAAGTCTATATGATGTTTCAACAAGATTAGTATCGACATCAAATTTTTCATAACGAGTCCATTGGTAATTCAACACTTTACCATCGTGGTTCCACTCTTTTTCTTGGCTCGTATTTTGTAAACTAGCTAATTCACAAAACCCTACACAGACACTTAGGCTTGCCAAGTTAAAAGAAGGCGACTCTACAAAGCCTTCGCGAAAAAAACGCCAAATTTCTTGCTTTTCTGCCACATCACTAAGTTGTCCACGCCATTTATAAGACGCTAACAAGGTTTCTTGATAACGTGCAGACAAAGCCGAAACAGCCAATAACAAAGCAATGATAGGTAAAGATACCCAACCTTTTTGAGTTGAAATTTTCTTTATGCTCATTTCACAACCTTCCTTGTCACTTATTTTTGAGGTCTAGGATGCTGTCACTTTAATGAAATAATTTGATTCCCTACACTCTGGCAAGGTGTCGAATAGTGCCAAGTATCACCTCGCATCGACTCATAACTTTGATTCAGCTCTATACCACGCTCAGACTTACAATCATCTAAGCGGTATTGATATTCTACCCAAAGTCCTCGAACTTGCTTTAGAGAAAAATCGCCATAACTTGTCGCTAAAGTATCCACTGATCCGTTATCGTCACTGTCTAGTAAAGGGAAAATTGATAGCCGTTCAATACCATTAAGTAACTCTAATGAATTACCACTTTCTTCTGGTGTTCGCCAAAATGCGGTACCTCCATTTTTACCTGGTGATAAATACCAATAAAAACCGTCTTCACTTTCTAGCATGCCAGACAAACCAATTACATTGACATTATCTAATTGTATTGTTCTTTTACTACCAGATAAGGCTGTAACTTGTCCCGTAGAATAAGCATCACAACTAAAAAACGCTGCTCTATCACCATTTTTCGAATGGCAATCTAATGTAACGTCAAATGGATTGCTTGCTACTGTCATACCTATCCGGCAAGATCCATAATCTACACCTTTCAACCAATCTGAATCTGCAGAAACAACACGGGAAGAAAGCCGATTTGGTACTGAAGTGCCAGATTGAACTGTCAGTAATAATGAAGCATCATCCGTACAATTAGCAGGAATTAAACGAGACCACTGGGATTGAAAGTGAGCATCAATAGCCGCTTTAAAGGTACGTTGATCTTGATAGGTTTGAGCTAACAAATGGCGATCTTGTAAATGAGAGATAGTGCTGACAAGAAAAGGTAAAAACAAAGAAATTAATAAACATACTACCAGCAGCTCCATCAACAAACTGCCTTGTGCCCTACTTTTCGAACCACAGTTAAAACCACGAATTAGATAAGTGGATTTTCTACTCATATCCGAAGCCATTATTCATCTCCTTCATCGGAGTCAGGATTTATGTGCTGCGATGCATAAAACCAGCGCTCTAATTGATTACCTCTACATAACTGACAATCAGGATAACCAGAATTAAAAGTAATATTAGAATTGTCCCTCCAAGAGATAGAGCCTGTTAGTTGCACCATAGCCTGTTGTTTGGTTTTGTTTTCACTGATTTTTCTTTGTTCTTCAGCTAACTGAATGGACTGCCATTGAACCTCACTTTGGCTCTGAACGAGATGTAACACCACCGCAAGCAAGGCTAGACATATGATAACTTCCATCATCATCCAGCCTTGTAGGCGTCGTTTGAGTAATAAGGTTTTGCCTTGTATTTTTTTAGAAGAGTTTGAAAGAAAGCGAAAAGTCATAAACAGGCCCCCTCAACTTTGACTTGTGGGTCTGTAGTATAAAAACGTCCACTTTGGTTCAGCACTAGATTGGCTTGCCAAGCACCTAAGCAAAATTCAAAAGTACCATTTTGGTAGCCAGACAAGCCGTTGGAGTGAAATTCTATTTGTTGTTTTTGGACTGGGAAACCATGCCAAGAAACCTGTAATGAATTTGTGAAGGCAATCGCACGATATTCAATACCACCTTCGCTTCCACTAATATCTTGATAAAGCCGAAAACCTGAAGACCAATCACCATTGCAACTGCTGCTATTCATAGCATTACTAATTGTACTACCACATAAGACGCTCGGTTTTCCACTAACCACAGCTAATTGCCGAGCCTGTATCAAGGCTTCAGACAACCGCTTAACTTCGTTTTTAAGAGCACTTTGATCTTGAGTATCTTGACTGACTGCCAAAAACTGCGCTGAGCCTGCATAAGCTAGAACACTCAAAATAGCGAGTACACACAATAACTCTAGCAAGGAAAAACCATCTTGATTCTTCATTGAAAACCTCCTTGTTTTCATTTGTCTTACTTTTTTAAACGTTTTCCACCTTACTTCATGATAAGAGACGAGCATCCTTGCTCGTCTCTTATCATTGTTTGATCAAGTTAACCTACTGCAAACCATTTGTTAATATGATTCGCGATCTGTCTTGGTTTTTGAAAAGGCAGAGAATGATCACAAGCACTCATGGTTTTGTGCTCCCATTCTTCATTCTGCAAATTCAATAATTCATAATGTTGCTTTAATGCTTCATGGCTTAACTCGCCAGAAAACAAGAACACCTGCTCGGACGCCGCTATCATCTCGTCTCGCAAACTCGGCTGCGTCGACATGATTTCAACATGATCCGTCACCGCGTCTAACGCATAAGCAAAGCCAAAAGGACGATGAGCAAGACGAGATTGTGTTGTAGCTTCTGCCACGGGATGCTTACGACGATTGGGCGATACACCATCCATAAACTGAGCAACACCCAACTCCACATCACCCGTTTCACGAATTAGCGTAGAAGCATGACGATACTTCAAACGCACTTCCATTAAGCTTGATAAGTCTTCTCTATCGAAAGACGCCGGCTCTAGTAATGCCATTTTTACTTTTGATTTACCTTGCAGGCTGCGTCGGTAATTCAAATTCAATGCGACCAAACCTCCAAGTGAATAAGCAACCAGATCAAAATCACCCCATTTAACGTGCGCTAATAACGCCTCTACTTCGTCGGTAAGTTCATCAATCGAGACTGGATCTTCCTCCCCATGATGATGGAAAGAATCCCCCATGCCTTTTAAATCCGGTAGCAGCATCCAGCGCCACTGGGTAAAATACGGCAACATCGGAGAATAGGTGATTTCCCCTGCGACACCCGCACCATGCAAAAGTAGACAAACGCGATCCGTTTGCGCATTCGGATTTTCATAAAGACGATACGCAATGCGTGCTTTTGGTAAAGATAGAAAAAAAACGTCAGACACTTACAATTACCCTGTGAGGAACTTTGTTAAAAGAATACAATGAGATAGATAATTGAATATTACTAGGTATTAAATTAAATGTCAGAAATCAAACGGGTGAATCTCCCTTACCAGACATCCTTACTGTCTTTCTTTTCTGCCGTGCGCGACTTACCTTTCCCCGCTCTGCTTGACAGTAACCATGAACATTTCCCTGATACAAACCACGACATATTAGTGGCAAACCCATTAGCACGCATTCGCCCGTCTAAAAATAACTCGCTGATTACATGGCAAAAAGCACCGCTGTATGAGTTGCAAAGCACACAGAATCCGATGGATTTATTAAACGAACTCATGACCTTGATTTGTCAAGAACCTTGGGCAATCTCTGCATCAAAAGATTTGCCATTTACTGGCGGTTTATTAGGCTATTACAGTTACGAGAGCGGCCATTTTGTTGAACAGCTGCCTGATACAGTAAAACACGATATTCAGCTAGATCCTTTAAATATGGGTCTTTATACTTGGGCCGTTATTACCTCTCACCAAGAGAAAACAACACAACTTATCATTACACCTTGGTGTGATGAAACGGAAGCAATTGACTTAATCAAACGCTTCACTGAAATGAGTGATAAAAAACACACTAAAGAACGACAAACATTTTCATTAACTGCGCCTTTCACCTCTAATATGACAGCAAGCGACTACGCCAAAAAGTTTGCTACAGTTCAAGAGTACATTCAATCTGGTGACTGCTATCAAGTGAACTTAGCTCAACGTTTTTCCAGTACTTATCAGGGCGATACTTTTACCGCTTACCAAGCATTACGCGAGGTTTGTCCCACCCCCTTTTCTGCCTATTTAGAGATTTCGCCCGAACAAAGTTTATTAAGCCATTCACCAGAGCGCTTTTTGTTGTGTGATCAGGGCCATGTTGAATCTAAGCCTATTAAGGGTACGATTGCCCGTGGTGAGACACCAGAAGAAGACAAAGCAAATTCTGATTGGCTAGAAGCATCAGAAAAAAATCGATCTGAAAACTTAATGATTGTTGATTTACTGCGTAACGACCTTGGTCGGACTTGCTTAACAGGCAGTATAAAAGTGCCGGCATTGTTTAAATTGGAAAGCTACGCCAATGTACATCATCTTGTGTCAACGGTAGAAGGCAGAATAGATAAAGCAGATCAAGCCATTCGTGTATTTCACCAAAGTTTTCCTGGCGGCTCGATTACTGGCGCACCAAAAATTCGTTCTATGGAAATTATTGATGAGCTAGAACCTCATCAGCGTTCAGCCTACTGCGGATCGATTGCGTACTTCAGTACTAACGGCCAAATGGACTCTAGTATTACCATACGAACACTGGTTGCAGACCATGGAAATTTGCATTGTTGGGCCGGTGGCGGTTTAGTCGCAGATTCAGAATGTGAAGAAGAATATCAAGAAACCTTTACCAAAGTAGGTAAATTAACCCATACTCTAGAACATGTCTTTTTGAAGTAGGCCGTATCATGTCTGACATAGAGCAGTTTTTAAATGCTCCTCCTATTGATCTGAGTTTAGATGAAATTCGCGCAGCCTTAGATAAAGAACCTTATGCGCATCAAATCCATAACCCAGATAAAGAAATGTTTCCCAGCGGTTATGGCGCAGATTACCGTTCAGCCGCAATATTAATTCCAATTTGGCAAGATCCAAATGATGGCGAGCTATACACGCTATTAACACAACGGGCGCTTCACATGCGTAACCATCCGGGGCAAATTGCTTTTCCAGGTGGAAAACATGACGCTGAAGACGCCAGTATTCAATACACGGCATTACGAGAAACGTTAGAAGAAGTGGGCCTTGCACCAGACTGCTTTGATTTACTCGGTGAACTTGGTGAGTACTGTACGTTATCAGGTTATTGCATCAAACCTATTATTGCAGAAATGACTCGAAAAAGTGAACTCAGCCTTTGTGAAGATGAAGTAAAGTGTGTTCACTGGGTGCCATTACGACACTTACTCACACCGCAGAACTATCGCTTTAAAAAGAAAAAACTCGACACAAATTCACGTGGCTATTTCGAAATTGAATATGAAGAAATTCGTATTTGGGGCGTTACTGCTGGCATATTATTTGGACTCTATCAAACCTTAGCGAAACACATTCGTTGAGCTTCTTAAAATCTGTTTTTAGTGACTTAACTAAGACTAGCTAGCCTTAGTTTTTTTAGGGTTATCACGCTTAGATTCAATAAATGGCTTCCAAGATGTGGTAAAACGATGATAACAAGCTTCTAATTCTGATATATGTTTTAGCAAGACTTTACCAGCATCAGTGACTTCAGTAGTACGTCCATGCCGAATCAGCAAGGATTCGCCTAAGTCACGCTCCAACTTCTGAATATGTTGACTCACAGCTGGCTGAGTTAACCCCAACTGTTTGGCCGTTTGTGTAAAACTTCCTGTTTCAACTAACACTTTAAATGTCATCAGATGTTGTGTGTTAAGCATAAAGATTCCTTATAATGAACCCTATTATGCATAAGGCCTTTTTCATGAACATTGACCTATATCGTGTTTTCATGAAAGATTGATCATTATTAGTATTTAAGTGGATGATAAGAATGACAAATACGCACTATGATCTATTGCCTTGGCACAAGAGACAATCTGGTCATGAAGAGTCCCGTGAAAACGATTACCGTACGCCCTACCAGCGTGACCGTGCCCGCATCATTCATAGTGCCGCCTTTCGGCGCTTACAATCCAAAACACAAATTCTCGCTATTCGCCAAAACGACTATAGCCGTACACGACTAACCCACTCTTTAGAAGTGGCTCAAATAGGCAACGGCATAGTCCATCATTTAAAGCACAGTTCACCTGCCGAAGCCGATTTTCAAAAATGGTTAGCAGACGATGCATTAATTGAAACCGTTTGCCTTAGTCACGACATCGGTCATCCGCCTTTTGGTCACGGCGGTGAAGTGGCTCTTAATTATATGATGCAATCGAACGGTGGTTTCGAAGGAAATGCTCAATCCCTTCGTATCTTAGGAAAACGCGGTTCTTATTCTGAAACCTATGGAATGGACGTAACTCGCCGTACTTTATTGGGCATTTTAAAATACCCTGTTTTACACGAAAATGTCGTTGGAGCTTACCGAGAAAAACCCAATAACTTCCGTCAATTCAAAGCCTCCGATTGGGCACCACCAAAATGCGTTTACCATGAAGAGAAAGACCTTTTAAATTGGATTATTGAACCCTTTAGTGATTTCGATAAAGCGGCGTTGCAAGACGTAAGAGAAACTGAACCTGGTAGTCATTCAAAAGCTAAACATGCCAGCTTTGATACCAGCATAATGGATCTCGCTGATGACATAGCCTATGGTGTTCACGATTTAGAAGACGCCATAGTCCTAGGCATGGTTACTAAAGATATGTGGCTAGAGCACTTAGAACCAAAACTTACCGCCTTGGCATCTCCTTATTTATCCAAAAATCTAAATAACATACGAACACAACTTTTTAGTCGCCAAAGTCACCTTCGTAAAGAAGCCATTGGTGATCTCGTTAGTTGGTTTATTACATCTTGCCAAGTGGTCGAAAAACAAAATTTTGAACATCCACTATTGCGCTTCCAAGTCGGCTTACCCGAAGGGCAGCGTCAAGCCTTGTCTCTATTAAAGCAATTTGAAATGCAACACATAATCCAACGCCCAGAAGTTCAAATGCTTGTCTATAAAGGGCAACAGATGCTACTGGAAATGTTCGAAACCTATTCAGCAGACCCTAACCGCTTACTACCAAGAGAAATAGCCAATGAATGGCGTAAGAGTCAGGAAAATGGTGAAAGCGGCTTACGTATCATCTGTGACTACATGGCATCGATGACAGACGACTACGCCAGTCGCATGTATAACAAACTATTTGTTCCAAGTTTAGGATCTGTATTTGAACCTATGTAGCAAATCTATATAGCTCATGAATACGGTGATGCCTACCAGAGCTCTTGTCTATAATCTAATAAGAAGTGTATTGAAATTGAATTTTTTATATTGGACATTCGAAGAAAGGCAGGATTTTAAATAAAAAACCTTCTCTTTTTCCGTAAAGAGAAGGTTTGAATTCTTTAAAAAATTTACGCTTTTAGATCTAAACTTTCTACATCAATAGATTCGACTTCCTCAAAACCTTTTGTTTTCTTGAAAGACATATTGTGTACAAAATCACTGATTGCAGTAGATGGCTCTAGTGTTTTTAACTTAAGCTTAGCCATCACTTTTCGAGACATAGCAATAGACAAAATAGTAGCGTCTTCTAACGCTTCTGTTTCAGTATTTAACACGCCATCGACAGCAGTAACGACAATCAGTTTATCCGGAAGAATGGAAAATAATTCATTAGCAACTCGCAATGCAACACTGCAAACATAATCTCGGTATATTTCATTGAATTTTGTATTTGGCAGCTTTTTAACTGATAACTTCCCACTCTTAAGTAAACCTTTCAATTTACTCGGAACGATTATCGCTCCATTCACTTTAACGGTCACCTCTAGCAAGCCGTTAGTCTTCGTTGATACAGAAAATTCTGACCCAAGATTAGACATTTCTGTAAATGGTTGAAGTGCTTCTATAGTTTCTAATTTTGCTTTTTCTTCTGAGTTTAAAAGCGCTTTAGCCAGATCAACATTTTCTTGCCAAGTCTCTACTTCACGATTCCAAGCAGGCAATTGATACTCATGTGCTTTTTGATCTAAAGTGATTGCATCTTCTACCACTTTTAACAATATGGCCTTTTTCTTTTCAACTCTATTCAAAAACCGATCTATCAAGTTCGGTTTATAGTTATTAACCTCTAGCAGAGCTTTCTGCTCATGCTCGCGTGCCTTAATAGGTTCTTCAGGTTTTGGAGATGTTTGTATGCTGCGCCAATTGATTTTGGCGCCACATTCTTTATGCATAGATTGAATAACATCGATGTAGTTTTCATAAACATCAACATCATAAGCAGCTTGCTCTAAAACAGACATAGCATCATATTTTTCATGCTGTTCTTTCAACTCATTTTGTCGAATTTTTTCATCCCGCTCTGCAATATTAGCTTCAGCACCAGCAGATCGAATAGTCCCTTTCCAACCCATATTAAATTCCCTTTTCTTGATTTTTTGGTAAAAAATTAGTCATATTACGAAACCTAATGAAGACTAAAAAATGATAATATGACCATTAGCTTAGTCTCGAAATATTATAAATACACCTATATTTTAATAAAACTTAATACATACGTCTCTAGTAATATTAGTAGCGTTAAGTTCATACTGTTTGAGAATAATACTCATAAGGCTGGCTTTTTGCACTACTAGCTTTAACCTTTTATCTAACTCTACTCAAATTTCAGCAAGCTACTCGTTTTTTAGATACTAAAAAGATACACAATAACTAAATTTAAAGATAAAAAAGTCATTCTAAAGAATGGTTTTTTTATCACCTCGCGACATCTAACATTTATGTATCGGGCGCTAAAAAAACAAGACACAATAGTCTTTCTTTTACACCTAAATAAATTAAATTATTTATCTTAAAATATACAATTCTTTGTGAAATCTTTCGCTTCTGTTGCAGTCCAATCACCCTTAGGTTTTTCTTTCATATCTGAACACCAACCCTCACTTCCTACTTCAGGTGAACAAGCAGTAAGGAGAACAACAGAAACAGACAACATAATAATTTTTTTCATAAAACATCCTAATTTTATTGATAATAATACGCCTCATCATAAGGCTAAATTTCACGTTACTATAGGAAAGCTAAAGCAAGTAGCTTGAAATCGTTTTTGAGATTTCTGACATTGAGGTTTTGCCTGTAAATTCAAATCTCACTTTGCCCAGTGCAGAAAAGTATATTTCTAGCTCAGAATCAAGGTCCAATGTACCAGATGTTTCGACGGAGTAAGCAACGATGTTTTTGTAAGGTAAGGTTGTAAAATCCTTCTTGCTCCCTGTAATTCCTTGAACGTTTACCGCTATAATTCTTTTATTCGTAAAGACAACGCCATCACGCATGGATTTATACGAATCAATTATAGACTCATCATCTAACAGAAAATCACTCACCTTCTCAGCAAAATCAGAATCCTGCTTAAGTTTAAAAACACTTTTATTATCAAAATCTATCATCAAGAATCCTTGTTGGTTAGCGCTATTTTAAACGGCTTATTATAGCTGCTGAATACTAGCATCGAACTACCTTTTGAAACCATGACAGAATTCGGACGGCTGTTTACTACAAGCTTAATTTAGAATTTAAAAGAGAAGTGTAGAAATCGAAGAGGATAATCAGTACAACAAACCAGCTGTTGTACTGATTATTTTAGAAAAATTATAGCTGAGTATGAAGGCCACACTCACGGTTAGAAAGACCTTTCGTTGGATCAAAATAGTTCTGAACATTTGGCAAGTTATTCTCATTCAAATATTTTTGCATGTCAGCTTCTTTCCAATGTAAAAAAGGCGCAACTTTAATAACACCATCCGCACCTTGGCTAATCACTTCCATATTTTTTCTAAATTCTGTTTGCTCAGCCCTAACACCTGTAATCCAAACGTCAGGTGCAACTTCTTTTAAAGCTCTAGTAAAAGGCTCAAGTTTAAAGTTTTCAGTGAATTCAGTATGGCGTTCTTCGCCTACATCAGGCACACCACCAAAGGCATTATCCCAACGTGCTGCAGTAATTTTCGGCGTATAAACTTTCACATCGAGTCCAAGTGAACCAATTAATTTTTCAGCAACAACATAGGTATCTCGGGTGTTATAACCAGAATCGGCCCAAACAACGGTAATGTCTTTTTTAGCCGCAACGGCAGTATGCAAAACAACCGCTTCGAACGGCCCAAAGTGTGTAGATACAATAGAGTTATTACCCTGTTTAACAGCCCACTCTATGATTTCAAGAGGTGTTGCATCAGCCAACTCATTATTCATTTTTGATATATCAATCATACAAAAACCTATAAAAACAATCTAAAAAATAATATTTGGCTAGAATGCCATTAATTGTATAAATTATCTACGTAGTTAATAAGAATCTTCTCTAATAGAGTAAAAAGACAAAGAGTTTTTTAGTAATATGACTTGCTACAATTCACGGTTTTTTGATACGAAAAGATATGATAGAGATAGTATCTGAGCTGATACCGCCCTTAGTTAATCATAGATATATTGACCTGAAAATTGGTGAAGCCATTGTCCGAGTACAATACGACACAACCCCCGAAACAGCTTTTAAAGTAATAGATCGAATTATTGCGCTCTCCACGAGCAGACACAAAAAAACTATATGACAAAGCGTCTCCAGTAAATTTTCTGATTTACTGGAGACCAGCCATTGAAAACGATTCTCAATTAATATTGCATTATAGATATTCCAAACTAAGCTTAAAAAAACAATTACATTCCATAGAAACTGAATAGGGTGTTTTCTATAGATTTTAGGGATATCTATGCAGCTGAATCAAAATTATTTCAAACTTTCCAAAATCATTATTCGCCTTATGCAGGCTACTGTTATTTTTATAGCGATTGTCTTTCCTATATTACATCAGCAATACATCAGCCCATCATTTGAAAAGATAATTTTGCAAAGTGCAGAAAACGATGCTGAAAGAGTGACAAAATACATTACTCATGCAATTTTTCTAAAAAATAAAGAAACCACCTCCTTAACAGAAAAATTTAAAAGCGATGAGTTCAACATCACACCAGAAGAAAGAGAATTCCTCAACGATGCCGTGCATTATTTTGAGCTATGGAAAATAAAATTTTTCAATTCAGAAGGAAAAGTGATTTTTTCAACCATCAAAAGTGAAGTCGGAACAGTCAATACCAAACCCTATTTCAAAGCGAATCTAGCTAAAGGCAACTCCTTTATTACGACATCCTATAGGGAAATCAATCCAGAAACGAAACCACACTACTTTGCTGAAGTGTATATTCCTATTATGGAAAAAGGTGCATTCATTGGTGTTTTAGAAGTTTATTACGACCTTAATCTACGTAAAGAAAAAACAAATTTTCTTATCAACAACATCACTATCATGTTCATTTTCTCATCTATTGTTAGCATCACGCTAATTATCATTATGAGCTTCATATTAGATAAATTGCGTAAAACACAAACAGGTTATCAAGAAAATCTATTTAACCTAGCGAGCCAAGATAGTCTTACAAAACTGCTCAATCGTGAAAGTATGGATTTTAGTATCAAGCAAGCAATTGAAAAACATGAAGAGTCTCACATCGACTACTCACTTATCATGTTTGATATAGACCATTTTAAAAATATTAATGACACGCATGGTCACCAAGCAGGAGACGATGTACTCATAGAGTTATCGAAGATAATAAATAATAGATTACGTGAGTCAGATATCTTGGGGCGCTATGGCGGTGAAGAGTTCATTGTTTTATTGCCGAATACCAATGCAATAGGCAGTAAAACGGTTGCGGAAAATTTAAGGAGGATAGTTGAAAAAGCCTCAATTCAAACCTGTGCAGGTAAGCTACATATCACCATCAGCATTGGTGTCGGCACCTTCACTGATATTGAAGAGTTAAACCTACATACATTAATTAAAGACGTCGATGAAGCCATGTATCAATCAAAGAGAAATGGTAGAAACTTAGTTTCTTATATCCAGCACTCTAACAATAAAGAAATCTAAGTCGGTTTCTTTTCCTGTAAAAGCATCTCCATGAACTTGGTAAACCGCTTTCGTCGAAATGAGCTCTCACTTCATTTAGGCAGATAAAAACTCCAGAATCAATTATCGCAAAGAGAATTCCTAGAGCGAGGTCAAACGATAATGCCGAGCAAGGTCAAACGATAATGCCGAGCAAGGAAATTCAGTTTGTGCTAAGCAATAAAAGCTGATACCAAAATCAAAAAAGGTGTAAGAAGAAGAAATTAGAAAATGCTAAAACTCTCGCCCAAGAAGAAGCACATCTTCTGTGATATATTCCTCCTGAGCGATATTTGGTAGCACTCCCCACAACTCAAACCCTTGTCGAGTAAAGAAACCTTGGCTTCTCTTGTTACTTTCGTAGACATAAGCAACCAGATGACTAAAGCCAATATCCATACGATGGTTTTCTATATGAGAGAGGAATTTTCGGCCTAAGCCTTGGCTATGGTAGGCGGGTGAAACATAAAGGCTAATTTCGGATGCACTATCAAAAGCAGGCAAACCGTAGAAAGGTTCTATAGAGCACCAAGCAATGACGTCACCTTGATATTCAATGACTAAAAAAGGATGTTTATCTGTGGTGGTTTCGATCCATTCGATGACATCAACCAAGCCAATACCTTGGTATTGCCTGATCGTTTGTTCGAAAGCGTTTCGTTGTTGAAATATGGCAAAAATATGAGGAGCATCGTCGAGTACCGCGGTACGAATACTCCCCATATTATTATCCTGTTTCATTATACTATTACTAGCCTTGTTCAAGTAGACTACGTAAATCGATAATTGCTGTATTTGCGCGGGCAATATAGGACGCCATAACCAAAGAGTGATTAGCTAAAACACCAAAGCCACTGCCATTTAATATCATTGGGGCCCAAACCGTTTCTTGCGTTGCTTCTAACTCACGAATAATTTGGCGCAAGCTGACCAATGCATTTTTATCTTGAAGAGTAAAAATAAAATCGACTTCTATTGCTCGTAGCATGTGAATTAGTGCCCAGCTTGTACCTCGCGCCTCATAAAATACATTATCGACTTCTAACCAAGGTGTACGAACATAACGGCTGTCGCCATCTATTTGTTGATCGTCTCCTCCTTCCTCTTCGATAACACTAGCAGATAAGCGCTGAGATAAACTACCTAAACGAGTACTCACATCAGACAACCAATCAGAAAGATTATCTGCACGAGCATAAAATTGCGCGTCAGATACCGCTAGTCGATCAAGGTATTCCATCAGTTCATTATTACCGCGACGGTATTCACTCTCACTAGAAGGTAATGCCCAACTGTTATTATCAAAATTAAATTGAGGCTCTGCTATTTTCAAATTAACATCTTCAGTGGACTGAGACTGAGAACGGCTAAATTCTTTACGAAAGGATCTTGCCAAATCACGAGCCTGAACTAAAACGCCAAACTCCCAAGAAGGCATATTGTCCATAAAGATACCCGGTGGCATTACATCATTGTTAGTAAAGCCGCCTGGTTTATCTAATAATGTTCCGACAATTGAATGGAGTGTGCTTGCGGTTGTATAACCAACAACCAATTTTTTGCTGTTGTTTAAATAGCCTTTTTCTGTGGCTTTTTCTTTTGCGGTTGCTACCACATCAAATTGATCTGGCTCATTGCTCCAGTACATACCTAAAAAGGTTAATAACACGCCCGCTACAACAACAATAGAAACGATAATTTTCCAAAGTCCTGACAAGTTAACACTTGCTTTTAAACGTTCTAATTTATCGGCTAACCATGACATTATTGACCTACCTTAATCTTGTTGTAATTCTACCATATAGTCTGCGCGACCTAGTGTCATCGCACGTACACGGAATTCTGTAACACGGCTGTTAATAATTTGATAAATCAAACGTGCTTCTTTGTCATTTGGCCAATGTATTGCGATTGATCGCTCCGTTTTAGCCACTTCATCTATGATAGGCTGAATCTCTTTAATTATCTCTTCTTCGGGCAAACTAAACAGTGTTTTTGGTAAAAAATACTTATCTTTATTGAAGACTGCTTGCCCTGCTCCCTCAACAGATTTTTTTGAGCTATAAATGGCCTCGTTTTTACGTTTTGTTTTCAGATCTTCTATTCGAGCGTCTACTTCAATGATTAGTGGATCTTGAGGGTTAACAGAACGAGCTGAATCTAAATAGCGAGAGGCTTTGACATAATCGCGGCTAAGTACAGCACGCCAAGCCCAGTTGGTATAAGTTTCAACTATGTTAGCAATACCTTGAGTTGCCTCAAAATTGCCAGGTTCTCTACCTAATGCCGCCTGAAAATACAGGTTGGCATTATCTTCTACGGGCGTTAAAAAACGCTCCTCTGCAAAAGCTTGTTGACCTCTTATAATAAGACTTTGTGTTATTTTCTCTGATGCAGACAATACCAGAACTTTAGGCTCTGAAGGTTTTATCGCTGTTGCACCATCACGACCATTTTCAGCACTCTTAGTTACTTCTACTGTCTCTAATGAGGTTGTATTTCCGGCAGACGGAGAGTTACTCCACCCACATCCTGTAATAAAAAACACAGAAAATAGAAAAGAAAATAGATTTTTATTCAATTTGTCCCCTTGCGATTGGCAACTTTAAGGTGGATTGGTAGTCTACACCTTCTACCTAACGTGATGAAATATGGTTTACTTATTTTAAACCTACACGTTCAACTTGATTGAAGATGTTTATGCGCTTATTTGTTCTGTTATTTTTGCTTTTGTTCCAAAATATTTCTATGGCATTCACGTTTGCCCCAACGTCCAACTTAACTAAGCCTGACTTTTTACCTGTCGAGCAAGCGTTCCAGCTTTTTGTGTCTGAACCGCAAGACGGTAAACTTATCGCAGAATGGCAAATTCATGATGGTTACTATTTATACCAAGAACAATTTAATTTGTCTGGTAAAGACGCAGAGAAATTACACTTTTCACCTTTCCCTCAAGGTGAAACCAAACAAGATCCTTATTTTGGAGAAGTGACAACCTATCGCAACAAAATCACCTTACCTATTTATTATGACATTAATCTTCCTGCAGGAACGAAAGTAAACGCGACTCTAGGTTTTCAAGGGTGTGCGGATGCAGGATTGTGTTATGCACCACAAAAAGTACAAATTAATTTTACTGTTCCGCTTTTGTCTTCACCTGATCTTGGGGCGCAATCTCAGTCTACGAATGTAAGCAGTGCTAGTATTACAAATCCGTCAATAAATAGTATTGCACCTTCTGAATCTCAGTCTGTCAGCCTGCTTCTTGAATCTAGCAGCCCTTGGACAGCATTAGTTGTACTGTTTGGTTTAGGGCTATTACTCTCTCTCACGCCTTGTGTATTACCTATGGTGCCTATTGTTAGCGCAATTGTAGTAGGTACGCGCAGCTCAAAAACAGGGGCATTTTACTACAGTTTAGTTTATGTACTTGCGATGGCATTCACTTACGCGGCCATTGGTGGTTTGGTTGGTATTTTTGGTACTCAGCTTAATTTACAGGCGCAATTACAGAACCCTATTTTACTAGCCGTTAGTGCGGTAATTTTCCTTCTACTATCGCTGGCTATGTTCGGCGTTTATGAACTCAAACTCCCTTCGTCTTGGCAACAAAGACTGCAGACATCGACGAATCACTCCAATTCAGTTTGGCGTACAAGTGGAAGTGTTTTCCTAGCGGGTGTTTTATCTACTTTAATCGTGTCACCTTGTGTATCTGCGCCATTGGCAGGCACACTGCTTTACATAAGTGGACAAGGTAATGCCTGGTATGGCGCTATGATGCTATTCATCATGGCATTGGGCATGGGAGTTCCCTTGTTACTCGTCGGGCTTTTTGGCCCTAGAGTATTACCTAAAAATGGAGAATGGTTACAAGATATTAAGAACTTGATGGGATTTGGTTTAATAGCCGTCTCTATTTGGTTAGTGACACGCTGGTTACCAGAGAATACGCATTTGTATTTATGGGGCCTTTTAGCGATCGCGATTAGCAGCTATTTCATTCATCGAGCTTCTCAAGATACTTCTCACCCTATTCGTTGGTTTTTAGCTATGGGGTTCTTCCTTGTGGGTACCGTGGAGTTTTTAGGTGGGACTATGGGCAATACATCCTTACTACATCCATTAAAGATGTCACTTTCGACGACATCTACTAACGGTACCGTAAAAGAAACAGCCACCTTTGATGCGAGTATCAAAAGTTTAAGTGAGCTTAATAACATAGTGGCTAATCAAGATGGTCGTCCAGTTATGCTGGATTTATACGCTGACTGGTGCATTAGCTGCAAGGAAGTAGAAGCTATGTTTGTATCACCTGAGATACAACCTATGATTAGTAAAGTACAACTAATCAGAGTTGATGTGACAGAAAACTCGGCTGAGAACAAAGCTTTGATGAAAAAATTCAATCTATTTGGACCTCCATCATTGATCTTTTTAGACGCTCAAGGCAAAGAAAGGCAGTCTTTGACGCTTATGGGAGAACCAACAAAAGCAGATATTATTGAACGCTTAAACTTTATTATCAATGAGTAATACTTCTTAACTTCTCAGTGAGTTTACTAGAGATTAAAAAAAGACCATCACAAACATTTTTAGGTTTTTTTGCCGCATAACTGGACAATATCCCGCTTTTTATCGATAATTTCCTGCTACATGCTTTTATATTTGTATGCTTTATAAAAGCTGAGCCCTAAATACACTTTTAGAGCTAGATACCAATTTTATTATATTCAGTGAATGTCATCATCACTGAACCACAAATACAGACAGAAGAGATTAATCATGGACATTCGTAAAATTAAAAAGCTAATCGAACTTTTAGAAGAATCTAACGTTTACGAGATCGAAATTAAAGAAGGCGAGGAAGCTGTTCGTATTAGCCGTGGTGGTGCCCCTGTGATGGCACAAATGGCTGCCCCTGTGATGGCTGCTCCTGTTGCCGCAGCACCTGTTGCTTCCGCTGCTCCAGAAGCACCAGCAGTAATTGCTGGGCACGTGATTAACTCACCAATGGTTGGTACTTACTACAAGTCTTCAGCGCCAGGCGCTAAGTCTTTCATCGAAGTAGGCCAGAAAGTAAATGCTGGCGATACAATTTGTATCGTTGAAGCAATGAAAATGATGAACCAAATTGAAGCCGACAAATCTGGCACAATTGGCGCAATTCTAGTTGAAGACGGCGAGCCAGTTGAATTTGATCAACCACTTGTTACTATCATTTAATAACCCAAACAATAGGTTTCATCATGCTCGATAAGGTATTGATTGCTAACCGAGGCGAAATCGCGCTACGTATTTTACGTGCGTGTAAAGAACTTGGTATCAAAACCGTTGCTGTTCACTCTAAAGTTGACCGCGACTTACTACATGTACGCCTTGCAGACGAATCTATCTGCATAGGTCCAAATCCTTCAGCACAAAGTTACCTGAATATTCCAGCGATCATTAGTGCTGCAGAATTAACAGACACCTCTGCGATACACCCAGGCTACGGTTTCCTTGCGGAAAACGCAGACTTTGCTGAACAAGTTGAAAATTCAGGCTTTGCTTTCATTGGCCCTAAAGCCGAAACAATTCGCCTTATGGGTGATAAAGTTTCTGCAATTAAAGCAATGAAAGAAGCTGGCGTTCCTACCGTTCCTGGTTCAAATGGCCCTGTTCCAACAGATCCAGCTGAATGTATACGAATTGCTCATGAAATCGGTTTTCCGGTTATCATTAAAGCCGCTGCAGGTGGCGGTGGCCGTGGTATGCGCGTTGTTCACAACGAAGGCAGCCTACTAAAATCAATCAGCATTACACAGTCTGAAGCGGGCTCTTACTTCGGTGATAGCACGGTTTACATGGAAAAATTCCTACAAAACCCTCGTCATGTTGAAGTTCAAGTATTGGCTGACGGTCAAGGCAACGCGGTACATTTATACGACCGTGATTGTTCTTTGCAACGTCGCCACCAAAAAGTATTAGAAGAAGCGCCAGCACCAATGCTAGACGAGACATCTCGACAAGCATGTTTTAAAGCCTGTGTTGATGCTTGTATTAAGATTAACTACCGCGGTGCTGGTACGTTTGAATTTTTATACGAAGATGGTGGATTTTACTTCATCGAAATGAATACTCGTGTTCAAGTAGAACATCCAGTTACTGAAATGGTAACGGGTGTTGATATCGTAAAAGAGCAACTTCGCATTGCAAGCGGCTTGCCATTGTCAATGAAACAAGAAGACATCAAACTGAATGGTCACGCTGTTGAGTCTCGTATCAACGCGGAAGACTCTAAAACCTTCATGCCTTGCCCAGGTAAAGTGGATTATTTCCATGCGCCAGGTGGTATGGGTGTTCGTGTTGACTCTCACCTGTACAGTGGTTATACAGTTCCGCCAACGTATGACTCAATGATTGCTAAAATCATTTGCCATGCACCAGACAGAACCGCTGCTCTAAAACGTCTTTCAGGCGCATTAGATGAAACCTTCATTGATGGTATTAAAACCAACATTGAACTTCAAAAAGAATTAGTAAATGATACTAACTTCATTGCTGGTGGTGTAAATATCCACTACTTGGAGAAAAAACTCGGTCTATAAGACGGTAGTTTTACCCCTGGTGATAATATAAATCACTAGGGGTCATCATTTTCCTCTCGCCTCTCACGCCAAGCTTCGTTATCCTATTCATGTTTGTTAACTGTTGGACTCCACTTTATGCCTTGGCTTCAAATATGTATCCACACTACTCCTGATCATGTTCCCGCTTTTGAAGATACACTTCTAGAATGCGGTGCTATGGTTGTTACTTTTGAAGATGTTCATGATGACCCAGTATACGAACCAGAGTTGAACACCACACCACTCTGGAAGAATACTAAGGTCACAGGTCTATTCGAGGCCGATACAGATGTCGAAGCCGTTCGTCCTTTACTTGAGCATAAAGCCGCCTCTATTGGTGAATCAGAGATTGATTTAAAAATCGAAATATTAGAAGACAAAGATTGGGAAAGAGAATGGATGGACAGCTATCATCCTATTCAATTTGGTGAGCGCCTTTGGGTATGTCCAAGCTGGCGCGAAGTACCAGACCCTAAAGCGGTTACGCTGATGCTTGACCCAGGTTTAGCTTTTGGCACAGGCACTCATCCAACCACTGCCTTATGCTTACAGTGGCTAGACAGTATTGATTGCCAAGACAAAACCATCATCGATTATGGTTGTGGTTCTGGCATTCTTGGTATTGCAGGTTTATTACTTGGTGCAACCAATATGGTTGGTATCGATATAGACCCTCAGGCTGTTCAAGCAACAGAAGCCAATGCAGAACGCAACAAAATTGATCCAAGCCGTATTGAAGTAAAACTACCGCCTTATGAGTCTGACTTACAGGCAGATATTGTGGTCGCAAATATCCTTGCGGGTCCACTTGCTCATTTAGCACCAACCATTTCAGCCTTGGTTAAGACGGGCGGTCAGTTAGCACTTTCAGGTATTCTTGCTAATCAAGCAGAAGAAGTGATTCACGCTTACCAAGAGTGGTTTACCATTGACGCCATAACAGAGCGCGAAGAATGGGTTCGTATTGTTGGTACTAAGCACGCATAACGCTTATAAATATACAAAAGCACTCACTCACACATTTAGTACAGTTTTTAATAGGAAGATACTAGCTCATGGCCGATAGCTTAATTACACGTTGCCCAAAATGTTCAACTGCATTTCGTGTCAGCGAGGAAGTATTAAGCATGGCCAAAGGCAAAGTACGCTGTGGCCAGTGTTTTCATATATTCGATGCAAGCAAAACGCCTAACAACACAGAAAAAGTGACTCCAAAAAAAGAACCTATAACACCTAAAAAACAGCCTTTGGCCCAACCATTTAACGACAAACCATTAACCGAATCCGTGGTTAAAGCAGCAGAATCTGAAAGTATTAATACGACAAGCAATAGCATTTCTGTTGAAGACGATACGGTTAATCCAGATTGGCTGCATACCTTGTTTGACGATGAAGACTTATCTCCTATTGGCGAACAAAAAACACTAAAAACCAAAGAAACTGAAGACGCAGCTCGTACTCAAGACAACGGGGGGCCTAAAACATCACCTTCGAATAATCCAGATACTACTAAAAGAAAAGCGAGAACAGAGCAGCAGAAACAAGATGACCTAGCACCTTGGGAAGTAGAACTGGCTGAAGTAGAAGCCGCGCTTAAAACATCTCCAATTAAGCCTAGACAAACTACAACTCAAGCAGCACAACCCAAACAAACAAAGTCAGAAGCGCCAAAACAGCCAGCACAAGAACCAGACTACATGGTTGCGTTGCAGTCATTAGCTCAATCCGCCTCTGAACAGACACGTCCATCAGATATAAAAAATCAGCATTCTATTCTCGAGCAACTATCCGCTCAAGAAAGCCTTGCTCCATTATTAGAAGAAAATGAGACAACAACTCGCCCGAAGAGCAATCACCCTTGGATGTGGTTTTTTGCCTCATTGCTGGGCCTGGCTTTGTTAGTTGGCCAAGTTGCCATGCATTTTTTTGATGAAGGTAGCCGCTCCCCTAATTTTCGGTCCTTTTACCAAATAATCTGTTCTTACTCTGGTTGCGCCCTACCTGGTTTTGAAGACGTTAGCGCCATTACCACTCAACATGTGCGTATACAAAGTCATCCATCCATTCCAAATACACTTTTAGTGAATGCGATTATCACCAACACCAGCAGTTTTTCCCAACCTATGCCAAAAATAGCATTGGAATTTTTTGATTTAAACGGTGCGCCAGTTGCTGCAAGATTATTTTCACCTAGTGCGTATTTACACAAAGATTTCCTCGATATTACCTACATGCCACCAAACACACCTATTCACTTAGTTATTCCTATCCAAGACCCAGGCGCTAGAGCAGTGACGCACCAGCTAAAAACCTTCCCTTCAGACACTCGCTCCCACTAGTTTTAAGGTATTTTTGAACTAAGCTAAAAAAAAGAACAAAAAACAGTCAATTTTTAGTCTGTCAAGACTTCAAAAATAGCAATTGCATAGGTATTATTCACGCCCGCTCGACGCTGTCGACGATCTTTAACAATCAATCCAGTATTCAGGAATATCATGGCATTTGCTATTGGCCCATATTGCGTTGACAAACCTATTATTCTAGCTCCAATGGCTGGTGTAACAGATTTGCCTTTTCGCCGTCTTTGCCATGATCAAGGCGCAGGTTTAGTCGTATCTGAAATGGTTACGTCTGATGTTCGTTTATGGAACACGAACAAAAGTCGACATCGTTTAATTCATGATGCGGAAGTTTCGCCAAGATCCGTTCAAATTGCTGGTGGCGACCCTGAAATGATGGCTGAAGCAGCACAACAGAACGTTGAGCTAGGCGCACAAATCATTGATATTAATATGGGTTGTCCTGCAAAAAAAGTCTGTAACAAGGCCGCTGGCTCTGCATTACTCAAAGACGAAGCACTTGTTCGTGAAATACTGGAATCGGTTGTAAATAGTGTTTCTGTCCCTGTGACTCTAAAAATACGTACAGGATGGAGTCTCGATCAGAAAAACGGTTTAGTAATTGCAAAAATGGCAGAAGATATTGGCATTAAAGCCCTGGCGATTCATGGACGTACTCGTGAATGCAAATTCCAAGGGCAAGTTGAATATGACACTATCGCAGAGATCAAACATCACCTGAGCATTCCTGTTTTTGCTAATGGTGATATTAAAGATCCTGAAACGGCCAAATTTGTAAAAGACTACACTAAAGCAGACGGCATTATGATTGGTCGGGCTGCTCAAGGTAGACCGTGGATATTTCGTGAAATAAATCACTATTTAGAAACAAACGAATTGTTAGCACCTCCATCGTTATTAGAGGTGAAACAGCTTGTCATCAATCATGTAAGCGCCCTGCACCAATTTTATGGTGACTATTTGGGTGTGCGTATTGCTCGCAAACACATTGGTTGGTACTTGCAGACGTTAGCGGATAAAACACAATTTCGCAGTTTGTTTAATCGTATTGATAATACGCAAGAGCAACTTGATAAATTAGAAGAGTTCTTTGTTTGCCAATAGGTAAACAAACCTTGTACTTAATGCATTGAATAGCAAAAAGAAGTTCAACAAGATGTATCTTTTTGATATTCAGTTCACATTAATAAACGGTTAGCTTTAAAAATAGAAGGTCATTCTGTGGTAGAACAAACTCATAATTATACGTTTCAAGCCGCTTCTTCAGAACAGTCACAAACTCTACGTGACAATGTTGAAAAAGCACTACAAAACTATTTCGCTCATCTTGATGGGCAGCCAATAACAGACTTATATCAGTTAGTCTTAGCTGAGGTTGAGGCGCCTTTGCTAGAGTCTGTAATGAGCTACACAAAGGACAATCAAACAAAAGCATCCACCATCCTTGGTTTGAACCGAGGTACGCTTCGCAAGAAGCTAAAGCAATACGGCATGCTATAAATACAACAAAAAAGGGCGATTTTCGCCCTTTTTTTGCTTTATATTCCCCTTGTTTATTTAGTGTTAATTAATTGCGAGAACCATGATGGCAAATCTAGAAAAAGTTACTCCAATCAAACGAGCGTTAATCAGCGTTTCCGACAAAACAGGCATTGTCGAATTCGCACGTGAGCTTACTGCTCAAGGCATTGAAATTCTTTCAACTGGTGGCACTTACGCCTTGTTGTTAAAAAATAATGTCGCTGCAACTGAAGTGTCCGATTACACAGGCTTCCCAGAAATGATGGATGGTCGTGTAAAAACACTTCACCCGAAAGTGCATGGCGGCATACTTGGTCGTCGTGGTATCGATGGCGCTGTCATGAAAGAACATGGTATCGACGAAATCGATATGGTTGTCGTAAACCTTTACCCATTCGAAGCAACGATTGAACGCCCAGATTGCGATTTGCCAATGGCTATTGAAAACATTGATATCGGTGGACCAACTATGGTTCGCTCAGCAGCGAAAAACCATAAAGACGTTGCTATCGTTGTTTCTCCATCAAGCTACGACAGCCTACTGGCTTCATTAAAAGCTGATGGTGGCTTAACTTACGATCAGCGCTTTGATCTTGCTGTTCAAGCATTTGAGCATACGTCTCATTATGATGGTGCAATTGCCAACTTTTTAGGTAAAAAAGTAGCAGGCGGCAGCGAAGATTTCGCACGTACCTTTAATCTACAATTCAACAAACAAGAAGAAATGCGCTACGGTGAGAACCCTCATCAGAAAGCAGCATTTTATGTTGAAGCCAATCCAAAAGAAGCATCTATTAGCACAGCAAAACAAATTCAAGGTAAGGCATTGTCTTACAACAACATCGCTGACACAGATGCGGCACTTGAATGTGTAAAAAGCTTCGAGAAGCCTGCTTGTGTCATTGTTAAGCACGCGAACCCTTGTGGCGTAGCAACAGCAGCAACACAATTTGAAGCATATGACCTTGCCTTCCAAACAGACCCAACGTCTGCGTTTGGTGGCATCATTGCGTTCAATCAAGAATTAGATGCTAAAACAGCGCAAGCTATTGTCGATCGTCAATTTGTTGAAGTAATTATCGCCCCTAGCGTCAGTAAAGAAGCGACTGAAATTGTTGCCGCAAAACAAAACGTCCGTGTTTTAGAGTGTGGCCAATGGTCAGCAGACAAACCTGCTGCATTAGATTACAAACGTGTTAACGGCGGTTTGTTAGTTCAAGACCGTGACGATGGCTGCATCACATTAGACGATCTTAAAGTGGTCTCTAAACGCCAACCAAGCGAAGCAGAATTGAAAGATTTGTTGTTTGCTTGGAAAGTAGCGAAATTTGTTAAATCTAACGCCATTGTTTACGCAAAAGCAGAACAAACTATTGGTGTTGGCGCAGGACAAATGAGCCGAGTATACAGTGCGAAAATTGCGGGCATTAAAGCCGCTGACGAAAACCTTGAAGTACCAGGTTCTGTTATGGCTTCAGATGCTTTCTTTCCATTCCGTGATGGCATAGACGCAGCAGCTGCAGCCGGTATTACAGCGGTCATTCAGCCTGGCGGTTCAATGCGCGATGTTGAAGTAATTGCTGCAGCAGACGAAGCTGGTATGGCAATGGTCTTCACTGGCATCCGTCACTTCCGCCATTAATAAGTAGTCATAAAAGGTATTATTGCTAGAGGAGCCTCATTAATGGCACTGCTAGCAAGATACGTTCAATATTGACTCATAGATTTTGCGATAAAGGATTTACACAATGAAAGTTCTTATTATTGGTAACGGCGGCCGCGAACATGCACTTGCATGGAAAACAGCGGAATCAAGCGATGTCAGCAAAGTATTCGTTGCCCCTGGTAATGCTGGCTCAGCAACAGAAAACAAAGTCGAAAACGTTAACATTGGCGTAACAGACATTGATGAATTAGTTGCTTTTGCAAAACGCGAAAGTATTGATCTAACAATTGTTGGCCCAGAAGTTCCTTTAGTACTTGGCGTTGTTGACGCATTCGAGAAAGAAAACTTAGCTATCTTTGGCCCAACGGCAGCGGCTGCACAGTTAGAAGGCTCCAAAGCCTTCACTAAAGATTTCTTAGCACGCCATAACATTCCAACAGCAAGTTATGGTAATTTCACCGAAATCGCCGCAGCAGTGGCTTATATCAAGCAACAAGGCGCTCCAATCGTAATAAAAGCGGATGGTTTAGCAGCAGGTAAAGGCGTTATTTTGGCACAAACCGAAGAAGAAGCTATTGAAGCGGTCGAAGACATGCTGCAAGGCAATTCATTTGGTGATGCAGGCAGCCGAGTTGTCATCGAAGAGTTTTTATTCGGTGAAGAAGCCAGCTTTATTTGTATGGTTGATGGCGAAACTGTTTTACCTATGGCCACCAGCCAAGACCATAAAGCACGCGACAATGGTGACTTAGGTCCTAACACTGGTGGCATGGGGGCATATTCTCCTGCTCCTGTTGTGACGCCTGAAATACATGATCGCATTATGAACGAAGTAATCATGCCAACGGTAAAAGGTATGAATGCTGAAGGCAATCGCTACCGTGGTTTTTTGTACGCTGGCGTAATGATTGGACCTGATGGCACACCAAAAACATTGGAATACAACTGCCGCTTTGGTGACCCTGAAACACAGCCTATTATGATGCGCTTACGCTCTGATTTGGCAAAAATGTGTTTGGCGGCTATCAATGGCAAGCTTGATACTGTAGAAGCAGATTGGGATCCTAGAGCAAGCTTAGGCGTTGTTCTTGCCGCTGGTGGCTACCCTGCTGATTACCCAAAAGGCGATATTATTTCTGGGTTAGATAAAGCACTTCCAGCGCACCAAAAAGTTTTTCAAGCTGGAACGGCATTAAAAGACGGGAATGTAGTCACTAATGGCGGCCGTGTACTTTGTGCTGTTTCATTAGGCGACACCGTTGCTGATGCGCAAGCTGGCGCTTACGATGTTGTTAAAACCTTAGCCTGGGATAAAGTGTACTTCAGAACTGACATTGGCCATCGAGCTATTGCCCGTAAATAAAAGAAGACTCAAACATTAAGCAAAAAAAGGCCTCACTTCATTGATAAACAAAGTGAGGCCTTTTTTATTCGAAAAATAAGATCTATTTTTTCAATTGAGACTCTTTTCTATCTAGCCACGCCTTGAAAAGGCGGCCCAGCTCTAACACCAACAAACCAAAAATCACACCAGCAACCCAATCTAGTCCCAACACAAATCCGAGGGCAACGACAATACCGTACCCATATATTAGGTTAGTGCGCGTTGCTGGGGTTGATTGTCGAGTGAACCAAGTCGCTACGATTAACACCAAACCAAACCAAATATAATACTCTACTAAAATTGGATATAGCATTTGACCCCTTATCTAGTTGATAATGATAGTCTGTTTTGTATTCAACAAGCGTGGACTATTTTTTGTTTTCTCGATTAATTTTACTCTTTTTACTCTGCGCCTCCAACCTTGTCTGGAGCGCAAACACTATTGCGATTATTGATAACCACAATGATGTTGTAAATATAGCCGAAACTGGTTATTACTTTATTGACGACAATAAAACACTCTCACTTGATGCCATTTCATCCGATGAATACTCAAAGCGTTTTCGACCAATAAATAGTGATTATTTACGATTAGGCATTGTGAAAGGAAATGTTTGGGTTCGCACCGACATTGCGATTCAGTCTACAGAAAGTACGCCTATATTATTAGAGATAAAATCCCCAAGAGTACAGTACTTAGACATATTTTTACCTAGCCGACATGAAGTTCAAGCTCAAGTCCAATTAGGTAATGCACGCCCTTATAACAATAGAAACATAAAAGCGCCAAACTATCTTTTTACTATTCCAACTAATATGCCTCCTGTTTTTACAGTTTATATAAAATTGTCTTCACATCTTCCTATGAACGCAGGAATAGAGCTAAAAACCTTATCTAAACTGAGCTCGGATAATCAAAAAAACCTCACTATCACAGGCACTCTGATTGGTATATTACTGACACTGTTTATTAGTAATCTGTTCTTTTATGTCAAATCGTCGCACCCAATGTATTTGATATACAGCTTTTTACTTGTTGGCATTGTCATTTTGCATTTGGCTCTTCACGATCAATTTGCTCAATTTTTTCCGAACATCATTGGGATCCAAGAACGTATTTATAACGCTGCGTCTTTATTCTGTCTTAGCTCCATTGTTTTCTTTTCTAGGCTTTATTTGGATACAAAGAGGTATTTTCCTACTTTTGATAATTTATTAATCGCGATAGGATCACTCAATATAATATTTGCGTTTATTTTTACATTATCACCAGAAAGCATCAGCATCATCGTATTGTCATTATTGGTTGTCTCTACTCTAATTTGCCTTACCGTCCACGCTATTATTTCCTTTATCAAGAATGTGCCTTTCTCTGGATATTATCTAATAGCTCGATCAACGCTTCTTATTGGTCATTTCTTCTGGGTAATGTCCATTTACGGCATTATACCTAGTGCAACGTTATTGGAATGGGGCTTGACTGTAACCATCATCATTGAAGCACTCATCCATTTTACAGGAATGATTGTTCAAACAACGCCATTACTCAGTAAACATACATATGGCACTCGCCACTCACAAGCTGAAACTTTTGACCTTTTAGCCGATTTATCGAGTCGTCTTCGTCGTCAAATTAACATCATAGGTGGAGGGTTAACCCACCTTGAACAAGCAGCACAATCACCAGACACCAAAACATTACTCACCAGTACTCAAACAGCAAACAACAATATTAAAAGTTTAATCGAGCGAATCGACTGCATCAGCGACATAACAGACAGTGTCTTGCGAGAGCAAGCAACTCCGATTTTTCTGAATCAATTAATTGACAACGCTCATAATAATTTTCAGCGCTTAGATCAAGACAATACACTAGTAGAATTTAATTCTAGTACATCTGATCAGGTAGAAATTTTACAAAATGCACCTACTATTCAACACTTACTTGAGGTCATTACACAAGAGTTCAAACACTTTACTGACCAAGTATTAACCATCAATATTACCCATCATGACATCAGCAGAGAAGGCGTTACTATATTAGAAATCAATTGTTATCCACTACCGACTAGAGTCCATGAAAGCACTGCGGATTTCGACTTTGGTATGGGTTACATAGCGCTTTTAATACAGCATTTAAAAGGTGAAATGCGTCTTTCAGAAGATGGTCAAGTACGAAGCGTTAATATCAAAATTCCTATTCGAGCTCATGTTCGTCATCTGACTTACGAGACAAAACAACAACATCAATTTCATATCATTTTGTTCGGACAAGAAGATGAGGATCTGCAAAAGACCCTTACATTATTGCAAAGCAATCCGAACCAGATTGAACATTTCTCTACTCTAGAAAGTATGCTTGAACACTTAGAGAGCCCTGGAACAAGACAATTTGTCACTATAATTTTAGTCTTTGATAATGGGGGACATATCCCTCACATTACTCAGCAAAGACTAACACCTCTAATGCGTAATGAAGACCAATGTTTGCTCATCAGCAATAACATTAAAATGTCGCTTGATTACGCCAAAAAACTTGGGTTTGATGACATTTTGGCTTGTACCGAATTAGAGCAGAAGTTCACACAACAACTTTCACACCTAATCCAGAAAGGTGATAGGCTAAAGAATGCATCCTTGTCACGAGTCAACTCTTTGCGTAAAACACCTTGAAGCCAAACAACGAACCTTGAATAATACGAATAAAGGGAAACAATATGGACTGCTTATTTTGCAAGATAACTAACGGCGATATCCCAGCAACTATTTTATATGAAGACGATGACGTCATCGCTTTTGAAGATATTATGCCGCAAGCTCCAACCCACTTCCTTGTTATCCCTAAGCGTCATATTAGTACGCTAAATGACCTTACTGACGAAGACGCACCTGCTATTGGAAAATTGCAAATTACTGCGGCAAAAATTGCAAAACAAAAAGGCATCAGTGATGCAGGTTACCGAGTCGCCATGAACTGTAACGAAATGGGCGGACAAACGGTGTACCATATTCATATGCACGTACTGGGTGGTCGACCAATGACCTGGCCTCCTGGCTAACAAGAGGAAATAATATGATCTCTTTTCTAGATAAAGCCGTATTACAATTTGATCGAGCATTACAAACACTCGTTCCCCATGCTGCCAATGCATCCCGCCCCTCGCCGGCCAACTCAATTGATGAAGGCGAGTTAGATGATGCTGAACGTAAGCACGCTTCTGGATTAATGCGAATTAACCACACAGGCGAAGTCTGCGCTCAAGCGCTTTACGCAGGTCAAGCAACAACAGCCAAGCTTGCTACTGTGCGTGAAGATATGGAGCACGCTGCAGACGAAGAAATTGATCATCTCGTATGGTGTGAACAACGAATTTATGACTTAAAAAGTAAGCCTAGTATCCTAAATCCATTTTTTTATGGCGCTTCCTTTGTGATAGGTGCTGGGGCTGGCTTTATAAGCGATAAATTAAGCTTAGGTTTTGTTGCCGCAACAGAAGAACAAGTGTGTATTCACCTTCAAAAACACATGACGACCTTGCCAATGCAAGATGAAAAAAGCAAAGCCGTTTTAATGCAAATGCACATAGACGAAGCCAGACACAAAGAAATGGCTTTAGAAGCTGGCGGTTACGAATTCCCGCAAGCGGTTATGTCCATCATGACTCAGATATCTAAAGTCATGACCACTACTACTTATCGGATTTAATCATGAACAGAGACCTTCACTCTATTCGCCGAGACTATCAATTCGACGATCTTTTAGAAGACCAAGCGGGTAATGACCCCCTTGCTTTATTTGATACTTGGCTAGCAAAAGCGATTGACGCTTGCCCTGATGATCCTACCGCCATGACTCTAAGTACGGTTGATTCAGGCGGACGACCTCATGCTCGTGTGGTACTACTAAAACAACGCAATGAGCTTGGCTTTTCATTTTTTACTAATTACGACAGTGAGAAAGGCCAACAACTGATGCAAAACAATCAAGCCTGTATGACGTTTTTTTGGCCCGCTCTTTCTCGCCAAATTCGCATTGAAGGCACAATTGAAAAAGTAGCTCGTGATGTATCTGAAACGTATTTCGCAAGTCGTCCTCGCGGAAGCCAATTGGCAGCGAGAACCTCTCAGCAAAGTACTGTGATTGATAATCGTGGCGTATTGCAAAAAGCGTTTGAAAATGAAGAATTAACGTTTGAAGATCAAAACGTTCCTTGTCCTGATAACTGGGGTGGTTACGTATTAAAACCAACCTTCATTGAATTTTGGCAGGGCCGACCAAGCCGACTTCATGACAGAATTTGTTTTACTCAAAAAGACGATGATTGGCTTAGAGCTCGAAAAGCACCTTAACGCCCTCACCTATGACAATCAAAGCAAGAGCCTAAATGTTAAACTTATTCGCTCTTCTTTGATTCGTTTTCTTACAGGTAATGAGTGTTGCCACAGCACTTGAATAGAGGAACTCATAATTAACCAGCTCGCATCCTCTAATTCTATTTTGTGTTTCACCTTATGGTCTGCTTTTAAACGAAAGAGAAAGTCTCTTTGCGCTCCAAGGCTTAACATGGCAACAACAGGTGCAGGACCTAATGCTTTTTCATCATCCGAATGCCAGCCCATATAATCTTCTCCATCTTTATACCAATTAAGCAAAACCGAGTTAAAGGGCTGCTGAGCCAAGGCTTCGGCCTCTGCTTTAATAGGTAACAACCACTCAGGCCAACCTTCCCCATAGTGGTCCTTGCCGGTATAGCGATAACAAATTCCAGTATTAGCAACAAAGGCCACTTGCCTTGGCACTAAAACGTCGCGCCCAAACATAGATAAGCTCTCTCTTTGCCAAAGCGCATTAGACTTAAGTAACAGCATGAGCTCCTGCGAGCTTGAGCTAAAAAATGAGTGTCGGTATGATGGCTTAGCTTCCATTCAACTATTTACCTTGGATCTCAATGCAACCTTCCTCAATTGATGCGTTAGTAAAACGCAGTAATTTTTTAGACGCTTACCGTGGCTTAGGCGTTCTATTAATGATTGTATTCCATTTCTGCTGGGATTTACGTAATTTCGGTTTCATGGAATATTCCATTTACGACCCTTTCTGGGTGTATTTCCGTAGCCTTATTCTAACGCTATTTATGACCGCCATTGGTTGGTCGACCTACCTAACCTTCAAAAAAAATACATTAGCTGAAAACACTCTCTCTAAAGGAAGCTATCGAGCATTTTGGAAGCGTGATGCCAGACTGTTTTTCGCTGCAGTCGTTATTTCATTGGCAACTTATATAGCAACACCAGATCAGTGGATCTTCTTTGGTATTTTGCATTTTATATTTGTAGCCTCGTTGATCACCAGACCATTAGCCAAATGGCCACTTGTATCAGCTTCTATAGGTGCAAGCATAGTCGCAGCTTACCACCTCACTGACTTGCTAGTGTTCCCAGGTGCATTTGTCATGATCACCAACTATCTTGACCTTCCACAAAGAACGCTCGACATCGTCTTTCCGTTTCCATGGATTGGCGTTGTTTTAATAGGCCCTTTGTTTGGTTATTTAAATTGTCAAAAATGGCCAATACCTGAACATGCTTTAAGCCACATTTTGGCATTTATGGGACGTTACGCTTTACCAATTTATCTTGTACATCAAGTTTTTTTATTCGCACTCGTTGCTGGGTTTAAAATGGTGCTTACGCTTTAATACTGGTCAATTGTCGTGCACTATTTTGTTTTACTGTTCTCTAGGAAAAATAAAAATAAATAGACAAAAATACCCTTTCCTATCTTGCCTATTGCAAAGTTTATGATTTATGAGGCAAACAAAGTAAGTGACCACTTAGGCTTTTTTTGTTTCGCATTTTTGATCGATTTTCAAGCCTTGATTTTCATCTAAATGCACACTATTGTTCGTTCCAGATTCACAGTAAGACACTACATATAGTGTTTTTGTTTAAGACGACACACTATATAGAGTAAATCACCTCTTTTTATAATGCACTAATGGGAAGTTATGGCATGAGCACTCTCACAGTTACTAAGCGTAATGGAAAGACTGAAAGTATCAATCTGGAAAAGATACATAAAGTCATCACGTGGGCCGCTGAAGGCTTAGACAATGTGTCTGTTTCCCAAGTGGAATTAAAAGCACAAATTCAGTTTTTTGAAGGGATTCGAACGACTGACATTCACGAAACACTCATTAAGTCTGCAGCTGATTTAATCTCTGAAAACACTCCAGATTATCAATACTTGGCAGCACGTTTGGCGATTTTCCACTTACGTAAGAAAGCCTTCGGTGATTTCGAACCACCACATATTTACGATCATGTAAAAAACCTAGTTCAACAAAAACGTTACGATGATCATTTGCTTGAAGATTACACCAAAGAAGACTTCGACCAGTTAAACGATGTAATTGATCATTCTCGTGACATGAACTTCTCTTATGCGGCTGTTAAACAACTTGAAGGCAAGTACTTAGTTCAAAACCGTGTAACAGGCGAGATCTATGAAAGCCCGCAGTTTATTTACATTTTAGTCGCCGCTTGCTTATTTGCTAAATACGACAAGAAAGAACGTTTGAATTTAATTCGTCGCTTTTACGATGCAGTGTCTCAATTCAAAATTTCGTTACCGACGCCAATCATGTCTGGTATTCGTACACCAACTCGTCAGTTCAGTAGTTGTGTATTGATCGAATGTGGTGACTCGTTAGACTCTATTAACGCTACATCCAGCGCCATCGTTAAATACGTAAGTCAACGTGCAGGCATTGGCGTAAATGCGGGTGCCATTCGAGCTCTTGGCAGCACAATACGTGGCGGCGAAGCTTTCCACACTGGTTGCATTCCATTCTACAAACACTTCCAAACAGCCGTTAAAAGCTGTTCTCAAGGCGGTGTTCGTGGTGGTGCAGCAACTGTTTTCTACCCAATCTGGCATTTGGAAGTTGAAAGCCTATTGGTGCTTAAGAACAACCGTGGTGTTGAAGAGAACCGTGTTCGTCATTTAGATTACGGAGTGCAGTTCAACCGCTTGATGTACCAACGTTTGATTAAAGGCGGCAATATCACCTTATTCAGCCCATCTGACGTTCCTGGTCTTTATGACGCATTCTTCGCCGATCAAGAAGAATTCGATCGCTTATACACCCTATATGAGCAAGATGATTCGATCCGTAAGCAAACGATTAAAGCAACTGAGCTGTTTACCTTGTTCGCTTCCGAGCGAGCTAGTACAGGTCGTATTTACCTTCAAAACGTCGATCACTGTAATACTCACAGCCCATTTGATCCTAAAGTAGCGCCAGTTAAACAAAGTAACTTGTGTTTAGAGATTGCACTTCCGACTAAACCTCTAAACAGCATAAATGACTCTGAAGGTGAAATTGCCCTTTGTACTTTATCTGCTTTCAACTTAGGCGCACTAGAAGATCTGAGTGAACTGGAAGAATTAGCAGAATTGATCGTTCGTGCGCTAGACAGCCTATTGGATTATCAAAACTATCCAATCCCTGCGGCTCAACGTGCGACTGAATTGCGTCGCACCTTAGGTGTTGGTGTTATTAACTACGCGTATTATTTAGCGAAAAATGGCGTTAAGTATTCAGATGGCAGTGCTAACGAATTGACTCACAAGACCTTTGAAGCCATTCAATACTTCTTGCTAAAAGCGTCTAATAAACTGTCGAAAGAATTTGGCCCTTGTTTAGCGTTCAATGAAACAACGTACTCGAAAGGCATTTTGCCAATCGATAGCTACAAAAAAGAAATCGATAACATTTGTCCTTCAACACTGTATTACGACTGGGAAACTTTGCGTACTGAGATTGTCGAACACGGTCTACGTAACTCGACATTGACGGCACTTATGCCATCAGAAACCTCTTCTCAGATCAGTAACGCAACCAATGGTATTGAACCACCTCGTGGTTTTGTTTCTGTTAAAGCCAGCAAAGACGGAATTTTGAAGCAGGTTGTTCCTGAGTTTGAAAAACTAAAAGATAACTATGAATTATTGTGGACCATCCCATCGAATGACGGCTACTTACAATTAGTCGGCATCATGCAGAAGTTTGTTGACCAAGCTATCTCGGCCAACACTAACTATGACCCACAGAAATTCGAGTCACAAAAAGTACCAATGAAAGTGATTCTAAAAGACCTTTTAACAGCTTATAAACTCGGTGTTAAAACTTTGTACTATCACAACACTCGTGACGGTGCAGATGATAAACAAGAAGACATGGATGATTGTGCAGGTGGTGCTTGTAAAATCTAGCCATATTAAATAGTAACTAGCCTCATCATTGTTGAGGCTAGTTACTATTGATGCTCAAACTACGTTATTACACTGAATTAATACCTAAAGCATTTTCACTACTGTTTATGCTTTACGGATTAGAGGATATACCCAAAAAATGAGTTACTCGACGTTCAACCGTAAAAAATTCGACAGTATGAAAGAGCCTATGTTCTTTGGTGAGAACGTCAACGTAGCTCGTTACGATCAGCAAAAGCACCCTATTTTTGAAAAATTGATCGAAAAACAACTTTCCTTCTTTTGGCGTCCAGAAGAAGTAGATCTATCAAACGATAGAAAAGACTTCCAACGATTAGAAGAACATGAACAACACATTTTCTTGAGCAATCTAAAATACCAAACACTACTAGACAGTGTCCAAGGTCGCTCTCCTAATGTTGCGCTTTTACCTATCGTATCTTTACCTGAATTAGAAACATGGATTGAAACTTGGTCATTTAGTGAGACCATCCATAGTCGATCTTACACTCATATTATTCGTAATATCGTCAACGATCCAACATTGATCTTTGATGATATTGTGACAAATGAAGAAATCACCAAACGAGCAGACAGTGTTTCAAAATATTACGACAATTTGATTGAAATGGTGAATCTGTATAACACCATGGGATTTGGTACCTTTAATGTACCAGGCAAAGGTGATGTTGAAATCACCATGCCTAAACTGAAAAAAGCCCTCTACCTAACCGTTGCATCCGTTAACGTATTAGAAGCTGTGCGTTTTTATGTCAGTTTTGCCTGTAGCTTTGGCTTTGCTGAACGCACATTAATGGAAGGCAACGCGAAAATAATCAAATTGATTGCCCGCGATGAAGCGCTTCATTTGACAGGCACTCAGCACATGATGAATTTAATGGCATCTGGTAAAGATGACCCAGAAATGGCCATCATTGCAGAAGAATGCAAAGACGACGTGCGTAACATCTTTATAGAAGCCGCTGAGCAAGAAAAAGAATGGGCAACCTACTTATTCAAAGACGGCTCTATGATCGGCCTAAACGCACAAATCTTAGGTCAGTATGTGGAGTACATTACCAATGTTCGTATGCAGGCTGTTGGCCTAGATACTCACTTCGAGACCAAGCACAACCCGATACCTTGGATTAACGCTTGGCTAGTCAGCGACAACGTTCAAGTTGCGCCACAAGAAGCAGAGATAAGCTCCTACCTTGTTGGGCAAACAGATAATAGTTTAGACGACTCAGACTTCGATGACTTTGACCTCTAAGCAAGACATCTCGCAAAAAAAAGAACAAATGCATCGCGTGTTGTTGGGAAAAAAACAGATTCTTGTGACGGAAGATGAACCTTTATTGGTTCAACTTGAACGAGCAGGCATTCATGTGGAATACCAATGCCGCGAAGGCTATTGCTCTTCATGTTCAATCAAGTTGTTATGGGGAAATGTGAGCTACCCGTTTGAGCCACTAGCTTGGGTACAAAGCGGTTATTTACTGGCATGTTGTGCCATTGTGAAAAGCGATATTGAGATACAGTTTTTATAAAAGAAGGCATTTCTTAATTATTTAGCTACCTAATTAATGGTTTTTTCTACTTCAACGTCCGATAAGCGGCATAAATACGGGTCGCAGTTGTTACCCAACACACAGTCCCGAAGATATAGGCCAACAAAGCAAAGTGCGCTGGCACTAGACAAATCAATATCAGAAACGCAATGGTTTCTGCACCTTCAGCTAAGCCACCAATAAAATATAAAGATTTACCACCGTAATCCAAGCTTTTAATGTTGCGCTTTTCCGCCATGATGGCAAAAGCCAAAAAGCTACTTCCTGTACCCATAAAAGAGAAAATCACAAAGCTTGCTGCTAAAGCATTGTCAGCAGGATTTGCCAATGCAAAGCCAAAAATAACCGCTGAATAAAAAATGAAATCTAACGTGATATCAAGGTAACCACCTAGATCTGTTGGTCCTTGCACCCTCGCCACGGCGCCGTCTAAACCATCCATCAATCTGTTGATAATAATAAAAATCACAGCCAACCCATAATATTCTTGGCTTAAAGAAGGCACAGCTAACATACCCATTACGAAACCAAAGAAGGTAATATGGTTGGCTTTGATGCCCACCGCATCCAGTTTCATCGCCACATTTCGCAATGGTGTTTTAAGTTGTTTAATAAAAAATGGGTCTAACATAAATAAAAAAACTCTCACTTATCAAGAATGACGAAGCCGCTATTGGCTTGCTACAATGGATTTTAATATTCGTTCACTTAAAACCAATCTATTGATATAAGGTTAATATGATACACGCAAAGCAATATAGTTCCTCAGGTCCTAACCTTATTATCATTCATGGTTTATTTGGTAATGCAGATAATTGGCACTCTATTGCACAAAGCCTATCTGAAAATTTTAACGTGTATTGTATCGACCTGCCTAATCACGGCCAGTCAGACAGCATGACTGACGCAAGCTACCCAAAAATGGCTCAAGCTATTTTAAATTGGGCAAGCTCTAATAAAATAAACAATTTTTATCTTTTAGGTCATTCAATGGGAGGGAAAGTGGCCATGCAAATGGCAGCCATTGCAACGCCCTCAAAAATAGAAAAGCTTATTGTCGCCGATATTGCACCTGTCGATTATCAGCCAAGCCACACTCAAATATTAGAAGGTTTAAAGGCCATAGATAAAGAGACAATCGCCTCAAGAAAAGAAGCAGATACAATATTAAGCCAATACGAACCAATTCTAGGTATTAGGCAGTTTTTACTCAAAAACCTTGTTCGCGATGAACAAGGCACTTATAAGCTGTCTTTGTCGGTAGACAACATAGCTAACAGTTACGACACTATTTTAAAAAAGCCTCTTATTGAACAGCCAGTGACAATACCAACGCTGTTTATCAAAGGAGAAAAATCAGATTATATTGTGGCAGATTATCAACAAAGCATCATGACGGCTTTCCCACAAGCAAGCTTCAAAATAATACCGGGAACAGGCCATTGGCTACACGCTGAAAAGCCACTTCCTTTTACTAGCCTTGTAAGACGTTTTTTGCAATAACACTATGGATGGTAGATTAAGAATTGGATTTTCTGTGTGCTCGGATAAACGCTAAGAGCGATATATCAGCTACATTGCGCTTCTGAGCAAAGATCATATTTATCTTTTAGATATGATGCAGAAGGTAGAACGATACCGTGAGAGCGAATCACATAAGGATTAAAACTAACTCGTAAAGAGTCTGGATAATCTGCTGGTATCAATTCACCTTTTAGTAGCCAATACTCAAGACGTTCCACTAAGGATTTGAGCTTAGATTTACTATCAGAATGAATGGCAAATAACGAACCTGCACGAACAAAAGCAGCAGAAGGCCCAACCATCACTTGCTGCTTATGAAACAACAGTTTGAGAATGTCTTGTGCCACCCCATTTTTATACAACTCACTGTCCACAAATGCGAGAATCAACTCGGACTCTTCCAATATAAAGTTAACTGATTTCAAAACAGATAATCGATTTGCCTCTGTCTTTAGAAATTGTAATTTAAATCCGAACTTTGCTGCTTCGATTTCCATTTTTTTCTCGTCGACAAAAACATAATCACTATAGAGTATTGCTAGCGGTTTTTTATCCGGCCAAATTGAAGCGAGTAAATCTAAACGTTTATCTAAAGGCGCCCCTGAAAAAACACCACTGCTTGGTATAGAGCACGTTTTTTGAGCTTCTAAATATTCCTCTTTACCTATGAACATGGCAATGACGATGCCTTTAGAATCGTAACTACAAACATGGCGAAAGCTATCAACACCAACAGTTACAATCACATCCTGATAGTTAAGCTCGGTGAGGCGTAACTTGAAAAATGAGTTTCGAACGGAGATAAGTGGAGTTTGTATCGTTAACAATTTAGAAAGTTGGAACGTCAAAGAACGTACTGAGCTCTCAGCAGTATCATGGACAACATAAATAGACGCCGACGCATTTGTCGACATCAGCATCCAAAATAAAAAAAACAAAATCCTTTTCACGTATTTAGTTATCCAAGTTAAAAAGTAACATTGGTGAAGACATAACCAAAAGCATCTTCAGCCAAGTTATTATGCGTAGAGACTAATGCGTTATCATCCAAACGAGCCTCTACACCTACCCCAAATGTCGCTTTCGAATACCCTCCCAAAGACACGTTATAAGACAGCCAAGTATTGAATAATTTGTAATCATTTCCGCCCAATTTATTGGCATACAAATAATAACCTTGGTAGAACCACTTCTCCGTTAGTGGCATGCTATAGAAAAAAGACATCATAATAGGTGTCGTTGTTTTAAGTAGTTTATTGTTTTCCGTTTGGGTGTCTTGATAAGCATAGGTGAAACGAGTCATTACGCCAGACTCAAATCGCCAATCAAATTCAACTTCAACACCATTGATGTCGACATCTTCTGTTACACCTTCTTCTATCGAAGCGTCAGAGGAGCCAATTGCAGTGAATTGTTTTCTACTTAATACCATGTCTTGGACTTCATCATGGTAAAGCTTTATGTCCATCGACAACGCTTGTGATGGCCAATAATGGTAATAACCTAACTCATAAGAGGTGATCTTTTCTTCTTCTTCACCATTTTCTGCATAGGTTGTTGTCGAGCTTTCACCATTAGATAATACATAATGCCAATTGAAATACTGATCTGACAAATCAGGAGTACGAACCGCTTTTGATACATTAAAACGGACAGATTCCTGTTCGGATAATTTATAAGTCACGCCAAGCTTAGGAGACAAAAAAGTATCGCTTATTTCGCTATGCTCCAGCATTGCACCAGTATTAATTACCCAGCTATTATCAACTCTGTATTCTATATTCGAAGACAAACGAAAAACTTCATCACTCGCCTTTCCAGATAAATAATGTTCCGACGTTGCCGAATCCCAGCGATAACCTGCTGCAGAAATCAAACGCAGTTCATCTGATGCTCTCCACGTACTTTGTAGTTCAATATCGTGTCGCTCTTCTAACAAATCAACGTCATAAGAATCATAAACATCACCCGATACTGAAGCATTAAAGAGTAGATTATAGAAACTGTTACTTAGTACTACATCATGCTGCTCATTCGAGTCAGATTGGTCGTAATAATATTGCACTTTCAATTCATGGTTTGCTGAAACTTGTTGAGAGTAACCTATTTTAATATGCTCTCGATCAATAATTTCGACAGGGTTATTTGTGTCATAAGAACCTGAGCTGTAGTAGGAAGGCTCAACATTGTCTTTTACATAACTGGCACCTATATCCAAATCAAAAAAACTTGTTGCCGTTTCTCTTTGAATAAATACATTACCCATTTCAGCTTTGTGCCCATCATGCCTTTCATTACCGCTGGCGTCTTCATCGAAGCCGCTAACGGAATTAGTCGATGCTGAGGCTCTATAACTCCAGTCACCATTCAAGCCACTATGCTGGCCATATAAACGATACTCCCCTCGTGTTCCGGAATAAGCACTAATGCTATTCCCTAAGGTTTCTAATGGTGAACGTGTAATGATATTCACTACTGCAAAAAAAGAATTAATACCATAACTTGCTGCATTTGGACCGCGGTTCACTTCAACACGTGAAACGTCTTCAATATTTAGAGGAAGAGTCGCCCATTCAACACGAGCTAAACCAGCACTGTATACAGAACGACCGTTAACCAATACCTGAATACGACGATAGTGATCAAATTCAGTGCCATGATAAGACACAATTTTTTGACTGGATGAGTGGTAAGGAATAACCGCGAAACCTGGAACAAACTGCAAAAGGTCTTCAACATATTGCATATTGATTCGACGGATAAAATCGCCATCTAAAACGGATAGGGTAGACGAAACATCTACTCTGGCTTGAGGGATCTTTGAAGGGGTAATAACAACGGGAATGGTATTAGAAAACCCATCATATTCACCTAAGTCAGACAATAGATCTTGAGAAAATACGCTCTCCGCTTCTACCACCGTTAGGCTCAATAGCAAACAAGAAACTTTGAATACCCAACGAGTCATAATGCTTATTTCTGCCTATAATCATCGGCAAGGTAAGTTCCTAAGATTCGCACCTCTTCCGAAAAAAAAGACAGTTCTTCGAGTGCGGCTTGCATTTCTGACGATTGAAAATGAGATTCCACATCGACATAAAACTGAGTTGCGGTAAAATGCCCATTTTCCATATAGCTTTCTAGTTTAAGCATATTAATACCATGTGTGGCAAAACCACCCATTGCTTTATAAAGTGCTGCTGGAATATTACGAACACGAAACATAAAAGAAGTAATGTAGACTTGATTATCTTCAAAAACTGGCATTTTTTGCTGACGAGAAAATACTAAAAATCGAGTAGTATTACCTACTCTATCATTAAAATACGTTTTCAAAATATTCAGACCATAAAGCTCTGCAGCCAGTTCTGAAGAGATAACAGCCAATCCTGGCTCATCGTATTCAGAAATGTGCTTTGCTGCGCCAGCCGTGTCGTACATAGCCTGATTCGTTGCACCTAATGCTTTGATGTTTGCATCGCATTGAGCTAAGGCTTGGGGGTGACTACCAATATGCGTGATGTCATTTAACGTCATACCATGACGAGCCATTAAGCAGTGATTTACTGGCTCAAAATGCTCTTTCACAACATAAAGCTGAGTACGCTTTAGCTCTCGATAAATTTCTTCTACTCGACCTGCTGTCGAATTTTCAACAGGAATCATTGCGTAATAAGCATCCCCTCTTTCTACCATTTTTAAGGCATCAACAAAGGTCGCACAATGTACGCTAGTCCAGTCAGGAAAGGTGTGTTTGCAAGCAAGGTGTGAATAAGCACCTGGTTCGCCTTGATAGGCAACAACCTGCATTGCATCAAGAGTAAGATATTGCTCTGGCATATTGAAATAGATTCTATAATATATTTCTTTTACAGTAACAAATAGGTGCAATGATATACATCAAAAATGACAATAACTTTCACCTTGTCCATTACTTAGTTCCAACAAAATATCCTTTAATAAGGACTAACTTAATAAAGCATTCTAATGATGAAATTTTTGTTTATATTATTGGTAAAAAGCTATCAATATATTATTAGCCCATTACTAGGAAATAATTGTCGTTTTTATCCTACTTGCTCTAATTATATGATCCAAGCAATTGAACAAAAAGGGGTTATTAAAGGTGTATACCTAGGGATAAAGAGACTATCGAAATGCCATCCGTGGCACGAAGGGGGTATAGATCCTGTACCATCTTGCAGTTGCAAAAAAGATACAGAAAAAGAAACTTAATTTGTTACTGAGACCATCTGCAACTTTAATTGACTAGCCACCAGCACAGCTTGCGTCCTATTATTTATCTCTAACTTACGAAATATCGCTGTAATATGAGCTTTTACTGTTGCCTCAGATATCGATAATTCGTATGCAATTTGCTTGTTAAGCAAACCTTCGTGGAGATAACACAGAACTTTATATTGCTGAGGAGTAAGTTCAGCAACTTTCATCTGCATTGATAAGTCAGACTTAGGCTGATTAGCAACCGCTTCTTTAAGATCTTCTGGAAGCCAAATATCGCCTGCTAAAATAGCGTTAATAGCTTGAACATAGGTAGAAGGTTCACTGGTTTTTGGAATAAAACCCAGAGCTCCCGCATCAATGACATTCGACACCATAACACTATCTTCACTGCCAGAAATAATAGCAACCGGCACATCAGGAAAGTCTTTTCGTATTCGAATTAACCCATACATTTCTCCGCTACCAGGCATATTCAAGTCTAGTAACAGTAAATCTAGGTCATTGGTTTTTTCTAAACATTTAATAGTAGAATCTAAATCGTGAGATTCTACTATTTCAATACCCTGTATTTCTGCTCGTAGCGCACCGCTAAGTGCACTACGAAACAGAGGATGATCATCCGCGATAACAAGTGAAATCACTGTGTATCCTTTTAAATATGTAAGCCTTTACACATTTAAACGGTTTTCGATCAAATCATCAACCACACTTGGATCAGCTAGGGTACTTGTGTCACCTAATTGGTCATGTTCATTCGCGGCAATCTTACGCAAAATTCGACGCATAATCTTACCTGAACGTGTTTTGGGTAAGCCCTTACTTGCCCACTGAATTAAATCTGGTGTAGCAATCGGACCGATTTCTTGACGTACAAATTGCTTTAAAGACTTAGTCAGCTCTTCATCTGGTGTCACACCAGCAACAGCACTCACATAAACATAAATAGCTTGGCCTTTAATATCGTGAGGGTAACCTACGATAGCCGCTTCCGCGACAGCAGGGTGAGCGACTAAAGCACTTTCAATTTCCGCTGTACCTAAACGATGCCCTGAGACATTTAATACATCGTCCATACGGCCAGTAATCCAATAATGACCATCAGCGTCTCTAGATGCGCCATCACCAGTGAAATACATGCCATCAAACGTACTGAAGTAAGTTTGTTCAAATCTTTCATGATCCCCGTAAACAGTACGAGCTTGGCCAGGCCAAGAATCCGTGATCACTAAACCACCGTCGACCTGTACACCTTGAGCCTCTAGCAAGACCCCTTGCGCATCAACCAACGCAGGCTGCACTCCAAATAAAGGCCCAGTACATGATCCTGGCTTAATATCACCCTGTACAATACGTGGCGTCATCATCATTCCGCCGGTTTCTGTTTGCCACCAAGTATCAACAACTGGACAAGAAGCATTACCTATTTCAGAGTAATACCATGACCAAGCTTCTGGGTTAATCGGTTCACCCACACTGCCGAGCACTCGTAATGAATCTCGTTTACTGGTACTGGTTGCTTCATCACCTTTCGACATAAGTGCTCGAATAGCCGTTGGTGCTGTATATAAAATAGTGACACCGAATTTATCAACGACTCGACCAATTCGACCTGAATCAGGATACGTTGGAACACCTTCAAATAAGATGCTTGTTGTGCAATTTGCTAAAGGCCCATAAACCATATAGCTATGCCCTGTAATCCAACCAACATCTGCCGCACACCAATAAACATCGTCAGGTTTAAGGTCAAATACCAACTCATGAGTCATCGCGGCGTAGACTAAATATCCACCAGTTGTGTGGACAACGCCTTTTGGTTTGCCTGTAGAACCAGATGTATAAAGAATGAATAAAGGGTCTTCTGCGTTCATTGGTTCAGCAGGACATTCAGTACTTTCTTTGGCTACTTCATCAGCCCAATTTAAATCTCGACCATCAAACCAAGGCACATCTTTTTGTGTATAGCGATATGCCAAAACTTTTTCAACAGATGGACAGGCATTATTTTCAAGCGCCATGTCGACGTTATGTTTTAGTGGGATAGTGTTGCCAGCTCGACGACCTTCATCGGCTGTTATGACCAGCTTCACGCCACAGTCATTTAAACGATCGGCAATGGCATGAGCGGAAAAACCACCAAAAATAACAGAGTGAATCGCACCAATTCGTGCACAAGCTAGCATGGCATAGGCCGCTTGCGGGATCATCGGCATGTAAATAGCAACACGATCACCTTTTTTTACACCTTGGCGTTTTAATGTATTTGCCAAACGACCTACTTCATCGTGTAGAGTCTGATAAGTGATCGCAACTTTATCGCTACTCTCAGTATCACCTTCACAGTAATAAGCAACTTTATCAGCTGATTTTGCTAGATGACGATCAATACAGTTATGAGCAACATTAAGTTCACCATCTTCGAACCATTTAATACTCACTTCACCACGCTGAAACGAAGTATTTTTCACCTTTGTGTAAGGCGTAAACCAATCTAAACGCTTCCCTTCCTTCCCCCAGAAAGCATCTGGATTCTCAATGGATTCTTGATAGCGTTGTTCAAACTCTGCTTGACTTACATTGGCGTTCTTTGCCGCCTCATTTGAGGTTGCGCTATATAATGACTTCATAACCCGCTCCATTGTTAAATTTGTTATTCGGATGCTGAACTACTATAACCTGCTAAGAGCTCCAATCTATTCCACTTTAGTCTTATGAGTGAATATAACTATGCGACCCTTCCAGCCCTTACAAAAAACGGTAAATGTATGTCCTTTTTTTGATTAGGTTTAGACCAAGCTTCACGAATAATCGGGGAAGCCGCTTGTAAAAAATCATCACCATGCTCTTGTATATGTAACTGAGAAGCAGACCAAGTGCGGATAAAATCCAATGTTTGAGAAACAGACCAATGACAGCTCAATTCAAATTTAGGGACAGTTATCGGCTCAAAAGGAAACGTCACTTCATCATATTGATTCCATAATAACCGGCTTTGGGGCGGCCAATAAGGAGCAAGGTGAGGCAACACACACTCAGTAATAGCTTTATCTTCTGCTTCACCAATCTCTAGCCAGTTATAACCCCAGCACACAAAAATACCATTAGGTTTTAATACTCGACGAAGTTCTACCCAAAACGCCTCTAAATCAAACCAATGCAAGGCATGAGCAACGCATACGACATCAAAATGGTTATCAGGGTAAGTGGTTTTCTCTGCAGGAAAGACTTGATAGTTCACATTACGGTGCGGTGTTGCCGCCGCCACTTGAGACTCACTAATATCAGAAGCTTCAACCCGGTCAAAATATACGGCAAGATCAACCGAAGCCTGGCCTGTACCACACGCACAATCCCAAACAGTACTAGACGGAGAAGCTTGTTGAGATAGCCAATAATAAAGCTCAGCAGGATACATAGGCCGAGTTTTCGAGTAAGTTGTAGAAGACTGTCCATCGAACGTACGCATAAAAACCTCTGGGTTAAGTGGCGCTTATTTTTGTTAACCACCCATAATATGTCGAGTGATTCTCACTGCCCTTCTGTGGACACTTTACTCGATCTTATTTATCTTTAATTATTTGAAGATAATACGTCATACCGATTTAGAACCAAACGAGCCTCATCTATACCTTTCACTCGATACGCCTTCATCCCTAGCTTATTAGCCATATCAATATTAATCTGATTATCATCGATAAAAAGGATATGTTCAGGCATAACCTGTAAACGTTCAATAACGTGTTGATAAATTGCTTTCTCAGGTTTGACCAATCCCACCAAATGAGAGGCATAATAGCTATGAAACTTACCAGCCAAACCCATTTCATTCATCAATTTCGGCCAATGAGCGGCATTTGTATTTGATAATATTGCACGATGATATTCAGGTTTTACAGAATCGACCAAATCCAATGCACCTGAAAATAAACCTTTTGGCCATGCTTCAAAAGAGGCCTTAAATGTTTCTTTATCTGTATTGCTAGCAACTTCTTGCAGCAACTTCTCAGCAAAGCTGTCGAAAGAAATTTTACCAGAATCAAATGCTGCAACGGCTGGCGATTTTAACCACTTTAACCAAACCTCAGATTCTTCACCTTGAGTATTTAGCATTGAATGAATTTCAGAAACGTCACCTAAATTCACCAAGACATTACCTAAATCAAACAATACAACACGAATACTATGATTTTGTTTCATAACTTACCTATTTTTAAAGTATCGGCAATATTTTGCTCATATAAAAAAATTATTTTAGGAAATAGCAGGGCAATGGCTATTTTTACTCACTTGTATCATAAGCAATTTATTGCCTATATCAAAACCACCAGAATGAGCAATAAATTGCGTATATGTGCATATAAAAAGAAAGATATTTTATAAAAACAAAATAAAACCTTATATATCAAATAGATAAATATAAATTCAGAGTGTGGCATGAAAATAGCTATACTATATGTGAACAACCCCACTATAGGAGAAAAATAATATGAAATTGGGATTTGTAACTAAAACAATTCTTTCCAGCGCTACTGCCGCCGCTATTGCCTTGTCTGCATCTAATGTATCCGCTGTTGACAACCGTGATTACATTCTAGCCACTGCCTCAACAGGCGGAACTTACTACCCTGTTGGTGTTGCGATTGCGACATTAAGTAAAGTAAAACTGGCCCCTAAATTTGGCCTTTCTATATCAGCAATCAGCTCTGCAGGATCTGGTGAAAACATCAAATTACTTAGAGAAGACCAAGCACAGTTTGCCATTCTGCAAGGTCTTTACGGTGCTTGGGCTTGGGACGGAGAAGGTCCTTTTAAAAGCTCAGGCAAGCAAACAGAATTACGCTCTGTTTCTATGTTGTGGCAGAATGTAGAACATTTCGTTCTTAAATCTGACCTAGCTAAAACAGGCACTGTTGCCGATTTAAAAGACCTTGAAGGTACTAACAATAAGTTCTCTATTGGTAAAAAGAACTCCGGAACAGAAGGTTCTGGTCGCCAGCAACTTAAAGGCTTAAACATCAATCCTGATAACTTCAGTCTTGCTTATATGGGATACGGCGCCAGTGCCGATGCTATGCAAAATGGCAACATTGAAGGTATGAACACACCAGCAGGTGTTCCAGTAAGTGCAGTAACTCGACTTTATGCCTCTATGGGTGACAAGGTTCAAGTATTAAACTTCACTGATGAACAAATTAAAGAAGCCAATGGTGACTATGAACTTTGGACTCGTTATGTGATTCCAGCTAACACTTACCCAGGCCAAACAAAAAACATCAACACTGTTGCTCAACCTAACTTCTTAGCCACTCGCGCTGATTTGTCAGATGATGATGTTTATGAACTTACTAAGTCACTTTACGAAAACTTGCCTTATTTAAGCGCTATTCATAAAGCAACTGCTGTTATGTCTATTGAAAAAGCCATTGCAGGACTTCCAGTTCCGTTACACCCTGGTGCAATTCGTTATTACCGTGAACGCGGCATTAGTATTCCAGCACGCCTAATCGCAGAATAATAATCTTTACCCGTGTTACAGCGCCGTACTTATGTACGGCGCTTCTTTTCGCTCTTCGTTTGTACACATGAAAGGTAGTTCGTCTATGACTGCGTCATCACAACCAACTGAATCTCAAGAAATTAACCTTGACGACTTCGAAACAAAACACCGTTCAGGGCCTTGGATAAATCGCTTCGTATTCGCCCTTTCCGTGTTATTGGCTGTTGCCCATATCTATATCAACACAATTGCTACTTTGCCTGAGTTATGGGTATCTGCTTTTCACTTTGCAGGTTTCGGAACATTATGCGCGCTACTTATACCAGCCAATCCTAAATGGCGGGATAGCAAAATTGCCATGTTCTTTGACAGTGCTATCGTATTCGCCTTAATTGGCATGGTGTTTTACATTATCTTTTTCGAAGACGCCCTTTATAACAGAGGTGTGACATTTAATACCTCTGACTGGGTGGTTTCTAGTGTTACTGTTTTACTGGCTCTTGAACTCATTCGCCGCACAAGCGGCTGGTTTATCCCTCTATTAATTGTCATCGCACTTACCTATGTTGTACTTTGGGGACAATGGCTTGGAGGCATGTTTACCTTCCCAGGCCTTAGTGTTGAAACGCTACTTTATCGCAGTTTTTTCAGTACTGATGGTATGTTTGGCTCTATCTCTCGAATTTCATGGAGCTTTGTCTTCATGTTTATTTTATTCGGTGCCTTTTTAGTTAAATCGGGTGCAGGTGATTTCATTATCGATTTGTCCCGGTCTCTTGCTAGTAAGATGATTGGTGGCCCTGGTTTTGTGGCCGTTCTAGGCTCTGGTTTAATGGGGTCTGTATCAGGATCATCTGTTGCTAACACAGTGTCTACAGGTGTTATTACCATTCCTTTAATGAGAAAAGCTGGCTTTCCAGCACGTTTTTCAGCAGGCGTTGAAGCCGCTGCATCGACTGGTGGACAATTAATGCCTCCTGTTATGGGCGCTGGCGCTTTCATCATGGCCTCTTACACTCAAGTGTCTTATGTCACTATCATCAGTGTTGCCGCGATTCCTGCTTTGCTTTATTTCTTGTCTGTTGGTTTTTTTGTTCGTGTAGAAGCAAAACGCAGTAAAGTAATCTCAACTGAAAGTGACGACGACGTAGTCGTATCAAAAGTTCTTAAAGAAGGCTGGCACCATATTGTTCCTCTTGGCATTCTTGTTACCTTACTGATTCAAGGTTTTACACCAACCTACGCAGCGGGTCTTAGTATTATTGCTGTTGTTGCCGCTTCTTTCTTATCGAAAAAGCACAGAATGGGTCCAGCGGCAATATTAGACGCAATGGCTCAAGGCGCTAAAAACATGTCAACCACAGCGGTCTTGTTGGTTGGTATTGGCTTAGTCGTCAACGTCATCAGTACGACTGGTGTGGGTAATACGTTTTCTTTGTTGATTACAAATTGGGCTGGTGGAAGTCTTTTCTTTACTATTATTTTAGTCGCTATCGCGTCTTTAATCTTAGGGATGGGGTTGCCTGTTACTGCGTCCTACATTGTTTTAGGTACACTTTCCGCACCTGCCTTGTTCAATTTAATTGCAGAAAGCCAACTATTAGATATGATGGCTGCTGGTAACTTACCAGATGCGGCCAGTGCTGTTTTCATGTTGGTTGACCCCTCTGCAATAGCCACGTTGGCGCAAGGTATGCCAATGGAGCAAGCTGTTGCTTTATTAGCGCAAGTTCCTAATGACTTTAAAAGCATGCTAATGGATCAAGCTCTTGGTGCTCAAAGTGTTGCTATGATATTGGTTACAGCGCATATGATCATTTTCTGGCTATCCCAAGACAGTAATGTCACACCACCAGTTTGTTTAACCGCATTCGCAGCAGCGGCTATTGCAAAAACCCCACCCATGCTGACAGGTATGACAGCGTGGAAACTGGCAAAAGGCTTGTACATCATTCCCCTATTAATGGCCTATACCCCTTTAATAGGTGGTGAGCCTGACACACTGTTACGCCTAACCTTCTTTGCGATCTTTGGTATGTACGCGCTTGTGTCTGCAATGGAAGGCTACTTAGAAGACAAGCTGTCACTTGCCCCAAGAGCTCTTATGCTGATAGCTTCTTTAATGATGCTATGGCCAAACCTTGAAATCTGGATTCAATTAATAGGTTTAGCTATGTTCTTGGTTTTCTTCTTTTTAGGTAACAAGTCCTATAAGAAAAGTATGTAGGTTATATAGGTATAAAGTACTGAAATATGTCACTCAGCTCGACGAGTGATATATAAAAAAAGGACACATTCTTATTAAAGATGTGTCCTTTTTTATTTCTAACAAAAACTATTATTTAAATCAAATAGCTCACCCTTTAAGGGAGCACATCTTCTTCATCCAATACACTGGGAAGGTCACCTTCATCTTGTTTTTGACTCACATCTTTCGCCATCATTCCTATCCATAGTCGAACATTGCCATCAAATTCCGATTTGTTATCAGAAGAAATAGATTGAGTCGTTGGAATACTGGTTGTCATTGGATTAACAGGCCGGCCTTTTATGTGTAACTCATAGTGTAAGTGGGCTCCTGTTGTACGACCAGTGTTACCAGATAAAGCGACCACTTGACCACGTTTTACCTTCTGACCTTTTTTCACCAATATTTTACTTAGATGTAAAAAACGTGAACTATATGGCCCAGTATAATCTATGACAACATAACGACCGGCATATTTATGATTGGCAATACGAGTCACCACACCGTCGCCTGTGGCTAAGACTTGAGTCCCTGAAGGCGTTGCCAAATCAACGCCATTATGGGGTGCTGGATGCCCTGTAATTGGATGTCGTCGATTAGCGTTAAAAGGTGAACTGATTCTATATTGCTTAGAAGTAGGCCATCGTCTTAGGGAAGGCGTGAGGCTATTTCCATTCTGATCATAAAAGCGACCATCTGAATGTAAGAATGCACGATAAGTTTGTCCTTTCACCTTTATTTGCAATGCCTCCAGCTGAGTAGTGCCTACTGTTACACCACCAATAGTTCCGTCTTTGATAATTAAATCAAACTCATCATTCGCCCTAAGGTCTTTACGAAAATCAACTCGACCTGCAAGAACATCATGGATAAGCAAAATATTCGCATCAGTCAATCCAGCCTTTTTAGCCGATATATAAAAATTTCCTTCCACCTTGCTGTGTATTACTCTTTGAGTATAAGTAATTGGTGTAATGTTTTCCTCGTAAGAAAAGCCACCGCTATCATGTTTAACAAATGACACTTCCTTACTTATATCAATTCGACGCGTTAAGGCGATTAACTCACCATTTTTATCTAATTTGAATGCGTATTTATCTTTAGGCAACAAGGGTTCAAGCACCAAATATTCTTGATCGGCATCTAGTACGGCATGCATAGATTCTCTGGATAGCCCTAAATTAGAAAAAATGCGTCCAAGAGTATCACCAGATTTAATGACATAATTAATTGTAGAGTGTAATGGTACGGATACTTTTTCTACACTTTGAAGCGGATCTGTCGTAATTAGAGGGTTGTAATTATCAGCATTTAAAGAATCATCTTCAATTAAGTCTGGAACCTCTTTACTAACCTGGTTAAGCGGCACAGCAACATCACTATTACGGTTAGGCAAAACATAATCGTTAAAATCATCTTTTTGCATGACAAGTAATTTGTAAGGAAGAAATAAAACAACAAACACAATAACAGTGATAACTAACCAAACCGAAGTGCTAATAAAGACACTACGTGTAAGGTATTTTCTAAACGACATAAAAGAACTCTATTAAACAAAAGTTGGCTCAGGAGGAATCTAGCTATATGCGAAACATAAATAGTTTCGCCCATTCTGACTATATGGAGAAAACCAAAGCCGTACTTTGTAGCATAAGCATAATACTTGCTACTGCCGACACGTAAAAAACCACATTCAATACTCTATTTGAGTAATGTCTTACAAATTTTATACGAAAGACGATTGGCTATTAATTTTTGACGCCATAATACGTGGTTTATACATCTAGATAAATACTAAGAATTGTAATAAAAAAGTATAAAAAAGCGCTATATTCTGACTTCACTAAAAAAGAGCTATTAAGATTCCACATACCATTGAGAATTTACAAAACAATACAAAACCATTGGACGCTCGCCTCCTCTCTACGTACTATAAAAGACTGATTCCACTCATCAATTAGATTCAAGCCTATGCAAAATTCATCGCTTATTTTTTCTGGATACCAAGACTTTATTTTTCGTCGTAGTGATGAGTGGTCGCGATTAGAGTCAACACCTTTAGTAGAAGAAATACCTCTGGCTATCAGTGTTAATGGCATCTCTTACGCCGTTATGATGGTGTCACCTATTGATCTAGATTCTTTTGTCGTAGGGTTCGCTTTAAGTGAAGGTATTATTGAACATTTGTCTGATATTCGTGACATCAATACGGATAAAACAAGAATCCAATTAGACATTGAAAGCATTACGATTAATTTAGAAATCAGCTCACGCCGATTCGCACATTTTAAACAGAAAAAACAAGCGCACCTTGGCGCAACAGGTTGTGGTTTATGTGGCGTAGAATCTTTAGCGCAAGCCATTCCAGTGCTAACTAAATTAGCGCCAAGCCAATCTATAAAAGTAAACGAATTAGTTCCTTTGAGAGAAAAGCTTTTCGAACATCAAGTATTAGGTAATAAAACAGGTGCCATTCATGCAGCCTTACTTATTGATCCAGATAATCAGGTAATTTGTTGCATGGAAGACATTGGTCGACACAATACTCTCGACAAAGTAATTGGCTATGCACTACAAAATAATATTCATCTGCATAACCATAATGTATTGATGTCCAGCCGATGCAGCACAGAGCTTATTCAAAAAGCAGTACGGGTTGGCCTTTCACATCTCACACATTTAGCATCACCTAGTACACTTGCCGTAAAACTAGCAAAACACTATGGATTAACACTGATTCACTTACCTAAAAAGGATGCACCCCGAATATTCGCATCTTCTTTTAAACTCGAGGATATAGTCGATGAGCAAAAAAGATAATTCTTATGTGTCGTATAAAGGACCTGCTGGCGGCTGGGGGGCATTAAAGAGCACCACAGAACACTGGCTTAAAAGTGAAAATGCGGTTCGTAACATCCATACGCTCTTAAAAACAAATCAACCCCATGGCTTCGACTGTCCCGGTTGTGCTTGGGGAGAAAAACACGATCCAGCTAAAATTCGTTTTTGTGAAAATGGAGCAAAAGCGGTTAACTGGGAAGCGACTTCACGTAAAGTCGACTCAGAGTTTATGGCAAAACACAGTGTTACTTGGCTTAACTCACAAAGCGATTACTTCTTGGAATACCAAGGTCGCCTTACAGAGCCAATGCGATACAACCGAGAAACAGATCATTACGAACCTATTTCTTGGGATCTCGCCTTTAAACAAATTGGCGACACGCTAAAAAGTCAATCCAGTCCAGATAATGTCGCTTTTTATACATCTGGCCGTGCAAGTAACGAAGCCGCGTTTCTTTATCAGCTGTTTGCTCGATCTTATGGTACAAACAACTTCCCTGATTGCTCAAACATGTGCCATGAAGCCAGTGGTTATGCATTAACAAGCAGTATCGGTATCGGCAAAGGCACTGTTGAAATAGAAGACTTTGCACGCGCGAATGCTGTGTTTGTCTTCGGCCAGAACCCAGGAACAAACCACCCTCGGATGTTAGAAACGCTGAAAGAAGTCGTGCAGGCAGGAGGTAAAGTACTAACCTTTAATACTCTTCGTGAAAGAGGATTAGAGCGTTTTCAAAACCCTCAAAGCCCAATTGAAATGCTGACAAACGGCTCTAAGCCAACAAATACAGATTATTTTTGCCCAAAAATTGGCGGAGATATGGCCGCAGTGCGAGGCATGGTTAAAGTATTAATTGAAATGGAAGAAAAAGCGCAACAAGAAGGCAAAGCCATTTTTGATCACGACTTTATAAACCAGCACACACAAGGTTTAGACGCCTACCTACAACAGGTAAATCAAACGTCTTGGGCAGATATTATTGAACAATCAGGTCTAACCAAAGAAGAAATCACTCACTCAGCCAATATTTATGCGACATCAGAACGAGTCATTGTCACTTGGGCAATGGGCATAACTCAACATCATCATTCAGTAGCCACTATTCATGAAATAGTAAATCTATTGGCTTTACGAGGTAATTTAGGTAAGCCTGGCGCCGGAGTTTGCCCTGTTCGCGGTCACAGTAATGTACAAGGCGATAGAACAATGGGGATTAACGAACGCCCTTCTACTGCTTTTCTTGATGCTTTAGAGAAACGTTTCAACTTCACACCACCTAAAAATCATGGTTTAGCGGTAGTGGACACTATTCGAGCAATGCGCGATGGTAAAGTTGGTGTCTTTATTGCTTTAGGCGGTAACTTTGCAGCGGCAACACCGGATACAAATGCAACAAAGCTTGCACTTAAACAATGTAAACTCACAGTACAAGTCAGCACAAAACTAAATCGATCTCACCTTATTGTAGGTGAAGAAGCGATAATTTTACCTTGTCTTGGACGCACAGACATAGATCATCAAACAAAGGGGCAGCAAAAAGTCACCGTCGAAGATTCCTTTAGTATGATTCATGCTTCTGGTGGCGTAATAGAGCCACTAAGTACAGAACAAAAATCCGAACCTGCAATTATTGCAGGTATGGCCACCGCCACATTAGGTGACTTCCCTATAAATTGGGCTGAGGCTATTAGTGATTACGATATTATTCGAGATCATATTGCCGCTGTGGTGCCAGGATTCACCAATTTTAATGAACGAATATTACAAGACGGTGGATTCTATCTAGGTAACAGCGCTAGAGAAAGAAAATGGAATACACCAGGTGGAAAAACGATTGTCCATACCCACGTATTACCTGAGTCTATTTTGCCTAAACGTGCCCATGATTTGTTATCAGAAAAAACACTCATTCTGCAAACCTTACGCTCTCATGATCAATACAATACGACTATCTATGGAATGAACGACAGATATCGTGGAATAAAAGGTGAACGTAACGTGGTCTTTATTAACCCCGCTGATATACAGCGACTTGGTTTCAAAGAAGGGCAACGAGTAACATTGCGTACCCTATGGGATGATGGCGTAGAGCGGAAAGTAGATGGTTTCAAGCTGATACCTTATAGTATTCCAGCTGGAAATATTGCGGCTTACTATCCTGAAACGAATCCCCTAGTGCCTTTAGATAGCCATGGTGAGTTTAGCAACACACCAACTTCAAAAAGCATAGCAATTGAACTAGAAGCCAGTGAAGAAACAAACAATATTTCTATTTCAACAAGTTAAAAAGTACTGTTTATAGATAAAAATTAAAGATAACTCGTTAGTTTATATAGCATGCCTCACAGAGGTGAGCTTTTAAAGCGAAGCAGAAAAAGCATAAAAAACCGAGCTTAGCTCGGTTTTTTATGCTATCTACGCCAAGAAATGAATCACATTTCATGGCGTATTCTACTAATTTCTATTTAGTGAAATTATTCGAGAACTGGCCTACTGCATCAACAACTCGCTGTGCCCCGTCTTGAATTTCAACAATCACATCACCAGCTTCATTGGATAAATTCAATCCTTTCTCTGCTTGTGCTTTACCTTCATTGATCAAAGCAACCGCTTTTTCAGCAAGTGCTTGATTTTGCATAACCACGCCTACAATTTCTTCTGTCGCTGCGCTGGTTCGTGAAGCAAGTTGTCTAACTTCATCTGCAACAACAGCAAATCCTCGGCCTTGCTCTCCTGCTCTAGCAGCTTCAATTGCCGCATTCAAAGCTAATAAATTCGTTTGATCAGCAATACCCTGAATGCTTTGAATGATAGAACCAACAAGTTGAGATTGCTTATCTAACTCAGAAATACCTTCTGCAGCTTGTGCCATTTGATCAGACAATTGGTGCATAACAGATACTGTTTCTTTAACAACTTCACTGCCTTTTTTGGCACTTCTATCTGTCTGTTGTGATGTGCTAAAAGCAATATCTGCTGCTTCTGATATAGCCACTTCACGCGCTACTTGCTCTGTAATAATAGTTGCAAACTTAATTACTTTATAAAGTCGGCCGTATACATCAGATATTGGGTTATAAGATGCTTCTAACCAAACAATAGTTCCTCTACTATCAATTCGTTTAAATCGTTCAGCAACAAACTGCCCTTGATTTAAACGCTCCCAAAATCGTATATATTCAGGTGAACTAGATTCTTCTTCAGTACAAAAAATCCGATGATGCTTGCCTTGAATTTGATCTAGCTGGTAACCCATACCTCCCAAAAATAGGCCATTCGCAGTTAAAATATTCCCTGACATATCAAACTCAATAACCGCAGTAGAGCGCTGTAACGCAGATATAATATTTTGGTCTTCACGGGAGTTCGTAATCGTGCGGGTTAGGTCATTACAATGGAGTGAAAACTCTTTTATTTCATGGCTAGAACCAGACAATATTGGTTGAAAAATAGTTCTTAACCAGACTTCTTGCCCATTTTTCTTTTCAATTTCTATTGCACCAGCCCAGTGTTTTTCTTCTTTTAATGCATTTACTAAGGCTTTGTAATGGTTAGTATCACGGGAATGAGAAGGGACAAGATCGGTAAGTTTTTTCCCTACAATATCTTCACTTTGTATTCCAAGCTCGTCAATAAAGTTTTCATTGACTGATTTGACCACACCATCAGGGGTTAATGCTATGACCAACATTTCTTTATCTAAACTTTCTCGAACTTGATTTAACGAATATAGATTTTCTTTTAAAATATTACATTCTTTTTTAAAAGCATTGTTGAACATATCGATCTCCTGAAATCCTTTATCAAACACTTATTCCATAAGAAAACATACGCTCAAGCTATTTTTATTATTTATCCATTATTAATAGACAATATCAAATGGTATGAAAAAGTAGCGCTTTAGCTGTACAAAATATTATGAAAACACTTAATTCAGTCTAGTACTAAATTATTAATTAATCAGTGTAGGTTATCGAGTTCTGTGAATATTTTTGTTAACTCATTGTGTAAAAGTGTATCTAACTCCACAACATCAATCGTAGAAAGGCATGTTTCAACTTCCTGACTATCTTCAGATGTTTTGAGTAATTTCTCTATCGAGCCTAACTGCTTTGAAAAATGTAATAACCCCATCGTAAGAGCAGCACCTTTTAACGTATGAGCACTCTCACGGACTTTCAATTTATCTCCTAGCTCTGCGGCTTGACCAATAATTTCCAACAGGCCTTTTGACTCAACTAAAAACCCATCTAAAACGCTTCTAAACAACTCTATACTGCCACCAAATCTATCAATAATTGATTGAACATCTTCATGCTCTTTTAGTATGTCATTTGGCTTTTCGACAGTTAGCATTTCAGAATTATTATTACTAAGCGGCGTGGCTTGATTAACATATTTATGAATACAGCCAATCATTTGATCAATATCTAAAGGTTTACCAATGTGATCATTCATTCCAGCTTGAAAACATAACTGCCGGTCAGCTTCAGAGACATTAGCAGTCATAGCAACAATGGGTAATGAGTCAAACCGAGCATCTTGTCGAATCAGTTTTGTTGCTTCTAAACCATCTACATCAGGCATCTGCATATCCATTAGAACTAAATCAAATGTACCTGATCTACTATCAATAACTTTCTTAATGCCCTCTAAGCCACCTCCAGCAACAGTTACGATAGCGCCTTCTGCGGCTAATAACTCTGTTGCTACCTGCTGATTAAAAACATTGTCTTCAACCAATAATAGTTTGACCCCTGCTAAACCAACATTGTTATTCCATTTCCCAAATTTCTTGTCTAATAAATTATCATTATTCGATAAAGCTTTATAAACAGTTTCAGACAGGCGACTCAATGTCAGAGGTTTTAATAAATAATCTGAAATAGCATCCAAGGCATCATCTATTTTTTCATTCGATGCATTGGCTAATAAAATAATCTTAGGCAGCGTCATCGATGTATCAAAGCCAGTCTCCATTTTTTTAATACTGTTACGACCATCAAAGCCTGCTATTTTTATATCTAACAGCACAACATCAAACGAACGACCTTGCTTACTTTCTTCATTTACAATGTTAATAATCTGCTCGAAACTTTCCGCCTTTTGACAAAACCAGCCAAGATTTAAAGCCATACGACTTAGAATAACGCGAGAAGCAGAGTTACTTTCTACTATTAATACTCGTACAGGTTTTCTTAGCAGCCTTTCTGGAGCATTCTCTTTGACAGGTGTTTCAGCGATAGGTAAATCGATAGTGAAGTAAAAACAACTTCCTTCATTTAATGAGCTCTCGATGCGTAATTCACCACCCATTAATTCAACAAACCGACGACAAATCACCAACCCTAAACCAGTCCCGCCAAAGCGTCGAGCAATCGAAGATTCCGCTTGAGAAAACGCCTCAAAAATAGACCCTAATTGATCTTTTGAGATACCAATACCAGTGTCATTCACTGCAATCCTCAAACGAGAAACATCAGAAGTTGGTGAAGGCATCGGCTTAATTTCTAAAACAACACTGCCTTCTAAAGTAAACTTCACAGCATTGCTGACTAGATTAATAAGTACCTGAAGTAGACGCAATTTATCGCCAACAAGATAAGCCGGAATGTCTTTATCTATATCAAAAATCAGCTCTACATTATTACTTAGAGAGCTTCCTGATAGCACGGTGGAAAGTTCATACAATAGAGACTCGACTTCAAACGGCACACTTTCTAGTTTTAGCTTACCTGCATCCACTTTTGAGAAGTCTAAAATATCGTTAATTAGACCAAGTAAAGATTTCGCTGAGATTTGTGCTTTAGAAATATAATCATCTTGTTGATGAGTTAACTCAGTTCGTTTCGCCAAATGCAGCATACCTAAAATAGCATTCATCGGCGTACGAATTTCATGACTCATGTTAGCCAAAAAGCTAGATTTAGACGCACTCGCTGCATCTGCTTGTTTTTTCGCTTCACGTAGCCAAGTTTCTAACTCTCGTTCGGAAGTAACATCTTGGTCGACTCCAGTCACTCTGATTGTATTGCCATGATTGTCTTTTTCAATATGAGCGTCTGCTTTAATGTAGCGGACACGGCCATCAGGCAAGATAATACGGAAAATATCGCTGTATGATTCCCCTCCCGCCATAATGGCATTCCAAGAGGCAGACGCTTCTTCTTTTTCTTCAGGGTGCAATTTGTCTTGCCATTGCTCAATGGTTACGCCTTGATCTTTCAGCGCGAGTGGATATTGGTAGATATCAAACATAATATCATTCCACTCCAAAGCATCACTACCAATTTCCCAACTCCACACACCCAATCTAGCTGCTTTTGTGGCGATTAATAATTGATCTCTAGCAGACTCCAGAGCTTGCTGGTTATTTCTTTGCTCAGTGATATCCATGGCCATGCCTAAAAAACCGACGATTTGGCCATCATTACTTTTCATTGGTGTAATCACTAAAGATACTGGACAGGTCTCTCCGTATTTATCTCTATATGTCCATTCCTTACTCTCATAATCATCACTGTTTGCAGTAAAAAGCAAAACATCCATATCGCCAGAGATATAAGAACCTGTTTCTTTTTGGATGGACTCTCGTCGACGATTAATTTCTTCACCAACATGGAAAGTAACAGGCGTTAATTGACCAATCACCTCTTCGGCAGAATAACCAAGCATTCGTTGAGCACCATGATTAAATAGCTTAATGATGCCATTTTTGTCGGTAGCAATAATAGAAATCTCAGAAGAAGCCTCAAGCACATCATTCAAGAGAAGGTTGAGTTCTTGGAGCTCCAATGTTCTGGTTTTCACCTGACTTTCTAAGTTGGTATTTAAATCATGAATTTTAGCTTCTGCTTTTTTGCGTTCAGAAATATCACGAACACTTTTCGATATACCTACCACACGACGATGCATATCAAAAATAGGAGATAAAGTAAGCGCAACTGGAATATCTGCCCCAGACTTATTTTTCCGTAGCGTTTCAATTAGAAGCGATTCATTTTTGTCTCGAACAGAGCCCGAAGCTAATTTGTCTTCCTTTTTAAGATCAACAGGTACTAATAAATCCGATGCATTTTGGCCAATAGCCTCTTCTTTTGTATAGCCAAAAATATGCTCTGCACCTTTATTCCAACTAACAATGGTTCCCTCCAAATTTTTACTAATAATGCCATCTGCAGAACTTTCAACCACCGCTGTAATTCGAGACTGATAAGTCATTACTTCTCGTTTTCGTGCAATATTTACCCGAACCATCGCGATAATCACAACACTTAGAAAGCTAATAAAAACACCGGTGAGCAGTACCGAAAATGGATTAGATAGCTGTAGATCTTCAATGAATTCAGCCGTAACACTAAAGTGGCTCTCCCAATTCCTGCCATATAACGAAGTAGATTGGACTTGTTCATATTGACGATCACTTAAATCGCCACTGTTATAAAAACGTACCTTTTCATCCAAATCTGTCACATCAAAAAGCTCATAATGAACTTTTGTCACATCAAGATCCAAATCACGCAATACATCGTCCATTAATAATGCAGCGTAACTCCAACCAAAGCCTAATTGTTTCCTTTCATCTAACGTATCTGGTGTTTTACCGCCTCGGTAAATTGGCATCAAAATCAAAACAGATTGCTGTGCTTGACCAGAGGTTTGAACTAACGTAATAGGCCCTGTAATTCGAACTTCACCCGTTAATAGTGCAGTATTGGCAGCCTCTCTCCTGTTTTTTTCCGAAGCAATGTCCAAGCCAATTGCTTGTTCATTATTTTCTAATGGTTCAATAAATTGAATAAGGTATCGATCAGAAAAATTAGATGAGAGCTCTTTAATTTGAAAATCAGGCCAACCACTTTGTCTTATGGTTTGAAGCAGTGATTCAATTTGATTTTTCGGAACTAGACGAATAAACCCAAAGCCTTTCGTACCAGGGAACTCAGTGTTAATGTCTCGAGTTAAACTATACCGACGAAAAATATCTTTGGTGATAATATTTTCACCGGCCGTTAGAACAACCCCCCTCACCCCTCTAAGGCCGTATTGATACATTCTAACCTTAGCAATAACGTCATCGAATATTTTATGAGAAGCTTGATTTACAGCTTGAGCAATACGTTTTTCATTATTAATTTTGACTTTATAAGAAAAGAGGCACGTAATCAGTAGTCCTAAAAGCAGGGTTAGTATTACCCATCGAGTGTAAACATTCTCAGATGATATTTTATTCACGTTTAATCCCAAGCAAACATTACTTTCAATGTCATTGAAAAAATAAGAAGAGTATAGATTAATCTTATTAAATTAATCGTAAGTGTAGACTAATGAACAACTTATAGCGTCATATTGAATTATAAATAATGAACTAACAATAATCTCAATTAACCCTCTGGATTAGGTTTAAAGTTCACGCTAAAACGATCACTCCCCATGACACACCGAGATACAAATCAATAAAGAATCAACTAAGCATTCTTTGATTTAACGCAAAATTTCTTTGTTATATATCAATATCTCCTACTGGACGTAAGCAAAACAATCTTTTTTAGAGTATAACAAAAAGATATTTAAAAAAATGACAGGAATGCGTTTATGAAAGTCGCCGTTTTTTCTTGTAAACCTTACGACAAAAGAACTTTATCTACTCACGCTAACAATAGTGTACTAAACAGTAATGCCGAAGATGGCACTGTATTGTCTATGTCTTATTTTGAAAGCCGATTAAGCATGGAAACCATCAGCCTAGTAAAAGACTTTGATGCGGTTTCTTGCTTCGTGAACGATGACGTTAACGCTGAAGTAATTCATTGCTTAAAACAACAAGGCGTCAAAACCATTGCCCTACGTTGTGCAGGTTTTAATAATGTGGATTTGGAAGCGGCAAAAAAAGAAGGCATCAAAGTTTTCCATGTGCCAGATTACAGCCCGACTTCTGTGGCAGAACACGCTGTTGCATTGATCATGACACTCAACAGAAAAACCCACAGAGCCTATCACAGAGTCAAAGAAGGCAACTTTGCTCTAGAAGGATTACTTGGCTTTAATCTAGAAGGAAGAACAGTTGGCTGTATTGGCACTGGACGAATTGGGGCTGCGTTTTGCCGTATTATGAAAGGTTTCGGTTGTAAGGTACTTTGTTATGACCTGTACCCATCACAAGAACTGATCGATCAGGGTTGCCAGTACATTTCATTAGATGAACTCTACACACAAAGCGATATCATCAGCTTGCATTGTCCATTAAATGAATCAACTCACCATTTAATTAACAAAGACAGCCTGCAAAAAATGAAGGACGGTGTGATGATCATAAACACCAGCCGTGGTGCATTGGTTCACGCTCAAGAAGCCATTGATGCGCTGTACAGCAAAAAAATTGGTTACTTAGGTTTGGATGTATACGAACAAGAAAACAAAATCTTCTTTGAGGACATGTCTTCTCACATCATCCAAGACAGTGTCTTTCAGCTTATGCTCACCTTCCCAAATGTCGTGGTAACAGGTCATCAAGGTTACTTCACCGATGAAGCCTTGAATCATATTGCAGAAACAACCATAGATAACTTACTTCATCACCAAAATGAAGAAAGTTACACACGACAACTCGCGTAGTCTTATATATCTCAAACCAAAAGTAACACTCTCTAAGGCATCTAATATTTTATTAGATGCCTTTTTAATTTTGACCGTTCAAAACAACATCAACAAATTGTCATCTTCATCGCGTATAATTTAATCAACTTTGAATAAATAAGAAGGAATGGCAGCACAATGAATATCGACAAAGCTTCTCAAAATAGACTCATCGACATCGTTCGCCGTGCAGGACAAGAGATCGTCATGCCAAACTTTCGACAACTTAACAGCGAAGACATAGAAGAAAAAAGTAGCCTAAGTGATCTTGTCACCATCGCCGATAAAGCCTGTGAAGTTTTCATCACAAAAGAAATACAGCACTATTTTCCTGACTGGGCCATTGTGGGAGAAGAAGCCACCGCCGATGACGCCTCCACCACAGACAAAATAGACAACACAGACACCTGCGTCATCATTGATCCGATTGACGGTACATGGAATTACGCCCACGGTTTATCGGACTTCGGTATCATTCTCGCTGTCGTCGTAAAAGGCGAAACACGTTTGGGACTACTGTATGACCCAGTCAATGACGACTGGATCTATGCCAACAAAGGCGAAGGTGCTTTTTTCCAACGCACCTCTTTATCAGAAAGAGGCACACAGCAAACTCCAACGCAACAACCGCTGGCCTTACAGATCAAACCAGAGACAAAAATAGAAAGACTCGCAGGCATCATGTCGATACATTCCTACACAGGCGAAAAACAACAAGACTTCGCCATCAAAGCCACCCGCTTTGCACGCATCAATAACCTACCGTCTTGCCCTGCGTATCGCCAACTTTCCCTTAGCCATTTCCACTTCAGCCTCACCTACAAAATGCTCCCGTGGGACCACGCAGCAGGTGTTCTAATCTACACAGAAACGGGTGGAGTTTGTCGACTACTAGACGGCACAGAATACCGACCAGCGATGTTGGATGGAGAAATGCTCACCGCACAATCAGAAGAGCAATGGCAAATCCTCGCAGAGCATTTTAGGAAATAAATAAGACCTTTCTCTTACCAAGGATGCTCTAAAAAATAGTCCCTAAGGTGATCAATTAGAGCTCGTACCGTTGGCGATAAATGTTTTCTGGACGAATATAGAGCGAAGATAGTAAGGTCTTTGGGCTTCCATTCTGGTAATACATGACTCAAACGACCTTCTTTTATATAACGGTTCACTAGATAAGTGGGTTGCAAACAGATACCACCGTCGTTTAAAGCAGCATGTAATAAAGCCGTTGCTTCGTTTGCCGTTAAGCGACAATCAACTGTGATGGATTCAAATAGATCTTTCTGAGATAGATGCCAAATGTGGCGTTCAAAGTTTTTGTAGCCCAAGCATTCATGTTTTATTAAATCTCGCGGATGATGAATTACGCCATTTGCTTTCCCTAATTTCTCAGTCATTTTGTTCAAATACGATGGCGATGCCACCAATGCGGATTCGCATACAGCAATGGGTTTACCTATTAAAGACGGGTCTGGATTGGAAGCAATCCGCAAGGCAAGGTCGATGCTTTTTTCTGTAAGGTCTACAGCACTGTCCTCTAAGTCCATGTCGATACGCACTTTAGGGTAAAGCTGCATAAAATTTTGGATCGCTGGCATCAACTGTGAAAAGCCAAACGACATGCTGGTCGTTATCTTAATACCACCCGCGAATTCATTCTCTAAATTAGCTAACGCCGAAATACTATCCGCTTGTTCGAGCCAAAGCTCGATGTCTTTAAGGCAATTTTCACCTGCACTAGTTAACGATATTTTACGTGTTGTACGATGCAACAAGCGTATTTTGAGCCAATCCTCCATCGCTTCTATATAACGTGTCACCATGGGGCGGGACATATTCAAGCGATCCGCAGTACGAGAAAAACTGCGCGATTGCGCAACATCGATAAACACCTTAGCAGCCGTCACTCTGTCCATATCTAACCTTCGACTTGAACGATTTAAGAAACAATAATGTTCATTTTTGTGTGTTTTTCCGAGTACGTCAATTCTCTATTATGGCTACATAAATTAAACATTGGCTTTTTGGAGATATAAAATGAAAAAACTAATTACATTCGCCGCTTCCGCTCTTATTGCTCATTCTACTTTTGCAGCTGATACAAAACCTTTAATACTAGATGTTTACAATGCGCCCTTAAGCAGCTTTGGTGTGACCTCAACAGTGGTATACGGTGAAACTGAGGCTATGGTTATTGATGCTGGGTTCACTAAAGCGGATGCATTGCGTATTGCAGCTAAAGTGTTGGATTCTAAAAGAGAACTAAAAACTATTTTTATTAGCCAAGCAGACCCTGACTATTACTTTGGTGCCGAAACACTACATGACATTTTTCCGAAGGCAGACATCATCACTACTCCTGCAGTAAAAAAAGTTATTGAAAAAAAAATGGCTGGGAAATTGGCTTTTTGGGGCCCTCAAATGGGCGCTAATGCACCATTAAATCCTATCGTCCCAGCGGCTTATACTAAGTCCACTTTGCTGCTTGATGGCCAGACTATTGAGATTCGTGGCACTGAAGGTATTTTGGCTCACCGTCCTTACCTTTGGGTTCCATCAAGCAAAGCGATTTTGGGTAATGTAGCCATATTCGGTAACATGCATTTGTGGATGGCCGATGCGCAATCGGGTGAGTCTCAAGCAGCTTGGCAAGCACAATTGAAAGAAATGCTTGCGCTTAAACCAACCACAGTGGTTTCTGGTCATATGACGCAAGGTACGGAGTTAACAGCAAACAACATTAACTTCTCTCTTAATTACATCACGGCGTTCCAAAAAGCGAAGAAAGACAGCAAAGACAGCACAGCATTCATTAAAACAATGACAGCAGAATACCCAAATGTACAAGGTACTTTAAATCTAAGCATCGCAGCGAAAGTACATAAAGGGGAAATGAAATGGTAAATGTTCACTACTTCTTCGACCCTATGTGCGGTTGGTGTTACGGCGCAACATCATTAATTAGCATTCTGGCAGAAATATCTGAATTCGAGATCACTTACCATCCAGGTGGCATGATTCCGACACGTGCGATTGCCCCATCTTTTAGACAGCATATTTTGCAGGCCGATGAACAAATCGAAGCTATGACCAAAGCCCACTTTGGTGATGCTTACAAAGCGAGAGTAGCAAACAGCGGCGAGTTTGTTCTTGACTCATACTTACCAACCCAAGCCTTTTTGGTTGGAATTGAAATGGGGATCAAACCACACATAATGCTAAAAGCTATTCAAGAAGCGCACTATCAAGAGGGTAAAGAGTTAGACAAATCGGAAGAATTACAAGCATTAGCGATTACATTAGGAATTAATGAAACAACGTGGAAAGCAAAAATGGTAGACGCTAAGGCTTTGGTGATGGAAAAAATCAAGGAAAGCCATACGTTAATGAGTAAGATGCAAGTAAGCGGTTACCCAACCTTGATCATCGAAAAAGATGGCAGACTGCAACGTTTACCACACAGCTCTTACTACGGTAAGCCTATGGAATGGAAAACGTATTTAACATCTTTAATTTAGCACTTTATATGAGCCTAAAAATCCCACTATCGAAATGATCGACTGTGGGATTTTTTATGAAATACATTCTGCATTCCTTTAGAACTACCTAAAATAATGCATTGTCTAATGCTGACAATAAAGTGTAGTTACTACAAAGGCATTACGGTTGAAAAACTAAATTTTCCATGCAAATGTGAGGGTGCCGTAGCTGTTAAATTGATCTAGATTACGATCAGTTTCATCTTCGCTAAGTGAAAATGGCCTGTTGATTGCGAATGCAAGAGAGCCCTCTCCCCATGAGTAAGTAGCGCCTAACGAAACTATATTAATGTTGTGATCGTAATCGATAGATCGGCTGTCGCTAAACGTATTACCGTCGGTATAGATCTGATTGAAGTTGTATTTCAAAGCCAAGCCAGAATACATAAACCAACCACCGTTTACCGCAACTGGATTCGACGTTCTTGAATCAGCAAATAAAACCGTTGCGTAAGATGATCTGAGATTCTCACCATAACGAATAATAGCTGCAGTGCTTACACCACTTTTGATGGTACCTAGACTCACATTTGCACCCAATAATAAATCTGCATTACCGCCATTAGATTCCCATTGTCGCCAAGTTCTTCCGCGAGACAACTCAAACACCAATTCATTATTTAACTGTGTGTCCCAACCTTTCGGGTTTTGTGCGGAAATAACAGAGTGAATAGTTTTCTGACTTTGCTCGCCTAACGCTATCGGACCAACAACGCCTAAAGTGGTACTGGCTCTATCTGCATATTTTGGCCCAACAGTGACGTAAGTATTGGTAAAGCTGAGGAAAGCTGAATAAGGCAAATCATTTTCTGCGGGAACACTTTGAGAAATGTCATATGGTGTTGTGAGTCGTTGCCCAAAGCTGTATACATTAACCGCTTGGTCAATCGAGTAATTGGGCATACTCCACATTAACGGCTGAACCCAAATATCACCCTCTTGTTGTGATGACACCTTGTCATAAACATCATATGTCGAAACATAAATACCATTGGTATAACCATTGTCTTCCTGAATGAAAAAATCGTTGTCTAGTGTGACAGACACCCAATTCACATCACCATAAGCTTGCATGCCATAAAGAAGAAATAAACCTAGAAGATATTTTCTAAACTCTGTTTTGACTTTTAGATTATAGATTTTTTTCACCCTCCCATTAATTTTAACTAATGATTCATTAACTAATTTCAAATAAAAAACTCCGACTATTATAAAGTTTATAGGATGAAACATAGTCCAAGAAATATTGAATAATGATGAACTTATAAAGGATCAAACATTCTTTTTCCACACAAAAAAGCACCACTCAAGATAACCTGAGTGGTGCTTTTTAATTCTTATTTCTATCTATGTTTGAGGTTAAAACAAGACGTTAGAAGATTAAAAATCCTAACGAGATGATCACACCAGAACCAAGTAATGCCATCAAGCAATAACCCATCACATCTTTCGCGCCAAGACCTGCAATCGCTAAGGCAGGTAATGCCCAAAATGGTTGAATCATATTCGTCCAGGCATCACCCCATGCAATGGCCATCGCTGTTTTCGCTGCATCCACACCCAGTGCGGCACCAGCTGGCATCATGATAGGTGCCTGCACAGCCCATTGACCGCCACCAGAAGGCACGAAGAAGTTCACAATACCCGCACTTAAGAAAGTAAATAATGGGAACGTTGTTTCGTTAGAAATAGACACAAAGCCTTGTGAAATCACACCAGCAAGAGAAGCACCAGAATCACCTGTTGCTGTCATCATTCCCATAATACCTGCGTAGAATGGGAACTGAAGCAATATGCCTGAACAGTTACGAGCACCTTGTGAAATCGAACTCAATAGACTTTTTGGTGTGCCGTGAAGCAAGACAGCCGAGAACAAGAAGGTGAAGTTAACGATATTCAAATTCAATGCAAAGCCATTCGTTACGAAATAATAAATAATATAAGCAAAACCCATCGCACCTAGCAATAAAGACAACACACGACTGCTTTCAAGTCTCTCTGCAGGGCTCATGTCCGCACGATCTTTAACTTCCTCAGCTTTAGTTTCTTCCAAAAGCTCTGCATCAATTGTAATCGTATCTTGTGGTGCTGGGTGCATCAAACGATTCAACAAAGGAATAGTGACGAACATGACAGCAAGAATCGTCAAGTTCATTGCAGAAAAGATCGTATCTGACGTTGGAATAGGAGCGGTTACAGCACCATTGGTGACAGTCGAAATATTTGCGCCACCTGCAATTGATAATGGAATTGAGCCAGACAAACCTGCATGCCAGAATAAGAAACCACTGTAAGCGGAAGCAATCAGCAAGCGGTAATCTACACCTTTCACTCGTGCTGCGATTTCACGGGCAAAAATAGCCCCAACAACCAAACCAAAACCCCAGTTTACCCAGCACGCCATAGCACTGATCGTAGTCACTAGAATTATCGCCTGTCCCGGTGTTTTCGCAACACCTGCCAACATAGCTAATTTACGTTTAAAGGCTGGTGCACTCGCCATAGCATGACCTGTTACCACAACCATCGCCATTTGCATTGAGAAGCTTAATAGATTCCAAAAACCTCCTGCCCAAGCGTTGACGACCTGCATCGGACCTTGACCAGTGCTTGGCATCACAGCCAAAAATACAGCAAAGGTGAGAATAATGGCAAAGATAAAAGGATCAGGAAGATAGCGCTGTAATAGCAGCACAAAGAACTGACTTAATTTTTGTAGACCCGTTTTTTTTTGTTCAATTGTATTCATGAGATTTTCCTATTTTTATATTTTTTATTAGAAAATAGAAAGAGAGATATTCAGGACTGGTACTTATGGTACCAACTGAATCCTCTCTTCTATAAAGTGCGATTTTTAATCGCACTTAACGCAACACTTTTTAACACCACTTTCTTTCACACGTTTTTTAAATATATTCTTTAAAAATTTGACTCCTTGTAACCCGATTTTTTTAACGAGAAACGAGCATGGCAACACCCATTCCGCCACCAATACATAAAGTAGCCAAACCTTTTTTCGCATCTTGGCGTTGCATTTCATGAAGCAAGGTCACCAGAATTCGACAACCTGATGCACCAATTGGATGACCTAACGCAACAGCACCACCATTCACATTAACTTTATCTGCATCCAAACCTAGCTCTTTGTTCACGCACAAAGCTTGAACAGAAAAAGCTTCGTTCGCTTCAACGAGGTCTAAATCACTCACTTTCCAATTGGCTTTTTTAAGCACCTTTTGCGTCGCTGCAATTGGCCCTGTTCCCATTACTTCTGGATCAACACCAGCAGAACTTGCCGCTTCGATAACCGCTAAAACAGGCAAGCCTAAGCGCTTAGCTTCTTCATCAGAAGTAACCACAACCATAGCGGCGCCATCATTCAAAGTAGATGAATTACCTGCGGTTACTGAGCCGTCTTTAGAAAATGCAGGACGTAGCTTAGAAAGAGATTCTATGTTTGTGTTTGGGCGGATTTGCTCATCCAAAGCAACAATAACTGGCTCGCCTTTACGCTGAGGAATAGAGATAGGTAAAATTTCTTCAACAAAATGTCCTGCAGTTTGAGCCTCTGCGGCTTTCCGCTGAGAGTTAACGGCAAAAGCATCTTGATCATCACGACTAATATCCCAACGAGACGCAATATTCTCTGCGGTTTGTCCCATGTGATAATCATTAAAAGCGTCCCATAAACCATCTGTCACCATGGAATCTAACAGTGTCCAATTACCCATTTTCTTACCAGAACGACTGTTCGGTAAAATATGAGCAGCTTGACTCATACTTTCTTGACCACCAGCCACAACCATAGTCGCATCACCGTTTAATACGGCTTGAGCTGCAAGTTGTACCGCTTTTAAGCCAGACCCACATACTTTGTTAATGGTGAGTGCTGACACGTGATTTGGAAGACCAGAATGAAGCGCGGTTTGACGCGCTGGGTTTTGACCACAACCCGCTGCGAGCACTTGCCCCAGAATCACTTCTTCAATATTTTCTTTTAAAACTGGCTGCTTTGCCAACATGCCAGACAACAGCTGAGTACCTAGTTGTACGGCAGTCAGTGAAGACAGAGCGCCATTAAAAGCGCCAACGGGTGTTCGAGCGGCGGCAACGATTACTGCTTTCATAACTCAATTCCTTAATGCACTTTTAATTAAGCGAATACCATTTCAGGCACATGATCAGGCACAATCAATTTCCCCTGAGTTTTTTCTATAATTTCTTCGACGGATACACCTGGCGCCCGTTCTCTCAAAATAAAAGCACCCTCTTCAATTTCTAACCAAGCCAAATCGGTTAAGACTTTTTTAATGCAGCCTTTACCTGTTAACGGCAATGAACAATTAGAAAGTAATTTAGATTCACCCGTCTTAGACGCGTGTGTCATGGTGACGATAATATTGTCTGCGCCCGCAACTAAATCCATTGCTCCGCCCATGCCTTTGACCAATTTATTTGGAATCATCCAAGAGGCGATATTACCGTTCACATCCACTTCGAATGCACCTAATACGGTTAAATCCACATGCCCACCACGAATCATAGCGAAAGATTCTGCGGATGAAAAAATGGATGCGCCTTTAATCGCTGTAACCGTTTGTTTCCCGGCATTGATCATGTCGGCATCTATGGTTTCTTCGGTAGGAAATTCGCCCATACCCAACAAGCCATTTTCTGACTGCAGCATTACTTCCATATTATCTGGTACATAGTTAGCAACTAAAGTAGGTATGCCTATGCCTAGGTTCACATAAAAGCCATCTTGTAATTCTTGCGCCACACGTTGCGCTATTTGCTCTCTAGAAAGTGCCATATCAAACCTCTTTATTATTTTGTTGGTTTTACTGTACGTTGCTCAATTCGCTTCTCGAAAGTACCAAGTACAACACGGTCGACATAAATTCCAGGCGTATGTATTTGAGTTGGATCTAACTCGCCCACCTCAACAATTTCTTCCACTTCAACTACCGTGATTTTCCCAGCGGTTGCTACAAGTGGGTTGAAGTTTTGTGCAGTATGACGATAAACAACATTGCCATATCGATCTGCTTTCCAACCTTTTACGATAGAAAAATCACCTATAATGGCTTCTTCCATTAGGTATTCACGACCATTAAAAATCTTAGTTTCTTTGCCTTCCGCTACTGGGGTTCCAACACCTGTTGCTGTGTAAAAAGCTGGAATTCCAGCACCACCTGCACGCATTTTTTCAGCCAATGTACCTTGTGGTGTTAACTCAACCTCTAACTCACCGTTCAGAAGTTGCTTTTCAAAGAGTGCATTTTCACCAACGTAAGACGACACCATTTTTTTAATTTGCTTATCTTCTAGCAGAATTCCTAAGCCGAATCCGTCTATTCCACAATTATTAGAAACAACAGTTAAGCCTTTTGTGCCTTTTTTCTTAATTTCAGCAATCAAGTTTTCAGGTATACCACACAAGCCAAAACCACCAGCAAGAACGGTCATTCCGTCTTCTAGGCCTTTCATAGCTTCAGTATACGAGGCAACTACTTTGTCAAAACCAGCCATTACTATGCTCCTAATTATTATTCTGATTGCCCACAGTTTGACTCAAGAGAATAAATTAATTAAATTTGTTTTTTATATTTATTAATAAGTTTTTTAAATAAATAGAAAAAATAATAAATCAAGCCACTAAAAGTGAATTTTAATGAATATCAAACAAGTTCGAGCTTTTCTTGCTGTTGCTCAGTCTATGAGTTTCGCTAATGCAGCCAATCAGTTACACCTATCTCAGCCAGCATTGAGCTTGTCGATAAAAAGCTTAGAAGAAAACTTAGGAGGTAAATTACTCACTCGAACAACCCGAAGCATTGCGCTGACACCAGAAGGTGAGGCTCTAGTCCCAATAGCAAGGCGATTACTCGCACAATGGGAAAATGCTGAAGATGAAATGAAACAACGTTTTGCTCTGCAACTGGGTAAAATCACGATTGCTTCTATGCCCTCTTTTGCAGCGTCTTTATTACCTAAAGCAATTCGTAACTACCACGCCACCTACCCAAACATTCAGGTGGCAATTGATGATGTGTTATCAGACATTGTCGTGGAAATGGTGCGTAATAATCAGGTGGAATTAGGGATTTCGTTCGAGCCGACAGGGTTATTAGAATTGGCTTTTTATCCGTTATATGATGATAATTTCATCGCTATTTTTCCGAAAGATCACCCATTAGAACAATACAGTAATATCACATGGAAGGCATTGCTAGAATACGACTTCATCACATTACAAAGACCTTCTAGTGTTCGAACAATGATAGAAAGCACATTAAATGAAGCTAGTATTGAATTAAATGTTGCCTTCGATGCCCATCAACTCACAACAGTCGTCCGCATGGTCAGTGAGGGAATGGGCGTTGCAGTGGTTCCTTCAATCTGCCGACAACAAGCAACTGAACAAGGCACGATCTGTCGCCCTGTAACGCAACCAGAAATACATCGTCGTGTCGGGGTAATTTGTCAGCCACGATCTAACCTTTCTATTGCCGCCGCTGCGATGTTAGATGTACTAATAAACACCTATTTTTAATAATGATTAAATGTCACGATTAAAAATAGGTCGGGATTGGAGTCGCTGTTATTAAATCCATATTACGAATTCTATGCTCTGCTACAAAGCTCTACTAGAAAGCCCTCTTTAGCTTATTCCATAGCTTAGGGCTTGCAGCCCAAACAGGGTTACCATTAATCAACCCATTATTTTCTAAGAAATTTGGTACACACCCACCCGCCTCTTCAATCAATAATAATCCAGCTAAAGCATCCCAACTATTAAGATGAGCTTCAAAGTAACCATGAACTAACCCTGAACTCACATGCGCTAGCATAAGCGCTCCTGCACCAAAGCGTCGATACTCGATGTCATGCTGATCTAAAATCTGTAGAAGGCCCAAGTAGTCTTGTAAAGGGCGACGATTTGAACGGCCTAAGCCGATAATAGACTGACCCTCTTCAGGCTCCTGAATTATTAAACGCCGTCCATTTAAGTAAGCACCTTCACCACGCTTAGCAAAGAAAAACTCATTTCTATCTGGCGCATAAATAAAGCCTAGCTGTATTACATTACCGACAACGTAAGCGACCGAAACACACCAATAATCCATGCCTTGCAAATAGTTTGTGGTACCGTCAATTGGGTCAATCACCCAAACACCATGGTTATTTTCTACTTCATTTTCTTTGGTTTTTTTCTCTACTAAACCACTTTCTTCCCCTAAAAAACCGTCTTGTGGAAATAGAGAACAAATGATATTTTTAAGTGCCTCTTCGACAAAAACATCTGCTTGAGAAACAAAGTCTTGTCGCCCTTTTATAGTGACAGACAATCCAGATTGACGAATTTCTTGTGCCCGATCACCTGCTTTTCTAATCTCAAGTTCAAGCGCTTTATATTCTTTAAACTGACTCATAAAAAGTATCCTTTTTTATATATTCAATAACGATGAAAATTAACAAAACAGTGCTGGCGATGTATTCCTTAGCACTAACTTCACAGGAACCACTTCAAAGCGCGGCTCTGTTGTTGCATCTCGTCCTCTTGCTTCTAAACAAGACAAAGCACGCGCTGCAGTTTCTTCTATGTCTTGCCCTATAGTCGTCAGGCGATAACTGTATTGGGCAGTCAGTTCAGTATCATCGAAACCAATAAGGTGAAAGTCTCTTGGGGCATCGAACCCTTCTTCACGCATCCCGTCTAAAAAGCCGCACGCTAACTGAGCATTCGCACAGAAGACCCCCTCTACTCTTTCATCAGAGCGACAAAACAGCTTAGCTGCGCTTCGACCGCCTTCATAACCATCTTGTAATGCCGTAATTTGAATAAGGTTCAACACTTGCTCAGCCTGCTTCTGTTCAATTGCATTACGAAAAGCTTCGCCACGGCTTACGCCAGACCATGTCGACTCTTTATAATTAAGCCAAGCTAATTTATGACAACCAGAATCGATTAATTGCTGTGCAGCAAGCGTTGCGCCCATTTGGTTATCCGAGCAGATAAAATCAACGTCTTTAATGTCCATGTGACGGTTAATCCCAACTACAGGAATATTATGCTGTACACACTCTTTGACTAGGCCTGTGGGTGGTTGTCCTGATGTTACGACAACACCAGACACTCGAAACTGAGTAAACCGTCGAATGGTTTCTTCTAGATCCTTTGGATTACCAATCTCTGTGACTAAAGCTTGATAACCTTTATTTTGAATTTCACTTAACAAACCTTCTAACAAGCGACTTCTAAAAGGATCACTCAGCCGTGCAACAACGACTCCAATCAATTGACTACGCTTTCGGTTTAATCCTTGAGCAAGAAAGTTCACTTGATAACCTAACTCTTGCGCAGCTTTAAGAATTTTTTCACGCGTTTCTTTCGCAACACTGCCGTTATTCGTAAAAGTGCGGGAAACCGCTGCTCTAGATACTCCCGCTTTTGTTGCCACGTCTTGGGCGGTGACCGCATGATTCTTGTTAATATTCACCAGAGTTCGATCCTTTATTAACACCAGATTTACTTAAATCTAATGACCAACCATCATGACTAAGAAATACATTAGGCATATTATCAACGGCCTTACTCAAACTGGGCAAAGCGGCATCAAAGCAATGATAAATACCCAAAGCTTTAATGCCCGATCCTTCCAATAAACGTAAACAATCAGGTAAATCCCCATGAGACGAATAGCTTGGTAACCCTTCACATGAGGCACACTCTTGGAATGCTAAGTCAGCTCCCTTCATCAAGGCTTCACTTGCCTCTGTTGGACGACCATCACCACTGTAAAACAACACTTGATTGTCGACCTTTAAACGAATCGCTCGGTTGCTCATCTCATGTTGTGTATTGGCTGTTTGAATATGCCAATGTTGCCAATGAAACTCATCGTCAATATCGTGCCAATGAATATCGAAACACAAATGTGTTTCTGGCCAAGTGGCTAACGCTACCAATAATTTTAAAGGTTCTTGTTGCTCAATTTGGCAAAAAATATCCAAAGGCTTGGTACGATTAAAGCTTTTCCACTGATTTACCAATGCCGTCAAACCGGAACTATGGTCTGGGTGAATGTGCGTGAAATAAATTACCTGAATATTATTCACACCTATATTTCGTTGCCACAGAGCTCTTGGAACAGTAGGGCCACAATCTATAAGCCATTGATTTTTATAATTATCTTCAATATGAATTGATGAAGTATTATTGATTTTTGAAAACGCACTTCCGCTACCAATTACGTCAATTTTCATCTCTTCTCACCAAAATGTCTTTTTAGCTTAATTAAAATGTCACAAAGATCCGACAAAGTAGGCAACCATAATGTCGTATAGAGATTGCATTTTTTTTACAGAACTATGAACACGTGTTCATTTTGTGAAATAAATTTTAAAAATCGCTTACGACAACTCATTGGTAATGTTTCGGAGCGGTACATGACACGGTTACACATCGAAAATCTGCAAGCCAAATATGGTGAAAAACTGATTCTCAACAACATTAATTTATCTGTAGAAGAAGGCGAGATGATCGCGCTTTTAGGACCATCTGGCTGTGGTAAAACAACGCTTCTAAACGCCTTATGTGGTTTTGTTCCTATTTCCCAAGGCGACATTTTTTCGGGGGATAGAGTCATCACTCACCTACCCGCAGAAAAACGTAATATCACCATGGTTTTCCAAAGCTATGCACTTTGGCCTCACATGACTGTGGCAGAAAATATTGGCTATGGATTAAAAGTCCGAAAAGTCAAACGAGCAGAAATCCAGTCACGCGTTAATGAACTCTTACGAATTGTAAAATTAGATAACTTACAAGATGAAAAAGTAACCGCCTTGTCTGGTGGGCAACGTCAACGAGTCGCACTGGCCCGTGCCTTAGCGATCCGTCCTGATGTGCTGGTACTAGATGAACCACTTTCCAATCTTGATGCTAAAGTCAGATTAAATGTTCGTCACGAAATAAAAGCCCTTCAGAAACAGCTAGGTTTTACCTCTCTGATTGTCACACACGATCAAGAAGAGGCACTTGTTATGGCAGATAAAATTGCCGTTTTACACAAGGGTGAAATAGTACAAGTAGGCACACCAGAAGAGATCTATAACAAACCAAATAGTCCTTTTGTTGCCGACTTTATGGGCGCAGAAAACCGAATAGAGTGGCCAACAGAGAAGGATGGATTTTCAGATAGCAGTCATAAGATCACATTGCATCAATCAAGTAATAACGAGCCATCAAACCAACCTAAACAAGTCTATTTTCGTAGTGAAAACGTCATCCTATCAACACGCCAAACGAATTCAAAAATACAAAAAGAAGAAGGACTAATACTAACCGGCCATATAGAACAAAGCGCTTTCTTTGGCAGTAATTATCGAATTAGTGTGCGCTGCGGGATGCACATTATACAGGTTGATCACACAAGTGATTTACCAATGAACACCCCCGTGTCTTTACAAGTTCCTAACCATGCACTCTACATCTACGACAATATCGTCGAGAACAAAGTGCATCAAAAATCCACTGTCGTTTAAGTTAAATAAATGAGGAATAATCATGTTTACTAAAACTAAAATTGCGGCAATCGCCGCTCTTGGTCTTACTCAGTTTATGGGCGTTGCCCAAGCAGAAACCGTTTTAAATGTCGCGACAGCCGGCGGCCAAAATATGGTGGACTACGTGAAAACCTACCTAGCACCAAAATTTGAAGCCCTACACCCTGATGTTACCGTCAATGTGGTTGGTACTGGCCCTGGAGATGCAGGTTCACATAAAATCTCAGAAAAACTATCTGCACAAAAGAATGCCAATCGCACTTCTTGGGACATAGATGTGGCTGTCGTTCACCAGAAAATTGGTGGCGAGATGGTTAACAGCGGTTTGTTGGCTAAATACCGTTCAAACATTAAAACAGGAAAAATGGTTTCTAGAGACAGCGCGAAGAACGCTCTTGGAATAGATGTAGATGGCTATGTTATGCCAATGTTCCATAGTCAAACAGCTATCGCCTATAACAGTGATTTTGTCACAAACCCTCCAAAATCATACGACGAGCTAGTCACTTGGACACAAAAAAATCCGAAAGCGTTTGGTTACAACGGTATTAAAAATGGCATGTCTGGTGTTAGTTTTGTCACGGGTTGGATATACGCTTATGGCAGTGACGCCAACACGCTTTCAAGCAAAACTTACAATAAAGACCTACACAGTAGTTGGAATAAAGCTTTTGAAGATTTAAAAGCCTTCAACAAAAACATCACCTTTACACCCGGTAATGCTGGCACATTAGATATGCTAAACCGAGGCGAGATATTCATGGGGCCTGTTTGGGTTGATATGTTTTACAGTTGGAAAGCTGAAGGCAAGATCCCACCATCAATGAAACTGTCTTTAATCGCTCCTGGAATGCCAGGTCAGCCGATGTATTACGTTACGCCAAGCAAAGCTGCGCACCCTAAATTAGCTCGCGACTTTATAGAGCTAGCAACAAGCCCAGAAATTCAAGCGGAAGGTATTGTTAAGCGCTTCAACTGGTACCCAGGCATTGATGCAAACTATGTAAAAAGCGAGTTAGACACAGCTACATGGGAAAAACTCTTTGCAGAAATTACACCGGAAGATCTATCGCAATATGGAAAAAGCTTTCCTATCGCGCCTTATTTTGACGATATAAAAGAAGGTTACGAACGTAACGTATCCAATTAATCTCGTTAATATATAACTAAATAGCGAGAAGCGACTTAATCTTTTTCAACCAATTCTTTTGTAAATATTGAAGAATTAACGTTTAAAAACATGTCGTTTTCTCGCACTTTTTATTTGATTTATAGGTTTGCTCTCATGCGTTTCAAAGCATCATACAATCTTTGGCTCATTGCACCTGCGGCACTTATGGTTGCTGTATTTTTTCTCTATCCGCTGTATTTTTCTCTCTACTCTGCCATCACATTAGACAATGGTTCTTTTACTCTTACTCATCTAGAGAAGGCTTTTGAACTTTACTCTAATGATATTTTATTCACCATTATGCTTGTCTGCGTTTCTGTCTTCATACTCGCAATTTTATCCATCACTATTGCTGCTACTATTGCTCTGTCACCCTTTAAACGCATAACAAGTTTGCTTGGTTTTCTGTATCGCTTACCGTTATTTATTCCCTTTATTGTGACAGCACAAATGATGCGAACCTTTTTGGCAAAAAACGGATTAATGAACAACGCTTTTGTTGAGGCTGGCTTACTCACGCCAATGGAAACCATTTCTCTACTTGGTTGGAGCGGCATTATTATTACGTTTGTATGGAAGCAAATGGCTTTTTCGACCTTACTTATTTCTGGTGCAATGGCAGCATTAGACGAGTCACAAATTCGCGCCGCCCGTAATTTAGGTGCGTCTAAAATTCGTATCTTATTTGAAGTTATGTTGCCACAAATCACCCCAACTTTAGGCGTAGCAATGGTGCTATCAACGGTCACCATGATGTCTGTGCTATCTGTTCCTTTGATGATTGGAACTGGTTCACCAACGATGATGAGTGCCGATATGGCTTTTCGTGTTAACTCTTATGGAGATTATCATGTAGCTAACGCTCTAGGTCTCGTGTCTTACCTTATTTGCGCAGGACTTGCTTGGTTCTATCTTCGTCAAAGTCTAAAGGACAAAGGAGCCGTCGCATGATGGATTCAAAAAGCACACTCACAACAAGTTTTATGTTAAAACTTAAACATGCACCAACACACATCAGTTTTTGGATACAGTGCAGCTTTGTTGTTATTTTTGCCTTAATGTTAATTGGCCCTATTACAAATTTACTACTTTGGACAGTCGCTGAGACATGGTATTTCCCTCATGCTTTACCATCACAATGGGGATTCAAATATTGGCAGCAAGTGTTTAACCCTTATAGCGATGTATCGGGTTCACTGTTGACCAGCTTACTTATTGCGATACTAACGGTCTGTGTTTGCTTGCTTGTTTCCATTCCTGCGGGCTATGCACTTTCGAAACGCAGTATGCCATTTCGTGTTTTTTGGATGATTCTATTTTTAATTCCACAAGCGTTTCCGAACTTAACTGTCTATATGAATATTGCTAGGCTGTTTTATGAATTTAACCTAAATGGAACTCTACTTGGCGTTGTTATGGTTCATAGTGTTCACGGATTAATGTTTTCGATTTGGATTTGTGTCGCGGCCTTTTCAGCAACGGATCCTATGCTAGAAAATGCTTCACGTAATCTAGGTGCTGGACCTTTGTATACTTTTTTTCATATTGTATTACCGCAAGCAGCGCCTGGAATCATTGCGAGTTGTATTTTTGTTTTCTTAGAGTCTCTAGATGAATTCACCGGCACCTTCTTTGTTGGTGCGCCCGATATTAGTACATTACCACTGTTGCTCTACACAGCCAGTATGGAAGGAAACTATCAAATAGCATCTATCACTGCTTTGATATTATTAGTTCCGTCTATCCTATTTATGTTGATCATAAATAAGTTTATGAAGCCTGAAATGCTCTCTAAACTAGGAAAATAATAAATAGGTAGGCCTCAAGAAATACACCAGACAAAAAAATAGGGAGACATAAATGTCTCCCTATTTTTTGGATCGTTGTAATATAAAAATAATTTATTCTTAGCTTACAATCCAAAGAATATATAAACCAAAAGCAACGTAAGCCAAACTTACAAGCTTTACAGCAACCATGTAAAAACGATTTACACAGGTTGGTTTAATATAATCCGTACCTATTTGCCAACCCGCTAGTACTGAGTTAAGACAAACCATGACCAAAGTAATACTTGAATAAACTTTAAACCATGTCGGAGAAAACAAACCTTTCCAATCGGAAAAAGTAGCACTATCTAAAGTAAGAACAAGTCCAATAAAAATGACACCCCAAAGGCAAATAGCAACATTAGATAAGCGCTGGAACACCCACTCTTTTGTGCCACTACGTGATTTTCCTAATGACATTACGCCCATACCAACACCCCTGATACAACACATAAAACAGCGGCTATGATGGCAACAGCTGCAGAAATTTTCTTACCGGATTCAAGCTCTTCAAAGTGGCCGAAGTCTTGAATAATATGTTTTACTGTTGCACACATGTAATAACCAAATGCGCTTAATAATCCCCACACAACAAACTGACCGATAGCGTTTTGAGTAAAGAATTCAAGTACGCACTCAAAGCCATCATTAGACACAAGTGAAAAGTACAAAGCGGGAAGAAAAACCGCCATGCTTACCCATAAAATGATCGAAGACACGCGGTGCAAGATAGACACAACAGCGGTTATTGGCATCCTGATTGTCTTGATATCAAGATTAACCGGTCGCTCCTTATTCATACTTTTCTCCAAAATAAACAGTAAAGGCGTTACTTAAATGTAGATAAGATGCGTGAGCATCAGAATTGTGACTCTTATTTTAGCAAATAAACTCGGAAGACGTAATCTTTTGCCATAATTGAAAGTAATTTACGGTATTTTCACTTTCATTACAAAACCGCACCTTCATTCAACAGTGCCGTGAGTTTAAACGACACGATACTACTCTGCCAATTACAAAGTTACATTTATTGAAGCGATTAGTACTTCCATTACACTAATCGGTTTTTAGATAAAGAAACCAAAAAATTTGAGTTGTTGCGTTTTAACAACCTGAATTCAAGTCAGAACTTATTGAGTACGCCCTAGACATGGCGTAAATATTACTCTACTTTGGAGTCAAGTAATATTCGGTCAATTGTGGTTATTAGTTTATAACAAGGAGCATATTTTGACAGCAATACCAGTTTGGGATGCACATACTTGTGTACCTCTGTTCCCAGAATATGATTTAGCCTCATTACAACGTCATATTGACTCCGGTGCATACTATATATCAATTAATGTAGGCATGGACTTCAATCCTTTAGATGACATTATTCAGATAATTGCAGGATTCAGAAAGCGTATTAGCGAACTGGATTTTTTAATTCAAGTTGACAGTTTTGCCGATGTAATACGCGCACAAAAAGAGGGCAAGCTAGCCGTATCGTTTGACTTAGAAGGGGGCGTACCTTTGTGCGAAAGCCCTGCAATGGTCGATTTATTTGCCCAACTAGGTGTACGACAAATACATTTAGCCTACAACCGCACTAATTCTCTAGCGGGTGGCTGTCACGATGAAGACCCTGGATTAAGTGTAAAAGGTCGTGCAATCGTTGACGCTATCAACTCCAACAAATTATTTATGGACGTGTCTCATACTGGCTATCGTACCAGTATGGATATTTTTGAATACTCAACACAGCCCGTCATTATTAGCCACGGCAATCCAAGAGCACTGAAAGACCACGCTCGTAACTATCGTGATGATCAGTTGCAAGCTTGTGCCGCTACTGGTGGTGTCGTTTGCATTAATGGGGTTTCAAGGTTTCTAAACTCTGCTCAAGCAAGCCCAGAAAGTATGGTTGAAGCAATAGACTATCTAGTTCAATTACTAGGACCTGAGCATGTAGGTCTGGGATTAGATTACGTTTATGACTGTCATTTAGACAAAGGTCCTGATGGATTAGATTTAGCCCATTGGTGGCCGCCAGAATACGGTTATGACAAAGCCAACGAAGGATTTTTGAATATATTATTCGCGCCTCCTGAGCGTTTTCTTGAAATGACAGCGCTACTTCAAAGCCGCGGCTATAAACAAGCGGACATCGAAGCAATTTATGGCACTAATATGCGTACTTTAGCGCAACGTATATGGTGCTAGTACATTTGGCAGCAAAGAAAATTCCAGCACCACAGTAATGATAAAATCACATAGAAATTAAGTGAACATAAAATAGAAAACACATGGAAATAATCGGAGGTACTATGAAATTAATTTTTAACAAAACGCGTCGCATAGTCAGTACGGCAAGTTTAGTGTTGGCACTATCGGCAAGTTGCGTGTTCCCAAACCTTGCATCTGCATCCACACCAAAAGATTCACTCGTGGTAGGTTGGCAGTTTGATGACATCATCACCCTAGATACTGCAGAAATATTTGAATTCTCAGGGTCTGAAATCGCTGGTAATACTTATGACCGTTTGATTGGTTTTGATCCAAACGATGTATCTAAAATATTTGGTGTTGCCGCAGAAAGCTGGACTGTCAGCAAAGATGGTAAGACATTTACTTTTAAGATGCGTAAAGGCGTTACCTTTTCTTCAGGTAACAAAATGACCGCTGAAGATGCTGCTTTCTCATTACAACGAGCGGTTATTCTAGATAAATCACCTGCCTTTATATTAACTCAATTCGGTTTCAACGAAGACAATGTAAAAGATAAAATTAAAGCAGTTGATGCCCATACCCTAACCATAGAAACAGATAAAGCCTACGCACCAACGTTTGTGCTGTATTGCTTAACTGCCACAGTAGCGTCCATTGTTGATAAAACAGAAGTGATGAAGCATGAAGCCGATGGCGACATGGGGTTTGCTTGGCTACGTACTAACTATGCAGGTTCTGGTCCTTATAAAATAGAACAATGGAAACCATCTGAAATCGTAGTATTAAGCGCGAATAAAAATTACTGGGCAGGTGCGCCTGAAATGAAGAACGTCTTCATTCGCCACATTGCTGAATCATCTGTGCAGCAGCTTCTATTAGAAAAAGGCGATATTGATATCGCTCGAAATCTAGATACAGAACAATTAAAAAGCCTTGCTGGTAGCACAGACGTTAAATTATTGAAGAAAGGTAAAGGATCGCTTTACTATTTATCAATGAATATGAAAAACCCAATCTTGGCTAAACCTAAAGTACAAGAAGCGCTAAAATACTTGATCGACTATAAAGGTTTAGAAGAAACAGTTTGGGCAGGTCGCGGTCAAGTGCAGCAAGCGTTCCTTCCTAAAGGTTTCCTTGGTGCATTAGAAGATCAGCCTTTCTCTCTCGATGTTGAAAAAGCCAAAGCATTACTTGCAGAAGCGGGTTATCCGAACGGTTTTGATATTGAATTAATTGTACGTAATAAATCTATTCGTATAGACACAGCAAAATCTATTCAGACAACCTTCGCCAAAGCAGGAATTAACGTTAAGCTAATTCCTATGGATGGAAAACAGGTACTAACGACATATCGCGCACGTAAGCATCAGTTGTTTTTCGGTTCATGGGGGCCTGATTACCAAGATCCGCACACCAATGCTGATACCTTTGCGAAAAACTTAGATAATAGCGATGATGCGAAATCTAAACCTGTTGCATGGCGTAATGCGTATGAGCCTAAGCAAATGACAAAAGATACTTTAGCTGCGTTATTAGAACCTGATTCTAATAAACGTGCAAACATGTATTTAGCCATTCAAAAAGCTCACCAAAAAAGCGCTCCTTTCGCTTTCATTATGCAAGAACAAGAAGTGGCAGGGATACGTGAAAACGTTGATGGTTATGTATTAGGCCCATCATTTGATACTAATTACTACAAAGATGTTGTGAAAAAATAATGTCAGTATCTCCCTCTAAAGACGGCTTTATTGCCGTCTTTTTTTCTTTCTATAAGAAGAAAGCCAAACCTTTAATTCACTTCTTCAGCATGCTGGCGATGACGTTCTTGGGCTTACTATTGCTCACTTTTGTTATTGGTCGCTTAATGCCAATAGATCCAGTCATTGCGGTGATTGGCGATAAAGCCCCCGAAGAGTTATATCAAAAAACTTATAAAGAAATGGGATTAGATGAACCAATAGTAATGCAGTTCATTTACTACCTGGGTGATGTGTTACAAGGAGATTTAGGCACTTCCGTACGTACCGCTAATTTAGTCACTGACGATATTCTTAATTATTTCCCAGCGACATTAGAGCTAGCAACCCTAGCCACTGTATTTGGTATTTTATTAGGCGTACCTATTGGCGTACTTGCCGCTGTGAAGCAAAATAAATGGCAAGATTACCTAGTACGATTTTTTGGCCTCATAGGCCACAGCGCCCCCATATTTTGGTTAGCAATGCTCGGTATTGTGGTTTTTTATCAACATTTGGATTGGGTGGCCGCTCCTGAGGGTCGACTCAGTGTCATGTATGAATACACCCTACCCAAAGTCACCAATATGGTTTTAGTGGATACTATAATCGCAGGTAATTGGGATGCTTTTAAAGACGCTTTTGCGCACATTATTCTGCCCGCCTCTTTGCTCTCATATTACAGTATTGCTTACCTAAGCAGGATGACGCGTTCATTTATGCTTGATCAGCTAAAACAAGAATACATTATTACAGCACGGGTAAAAGGTGTATCAGAAATGACCATTATATGGCGACATGCGCTAGGCAATGCTTGGGTACCACTGATCACCGTAATAGCCCTCACTTATGCCACGTTACTAGAAGGTTCTGTATTAACCGAGATTGTCTTTTCATGGCCAGGATTGGGTCGTTATATTACCGATGCTCTACTCGCTGCCGATATGAACGCCGTATTAGGTGGCACAATTGTTGTCGGATTAGTTTTTATACTTCTGAACTTAACGTCAGACCTACTCTATAAAGTATTTGACCCTAGAGCCAAGTAAGTACTTATTTGATAAAGCTGTTTTGCAAGACAAAATACTAACAGGATTGCTTAAAATGAAAGAGCTAAAAAGTTGGCTGTTAGCTGAAAACCCAGATTCAAGAAAACAAGCGACTCTGGGTCGTAGCTATTTAGGCTGGCTGCGTTTTTACCACAATCCATTAGCCATGATTGGTTTTGTGATTGTGGTTATGTTGTTGTTAATGGCATTGTTTGCGCCTTTAATTGCGCCCGAAGGAATCACCAGTGGCTTAACCGGTGACGAGCTTAAACTAAATCGTTTTTTACCACCCTCTGCTGAACATTGGTTTGGAACCGACGGACAAGCGAATGATGTTTTTAGTCGTATTGTTATGGGCAGTCGTATCACTTTATTAATTATCGGCATTGTGATTTTCACCGCTCCTGTATTGGGCTTTGTCATTGGTACCGTGTCTGGCTACTTTGGTGGTTGGGTTGATGCTGTGTTAATGCGTATTACCGATGTTTTCCTCGCCTTTCCTAAATTAGTGCTTGCGCTTGCGCTCGCTGCAGCGCTGGGCCGTGGTTTAGAATCTGCTATTTTTGCGATCGCGATTACCTCATGGCCAGCTTATGCTCGTCTCGCCAGAGCTGAAACGTTAACTGTTCGTAATACTGATTATTTAGCCGCTGCAAAGCTACAAGGTGCAAACCATTGGCGGTTAATTTCTGGTCATATTATGCCTCTCTGTCTTTCATCGTTGATTGTTCGTGTGACCTTAGATATGGCAGGTATTATCCTAACAGCAGCAGGCTTAGGCTTTTTAGGCTTAGGCGCTCAGCCTCCTACTCCAGAATGGGGTGCAATGATTGCCGAAGGGCGTGATTACATTCTTAGTTACTGGTGGCTAGCCACCTTCCCTGGTTTGGCTATTTTTATTGTCGCGCTTGGGTTTAACTTTTTAGGTGATGGTCTAAGAGACGTATTAGATCCAAAATCAGGAGGGCAAAATTAATGAGCCACTCTAACAGCTCAAAAAACACTCTGCTCGAAATTGAGAACCTTAACGTAACCTTTTCTTCTGTTCATGGGCCAATACAGGCTGTGCGTAATCTTTCATTTAAAATGGGTCACGAAAAAATAGCCATTGTCGGAGAGTCAGGTTCAGGGAAGTCACAAACCGGACGAGCTATATTAGGTTTAAGTGAAGGTAATGTTAGTGCTGACAAGCTAATTTTTGACGGTGTGGATTTACAGAGCCTATCGACGCGTGACTATCGTGAGATCCGTGGTAAACGGATTTCTATGATTATGCAGGACCCTAAATACTCGCTCAATCCGGTCATGACCGTTGGCAAACAAATGATAGAAGCCTGTCGAATTCAAATGAAGGTTTCCAAAAAAGAAGCCATAAAACGCTGTATGGATATGCTTGAAGCGGTGCGAATAAGAAATCCTCAACGGGTTTTCAACACCTACCCACACGAAGTGTCTGGTGGTATGGGCCAACGTATTATGATTGCCATGATGTTGCTTTCAAGTCCTGATTTATTGATTGCAGACGAACCGACCTCAGCATTAGATGTAACAGTGCAACTGCAAGTATTAGCCATCATGGATGACCTAGTTAAAGAGCGCGGAATGGGGTTAATTTTGGTATCACATGACTTGCCTTTGGTCGCCAGTTTCTGCGACAGAATTTTGGTTATGTACGCAGGCCAAATTGTTGAAGAAATTGAAGCAAGTAAGCTTAATGAAGCACAACACCCTTATACACGAGGATTACTTTCTTGCCTGCCAAATAATGCCATTAAGGGTCAACCGCTCGCTACCTTGCAACGCCAAGATAGCTGGTTAGATGAGGTTCCAAACAGACAAGAGCAAGACAAAAACGCGCAAGAGAGCCTAGTATGATAATCGAGTCTCAACACAAGTCAGCCATAGAGCTTGATAATTTATCGATTCATTTTGGCAGTGATGAATCCTTAGTAAAAGCCGTCGACCAAGTATCGTTCAATGTACCTGAGCAACAGTCTTTTGGTTTAGTAGGGGAATCTGGCTCTGGTAAATCAACCATTTTACGAGCACTAGCAGGGTTAAATCAGCACAACGATGGAAACATGTTCGTTGAAGGTGAAGCATTGCAGAGTAAGCGTGATAAGGCTTTCTATAAGAAAGTACAAATGGTCTTTCAAGACCCTTATGCCTCACTACATCCAAGACACACTATCGATAAAATATTGGCTGAGCCTCTAGCCATTCATGGCTTCAAGGACAGTGAACGGCGTATAGCTCAAGTTATGGAGCAAGTCGCTTTACCGAGTAAGTTTAGATTTCGCTATCCACATCAGTTATCGGGCGGACAGCGACAGCGTGTAGCCATTGCCCGCGCATTAATTTTAGAGCCCAAAATACTCTTATTAGATGAACCAACTTCTGCACTCGATGTTTCTATACAGGCAGAAATACTTAATTTACTTAACCGTCTACGAGAAGAATTATCTCTAACATATCTATTGGTCAGCCATGATTTAGCGGTAGTATCTTATATGTGTGAGCAAGTTGCTGTAATGCAGCACGGCAAGCTGGTTGAACTTTTACAAGTTAATAGCAAAGGGGAAACTCACGCCAAACACCCTTATACAATTCAGCTAAATTTAGCTTCAAAAGGATATGACCGCAAAGTTATAGAAGAGTTTATTGACCATGAATAAAGACATTACTTCTATGCAAAACTCTACACCCAAAGGCACGTTACTTAATACGGGGCAAATTCTCACCGGACGAGTTCCAGTTTATAAAGCGCCTGATAAAACCTCTATGCAGGTTTCTCAATTATTATTTGGTGAGCATTACGATATTTATTCTCATAGCCCTGACAGGGACCATGCAATAGCTATGGATAATATCGCTGAAAATTGGCATCTAGTCCAAAGTAAACGCGATGGCTACATGGGCTACTTAAACAGCGCTGAAACAATAACGCCTCTCTTTGAAAGTAATGCAAAAGTCAGTCAGCTATCTACCGCTTTATATGCTGCACCGGATATGAAATCCCCTGTGTTACGCGAGCTACCATTTGGTGCTGAGTTATATGTGGTAACAGGCAATCAACTTAATACTGAATACAATCATGACTACTACTTTTCTCCCCCCTTACAGGCATGGGTGTATAAAGCACACCTAGTGCTTAATAACCAACTTCATACTGATCCTGTTGCACTCGCAAGACAGTTTATTGGCCTATCTTATATGTGGGGAGGTCGATCTGGTTGGGGCTGTGATTGTTCGTCATTAGTACAGTTATGCTATGAACTGTGTGGCTGCTTATTGCCTAGAGACACTGCACAGCAAGTACTGCATACTTCTGCATTTGAAAAAGAAGTCATTACTAGAGAGAATATTAGCGCTGCTGATTTGCTATTTTGGCCAGGTCATGTGGCAATAGCTTCATCACATTCAACCTTAATACACGCCACCGCCTTTGGTATGCAAGTGATCGAAGAACCAATAGATCTGGTTTGTGAACGTATACACATTGCCTATGGGACAGCCAGCACTATTTTGCGTCCACGGTTTATCACAGGTTAATGAACTAAGGCTCCTAGTAGGTTTTAAATATTAAAAACCAGATAAAGAAAATCGAGCATTTAGCTCGGCTTAAACAACTTTAATTTTAAAATCAAAAGCTCGATTTCCTCAATGCATTACCATTTCTACCTTCTTTAAAACATTTCTGTTACGTACATTGATCTATACTTAAAACTATAAATTTATATGCAATACATTACCCAAAGAAGGAATGCCTTATGCGTCAGAAAGTAGAATTTATTAGTGGTGACCATACGCTCAGTGGCTTATTAGAAACACCCGAGTCGGACATCAAATTTTACGCCCTATTCGCTCATTGTTTTACTTGTGGTAAAGATGTGGCCGCCGCCTCTCGTATCAGTCGTGAACTAACCGCCAAAGGCATCGCAGTATTACGTTTTGACTTTACGGGCTTAGGTAATAGTGACGGCGATTTTGCCAACACCAATTTTTCTTCAAACATTCAAGATTTAGTCGCAGCAGCAAACTTTTTACGAGACAAATACCAAGCACCAGAATTGCTAATTGGTCATAGTTTGGGTGGCGCTGCCGTATTAGGTGTTGCACAACAAGTAGCAGAATCTAAAGCTGTTGTTACTATAGGCGCACCATCTGATGCTGCTCATGTGGCTCATAATTTTTCAGCACATATTTCTGACATAGAAGAGAAAGGTGAGGCGGAAGTAAGCCTTGCTGGACGCAAGTTCAACATTCAAAAACAGTTTTTAGATGATGTTAATAATTATGGAAACCAACACATCGGCAAATTGAAAAAAGCATTATTAGTGATGCATTCACCAGTCGACAGTATTGTTAATATCAGTGAAGCTGAAAAAATATACCAGGCTGCGCTACACCCAAAAAGCTTTATCAGCTTAGACAATGCGGATCACTTACTTAACAACAAACAAGACTCAGAATACGCTGCCGAGATCATTGCTGCTTGGGCAAGTCGATATGTCCAAACAGATGTAGGAACTTACCAAAGTAATGTTGATCAAGGACATGTGCTCGTTGAAGAAAAAGACCATAAATTCGCACAACACATCAGCACAGACAGCCACTATTGGTTGGCAGATGAGCCTATAAAAGTAGGTGGTAAAAATACCGGTCCAGATCCTTATGAACACTTATTAGCAGGGTTAGGTGCTTGCACGACAATGACATTAAGAATGTATGCAGAACGTAAAAAACTCCCTGTTACGCACATCAAAGTAGAGCTATCACATACTCGAAATTATCAAGAAGACTGCGATAATTGCGAACAACAAAATGGCATAGAAGCTATCGTTCGTAATATCAGTTTTGAAGGCGAATTGAATGAGAAGGAAAAACAACGCTTTTTAGAAATTGCAGATAAATGTCCAGTTCACAAAACACTGCATAACAACGTCACTGTTGTGAGCAAACTTATAGCTTAAGTAAATTAACAAAAGCTCTTCTTGAAACAAAAAAAGAGGTTAACGAATTAACGTCAACCTCTTTTTTAATATTCTGATAGGGCTAGGCAGATTAGAATTGTTGATTTCTCCCATTTAAGACTACTAAAACATCATATTAAATAGTGAACCATTACTCTATATATTATTTTCAAATAGTTAGCATCTATATATTCTTTAATTCAAAGTAATAGAAAACACTAAACAGTATTAACTCAAGACTTCTTTTTTAAATGACAGAACGATTAATCTACTATTAAAAGTACATAGATATTATATTTCAGGCTAGCCCTGACAAGCTTATTAGTCCCACTCTACATTAAATTTAGTAATAATGTTTCGTATTTGCGATTCATCAAGCATTCTTGGCGACAGCCCTCGCATCATCATAGCCAATTTGGCCGTTTCTTCTAACTCTTCAATGGCAAACACAGCGGCTTCAAGGTCTTTGCCAGCCACTACAGGACCATGGTTAGCAAGCATTACTGCTGACCGTTTTCCAGCAAGTCCACGTATAGCATCACCCGTTCTAGGGTCACCAGGCATAAAATAAGGTAAGAGTTTCACCTTACCTAGTTTCATGATCGAATATGGCGTTAACGGAGGTAGGAAATTATCTTCATTTGCATCGGGCATCATCGACATTGCAACAGAACACGTACCATGTAGATGCACTATGGCATTAGCACTTGATCTAGACGTATAAAAAGCTTCATGCAAAGGCATTTCTTTTGTTGGTTGATTACCATTGATGTGTTGCCCGTTTTTATCAAGACGACTCAAAATAGCTGGATCAAGACGCCCAAAACAGCTTCCAGTAGGCGTTACTAATAAACCGCCATCCTCTGTTCTTACAGAGATATTACCTGAAGAGCCACATGTTAAGCCTCTATCGAATAAAGACTTTGCCATGATACAAATCTGTTCACGAAGTTTGTTCTCAGAAATACTCACTGCATCATCTCCAACGCGTTTTCGAAGAATAATTCGTCACCGAAATTACCAGATTTTAGAGCAATCAATTTAGGCGAATAACCCACTATTTCAGTAATAGGTACGCCAGGAGCAATGCTAGCACCGATTTTTAGCATACTTGGATTAAGCGCTTTCACGACAGCTCCAGAAGTTTCCCCACCAGCCACAATAAATTTAGTCACGCCTTTTTTATCTAATGCGGAAACCAAATCTGCCATGAAATTTTCAACTAATTCACTAGCTTGTTCTACTCCAAGTTGTTCTTGAACAAATCGGATGTTCTCAGGTGTATCTGTAGCATAAAACATTAACGCACCAACATTGCGGTTCTTTTCAAACCAAGTAAGAGCGTCTGCTAGAGAGCTTTTTCCTGACTTAAGATCGAGTGGTGAAATTTTCATTGATAAAAAACTTTCCTTAAATCGAGCCACTTGTTTTTGCGTCATAACAGAGCAGCTCCCAGATAATACAACCGCCTCACCTTTTACTTTACTAAGCTCCGCAGAGTTATTACGAATTTCAAACAATCCCTTATCTACAAAGTTCTTCGCAAGACCAACTGAAAGACCAGATCCACCAGTTAACAGCATAAGGTCTGCACATGCCTCACCAATAACATGTAAGTCATTATTAGATAACGTATCGACAACAGCATATCGATGCTCATGAGCTAGCTTCGAAAGAGCACGTTTAACCCTATCAGCACCTTGAGACACAATATCAAAAGGTACCAAACCAACTTTACCGGATGATTGCGCAGCCATAACCCGCATTAAATTTGAATCTGTCATTGGTGTCAGAGGATGATTACGCATACCACTTTCACTAAGCAATTCGTCGTTAACAAACAAATTGCCTTTATATACAGTACGACCATTCACAGGCAGAGAAGGACAAAGAATTGTAAAAGACTCTTTAAGGTTATCCAGTAAAGCGTCTGTAACTGGGCCTATATTCCCTTTTTCGGTGGAGTCGAATGTAGAGCAATATTTAAAGTAATATTGCTCGCAATTAAGACTTTTTAACCACTCAAGCGCTTCGATTGATTGCGCAACCGCAACTTCTGATGGAAGCGTTCTAGATTTCAGAGCAATAACCACTGCATCCGTATCAGATAGATCCACAGGTTCTGTTGGTACACCAATCAATTGAACCGTTCTCATACCAGATTGCACTAAAAAGCTTGCTAAATCTGTCGCACCAGTAAAATCATCTGCAATACAGCCTAATAAAACGCTCACTATAAACTCCCCATTTATAGGCATCCCTAACGATATTCGGATTACCTAACTTAATCTTTACTTCAGCCATACTTTATTAGTTTCTCATTTAATTAATAATGATTGAAAAAACGAATTTACTCACTATTAAATGTTGAAAATCTAATATTTTCTAACTGGTTATTTAGTTTATTTTATTCCATGAGTTGACTTCTTTTTTTGCAACCATGTTCGCTGTTTTTTCACTAAATTCACTGAAATGATCCGAAACAAGGTGAGCATCAAAACTGGCTTTAGTACTATAAATTTCGTACAAAAAGAAAGGTACAATCCCACCCTCTTCTTCTCCTATTGCTACATCAAAAGTATGGCAATCACTTTCTTTTGTTAAAGAATCTAATGCTTGCTTATTTACCAACAATGAAAACTCTTCCAATTTTTTTTTATACACAGAAAATACAACCGTAATGATATACATTAAAAAAACCTCGGCTATTAAACAGTTAGAAATGCCCCTTCAATGAAAAGGGGCTAATTTGAAGCGAAAACCTGCCTCTTTCTTAACAAGAATTTGTGGTCAAATATTCAGCTCTTTCATTACTTCTTAAATAATGAAAAAAATGACTTTTTGCACTGTTGGTAGAATGGAGCCTTTGTCATAACAATTAAGACAATAATCGAAATCAATGCTATGCAAATAGGTCGTTCAATAAATGGCATTAAATCACCTTCTGATACCATTAATGCGCGGCGTAAACTTTCATCTGCCATTGGCCCAAGGATCACACCAATAACAAGCGGAGAAATAGGGTATTTCATTTCATCAAGAAAATAAGCAAATACACCAACAATAACCATTAGGTACAAGTTAAAGATATTTAAGCCCAAGGCGTAAGATCCTAAAATACACATCAAAGTAACAACAGGAAGAAAAATAGACGCAGGTATCTGTAGGACTTTTACGACTTGTTTCGCTAAGAACATGCCGTTTAACCACATAGCTATGGAACATAAAACAAGAATAGCTGTAACTTCGATTAAGAAGTTTGGACTTTCAACCACAATCATTGGACCAGGAGTAATGCCATGAAGCATTAGCGCACCTAATAACATAGCTGCAGGAGGACTTCCTGGAATACCTAATGTTAACAGCGGTATTAAAGCACCACCAATACAAGCGTTATTAGCTGTTTCAGAAGCAATAATTCCTTGGGGCTCACCTTTCCCAAAAGTCTCTGGGTGCTTAGATGTATTTTTCGCAGCACCATATGAGACCCAGCCTGCTATGTCCTCACCAATGCCCGGCACGGCACCAATCCCAATACCAATCATGGAAGATCGAGCGATGTTCATGCGATTTTTAAATAGAGTTTTCCATTCAGGCAAAATACGTCCAAATTGCTTCATTACTCCCAAGCTTTCCCTGTTACGTAATGCCTTAATCACTTGGGGAATACCAAACGCACCAATTAACACAGGTACAACTTCTAGACCTTGATCGAGATCCGGCATATCAAACGTAAATCGAGGAAAAAACTGTAACGGGTCTCGCCCAATTGTGGATAACCCTAGTCCAATTAAACCAGCAATCCACCCTTTAATAACCAAATCAGGACTTGTTAATGTTCCGCTGATTAATATGCCGAACAAAGCCAATAAGAAAAATTCAAAAGAAGTAAACTGTAACGCCATTTGAGCGACTAATGGAGCAGCAATGACTAACACAAGAATACCTAATAAAGTGCCGATCAAAGAGGCTGTTGTTGTCAAGCCCAATGCTCGACCACCCTCTCCTTTTTGAGCTAAAGGAAAGCCATCTAACGCAGTAGCCGCCGCAGCAGCGGTACCCGGTATATTAATTAGAATCGATGGATAAGAGCCACCGTAAATAGCACCAACATACAGACCTAGCAGTGCAATTAATGCGGTATTAACATCCATCCCATAAGTCAAAGTTGTTAATAAGGCCACACCTAATGTCGCTGTAAGGCCTGGTAATGCGCCAAAGATTATGCCAAAAAACGACGCCCCCATAAGAATCATTAAATTTGTCGGCGACGATAAAAGAGATAATAACGTGCTACCAAATACACTAAAAGAAGCCAAAATATCCATTACATTTCTCTCCAAAAGTCACGGACAACATATTTGATATCGACCATAGGATTAATGACGATACCTTCCGTTGGAAGAGGAACAAGCATTCCTAGTCGGAACACCGGACAAACTACCAAGGTAACTATAAGTGCTGTTTTCCAGCTTACTTTCCATACTTTTAATTGTTCAGATTTTTTAGCCCATTTATACAAAGTGACTATCATGCAGACAATAAAAACCAGTGCCGTCCAATCAAACAAAGACCGAGTTTCATCCGTTAAATTTGTACTAAATGTTACAGAAGCGAGAAGAACACAGACCACTGTCCAGATCGCAAAAATACGTTTTTGAAATGTCGAGTTATCAGAATAAAATGCAAAAATAAAAACAAAGAGAAAAATAAACGAAGACAAGGCAAAATCGATTAAGGGAACGAAGCCATACACTTGTCCGGCAATCAAAGATACCAAAACAAAAAAACGCCACCAACTTGCAGGGCTTTCTTTTGCGGTTCCAATTGCAGCGTTTTGCTTAATAAAAATAATACTTTTTATAAGTAACGCAGCACCACATAAAAAGACTAGGCAAGAAATAATAATGGGAAACAGCGCAGGAGAAACGTACCATACATTTTGTACCCCTGCATAATTCCCCGTCAAAGGAAAACTAAGACTTTCTATTATCGCGAAAGCAGAGACAATCATTAATATTGACGCCGTTCTCATATCCGCACGACGTAAGGTCATTAGCTGTTCAGGCTGCATACAACTACCTCTAGACGTCCAAAACAGGACTATTTAACACTAAGAAAAGAGGAATGCAGACGCATTCCTCTGTCTATTAAGACAAAACTATTTTAGTTCTGAAAGTTTAGGAATACCTAGCGTAGAAGGTGAAACCTTAGCTGCACCAAGGTCATTTAATGTCCAAGAGAACAATGACTCTAGGAATGCAAACTCTTTACTTGCTTCTGCACCAGATAAGCCAGATAGCACATAAAAGTTGTCTTTTGCCCATTTATGAATAACTGGGCTTCCCATAGCACTCTGAAATGCTTTAGTTAATTTAGCCTTCACATTATCAGGAACATCTTGACTAACAGCTAAACCAATGGCTTGCATAATTGGCAGGTATTTTTGAAGTTCAGGAAAAGCTTTAAAAGCTGAAGGGATTGTTCCGAAGCCATCTAATGCTTGATCATCTGCAACTAACATAGCTAGTGGTTTTAATTTCCCACCTTTTATTAATTGCTGTTGCTCAGCGAGAGAAGTAATTACCAACTCAACTTCTCCAGTCATTACAGCCGTTTGAGCTGGGGCTGAACCTGGGTAAGGAATATAGTTGAATTCAGCACCAGTACCATTCATCAACGCCAATAAATTCAAGTGATGAATAGAGCCTGCGCCGCCAGCACTAGCCTTAATAGAGCGAGGATTTTTTTTAACATCAGCAATTAATTCTTGTAGAGTCGTATATTTGGAATCAGCTGAAACAGAAATCAAATCTGGAGATCCACCGACAATAAAAGGATACCAAACACTCATTTTCTGATCCCAGCCGCCCTGTACCGCAGAACCAACTACGGATTCAGACAAGCCAACAAGTGTGTAACCATCTGCTTTTTGTCTTTTCACATAACTCATGCCTAACGAGCCTGCAACACCACCAGGCCGATTAGTCACATTAATATTAACATCTAAAGATTTGGCCATTTCCGCAGAGATCATACGGTTAACAACATCCGTACCACCACCTGCAGACCAAACAACCACATTTGTTATATCACGTTCTGGATAGCGATCAGCGGCTATTGAGCTCGTTGCTATCGTTGTAGCTAAGACGCTTGCAGCTAGTGTTGTAATGATTTTTTTCATATTCATCTCCAATTAATTTTTTATTGTTATAGTCAGATTGAGACATCCTTTCTTAGAGATTTAAGTTAGGATTGAAATTAATTTATACATTAATAAATTTATTTTGCAATATTTTTTCAAACTCGTTATTGTGATTAAATCTTCAATATAGAATAAAAATAACAGTGAGGTTTGGTAATGCACACTTTAGATCAAATCGTTTTTTTAGGGGAAAAACTTGAACGCCCCGAATGCGTACTAACAAATTCAAATAACAGAATATTCACTTCTAACTGGAGTGGCGGCGTCAGCATTATAGAACCAGATGGATCTCAATGGTCTTTATTAGCAAAGAACAAAGATTTTGAATTAAAGCCTAACGGTATTTGCCTATTGGAGAATGGTGACTTTCTAGTTGCTCATTTAGGCAATGAAGATGGTGGAGTCTACCGTTTGAAGCAAAACGGCGAACTTATGCCTTTTTTGTTAACTATTGATGACCAACCACTGCCTCCAACCAACTATGTTCATCTTGATTTTCAAGGCAGAATTTGGATCACAGTAAGCACTCGTACTAAGCCAAGAGCAAACGCTTATCGATCTGATATTAGCGATGGTTTTGTCATACTTTGCGATGGTGATAAAGCTCGTATCGTCGCAGATGGATTAGGCTATACAAATGAATGTATCGCTTCACCAGATGGAAAGTTTTTATTCGTCAACGAAACTTTTTCTCGCCGTCTCACACGATTTAGCATCGCAGAAAATGGTGATCTCTTTGACAAGACTGTCATTACGGAATTTGGAGCAGGTATTTTTCCTGATGGATTAGTACTTGATGCTGAAGAAAATTTTTGGATTACCAGCATCATTAGTAACCAAGTTATAAAAGTATCTAAAGACGGTAATCAGCAAGAAACCATGCTAATAGATGTAGACGCTCAACACTTAGATTGGGTCGAAGAAGCCTTTCAAAACCATAGTATGGGTAGACCTCATTTAGATAATGTGAAAAGTAGTCTTCTACGAAATATATCCAGTTTGGCTTTTGGAGGTCAAAACCTAAACACTCTTTATTTTGGTTGTTTGTTGGGACACCAAGTAGCATGCCTAAAACAGCCTATAAAAGGATTAGCACCGAGTCATTGGAATTTTAAAGGTCCAATAAGGCATACCACCAAATCAAAAAATACGTAATGGATAAGACGAGGCTTAATATTACTGTATTTTTCGTTGACAGTATTTAAGCTGAGTGTATATCACTATGTTTTACATATTCTTAACCATGCCAGCAAAAAACAGATGTTATTGGTCTAATGTATACCGAGCTACCACCTGAGAAAGCACTGGATTGTATAGCAAGACAGGAAGCACTATGTACCTATACCTAATGCCTTCCGCCCATATTAACAACGACCATACTGCATGCAATATATATAAAGCAGTTGAGCATGTAGAGATTTGGTTTCTTATGAAAAAAGAGCTATCGAAACAAAAACAATTACTCAAGAAATTATCAATTAACTGAAATAAGTCGCCGAGGAGACTCAAGTGAAAGAAAAGAAACTTCGTGTGGTAACAGTAGGAACTGGCTATTTTAGCCAGTTCCATTATGACGCTTGGGATCGGATGAATGATGTGGAAGTCGTAGCACTCTACAATCGTAGTAGTACCGGAGCCGCTGAGACAGCGAAAAAATATTCCATCCCTGTCATCTTTACTAACTTTATTGAAATGTTAGATTCTGAAAAACCTGATCTTATTGATATCATTACACCACCAGAAACACATACAGAATTCGTCACGGCAGCAATTGAACGAGGCATTCCTTGTATTTGCCAAAAACCTTTTACACCGTCTTTCAGTCAAGCTGAAAAACTGACTCAAGAAATAGAAGAAAAAAAATCCTTAGTTGTCATACATGAAAATTTTCGCTTTCAGCCTTGGTACCAAGAAATTAAAAAAATATTACTAACTGAACAGTTTGGCCAACTATACCAAGCAACATTCATGATGCGACCAGGTGATGGACAAGGTAAAGATGCTTATTTAGAAAGACAACCCTATTTCCAACAAATGGAGCGCTTTTTAGTTCATGAAACGGCCATTCATTGGGTGGATGTTTTTCGTTATCTCTTAGGCGAAGTAAAAAGTGTTTATGCCGACTTAATGAAGCGCAACCCAGCGATTAAAGGTGAAGATTCTGGGATTATTCTATTTGAATTTGACAATCAGGTTAGAGCTACATTTGACGGCAATCGTTTAGCAGATCATGCGGCAGAGAACGCACGTGTAACCATGGGTGAAATGCTTATTGAAGGGAGCAAGGCTTGCTTAAAACTAGAAGGCAATGGCAAAATAAGTACACGTCAAAAAGGTGAAAGCTATTGGACTCCCCACACGTATAATTACACAACAAATAACTTTGGCGGTGATTGTGTTTATACTCTTCAAAGGCATGTTGCTGATCACTTGTTATATGATTCAGAACTTCACAATTGCGCTCAACAATATATCCAGAATTTAATCATTGAAGAAAGTATTTATCGATCAGCACAGTTAAAACAGAAGTTAGACTTATTTTAGAGAAAAAACCTAAAAACCGAGCAATATAAATATGGCCATAAAAATTTCAAAAAGCAAAGAGTCGTTGTCAGACAAAGCTTATCGCCAGTTAAAAGCTAAGATTCTAGATAATGAGCTTCATGCTGGTCAGCAAATGATTGAAGCTGAAGTTTCCGAATTATTAAACATGAGCAGAACACCAACACGTGAAGCCATGTTAAGAATAGCGAATGAAGGGCTAATAGAATTAAAACCAAGACATGGTATGCGTATCAAACCTATATCAGTTATTGATATGCAGGAAATATATGAAATTCTTACTGGAATTGAAGCTACTGCTGCAGCACTTTGTGCAAAAAAAGGCCTGTCAGAGGATCAGCTATCCTTGATGAGAGATGCGGTAGAAGAAATGGATCAAGCTTTGCTACAAGATGACTTAAAAAAATGGGCTCACTCTGATGAACGTTTTCATCGTTATTTAGTTGAATTTAGTAATAATAAACGGCTGAATGTTTTGGTGGGTAATTTTATAGAACAGTCTCACCGTGCGAGAATGATGACATTAAAGTTTCGCCCAAAACCAACAGACTCCAATAAAGATCATTTGAATCTAATATTAGCAATAGAAGCTCGCGACTCAGAGAAAGCACGGTTAATACATCATAACCACCGTGATGCTAGTGGCAATATGCTTATAGAGTTACTAAAAAAATATGGATTAAACAATATCTAATCCATATTCACATAGCAAAATTTTCTAAAAATCTAGATAAAAACGATAGATAAGCCTTATTGAATAAGGCTTATCTATCGTTCTATAGCTACCTACCCTTTATTTCCTCTAGTCTATTATTCAACACCTCATAGAAAAATCTTTAGATTTCTCATATATTTTAACTAAAAAAACCGATTAACAGAGGTATGGTTAGTACAGAAAAAATAGTCGTAAGTAACACTGCTGTAGATGATTGTTGAGGGAGTATTTTATGCTCTTCTGCTATAACACCTAATACTGCAGCACAAGGCATCGCAGCTCCTAATGTTGCAACAACAATCCATTCTGGATTAACAGAGAACAAACTCATGAAGAAGTAAACTGCAAATGGCATAACAATCAATTTCATAGTTGAAATATAAAGAGCAGAAATTGGCTTATGGCTAATCGTTCTACCATAAAGAGCGGTTCCAACTATAAACATAGCACAAGGTCCAGCCGCTTTACCTAACCAATCAAGACCAAAAATTATATTATTAGGTAGTGTTATCTGAAAAATTGATAAAATAAGCCCTAACATAATAGATAAAATAAGAGGATTAAACAAAGAGCGCTTTAATGCTTTTAGTGGACTAGTATTCGATTTTTCATCAGCGCTATTAAGTTGGAGTAAAAATGTAGCTACAGGCAATAAAATAAGTAAATCAAGGGTAAGCATTAACGCAAGAGGAACAGATACCCATTCACCAAGAGTTGTTGAAAGTACAGGAATTGCAAGGAAACCAATATTTCCATAAACACCACCAAGTCCTAACATGACATTATATTTCATGTTTTTAGAAAAAATGACATAGCCGATCCCTCCTGATATTAGCATTACTCCCATAAGAGAAGATAAATATGCAAATAAAAAAGAAACATCAATTAAGGTTTCAAAATCTGTCGTGGCAAGTTTTTCTAACAAAATCGCAGGTAAAGATAAATACATAACGAATCGGGTTAAATATTTAAGAGTGTTATCATTAAAAAAGTTTTTTTTCTTACAAAAAAAACCAAAAGCGACTATAAAAAACAAAGGTGATATTTTTAAAATAATATCAAACATACAAACTCCATTTTTAGAAAACTTTTACTTAATATTTATATGAAATTTAAATAAGAGCAAAATATAGATATTATAATTAATACCAAACAAGGATTTAAACCTCGTTTAGTATTAATAGAATAAAAACTTTATTTTTAGATCGTTGAAGATACCAAGTATGATGACTAAAATTGATCGATTATAAAGATAATTTTTTCGCAACCAACTCGCTAATATCATGTAAACCGGATGTTCCACCCAATTCATATGGAAGCAAACTGCCAGTTGCATAAGCTGCCTCTACAGAAGACTCTAGTTTTTTAGCTGCATTCAATAGTTCAGGTGAATTATTTTTATCTGCCAAATATTCCAGCATCATCACCCCAGATAAAATCATTGCAGTAGGATTCGCTTTACCTTGCCCCATAATATCTGGAGCCGATCCATGACATGGTTGAAACACAGCATGAGTATCTCCAATTTCACCAGAAGGAGCCATTCCCATCCCCCCCATCAAGCCAGCTGCGATATCGGACAATATATCTCCGTATTGGTTTTCGGTAGGCATAACATCAAAGACCCAAGGACGACGAACCATGTCTAATGCCGCAAAATCAACATATTGATGATTCGCAGTCACATCTGAATGACGCTCAGCAGCTTCATAAAACCATTGCCTAGCAACATGCTGCGAGGATAAGACATTTGCTTTATCGATATGAGTAACTAAATTATGTCCTCGACCTTGTTCCGCACGACGTCTCGCCAAATTAAAACTAAAATCATAAAGTTTTTTGCTCGTCGTTTTCGATATGCGCATCAGATTATGAGCATATTCATCATCGTCCAATTCATGTCCACGAGAAAAGGCAAATAACCCTTCAGTCGATTCTCGGACAATAACAAAATCTAACGATTTACTACGCTCATCCACAAGCGGTAAAGGTAAACCAGGAAGAGTACGACATGGACGAACACCAGCATATAAGTTTAATCGTTTACGTAAATCATGCTGTGGTCCTATCTCTGTCCCATCTGGATAACGAATATCTGGATGACCCATTGCCGATAAGAAAATAGCATCCGCTTTTACTGCTTCTTCATAATGGTCTTCAGGAAATGATTCACCTGTATCTGCATAATATTGGGCACCAGCGTCTATATGCTGAAAGCGAAGTTCTACGCCCTGCTGCCTAGCGGCTTCTTTAACTAATTCAACTGCCGGAGGAGTTACTTCCGTTCCAATTCCATCTCCAGGCATTACAGCTACTGTAAATACTTTCATTACAATCTCCTTTTATTTTTATAAGAAATGTTTATTACATAAATCATCGATGACTCAATAATAAATAAATTAGGCATCAATGTATACATTAAAAAATTCTCTTATTAATTCTTTGGTCTGGCACACCAATAAGTTCAAATCATAAAAAAACACGCCTTAAGCAGCCTCTGTGGCTCTACAAAATTTCTAGACTACATCAGTAGCGAGCATCAAAGATTCGGAGATGATTTACAGTGGGAGTTATCAATGCATTGCTTTACGGGAAGACCTTAGAAAAAGAGTGGTAGAACGAGGCGAATTCGAATCGCCGACCTCTACCAAGTCAAATATTGGATAAGATGGTCAGTTAATCCCATGACAAAAACCAAAGCATGCTTAATACACTTTTAGCTAATAAAAGTGAGCTCGAGCGCAATTGAAGATGAAAAAATCAATGTCTTTCCTATGGTTTCCTAAACTTAACAAGAATGAAAAATGGTTTTAGAGTTCAAGAAATTAAGTCAGTAACATCATGTCTGCGTTAGAGTATGTGGTGACTAAATCACAAGTAACACTCAAAAAAAAGAAAAACCCAGCCAAAGCTAGGTTGTATCAGTCACCATAAAACAATCTAAAAAATTGTTATGGTTAGGCTAATATCTGTTAGAAAACTAACGCTATAGATCCCATTTCGGAGAGAAGTCAGGATTAGCCTGTCGGTCATTACAATCCAATGCGGCAATTCGATCCATGTCTGTATCGCTTAAAGTAATACTTACTTTCTCAAAGTTTGAAGCAAGGTTTTTGCGTTTAGTAGACGATGGAATCGTGACAATATCGCGCTGAGCTAACCACTGAATAACCAATTGTGTAGTGCTGACCTGATGTTTTTCAGCAATGCCTTTTAGTGTCTCGTTCGCTAATACTTTGCCATATGCAAACGGCATATAGCCTGTCACTTGAATACCATTAGCTTGGCAAAAGCCCACTAGCTTATTGTTTTGCAAATATGGATGCACCTCGATCTGATTCGTAAATAGTTCGCCTTCACCAAGAATGTCTAACGCTTGTTGAGTTTGCGCTATGGTGAAGTTGGAAATACCAATTTCACGAGCAAAGCCCATCTCTTTCGACTTTTTCAATTCGTTTAGATACAACGCCATATCAACGTCATCTTGCGGTGACGGCCAATGAATTAAAAGTAAATCCACATAATCGGTTTTCAATTTAGTGAGGCTTTCTTTCACACTGTCGATGAACTTGTCCTCACTAAAGGCTTCGAACCATACTTTTGTCGTGATGAACAATTCATCTCTTGGGAGGCCGCTGTCTGCAATGGCTTGCCCTACTTCAGCCTCATTACCGTAGATTTGTGCCGTATCAACATGGCGATAGCCTTCTTCTAACGCCATTTTCACAGAATCGTAAGCGACTTGCTCTTGCAGACGAAAAGTGCCCATTCCCAGCGTAAAATTGATATTTTTCATAATACTCTTTCTGTTACAGGTTATTTAATTGAGCTACAAAACGGTCTTTTTTATCTAAGTAGCCGCTAAAGCATGTCAAAGCCAGCGCCACCAACACAATGACAGCGCCAACCCAAGCCGTATCGATTAAACGATATTGATCAACAATGTGTCCGCCAATTAGCGCTCCTAAAGCAATCCCTACGTTGAACGCAGCGATATTTAAACCCGAGGCAACGTCTACTGCGTGGGGCGTTTCTCGCTCTGCAATTTGCACTACATAGACTTGCAAGCCTGGTACATTGCCAAAAGCGAAGGCTCCCCAAAGTAATACGGTTACCAAGGCCAACCATGGATAAGGCGCGGTGAAGTAAAAGAGAACCAGCACGGCAGCCAGAGCCAAGAAAATATAAGACAAGGCACTAATCGGACCAATGCGGTCGGCCATTTTTCCGCCCCAGATATTGCCAATCGCTACCGATACACCGTACACCAACATGATCAAACCAATGGCGGAAGATGGGAAACCACTCACTGATTCAAGAATGGATGCGAGAAAAGTAAAGGCCACAAACGTACCTCCGTAACCTACTGCTGTCATGGCATACACCAAAAGCAAACGTGGCTTAACCAATACAGACATTTGTTTTACCAAACTGGCACTCGGGGATTGTTTGAGATTATTTGGCACCAAGATAGCACTGCCGATCATGGCAATTAAGCCCAATGCTGAGACAACTAAAAAAGTCGCACGCCAGCCAAAATGCTGCCCAATCCAAGTTCCTAATGGAACACCGGTAACAAGGGCGACAGTCAAACCTGTAAACATCAAGGCGATCGCGCTGGCTTCTTTTTCTTTCGGCACCGAACGAGTCGCTATCGTCGAACCGATCGAGAAAAATACACCGTGAGCCAATCCGGTTAAAATACGCGCCACAATAAGTGAGTTGTACCCCGGCGCTGCCCAAGCCAGCATGTTGCCAAGAATAAACAGACTCATTAAACCAATGAGCAACCATTTACGATTAAGCGTTCTCGTTAAAGCGGTTAGCACAGGCGCGCCAACCGCAACACCCAACGCATACAAACTGACAAGCAAGCCTGCGCTGGGCAAGTTGACAGACAAATCATTTGCGATCGTTGGTATCAAGCCGACAATCACAAACTCTGTGGTTCCTATTGCAAAGGCACTGAGTGTTAGCGCCCAAAGAGCAAGTGGCATAATCATGAACTCCTATGTTGAAGAAACATCCCCTTAAAGAAAGCAGTTCTTAAAAGAAACATTTCAAGTTTTGTTGGAGTGAAGTATGAAGCTTGCTAATATTTACAAAAACCGCATAAATAACAAATTACTTTATCGATAAACGCAAAAATAATGCAATGGAATAATCAATGAATAGCATCCGCTCTAAAACGGAAGACTTAGAAATATTACTTGCGGTTGCCGATCATGGGGGCTTCTCAGCGGCGGCCAATGCATTAGACATTCAAGTCGCAAAAGTATCTCGTGCTGTGGCACGCTTAGAGCAAGAACACACTTGCAGTTTATTTACACGTACAACCCGGAAAGTCAGCCTAACGCAGGAAGGCGAACGCTTTATCGTGGCGATTCGCAGTGCCATGGAACAGATTGCTGGTGCGGAGTTTGCGCTTACTGCTCAGAAAACGAGACCTTCTGGACGATTACGTATCGATGCGGCTAGCCCTTTTGTGCTCCATCAACTCATTCCTCTCATTAAACCTTTTCGAGCGGCTTACCCAGATATTGAACTTGAGTTAGTATCGAACGACAGCATTATTGATTTGATTGAAAAGCGAACAGATCTTGCCATTCGTATTGGCGGATTAAGCGATTCAGGGTTACATGCCACCTTGCTTGGTCGCAGTCGTCTTCATCTTGTTGCCTCGCCAGATTACTTAGCAATACGAGGAACACCAAAAGCTGTCGGTGAATTAACTCTGCACGACATTATCGGCTTTTTCGATATTGCCAATTTAAACAAATTACCTACGACGCCACCTATCCAATTGTCGGTTAACATCAAAGCCAGCAGCGGCGAAACCATTCGTCAATTGTGTTTAGCAGGCAATGGCATTGCCCTGCTTTCTAACTTTATGGTGAGTGAAGACATTAAAAAAGGACGCTTGGTCAGCCTACTGAATGAATCAATACAAACACCCAATCCCAGAGAGCAGGTCAATGCGGTGTACTACAAACACACAGCTTTAGCATCACGTATAGAGGCATTTTTAACCTTCATTAAAGCTCACCTTGCGTTATAGTAATTGATGCTCATGATATGTTATTACTTAATAGAGCATGAAAAGCAGTTAGAAAAAATGGCTGCGAATTATCTATAGAACTAGTGGTAATTCAAGCCTCTTATGGTCAACAGCGCGCACTCACTTTACATCGACATGTTGAGTTGTTTGTATAGGTAGGTTTTATCTATGTCATAAAGTAGCACGCTATCTAGTAAGCTAACCAACAGAAGACATGACCACAACATCGATGGACACGAACAACCGTTACAAGTTGCCGCAGCACTAGACATCAGCACCATAGATATGACAAACATCAATTGGAAAGATGAGACAATACCCAAAGAATTAATCAAACTCATTGAAAAAGAGAACAAAACAACAATAAAGAACGAATAAAAAGAAAGTATAAGGTGATAAAGAATGGATAAACAGACATAAAAAAAGGGCTAATGAATACGTATAAGCCCTTGATTCTATTAACTTAATAAGTGGTAGGGCTAGGCAGATTCGAACTGCCGACCTCATCCATGTCAAGGATGCGCTCTAACCAACTGAGCTATAGTCCTAAAAAGTGTTGGCTATTATACGCAGAGAGTGGCTTTTGACAAGCCCTACTCTACAATTTTGAAGCCTTTATTACTAAATACGTTATTCATTTATAGGGATAAGTAACTCATGCCCAATCACTTCATCAATAAGGTTGTAAGGAACTTTGTACTTGTTGTCTTTGAATTTCACAAGGGCGTAGTCGTAGCACATCTCAAGCACTGTACAGTTAACGACGACACCATTGTCTATGACACGAATAATGTTGTAGTTTCTTAAGGTAATGGCCATATTCTACTCTCTATTTATGTTAACTGTTTTACTACTCACCTACATCTTTCAGTTTTCTCTGAAGTTGACGTATTTGATCTCGATAACCTGCAGCCAATTCAAATTTAAGCTCTTCAGAGGCCTGGGTCATTTCTTTTTGTAGCTCAATCATGGCCTTACGGACTTGTGCAACATCTTCCATGCTCTCTACTTGGTATTCTTTCGCAGTTTCAGCAACTTTCTTAACCTTGCCGCCTCGCTTACCAGCACCAGGATTATAAGCACCTTCCATGATGTCTTCTACCGATTTGGTAATACCTACTGGAGTAATACCATGCTTTTCATTATGTGCTTTTTGGGTATCTCGACGCCTATCCGTTTCACTGATAGCTCGCTCCATCGACCCAGTAATTCGATCGGCGTATAAAATCGCCTTACCTTTTACGTTACGGGCAGCACGACCTATGGTTTGAATAAGGGATTTTTCTGAGCGTAAGAAACCTTCTTTGTCGGCGTCTAAAATAGCCACAAGACTGACTTCTGGAATATCCAAACCTTCCCGTAATAAGTTGATTCCGACCAGTACATCAAACTCCCCTAGACGGAGATCACGAATAATTTCAACTCGTTCAACTGTATCAATGTCTGAGTGTAAATAACGTACTCGGACACCGTGATCACTCAAGTAATCACTCAAATCTTCTGCCATACGCTTAGTTAACGTAGTCACTAATACACGCTCACCAATGGGCGCTCTCAAGTTAATCTCTGATAATAGGTCATCAACCTGAGTCGCCACTGGGCGCACTTCTAAAATAGGATCAATCAGACCTGTTGGTCGAACAATTTGCTCTACTACCCAATCTTGATGCTCTTCTTCGTACTTTCCTGGTGTCGCTGAAACAAAGATAGTTTGTGGCTTAATTTGCTCCCACTCTTCAAATCTCATTGGTCGATTGTCTAACGCTGAAGGTAAGCGAAAACCATATTCAACAAGATTCTCTTTACGAGATCTATCACCTTTGTACATGGCACCGATTTGAGAAATAGTAACGTGAGATTCATCGATTACTAATAGTGCATTGTCAGGAAGGTAATCAAACAAGGTAGGTGGTGGTGACCCTTCTTCCCTACCAGATAAATAGCGTGAATAATTTTCTATGCCAGAGCAGTAGCCTAACTCCTGCATCATCTCTAAATCGTAACGAGTACGCTGTTCGAGGCGCTGTAATTCAACCAGTTTATTCAACGATTTAAGCTGCTCAAGGCGACTGTCTAACTCTACTTTAATACGTTCGATCGCGGCATTAACGGTTTCTTTTGGCGTAACATAATGGGTTTTTGGGTACACGGTGATTCGCGGTACTTTACGAATAACTTTATTGGTCAACGGGTCAATAAGAGATAGGTTTTCAATTTCATCATCAAACAGTTCAATACGTACTGCTAAATCTTCGGAATCAGCAGGGAAAACTTCAATCACATCGCCACGAACTCGAAAATTTCCTCGCTCCAATACTAAATCGTTTCTACTGTATTGCAGCTCCGCTAGACGGCGTAATATATCGCGCTGATCAATACGATCACCGCGGTCTAAATGCAACATCATTTTTAAATACGACTGAGGGTCGCCCAAACCATAAATCGCAGAGACAGTGGCGACAATAATAACATCACTACGCTCAAGCAAAGCTTTGGTTGCAGACAAACGCATTCGCTCTATGTGTTCATTGACTGATGCATCTTTTTCTATAAAAGTATCAGACGCAGCCACATAGGCTTCTGGCTGGTAATAATCGTAATAGGAAACAAAGTATTCCACGGCATTATTAGGAAAAAATTCTTTAAATTCGCCATAAAGCTGTGCAGCTAAGGTTTTGTTATGCGCCATAACAATGGTTGGACGCTTAACCTGTGAAACTACATTAGCAATGGTATATGTTTTACCAGAACCAGTTACGCCAAGTAACGTTTGATTAGCCAAGCCGGACTCTACACCACGAACCAATTTTTCAATTGCTTTTGGCTGATCACCAGCAGGCGAATATGATGAAACGATTTGAAACTCTTGCGACACAGAATTTTCCTAGGCTTTAAAATCAACTCCGTAGGTTATCAAATTTTGTACGATACGTCTGATTTTTAAGCACGATAAACCGATAAATCATAACCGTGATTATATTCAAAACCAATCAAACCTGCGCATAACGTAAAATTCACTTTACTCATTAAACGCCCACATATAGCATTAACAAATAAGCTTATAACTAAAAATAAAAGTGATGTAACTACATAATGAAATTAAGCAAACTTTTTCCTGCACTTGTCTGGCTAAAAACCTACAACCGAACAGACATGCAAAACGACACCATAGCCAGTATCGTTTTCACGATTATGGTCATACCACAAAGCTTAGCTTACGCCATGCTAGCCGGTCTGCCTGCGATCACGGGTTTATACGCTAGCATCCTTCCTTCTATTTTATATTCTGTGTTTGGCACCAGTCGAACATTGGCTGTTGGACCTGTAGCACTCACTTCAGTGATGACAGCTTCGGCCATCATGCCATTTGCAGTGTCTGGCACTGAGCAATATGCTACGGTTGCGATTCTTCTCGCGTTTTTATCCGGCGTCTTTTTACTCGTTTTAAGTCTCTTGCGCTTAGGTTTTTTAACTAATTTATTAAGTCATCCTGTCATTTCTGGTTTTATCAGTGCTACGGCGCTCATCATCATTATTGGTCAACTCAAATATTTTTTAGGTGTTCAATCTGAAGGAGATACACTTATTCCTTTAGCAACTAGTTTGTACAGCCATTTAGCTGAAACTAACTTACCGACTTTATTATTAAGTATTTCGTCCATCTTATCCCTTCTTCTTATACGTCGATATTTTTCAGCCTTTTTAAAGAGTATTGGCTGTTCTATAGGAATGGTTCAATTGTTTGGTAAGTCTGGTCCCGTTCTGGTTGTTGTGCTCGCTACGATTGTCGTAGCAATGCTATCCCTGGATAAAGTTGGTGTTAGTATTATCGGCGCCATTCCTAGTGAGATCCCAAGTATTACACTTGAAGAAGTAAATATGGCGATGCTAAAGGAGCTGTTACCGAGTGCTTTTTTAATTAGTATTGTCGGCTTTGTTGGTTCGGTTTCTGTTGCACAATCTTTTGCAGCGAAACGTCGCCAAGACATAGACCCCAACCAAGAATTAGTGGGCCTTGGTTTAGCAAATATAGGTTCAGCGTTAAGTGGCGCTTTTCCTGTTACTGGAGGTTTTTCTCGTACTGTCCTGAATGTTGACTGTGGCGCTAAAAACCCTATGACGGGCATTCTTACTGCCTTTTTCATTTTATTAATTCTACTTTTTCTAACACCTTTATTTTTCTATCTTCCAAAAGCTATTTTGGCAGCAATAATTTCTATTTCTATGATGCAATTGGTCAATGTCGAAGACCTTCGTTACTTATGGCGATTTTCTAAAAAAGAAGCCGTGCTTTTATTAGTGACTTTTTCTATGGTTCTTCTACAGGGAATGCAAATTGGTTTAATCACAGGTGTTGTATTGTCTTTGCTGTTTTTTCTATGGCACACAAGCCATCCACATATCGCTATTGTTGGTCGTTTGCCTGGGACAGAGCATTTCCGTAATGTTCAACGTTTCACGGTAGAAACACACCCTAGCATTCTGACTGTGCGCATTGATGAAAATTTATTTTTTGCTAACGCGCGTGTTTTAGAGGAAAGACTACAAAGCCTAGTATCTCAAAACCCCGCCATCAAGCATTTAGTATTAATGTGTACAGCAGTCAATATGATTGACGCTAGTGCGTTACAAAGCTTAGAGAAAATTTCTGGTCGATTAGCGGATGCAGGTGTAAAACTGCATTTATCAGAAGTTAAAGGTCCCGTAATGGATATATTACAAAACTCGGATTTGATTCAGAATTTAAACGGAAAGGTGTTTTTAACTCAACATCAAGCAATCAAAGAGTTAGAAGAGAAACAAGCCGAAGCGTAATCGGCTTGTTTCTTAAGACCTTAGAAATTAGGTCTAATGTCTAGTTCACTACCTCTTCACTGACTACTCGAACCAAATCTCGATTTCGATCAAGCAAGACATTTCCAATCCCTTTCACTTTCGTCAGCTGCTCAACAGAGTCAAAAGGACCATTAGCATCTCGATAGGTAATAATAGCTTCTGCTTTCTTAACACCAACACCAGACATAACAGCAGAAAATTCTGCAGCCGTTGCCGTATTAATGTCTAGAGGAGAAGCAGCAAAAAGTGAGAATGGTATAAAAACCAGAGACAACACGAGAAGTAAACGGGAAACGTTCACTCGGAAAGTACAATTCAATTTTTTCATAGAAACTCCTTTTAAATTAAGCTCGGCATCCTGCCAATAAAAAACCACTTAGTTTTTTACTATAAAAGTAAAAAGCTAAGTGGTTTTAGAGTAGAAGTTTTTTTAACAGACTTCAACAATCAAAATGGCTATTTACAACATCACACCTAAATCTGCATTAGCTTTAGCCAAAACAGCAATAGGATCAATAGATTGAGTAATTGGACGCCCCATCACTAAATAATGACTTCCTGCAGCCATCGCCTCACTTGGTGTCATAATTCGCTTTTGATCGCCTTGATCAGACCCTACTGGGCGAATTCCTGGAGTAACTAAAACAAAGTCTTTACCAAGATCTGCAGATAGCACTTTAGACTCTTGTGCGGAACATACCACCCCATCCATACCAGATGATTTAGCTAAAGTAGCAAGTCGCTTAACATGTTGTTCTGGTGTCGCATCTATACCAATCTCAGCTAGATCAGATTGATCCATACTAGTGAGCACAGTAACCGCAATTAATAGTGTTTTTTGATCTGTTAACTGTTGCAATGCATTAGCTGAAGATTCCATCATTCGACGGCCACCTGATGCATGAATATTGACCATCCAAACACCTGCTTTAGAAGCAGCAGTTACGGCTTTTGCAACCGTATTTGGAATATCATGAAACTTAAGATCGAGGAAAATTTGAAAACCCAACTGATGTAATTCATCTAAAATAACAGGGCCAGCAGTTGTAAATAACTCTTTTCCAACTTTCACTCGACATTGATTAGGGTCAAGTCGCTTCGCCATCTCGATAGATTGCTCCATAGTTGGGAAATCTAGGGCAACGACAATTGGGGATTGGCAGCTCATTCAGTGTCCTCTTTTTTCAGTTTCTTATGACTTTTTATGATTTGTATTTTATTTTTTGAAATGTTCTCGGAGCGCTTATCTATATATAAAATATGATTCTTATTCGCCTTCCAAGCCATGTATAGGCTTCACAGTACCCCAACTCTTACAACTAGGGCATTGCCAATGTAATTGATGACCAGGAAAGCCACATTGGCGACATTGATATTTGTGCTTAGCTTGTACCAACTGATCGATAAGCTCAAATAACACCACCAAGTGTTGCTGGTTATAGCCTTCAGAGTCAGACAATTGGAGGTTAATTAGCTCTTTAAAGCCTTTAATTGTAGGATGTAATCTTAATTGCTCAACCAAAAACATTTCAGCATAATCTTTATCCGTTTCCATATAATGCTGAACGAGCGCCACAATCAAAGCGGTTGTTGGCTTCTTCTGATTTTGTTCTTGTAGGAATTTAATGTAGCCATTGCTTCCCCACACTTTTTGATAGCACTCTTTAAGCTGAGGAAGAATGAGAGAGATAAATTCAGGATCTTGCTCAACGGCATGCTTTAATTCTTTGATAGAATCACGGTACCGTCGCTGACTATTCAAAACATCTGCAGCTCCGATACTTGCACGAACACAACTCGGATCAACGTCCAATGCCCATTTATAGTGTTGGAAAGCTGGTTTCCACTGCTCTTTAGCTTTTAGTTCTTGTGCTACTTCACAATGAAAGTGGGCTAAACGCTTTATTTCTTTTTTAATCGGTGTTTCTTTTATTAACTCAGCCCCAATTTGAATCGCTTTTTCCCAGTTTTGTTCGAACTCATAAAGGTCCACGAGTAAGGTCAGGATTTTGGGATGAAATTCACTCTTTCGTGAAGCAGATGCCATATTAAGTAGTAAACGCGCTGCTCTATCTAACAAGCCAGCAGACATGAAGTCACTGGCGAGTTCTAATTGCACCATACGCATTTCACGTTGAGATATTTCTGGGCGAGCAAGTAAGTTTTGATGGATATTAATGGCTTTTTGAATTTCACCTTTCTTTCGAAATAAATTCCCTAATGTAAGATGAATATCAAAAGTATCAGAATTGACTTCTAATGAATCAACAAAAGCATCAATAGCTTCAGAATGCTGATCATTGAGTAAGTGATTAAGACCTCGAAAGTAATCTGTGGGAATGCTTTTTTTAGTCTGTTTATTTTTTTTGGTCGAATTTTTGCGCCCCATCGCCCAGCCAACAAAGAGTGCGACAAATAGAACCAAAAACAACCCAATTTCGGTCAACTCAATCACTCCTTACCAACAGACAGTTCCTTGGTAATAGAAGCTTTGCGTAAAGCATCTATTTCATCACGGGCTTTCTCGTATCTACGGTTTAAAACCTTGATCTTACGGTCACTACGTAAATAAGTAACAGAACTCACTAATAAAGCCACACAAGCACCGAAGGTAAAGGATAAAATGATGTAGAGCGCAATACTTAGTTGAGGCCCTTTCCAAAAAACAAGGTCGAGATCAATAAGTTGCGGATTACGGATGGCAAAAAAGACACCCACAGCAAGGAAGAAAAGAACAAGAATGGTATAAATAACCCTTTTCAGCCATTTAAGCATAAAACAACCTACCAGAAATAGAATGGCGTTATTATGCCGTGATAGCTCAGAAATTTCGAGGCATAAGATGTAAATTAATTAAGTTCGTTGATATCTTCGTCAGGCAAATTAACTAATTCTCGCAATTCTTTACCTGGCTTGAAATGAGGAACGTATTTCGCGTTCAACTCTACAGACTCTCCAGTTTTAGGGTTTCGTCCTATTCTGGGAGCTCGATAATGCAGAGAAAAACTACCAAAGCCTCTTATTTCTATGCGCTCACCATTTGCCAAAGAATCAGACATATGCTCTAGCATTGCCTTAATCGATTGCTCAACATCCTTCACTGGTAAATGAGATTGCTGATCAATAAGTAGCTCTATCAGCTCAGATTTTGTCATTAGTGTCCTCGCGTCTATATTTTGATCACATTGTAAGACTAGCTAAATTCAGAAAGAAAGCAATAAGTTAACACGTTTTAGTCGGACTTTTATGCATTTAATTTGCTCAGAATAGTGAATATCACGAATGTACGCCTTCCATAGCTAGCATAGAAGCGGTCTAGCTTTTATAATATCGTCCATATTTACCACATTGGAAGAAAAAATAATGAGCTATAGCAAAATTCCAGCGGGCAAAGATGCTCCAAATGACATCAATGTAATTATCGAGATTCCTGCGCAAGCGAATCCAGTAAAATACGAAGTCGACCACGATATGGACGCCCTTGTCGTTGACCGCTTTATGACAGCGCCTATGTTTTATCCTGCAAACTATGGTTACGTAAACTACACTTTAGCTGATGACGGTGATCCAGTTGACGTATTAGTTATCACACCTTACCCAGTAGTTCCAGGTTCTGTTATTCGCTGCCGTCCAGTTGGCGTATTAAACATGTCTGATGAAGCAGGTATGGACGCTAAATTAGTTGCAGTTCCTCACGAAAAATTAAGTAAAGAATACGGGCACATTCAAGATGTGAACGATATTCCACAATTACTACGCGATCAAATCGAGCACTTCTTCGAAAACTATAAAACACTTGAAAAAGGCAAATGGGTGAAAGTTGACGGTTGGGCGAATGCTGATGAAGCACGTAAAGCCATCGTTGAAGGTATCGAAGCTTACAACGCACAATAAAATACCAAGATAGCTAAATCTTTGATCTAATTATCTATAGACATAAAAAAACCGATCATAAGATCGGTTTTTTTATGTCTATTTATGAATAGCTATTTGTTTCTGGCCATTTACACTGCACATTTATTCTGAATCTAAGAAACGTTCCGCATCCAAAGCCGCCATACAGCCAGTACCAGCAGAAGTAATAGCTTGACGATAAATATGATCACTTACATCGCCTGCCGCAAAAACACCCTTCACACTCGTCTGAGTCGCGTTACCTTCTGATCCTGTCTGAACTTTCAAATAACCGTCTTTCATTTCCAATTGACCTTGGAAAATATCAGTATTTGGCTTGTGACCAATGGCAATAAAAACACCCGCTAATGGAATATCTTTATTCTCGCCTGTTTCGTTGTTTTTAATACGAACACCAGTCACACCAGATGCATCGCCTAGCACTTCATCTAATTCTGAATACCATTCGATTTTTACGTTGCCGTTTTTCGCTTTTTCCATCAGTTTATCTGCAAGAATTTTTTCTGAACGGAACTTGTCACGACGGTGGATAACCGTGACAGTTTTAGCAATGTTAGATAAATAAAGCGCTTCTTCAACTGCTGTATTGCCACCACCAATCACTGCCACGTCTTGGTTACGATAAAAGAAACCATCACATGTGGCACAAGCCGATACGCCTTGTCCCATGTATTTAGTTTCACTATCTAGCCCCAAATATTGAGCACTAGCACCCGTTGAAATAATCAAAGCATCGCAGGTATAAACACCGCTATCACCTTCTAAACGGAAAGGACGATTTTCTAAATCAACTTTGTTTACATGGTCAAAAATTATCTCTGTTTCGAAACGCTCTGCGTGCTTACGCATACGCTCCATCAACTCGGGCCCCTGTACACCTAGGTCATCACCAGGCCAATTATCAACATCAGTCGTTGTCGTCAACTGACCACCCTGTTGCATACCTGTAATCATCACAGGATTAAGGTTGGCGCGTGCAGCATAAACGGCAGCGGTATAACCCGCTGGGCCAGAACCTAAAATCATCAATTTAGCGTGTTTAACATCGCTCATGTTATTGCTCCTGAAAATGAATGCTCGACACCTTATTATGTGCCGGCTAAAAACTTATGGTGAATTCTAACGAAAAATCGATGAAATTCTTAGCAAAAAATATTAATTAGTAACATAGGGGCTTTCTATGAGTTTTCAAGCGAGCAAGCTAAGCATTTTGGGTCTTGCGTTAAACGCATTTCACGCCAACGTCCTTCAAAACCATCAAATAGTTTTAATGATCCATGCTTTACTTGTCCGCATCCGCTGACTATTTTTAATGCTTCTAATGCTTGAAAAATCCCTAACATGCCAACAACAGGGGCTACTATACCACTTTCATTACAGCTTAAATGTTGATCCGATAAGGAAGGATAAAGACATTCATAACATGGGCTTACTTCTTGATGGTATAAAAAGCTAACCAGTTGCCCTTCCCAACGAATCGCAGCAGCACTAACTAGTGGTTTTTTATATTTCAAACAAGCACGATTAATACTTTGTCTGGCAGTAAAATTATCAGTGCAATCTAATACTAAATCGGCATTATCTACTTCATCTGCTAAAGGCTCTCCAGATAATTTTTGAGAAACGGTTCTGATCTTAACAGCTGGATTTTTCTTGGTGATTTGTTCCACTGCCGCAGCGACTTTATCTTGTCCTAACTGACTTTCATCATAAAGTACTTGACGTGGTAGGTTGCTATTTTCTAATTGATCTCCATCCGCCAAGACCAATGACCCAACACCTGATGTTGCTAAATAGGTTGCCGCTATGTTTCCAAGTCCGCCTAAACCAATCACTAAGATTTTGGCTTGTGAGAGCTGCAACTGCCCTTGTATATCAAAATTAGGCAATAATATCTGACGGCTATAACGATCTAACTGTGATTCGTTCATTTTCACCTTATTTTCTGCGGATCATCCTGCCCGACTGGTTAATTATTTGATAAACTCACTCTCTACCTAATCCACGAGAATTTACATGAAATTCCCCGGCCAACGCAAAATTAAACACTATTTCCCTGTCTCTCAACCAAAACCAGTTTTGCCTACTTACGAAGTACAACCAGACAAAGACACCTACATTGTTGGATTAGATGAAACGATTGTTGATGTAGTAGCTAATGTTTCCGACCAATTCTTAGAAACATTTAACATTCAAAAAGGCCTTTCCAACCTTGTTGATGTTGATACCGCTACTGCAATTTATAGTGAACTGACAGCACAAGAATGTATTTCAGACCATTTTGCCGGTGGCACAATTGGCAACACTATTCATAACTATTCTGTTCTAGCGGATGATAAGTCCGTTTTGCTCGGTGTGATGTCAGCTAATATCACATTAGGCTCACCAGCTTATCATTATATTTGTCACACCAGCAGCAAAGTCGACATGAATCACCTCCAAGGTGTATCAGGAGATATAGGTCGAGGCATTACTTTAATTACACCAGATGGTGAACGAACCTTTGCCATTGCTCCTGGCGATATGGACGAACTCGACACAGACCATATACCAGAAAACATTATTGCTGGCGCTGCTGCATTAGTAACTTGCGCTTATCCACTAAGACATCAAGGTAAACCAATCAAACAAGCGATGCTGCAAGCTCTAAAATACGCCCATGCTCACCACGTACCAACCGTATTGACATTAGGCACCTCTCATCTAGTTGAAGAACATAGAGAAGAATTACTTGGGCTAATCAAAAACTATGTGAATGTATTAGCAATGAATGAGTTAGAAGCAGAAGCACTCACGGGATTATCTGACCCTCTTCAAGCTGCTAACGAGATACTAGAGCATGTCGATATCGTTTTACTGACAGTTGGCCCTGATGGCATGTACCTCTGTGGTCATACTGACGATACCTTCAAACGCGAAACAACAAACCCTATTAAGTCTGGAGGTTTAGCCGATTTCAATCGCTGGGAATTCAGTCGTCCAATGTTACGCAGCGCTTGCTCAACACCGATCAAGGTATTTTCTCATATTGACCCATATATGGGCGGACCAGAAAAAATTAGCAATACCAATGGTGCAGGAGACGGTGCACTGTCTGCGCTGTTGCATGACATCTCAGCTAATCACTTCCATAAGGAAAGTATCCCCAATTCTAGTAAACATACAGCACCTTTCCTTGCGTATTCTTCATTCGCTCAAATCTGTAAATATTCAAACCGTGTAAGCTACGAAATACTCGCGCAGAACGCCTCTCGCTTATCTCGCGGCTTACCAGAGCGCGAAGACAGCTTAGAAGAAGCTTACTGGGAACGATAAAAAGCACAGCTGTATTATGTTTTTCAAACATAAAAAAACCATGCGATGCATGGTTTTTTTATGTTCTTCGATTAAAATAGCCGCTATAACAAAACAGTACTCTAATAAAGAAATTCGCTATTAGCTCATTTCTTCTATGGCAAGAGTTTCATCAGCACGCTCAAACATTTTATCAAGTTCAAGAAGAATTACTAATTCCTCTTCTTTTTGATAAACACCTTGAATGAACATCAATGCCGCATCGTTACCGACACTCGGGCTTTGCTCTATTTCATTTTGATACAAATAAAATACTTCTTGGACCGCATCAACTAGCAGGCCAACTTGCTCACCATCATGTTCGATAATAATAATACGAGTATCATCAGAAATAGTGCATTCAGGCAAACTAAAGCGAACACGCGTATCAACGACTGTAACAACATTACCACGTAAATTAACGATACCTAATACAAAAGCAGGTGCTCCTGGTACAGGGGCAATTTCGCTATAACGCAGCACTTCTTTAATCTGCATAACGTTAATGCCGTAGGTTTCATCGATCAATTTAAACGTTAAATATTGTAACTGTTCTCCTTTTTTCGATTCAACCAAGGCGTTTCCATTTTCTTTAACAGGCGCTAATTCAGACATGGCTCACATCCGTATTCAATTTAATTTAAGTAATGTAGAACTCATCAAGAGTTTTGTCTAGTTTAGATCAAACAGTGATGAGCCTACTAGCAATGTTAAGTAACAATTAGTTGTCTTGTTGTATACCAACTATTGTCCAGTTTCCATTTGCATCAGACATGTTCTTCTCTAAATGCCAAATTTCATTGGTATCAGAAGTTTCTTCACCTTCTTTAATCCAACCTGAAAATTGCAAAGAAATAGAAGCGGTAGAGCCAATAATTTCACCACGCACAATCTCCACCATCAAAGAGATAACTTCAGTTCGCGGTTTATCATCACCGTAGTTTGCACGCTCTTTCACTAATAAGTTATATAGTTCAGGGCTAACGTAATCTAAAATTTCGTCAAAGTTATTATCGTCCCATGCTTTTTGTAAAACCACGTAATGACTTTTAGCTTGTTCAACAAATGCTTGCTCATTAAAACCTGCTGGCAATTTAATTTCAGGTTCACCACCAAATCCACCGACACCCGTCATTGGAGTTTGTTGAGCGGTTCCATGTGAACCAGTCGCTTCGCGAAACATTCCATTTGCACCAGCGTGTTCTGCTGCACGACGTTTTGGAGCAATAAAAAATTTGTAAACCAAAAAGCCAATCAAGGCAAACAGTAAAATATCACCAAAAGAAATACCAGAGAATGCACCACTGCCAAATAAAGTAGCAAAAAGACCACCCACTAATAAACCGCCTAACAAACCGCCACCTAAACCACCTAGAAAGCCAGTTCTTTTAGTGCCTGTGCCAGCAGCTGCGGTACTAGTCGTGTTTGTTGCAGACGTTGTTTTAGACTTGGAAATAGAAAAACTTTTACCAAAGCTTTTACCACCACCAAATTTTTTCGCTTGAACGTCAGCACTATAACCACCGACGCCAATTGCTAAAACACATGCCATAAACATAGCAAATACAGTTGTTCTCACAAAAACTCTCCTTTATTTAAAATTGACCAAACCAACAGCATTACGTAGGTCTGAAATCATTGCGCCTGCACGAGCTCTCGCTTTTGCAGCACCCGCTTGTAAAATATCTTCAACATGAGCAGGATTTGCCATTAGCTCAAGATATTTTTCGCGCGGCTCACTAAGTTGACTGTTTACCAAAGTAAATAGTTCCTTCTTCGCTTCACCCCATGCAATGCCATCTAAAAAGTTTTGATGCATTTGCGCAGCTTGCTCTGGCGTAGAAAAAGCTTTGTAGATATCAAATACCACTGAATCATCAGGGTCTTTCGCTTCACCTGGTTCAAGTAGGTTTGTTTTAATCTTATTGATACCTTTTTGCAGTTTCTTTTCGGTATCAAATAATGGAATCGTATTGTTGTAGCTTTTACTCATCTTACGACCATCTAAGCCTTTAAGAATCGAGCCTTCTTTTCCGACAACCGCTTCAGGCAATACAAAATGTTCACCAAATAGGTGGTTAAAACGGCCAGCGATGTCACGAGCCATTTCAATATGTTGAATTTGATCTCGACCTACTGGTACTTTATGCGCGTTAAACGCCAAGATATCAGCCGCCATTAAAACAGGGTAACAAAATAACCCCATAGTAATACCAAAGTCAGGATCTTGAGCATTGGCTAGATTTTCGTCCACCGCACCTTTATAAGCGTGTGCACGATTCATTAGACCTTTTGCAGTCACACAGGTTAATAACCAATTCAATTCTGCAATTTCTGGAATATCCGACTGACGATAGAACGTTGCTTTATCAGTATCTAATCCGCATGCTAGCCAAGTTGCTGCAATCTCTAATCTAGATTGCTTAACACGCTCTGGATCTTGGCACTTGATCAAAGCATGGTAGTCAGCAAGAAAGAAGTAAGACTCCGTATTCTCTTGACGACTCGCTTCAATCGCAGGACGAATTGCACCCACATAGTTTCCTAAATGTGGCGTGCCTGTGGTGGTGACACCAGTTAAAACAATTTCTTTTGCCATTACTACTACTCTTTCCTACGTTGCTCAATATCTAAATTTGAGCTTACATTATCATAAAAAAACCACTGCAAGAATGATCCTCTACGATTATTTAGTCTGATGTTTTATCAGCATTTTTTGCACTTTCTCTATAATGGAGTCGAATAGCTTAATATCAAGTAAAAATCATAACTCAAATGACATTACGCCTTTGACTTTGGCCATAGTTCATCAATTAAGCCAGAGTAGCGCTGTATACTTGTTTCTGCTGCAGTTCGAATTAAACTACTCGATCCCCACAAGGAGAATTCTTTCTTAGCTCGGGTAATTCCAGTATATAGAAGCTCTCTGGTCAATACTGGCGACGGCTTCATAGGCAATAACAAAGCGACTCGTTCGAATTCAGAACCTTGAGATTTATGCACTGTCATGGAAAAAACTACCTCAAACTCACTCAATCGACTCGGTAACAACCCAGTAAAGGTTCCATCCGATTGCATAAACCAAACACGCAATCGCTCAAACTGATCTTCCATACAAAGACCAATATCACCATTAAACAAACCTAACGCGGAATCGTTTCTGGTCAACATAACCGCCTTTCCTGGATACCAAACGTGAGGATCTTTTACGCGCCCTCTTTGATAAAAATACTGTTCCAAGTGGGCATTAATTTTCTCAACACCAAATTCACCTTGACGCACAGCTGTCAAAATTTGATAGCGGGAAAAAATATGATACAGCTCATTAATATCTGCACCCTGCTTCACGGCTTCCCAATAATCATCGTAACCTTTTGCCAAGGTCGCTATATCGGCTTTCGTTTGCCCCTCATCGGGAATGCACCAATGAACATCACCATAACCTGATTGAAGGCAGTTCAGAACGCCTCGAGAGTCACCCGCATTCATCGCTTTTGCCAAATACCCAATGCCACTATTTTCATCAAATCGATAACTCGTTCGTAACAGTGTTAGTGCTTTGCTAATCGGAGGAGCAGAAGCGTTACCAAATGAAACGATATTTTCAGAGGTTAAGCTCGCTAATCGCCTTGCCCATTCTGGTTGAAAATACACATTTTCGATGCCAAAAGATAAGTCACCTAATACACTGCCAGCTTCCACAGACGCTAACTGATCTTTATCACCTAATAAAATCAGCCGAGCATGTGATGGTAAAGCATCAATCAACTTCGCCATCATGGGTAAATCAACCATAGACACTTCATCTACCAGTAAGACATCTAAATGCAATGGGTTTTCTCTGTTGTGTTTGAAACGACTACGACCAAAGTCACTGCCGAGCAATCGATGCAACGTACTGGCCTGATCTGGAATCGCTTGTTTAATTTCATCACTAAGTGGCAAGCCAGCTTTGGCTTTTGAAATAGACTCCGTCAACCGGGCGGCGGCTTTTCCTGTGGGCGCGGCTAACTCAATTCGAAGAGGTTTATTTTGTGTAGAAGAACAATTAAAAGGCTGAGCAACCAATAGAGCCAACAGTTTAGTCACTGTGGTTGTTTTGCCAGTTCCAGGCCCTCCACTAATCACAGCAAAAGGTAAACTCGCTGCATTTGCTACCGCGACTTTTTGCCAATCGACGTTATCACTTTGTTTAGGAAACAATTGCGTAATCAAATGCGCATCAACATCAAAAGGTGGCACATCAAATTGCCTGCGTAGATAGTGTAAAACCTGCTGCTCGTATTGATAATATCGGAACAGATACAAACGCGTGCCGATCAACACCATTGGCCGCTCACTCATACTCTGCTTAGAAGACACTAAGGCACTAGCGCCTACAACATCACACCACGTTTCAACGCTATTAGCGCCACTATTAGCTAATGAACCTTGCCATTGTTCTCGCTCTATACCTTCAGGCGGTTTATTCCAAATCATAGCCAAATCAATACAAATGTGCCCAGCACCAAGATAAGCACTGCACAAAGCACCCGCCATCAAAATCGATGGATTATTTTCACCAATATGTTTGGCTAGTTGCTCAATCCATTGGCAATCAATCGCTCGCAATATACCTTTTGCTTGCATTGCAGATAGACTAACAGAGTCAGATTCATTCACTGTCTCTGAACTCTTCAACGAGTGCTCTAAAGCATTGTCTAATTCATCGCCTCCAAGAAGACTTAGCTGATTAGAAAAGTCCATATTGTTCCACCTCAGCGCTCGCTGTTACTTTATTATCGTCTTGCTTCTTGCTCTGCTCATCCGTTTTTTGTTCACCACTAAAGAGTGCATCTAACGCATTCACATGTTCTAAACTCAAACGAGTTTGAAATACACCTGTTTGCTGCCCTACCGTCATACCACGCAAGAACAAATACACCACGCCACCAACATGAAGATCGTAATTATAATTCGGTAAACGTTGTTTCAATAATCTATGCAGCGCTAAGGTGTAAAGTTGATATTGCAAATCGTACCTATGATCTGCGATAGCATGAATCAAATTATCAGATTCGTAATTATTAAAGGCATCACCCAAATAATTAGACTTATAATCCAATACGTAATATCGACCTTCCCACTCAAACAATAAATCGATAAATCCTTTTAGCATGCCTTTCAAAGGTCGATCTTGAATCATAGGGGCAACACGTGACACGTCATCGTATTCTCTAGATATTCGATCCAGCTCCAAGGCATTCAGACCGTTAACAGGAATAAAAAACTCCAACTCTTTACGGCAAGATTTTTGCGACAACGCACCTAAAGTCATTCCCGCCACCAGCTCAGTGTTTACAATTTCTGATAACCAAGCTTCAAGTACTTCTTGCCATTCACCAAAACCTTGCCGCTCGTAATACTCGGCCATTAATTTATGATGACTGTTTTTAAGCAAGTCTTTAAAGCTTGGGTCCGACGTCACATCATGCAATGCTTTGCCTTCCAAGGTATCGTGCAAGAACGTTCCGGGGTTCGCTCCTTTCGGAAACGTAAAACGGTTACGTTCTGGTATTAATGATTCTTCCGTCACTTCTGTGATCCCAGCTAGAAGAGCGCCTTCCAGAGGATCAACGACTCGTGTCATTTCATCTAAACCAGGCACACTTTCATCATGATGATCCTTGTCTTCAACCACTAAAGAAGAGTAACTACCCACCCACCAGTCACGCTCAATACGACCATCAAACTGACGAGCGACTGGTGAGGCCTCTTCAACTTTAGCCATTTTAAAACGAGGTAAACTAGGAGGTGTTTCGGGTAAATCCAACACACACATTTGATTTGGCTGGTAGCGCCCGCAAAGATTACCGATACTTGAATACAAGTCACCAGCATTAAGCGATTCGCCTTCACTGATCAAGGCTCCTACTCCGCTCAAATGCACATCGGATATTGCCTCACGAGATTTACTGGCTTTTTTACCCACCTCCATCGAGCCAATAAAGCATGCTTCTTTTGACCGAGTTAATGCCACATAAGCTAAGCGAATTTCAGCTGCGTACAGCTCTTCTTTATGACGCTCTTTTTGTGCTTCATCTGGATCGACAGCGATCCAAAGTTGCTCATCTTCATCATGATAAAGCGCAGAAGAACCCTGATCTCGATATGGCATAAAAGCGAACGGTAAATAAACGATGGGATATTCCAAGCCTTTACTCTTATGGATCGTCACGATACGAACCAATTCAGCATCGGTTTCAAGGCGGATTTTTTGCTCGTCACTGTTACCATTCGGATTTTGAATGGCTAATTTCAAATACCGTAAAACGCCTTCTTTCGAATCCAATTCAAGAGATTTTTGCTGTAGTTTTTCTGTCAGATGTAAGAAGTCCGTTAGGCGACGCTCTCCACCTAAGTGACTCAACATATTTGTCGCTAAAGACACATCTTGCATAAACTCACGCAACATCGGCAACAGACCTTGGTTATTCCAAAGCTCTAAATAGTGCCGGAAAGCTTGAACCCACTTTTCATACACCACATCATCATGATTTAAGGTGTCTAACTCTTCTAATGTCCACTCAACCAAACTCGTTGCTAACGCAGAACGCAACTTCATTTCTTGCCCGTTCGATAAGATTGCCGTCAAAACAATTAACAGTTCCCGTGCTTCAACGGTTTCAAAAACAGAGCCTTTATCGCTCAAATACACACTGGCAATTCCGCGTTGGCGTAATGCGTCCTTCAGTGCATTCGCCTGACTGAAATTTGTCACCAACAAAGCCACGTCTTTCGGGCGAACGCCGTCATTACCAATAAGAGATTGCGCTTGCTGACCTTCGACCAACTGCCCCTCTAACAAAAGTTCATGCAAATGCGATGCACAAGATTCTGCCATTTGATTTCGATAGTCTTTTGTAGAAACAGGTTCGTCACTGTGTTGATACAAAAACTGCAGCGCGGCTTGAGTTTTTCCCTGTCGTGAAAAACGACCTTCTACACCACGATCTTGCACTTCAACGAAAGGAATACCTGACACTCTAAAAGGTTCTTCTTGTGCATTAAACAAACCATTTACAGATTGGATCATCGCCGCCGAAGAACGATAATTGGTCGCCAAAGAATACACGCCATCCACTCGTTTTTTCGCAGATAAATAGGTGTAAATATCGGCGCCACGAAAGGCATAAATTGCCTGTTTAGGGTCTCCAATCATAATCAGGCCAAGCGTATTTTGGTCCACTTCGGCAGGCTGATAAATAGTAGAGAAAATTCGATATTGAACCGCGTCCGTATCTTGAAATTCATCGATCAAAGCAATGGGATATAAATGGCGAATTCGTTCCGCTAATTTACCCGCTTCGTCTTTAGATAAAGCCACGTCCAACGAGGTTAACAAATCCGTAAATGTCAGTGACTGAGTACTGCGCTTCCAACGTGTCATTCGCTCTTGTGTTTGCTGCCAAAGTTGCGTCAGCAATACGGACTTTAGTCTGCCAGCATCAGGGAAACTTTCTCTTAACGATTGCACTAACCCAAAGAATTCATGGGCAGGTATTTCACCATTTTTACTCAGTCTACTGGCGTGCTCGTTAGTATCGAATTTCTCTAAGCTTTTACCTAATTCAAAACGTGATGAGTTCGCCCATTGCGTCATGGCTTGAATATCTTTCGATGGATCTTTACGCCAAAAAGTTCGTTTGATTCCACTGCGCTCAAGGGAATCAATAATGTCTTGTGAATACGTCAACCACATCGTTTTAACAGACGACATCATTTGTTGAGCACGAACCAAAGCGTCTTCCCAGTCGTAATCCGGCACAGCCATTTTAGCGTCTGGCTGGTTGTTCAATAAAGATAAGTCTTTTTGCAACGCAGCTGGGCCAGACCAAAGTGGTTGAATCAACGCTGCCTTAGTGTCATCCATAGGATAAAATACACTGCGCCACACATCTTTAACGGCCAAAGACAAAGGCGCTTGTTCATCCGTTTCTATGGTTTGCTGAAACAGCATGCGACTTTCAAAGGCATTTTGGCTCAGCATTCGCTGACAAAAACCATGAATAGTAAATACCGCGGCTTCGTCCATTTGTTTTTCAGCGTAGAGTAATTTTTCAATGGCGCCAGCTTTTTGAACGCCAGACATATTTGCCAACCAATCAGTAAGAAAAGCATCTTGGCTCTCACCTTGTAATAAGGCTTTTCGTGCTACACGTATACGCTCACGAATTCTAGACTTCAGCTCTGCCGTCGCGGCTTCGGTAAAGGTCACCACGAGAATTTGATCCACCGTTAACGGTGTATTCAAGTCTCCCATTTGCCCCGTTGGCACCAACAAACGCAAATACAAATTAGCAATAGTGTAAGTTTTACCTGTTCCTGCACTTGCTTCGATAAGCCGCTTTCCAAACAATGGAAACGTTAACGCATCTAATGGAGTGGGTATCTGAGTAGAAATGACTGAAACACTCATTCGAACACCTCTAAATGACGATGCATCGGTAGCCAGATTCGTTCGCATAAGGTCACAAACATCTCTTTATGATCGGTTAAATCAGGGTAATAACGCTGCCAATACGCATCTTCCACTTCACTATTCGTAAAGGCGCTGCTGTTGTCTTGGTAAATCTTCAATGCTTGCTCCCAAGCCACATCAGCGTCTTCTGACGCCTTACTTGAACAATAGCTTTTGCACCAGGCATCCGCACTTTTGGCTGGTAAGGCAAGCGGCTGACACAAACCCGTTTGCAGTAATGCAAGCATATCAGCGAGATGTTGTTCAGCTTCAGCTGGAGTGATCAAAATAAAGCTATGCTGTAATAACTTGCCCATTTTAGTGAGGTTAATCAGGTGGTGTTGTTTTGGTGTGCCTTGGGCACATAGCGCTAAATGTTCGATCCACATTCGCATTTTTTGATGAGCAGACAAATCACCAATACGATAAGACAAGCGCGTCGTCGCTGTTGGTAAGTCCAACCAAGCTTGCACTACTAGGCTACCCAGCGATAAGTTCACCTCAATAGGTTCACATTCTTCCAGTGCATAACCTTGTAATACGTTAAGAAGCTGACGACATTGATTCTGACTCTGCTGTAAAGCCAAACGGCCAATGGCGCCATAAGGTAAAGCGCCCATTAATGACAACCGTTCAACAAAATCGGCTTCGTCATTTTTCAGCATGGCTTGAAGCAAAGATTCACGCAGTTGATAGCCAGCCAAACCATCCAGTGCAAAGGGTTCGTCTTCTTGTTCCTCTTCTTCTCTCAGATTCAAATACGCTTTTAAACGACGTTGAGTAAAGTAGCGCGCTGGATGACTAACAAAACGAGATACTTCATCTAAGGCAATTTCTAATCTAGGTTGCTCCAAATTAACCAGAGGCGTAAACCCTTGCTTGCCCTCTTCTGCCTTATCATTCTGTTCTTTTGCTTTATGAACACCAAGTAGAGCGGGCAGCCATTGCTCGTCATAACTGTATAATCGCAAATTTTCAGGTTTTCCATAATTGATCTGACTATGGGTTGCTTGATCTTGAGCACCGATCTGATTAGAAACGTAGTAAGAAGCATTAAAAGGCTGCAACGGATGCTCAATAACGAGCTTTTCCAATAGCATTGCTTGTGCATCGTCTGGTGCGAGAGTCTGGTCACCTTCAAACACACAGCTTTGTCCTATGTATTCCAATAATTCACTAACCAAGATAGAGGGATTTTTGTGGCTGTTATCTTGAATACTACGCCCAACATAACTGATATAAAAACAATCTCGCGCTGACATAAGCGCTTCAAGAAATAGATATTTATCGTCTTCACGTCGGCTTCGGTCGCCACTTCGATATTGGCCTACCATGAGGTCAAAACCAATTGGAGCCACACTACGAGGGTAATCTCCTTCATTTAGTCCTAAGACACAAATAACTTTAAACGGCACAGAACGCATTGGCATCAAGGTACAAAAATTAATCCGACCGGCTAAAAACCGTTGGCCACCTTGTGATTCTTGCAACATAGGCGAGAGCAGTTGTCGCAAAACCTGTTGCTCTAAAGGCGCATCAAAATGCGCTTGCTGCCATTGCAATGTTAATGTATCGAGTTGCTTACTTAACAGCGCAGAAAAAGCATCGTCTTCGTCAACCAGAAAGAATCGCTCTGCTAGATAATATAACGTCGACACCCATTCTTTTGGTGTCAAAGACTCCATTAAACGAGACTGAGCATCGTTGATCTCGACTAAAAATCCAGCCAACTTTCCTGCGACAGAAGCTTCCAAACCTTCTACATCTCCGTAGCTTAACGTGCCTTCCCAAATATAATCGTGTCCCATGGCGTAACCCAAAAGCATACGTCGTACGCCATTTAGCCAAGTATGAGATTCTTGCATTGGAAGATCATGTTGTTGAGCGGTTTTACCATCTAATCCCCAACGTATACCGACTTCTGTCGACCATTGGCGAATGCGCTCTAATTCATTCGGTGTTAATTCAAAGCGAGCCAATACCGCTGGGACTTCTAATACACTGATTAATTCTGACAAGGTAAATCGACTTTCACCCAAACCAAGCAAATACAAATACGCATCAACAATTGGATTTTCCATTCCACCAGATTGATCAATCAAGGCAAAAGGTATGTTCTTTTTACTGTACTTTTGACTACCATCTTTAGACTGCTCACTTCCTTTACTTCCAAAAACAGCTTTGACGAATGGGCTGTACGCATTTACATCAGGAAGCATAACGATAACGTCTTTTGGTGTCAGGCTAGGATCTCGCTCAAACATATCCAATAATTGATCATGCAACACTTCGACTTCACGCAGCGGACTATGGCAAAGGTGAACGCGAATACTTTGGTCTTTAACATCAATAGTATGTCGATACTCAGAACTGGTTATTAGGCCGTTTCTTTCTTCTTCCGCTCCGTGATTTTCTAACGTCAGCACATCTTGCTGAACCCATTGCAACAGACCATTAGTCTCGGCTGTTTGATAGCCTTCAAAGATTTCTAATTCGTCATCTGCCATTTCCTGAAGCTGAGCAATATAGTCTCTACCCAATCGCCCCCAACTTGCCAGTAAAGGGTTAGCATCCAGATGCAGTGTTTCTGTACTTAATCCCGGTTTAAGTGTTTGCCGTTTTATTTCTCTTCCCAAATAATGTTTATCCACCACATCACCCCAATAAAAACGGCACGGGTTTTGTAGAAAAAGATGAATATCAATCCAACCAGACGCGGCTAAAACACGTAAAGAGTCCAATGTATTTGGCGGCAAAGACGACACACCAAAAATAAAGATCCGCTCTGGAATTCCTTCTGGTCGAGTCGAGGACTGTGACACGTCTTGCAAGGCTTCAATCAAGTTCCCTCGATGATACAAGGAGGTTCCACGTTCACTGATGTCCGCTACCAAATCACGCCATAGGATCGCTTGCCAAGGCTGTTGCTCAAATAAAGTATTAAGGGCTTGATCTTGCTTGCTATCCGCTTCCCAGACCTTGATCCAATCTGGTCGATACACCAAATATTGGTCATAAATGTCAGCAATACTGCTGCACAATTGAAAGCGTCGAACTTGAGTATCATCTTCCTCAAGGTACCAGTGAAGCGCTTGAAACTCTGGTTCATTTAAACGCGAGTCCAACAACCTCATTAATCGCCAGACGAGGAAGGGTTTATTAAATTCACTCTGCGATGGGATATCGTCCAGAGCTTGAGCAAAGGTATGCCAAACAAAAGTAGATGGCAGAGGAAAAGCCAGACCTGCCGAAATAGAGTGGGACTGAGCGACGAACATTTTTAGCCACTGTGCCATCCCTGGGTTTTGCACCAAGATATGTTCATCATCGAAAGGGTTTTCTGGCGGTGAAACTGCCAAAATTTTCGCAAGCAATACGGCTAAATCCTCTAGTCGATTACCTGTATAGAGTTGAAACATGCACAAGTCCCGTCATGGTGAATACAAGAAATAAAAATAGAATACAGAAAGGTTAGCGTAACCCTGAAGAGACATAAACAAAAGGAAGGATTTAAGTTGTTTATGGGTTTAGATTTTTATATGCAGATTGCTTAATGGTGGAGCCTAGCGGGATCGAACCGCTGACCTGTTCGCTGCCAGCGAACCGCTCTCCCAGCTGAGCTAAGGCCCCAAAAAAGCTGCAAAGAATTTTATGAGGACTGCCTTTTTGTGTCAACTGTTTTTGATTATGAAAAATACAGTATATAAAAGTATGAAACTCTAATATATTAGATTGTATAAATAACGAACGATATATTTTGATAGAAGAATAATAAACAATGGAATTACTCTAGAGTTACAAAAATAAATTTGATTAAGAGAAGTATAAAATGGAATTTCCAACGGTTTTAGATGACCTAATGATGGCTCAGCAACCAATACTCAAAAAGACGAAAGAAATCTTTGGGTATGAACTGCTATTCCGTGGGAAAGACACTTTAAATGCCAACGTATCTGATGGTGAAGCAGCTACAAGCCAAGTTCTTGTGAATTTGTGTATTGGCATCACAAAAATGAAAGATGAATTAAAAAAGCCTTTTTTTGTTAACATCACCACCGACCTTATGCAATCGGATGCTTTTTTTCCTATCGACCCCAATACCGTTTTCATTGAGATACTCGAAGACCAAAAAATAACGCCTGATTTTATCGAATCAATTAAAAAATGGCGCTCTGCTGGTTATCGTTTTGCTTTGGATGACTATCAATTTGATGAGAATTACAAATCGTTATTACCTTGGGTGTCGATTATTAAAGTAGATGTTCTAGCCACTCCTCCAAACCAATACAAGGAGCAAATAGACGACTTAAAAGCAAAAGGTTTAATTTTATTAGCTGAAAAAATCGAAAATGAAGAAATGTTTGAGCTCTGTAAGAAACTGGGATTCAGCTTATTCCAAGGGTATTTTTTACAACGACCTGAAATCATTAAAGGTAAAAAAATCGACTCAGCTACACATAGTGCTGTCGAGCTCCTAAACGCCCTTCAAAACAAAGACATCAGTATTGAAGCGATTACAGGCCTCGTTGAACGAAATCCAAAACTGTCTTATCAAATGCTACGAATTCTAAACAGCCCAGTATGTGGCATCTCTAAAAAAGTCACCTCGATTAAAGAAGCCATTGTCTTTTTAGGTCTAATTCAATTAAAAAAATGGACTCTATTAATCACTCTAACTTCATCAACAAACCAACCCAACTCGTTGTTCAAAGTACTTCTAACACGAGGTCGCTGCTGCCAGCTATTAGCTCAAAATAAAAAATCGACACAAGCTGAATCTGCTTTTATGGTGGGTTTAATGTCTGGTATAGACGCGATATTCAATATCGATAAGAAAACCGTATTAGAACAAATAGCCCTAGAAAAAAGCGTATTGGAAGCTATTACCGACTGCGTAGGAGAATTAGGCTTTTATCTTAGACATACATTAAATTGCGAAGAACAAAACTGGGATAACATGCAATCCATGAATTCAAAAGAAATAACAGATCTAAATCGATCTTTTCTTGAAGCCATGCTTTGGTCTGAAGACGTGATGAAGTCAATTAACTAATTTAATAGACTTATTTCATGTTAAACGATTGACTCTTATACAAAAAAACATAAAATACGTTTCACCTTTTTCAAGGCCAGTGTGGTGGAATTGGTAGACACGACGGATTCAAAATCCGTTGCCTTCGGGCGTGGCGGTTCGAGTCCGCCTACTGGTACCATTTAGATGAAGCCCTAGCTATTTTTAGTTAGGGCTTTGTTGGTTTTGGGAGATAGTTTTTTTGAGACTATTCTCTTTGAACCATAGTATTGAATTGAATACCCATAATATGCAATATTTCAAAAAGCCTTTACTGACTTAAGCGTAAAATAAGAATACCTACCAGTGCAGCTGTTAACCCTAAAATTTCCTGACGACTAAAGGCTTCTTTTAGAAATACACGCGAATATAATAAAATAATTAAAATATTCATTGCTGCTACAGCAGAAACCAATCCGGCAGCTCCGATTGCAAAAGCGGATAATATTGCCATCATTCCAGCCACATTACTTAGACCAATAAGAAGCCCGCAAGAAAATGTTTTTAGATCTGACCAACGAGGGTCAGCACTACTATTCTCCTGTTCGGTTACTTGACAACTTTTCAACCAACCAAGAGCAAATAAGAAACTACCAAAACCAAACATCAGTGTTAGTGTCGCGAACATATCTGCATCAAGACGAGTCGATTGTTTACCCAGTAGATCATTCAGTGCAAAACACAGTGCGGCAAGTAACCCCCATTGAGCGCCTTGTAAATTACGAAAAGAGATATCGTTTGAATAACGGATTGTATAAAGCCCAACAAAAATAATAATAAAACCTATTAATTGTTGCGTTGTGAGTGTTTCGTTCCAAAATAGAAAAGCCAACAGTACAACAAATAATGGTGGTAAACCCGATAGAATACTAATAAGTGAGGCTTTACCTACCGAAAAACCTTTGTGCAAAGAGGCATTCGCAGCGAAAGAACCGAAGCCCATTGCCAACCCAACACAGACATCTGCCCACCCATACCATTGCTGATCTAATACATACATAGCAACAGCACTAATAACAAACCCCACAAAAAACACACCAAATAGCATTAAATTACGATTGATATTTTTCTGTGATGTCCATTGATACATTACCCCACGCGCTCCAAAAAATAGAGCGGATAGCAAGGCATAGATAATCCACATGATTTACTCCTTTTAATTTTTATTAGGTCAGGCTGAACTTTTTGAGCGTGTATATACATTAGTTTTAAAGCGCTATTTTAGCTTTAAAACTAAAAAACATCATTCATTAAACTTCAAATTAAATACAATACTTGTCTAAACTTATATATTTTTTAGAAGCAGATGAATGAATAAAAACATAGCCAATTTATTAATTTTCTGAAGTAACTCTATTAAAAAACAATTTCATTATTTTGAGTAATACGCATGATTAATTAAAATTAGAGTAGAGTTGAGTTCTTATTTTAATTATAATTTTAGCTAGTCGAATAGTTTGAGCTAGAAGGATCGCACAGCTCAATAGCACCTAAAATCAACGTTAGATGAAGTAGTCCCGTAATTCATCTAATTTAATTTTAAATCGGGATATCATGAGGGATATATGAAAGATAAAAATACTAACGACTTAGAAACTACTGAAGTTGAAAAAAGTGCAGCTGAAACCAGCACAATTGAAACAACTGATTCCTGGGAATGGAAAGAAATAATAAAGCATGCATTTTCCCCAAAGCCTGAAGGTTCACCTAAATCAGGAAAAAAAGAACTAGGTGTACGTTTAGGCGCAGGTGTTTTATTAACTTTAATTGTACTTATATCTTTTTCAGGTAGTGATGTACCTACATGCAACGACTCTGCTACAAAGGACTCAGTACTAGAAACGGTAAAGAGTAAAGTTGCAAAGCAATTTGGAAAGAAAGCCGATAACTTATCATATAAGATCAACGACATCGGAACGTTAAGCACAGATAACAGAACTGGGTTCCAACAATGTATCGCTAATATAGAAATAATTGAAAATGACTCTAAAGAAAGTCGCTCGACTTCGGTCACTTATACTATTAGCAAGTCTCTTGGTGACAATGACTTCAAAGTGAATGTAACTAAAATGTAATAACTACCAATGCAAACAAAGACAATATTTAATTATTGTTTTTGTTTGCATTATCTACACATCTAATAAAGATAAAAATCTTACTAAAAATACTCTTATGTAATATTTGTCTAAATAATTAAGCTTATTCTATTATCTCTACTTCATAATAAATAGCTGTACCAGTCATCTCAGTTGTTGGAAATGAAAAGCTCGAACCGAGAGAAGCACCAACGCCACTTCTGCTACTAAGACCTAAACCAACATTAGAGCCTAAACCACGAAAAGACAACTGAGTAACGTCGTCCAACACCACACCATTTGCACCAATCTTCGCAGCTTGCTCTTTCAACTCTTCAGTAGCACTTTCAATCCGAGACTCTTCAGTGAAGCTATTACCACTCGATACTCGTACAGCACCAACCACGACATAATCAAATGTAGGCGTTTCTGTGAATACCGATACCTGATCTACTTCAATTTCTGGACGAGGGTCGCCAGTAAGAGTGTGAGAGCCAGAAGCACAACCAAACAAAACAGCAGGCACAAAAAAAATAGAAAAATATTTAATTAATTTCATTATCAAACTTCCATTTAAAAATTATAGTTTCTGCAGTATGACATCAAAATAGATCAAAAAACAAACAACCCTTAGCCATGTGAAAATAAAATATGACCTTTTAAATACAAAAATGGCAATCAATCCTAATGATCATGAAAATCGTTATTCACATAATCTGGCAGATCATCTTCATGTGGAATAGGAGTAGAACGGCCATCCTCATCAATCGCTACAAACTTAAACATACCTTCCGTCACTTTCTCTCGATGACCAATACGGTCTCGTCGAACCCATGCCTCAACCAATATATTCATTGAAGTACGACCAACCGACTCTACACATGTATAAACACCTAAGATATCACCAACCTTCACAGGTCGAATGAAGCTCATCCCATCTAACGCCACAGTGACAACACGAGATTGAGCACGCTGGCCCGCACAAATACCTGCGGCAATATCCATTTGCGACACAACCCAGCCACCAAAAATATCGCCCGCTGGGTTAGTATCGCTCGGCATAGCGACCGTTCTAGTAGTAAGGCGCCCTTTCGCTTTTTCTTCTGATCCGGACATAGTATCTCTCTCAATTATTACTTAAAGCTTAGAGCAACAATACAGAAGTTGCTTCTACTCAATTACAGGCTAAACAACATATTCATCGATTGATTCAGTCGATGAATTAAATACCATTCTAACGCCATTCATATTCATACTAAAGTATGGTTTTTTTACTGTTTTAATTACCGACCTATATAGTCCACCAAGTAATGATTCAGCAATCAAAGGAATGAAACAATGACATTATCTAAAATATCTATATCTATGGGGTTAGTATTATCAATCGGCGTATTCAATGTCGCTACTAGTTCAGCTCAAACCCCAAGTCTAGCTGGCGGGCCAGATAAAAGCCTAACATCTATGACAACCTGTACTGACGTTAAACCTGAAAATATTATCATCGGCTATAACAGGTCTTACACATTCCAAAAAGGCTTTACTAAAGAAAAACGTACAGGTCTTATAGAAAGGGAAAAAGGTCAATTAACCGATGGCTGTATCTTACCTTCCCTTCAGCCTTACCAAATAGCCTACATGGAAGTTGATACAAAAGCATATAAAGCTCTAGGCAACTCAAATGATTGGTCTATGCAGTGCATTAAGTCGGCAAATCCTAGTGCAGGTGCAGTCAATGAAACTGAAGGCAAAACAGAAATACCTTACAGCGTCGATGTATTAAGTGGAAAGGCCATGATGCTGTATTGTGGAAACTCTGAAGGCATTGAAGAATGTGCAGAAGGAAGCAACAGCCAGCGTAGTGGATTATGGAAAAAGAAACTATCAAAAAAAGGCAAAACAATGCTGAGTATTTCAGCTAATACAAGTACTTTAGCACCTAAAGAAGGTGAAAAGCTGTATTGCCAATATTACAACCATAAGTCAGGAAAAAGCTTATTTGGCTTCGAATATTTAAGGGCTAACAAGTAATTTCACTGCTATTATGCATTAAAAAATATCTAGAAAGGTTTTAATCATTTTCAATAATACTTTTCATCTTTCTAGATAGTACGACTCTAAGTTTTGCCGGTTTGATTGGTTTATGTAATACAATCAAACCGCTCTCTTCTATTTTCTTTATTATGTCTGGTGCCGTATCGCCACTAATAATAATAGATTCAGCCTCGGATTTTAATTCCTTCTTAATCTGTGCAATCCCTTCAATACCAGTTAAATTTTCTCGTAAACGATAATCTGATATTATTAAATTAGGCTGCCATTCTGGAAACGAGCGCAGTTCTTCACAAGCTCTGTCAGCACAATCAAATGTACGTACTTTACAACCCCAACTTCGCAACATATTAGATAAGCTAAAACGAACACCTTCATGATCGTCTATAATAATCACATCCACAGCCACTAAGTTCTTGTTAATATCTACCTTTTCTACCACTTGGATTAATTCACTATCTCCTTGCGGTATTGTGAAGCTAAAACAACTGCCAATACCTAATTCAGAATCAAGAGACAAGGGCCAATTTTGCAATGCACACAGTCGCTTAACAATCGACAACCCTAACCCTAAGCCTTTGCTTTTATCACGCTCTTGATTATGCAACTGACGAAATTCAAGAAATATAGCTTCTTGATCAAGGATATTCACACCTATCCCTGTATCTCTTACACTTATTGTTATTTTTTCTGACTCTTTCTTAGCAGATAATATGATGCCACCATGTTCGGTATAACGTATAGCGTTTGACAGTAAATTATTTAATACTTGCTCTAGTAAAATGACATCCGCCACCGCCGTAATATTTTCCGCTTCAACCCTCAGATTCAGGCCTTTGGCCTTCGCCAATGGCTCTAGCTCTCCCTGTAATTTCAGTAATAACTCAGTTAAACAAAGATGTTTCGGCTGAGGAATAATGACCTGTGCATCTAGCTTAGACACATCAAGCAGGCTATTAAGCAACTCAGACATACTATCAACACTACTTTCCAAACGTTCGAACAGAATACCATCCTTGGAATTCGTATTTCTTGATTTTAGGGTATCAACTAAGAGATTAATTGCTTGAAGCGGCTGTCGAATATCATGGCTTGCAGCCGCGATAAATTGAGATTTTTCTGCATTAACACGCTCAGCATTAGCCCGTGCCTGAAGATGTTCAATTTTCAAAACAATAGCGTTTGTCAGAGACTTATTAATACGATGGGAAAATGCGATCAATCCAGCCAAAACCAAAAGAACCACAATGTAAATTTCAAAATGATTATGGCTTTCCATCGTATAAAATTTTATTAGTAACGATAATATAGGCAGAGTAGAAAATAACGCCTGCCTCGAAAAATAATAAGAGATAGAATGTGTAATTGTCCCCGTTAATGAAATAACCATAATAAACATGGTATAAAAATAAATATCCACTTCTGTTTGAAGCCATAACCAAGGAGCAGATGCGATATAAAAGCTAAAAATCAGAATAGGAATATCACTGATTTTTTTCCACATAGAATCAGTAAATCTACCGTTATGCTTATAAAACCCGTAAAAGGTGAAAAACACGCTCAGCAATAAAACGATATCAAAAGCAAACCAAACGCTGAAAGAGTATCGATAGGCCTGAGGTAAAAAAATAAAAGAAAAAAGAGGAAGACCTATAAATATAGACCCAATACAGACTCGTAACATTTCCCCCATATATAAGGTAAAACGTTCTTTTTCAATAAGAACTTCATTATTTTTAGCATTCAATATTGATTCAATCAAAATAAAACACCTTTAGAAAATAATCATTTATCAGAGCTAAGAAAGAACTTACGTTGAATAATTTCATTTAAGAATAGGCAATATTTTTAAACTTTCAGCTTTACGCACACTGTCGATTCTATTTTTTGCACCTAAAATTTTAAATATCTTTTGTAAATGTGTCTTAACTGTTGTCTCACTAATATAAAGAACAACTGCAATACCTGCATTACTCAGTCCAGCCTGAACCATTTTCAGTATTTCTAGCTGTCGCTCACTAAGAGAGGTTTGAGTGTTCTTAAAGGAATTTTTTGACATGACAGCCAAAGAATTGGCTATATTTTCAGGTACAACTATTTCGCCGTTCGCTATTTTAGTTAATGCTGCACTAAGTTGATCGACCGACCATGTTTTTGGCAGAAACCCCAACGCTCCTAATCCAAAACACTCAGATAAGGTAATCAAATCTTCTTTTGCTGACATGATAACGATAGGTAGATCAATATTTCTGTAGATCAGAGACTTCATGAATGCGATTCCATCCATATCAGGCATAGATAAATCCAATATTAGCAAATCAAACTCAGTATCTTGCTGTAGGTACTCTAGCGCTTGTTTACTATTAAAAGCAGAAGTCACATCAAAATCTGGCGAGTGAGCAGATAAGGAGGCTTTTAAGCCTTGGCTAAATATAGGGTGATCATCCAAACTCAGTATTTTCATTAAAAACTCTTAGTCCGTTAAGGTTAAATAAAAAATCGACACCCTATTATAAATAAAATATGAACCAAAGCGGTAAGATTTAAAGCTATCTGAAAGTTTTTTTATAATTAATTCCAATTTTTTAACTATAAAACTACGAAATTTAAGTCTATCAGAATAAAAATATCAAATGACAACCCCTTTATTTGCCAGGTGGCGCATTTAAACATTTTACAGTAGAGATACGGTGCTGAGTTTCAGAACAGACAGTATATAAAAGGAAAAGCTTACAATTTGAAGTAACGCTAAGAAAACGCTTGAGAGTATATATTCAGAGGGATTAAGCAAGATAAGAAAGTGCAGGCATAAAAAAAGGCACCATAAATGGTGCCCGGGACCGGAATCGAACCGGTACGCCTATTAAGCGCAAGATTTTAAGTCTTGTGTGTCTACCAATTTCACCACCCGGGCATATCTGATTTTTGGAGGCCGGAGTCGGAATCGAACCGGCGTTAACGGAGTTGCAGTCCGCTGCATGACCACTCTGCCATCCGGCCTCTAATCAGAATTCTTTTCATCTATTGGAGCGGGAAACGAGGCTCGAACTCGCGACCCCAACCTTGGCAAGGTTGTGCTCTACCACTGAGCTATTCCCGCGTCTCAAAAGACGGTGCCTATTCTATGTATTTGAGCTTTCACGTCAAGAGGAATCTTCAAATAAATAGCTAACTTAAGGACTTTTTTTATTTCTGTTTACTTTTCGTTCGACTCTTTCGTTTTTAACTCAGGCCAAGCCGCTTTTAAATAAACATACATTGACCAGAGCGTTAACGCAGCAGCGGCGATTAAAACAGCCTCCCCAACATGAGCAGAAGTCGTTTCAGGACGACTACCAAGCAAAATAAAGATAGCCAACATTTGCATGCTCGTTTTCAACTTACCAATATATGAAACAGCCACGCTTGCGCGCTTACCCATTTCAGCCATCCACTCACGTAATGCGGAAATCACGATCTCTCGACCAACAATAATGGCACTCGCTATGGTTAATAATGGATTCGCATAACTTGCCACCAGCATTACCAAGGCAATCGATACCATTAGCTTATCGGCAACAGGGTCAAAAAAGGCACCAAATGGTGTAGTTTGATCAAGCTTTCTAGCCAAAAAACCATCTAGCCAATCGGTTATCGCAGCAAGTGCAAAAATAATCGCACAAGTATAATAACGTCCTTCCCATGGCAAGTAATAGATCCCCACTAAGATCGGTATCATAAAGATACGTACTGAGGTCAATATATTTGGTATGTTCATTTTATTCCTAATTCTTAGGCTATATTCTATCTCTATAACCCAGCTTAACTTTTATGAAGGTAAAGATAAATTTCTTCTGCCTTTTTAATACCAATTCCTTTTACTTTTGAAATGTCATCCTGACTGGCGGATAATAATTCCTGATAACCACCAAAGGCGGTTAAAAGCTCTTTACGACGATTTGGACCTATTCCTGGTATCTCTTCCAATATTGAATGACGACGCTTCTTATCTCTTCTACGGCGGTGAGTTTTTATAGCAAATCTGTGAGCCTCATCACGAATATGCTGAATCAAATGTAATGCTGACGAATCTGGCGGCAAAACCACCTCATCTTCTTTAGACCCGATATAAAGTGTTTCTAATCCTGGTTTGCGCGTATCACCTTTTGCTACGCCCAATAAAAAAATATCAACTAGGCCAAGCTCTTTTAATACATATTCAGCCTGAGTTAATTGACCTTTACCGCCATCTATCAACAGTACATCAGGCGCATCTAGCTCGCCGCTTTTTACACGTTTATAACGACGAGTTAAAGCTTGCTTCATTGCACCGTAGTCATCACCAGGCTCGACACCTTCTATATTGAAAGAACGGTAGCGTTTTTTATCTGGCCCATCCGGCCCAAATACAACACAGGACGCGACGGTTGCTTCACCACTAGAATGACTAATATCAAAACATTCCATGTGACTTGGTGGTTCAGAGAAACCTAATAATTTTTGCAATGCCGTCACACGACTAAAGTGGTTTCGTTTATCTGATAAACGAGCTTGCAATCCCTGCTCTGCATTTAGCTTGGCGAGGTCGAGCCATCTAGCACGCTGTCCTCTAACATTGCTGAACACTTCAATTTTCTTTTGTGTGGTTTCAAAAATACCTTCTATTAACGCCTGCCCATCTTCTAGCTCATGACTGACAATCAGATTTTTAGGTAATTCTTGTATACCACCGAGATAAAACTGTGCGATAAAAGACGAAAGCAACTCGCCCTCTGTTATCTCTATTGGCATTTTTGGGTAATGACTTTTACTGCCAACAACTTTGCCTTTGCGCACCATCATCACATGAACACACAAACCACCGGGCTGAATAATTGAAGCTATAACATCTGCATCACCCGTTTGTCCGTAAACGTGCTGTTGCTCTTGAATGTGTTTTAGCTGGATCACTTGATCACGCAGTTCGGCAGCACGTTCAAATTCCATGTCGGCAGCAGCAGAGGTCATTTGTGTTGTGATTTCAGAGGTTAGTTCTTGGTCTTTACCCTGTAAGAACATGCGTGCATGGCGCACGTCTAATTCGTACTCTTCATCGCTAATTAAGCCAACACAAGGCCCTGAACAACGCTTGATTTGATATTGTAAGCAAGGACGTGACCGGTTCGAGTATGTCGAATCTTCACACTGGCGCACTTTAAATACCTTCTGCATAGTATTCAGGCTTTCTTTTACTGCACCACCACTTGGAAAAGGACCATACAAAGTACCTTTATCTGTTTTATCGCCTCGACGAAATAACAAAGCTGGATGCTTATGGTTCGATAATAAAATATACGGGTAGGATTTATCGTCTCGTAGGAGAATATTGTAGGGCGGACGGTGTTGCTTAATGAGTGTTTGCTCAAGCAGCAAAGCTTCTGTTTCACTTTTGGTAACAGCAATTTCAATCGTGTGAATACGACCAACTAATGCCATTGTTTTCGTGGTGAGTCCTGTCACTCGAAAGTAACTTGCCACACGATTTTTTAGATTCTTGGCTTTTCCGACATACAATAATTCACCCTTTGTGCCATACATGCGATAAACGCCTGGCCGAGTGGTTAAATTACTAACAAAATGCTTAGGATCAAATTCAGAATGGCTCAAACAAACCTCATTTTCGCCTAGCCCATACCAAGCACATTATAACGTACCGCCATATGGATTAGCTCCACATCACTTTCTATGCTTAATTTGGTGAAAATACGTGTACGGTAAGTACTTACGGTTTTAGGACTCACATTTAAGTGCTCGGCAATTTCATTAGATTTTTTACAATCTACAATCATTTGAGCAACCTGTAGCTCTCTGTCTGATAGTTGTCCTAATGGCGAGCCATCTCCGTCAATTGAGAATTTAGATAACGCCATTTTTTGAGCAACGCTTTTAGAAATATAATGCTCGCCCTTAGAAACCACTTCAATAGCCTCTAACAGTTCAGACGTGTTTGTTCCTTTGGTTAAATACCCAGACGCGCCCGCTTCTAATAATTTTACTGGATAGAGGTTATCGTCTAATGCGGACAAAGCAATGATCTTTATTTTAGGAAGAATACGCTTTATTTCTTTGGTGGCACCTAAACCACCAATTCCAGGCATATGTACATCCATAAGAATAATATCCGGCAGCAATAATTTAGCCTGAATAATTGCTTCCTCTCCATTATGCACAACACCAACCACGTCTACACCAGTCACGTCTTGTAGTACACGGCTAATTCCTTGACTAACCACATCATGATCATCAACAATTAATACTTTCAACATAATCACCTTACCAAACGTTTCAATATCTTATGTAACTTTCACCGTGTGCAGATAAAATTTACATCGATAGCATCCTTGCTAGGATAAAACGTGTCGCATGACACAAATCAAATAGATTCACTATTCAGGAAGTTTATCTTTATAACCCATCTCTAAAAGTTTTTTCTGGCTAATTTCTCTGTAACGCTTACGCACTCCAGATCCATGAGTTTTTTGCGTGTAATAGAGTAAAGCCGCAACTTCTTCTTCTTCTATTGACAATTCTTTAGCTATTTTACTCGTTAGATCTGGAACACCTAGTGTGAGCTTATCTTCAATCATTATTATTTTGGGAATGACTAGACGCTCACCAGCGATCACTCGATCAACTATTGCGATGTATGCTTGCTCAAATAAAGTCCAGGATACACGCTCTTCTTCAGACTTTAATTTATACCAGCCAGCTTTTGAACCAGCAAAAAAAACAGCAGGATGACTCCACTTATAAGTAAGCGGATCAACTCGACAAGAGCAGGCTTCTAAGTACGCTGAACGTGGATCAGCCAAACCATATGCTTTATACGCTGTACTAATTAGTTTTAAAAACTCAGAGATGGTCGGCGGCCATGCGTACACTTCTTTCGTCCGCTCTACCGCGTAAGCTAACAATGGCTCTTGAAATCCTTTCAAAGCAATTGCCCACTCACGTTTCGCCAACTTCACTTCGTCAGGATTACTGTAAGCAGAGGCAAATTTATGAGTATAAATCGCCTTAAAACGAGCAAACAACATATTCACTAGAACGCGTGTTTGCTGCTCTGCCTCAGTTGGACCAGATTCACGACTTGTATTTCCGGCATTAAAAGAGCCTGTACCATAGGCTCCAGACTCACCAGTCTGTGTCGTGGATGTTTGTGAGGGCATCGCTAACCTGTTCTCGAGAGGTTTTATTAAATTTTGTACTGCCTGAGGTTCCTTCATATGAAGACCGATCCGATTGTTTGTATTGCCACTGACGTTTTACGTATTTAAAAAATTCGCTATTCCATGTTCTGACATTTTTACGCTGCTCTTTAATTCTTAGTAAAAATTCAGGCTGTAAAGACAAGGCAAAATCACGAGCGATACCGGCTTGCGTAATTTGCTCTAATGTTGCTTCTTCTGGCTGCCATTGATCAGGTTGACGAGAGCGTTCTTTTTGCTCAAGGTACAAATCAAAATCCGTTACGCCACGACGATCATTCGCTACAGGTGGAGAGAAAGGCGCATCATATTGCCTTACAGCCTGCTTCGCTGGGTAACTTTTAGGCTGAGGAGTAAATTCTTCTGGCTTTTCTCTAGATGCTTTATGCAATCTATCCATCTTACTCATCAACGCATCATCTTGAGGTGCTAATGCTGTCTCTTGTGTTCGCGCTATTTGTGTCGTCTTATTTGATGACACCAATTGAATGTCTAATATTTCGTCTTTGCGTTGAAAACTTAGTAGTTGACTAATCTGTAAGTTTGCCAACAATCGCATCAACATAGGCATAGTCCAAAAAGGCAGTTGGACGCTTAACCGACTTATTTCAACTCGTAAAACATGGGCGTTAGCGAGGTAAGCCTGCTGCTTTAAAAAAGTCAGCAGCACCGTTTCCTCTAACCCAATTTGGGCCGCCATAGAAAATGATATCGGTAATGAGTAGTCGTTATCCAACATAAATCTCGCTTCGCATATTTAGTACAATAGTTTACCAAAAGCTATCACTATAAGCACGATAACCTTCACAAACCATATGGCACTGAAAAAGGCAGATATCAAATATTAGAGGGCTATTTTTCATTTTTCCTGAACACGGTGGAGAAAAAAATTCCTTAATAGAACTAAGGGGCCATAGGTATAAGTATCCTAAACATTATCTTTATTTAAACAACGCCCCTCTAAATAAGAGTGATTTTAAACTCAATAAAAAGCAAAAAATGCCAATTAAGCTTAATTATTTTTAATTTTCCTCTATATTTTGCAGTTTTCTTCTATCTTTATCTCATTAGATAAACAATCTAACTTGAACTTTGGAACTTTCAACCGCATATTACGTCTTAGTAGACAGTTATAAACCTTAGAGGAATAATAATCATGCGTTATACGGAAGCCTTATCGGCACCTTCATCATCGTCACAAGCGGCAAATAAAACGCTTCGTAACACTTATGGACTTTTGTCTCTAACATTGTTATTCAGTGCATTTACAGCTGGTTTAAGCGTAACAATGAATCTACCACATCCAGGGTTGATCATTACTCTCGTGGGTTTTTATGGTTTATTATTCTTAACTCACAAATTTAAAAATAGCTCACTTGGCATTTTGTTTGTATTTGCTTTGACTGGTTTTATGGGACTAACTCTTGGCCCTATTTTAAGCATGTACTTAACTCTGCCTGGTGGTGGAAGTTTGATTATGTCAGCGCTAGGCATTACCGGCCTGTCATTCTTAGCATTATCTGCTTATGCGCTTATTTCAAAAAGAGATTTCAGCTTCCTTAACGGCTTCATCACAGTAGGTTTCTTTGTCCTATTATTTGCTGTTATCGCAGGCTTCTTTGTACAAATGCCAGCGCTTCAAATCTTCATCTCTGCGGGTTTTGCCTTGTTTTCTGCCGCTATTATTTTGCTGCAAACAAACCAAATCGTACGTGGTGGTGAAACAAACTACATTGTTGCGACTGTGAACTTGTATGTTTCTCTATACAACATGTTCCTTAGCATCTTATCTTTGCTTGGCATGGCAAATAGTGATGACTAGTACTTCTTTCTAACGAAAGTATAGAAGGAGAACAAACGCAAAATAAAAAAGGCCGCAGACTGCGGCCTTTTTTATGTGTAAACTTTATTAATCTGCTAATTTCATTTGCTTTATAAAGGTTGTTTTTTAATGCAATACACCCTGCTAATCACAGGCTCACCGTATCAAAGTAAAGCTTGCCACACTGCTCTTCGCTTTATGCAAGCAGCCTTAAAAAGATATCCTGACTGTATTAAAGGTGTGTTTTTTTATGAAGACGCCGTATTGATTGGTAATAAATTAAACCAACCACCTAGAGATGAAATACACCTAACAAAAGCGTGGCAGAACATTGCCAAAAAATACGATATATCATTGTATTTGTGTATTGCAGCAGCCGTGCGTCGCGGAATTATTAGTGAGGACGAAAGTCGTCGATACGAATTAAATCAACATTCCTTAGCTGAGCAATTCCAACTTGAAGGGTTAGGCACTTTGGTTGAACTCATGAACACCACAAATAAAATCATTCAGTTTAGGTAAACAAATGAAGAACACTTTAATTCACCTAAACAGTAGCCCCTATTCAAGTCTATCTTGTAAAGAAGGTTTGGACCTTGCTTTGGTTTTGGCGACTTTTGAACAAGCTGTTGATCTTTGTTTATCTGGCGCAGCGCTGTCTATTTTAGGAACTAATCAAAGCCCCGAAGTAGAACAAGGGAAAAATCTTCATAAATTACTAGAAGGTTTAGAATTTTACGATATTGAAAATATCTTTATCCAAGAGTCCCACCTAAATTCCAATACGGAACACACATGGCAAGGAACTCAAGCGCTCAACGAAACAGAGTGGAATCAGATGTTTTCAAATTACCAACAGGTTTTTCGGTTCTAATTATGACACTTCATCAAATAAACCAGCTTGCTTACACTGTCGACCTTGAAGAAACATGGCAAAACAGCCTTCAAACAGGCGACCAAATATTACTTATTGAAGAAGGTATTTTACGAACGACCCAACATAGTAATTCATTTAAAATACTTATAGATAAAAAAAATATCGAAATCTTCTATTTACAAAGTGATGTAAAAGCTTATGGATTAACACCTAAAATAGGAATATCACTTTCTGACGAAGAATGGGTAGAACTCACTTTTTCCGCCCAAGCAAATATAAGCTGGTAACGACTAGAAAGACGAGACTGCATTTATGGAAAATAAGACGCCAATTTTAGACGAAGAAGGCTATTTACTGAATTTACAAGATTGGACACCTGAACTAGCCAATCAATTAGCTAGAGAGCTCAATCTAGAACTTACCGATGCTCATTGGGAAATCATTCATTTACTCCGCAACTTCTACAATGAATACGAAGTATCTCCTGCCATGCGACCTTTAGTAAAAACTGTTAGCAAAGCACTTGGTTCAGAGAAAGGCAGAAGCATTTACTTAATGACACTTTTTCCTGGCAGTCCACCAAAGTTAGCCGCGAAAATTGCAGGTTTACCAAAACCCGCCAACTGCTTGTAATAGATTTGATTACTATCTAATCAATAAAAAAACGGAGCTTTAACTTAATGAACTCCGCTTTTTTATTTTCTATTTATGGAAATTACGAATTAGTACTTCCCATACCATTCTAGTTTTTCCTGTAAGGTTACGACTTCACCAATAATTAATAAAGCCGGTGATTTCGCTTCATTTTTTATCGAAACATCATAGGCATGTTCAATTGTCGATGTGAAAACACGCTGCTCTTTAGTGGTGCCTTTTTCGACAATGGCGACAGGCATAGATGGCTTCATACCAAACTTCATCAGAGACTGACTTATCTCCTTTAAGCCTGTTAAGCCCATATAGATAACTAAAGTTTGAGCTGGATGAACCAATTCTTCCCACGGAAGATCAGTTGTCCCATCTTTTAAATGCCCAGTTAAAAATCGCACTGATTGAGCATAATCACGATGCGTTAAAGGAATTCCTGCATACGCAGCACAACCAGCGGCAGCAGTTACACCCGGCACAACTTCGAATGCCACATTTTCTTCAATTAACTCTTCTAGCTCTTCACCGCCTCGGCCGAAGATAAAAGGGTCGCCGCCTTTAAGACGAACTACCATATTACCTTCTTTAGCCTTACGAGCCAGCAAGCTGTTAATTTCGTTTTGCGGAAGGCTATGAAGTGATTTAGCCTTACCTACGTACATTTTTTCTGCTGTTTCAGGAATCAGATCGATAATTTCTTTACCAACCAATCGATCATATAAAACCACATCCGCCATTTTTAATAAGCGATAAGCTTTTAACGTTAATAATTCTGGATCCCCTGGACCCGCACCAATCAAATAGACCTTGCCCGTCATAATTTGCTCTCATACAAAAAAAGCCTCCTACGAGGCTTTTTTATTAGTCCTGTAAATTACGCTTTTTTCAAAAGCGTTTTGCCACCCATGTAAGGAATTAGTACATCAGGAATACGCACACTTCCATCGGCATTTTGATAATTTTCTAGTACTGCAACCAAGGTACGCCCAACGGCTAGTCCAGAACCATTCAAAGTGTGTGCCAATTCTGGGCGACCCGTTTCAGGGTTACGCCATCTAGCCTGCATTCGGCGAGCTTGGAAGTCACACATGTTAGAACAAGAAGAAATTTCACGGTATTTCGCTTGGCCTGGCAACCAAACTTCAATGTCATAAGTCTTATGTGCAGAGAAACCAAGATCACCACCACATAGAATGACAGTACGATAAGGAAGTTCTAATTTTTGCAAGATGGCTTCCGCATGCCCCACAAGCTCCTCAAGCACCTCTTCAGAGCGATCTGGACGACAAACATGCACAAGCTCAACTTTTTCAAACTGATGCTGACGGATCATACCGCGCGTATCACGACCATAGCTGCCCGCTTCACTACGGAAGCAAGGAGTATGCGCCACAAATTTCTTATGCAAATCTGCATCATTTAAAATTTCATCACGTACCAAATTAGTCACTGGCACTTCAGCAGTTGGAATCAAATAAAGATCATTATTTCCACTGTCTTTGTCGACAGGCACTTTAAAAAGATCTGCTTCAAATTTAGGAAGTTGACCAGTACCTTTTAGTGAATGCGAGTTTACCAAGTAAGGAACATAAACTTCGCTATAACCATGTACATCGGCGTGCGTATTGATCATGAACTGAGTCAAGGCACGGTGAAGTCGAGCTAGATCTGAATGCATAACGGCAAAACGAGATCCTGTAATTTTAACTGCCGCTTCAAAATCCAGCATTTCCATCGCTTCACCAAGGTCCACATGATCTTTTGGCTCGAAATCAAAGGCTTTAGGTTGACCCCAACGGCGAATTTCTATGTTGTCATCTTCTGTTTTACCTTCTGGCACAGATGAGTGAGGAAGATTTGGAATGCCTTCTAACAAAGCCTCCATGGCTAACTGAACTTCGTTTAGCAGGTCTTTCGCTGCATTTAAATCATCGCCCAATGTAGCTGTTTGAGCTTTAAGTTCAGCCGCTTTATCTTTCTCACCAGACTTCATCGCCTGACCAATTTCTTTGGATACCGAGTTACGCTCTTGCTGCAGCTGTTCAGTTTCTACCTGAATGGCTTTACGACGCTCTTCTAAGGAAGAAAAAGTCGCCACATCTAACTCATAACCTTTCTTTTTAAGTTGAGCCGCAATGGCTTCTGGGTCAGCACGCAACGCTTTAATGTCTAACATTTCTGCAACAGTATCCTTTTTAACAACGTAATAAGAAACCAACTCATTTCAATCAAAAAATGAATTAGAAAAATCTAGCTATGGCCATGCCTATGGCAAGGCCAACAATACCTAAAATACAACTCAATAATAAATAGCTTATCGCACTTAGCCAAGCCTGCATGTTAATAAGCGAGACAATTTCTAACGAAAAAGTCGAAAATGTTGTAAATGCACCTAAAAAACCCACCATTATCAAAGGACGATAGGGTTCAAGTAACGGCATTCGCTCACTTATTACCACAAACGCAACGCCCATTAACACACAACCGACTACATTAATTAGCATGGTTGCAAGTGGAAAATGATGCTGCCAATAACTGTTAATCCATCTTGTCATACCATATCGGCTTAACGCACCGAAGGCTCCGCCAATCGCGATCATAAAATACATCATAGGTCTTTTTCTCGTGACATGAACTCATAACGCTTACGATCACTCTGATCATCCAGCCCAGATAACCACGCTAACTTATCAGTGATTTTTTTCTCCAACCCACGATCTGTCGGTTGATAATAACGCATCTCAGCAAGCTCTTCTGGCAAATAGTTCTCGCCAGCGGCATAAGCATGCTCTTCATTATGAGCGTAACGATATTCATCACCATGCCCCATACTTTTAGCCAATGATGTTGGAGCATTACGTAAGTGGTTTGGCACCTCATAACTTGGCTGATCAGCAACATCAGACATAACTTGATTAAACGCCTGATAAACCGCATTGCTTTTAGGCGCACTCGCCATATAAACTGCAGCTTGTGCTATTGCTCGATTTCCTTCACCTGGGCCAACACGCTCAAACACATCCCACGCATTTAAACCTACCTGTAATGCTCTTGGGTCTGCATTTCCTATATCTTCTGACGCAATCGCCAACAAACGCCGTGCAATATACAAAGGGTCGCAACCACCATCTAACATACGCGCCATCCAATACAAGGCACCATCCGGAGAAGAGCCTCGGACCGACTTGTGAAAAGCAGATATCTGATCGTAAAAAACATCACCTTTACGATCAAAACGACGGACACTTCCACCTAATACATCTTCTAACTGTTCTTGCGTCACCTCGCTTTCGGGCTCCACAAGATCAGATAATATTTCTAAAAAATTCAAGCCACGTCGAATATCGCCATCTGCGGCTTGCGCTAACACAGAAACAAAATACTCCGATATCTGAAACCCACCGCTTCCTATTCCTTTTTCACGGTCTTCAATAGCTCGAATCAAAACAGCCTCAACATCTTCTGTTGATGGTGTTTTTAACCGATAAACACGCGCTCTTGATAGCAACGCAGAATTCAATTCAAAAGCAGGATTTTCTGTGGTGGCACCAATAAACAAAAAAGTGCCATCTTCAATAAAGGGTAAAAATGCGTCTTGCTGGGATTTATTAAACCGATGCACTTCGTCAACAAACAAGACTGTTTGCGTTCCATTCATCATACGCAGTTGTTTTGCTTGATCTACGGCAGCACGAATTTCTTTTACGCCAGACATCACTGCGGATATCTCAATAAATTGCGCATCTAAAGCATGTGACAGTAATTGAGCAAAGGTCGTTTTGCCAACTCCTGGCGGCCCCCATAAAATAAAGGAATGGCAATTCCCTGTTTCAACCATTCTTCGTAGTGGTTTTCCCGGACCGACTAAATGCGCTTGCCCGATATAATCATCCAAAGATGCAGGTCGCATTCTGGCAGCAAGAGGCTTATAAGCCTCTGTCGGCACATCCGAGAAAAGATCTTTCATTACCGACCTTCTACAATGACGTCTACATTATCAGGTAAATCTAAAGAGAAATTCTCTTTAGCCACACCCTTATGGGTTTCAACATTTTTAAACTCAATAACAGTTGTTTGCCCTAGTGCGTCTAAAATAGTCATAGTGCTGATTACTTTATTTTCGAATGACAAGGTTAACGTCTGAAATAAATCTTGGCCTTCTTTAGGTGACAAGCTAAATTGACCACCACCCAATGACTCTACTTTATAGTTAGGCAACACTTCTGAAGCAGGTTGACCAAGCAAGGCTGCAGGAGAACTTGATATCGAATCAGATACCGCTTTTTGCGTTGCTTGCTCTAAATCCACATCCCATACTGTAATAGTTTTACCATCTGAAACGATACGCTGAGCAAAAGGTGTAACACTATCCCAAACAAATTGATTAGGTTTTGCTAAAAGAAATACACCTTGACTGACTTGTAACTCTTTACCCTTTTCATCATAAGTAACCTGTCGAAACTCACCTTCAATATTCCGATTTACCTCTAACAAGTTTTCAACTGAACGAACAACATTGTCATTTTCTTGCGCTATAGCGGCTTGAAAAGAAAATAAAACGGTTACGACACACATTGTGATTAATTTATTTATCAAAGCACTTCTCCATATAACTGCCCCAAGAAAGCATTTTCTAATAATCAGCATAAAAGTAGCTGCTTAAAAAACTGTAAAAAATCACTCAGGAATTAAAATCTCGCGCTGCCCATTAGTTCCCATTGGACCAACTAAGCCTGCCGATTCCATTGATTCGACCAAATTCGCCGCTCTGTTGTAGCCTATTTTTAAACGTCGTTGAACAGATGAGATAGAAGCTTTACGCGTTTCTAACACAATTTTCACAGCTTCATCATAAAGAGCGTCTTTGTCTTCACTATTATCATTGGACATCAAGTCTTCAGGGTTCACAACAACATCGTTAATATACGCAGGCTCACCTCTTTTTTTCCACTCCTCTACAACCGCATGCACTTCTTCATCAGAAACAAAAGCCCCATGCACCCGAATTGGCGTTGGCAAGCCCGCAGGTAAATACAGCATGTCACCCATACCTAAAAGCTGATCTGCGCCACCTTGATCCAAAATTGTACGAGAATCAATTTTTGAAGAAACCTGAAATGCCATTCGCGTTGGTATATTAGCCTTAATTAGGCCCGTAATTACGTCAACAGAAGGTCGCTGTGTGGCCAGAATCAAATGTATACCGGCCGCTCTCGCCTTTTGTGCAATCCGAGCAATCAATTCTTCAACTTTTTTGCCAACAATCATCATCATGTCTGCAAATTCATCCACGATAATAACGATATAAGGCAAAGGCTCTAAATGCGGAACTGTACGCGCAACACCGTCTTCAGAGAACATCGCCATTTCTGGTTGCCATAATGGGTCTTCAATTGGTGAACCAGCATCCATAGCATCACGAACTTTTTTGTTGTAGCCTGCGATGTTACGCACGCCCAGTTTTGACATTAATTTATAGCGACGCTCCATTTCATCAACCGACCAACGCAAACCATTCGCTGCATCTTTCATATCAGTAATAACAGGCGTTAAAAGATGGGGGATGCCTTCGTAAATAGACAGCTCAAGCATCTTTGGGTCAACCATGATCATACGAACTTCGTCTGGCGTTGACTTCAGCAACATACTTAAGATCATGGCATTCACACCAACAGATTTACCTGAGCCTGTTGTACCGGCCACAAGAACGTGAGGCATTTTTGCCAAATCAACAACCACCGGCTCACCAGAAATATCATGACCAAGAGACAATGTAAGTGGAGATGACGCTCGATCATACATATCACAATTAATGACCTCAGAAAAAGAAACAGTGTCACGAACTTGATTCGGAATCTCGATACCTATGGTTGATTTCCCTGCAATAACTTCAACCACTCGCACACTCATCACACTTAAAGAACGTGCGAGATCTTTTGCCAAATTCGTAATTCTAGAAACTTTTACTCCAGGCGCTGGCTGTATCTCAAAGCGAGTGATAACAGGCCCAGGGTTTACTTCGACAACTTCCGCCTTCACACCAAAATCTTGTAGGCGCAATTCTAAAAGTTCAGATAATTCCAGCAACTCATTCTCTGAATACCCACCTTGCTTAGGTTTAGGCTTAGTTAAGACACTGCGATCAGGTAATGAATAAGCTTTTTGTTCAGACTTAATACCCTCTTCATTTGCAGAAGGCCCACCCAAAGAATCTAATTGTTTCGCTTCTGATAGAGTACGAAATGCAGGCTTATGGGCTGTTGGTGTTATTTCAGCTTTTTCTTCTTGGAACAACATAGCATCCGCTTGCGCTTTTGATACCCCAGAAGTCCGGAGCCCTTTACTATCATTTTCCTTGACCTTACTGTCATTAGTAGCAAAAGATGATGAGGTATTTGTATTTTCTGTATCAAATGACTCCTCTATATAAAGCGTATCATCAAAACTCATATCACCATCATCGATAGAAAGGGAGTCTAGATCAGAAAAGCTAGGCTCTTCATGAATCTTAACCTCCTCATCTGCAGAAACGTTATGAGACTTAGAAAAAATTGAGGTCAGCCCAAATCGAGTTTTTTTAATTTTTGACAGCTCATCTAATGCAGACTCATCTACAGACAAATCTTCAACAGTAACTTCTTCTTTTTGCGCATTCCTTCTTTTACGAACAATCGCAGGCTCTTCAGACTCTTCAACTTCATCATTTACACTATCAATAGCTGTACTTTCTTTATTTTTTTTCTCTTCACGGTGATTTGACCATTTCTGGCGAATATACATCACAAGGTTAAAAGCCATTTCACCCAATCTATCCATTAGACTCAACCAATGCAGTTGAGACAATAATGTAAAAGATAAAACGACTAAAGCTAGACTCACTAACGTGGCGCCATCATATCCAATGAAACCATAAAGCAAACGCCCTAAGCCATCGCCTAATATACCGCCAGTACCATATTGAAGAGAGGGCTCACCAACCGTGTGTAAAAAACATAAGACAGAGCCAAAAGATAAATACAAGATACTACCAATAGTACAAAGCAAGGCATTATTAAGTGGTAACAGTGAATGAGGGTTACACCATAAGATAATAGCAACCCAAAAGAATAAAGGAGGTAGTGAATAGAATAGTGAACCGAAAAAACCAGATATTAGATCGGCAATAGTAGCCCCTATTGGGCCCATAGAGTTTTGAACAACGCTGCCATTGCCAGAATAAAACCAACCAGCATCTTCGGGACTGTAGCTATAGGTAGCTAAAGCAAAGAAGAATAAAACTAACAAAGCTGTAATGAACGCAGCTTGCTTTGCGAACATATCCCAAATTGGTGATCGTACCGACTCACTCATATTTTCTGACAAAACGCGTCTTCCTATTTTATGCTAATCAAGACAAATACATGCTCCAAAACACGGAGTCACAAGTTTGCCCATCTTACCATAAAAAAAGCCAGCCCAAAGGGCTGGCTTTCGCTTTACGCTAAGAAAATCTTTTAAGACAAAAGTCTATAAAGAAAAGTCTTAGAAAGAAGCTTCAGCACCAACTACAGAGTAATCTGCAGTTGCATCAGCTTCGTAATCTACGTAAGAGAAGTAGTAACGAATATCACCTGGCTGGTAATTAAGAGTTGCTTCAGTAACACCTTGATCTGCGTAATCAGTACCTACAGCAGACTCACCTTCTTGAGAGTAATGCTGTAGTGCAGCAGTAAACTCTTCTGTAATAGCAAGATCTAGACCTAAACCAATGTTACTAACATCAGCATCAGCAAGTGAACCACCTTGGTAGAAAGCAGAAACAGAAAGCATATCGCCTACAGGAACGCTAACACCTAAAGTTAAGATTACGTTATCAATGTCACTAGTGAATTTGTAAGCACCAGATACACCAATAGTAGCGATATCTACTTGAGTTTCAAAAGCGAAAGATGCAGTACCAGTACTGTCACCCTCTGCAATTTCAGCAGCAATTGTTAGTGAATCAGATACAGCGTAACGAATCGCTAGATCATCACCTAGATCTTCTTTAGCATCATCGTTATCTTCTTCAACGCCAGCACTAAATGCTGCAGCATCTGCAAGAGAACCGTCAAAATCACCAAACATAACAGCGCCAGTTTTAACGTAGATTTCGTCTAAGTCAAAGCCGCCATCAGAAGAAGTTGTAGCACCTTCCATGTCTAGATCGAAATAAACAAGACCAGTATCACCGATGATGTTAACTTCACCTTGTGAGTTTGCAGCATCTGTACCAGCATCGTCAGCGAATGCTTTGTACTCAAGACCAGCAGTACCTTTAAAAACAGGCTCAGCAGCTAGAGTTGTTGTAGATACAGCAGCCGCAACAGCAGATACCGCGAAGATAGAAGCAAGTTTAATCGCTTTCATTCAAAATTCCCCTTTAAATTATATAATATGGCCTTGTAGACCCATTCGATTTAGCTTATCTAACTAGAAAACGCTGTAATTAACGATTTCCATATCTTAAAACTAATCAGTTTCACTTTCATGACAAACATCAAAAAAGTAAAGCATCCTGTAGTTCCTAACATCGTATTTACAAAGCACAGTTTAGGACTAACTCAATTAAACCTAAACTCTCACCTACTGGTCAAGTGTTCGTTTGCACTTTTTAACTTTTTTTTTACATTTTTGATCATTTTTCCATCAAAAAGATTCAAACCAAGTAAAAACACACACTCACTTACACTTTATTATGCATATAATATATAATTAATCACATCATTGCGTCAATTAATTGTAAGTTTCTTAGTTTTTTTAGGACCTATACCCTAAACATCAAAAAAAGTAAACACCACACACTTACTATCTACTTTATAACAAACAATAAGCCTCTAGATCGCCTTTTATGCTTAAAAAAATTACAATTGAAAAATGAAATTATTGAAAAAGTAAATGACATATGACTGATAGCACCAAAAGCAATGAACCAAGACTTATACTACTTTCAGAATCACCTTATGACACACCAAACCCAGACGACACACTACAAGACCCTGAAGGCTTATCTGCTGTTGGTGGAGACCTATCCTCCACACGGTTAATACATTTATACAGCAAAGGCTTTTTCCCTTGGTTTAGCGATCCCGATCCAATTTTATGGTGGCATCCTGAACAAAGGTGCGTTATTCACCCCAAACACTTCCATTTATCAACATCACTTAAAAAATCCATTAAAAAAAACGTATGGACTTTTTCCATCAACAAGAAGTTTGAAGCCGTTATTGCTCATTGCTCAGCCTTACGAGCAGATAAGGAAGGCACATGGATATCGGACGACATAAAAAGTGCATACACAGAATTAAATAAGTTAGGTTATGCCCACTCCATCGAAATATGGAAAGATGGACAGCTAGCTGGCGGTTTTTACGGTGTCGCAATGGGTAACATGTTCTTCGGAGAGTCTATGTTTTCATTAGCGCCTAACGCATCTAAAATAGCCTTAAAAGTATTTTGCAGCATCGCTGAAAGCTGCGGAATAAAACTCATAGACTGCCAAGTAGAATCAGACCATCTACTGTCTTTAGGAGCTACTATTATAGATAGGAAAGAATTCTGTAAAAAACTAGAACAGTTAATTCCTACCCCAGATACAAACAAAGCACTAATAAGTATTGGTAAAAAAGCTCAAAACCAACCTATTTAGCATAAAAATAGCTTAGATAAAAACACAACTAAGTTTGCCTTACGTCGTATTTTTAGGCAAAATATGCTCGATCAAAATTCAGACGTCGCTAAATTTACATTTAAGTTGAAAATTTGGCGTTCAATTGACAAAAGAGAAACATTTTTTCCCTTTGTCTGTAGACCTTCGAATAATGCATGGTCGGCGTCTACTAAATAATTAGTTAACACCATAGGACACATATTGTGGCAAAAGAAGAAGGTTTAGAAATGGAGGGCACTATCATTGATACGCTGCCTAACACCATGTTCCGTGTTGAATTAGAAAACGGACACGTTGTAATTGCTCATATCTCTGGAAAAATGCGTAAAAACTACATCCGTATTTTAACTGGCGATAAAGTAAAAGTAGAACTAACACCTTATGACCTTTCGAAAGGTCGTATTGTTTATCGTGCCCGTTAATTTAAGCGTTTAAAAAACACTTAAATAGCAAACAGGTATAATAGACATAAAAAAACCGGGCATAGTCCGGTTTTTTTATGTCTGCTTGAAAACTAGTGAACAACCGCTTCCTTTATTACTTCAAACTTAAGTTCATCACTTTTCTCATCTAATGATACTTTTACATGACCACCATCATGTAAGCCGCCAAAAAGAATCTGATCCGCCAAAGGCTTTTTCAAATATTCCTGAATAACACGAGCCATTGGGCGAGCACCCATTTGACGATCATAACCTTTATTTGCCAACCACCCCCTCGCAGTATCAGACACTTCTAGCATCACACCTTTAGGGTCCAACTGAACCTGTAATTCAACCAAAAACTTATCAACTACATTAAAAATAATGCGTTCATCAAGCTGCTGAAACTGAATAACGGCATCAAGTCGGTTTCTAAACTCTGGCGTGAAAGTACGATTAATTGCCTCTATACCATCAGTCGAATTGTCCTGGCTTGAGAAACCAATCGAACGACGAGCTAAATCTTCTGCGCCTGCGTTTGACGTCATGACTAAAATGACATTACGAAAATCCGCTTTGCGACCATTATTATCTGTCAAAGTACCATGATCCATTACCTGCAAAAGCAAGTTAAAGACTTCAGGGTGTGCCTTTTCAATTTCATCAAGCAAGACCACACTGTGTGGATTTTTAGTCACGGCCTCAGTAAGCAATCCACCTTGATCGAATCCTACATAACCTGGTGGCGCACCAATCAGGCGAGATACCGCATGGCGCTCCATGTATTCGGACATATCAAAACGAATTAACTCTAGTCCTAATTGCTTCGCTAGTTGCTTCGTAATTTCGGTTTTACCAACACCTGTTGGTCCCGCCATCAAGAAAGAACCTATTGGTTTTTGCTCTGCTTTTAAGCCAGCGCGAGACAATTTAATCGCCGCTGACAAAGAGTCGATTGCATTATCTTGACCAAACACCACCATTTTTAGATTTCGCTCTAGATTTGACAGCACTTTCCTATCGTCAGAATTGACAGCCTTCACTGGCACTCTAGCAATTTTAGAAACAATATCTTCAATTTCTGTCACCGTAATAACAGATTTACGCGTTTCTTCGGGCTGCAAACGCTGATATGCACCAGCCTCGTCAACGACATCAATAGCTTTATCTGGCATATGACGATCTGTTACGTAGCGCTGCGCTAATTCAGAAGCTGCCAATAGCGCAGATTCTTCGTATTTGATTTTATGATGCTCTTCAAATGAGCCAATAATGCCTTTTAAAATTTGGTAAGTATCATCAACACTAGGTTCATTAACATCAATTTTTTGGAAACGACGAGCCAAAGCATGATCTTTTTCAAACACACCTCGAAACTCTTGAAAGGTTGTTGAGCCAATACAGCGCAAACCACCAGAACTAAGCACCGGTTTCAATAAATTTGACGCATCCATAACGCCACCTGACGCTGCACCAGCACCGATAATGGTATGAATTTCGTCAATAAACAAAATTGCATGAGGTAGCTTTTTCAACTCACCCAACAATTGCTTAAGTCGTTTCTCAAAATCACCACGATATTTAGTACCTGCTAATAAGGCGCCTAAATCTAAAGAATAAACAACACCATCAGCGATCACATCAGGCACTTGTCCATCAACGATACGTTTAGCTAAGCCTTCTGCAATAGCCGTTTTACCAACTCCAGATTCACCCACTAATAACGGATTGTTTTTACGACGACGTGAAAGCGTCTGTATCACACGCTCGACTTCGTATTCTCGACCAATTAACTTGTCAATTCTTCCAGCTTTCGCCTCTTCATTAAGGTTGGTCGTGAACTTCTGTAATGGCACAACTGTGGAGTCATCCGACTCTTCGTCTTGCTCTGCCTCTTGCGAAGAAGATTCACCTGACTTAGATATGCCATGAGCAACAAAATTAACCACATCAATACGTGCAACACCGTGCCGCTTTAATAAGTAAACAGTCTGGCTTTCTTGCTCACTGAAAATAGCCACCAATACATTTGCACCAGTAACTTCACGCTTACCAGATGACTGCACATGAAAAACAGCTCGTTGTAGTACACGCTGAAAGCCTAGTGTTGGTTGAACTTCTCGCTCTTCATCATCCACAGGAATTAAAGGCGTTGTACTATTAACAAACTCCTCAAGCTCCTTACTTAATACATCTAAATTAACACTACATGCTTTTAAAACACTTAATGCAGCAGGATTTTCAATGAGAGCCAACAACAAATGCTCTACTGTCATGAATTCATGGCGTTTGTCACGCGCCGCTTTAAACGCTGTATTCAGGGTTTGCTCTAGTTCTTTATCTAACATTGCTATTCCCTCACTCTGAATCAGTCGACCTTTTGTAGGTCACACATTAAAGGGTGCTCATTTTGCTCTACGAACTGTTGTACCATTGCCACTTTCGTCTCTGCAATATCAAAAGGATAAATACCACAAACACCTTTTCCTTTTTGATGTACTTCCAACATCACTTGATTCGCCTTCTCCCCATCCATAGAGAAAAACCTCTGCAAAACAAACACAACAAAATCCATCGGCGTAAAGTCATCATTAAACAATACTACTTGATACATTGAAGGCGGTTGCAGCTCTACCTCTTCTGGAGCAATAGCTATATTAACGTTCCCATGCTGCTCATCTTCTGATACTAGTCTAATTTTATGGTTTACAATCATCCCATGCCTCTGAGGCTACAATTTTTTACGTAATTTGCCTAATTCGGCGCACTACCACTTAATTTTTCATATTTCTTAACTATATATACCATTCATTGCCCTTTGAATTTTACAAATTGAAAAAGGACTTCTACTCTCATTATTAGGGCATTATTTATGCAATCAATCTTTGGTCTTAGATTTAATGAATAAATTCTAGCACTGATTGATAAAAAACAACTTGCAGCTATTTAGTAAGCTGAGGAATTAAACCTATATTTAAAAAAAACCGTATTCATATCATGGCTCATATTTGATAACACGGAAAATTGAAAGTCGATGTTTACAACGATTAGAGTGAATAAGGAGTGACTCATGCATCAAGGTTCAGTGAAGTGGTTTAATAATGCAAAAGGCTATGGCTTTATTGTGTCAGAAGATTTCGGTGAAGATTTATTCATCCATTACTCAGCAATCAATATTGAAGGCTATAAAACACTGAAAGCAGGCCAGACAGTTACATTTAATACTGAACCTGGCGAAAGAGGACTACACGCAATAAATATTAACCCTATTCTTTGTGAGCAACCAGAAGCACAATCACAAAAGACCACGCCTAACGATGAAAATAAAAACCGTCAAACTGCATAGTTGATTAAGCTTATCAGCACAGGCCACATCGCTATCTAAGAGCAACTTTGCTATCTTACTCTTCATTACGAGGAGTAAGATGTTTCTTATGAAAATAAATATCACTCCATACTCTCTACATAAGCCAATCACACATAGAGCATATGTCTTCCAATTTGATTTTATTTAATAAGCCTTTTCGAGTTCTATGCCAATTCTCTGCAGAAGGAGAAAAAAGCACCCTTGCCGATTACATTGAAGCACCAGAATTCTACCCTGCAGGACGACTTGATTTTGACTCAGAAGGTTTATTGCTTTTAACGAACCAAGGCGCATTACAACACGTCATTGCTTCACCTGATTTTAAGCTACCAAAAACTTACTGGGTTCAGGTAGAAGGCAACATCACAGAGAATGCCCTAGCACAACTCAGAAAAGGCGTAGCACTAAAAGACGGATTAACTAAACCTGCTCAAGCAGAAAAGCTGAACACACCAGATATTTGGGAAAGAGTACCAGCGGTAAGACACAGAGAGAACATTCCAACTAGTTGGATATCACTGCAGATTCGTGAAGGAAAGAACCGCCAAGTACGCCGCATGACAGCGGCGGTTGGCTTTCCAACTCTAAGATTAATACGTTACGCTATTGGTCCATACACCCTAGACCATACGCCAGTGGGTCACTGGAATCATATTGAGCCAACCGATGATTTATCAAAAGAGGTAATGAGTTTTGAAGAGCAAAAAAAGAGAAAGACTGCCTCATCTAACCGTCGCGGCTCTGGTGAAAAAAGACGACCCGAATTTCAAGGAAACACAATACCTGATGGTAAAAGAGTGGCAAGACGGTCAACTCGTCCTAAACCAACCAGCAGGACACATAGAAAATAACGAAAGCGCTATTGAAGCCGTCATCCGAGAAACTCTAGAAGAGTCTGCTTGGCTTGTAAAACCGATTGGCTTACTTGGAATGTACGGCTTTACTCCTTTCAAAGGTGCAGACACCTACCATCGACTTTGTTTTTTATGCGAGCCAATAAAAGAAGTAAATCGAGAGCTTGATTCTGATATAGCATCAAGCCACTGGCTGACCTATGATGAAATTTCCACCTTGCCTCATCGTAGCCCATTAATCAAAGCCTGCATTGAAGATTCATTTCGCAACCCCATTATACCTTTATCCTTTATATCTGATCACTTTCTCTTTATCGATAGTTCACCCTATCGATAAAGAGAAAGTGATATAATAAAAGCAATTAAGTTTACCTGAGGCCTCGCCTCTTCGTTTTAACAATCTGTTTAAAAAACTGCCTTATGAGTAACTATCGGTCATGAAAGAAAGTACTGCTGCAAACAATGCAAATAGCACAAAAAAAGTCATCGTTGGAATGTCAGGTGGCGTTGATTCGTCTGTGTCGGCTCTCATTCTGATGCAGCAGGGTTATCAGGTCGAAGGTTTGTTCATGAAGAACTGGGACGAAGATGACGGCACAGAATATTGCACAGCCAAAGATGACCTTGCTGACGCCCAAGCAGTTTCAGACAAGTTGGGCATTACACTTCACACAGCTAATTTCGCTTCAGAATACTGGGACAATGTATTTGAACATTTTCTAGAAGAATACAAAGCGGGTAGAACACCAAATCCAGATATTCTGTGTAATAAAGAAATCAAATTCAAAGCCTTCTTAGAATATGCCTTAGCGCTTAGCGCAGACTATATTGCAACAGGTCATTACGTGCGTCGTGGTGAAAAAGACGGTGAACCGCTTCTTTTAAGAGGATTAGATGGTAACAAGGATCAAAGCTACTTTTTATATGCTGTTGGTAAAGACGAACTAGCTCAAACTCTCTTTCCTGTGGGCGAACTAGAAAAACCAGAAGTTCGTCGCCTCGCAGAAGAGTTCGGTCTAATTACTCACAACAAAAAAGACAGCACAGGTATTTGCTTTATTGGCGAGAGGCGCTTCAAAGATTTCTTAGAACAGTATTTACCAGCACAACCAGGTGATATTGAAACCCTTGATGGTGACAAAATCGCTCGTCATCATGGCTTAATGTACCATACGATTGGTCAACGCCAAGGTTTAGGTATTGGTGGTTTAGCGAAATATCCAGATGAACCTTGGTATGTTGTTGAAAAAGACCTAACACGGAATGTATTAGTTGTTACACAAGGCGGGCAACACGAGTCATTATTTAAAACTCATTTGATAGCAGATAACTTTGATTGGGTGGCCCGTGAGAAGCCTTCACTCCCGCTTACTTGCAAAGCCAAGTGCCGCTACCGCCAACCAGATCAAGATTGTACCATTTATGAATTAGAAGACGGACGAGTTGAAGTGTCTTTTGTTGAGCCTCAACGAGCCATCACACCAGGTCAGTCGGTTGTTTTTTATGTTGACGATGTTTGTCTGGGCGGCGGCATTATCAATATTGCTTTTAACAAATAGTTTTAGCCATACATTTTTTCTACCAATAGAAAATTAAAGACAGACATTAGAGAGCCTATAACGTGAGTAGTAGAGAAAAAGAACAAGCCATAGCCCTATCCGCTATCTTTCAAGCAGCAGAGCTAGTGTCTATTTTATCAAAAACAGGGAAAGTAGATAACGTCAACCTACAACCTATGATAGATAGCATATTAATGGTGAACGCAAATTCTACTGTCGATATATACGGTGGGCAGTGGGACTATCAAAGCAACCTATCAGCTGGAAGAGACATCGCAAAAAAAGCGCTAGGTAAAGACAGAAACAGTGTAAATCCAGATACACTAAGATATGCACTTAGCCTAGTTCACCTTGAAAACAAGCTATCCAAAACACCAGAAATGCTGTCTAGCATTGGTCCAAAAATAGCTCAGATCGAGCAAAAAAAGGCTCATTACGACAGCGTTCTACATGAAAATATGATCGCCTCTATTTCTGGTATGTACCAAGATACATTGAGTACTTTACCGTTTCGCATTCAAGTCCGTGGTGACAGTCGTTTTTTACAGCAGCCACAAATTGCCAATCAAGTTCGAGCTATTCTCATGTCAGGTATTCGCGCGGCGATGTTATGGCGACAACTAGGCGGTAAACGCTGGCATTTGATTTTTAAACGCAAAGCACTATTGGCAGCATTAGAATCACGAGATTAATTGAAGTGAAAGGCCTTACGGCCTTTTTTATTACTTATCAGAAGGTGATTTTCAAATCAAAATAAACAAGAACCATAACAACAAATCACACGAGAATAACTCAAATCAATTTTCAGTATATCTCGGAGCCGATATCTCTATCTGGCTTTTTTAGGTAGTATATTGTTCAATATTTTTAACCTGTTCAACAGTTTTCTGTCTAGTCTATTTAAATAGAAAACAGAGGCTTAAATAGGAAACAACGACTAAGAGTAATCTTAGATTCAATAGGCTAATTATAAATAGTCTAAAACGTAAGGGGAATTACATGTCAAAACAAACCATTTACTACACGTTGACCGATGAAGCACCTGCACTAGCGACGTCATCTTTACTTCCTATTTTTGGCGCTTTCGCAAAAGAAGCGGATATCGAACTAAAACTGACCGATATATCTCTTGCCAGCCGTGTTATTTCTTCTTTTTCTGACCTTCTACCTGCTAACCAACAAGCTGAAGATGGCTTAAAATTCTTAGGCGATCTAACCGCTTCTCCTGAAGCAAACATTGTAAAACTGCCTAACATTAGTGCGTCTTTGCCACAATTAAATGCGGTAATCAAAGAACTTAAAGCTCAAGGCTACGATCTTCCTGACTACCCAGAGAATGCACAAACTGACGCTGAAAAAGACATTTTAGCCCGCTACTCTAAAGTATTGGGTAGTGCAGTAAACCCTGTTCTACGTCAAGGTAACTCTGACCGTCGCGCACCTGCTGCAGTAAAAGGCTTCGCTCGTAAAAACCCACATTCAATGGGTAAATGGAAAAAGACCTCTGTTTCACACGCCGACTACATGCGTGATGGCGACTTCTACTCTTCAGAGCAGTCTGTCACTATGGGCGCAGCTCAAACCGTTAATATTGAATTTGTTAAAAAAGACGGTTCCGTTGAATTGAAAAAATCCCTTCCTCTTTTAAAAGGCGAAATCTTAGACAGCATGAACATCAGCTGCGCTAAACTTCGTGCATTCTTCGAAGCGACGCTACAAGAAGCGAAAGAAGACAACATCATGTGGTCTGTGCACTTAAAAGCAACCATGATGAAAGTCTCTCACCCAATCGTATTTGGCCATGCAGTAACGGTTTTTTACAAAGACGTATTTGCGAAATATGGAGAGTTGTTTAAAGAAATCGGTGTTAACCCAAACAACGGTTTAGGCAGCGTATACGATAAAATCAAAACGCTTCCAGAAGCAAAACAAGCAGAAATCAAACAAGCCATTGAAGACGTTTATAACACTCGCCCAGAATTGGCGATGGTTGACTCAGACAAAGGCATTACTAACCTACACGTACCAAGTGACGTCATAGTTGATGCCTCTATGCCTGCAATGATACGTGGCTCTGGTAAAATGTGGGGCCGTGATGGTAAAGCACATGACGCTAAAGCCGTTATCCCAGATAGCACTTATGCACGTATTTACCAAGAAACAATCAACTTCTGTAAAACCAATGGCGCTTTTGATCCAGTAACAATGGGTACGGTTCCAAACGTTGGTTTGATGGCGCAAAAAGCAGAAGAATACGGTTCTCATGACAAAACATTTGAAATCGCTGAAGCGGGTACTATGCGCATCCTAGATGCTCAAGGTAACGTTCTAATGCAGCACGCTGTAGAAAAAGGCGATATCTGGCGCGCATGCCAAACAAAAGATGCTCCAATTCGCGACTGGGTAAAACTAGGTGTTACTCGTGCTCGTCAATCTGACACTCCAGCTATATTCTGGCTAGAAGAAGAACGCGCACATGATAATGAGCTTCGCAAAAAAGTAACAACTTACCTAAAAGATCATGACACTAGCGGCCTAGACATTCGACTTATGACTTACAACGAAGCGATCCGTTTCTCTATGGAACGCATCATTCGTGGCGAAGATACTATTTCAGTAACAGGTAACATTCTTCGTGATTACCTAACTGACTTATTCCCAATCTTGGAGCTAGGTACTTCTGCAAAAATGCTATCTATCGTACCAATGCTAGAAGGCGGTGGCATGTATGAAACTGGCGCTGGCGGTTCTGCTCCTAAGCACGTTCAACAGCTAATGGAAGAAAACCACCTTCGTTGGGATTCTCTTGGTGAGTTCTTGGCTGTGGCCGTTTCTTTTGAAGAACTTGGCATTAAGCACAACAACGAGAAAGCAAAAATTCTTGCTAAGTGCCTAGATAAAGCAACAGGTAAACTTCTAGATACCAACAAATCTCCTTCTCGTAAAGCAGGCGAACTAGATAACCGTGGTAGCCATTTCTACCTAGCAATGTACTGGTCTCAAGAATTGGCAGCACAAACAGAAAACGCTGAATTAGCGGCTAAGTTTGCGCCATTGGCTAAAGTACTCGCGGCGAAAGAAGACACTATCGTTGCTGAACTTGCAGCAGTCCAAGGCAAGCCTGCTAATCTATCTGGTTACTATAATATTGACCTTGATGCGGTAGAAAAAGTAATGCGTCCAAGTGCTACTTTCAACCAAGCATTGGCAACTCTTTAATTTACTAAAGCATAGAAAAGCCAAATAAAAAGCCCGAGCAACATTATTGTTGCTCGGGCTTTTTCGTTTTATAGAAGTCGTTTATTTCTTATCTCTTAATTAAAATAATCATGAGTAAAAGCAAGGCGAAGCATACTCTCTTTGCTTCGCCTTGCTTTCTAAACTTTAAAACTAGATATTAAACCAGACAAAGCATTTGATTGAGTCAGTACTTGTTCAGCTGCTGAATTTGATTGCTCAGCATTATCGCTTGTTAATTCCGCTTCATCTCGGATAGAGCGAATACGTGCATCAATATTTTCTGATGCCGCAGATTGTTGCTCCATTGATGAGGCTATCTCAATCGCCATAGCAGAAATATTCCCCATAGAAGAGGTAATCTTATGCAATGCTTCTCTTGCTTGCTTGGACTGAGTAACACTTTGTTCTGCTTGCTGCTTACTCACTTCCATCACTTGAACCGCATCATGAGAACCTGTTTGTAACTGGGTAATCATGTGCTGAATTTGCTCTGTGGATTCTTGAGTTCTCTGTGCAAGTGTTCTTACTTCATCTGCAACGACCGCAAAACCGCGACCCTGCTCACCAGCTCTTGCCGCTTCAATTGCTGCATTTAATGCAAGCAAATTAGTTTGATCAGCAATGCCTCGAATCACATCAAGAATACTACCAACGTCTGACGTATCCTTTTCAAGTGCTAACAGAACGTTAGATGCCTTTTCAACACCTTTTGCCAACTCTTCAATAGAGGCCACACTTGTTTGTACAACCGCTTCAACATCCTTTGCAATATCATCAGATTCTTTTGCCGCTTTCGCCGCTGCATCGGCACTATCGGCAACATGGCGAACGGTAGTTTGCATATCAGCAACAACATTAGCAATGCCAGAAGTTTCTTGCTGTAAGCTGGCCATACCCGTACGTGTTTTATGTGATGCTATAATCATCTGTTCACCAGCAACAGACAACTGTATTGATTGACCTTTTTGGCTGATCATAAGCTCTTGAATACCTTTAATGAAAACATTAAAGCTAGAGGCGACAGAGGAAAGCTCATCTTTACCTTTTTCATCAAGGCGAACAGTCAAATCACGCTCACCTACAGAAATATTATGAAGGGAAGCCTCGAGTAAATGGAGACTAGGTAAAATACGACGACGTAAAATAACAATAACACCAACAATCACAACACCAGATATTAAGCTACTGATCAAAGATAAAAACTCAGCATCTTGGATCGCTTCAATAGAGACACTTGCACTGCTATTAAGACTTTCAGATAATTCATTCGCAATTTTTTCCAGTGAATCAGCCAACAAAGTCGACTCATCATCCAAACCGCCAGGGCCTTTCATTAGATTATTACCAGCTTCTGTTCCTTCATTAATATATGCGGTTGCCATCACCCGACCTGAATCATATACTTTTTTAAGTTGCAACTTTAAGCCATCAACTTTTTTATTGTATTCTGGTAGAATTTGAGACAATTCGTTGAGGCTGTTCACCGCTCCTTCTAAACTTTCGTCGGCTTCTGGCAAAGCATCATCGCCTCGTGTTGCCCCCATATCAGTCAAAAATTGTTGTACTTGAACAACATAATATCGAGCGTCTTTTATTGCTGAAACAGCGTCTGATAAAACAACTTCATGGCGAATTAATTCTTCATTACGCTTTAAGCTACTTTGCGTAATAAAATACAGTGTAGACAACGCGATAAGTACAATAACAATTGCCAAGTTTATGATGCGACTAATTTTCATACGAAATACTTTTCCTAAAAAACACTAATTGAGAGACATTTAATAATTACACATTGCCGCATAATACAATCCAGTAAGAAATAAAACTGTGGGTATTTACAAAAAGATACCGAGTCTTCTTTAGAAATTGATTCATATCAATAAAAACGTCAAAAAATGACAAAATAAACTTCGTCGAACAGACTCAAATTCTCAGACTGTCATAGCAGTAACCACCTCTTTTGCCTATAATAGCGACTCCCTGAAAACCATGTTCGAGGCGTTATCTCAATGGAATTAACTAGCTTAAATGCAATTTCCCCTATCGACGGTCGTTACGGATCGAAAACAAACGTATTGCGTCGCTCAGTAAGCGAGTACGGTTTGCTACGTATGCGAGTCATAGTTGAAGTTCGCTGGCTACAGGCTCTTGCCAGTCACCCACAAATTATTGAAGTTCCTGCGCTTAGCGCGCAAGCCAGTACATTCTTAGATCAGTTGGCAGATAACTTCAGTGAAGCCGATGCTCAAGCCATTAAAGACATTGAGAAAACCACAAATCACGATGTCAAAGCGGTTGAATACTTTATTAAAAACAAGATGGCAGACAATGCGGAACTCGCCTCTGTTTCTGAGTTTGTTCATTTTGCATGTACCTCTGAAGACATTAACAACTTGTCTCACGCATTAATGCTTCGTGAAGCACTGGAAGAAGGCATTACTCCAGAGCTAAACAACATCATTACAGCGATTCAAGACTTAGCCATTGAACACGCTGAGCAGCCAATGTTATCTCGTACTCATGGCCAAACAGCATCACCTTCGACTGTTGGTAAAGAAATGGCGAACGTTGCTGCACGCCTTAGCCGTCAGCTTAAGCAAATCCAAAGCGTTGAGTTTTTAGGCAAAATCAATGGCGCTGTTGGTAACTACAATGCTCACCTTTCTGCTTATCCAGATGTGGATTGGCAAGCCCACGCTGAATCATTTGTAACGTCTCTGGGCTTGACTTGGAATCCTTACACCACACAAATCGAGCCACACGATTACATCGCTGAATTGTTCGACGCTATTTGTCGCTTCAATACAATATTGCTTGATTTTGACCGTGATGTTTGGGGCTATATTTCCATGGGTTTCTTCAAGCAAAAAACCATTGCTGGCGAAATTGGTTCTTCTACAATGCCACACAAAGTAAACCCAATTGACTTCGAAAACTCTGAAGGCAACTTGGGCATTGCGAATGCCATTATGGGTCACTTAAGTGCTAAGTTACCAATTTCTCGCTGGCAGCGTGATTTAACAGACTCTACTGTATTACGTAACCTAGGCGTTGGTTTAGCGCACAGCTTAATTGCTTACCAGTCAACACTAAAAGGCATCAGCAAGCTGGAGATCAACGCTCCTCGCCTAGACACTGACTTGGATGCAGCATGGGAAGTATTAGCTGAACCAATTCAAACAGTGATGCGTCGTTACGGCATTGAATCTCCATACGAAAAACTTAAAGAGTTAACTCGTGGCCGTACAATCGACCAAGCAACAATTGAAGCCTTTGTTGAGACGCTAGAAATGCCTGAAAAAGCAAAAGCAGAACTAAAAGCATTAACACCAGGTACGTACATTGGTAATGCTGTTGCTCAAGCGAAAGCCATTCGTAACTAAGCTCTACGTTTCTAAGCAATGAAAAAGAGTCGATTTATCGGCTCTTTTTTGTCTTTGCATTCCAAACTGACTCTTTATAATTTTCACGAGAAATCTATGACAGACCTAAATACGCCGTTAACCATTCTAGGAGGAATGACAGCACAAACATTTTTGGATGAATATTGGCAAAAAAAGCCACTCCTTATTCGTGCTGGTATGATAGATTTTGAAGTGCCATTGGAAGCCGATGAACTTGCAGGCATGGCAATGGAAGAAGAGGTTGAATCTCGAATTGTTATTGAAAATGGCAAGACACCTTGGGAAACCTTTCAAGGCCCTTTTGATGAAGACACGTTTGCATCTTTACCAGAAAAAGAATGGACACTATTAGTCCAGGCTGTTGACCATTGGGTTCCTGAAGTTCAGACTCTAAAAGAACAATTTCAATTCTTACCAAGCTGGCGATTAGATGACGTGATGATCAGCTACGCAACCGAAGGCGGTAGTGTTGGCCCACACTATGACCAATACGACGTTTTCTTAATCCAAGTTGCAGGCAAGCGCCGCTGGCAAGTACTGTCACCTGACGAATATTCAGATTCGTCTATTCCAAACATACCTTTGCATATTTTGGACAATTTCCCAGTAAATTCTGACATGGACTGGGAACTGGAATCTGGTGATATTTTATACCTACCACCTAATTTTGCTCATAACGGACGGGCAATGGATAGCGAATGCATGACTTATTCCGTTGGCTTTAGAGCGCCTAGCATGCAAGACGCATTAACAGGTATTCGCGATAAATTCTGTGAAGAAATTAATGCAAAAGATCGCTTTGCTGCACCAGAAACAGGTAAACGTAAAAACAGTGCTGAGATTCACTCAGACGACATTACTTACCTACAAGCCCAACTGATGCGCTTAATTGGCCAGCCAGATCTATTAGCTCATTGGCTAGGTGAGACGATGAGTGAAAGCAAATATCCTGAGTACCTTGTACCTTTGAATGCAAAAGAACTAGAAGATGCTTTTCAAAATGCGATAAAAGGACAAACATTTATTCGTCCTGGTGATGCTCGAATTTGCTACTACCTATCCACTAATAAAAACAATATAAGCGTTTTCTGTAACGGCGAACGTTTAGATATAAGTTCAGAATTAGCCGATTTTGTTCAGGCAATTACCGATCAAATTGAATTTGACTTCTCTGGATTAGATTTAAGCCAAAACAGTGATTTAGAGCCTCTTGTACGATTTTTTATTCGTCAACAAGGCCTTATTGAGCTCTTAGTTTCTGAAGTCAGCACACAAGAAGGATAGAGGAAAAAAATGAAGGTACTAACATCAGACTGGAACAGCAGTAAAGACCAACTCACCTTTGTTCGCAGACAAGTCTTCATTATTGAGCAAGGCATAGATGCAAAGGACGAATGGGATGAGCGTGATGAAGAGGCAGTTCACTTTGTTTCTTTTGGCACTACAGCTGTTCCTACAGGAACATGTCGATTGACCGAAGAAGGTCAATTGGGACGTTTAGCAGTATTACCCGCTTACCGTCATCAAGGCTACGGAGTAATGTTATTGAATAGAGCCGTCAAAGTCGCTCGTGAAATGGGAATTCGAAAAGTTTTTTTAAATGCTCAAATTGATGTACAAACTTTTTATGAAAAACAAAACTTTCATTCCGACGGTAAAGTATTTCTAGAATCAGGAAAAATGCACATCCGTATGGAAAGAGATATTTAGTATCTCTTACAATGAGTAACTTTACTCATAAAAAAAGCGAGGTCCCAATTAAAGGAAACCTCGCTTTTTTGCTTTTACAATACAGTCACTTTATTAATAGATATAAAATGACTCATTATAAACATCGTCATTAAACGATAGCGATTAACTCGACATCAAACTGTAAAACAGCGAAAGGAGGAATCGCAGCGCCAGCACCACTCGCACCGTAAGCCAATTCAGCAGGAATTGTTAGGCGGTATTTTGCACCCTCTTTCATCAACTGAAGACCTTCAGTCCAACCAGCAATAACGCCAGTTAGAGGAAATTCAATTGGCTCGCCTCGAGCAATTGAACTGTCAAATACTTGACCATCAATTAGGCGACCTTCGTAATGAACACGAACGGTTGCATCACCGGTTGGTACTGCACCAGTACCTTCTTCAAGTACTTCGTATTGCAAACCACTTTCAGTAACCTGAATACCCGCTTTTGCTTTATTTTCAGCAAGAAAGTCTTCACCAGCTTTTACTGTGCCTTCTGAAGCTTCACGAGTTTTTTCTTCCATTTTAGCTTGTAGCTCAGCGAAAGCCGCTTCTAGCTCTTCACCAGGAACACGCATTTCTGCTTCATTTAAAGAATCTTCAATCGCTGCAAAAAGATGCGCTAGAGATAATTCCCCAAGATCACTACCACGTAGCTGATCACCAATTTGACGGCCTATGCCGTATGCGATTTTTGCTTCATTAGAGTCGAACGACAGTTCTGACATGTTTACACTCACTTATTCATTACATATAAAATTGAAGATGAATTGTAACATAGCAAGAATCTCATGGGATATTCAGCACCCCAAATCTTCTTAATCAAATTTTATTTATTAAACCGATAGATTTTATAAATGATATCCATTATCATTTATAATGTTAATTGAATGAAGGAACTCATCATGAAAACAAAAAAATTTATTTCACCAACAATAAATACAAATAACAGTAAAAAAAGTCCTGATTATTGGGGGGTACTGTTCATTAGCTTTATTTTCCTATCGACTATCAGTTGCTTCTTATTCGCCAACCATACGGATCGATCACATCTAAATAGTGTATCCAGTTCAGCTCATGTAATAAGCTCAACAATCACTGATATAGATCAGCAAAGGAAAAGTTAAGAAGACTAAACTGTAGGTACATAAAAAGAGGATCTTGCCATGTTACCTAAAATCAAAACTATTCTTTATGCCTGCGATCTAGAAAGCCAAACTCAAGCAGCCCTTGAACTTGTCTTAAATTTAGCTAACACTCACCAAGCCAAAGTTATACTTATGCATGCGATTGAGCCACTCAAGCCTCTAGTATGATCAGCACTTATATAACAAACGAGGTTTTGGCGTCTATGAATAAGGACGCTAAAAAAGAAGTTCGAGCTCGCATGGATAAAGTTTTGTCTGAACTAATGGAAAAACACGCTGAAGAACTCTCTACTTTAGAAACACCACCTGAAACACTTATTACAAATGGTTTTCCAACTGATTTAATCCAGAGTGTCGCAGAAGAAAAAAATGCGGACCTAATAGTAATGAATAGTCGAACTCACAGCAGATTAGGACAAATGATTATAGGCTCTACTGCCAACCGTGTGATACATAATAGCCGTGTGCCTGTTCTCGTCGTACCGATAAAGTAAGTCTCATTCTACGAATACCATAAGACTCTAGCCACATATACTTTTGTTATATACAATTACTGTATATATAACCAGTAAAGTGTATCTATGATTCTTTATATTGCAGAAAAACCCAGTCTTGCTCGCGCCATTGCTGCCGCCCTTCCTTCCCCCCAAAGAAAGGAAGACGGCTGCATTTGGCTACCTAATGGCGATTGTGTTAGCTGGTGTATCGGGCATTTATTAGAACAAGCTGAACCTCATCAATATAATCCTGCATTTAAATCATGGAACTTTGATCACTTACCAATTATTCCAACGGACTGGCAATGGCAAGAAAAAACCAATACAAAAAAACAGCTTAGCATCTTAAAGAAACTCATCAAAAAAGCCACACACCTTGTCCATGCTGGAGACCCAGATAGAGAAGGTCAGTTATTAGTAGACGAAGTACTACATTATGTTAAGACAGCGTCTGGAAAACTGAAAACAACACAACGCTTATTAATTAATGACTTAACTCCTGCGGCGGTAAAAAAAGCTTTAAATCACTTACAACCAAACAGCGACTTCGCTGCTCTTTCACGCTCTGCTTTAGCTAGAGCACGAGCTGACTGGTTATTTGGTTTAAACCTTACTCGTGCTTATACCATTAGAGGTCGTCAAGCTGGCTATCAAGGGGTTCTTTCAATTGGCCGAGTACAAACACCGGTATTAGGACTAGTCGCAGCCAGAGATAAAGAACGAGAACAATTCACACCAAAGGATTACTTTCAAGTTTGGGCGCAATTAGAAACGGAAGATGCTACAAAATTTCAGGCTAAGTGGATTCCAAGTGATGCCTGTAAACCCCATATGGATGAAGAAAAACGAATACTCAATCGGGCACTTGCGATTAATGTTGCAAATAGAATTACTCAGAAAACAGCGAAAATTATCGAAGCAAATTACAAACAAAAAAAACAAGCACCGCCCTTACCTTATAATTTATCTAGCCTACAGATTGATGCGGCAAGAGCTTTCTCAATGTCTGCCCAGCAAGTATTAGATACTTGCCAAACACTATACGAACGCCATCAGATGATCACTTATCCTAGGTCAGATTGCCGTTATTTACCTCGACTTCAACACAAAGATGCCAGCAGTATTATTAATGCTTTGAGTAAAAGTACCCCAGAACTTATCAAAGGGGCTGAAAATGCAAACACATCAATACTAAGTAAAGCATGGAATGACAAACAAGTAACCGCTCACCATGCGATCATACCAACCACTCAAGCGTATAAAGCCGCCTCTCTTGGTAAAATGGAATCTCAGGTTTTTGGGCTTATCGCTCGTCAATATTTAATGCAGTTCTACTCTGATTACGATTTTCTCGCTTCTTATATCAAGCTTGATATCGCGGGAGGGCAATTTGAAGCAAAGGGAAATACACCCGTTTCCCTTGGTTGGCAGTCTCTCCTTCCCAATAAAAAAAATACAAGTAAAGAAAAATCAAATAATGAAGAAGAACAAAGTGAGTTACCAAAATTAAAAATAGGTGATTCAGTGTGGTGTCATCAAGGCATTATTCACGATAAAACAACCTCAGCACCAGCTGCTTTTACCGATGCGACACTTTTAGCTGCCATGACAGGCATAAGTCGCTTTGTTACTAACAAAGACATTAAAGCAATTTTGAAAGATACAGATGGATTAGGAACGGATGCCACCAGAGCGAGTATTATTGAGCTGCTATTTAGGCGTGGTTTTTTAATTCGAGAAGGGAAACAGATTCATGCTAGCGTAACAGGAAGAGCCTTTGTTGATTGTTTACCTAGTCAATTAGTAACACCAGATATGACTGCCCAATGGGAATCCACATTGAATGCTATGAGTCTTGGTAACAGCAGTTATCAGAATTTTATGATGGACTTAGAAGGTAATCTTATTCAGTTATTAGAAACATCAAAAAATATCTCTTCTACTGCATTACAACACTTGCCAGAACCAAGTAAAAAAACTTATCCAAAACGATCTAGCGGGAAAAAGAAAGCACCAAGAAAAACAGCATTAAGAAAAAATACGACCAAATAAAACACCTCTTCATGGGCCCTTGCTATCCGCTAACCAATTGCCAACCAGAATCCAACGCCTATCATCAGAGAACCAGCAATACGATTCATAATGCGAACATTACCACTTTTCATAAGAAGGGACTTGAGTGTCTTACCACCTGTGGCATAAATAACTAAACAGGTAAATTCTAACGTAAGGATAATTGAAATCAATACAACCAGTTGAGCAGCTAAAGGATTCTCTGCATCAAGAAAAGGAGGTAATAAGGCAACAAAAAAAGCCCAGCCTTTAGGGTTTGCAATTGCCGTTATGAAGCCTTGAGAAATTAAATCAATTTGAGAAGCTGGCTTACCACTTTCATCTGTTTTAATCGCCATTTTTCCCTTAGATAGCCACATTTGAATACCAATAAACGCAAGATAAGCACCTCCTAGGTATTTTAAAACCATAAATACACTAGGATAATTTAGTAACAAAGCTGCAACGCCAATGGCCGATAATGTCGCCACCATTGCAACACCAACAAGCTCTCCTAACATCATCCAGAGAGCTCGCTTCACACCAATAGTCATTCCTAATGTCATGGCTAATGTCATACACATACCAGGTGTAATCGAAACAAAAAAGAAAGTAGGTATAAAGGCAGAAAGTAAGGCCAGATTCACAAGAAATCCTTATCAAAAATAAAATAGGGAATTAAGAAATAGAAATACCATACGAAAAAAGCATATCTTGGTTAGAAGCGTTTTTTCTCTTTGAAAGAAGAATCTTCAATAAACTTACTCCATTCGTCATCTAACCCTTCTTCCTCTTCTGTATTGGCGAGTTTATCGCTCTCCTCTTCTGCTTTTTGCAAAGCTAAGTCATCTTCAATTTCTTTAAGTAAGTCTTTGTATTTAACAATAACCGGTTGAGCTTCAGGCGTATCTTTGATCGGTGTCAGTTGAGAAATAGCTTCTTTATACATCTCAATAGCCGTATCCAATAAACCACTCAAAAATGCTTTACGAGCGAGATACCCATGGTAATCAGCATTAATTTTATAATGAAAAAAATCAAGCAATTTACTATAACGATGAACAATATCCGAATCGAGTAACTTTTCACGTTGGGATGAAATTAAGAATAATTTGAAAGATTCAAATAAGCGTTTTACTTCAAGAATAAGGACTTCATCATTCATTGGTTTCGCACGTCTTTTTTGCTTACTTTTTTGAAACTCAGCCATTTCTTCTGCTAAATGATTACGCCTACGAGTAATTGTCGGGTCAGGCTGTAATTCTGATAGTTGGTCGTATAAAGAAATCATCAAGGAAAACAACCATAATCGCATATCTTTAGGTTGATACTGAGGAGGCATTTCATCGAGATACCGACGTACTTGACGTAGTTTATTATTAAACGTAGAAATTTTGCGTAGCCTTGCTAATCGTGCTTGCTCTTTAAGCTGCAACACAATCGCAAAGGTGATGAATCCACCTATAACAAGCAAAAGTACAGTAATGGTTACAGCAGTCATTAGATACGCAATTTACCCTAGTTATATTTAAAACTGAGCGATTCAGTTTAGCTTTTAAAAGATAATACAATAGTATACAGCCATTTACTGCATTTGATATTCGCAGCTATATTATTAGAACAACATACAACTCAAACTATTTATATAACATAGTCCTAAAAACTGAAATAGAAAAAGACCAGAAAGCTGGTCTTTTTCTATTCATTTTTTAAAACTATTAGCTTAACGAGCGACAGAAAAACCAAGTAGCATGTAAAAAATCATTGCTGATAGTAAAGCAGAAGCAGGTACAGTAATCACCCATGCAGCCGCAATACGCAATAAAGCAGAGCGTTTCACTAACTCTTTTTTAGTCGCTTTTTTCAAGCCTTTTCGTTCCGAAGACGAAATAGGTGAAGAAGATTGAGACGCTTTCAGCTCTTTAAGAATTGCACGTTTTTCGTCAACATCGGCCACTTTAAAACGCTTAACAAAGTCTTGAATCTGCATGCCATCAAGGCCTGTGGATTCAGAATGAGAGATAAGCGCAGTCAATTTTTTCTCATAAGACTGCTTCAAATATTCACGTAAGAAGCCAACACCAAAGATACCGCCTACTGCAATATGAGTAGAACTTACTGGCAAACCAAGCTGAGAAGCAACAATAACTGTGATCGCGGCGGCCATAGCGACACAAAATGCTCGTGTCTTATCTAATTCAGTGATTTCAGAACCGACTGTTTTAATCAGTTTAGGCCCAAACAACGCAAGACCAACAGCAATACCTGCACCACCGATAAGCATAATCCAGATAGGAATAGATGCTTTACCAGATACAGTCCCAGTCATTAAAGCATCGTTAATAGCAGCTAAAGGCCCTATCGCATTGGCTACATCATTTGCACCATGAGCAAAACTTAATAACGCAGCAGAAACAATAAGAGGAATAGTAAACAAGCTATTGACTGCATCCTTATCATTTTTCAATGCCGAAGCTGCTTTATCAACTATAGGACGGACAATAAAATAAACTGTCAAAGCAATAGCAAAAGCAAACATCCCAGCGGTTACAAAATCCAACTTCCAAACTTTCTTCAAGCCTTTAAGAATAAGGTAAGTAGAAAATGCCCAAACCATTAGTCCAACTAAAATAGGCACAACTTTCTTCGCCGCTTCAATCATATCGCTTTTATAGGTAATTGAACGCTTGATGTACATTAGAAAGAAAGCCGCAATCACACCACCTAAAACAGGTGAAATAACCCAACTTGCAACGATCGCTATCAATTTATCCCAATTTGCAATATCCCAACCACCAGCAGCAATACCGGCACCTAATACGCCACCTACAATAGAGTGTGTTGTAGAAACTGGCGCACCAAGATACGTAGCTAAATTCAACCAGATAGCACCGGCTAATAAAGCCGCCATCATTACCCAAATGAAAGTAGCAGAATCACCAATAGAATTAGGGTTAATAATGCCATTTTTAATCGTTCCTACAACTGAACCACCAGCAATTAATGCACCAGCGGCTTCAAATATAGCAGCAATTAAAATCGCTCCAGTCATACTCAAGGCTTTAGAGCCTACGGCTGGGCCAACATTATTAGCAACATCATTGGCACCAATATTGACAGCCATATAAGCCCCAATAGCAGCGGCAATGGCTAAAATTGATAAGTTTGAAGCTCCAAGTCCATTAACAGAGGCATAAAAACCAGCGGCCAATACAAATGCTAAGGCAATAAGTACACGTATAAACTCATGACCACCTAATAAAGTGGATTCTTCTTTCGGGGTATTTGTAAGATCCATATGGGCTCTTCTTTCTATAAATTAATCTATGCTAAACCATTGTTTATAAATAATGTTATGAAACAATGATCTACCTAATTATTGTATCCCAAATCAATTTGGCACTTAATTCGTTCCGTCATATTTCTGTAAAATATGAATTCGGCGCCATTCTACACTGGGTTTATCTAGATAAAAACCCCTAACCTTTTTGAATGACAAACCAAAAATATAGACAAAAAAAAGTGCCTTCAAAAGGCACTTGTTGCAAATATACTACAGAAACATGACACTTTTATTACAGGTAATGATTTCTGTTTTTAGAGCTAAATAATCAACACTCAATAACATTTACCGCCAGTCCGCCACGAGAGGTTTCTTTGTATTTATCGTTCATGTCTCTACCTGTATCACGCATTGTACGAATAACTTTATCCAATGAAACATAATGAGTTCCATCACCCCTGAGTGCCATTGATGCTGAATTAATAGCTTTCATCGACCCCATAGCGTTACGCTCAATACAGGGAACTTGAACTAAACCACCAATAGGATCACAAGTTAAACCCAAATTATGTTCCATACCAATTTCGGCTGCATTCTCTATTTGTTCTGGAGAGCCACCAGTCGCTGCGGCCAACCCTGCTGCGGCCATAGCACAAGCTGAGCCGACTTCACCCTGGCAACCCACTTCAGCCCCTGAAATAGAGGCATTTTCTTTAAAAAGAAAACCAATGGCCGCAGCAGTTAGAAAGAATTCAATGACACCCTCTTCACTAGAGCGAGGACAGAAATCCCAGTAATAATGTAGAACAGCAGGAATAATACCTGCAGCGCCATTGGTTGGGGCCGTCACTACTCTGCCACCAGCAGCATTTTCTTCATTTACCGCTAACGCATAAAGATTCACCCAATCCATAGCCCCTAAAGAAGGCGTAATCATATCCATTCGAGTTTTGCTGATTAGGTCTTTATGTAGACTGGAAGCTCGGCGTTTTACTTTTAATCCACCAGGTAAAATGCCTTCATTCTTAATCCCTTGTTGAACACATGATTTCATCACTGACCAAATGGAAAGAATTCCCTGTTTAATTTCTTCTTCTGTTCTCCAGGTTTTCTCGTTTTCCATAATGATTTGAGCAATACTTTTGTCTTCTTCCCGGCAAAGCTTAATAAGAGTCTCGGCGCTATGAAAAACATAAGGAAGCTCTGTTGTATCTTCTACTAAAACAACCTTACCTTGCTCATCTTCTGCAACAATAAAACCACCACCAACCGAATAAAATGTCGCGCTGTGGATTGCTTTACCATCCCCATCAAAAGCCACTAGCACCATACCATTAGCATGGAAATCAAGACGATCAACTCGGTGATAAATAAGATCTGTAGCAACAGATATATTAACTACCTGCTGAGACAACAAACTCAGTTGTGATGTCTTTTCAATTTTTTCAATCCGGTCATTCACTAAACTAGGATCAATAAATTCCGGTAATTCACCTTCAAGGCCCATCAAAACAGCGGTACCTGTACCATGTCCTTTTCCTGTTGCACCAAGAGAGCCGTATAAGTCTATTTTTAGGCGAGCCACACTGGCGAACAGGTTGCGTTCTTGTAATTGATGGGCAAATTGATTGGCTGCAACCATTGGACCAACCGTATGAGAGCTAGAGGGGCCAATGCCCACTTTAAAAAGGTCGAATAAACTAATTGCCATACCAATACCCTCTGCCTATTGGTTTAGTCCAATACGGCACTTAAAATACATTCATAAAATAATGCCTCCGAAATTATCACTTATGATACTAAGTTTCCAATAAGAAACAGGTTAATTATAAATATCTCAGTATTTGTTCGAAAATAGACAAAATTATGGCGTTGTAAGACTATTTTTAGACTTGGTAAAACAACAACAAAAAAAGCCAAGAGACATTTACCTCTTGGCTTTAAAACCCTCATTTTTTTCTAGGACGGAATAAAATTCAAAAATTCACTCTAAATTAGAAGAACCCCATCGGATTGATATCATAGCTAACCAGCATATTCTTGGTTTGTTGATAATGTTCTAACGCTACTTTATGAGTTTCACGACCAATACCTGATTTTTTGTAACCACCAAAGGCAGCATGCGCTGGATACATGTGATAACAGTTCATCCATACTCGACCTGCTTCTAGGTTTCGTCCCATGCGATAAGCAAGGTTGGTGTCTCGTGTCCACACACCAGCACCTAGACCAAATTCACTGTCATTGGCAATCGCAAGCGCTTCGGCTTCGTCTTTAAACGTCGTGACACTAACAACAGGGCCAAAAATCTCTTCTTGGAAAATGCGCATTTCATTTGACCCTTTGAACAAGGTCGGTTGTACGTAATAACCTTTATTGAAACCATCAACAGGCGCAATACCACCACCAATCAAAAGTTCCGCACCTTCTTTTTTACCGATATCGATATATTTCAGTATTTTATCAAACTGCTCTTTAGAAGCCTGAGCACCGACTTGAGTTTCTGTATCCAGTGGATTACCACGTTTGATGGTTTTAGTACGCTCAATCACTAACGCCATAAATTCATCGTAAATGTCTTCTTGGATTAAAACACGAGAGGGGCAAGTACAGACTTCGCCTTGGTTAAAAAAGGCCAATACAAGCCCTTCAACGCATTTACTGATAAAGGATTCTTCTTGCTGCATGATGTCAGCAAAATATATATTTGGTGACTTTCCACCTAGTTCAACCGTAGAAGGGATGAGATTTTCTGCTGCGCATTTTAAAACGCCCTGTCCCACTGGTGTAGAGCCAGTGAAAGCAATCTTAGCTATACGCGTACTCGACGCCAACGCTTGACCCGCTTCTTTGCCGAAACCATTAACGATGTTTAATACACCCGGTGGCAATAAATCTTGAATGACTTTAACCAACTCAAGAATCGACACTGGTGTTTGCTCAGCAGGCTTTAGAACCACGCAGTTACCCGCAGCAAGTGCTGGAGCAAGTTTCCACGCTGCCATTAGGATAGGAAAATTCCAAGGAATAATTTGGCCTACAACGCCTAGCGGCTCATGGAAATGATACGCAACTGTGTGTTCATCAATTTCCGCGGCACTGCCTTCTTGTGAGCGTAAGCAACCTGCAAAATAACGGAAATGATCGGCCGCTAAAGGAATATCGGCATTCAATGTTTCACGTATCGCTTTACCATTATCCCAAGTCTCTGCAACAGCAAGGGCTTCTAAATGTTGATCAATTCGATCTGCTATTTTTAATAAAATGCCAGAACGATTCGCCACAGAGGTTTTTCCCCAAGCAACACGCGCCGCATGAGCCGCATCGAGAGCAAGGTCGATATCTTCTTCAGTAGAACGAGGAATACGGCAAAACACTTCGCCATCTACTGAGCTGGTTTTATCAAAATACTGGCCTTTAACAGGCGCAACCCATTCGCCACCAATGAAATTCCCATACTCAGTTTGAAAGGTAATAAGGCTACCAGGGGTACCAGGTTTGGCATAAATCATAGTTATTTTCTCCACTTTTATTGTTTTTATTCGTCGAATTCAGCAAGGTATTTACCTGAACCTCCACTCTAGAAACAATCTGCAAAGAAAACTTGTCTGTCAGTCCACGATACTTGTCTACTGATCCATTTCTCTTGTGTTTTTGTATTGACCAAAAGACAAGCAAGAGTGATGATGGAGAAAAGAAAAATGATCCACGCCAACTATAAATATAAAAGAGGTGTGTTAATGAACCGTTCTTTATCTACAGAAAAAACTCGACTTCAGCAGAAACGCTCACCCACTCAATTAGTTGAGAACCGTGTGTGTTTTGCAGGGCCTCATTCTGAGCTAAGTATTTATGATACTTATGAACAGGCTCAAAAAGTCAGCTTAAAAGCCGATTCGCTACTCTATTGTGGCATGGTAACTGGCGCGAAAGTCATGCATACCCAACACAATGGCCATGTACCATTTCTTCCTCATGAGTCCTTCATATTAGCGCCAGAAGAAGAAGTCTTCATTGATTTCCCAGAAGCTAGATGGGAACAGCCAACAACCTGCCTCACCATAGCCATATCAAAAGAAAGAGTGGCACAAATCTGTGATCGCATGAATGATGTCATGTTCAAATCATTGCCTTATGATGCAGTCATCGACCCAAACCAACATTTACACACCATCCATACTCAAGCTACACAACAGGTGCTAGATCGCTTAACCAGTGACTTTGTGCAAAATGACCCAGATCGAGATCTATTGGTAGATTTTGGAGTCAGTGAATTAGTAACTCGCATACTGAGACACCACGGTAGAGATGCATTATTACGGTTTACTCAAAGCTCTCCTGATGCAAGTGGCCTTACATGCGTCATTTATTGGATAGAACAAAACCTTTCAACACCTCTGGATGTCAACCTATTAGCAAAAATGGCTTGCATGAGTCGCAGCCGATTTTATGAAAGCTTCAAACGCCAGCTCGCTTGCACGCCATTAGAATATCAACATCAGCGCAGGATGAATCGAGCGTATCAACGCTTACAAGAGAAACGTTCGGTTACTGAAGTGAGTTATGAATTAGGCTATCAGAGTTTGAGTCACTTCAGTCGGCGTTTCCACCAGCATTTTGGTGTTTCACCACGCCAAGTAACTCAAATTCACAAGGTTAATTAGACACCGAGCCTCAAAGAAAAAGGATGTTAAAATGTATAACCTAGTTTAGATTTACAATAACTAAAGATGGCTAATATAAACAGTAGCCCAGACATCAAAGCAAGGAATGGTACTAACTGCCCTATTTGATACAAGGATGCCAAAGTGACAGGCCCTAGCGCAGCGCCTAATCCTTGCATAGAAGCGTTCATACTCGCCAAACGACTTTGTTGATCGTCTTTTACAAGCAGAGTTTGCGCGGTTACAATTCCTGGAAACAAAAACCCTACCCCAGTCCCAAACAGCCCCATAGCAAATAGTACGCCGACATAAGAGTCTAAGAACATAAAGGCAAGCTGTGCCGACACACCAATACTCGTACCTGCAACAATTAGAGTAATCACTCCCAATTGAAATCTAGGTACTAATATCATTTGTACTAAAATACTAAAGCAAGACATGGTCATCATGGCATAACCTACCTGTTTCGTTGCTTCAGACACATCCAAATGGAACCTGTCTTGAATCAGAAACGCCATAATCTGTTGAACACCCGTAATAGATAAAATCACTAGGGTCGACATACCTAAAAATGGCATAACAGGTTCTTTAAACCAATTAATAGCTGGCGGTTTCTCAAGTTGGCGCACGTGTTTTTTATCCTTCACAAAGAACATGACTAATATAGCTGCACAGCCTGCTAGAAAAGCAATAATGTAAAATGGAGCGGTTAAACCTAAGCCACTCAACAACGACGCACACGCAGGTCCTAAAATCATACCAATACTGAAAGAAGCACCTATTTTTGCAATCGTTGCACTACGGTGCTTAATATCAGTATGAGCAATCAAAAAAGTTTGAACTGAAGGTAAAATGCCTGCAATCCCAAGTGCAAAAACCATACGCAATACGAATACTAAATAGTAAGTTTGTTCCGCAGATAAATCACGAGCTAAGGCTCCGTGTAATACCACACCAGTCAGACCAATAGTGACTGCATAACAGCTCATACCGATAATGACTGAACGGATACGACCAATTCGATTGATAATACCGCCCCAGAAGAAAGCAGCTACAACAAACGTCGCAGCACCTGCAGTAATTAAAGTACTTATACGAACATCAGCAAGACCAATTTCACGGCCAATTGGTGGTAAAGAGGTAAAAATAAAAGACTGCCCAATGCCTACAGCAGCTAAGCAAAAAAGTAATAATCCGCGAGAAAGGCGTTCAGGAAGAGAAATATAATTGTCAGGAGTAATCAATGTAAATCCTTGATATCAGCTAGCCAAAAAATCAGACTAGACTATTTATCATCCTGATTTTAATAAGGCCCTAAAATAACATATTTTCTATCCTACCTCTGATGCTAATTTCACTTTAAAGAGGTTATGAAAGATAGATGAAAAGTGTTATATCTTTCTATATGCCCTCAAAAAATATCTTAAAATAGGCTACACCGTTCGCTTTGAAATAAAATGGAAGAGAACAAGCAACCCCAATGCATAAACTAAAAAGGTGACGCTCAACCAATGTAGACCAAACTGTTCGCCTACTAGACCACTTATCACAGGTAACGTCATACCACCCATCACAGCAGCACTGACCTGAAAGCCAATGGCGTGAGTAGAATACGATTTTCCAACCCGAATAAGTGTCTGAGAAATCATGCTGGGGAAAATCGGAGCGGCACAGAAACCGACTAACACTAAACCGAGATAGCTTGTATAGGGAGTGATATTAATATTAAAAAGCACCACTCCAATAACAACACCAATCAAACAAAAACGTAATAACAGATCAACTGAAAAACGCTCTACTAGAAAGCCAAAAACGGCTCGACCAAATGCCAAAGAGCCCCAATAAATAGCAACCCAAGTTCCAGCACTCGCTAATGAGATACCTCGTGATTCCGTCATCACAGTAAAAGCCCACTGCCCGATGCCGAATTCGACACCTGTGTATAAAAAGAAAAATACAATTTGATATTGGATAACAGGGTGTTTTAACGCCTGAAGCTGGGTGACTTTTTCGGGTAAATAAGCGGAACGAGTTTGAGTCTCATCTGTTGTATTTTCTGCTTGTTGAGGAAGGTGCTTGTCACTTTCCCACAAGTTACGGCTAAAAATAAATATCACGGTGATTGTGAATAAAATAACGGCGAGAACAGCATAACCTAAGCGCCAGTTTTGTGAAAAATTCACCAACACTGTTGTAATAATGATAGGGCCTGTTGTTGCCCCAACACCAAAGGCGGCGTGGAGCCAATTCATATGCCGAGTAGAAAAATGTTCCGCTGCGTAAGCATTCAATCCAGCATCAATCGCACCAGACCCCATGCCAATCAAAATTGCAAACAGAACAAAAACAATAAAACTGGAGCTGCAGTAAAAACCCAATAAACCCAGGCTGACAAGAAAGCTGCTCAATACTAAAAGCCGCCCAACACCTAGGCGAGACAACAAGTAACCAACAGAAAAACTCGAGATTAGATAGCCAATACCGCTGCAGAGAATGACTAGACCTAGCCATCCAATTGGAGCACCAAATTCAGTACGGACAAATGGCCAATTAATACCATGTGCTGCATCTGGTAAACCCAAACTAATAAAACCTAAATAGGCAACAAACAATAACAGGCCCGATGTGCGCATAAAGACATCCTTATTAAAGATTTCCGTATTTCAACGCATCTTTCCTGTAAATGAAATCTTTAAATCTACTTACGATTTAAGCTTACTTAAATCGCTTTTTACTTTTTTCAATCGGCTTCCACTTCCAGTTAGGCGATTCGCCTTTAATGTAATAAATAGCAAGTAGAATCAAAGTGCTAACAGAGACAAGTAAAGCCCATTTTAGTAGTTCTACTTTTGGATCTACCCAATAACTAATAAAGCCAACCGCAAATAAATAAAACATTTGTACAAACCAACCTTGCCATGCAGTCGGTCTACCCCAGCCCCAACCATTTTCTTTTGCTGGGAACCATGATGTATTTTTATCTGTCATTGTAAAAGGCCTTTCGGTTCAAACCGTCATAGTATTCAATAAATTATACCGCTTCACTAAGCGTTGTATTACTAACACTGTATTACTTAGCAAGAAACTCAAAACGTGTTTTATCGCTACTTTTAAACAAACCACCTAATGCTGTCGTTTGAGTCGAAGAACTCGCATCCATAACACCTCGTGCTTTCACACAATAATGTACAGCACTAATGCTAACCGCGACGTTATCTGTTTCTAACAAGGCTTGTAGCGTGACTAAAATCTGCTGAGTAAGACGCTCTTGTACCTGTGGACGTTGAGCAAAAAAACGTACTATTCGATTTATTTTCGACAAACCAATAATTTTGGTTTTGGGTAAGTAAGCCACTTTAGCCAATCCATCAATAGTGACGAAATGATGTTCACATGTACTTGTGAAACTAATATCACTTACCTTAACCATTTCATCCACTTTCATCTTATTTTCGATTACGGTGATTTTAGGAAAGTGTGCGTAATCTAAACCAGAAAAAATTTCTTTAACGTACATTTTTGCAATGCGATGTGGTGTTTCCGCCAAACTATCGTCGGCTAAATCCAATCCCAATGTTGTCACTACATCTTCAAATGCAGCCTTAATACGTTGATATTTTTCTTCGCTTGTTAAACCGTTATCAATCATCGGAGTTTCTAAACCACTTTTGATAAGGGTATCACGTACTTTAATCGCAGCATCAGACAAGACAAGGCTAGTTACATTGCTTGGCTGCATTACATCAGCATTCATAAATTTATCCTAAGTTTCTTGACCTTGTCACATGACATGATTATTTAAAACTCGCACATAATAATCCTTCAAAGGCGAGATTTATATGGTAAGACAAAAAAACCTAAATTCATCCCGTTTTTCGATTAAAATTTGTCATTCCTATAAACTTGCTTAACCACACCTGAAGCCGTATTTTGTATATATCTATTTATTGAACCAATTTAGAAAAAAAAACTCTAACATATTTGATTCTGAAACTTTTTGATTTACCAACCTAAAAATAGACGAAGTAAAAAAGGAGTTAAAGTGAGCTTAAAAACAGAAAAAACGACCTTAGCTTTATCCGCAAAAGACATCCCTCAAGAAGCATTTGATTGGTATGACGAGTACGCTCATGGTGACATTGATCGACGTACTTTTCTGTCTCGCCTTGGCGCATTAAGTGTTGCAGGACTAACGCTCTCTGTTGTCGCTGGAGCCCTCACCCCAAATTATGCATTAGCAGAACAAGTATCTTTTAATGACCCAGATATTACTGCAAGCTATGTAGAATTTGATACACCTAACGGTCATGGAAAAGGCCGTGGTTATTTGGTTATTCCAAAAAATGTAGACTCAAGTAATAAAGCGCCAGCAGTTCTTGTTGCTCATGAAAACCGTGGTCTTAATCCATACATTGAAGACGTTGCGCGTCGTTTAGCAAAAGCTGGATTTATTGCTTTCGCACCTGATGCACTGTTTCCTTTAGGTGGCTACCCAGGTAACGATGATGAGGGTCGTGCTATGCAAAAATCCATGGACGGCAGTAAAATTGTCGGTGATTTCATGGATGCAGCGACTCTACTTAAAAGCCATTCATTAGCCACTGGTAAAGTCGGCATGGTTGGATTTTGCTTTGGAGGTTTCTTAACGAATCATCTGGCAGCCAACATGCCAGACACTATCAATGCAGGTGCGCCTTATTACGGTACACCGGCAAAATCAAACATTGATAAGATTAAGGCACCACTGCAAATTCATCTTGCGGAACTAGATAAACGAGTGAACGCAACTTGGGTCGGATATGAGAAAGAACTAAAAGCAAATAAAGTAGATTACACAGCGTATATCTATCCTACTGCAAATCATGGATTCCATAATGACTCAACTGCACGTTATCAAGAAGACAACGCAGAACTTGCGTGGGAACGTACAATTAGTTTCTTTAAGCAAAACTTAAACACGTAAAAGAAATAAGACTAAATAAAAATGCCACGGCTATGATTTATGGCCGCGGCATTTATATTTACATTCTAAGATAGAAAATTACGACAACATCAAATAGTGACAGGCTTTGAGGATATTTTTCTTTTTTTATGAGGATACGTAAAATCGATACCAGATACATTAGGTGTCTGCTGCCACAAAGATACACATAAATCAGATAAACTCATATTGTTTCCAACTTGTAACCAAGCCACTACAGCGCGAGCCACATTGGGATAATTAACCTGAACCACTCGACTCGTCTCTAGCCATTCTTGAATGATTTTTGAATTCAGTACTGCCGTCGTTTTCGCAATTCCTAGTCGCTCTAAAGCAATAGCATTAGAATGCTGTTCTATTTGACCTTTAAGAGGCTTTACCAATATACGACGTCCAAGCTGTAACGCCTCTGAATTCAATTCAAATCCTGCATTACAAAGCACGGACTCACATTCGTTCAAATTCTGTTGGAACTGATCTCGGCTAAAAGGAAATACTTCTACATTGCCATAAACACCTGGATCAATGTCTTTACAATGTAAGCGAAAGTGGTAACTCGGCACTTCTTCAAGCAAATCTAAAACAACATCACTATTTTCAAAAGGTAAATACACCAATACCTGCTCTGTATTAGGCATATTCTGTATTTCTTCAGCATGAATTAACGGAGGTAAAATAGGATAACCAAAATGATGCCAGTGAGCGCCAAGCTGAATAGTAGATGGAGCAAAATTTGACATTACCCATTGAGCAACAAGATTTTTTTTATAACGCGGAATATCATGCTTAAACGCATATTGATGTCCAAACCCAATGCATAGAACACCTTGAGATTTTGCCGCCCATGCAACAATAGGCTCGAAATCAGTAATAACCAGATCATAGCCTCGAGTATCTAATGATCTAATATCTCGACAGAGCTTGAGAATTGAGACGCTTAGAACAGTCGCAAAAAAATTTAATTTACCATTACGCGCGACAAAACTAAGGCCTCTAAAAGTACGATAATCACCAAACACCGACATATCAAAATAGTCTTCCGGAGGACGTCCAGAAAAAACAAAGTCAACTTTTATTCCAGCTAATTTCATCTCAACGGCCATGGCCCTAGCTCGTGTTATATGTCCATTTCCAGTCCCTTGAACGCCATACAGTATCTTCATACTAAAACTCCAATCATTAAGGCGGCACAAGCACTCCCTAACAGAGCGCCAATAATCGTATCTGTAGGAAAATGGACACCAAGAAAAATACGCGATAAACCTACATTAACGGCCCAGAAGTAGAACATTACATTTAAGCTAGGAAACCACTCACTCAAACAAAAAGCGATAAAGAATGCGCCCGAAGTATGACCAGATGGAAAAGAAAATTGATCTGAAGGAATAATAAAGCTACAAAAGTCATCTAGCTCATCTGCGGGGCGGTTTCGTTTGAAACCTCGCTTCAAAACAAAATATACGCAACGTTCCAGTAATAGACCAAAAGCTAAAATCAGCACTAAAGTGTCATAACCAGCAGTCCAAGCCAAGAGAGCGACAACTGCATACAAAGGCCCATCAGCAGAGAACGAAATAGCTCGACCCATACGGGTTAATTTAGCTCTGTGCTTACGAGCCATACACCAATAGAAAGTCTGGACATCAAATGCATGGATATTCTGAAGTATGTTCATGCTATTACCTCTATGTTTGTCATCCCTTTAACATAGACGACAAAAATGTCAGTTACATAGCATTTCAGTGACAGCTTGATGACAGACGGGATATACAAAAATGCCTCGTAATTACGAGGCATTTCTTATGTCTTTTAATGAAATATTCTTAAAGAACGCAAATACATATAAGCGTCTTTCCATATTCCTAATGGATATTTTTCACACCTACTAAAAAATCACAACCAATTTGTCAACATAACGCCCACACCAAGGGATTGTGTTTGGTGATCATAATCCAATAATGATTGGCCATAACCATTAAAATATTGAATATACCCTCGTGTCTTCCCCCACAAAGGGAAGTTAAACCCTAACTGTACAGCGCCTCTATTACCTGATGACTTCAGATTATTTCGAAACATAACATCAAAACTATAATCGTCAATAATATGTATTAAACTAAACTCACCATACCCATAATAATCTTCGATATTAGGGTTGTCATCTTCACTTGAGTTTTCTGGAATACGATACCAAGGCTTAAACGAGAATGCCGTATTACCTTTTTCAAACAAGAAATCCACATAAAATCGGTTCCACGAACGGGATAAATCTTCCGATTGACCATTAGATTGATGAGCAAATCCATAAGAAACATAATCTGCCTTCATGCCTAAAAAACTATGTTTTGGTTTGGTTACAATAAAGACTTCAGGTTCATAGTTAGTATCTCTAAAAGGAGCTGAAATATCGCTATTGTAAGCCTGCCAATAGGACTGTTGTGTATAAGCAAACCATAAACTGGTATTGCGTCCTACTATCTCATAGGCAACGGGAAACTTAATACTCAGTTGGAACTTAAACTCAACACTGTCCAAAGTCTCAGAATCACTACTACCTAAAAAGGCTCGATCATTAGGATTTGAGGTATAAGCGAAAGGTAAAAAATAATTCGGCTTATGGGGTGTTAATACAAATGGGTTATTAACCGTATCTGCTTCTCTATTTCTTCTTTGTTGGAGCAGTCCATTTGCTTTTAGAGCTCGCTTTGAAATAGACTCCGGAACTTCTGGTTCAGCTGGCGAAAATGAAAGATCTTCGCCTTCTTCACTATCACTTTCTAAGTTTTCTTCGTCCCAGTTAACTGGATTTTCTACTACTAATTCAGGCTCATTTGCTACTTCTTCGGCCAGAACTATATTAGGAAAAAAACCTGTTAAGATAAGAAGCATCATTGAGTACACAATGGCTTTCATTATTTATAACCCTTTTGGTAAAACGTATTCCTAATCCTGACTTTAATAACAGCCAAAATACTTATTATTGAGAAAGGACAACCTTTTTAGCATAAGTGTCACGATCCATATCACACACTTCTACCGAAAAACTAACATCCTTCAGTGAGAACTTAATTAAAGCATCTAATATCAAATGGGACAGATGCTTTTTTTGCTCTGGAGTACGCCCAGATAAAACTCTAAGCATTACATGTATGAAAGCATCCTCTTGGCCTGCAGTCATAAAACTTTTATAAGGAACGCTGCGTAGTTTAATGTCTTCTACAGAAAAAAGATTAGAAGTAATGCAGGCCTCTTTAATTGCTTCTAGCATGTCTACAGGCGGTACTTCTTGCTCTAAATTTTGGCTGTATTCAAGTATACAATGTGGCATATCAGACTCCATTTACTAAATTTATCATGAATGAAATTTCATCAATTGAATTGAAAATCAATAACCCTGAGTAGAGTCTACAGCAGGTGGAATAATCCCTGTTTTTCGATAATAATTGATATTTTCAACAACAATATTACTGGTACTATAAGGGTTAGTTGGTGCTGAAATATGAGGCAATACCGTTACATTTTCATTTACCCAATAAGGGTGACTTTCAGGTAAGGGTTCCTGCATAAAAACATCTAGAATAGCATGAGATAAATGCCTTTCTTCAAGTTTCATTAACAAAGCAGCATCATCAACAATAGGACCACGGGCAAAATTAATAATACTGGCTCCAACTGGTAAATATGATAATGTCTGCTCATTTAATAAATTATTTGTTTCATTTGTCAAAGGCAAAAGACAAATTAGTATGTCACTTTTTTGCAATAAACAGGCTAAACCGTCCTCTCCATAAAAACACTCGATATTGTCTATATGCTTCTCATTACGACTCCAACCAGAAACAGAGAAGCCATTATCAACCAGACGTTGAGCACTGGCTTTTCCTAATGCACCTAATCCAAGCACACCTATCCGACGATCTTTAGCGACCACCATAGAATGTTGCCGCCATACTTTATGGGATTGTTGTTTTGCATAAATATGCATATCACGATGTAGAAAAAGTGTCCAAGCTAATACGGCTTCAGACATGGTATTAGACAAATCCGGTGTCGCTAAACGAACTACAGAAAACGAAGGTGAAGACAGCTCTTGCATCATTTTTTCAACACCAGCCCATAAACTTTGAACCCACTTCAGGTTAGGGAGAGCGCGTAAATCCTCAGGATCTGGGTTCGCAACAATTGCAACATCACACTGTAATTTTTCATCTTCGGTTAAGTCAGAAAAAGGGATAATGACCTCATCATTCATCATTGGAGATAAGATTTCTAGCCAAATGGTTTGCTCTTCAGCGCTAATACGACTAATAAAAGGAATCATTTATCATATACTCTAGCCAACTCTCTAAAACCTTTTAACTCTATTGCATTACCACTTGGGTCTTTAAAGAACATTGTCCACTGCTCTCCTGCTAAACCTTCAAATCGGACACTTGGGGAAAGATCAAAAAATACGTTGGCATCCGCCAAACGTTTTGCAACTTTCTGCCATTCTCCCAAAGGTAATATTAACCCAAAGTGAGGCATAGGCACGAGATGTTCTCCAACTTGACCTGTATTTGTCGTTGGTGATGGTATTCCCAAATGCAAAGAAAGCTGATGACCATAAAAATCGAAATCCACCCAACTATCAGTACTCCGGCCTTCAATACAACCTAATATATCCACATAAAAATCACGCGTTTTCTCCAAACAAGTGACATGAAACGCGTAATGGAATAAGACCGACATAAAAGCTCCAAAGAACGAAATAAGGTTAGGAAAATACAGTACATAAAAGAAAAGTAAATACACAATGGCTAAGTAACGACCCCATATTTTGTATTAAGACAAAAAATGACGAGTCAAAACTTAATAAGTATTTCATCGCCATTTTTTAATGGTACATTTAGCAAGTTAATGCACTACTGTAAACGCTCTTCTACTGGTGCCTCATCTCCTTGAATAGAAGTTATATTAATATATTCTGGTTGCACCTCTGGCATTGGGTTGGCTTCTGAAAATAGCTGAGATTGGCTCTGGTTTTCAATAATACGTACATGAGCTCTTGTCAATTCTCGCGGCTCACTTACACCACATGAATGGGCAATCATGCCAATACCGTGCAACAAGCCTTCTACATAATTAGCTACCCGTTCAGATTTTTCTAACGCCACCAAACCCTTTTGTAAATCAGGATTATGAGTCGTGATGCCTGTTGGGCAGGTATTTTTATTACACTGTAATGCTTGAATGCAACCAAGCGAAAACAAAAAACCTCGTGCAGTAACCACAAAATCAGCACCTGCACTTAATGCCCAAGCCGCTTTACCTGGAACAATCAACTTCCCTGACGCAATGATTTTAATATAACGGCGTAGACCATAAGACGTCACCGTATTCACTACCATTGGTAAACTCTCACGCAATTGCATACCGACATAATCCATTAGAGGTTGAGGTGCCGCTCCTGTTCCACCGTCAGAACTATCAATCGTAATAAAGTCTGGACAATAATCGAGGCCTTTCTTATGTATTAATTCACATAAGGCATCAAAGAACCGGATATCACCAACCACCATTTTAAAGCCAACAGGCTTCGACGTTACTTTGCGTACACGATGGATCATGTTCAATAAATCATCGATGGATTTAATGTCTAGGTGACCATTTGGGCTTATAGAATCTTCGCCCTTTGGAATACCACGAATATGAGCAATTTCTTCTGTAATCTTAGCACCAGGAAGCATTCCGCCTTTTCCAGGTTTTGCACCTTGACTCATTTTAATTTCAAACATTCGAACATTTTCATGGCTCGCAACGCTCATTAGTTTTGCATCATCTAAATGCCCTTCAGCATTACGTACACCATATTTTGCAGTACCAATTTGAAAAACAAGATCACAGCCGCCTTCCAAATGATAAGAAGCCAAACCACCTTCACCTGTATTCATCCAAATTCCAGCTTTACTAGCGCCTCTAGATAAAGCCTGTATTGCAGGTTTAGATAAAGCGCCAAAACTCATACCAGAGATATTAACGACAGAATTGGTGCGATATGGCATTTTAGCGGTGAATTCACCAATACAAACCTCTTTAGGCTGTGCCGCATCCTCATCTAAAGTAGGAAAAGCGCAGTTCAAAAAATAAATATCACCAGGAGTTTCTAATGAACGTGTCGAACCAAAGGCAATAGTACTGTCTACTTTTTTCGCTGAGCGATAAGCCCAAGACCGTTCAGCACGATCAAATGGACGTTCTTCTCTATCCATTGCAAAGAAGTATTGACGAAAGAACTCACCCATATGTTCGAAAATATAACGGAACCGACCAATAACAGGGTAATTTCGTCTAATTGTCTGAGTTGTTTGATGAGTGTCAACCCAGTACATAACACCTATCGAAACAAGCGCAAGAAAAAGCACAAACACAAACAACAAAACGCCCCATTGAATGATAAATGTTGCCAATGAAGACAAAAAATCCATAGCTAATCCTTATTATTTGAATTTATTTTTAATAAAACTGATATTCCTAATATTACACTATAGAGGAGGCTTCATCTTGAATTAATCATGGACAAACTCAGCAAAAAAACAACCAAACTACGTCAAAACACTCAAACTTGACTACAAAAAAAGCCAATATGGATTTCATATTGGCTTTTTATTAAAGACATTTTACGCTTTGAGACTTAGCCAATCACTGCACCATCTTCACGAGAAATCGCAATAACACTAGAACGAGGCACAGATTGTCCTCCATCTGGCCAGTGAGAATCACCTTTCTCACCTGGATGCTGCACACTAACAAACATAGTAGTACGCTCTATATTCCAAGCAGCACCGGTGATTTCACATTCTCTTGGCCCCACTAGGAAGCGACGAATCTCGCCTGTTTCAGGGTCACCAACCAACATCTGATTGTTACCTTGTCCTTGGAAACCTTTTTCATTTGAATAGTTCCCATCTGTTTGAATCCACAACAAGCCTTTAGAATCAAACTTCAAACCATCTGGAGAGTTAAACATATTGTCTTGATTAAGGTTTTTGGATCCCGCATTTGCATCGTCATATACTGCAGGGTTTCCCGCTAGTACAAACAAATTCCACTTAAATTCACTACTCGTGTGATCCTCGTCCATAGGGGTCCAACGAACGATTTGACCAAAGTTGTTTTTTACGCGTGGATTTGGGCCTGTTGGCGGTGTTTCATCACCACCGGCATTTGGTTTAACACCACGGTTTTTATTATTTGTTAATGCACAAAAAACTTCGATTTTATTTGGGTTTGAAGCAACCCATTCTGGACGATCCATTGTCGTTGCGCCAACTTTAGAAGCCGCCATACGAGTATGAATAGAAATTTCAGCTTCGGTCATCCCTGTTGTTTTAGGTGTCAGTGCTAGCCATTCGCCACGGTTATTGTCATGAAATTTTGCAACGTACAAGGTTCCTTCTTCTAGTAAGTTACGGTTATTACCGCCCGCTAAATACTTATGCTTAGAAACAAAACGATACAAAAACTCACCACGCTCATCATCACCCAAATACACGACGACATGGCCGTTAGAAGCAATCGTTAATTCAGCGTTTTCATGCTTAAAGCGACCCATCGCAGTACGTTTTTTAGGACGAGATGTTGGGTCTAATGGATCGATCTCAACAATGTATCCTGCACGATTTGGCTCTTGAGGCTCTTTCGACAAATCAAAACGAGAATCCGCCATCGCCCACTTGTATCCCCAATCTTTGTGGCTGATACCGTAACGCTTCATTTCAGGCGTTAATGAAAAACTCTCATCACTTGAAGAAAAGTAACCGTTAAAGTTTTCTTCACATGTTAGATAAGTTCCCCAAGGTGTTTGTCCATTACCACAGTTGTTCCACGTTCCTTTAGCGACCACACCTTTCGGGTCTTCTTTTGTTTTAAGAAGATTATGACCACGGGCAGGACCCGTGATGTCCATTTCTGTATCAACCGTAATACGACGGTTGAACTCAGAATCTTTCACTATGCCCCATTGATTATTTTTACGTGCCACTTCAACAATACTGACACCATGAGCTGCTTTACTTTTAAGAATGTCATCAGCTGTTGTTGGTACACCGTCAGTTCGGTTTGCATGTAACGTGTTTAGGTTTGTGTATTCATTGTTTACACAAAGGATCTGGCGTCCATTATGAGAAAACATCGCCATACCATCATTGTGATCACCAAAAGACAGTTCCTGAGAAGCTCCTGTGCCGCCTGTCGCGCTATTAAAGGCTGGCGCGTTCGAGAACATAGGATCACCCCAAGAAGCAAGTACTTCCCATTTGTAACCCTCTGGAACAGTAACAGTATCAAGGGTATTGGCTTTTACCATACTAAACGCAAGACGTGACTCTTTTTCACCTGCTGCAAATGCTTTACCCGCTGCTAAACTGGTAGATCCCATGACAAAGGCACCAGCACCAACGGCTGCTCCACCACTTAAAAAACCACGGCGTGAAACCATTTTATTCGACACTTCTTCGAATTCTACGACTTCTGGAGCTGGTCGTACTAATTCATCTAATTCATCAAAACTTAAATCATGTTTTTGTACGGTTTTCATAATACTGCCCTATATTATTTTGATAGATGGTCGCCGCTTAGCAATCCTGCTTTATTGCGTCACAACCTCATAAAAACGGATTACATTTACGCTGACTGTTCAAAAAACTTCCCCCTGCAAAAGGAAGTCACTCTCTAAACCTATCGCGAAAACGTGACATAAAAATGACAATTAGGTGGCATTATGATTATATGAAACATGTATGTAAGTAAGAGATATCGACTTAAGTTAATAATAAATAAGATGAATCTTGATAAAGATTCTCAAAAAAAGAAATATTAACTAAAAATAACAAAATACTATTAGAGAACTAAATCTCCGAGCGACTAAAATAATTAAAATTAATGCCTTTGAGGGTACTATCATGATCAACACGTTACGTAAATTCCCAATAAATCTACGCTTAATCAGCCTAGTTTCCTTCTTTTCTTTAGGGCTTTTATTCGTCGTTTATTCAAGTCTAACGGCCAATAAACAATCCTTAATGAACGAAAAATATGCTCAGACTAAACATGTTATTGAAACGGCATCTGGTGTTTTAAATCATTTTCATAAACTTCAGCAGTCTGGTGAGCTTAGTAAAGAAGAAGCCCAGCGCTATGCGATGGAGACAATAAAAGGCACTCGCTACTCAGAGACTGAATATTTTTGGATAAATGATTATAACTCCACAATGATAATGCATGGTGTTAACCCTGCATTAGATGGTAAAGATTTAAAAGATTTAAAAGATATAAATGGAAAGAAAATCTTTACTGAATTTGTGAAAGTAGTTAAAGCTCAAAAAGCAGGCTTTGTCGATTACTTATGGCCAAAACCCGGCAACGAGCAACCTGTTGAAAAAATATCTTATGTTCAAGGCTTTGAACCTTGGGGATGGATTATTGGCTCAGGTATTTACTTAGACGATGTTGATGCTCAATTTAATAAAGAAGCCATCAAACTAGGTACGATAAGCGGTATTGTTATTTTTATCTCAATACTGTTGTCCTTTTTGATTGTGCGTTCTATCTTGCTGCCTATTATTCAAATAAAAACCGCTATGGAAAATATTTCTCATGGTGATGGTGACTTAACTGCCCGTCTAACTGAATCTGGAAACGATCAACTCACAAAAATTGCGGCTAATTATAATACCTTTGTTGATCGTCTTTCGAAGACCTTAACAAAAGCTGTTTTACTTAATCAGGAAGTAGAGAGTAAAAGTCAGGAACTAAGAACTGTTGCTGGAAAAACTAAAGTCATTACTCAAGAACGTGAAGGCATGTTCGCTCAGATGACAGACACAATAAAAGACGTTGACAGCTTCAAGGGTGAAGTAATAGAAACAACTCAATCTACTATTGTGTCGGCACAAGCGGCAGTGGACAAAACTCGTACAGGGCAAGAGTCGATCAAACAAACAGTTAACTCTCTCGAAAAACTGTCTCATGAACTGGAAGAAGGCTTAAAAACCGTCGTACAACTGGCAGAACAATCACAAACTATAGAGTCTGTACTCGACGTTATCAGTGCCATTTCAGAACAAACAAATCTATTGGCATTAAATGCAGCGATTGAAGCGGCCCGAGCTGGTGAGCAAGGCCGAGGCTTTGCCGTCGTGGCGGATGAAGTACGTGGACTAGCAAGTCGTACACAAGCATCAACAGATGAAATCCAAGCCATGATAAGCAAACTGCAAACTGGTGCAAAAGAAGCGGAAATCCGTATTACTGAAAGTCATCAGCAATCACAAAGAACAACCGAAGAAATCACTCTCACGACACAATATTTGCAAGACATTGCTACCTCTGTGGATGACATAAACAGAGCCAGTAATACAGTGATACAAAGTGTCACAATGCAAAGTGAAGCGGTTCAACAGTTAAATGTACTTAACGAAAAAGTCGTTGAGCTTTCCGCTCAAGCTAGCTTACAAGTGCAACAAAATAATCTGACCAGCGAGTCGCTTGCAGAAACGTCTAAACAAACCCAAGAAGTGATGTCGACGTTTAAATTATAAGGATAATTTCGAGACCTCTCTCTCAATGAAGAAACTCATTAAAAATTAATTAACAAGCACTAAAAAAAGCCAATAACTTAAGTTATTGGCTTTTTTATATCTTTCAAAAATGAACACTAACACATGCTAGTAATTTAGCTAATAGGTCGCTCGTCATACTGTGGAATGTTGCCTGTCACTTCATTCCACTCTGCTTTTGAACCTACAAAAATATGCATAGCAGGCTTTGTAGTAAGCGGAGTATCTAACGTTCCAATTCGTAATCTAAGGATTTCTGGCTCTGCTGGTCGACGACTGTAAAGCGGTGATGCGCATCGTGAACAAAATACACGAAAAACACCAGGAGTCGACTCAAACTCGCTCGTTAACTCTTCACCTTTGATGTATTTGAAAGATTGACTGGGAATCGGTGCATTGACCGCAAACGCACTGCCATTCGCTTTGCGACATTTTTGACAATGGCACTGCATGATTTTGCCCAGTTCACTATCAATTTCATACTGAATACCATTACAAAGACAGCTACCTTTCAACATTTCCATTTCCTCTTATTTTATTTTTAATCAAGTGAACCCGCATACAAAGTGGGCTTACCATATCGAACCTCCAACCCTTCTCGGATGGATTTTTTTAACCCTTTTACAACTAAAGCGTAAGAGTGATCAATAAGTCGTTGTATTTCTCCATCAGGCATCTCTTCATCAGATAGGTGTCCTTCGATAATAATTGAATTCCAATGGCGCTTATTCATATGGTATGCAGGAATAACCTCGGTAAAAATGCTACGCAACTCTAGCGCGTGATCAGGGTCGCACTTCACATTGAGAAGTTGCTTACCTTGGTTTTTAATCAGTAAGGCAAACATTTTATTTTGTACTTTGAACACACCTGCTCTGCCATCAAATGGATAAGACTCACCTGACTCCGGCTTGGATAGTAAATATGCCTTTACCGCTTCGATATCCAAAAAACACCTTCCCTTTACTGACTAACACACTTACTTAAAAGTAATCTAAGTAAGTTGATAAAAACACATATACAAGAACTTGAGCAAGCTTAAAGGTCATAAAAAAGCCGCTTTCTAAATAATTAGAAAACGGCTTTAAAATTATTCTTTAGTGCCAATAAAGCTAGCCTTGATGCGCAAGGTATTCATCGTAAGTACCTTGAAAATCAATAACTTTATTGTCTTTAATTTCGATAACACGTTTCGCCAAAGAAGATACGAACGCTCGGTCATGACTGACAAATATCAAGGTACCGTCAAAGTCAATTAACGCATTATTCAAAGCTTCAATAGCTTCCATGTCCATGTGGTTAGTGGGCTCATCCATGATCAAAACGTTTAAGTCCATCATCATTAGCTTACCAAACAACAGACGGTTCTTTTCACCACCGGAACATACACGTACTTTTTTATTAAAGTCATCTGCAGTAAATAACAAACGACCTAACATGGCGCGTACTTTTAGATCATCATGCTTAACCGTACGCCATTTTGACATCCAATCAAACAAGGTTAAATCAGAGTTAAAGTCCTCCGTACTGTCCTGCGGGCAATAACCAATGACTGCATTTTCAGCCCATTTAATTTCGCCTTGCTTAGCTTCTATGTCATTCATTAAGCAACGTAGAAAGGTTGTTTTACCTGCGCCATTCTCACCAATAATTGCAAGACGAGCACCAGCGTCCAGAATGATATCGCCACCAGTAAAGAGCATCTCGTCTTCATAACCATGGGCAAGGCCTTCAAGAATTAAAGCCTGACGGTGAAGTTTCTTATCTTGTTTGAAACTGATTGATGGTGTCATACGGCTAGATTGTTTAACTTCTGACAACTCAATTTTATCTAGTTTTTTCGCACGAGAGCTGGCTTGCTTAGCTTTCGATGCATTAGCAGAGAAACGGTTAACAAAGGCCTGCAAGTCGTCGATTTCCGCACTTTTCTTCGCATTTTCTGTCAGTAACTGCTCACGAATCAAAGATGACGCTTCCATGAAGTATTCGTAGTTACCTGGGTAAACTCTTAGCTCACCAAAATCGATGTCCGCCATGTGAGTACACACAGAGTTCAAGAAATGACGGTCATGGGAAATAATAATCATGGTGCATTTGCGCTGGTTCAATACACCAGCCAACCAGTTGATAGTATGAATATCCAAGTTATTTGTTGGCTCATCCAGTAACAATATATCTGGGTTAGCAAACAAAGCCTGTGCTAATAACACACGTAACTTCCAACCCGGTGCGACTTGGCTCATCAAACCAAAGTGAAATTCTTCTTCAATACCTGCTTCTAGCAGAATATCACCAGCACGACTTTCTGCGCTGTAACCATCCATTTCAGCAAAGTCAGCTTCTAATTCACCGGCACGCATACCATCTGCTTCGCTCATTTCTGCTTTAGAGTAAATAGCATCGCGTTCTTGTTTAATTTCCCATAATGCAACATCGCCCATTATCACAGCGTCAACAACGGAATACTCTTCGAAAGCAAATTGATCCTGGCTTAAGGTACCCACTTTTTCACCTGGCGTAATAGATACATTGCCAGACGTTGGAACAAGTTCTCCACTCAAAATTTTCATAAAAGTAGATTTGCCACAGCCGTTAGCACCGATCAAACCGTAGCGGTTGCCGTTGCCAAATTTAGCGGAAATATTTTCGAACAATGGCGTTGCGCCAAATTGCATGGTGATGTTTGCTGTGGAAATCAAAAGAAAGCCCTGAGAAAAAGTAAGAGAAAACCGTTTTACGTTCGTCGCCAAATAAGCGTACAAAAGATAAACACAAAGGGGTGCGAATATAGAGACTTAACGGCCTAAAGTCGAGGGATAAAACCTTTATACTTGATTAAGTAACACTCACATTTCGATCAGTCTTCTTAAACGAGACTTAGAAAACGCAAAAAATCATTTTAGTTTAGTCACTAATAACTGTTCGACTCGCACGCCCTCAAGGTCTAACACTTCAAACTTGTAGCCTTCATGAACATAAAAATCAGTACGCTTTGGCAAACGCTTCAAACTGTAAGTAATAAAACCACCTAACGTTTCATATTGAACTCGATCCGGAAACTCTTCGATATTTAAGCTACGCATAACATCGTTAATTGGCGTTAAACCTTCAATCAGCCATGAGTTCGCATCACGCTGTACAATTTGTTCTTCATCATGCGGCGTTAACAACTCCCCCATAAAACCGCCTAATAAATCTTTCACTGTCACAATACCAACAATTGTCGCGTATTCATTCACTATCACTGCAAAGGCTTGCGAAGCCACTCTAAAAGCATTTAAGGCTTCTGAAAGTGTAAGTGTTTCAGGTAAATAGAAAACGTCTTTATCAATTTTTTCTGGCTTAATTTGAGCTGGTTCACCTTTCAAAACCAAACGTAAAATCTCTTTGGATTCAATAATGCCTTCGATCTTGTCTAAGCTACCGTTACAAACCAAAAAGTCATTATGAGGGTGATCAATAATTTTTTGACTAATTTCTTCACTATTATCATCAATATCAAAATAAATAATTTGATCACGAGGTGTCATAGTACTAGAAATATTACGTGTCTCTAATTCGAATACGTTACCAATCAATTGATATTCTTGACGCTGTAGACTGCCGTCTTCTGCGCCTGCTTCCATCATGGCAACAATATCTTCTGTGGTGACCACTTCTTGGCGCTCAATAGGCACATTAAATAAACGTAAAACCATGTTGGTTAAACCGTTAAATAAAAACACTACTGGTGTTAGCAAAAAAGTCACCCAAAGCATAGGTGTTACCATACGAATGGCTATCGCTTCCGGCATGATCATAGCTAAACGTTTTGGCAATAAATCAGCGAATAAAATAAATAACGAGGTAAGAACAAGAAACGACACAACAAAACTCACCTGATCTAACAAAGGACCAGCATAAATCAAACTCACAACTTTTTTCAGATGTGGTGTAAGTGTTTGTTCGCCAATAATACCGCCTAAAATAGCAATCGCATTTAGCGCTATTTGGATCATCGCAAAAAAAGCACCAGGTTTTTGCTGCAACTTTAGAACGGCTTGAGCTTTTAGATTTCCTTCATCTGCCATCACTCGTAATTTAATTTTCCTAGCCGCTGCCATACCAATTTCCGACATCGCGAACAAAGCACCGGCAATAATTAATAAGCCAATACTGAATACATCACTCATTTTTTTCTCTATTATTGAAAGGTCATTAAGAAAACGAAAGGAAATGCGCTGAAAGTCTCTATTCAAAAGCAATACAGACTGTTCCAAGGCAAAAATATAGGCGCATTATAGAAGGAAGTTAAGACAACACAATGGTTATTTTTTATGCTTTAAAGAATAGTGAAAAAACGTCAATATACTATTAAGGCTTTAGCGCTTGAACGTTAAATCCTTTTAAAGACGACGTGTTTGTGTAGCGAGAAAAGTACTCTATAAAGCTTTCATCAATAACTTTTTTGTACACTACACTTGCATGACGAAGAAATAATTCTCCGTCTTTACGTATAGCAATACCTTGGTGAGATACATTCATATTGGTACCAATCCATTTTTTTAATGACCAATCAGGTCGAACCATATTAATCACATTGCCAGAAGAAATACGATCCAACAAAGCTTGGTTAATAATCTTTCCATCGAGATACAAAGCGGTCAAAGGAACATAATTTAATGTAGCAAGTTCGGGCACAAACGCATCACCTTCCGAATGCAATCGAGTCAATAAAGCGTCACAATCATCATTACCTTTTTTACATGCAACAACCTTATTATTAATCCTTTTATACCATGCTGATTTATCGATCGTCGCCGATGCAACTTTCACCAAATCACCAGCCACAAACGCCGTCATATCGTCCAGCTTGTCTTGATTGTTTGGAACCCAATCTAAACTAGGAAAATGGTTACGAGTCACAAAAGATACATCGCTATTTTTGTAACGTAATGCCATTAATTTAGGCATGAAATCATAAACAGAATCTGACATAGCGCCAGCCAATACTGTTTCAATATAAGTTGTACAGTCGAATTCATCAAAACGAGTCAAAGGCTCTTTGTCATATTTCCCCTGCGGACCTTCACCTAAACTCCCTCCAGCGTAAGGAGCCCCTAACAAGGTCGCACTTAAGGCTGAAATTCTGTTCTCTAATGATGGCTGGCTGGCGCTTAAAGTTTGATAAAAAGATGCCTGCGAAAAGGATGGAGTGTTGCCCTCGGCTAATTCGCTCGCCGCCATAATAGGTGAGAAAAAAAAGTAAGAAAGACTAATACTAAACAAGACCTTTATCTTTGAATTCATGCATTCTTACCTTTAAAAAAACATTTTAGATAAACATATTAATAAACTAGTAAAGAACGTACTTCATCTACTGAAGTAATACGGATAGCACGCTCAACTTCTTGCCCATTTACTAAAACAATTAAGGTTGGCCAAAGTTTTACACCAAACTGTCGGCCCAGTCGCTTCCCTTTACCATCAAATATTTTGATATGAGCCAGTTCAGCATGGTCTTTCATTGCCTCTTTAATTGAAGAATGTGCAGCCTGACAATGACCACACCAGGGCGCACCAAATTCCAACAACACCACACCAGATAATGTCTGAATATCATCAACACTTGGCTCGCTTTGTGAATAGTCTGCGTTAAAACCTATCGTCATGGCGATTATGGGTGTTTTCATTCTTAAGCCTTCTCGAATTCATCTTGGCATTCATAAGAACCCATTTCAAATTCACGACAAATCCAAGGGCGATTCTCGTAAATAGTACAAAAGTACGTTTCTCTATCAACGGCTGAGCACCAACCATCATCCAATCTAAGCATGGTTTCACCACCCCATTCATCTACTTGAATATGCTCTTCTGGCACGCCAGTGTCAGTGATGATCATTACTTCCATACGACAACAAGACGCTTGGCAATTAGAACATGCTACTTCTGGTTCTAATATATTATTTAATTTAATATTCATACGTCACAGGATACCACTTAGACGAACACAAAAACGGCTTTATTCGTTTGATGAACAAATTGCAGGCGCTTGATAATCTAGATTTAATAATTTGAAATAGTTCTCACCCAAGACAATATTACGAAAGGCATTATCATCAAGGTATTTATGTATACGACCAGTAATATTCAGCTCGTCTTGATAAACCTTGTAGGTATTATTTCGGAACGCTACGAAGTCAGAACCGGGCAAAATACGCGTCGAATATTGATTCAAAAAGGCAACATATTTAGCTTGGTTATTAGACTGACTAAAATAATAATCGTCTAAAATTCGCCATGAAATATCCAACATCAAATTAGAGTGAGCATCCAACAGTCGTGACAAAATGGCGATATGATCAGAAGCCTTCATCTTAGTTTGTTCTCGTGACATCCCCAAATGAGCCCATACAATTTTATTATCTGGATAACGTGCTAACGCCCGCTCCATTAAAGGCAAATATAAAGTTGGTGACTTATCATTACCTATATCGGAATGAATAGTAATTGGGTAATTTCTTGCCCGAAGCTCTGCCATAAAATCATTCCATTGCTCGATGTTCTGATAACTAGCAGCAACATGGTGATTATTAAACTGTGCCTGCTTAACCAAATTCACTTCTCCCATCCAATGAAACAAACCTGGGTATCTTTTTTCATAAAGTTTCATCAGCTCGATCGTCGGTTTCGGATTCGATAAATCAGCAAAAGTCATCGATAAGGTAAGGTGAAGATTATCAGGCGCAGATGTCACCATATTTTCGGCATTCACAAAATCATTTCGTGTTGTTGGTAAAACCGGAATACCTGGGCATTTTAAGTAATTAGAGCAAGACGAATTAACAGGCAGCATTTGGCCAATACCGTAAACATTAACAAAGCGCACGCTGGTTTTAGACAAATAGGCATTCATCTCATCAAAAGGAATCGCCTTACCGTTAAAAGGTCGATAGTGTAAATGCGTATCAACGACTGCAGTGAAAGGTTCAATCTCTCGATTGTAGCAAGCTGATTCTCCTCGGAAAGAATCAAGAGTTCGATTGGTAATGCCGTCTTCGGAGGAAATACACCCCGACAATAAAACAACAGACAATATAAAATAAGTACAACGCAGCATCAAAAAACACCCTAGAAAATCACACAATAAAAATAATAAATCGATGAAACTATTACAAAACATCCCTTTCAAGCTGTAAACCTATTTTAACATAATAGAAACCTTGACCTGTGACCTACCTCCAAGGTTTATACTGAACCTAATTTCAAAGGTCACGATCAAAAGGCAACAGTATGTATAGAATAGGTGAACTAGCAAAAGCATGTCATATCAACAACGACACCCTACGCTTTTATGAGAAAAATGGTCTCCTTTGCCCTTCTAGTCGAACTGAATCTGGCTACCGTCTTTATACAGAAGGCGACAGAGAAATCCTGCAATTTATTCTGCGAGCAAAAGACGTCGGGTTCACTCTAGCCGAGATTAAAGAACTGCTTTCCATTGAAATAAATAAGGCTGATAAAGCCTGTGCCGATGTAAAAATACTAGTCGATATAAAGTTAAATGCTGTCGAGAAAAAACTTGCCGAACTAAGCCGCTTTCATACGTCCCTTAAACGCCTCTCCGATGCTTGCTGCGGTAGTTCAATAAGTGCTGAACATTGCACCATTTTAGAAGCACTCGAATCAGATACCGACGATGTTCGCCATGAACGCCACCATAAACAAGGAGGAAAATAATATGAACTTTTTAGTACACTTATATGAGCTTTTTCTAGATTCCGCGCCTTGGCTTTTACTTGGTCTAGTCATCGCAGGCATATTAAAGGTCTTTATTCCTATGACATGGATGAACAAGCAATTAGGCGGTCACGGTATAAAAACCACCGTCAAAGCGGCATTAATTGGTGCGCCACTTCCGCTCTGCTCTTGCGGCGTTATTCCTGCAGCCATCGGATTGCGTCGGGCGGGTGCATCAAAAGCCGCCACAACTTCTTTTTTGGTCTCAACACCTGAGACAGGAATAGATTCAATATCTGTGTCATATGTGCTGTTAGGTCCTTTCATGACCATAGTGAGACCTATCGCCGCCATATTCAGTGCGATTGTCGCTGGAGTATTAGTTGGTAAAGATGAAGACCGTGAAGAAAAAAGAGAAAAAGACGAGGAAGAGAAATATCTACAAACATCAAACTGCTGCTCATCTAAAAAAGAGCTAATATCTAAGCCATCTTGCTGTGAGAAAAATAAAAATAGAGACGAAAATTTAGAAAAAAATATCGATAAAAATAAAGAAACATTAACCAAAATACGCCAAGGATTAAAATATTCAGCCACAAATTTAATTGACGATATAGCACTTTGGTTATTAGTTGGATTGAGCTTCGCTGCGTTAGTACAAGCTTACTTACCAGATAGTTTCTTAGCTCAATGGGGGAATGGCATTTTAGCCATGTTGGTGATGGTACTAATTTCTATCCCGATGTATATATGTGCAACGGCTTCCACACCAATCGCTGCAGGACTATTGCTCGCTGGTGTTTCGCCTGGTGTAGTATTGGTGTTTATGCTGGCAGGGCCAGCAACCAACATAGCAACTCTTGGTGTTGTTGGTAAGGAGTTAGGCAAAAGAGCCTTATTAAGCTATTTAACCGGTGTCATTGGCGTCGCATTATTAAGTGGTTATCTGGTCGATTGGAGTGTAATGCGGTTTAACATTAGTGTGGTGCCACAAATCGGCCCAGAGCATCCGTTATTACCAAGTTGGTTAACCTTATCTAGTGCAGCAATATTAGCGTTACTCATGCTTATTTCTGTATTTAAGTCCCTTCTTAGCTTTAGAAAAAGAATCATCAATTAAGAAAAAACCCTTTACGCATAAATCGTAAAGGGTTTTTCACTTCAGTTTTAATCTATGATTTTTTTCTCTTATTGCCTTTTGTTGGCACCTTGCAGATCCTATCTCCATAGTAATTATCTTGATAATTACAGCGCTCTTGCTTAGGCGCTTTGTTTGTATCGATTGCTTCAGCAATGTGATTGTTCATAACAGCCATAAAATTGCCCATATTTTCATTCCTATCGGTTTTGTTTATCTGTTGATTGCAATATTTGTATATTAATAAAATTAATCTAATTATATAAATCGATAGTTTAAATAGGTCCAATAAGATAAATCTATTAATTCATACTCCTTCTTCAGATCATGATGAATAAGAAAAATCAGAACAAAAAAAGAGCGCTTTAAAAAGCGCTCTTTTTTATGTTTATTACTGCAGTAAAAGACTATTGCCCCATCAGATCCGCCTCAATAATATACAGTTGGTTTGAATCAACTGTATTAGCATCAAGGTATTTCTGCTCAAGTTTGCCTTTGGTCGACCAAGTTGCAAAATCATCATCGTTCAAAACACCTAAATGATGTTCATCAATGATCCACAGGCCTTCCATTTTATCGTGTGGGTAAGCGACCTCTTTTACCATATCGATAACTAAGGTTTTGTTAACAGGTTGAATGCCTTTTTTAGCTAGAGCATCCCAACCGTTTTTCACAACGTATTGCTCCAACGTCAAACCCTCGATCATCAAGCCATGGCTTTCATCACGAGTAACCGACTGAGTCTCAGCTATATCCGACAATCGAGTACCTGTCGTCAAATCGATTCTGTACACTTGCTTTTGTGCATTCGGATTGGCTTTTTTAGGTCCACCAAACAAGAAGCTACCATCACGTTCAATCACTAAAAACTTATTAGTCGTTAATGTTGAAATTTCAGAGTTAGCATTTTCAGCCTTCTCTTGACGATATAAGTATTGCTCAGTTTCACCATTGATTACATTCACAGTAACAATACGAGTAATATCGCTTTTTTGTGCTGCTTTATTCGGATTTGCCATAGTAGACTGCATGATGCCAACCAAGGTAGTTTCATCAGGTGTCATTGCTAAGCCTTCCATTCCACGGTTAGCACGACGATGCTGAAACACGGCAGGTAGATTGAACTCAGTTCGGCCGTCTTCTTTAAACGCGTTAATTCGACCAATTTCTACGCCATTCTTATCAAAATGAACCATGTGTGGACCATATTCATCACTCACCCAAAACGTACCGTCTTTTAAGGCGACTAAACCTTCGCCATCCAAACCGTAATCATCCAGTTTAATTGGATTAGAATCCTTATTGTAAGGCTTGCTGTCATCTACCAATACAGGTTTACCGTTTGCATGATACGGTGTTTCGCCTGTACCGCCCAAAGCGGAGGTATTGGGTAAACCTGAAATAAGGCTTCCACTTGGACGTTTTAAGAAAATACTTTTTACTAGATTAATTTCACCATTTGACGCTACTTCAAACAAACCAATACGAGGTACATAAGAGGCCACAGGGAAGCTTTTTCCTTTACCATACTCTCCAGTATGATTAGCATTCGGCCCACGATCCGTTAAAGCATAAAACTGATTACTTATGCTTGGATGACCTGTCATTGCAGAACCAAATCCACCGTTTCGAATTTCAAATGCTTGGTTAGTTTTCCCATCGATCAAGTCTCCACGTAAAACCGAATAAGGCAATTCACTGCCCTGCTGCGGAAATCTGTCTACGAAATTAGAAGTACTTGTTGAGGTTGTATTTGCACAGCCAGATAAAATACCAACTGAAACCAAACTGACTAACCAAAGTTTATTCATCATTTATCGTCCCTTAAATTGAGTGTCTTTTTTATACAGTTAAAAAATCTGCATATAAGACTAAAGGTGACTTATGACGATTTAATGAAATTGCCTATTCATAATAGATAATAAGAAATAAAAAAACCTAACATTGGCACGATCCAATGTTAGGTTTTAATGAAAAATCAAGATGAGAAAGTAACGCTATTGTAAATTAAGAAATATCCTCCTCAGCCTTCATTTCAGCCTTCATTTCAGCCTTATCAAGATACATTTTTTTATCTGCTAAAACCAATAATTGCTCAGTATTAACTCCATCTTCAGGATAATAAGCAACTCCAATTGCACTACTCAAGGTCAGTTCTGATGAATTTAATGGTTCAAAAGATTCAGAAAAGGTTTTTTTCATTTTTAAAAGAATAGGTTCTAAATCATTACTGTTATGAACATCTTTGAGTGCCACAACAAACTCATCTCCTGCAAACCTTGCGACCAAATCATTCTGACCAATATTCTTCTGTAACCTTGATGCAAACTCTTTCAACGCCTGATCACCTACTTCGTGACCAAACATATCATTAATACTTTTGAAGTTATTAATATCAAAAAACAACACAACAAATGGTGTAATTGTATCCGCCGTAACACATTGCTCAACGGTCACCTTTATAGTCGTTTTTAACTGTTGTTCAAAGGCATATCGATTAGGTAAGCCCGTCAAATAATCTGTATGTAGTCGTTGCTGCATGGCAGAAAAATTCTTAGCAAGGTCTCCTATTTCATCTTCCCGTTGGATATTGACAGGTTTTTCAATATGACCACTTCCCACCTTGCTTACCGCATTAGATAGAAGTTTCAAATCCCTGGTAACCCATTGCAGAATACTAAATCCTATAATGATCACAATTGTCGTTGCAAAAACCCCTAGCAATAATGTCTGGAATACATTTTGCTTTATGCCGCCCATAAAATCTTCACTAGGCATAGCAACCACATTGATCCACTTTAATCCGGCATTATCTTCATATTTATTATAAGCAACATGAATCTCTCTATCCTGATTATCCGTAAAAATAAAAGTCTCAGGCTCAAAATCATCCATTTTTTCAGAAAGGTAAGGAACCAACTGGGTGTAGATATCTGAAAGCAACGGATCAGTACTTTTATCTGCCGTCACCCTTATGTTAAGTCCATTTTCATCTTGTTGAATATTAGAGCTGCTGGATGAAGCGATTAACATCCCATCAGGCTCGATGATAAAAGCTATTCCGTTTTCAGAAATATTCAGATTACTAACAAAATCGTTTAGTGACTTCAAAGACATGTCTGTCGCGACAACACCTTCAAATTCGTGATTTATCCCATGAACCTGTCTCGCTCTTGTTGCAACAAGATTATGAGTCCTAAAATCAATATAAACAGAGGTCCAAATATCATCAGGATTTTTCCAACCTGCCTGAAACCATGGTCTCACTCTAGGATCAAAATTTTTCTCTTCTATAGATGAGAGTTTAGGTTCTCCATTAATGCCATCGATTTGATAAAAAGATCGATGTTCGTCTGGCGTAAATTTGACTCTCAGCTCTCCAGAGTCAACCGAATGTCGATAAAGGCCGATAGCCTGACCAGCTTTATTTCCATAATAAACATAGTTGTTAGGATCAAGGTACAAAGAAGAGGCAGTCCATAGTCGAGTACGAACGATATCAAGGTTATCTTTAATATCCTCTTCGGCAAGCATTCCTGCTGGAAAGGCGGCTTCAAGTGTCGCGACTGAACCAACAACATGTCTGTCTATTGCCTGACTAAGTCGACTTACTGTTTCTTCTAAAAGATGATTTGATACAGTCTGAACAGCTCTATGCCCTGTTTTATAAGAAAGCAATCCAATAGCGAGAGCCAAAAAGACAATAAGCGCGATATAAGGAAAGATGAGAACAGCTCTGAGCGAAAGTTTAGTCATTTTGAACTTTGTACTCGAAAATAATTATGAAGAAAAACAGTGATGGTTACCCATGTAATGTAAACATCAAAAATACGCAAGAAACATGCATAATAGAATAACGTTTTAATGCCTGTTGTTCAATATATTGAACATATCTAGCATTGTAAGTAGAAGAAAACGCGTTTTATATACCTAGCTTTAAAGCAGAAAAATAGCGCAGTAAAATCATAGATTTTCACAAGCGCCTTTTTTGTTCTGATATAATTTAGGTATGCGCTAAGGAAAGCTAAAATCTAACTGTATTTAAAGTTGTTCACTTTTACAGTCTAAATTTATTCAGCATAAACTTCTAAAGCTAACAATAAAGTGTTTAACGACAATACATCCACACCTACCTGAATGTCGTTTATTGATACGAGTACTCATTAAATGCTAAAAAACACAATGAAAAAAGCGGCCATCATACCGATCAGTTTTCTATTACTCACATTAAGCGGTTGCCAATCCTTCTTCTCATTCGATTCCATTGATTCTGTAGAGCAATTGTCGGAACAAATAAAAAATGCAAATAGTAGCTCCGACCTAAAAGCTATTGCTCAACAAGCCAAGATAACTAAAAGCTTAATTGATAATGATATAAAAGCGATTAAAGTCTTATACGAGAACCTAGATCAAAACGTAAATAAAAAATGGGGTGACAACAACAGTACACTCCCAGATAAAAAGCGGTATGTGAAATACACTAACAACTACCAAGCTAGAACGGTTGTAGATTTTGATAATGGCTCTGTACTAGTTGAAACGCTAGCAACAAACGACCCTTTATCTGCACTAAAAGATGCCATAACCACAACACTACTGACTACCGCTGACCCAACAAAAACAGATATCTTTTCCAGTACAGCACCGAATACTGAAGGTGTTCCTTTTTTATACCCACAAGTCATTGATCAAGATGGAAAAGTCGTTCAATACGCTTGGCGTGCAGGACGCTTTGCTGAATATTTAGTGAGCAACAAGCTGCAAAAATCTCAAGAGAACGGCAAAATAATTTATTCCGTTAACTTCAACCTAGTAGAACAACACGAACATCTTCGCCAAGAAAAATACAGTGACTATGTAATTGCTGCCGCAAATCGCTACAACCTAGAACCAGCATTAATCTACGGTATTATTGAAACCGAAAGCGCATTTAACCCTTACGCTGTTAGCCCAGCCAATGCCTATGGTCTAATGCAAGTGGTTCCCTCTACCGCAGGCAAAGATGTTTATAACCTAATTAAGAAAAGATCGGACGAGCCAACTAAAGCAACGCTTTTTCAACCTGAAAGCAACATAGATATAGGCAGTGCGTATCTTTATATTTTGCAAACGCGATACCTAGTAAAAGTCACCAACAAGGTCAGCCAAGAATATTCCATGATCTCCGCTTACAATGGTGGAACAGGGAATGTATTGAAAACCTTTGATGCAGATAGAACTGTCGCAATGGAAAAACTGAACCAAAATTCCTCAAGCAGTGTTTATCAAAAATTGAGATACGACCACCCTCGTTCTGAATCTCAGTATTATTTAGAAAAAGTAACTAAAGCCAAAAAGAACTATGAGTAGTCACTAAGCATGAGCTAGAAGGACATTATATCTCTGATATGATGTCAGAAAAGCGACCTTAAAAAGACAGATAGGATAGATATTGAGCACTCGATCAATATCATAAATGCCCTCCCAGATAGTTACCCATGCTACAAAAGTACGACAAAATGAAATCTATCAGTTATTGTTGTATTCTAATTAGTCATACAAATAAAAATACGAATAAAAATCACGGGGTCACTATGTCATTATCGGTTATTCAAAGAATTCTATGCGGTTTCAGTGTCTTATTATTATTACTCTTCCTGATCGCCGCGTCTGGCTTTTGGGGAGTAAGTAAAATAGAAAGCAGACTGAATATCGTTACTGGAAAAGTCGCAGATATCACTTCTACCAGCCACGAACTTAAAGACGACTTGAGTTTAGCCAACGCTGCAGTTTTACAATACTTACTAAGTAAATCTCCCGATTCATTAGAGGGATTATCTCAACGCTTTCAGTCTTACAAACAAGGGTATATTGATGTTTCTGACGTATTAGAAAGCCAGCTTGAAAAAGTCGATATAATGAATGACGCTTTACGCAACATCAATAAAGAAGCAGACAGCTTTTTCACTTATACCGATATGGCCTTCTCTAACTATAAAAAAATGTTAGATCTACAACTCCTAGTTGCTGACGAAAAAGGCTACCTTAAAAATTCACTCATTTTTGCATCTGAAGATTTAGCGCTATTAGAAGAGGGGGCAGACTTTGCAACTGGATCTTCAGCATCGTACATACGAAATAGCATACAAAACATACAAACATCAGTTGTTGACTATTTTGAATCCCAAAATTTGAAAGGTATGCAAGCCTTACGTGACAGTATGTCTGCCACTTTTGAAGGGGTGAAAGAGAAACAAGCTCTCCTTACAGATGAGAATATAGACAGTTTGATAGAAGAATTAGAAACCGCCATTTTGTCTGATGATGGCGTTATTACTAAACATTATGAAAGTATTGTTTTAGAGCAAGAGTCTGAAATTCTAGCCAAAAACTTGTCAGCAAGTATGGACAAAATAAACGCAGAAGTGGAACAACTACTGTCTGAAACGAAACTCATGGGTGAAAGCGCAAAATCAGAAGCAAGTACTGCGGCATCGCTATCCATTTTCATTATTACGATTGTATTGATTGTCTCTATTGTGATTGCTGTCCTTGTTGCCTTATGGGTGAGCCGAAGCATTAAAAACCCTCTGAAAGAAGTCATGGATGTATTAGGCAAAATTTCAAATGGTGACTTCACTAAACGAAGTAAAGTAAATACCCAAGACGAATTTGGTGAACTATCACGTTGGGTGAATGAGTTGGTGTCAAAACTTCAAGCCGTAATGAAAGACATTGATCTCTCTTCTAACAAAGTAGCTAATTCTGCAGACAGTAATGTACGCCTAGCAGGTGACTCTAAACGCTTGATGAGTGCACAAAACCAGCGTACAACAGAAGTCGCCTCTTCAATGAATGAGATGACGACAACCGTAGAGCAAGTTGCCAAAAGCTCCGAAATCATCCTTCATCAAATCCAATCTGTTGACCAAGGCGCCACCAAAAGTCGAGCTCAGATGGATGCAAATATTCAAAAAAATGAACATCTACTCGCCAAAATTGAAGAATCTACCTTGGTTGTTAATCAACTAGATGAATATTCAAAAGACATCGGCAACATCTTAGATGTTATTCAACAAATAGCAGAACAAACGAATTTATTAGCATTGAATGCTGCTATTGAAGCCGCTCGTGCAGGTGAGCAAGGCCGAGGGTTTGCCGTGGTCGCCGACGAAGTTCGCACACTGGCCACTCGGACTCAAAGCTCAACAGAAGATATTCAACGAGTTATCGTTCAGTTACAGCAAGGTGTCACAAAAACTGTTGGCAGCATGAGCGAAAGCCATACCAGTGCGAATGCAAGTGTAGAAGAAGCACGCCTAGTCGGCGCGTCTTTAACCGAGCTGCAGCACAACATGACGGAGATTCGAGACTTGAGTACTCAAATCGCCACCGCTGCAGAAGAACAATCTGCAGTTGCGCAAGAGATCAGACAAAACATTCAAGACATATCTGAAATGTCTGAGCAAGCAGCAACAGGGTCGGATCAGAGCGAAAAAGACAGTGAAGGCTTATCGCAACTGGCTTCTCATCAAAAGCAGCTACTTAGCCAATTTAAGATCGTTTAATAATTTCTAAGAATAAAACCTAGCAAAAAAAGACAGTACTAATTAAAAAAGAAGCTCCATACAGGTGCTTCTTTTTTAAACACGATTAATCGTTAACACAGTACCTTTCAAGAACTGAACCCTCTCGCAATCGCAATTGTCGCTTTAGCATTCTTAATTTTATTCAGTGTGAGCTCAGGTTCTGATCCTGTTTCATTTTGTGCAGCAAGCAAGGCCGCAGATTCTGCGACGCCATAGACGCCAACCGTTTTGAAGACGTAGTCAGACTTTGTACTGAGTAGTGATTCCATTGGTGCGAGCTCTTGGGCGCTGTAAGTATTGAAGTCCCAGTGGTATTTTTGAGCCAGTGCAATCAAGTTGGTTTCGTCGGCTTTGATGTCGATGCTGTTTAAAGAATGAATATCGCTTGGCGTTAAGCCTTTTTGCTTAAGAGCTTCCCACATCAGGCTTTCAAGAAACTCTAACGGACAATTCCGTTCGCAGCCCATTCCCAAAGTATAAATAGGATTCAGGTAAGGTTTCGCGGTAGTCATAACAAGCTGCGCACCAAGCTGGTTTGCCACTTGTGCGCCCCATTCATTTGCACCGCCTTCGTGACCCGATAAAAGCGGAATCACAAACTTACCTTCTTCGTCTAAAACTAACACTGGCGGGTCTTGAAACTTATCTTGAATAACCGGCGCTAGGGTTCGAATGACGATGCCAGTGGCGCAGATAAATACTAACCAATCTCCTTGCTGAAAAGCACGCTGTACCAATACGGCAAAAGGTTTAGGTTTATAATCTAAGCTAGCGTTAGGCCAACTCATTACTAAGCGCTCACCTAGTTTTTTACCTGCGGGAGTTAGCGCAATAATGCGTATCAACGTGTACCTCGCTCGCTTTTCGTCACAACAAACAGAGAAAAATACGGGCCTGCTTTGTCCTCTAAGGTCGACACATCTTGAACAATACGTTCATTATCTCGACCTATATATTCAAGATACTTAGCATCTTGCATACGATTAGTTTTACGTAAAGCCATTAGAATACGAGGACGCGCGCGCCCTGCTTTCATAATCACCACGCTGTCATGATGCTCTAACGCTGTATCAATTTGCGCAGCAGAATGGCGGCCGCTGACGACAGCGAAAGATTCTTTTAATACTGTTAACGGATGATTCAACGCGGACGATGCTGCATTAATAGAAGAGATACCTGGAACCACTTGGCATTTGAATTCCTCTTCTAAACGTTCTAATAAATATGCAAAAGAGCCAAAAAATAACGGATCACCTTCACATAAAAACACCACATCTTTACCTTGGCGTAACTCATCAGCAATGGATTTTGCACCTTGATCATAAGCTTCGTTTGCCAAGGATCGATCCGTCGACATAGGCATTACAATCGCTATTTCACGTTGTTCATGTGTTATGCCAGCAAAGGCTTCACTAGCAATCGTTTTCGCTTGTGAACCACCTTCAGCGTTCGCCAAATAACTCACCACACTTGCGCTCTGAATCATTCTTAAAGCTTTTAACGTAATAAGTTCTGGATCACCAGGACCAACACCCACGCCAATGAATCGGCCGTGTGGGGCTATACCTTCTAAGACTATGTTTTCTGCCACGCTCATGATGCGTTGTCCTTAGTCTGTGAATTCAATGCTGTTTTAGTAAAATGAAAAAGTGTCACTGGAAGGCTAGGTCGATACAAACGCTGGCCTGCAAGACGCTCGCCTTTTGATATTGAAATTTGAAAACTTTGCTCTTCCACACCCTGTGCGGCTTCTCGCTGTTGAGCGAATTGAATGATTTGGTATTTAGTGTCTTCTGTTACGGCACTAACCATCAAACTTCCATTAATAGGCAACAGGTCCCAAATCTTAACCATCAAAGCTGACAACTCACCATCACTGCCGCCGATAAAAACTTTGTCAGGCACACCGCCTTGCGATAGTAAATCCACCAGCACATCTGGCGCTCTACCAGCCACAATAGACAAATTTTGTACGACGCCAAAACGCTCTTGATTTGCTGTTAAGCAAGCTAGACGTTCAGGATGATGTTCGATAGCAAGAATACGGCTATGTGGATGCCAATAGGCCAATTCAACGCTCACGCCGCCGCAACCAGCGCCAATGTCCCAAACCGTATCTCCGTTATTTATGTTCATATAAGACAAAATAGCCAAGCGCACTTCTCGCTTAGTAATCATACCTTTACCATTGCCTTTGTCAGTGACAAAAGAAACATCTGGAATGCCCGGTGCCTTCGGGTAAAAACTGTGTTGATGGCTAGCTTTCACGACAATGACATTAAGCGGATCGAAAGCTAATTCGCTATTTGTTAACTCATCAGCGGTAAAACAGCGCACTTTTTCTTGCTCATAACCTAGGGCCTCACAAACCACAATGTCACTTTTATCTAACCCAGAAAGTACACATTCTTGCGCTACTTTCTGTGGCTGACTGTGTTGATCTGTGAGCAACACTAAGGTCTGATTAGCTTGTAAATAGCGACGTAAACTCATTAAAGGGCGACCGTGAAGACTTACCACTTGAACATCTTGTAAAGACAAACCAAGACGATGGCAAGCTACTTGAATGCTAGAAACATTAGGGTAAAAACAAAGTTGTTCCGCAGAAAAGGTTCGTACTAACCAAGCCCCAATACCGTAATACAAGGGATCACCAGAAGCTAGCACCACCACTTGCTTGGCACCTTGCTTTTCCCAAGTCGAAAAATCACTTTCAAGCTGTTTGAGCTTAGGTAAGTCGCAAGACTTTCCGTTATTGGAATAAATCGAAATAGTCTTATGCTGACGAGGTGAGCCCAGAACAATGTCATTTTCAGTCAAACTAGCTAAAGCAGCTAGAGCAGGCGTATCAAGATTAGATTCTTCGTTTACACCCAGTCCAATCACATGAATTTTTAACATCGCTATATTTTTCACTGTCGTCGTTTTTAGCATTAATAGTACTCGCCTAAATTACAACGCAATAAGGCATTACAACTGGCAGATGTAACGGCGCTACCGCCCATTCGCCCTAATAAAGTAATGCACTCTATATTGAGTTTTTCATGCGCTTTCCATAAGGCGTCTTTTGATTCTGCCGCGCCAACGAAGCCCACCGGCATACCGATAATTAAAGCGGGCTTTGGCGCTCCTTGCTCTATCATTTCCAATAAGCGAAACAAAGCCGTTGGCGCATTACCAATAAGTACCACGCTGCCAGCTAAGCTGCTTTGCCATAAACTCAACGCTGCCATGGATCGAGTTTCGCTCTGTTCTTTCGCTAATTCTGATGTACGTGGATCATTCAAAAAACACAAAGGCTCACGCTCTATCATGCGCTTAGTAACACCCTGTTTCACCATTTCCACATCACACAGAATAGCGCAGTTTCTTGCCAAGGCCTCGCGCCCTGCTTGAGTTGCTTTAGCACTAAATCGAACCTGCTCTGCTACATCAGGTAAGCCAAGGCTATGAACAACACGCATCACTACTTGTTGTTGATCTTGGCTCAAATTCGACAAATCGGTGAGTTCGCGAATTTGGCGAAAACTGTCTTGCTCAATCGCCTGAGGCCTTTTTTCAAAAGAAGGCTTCTCAGCATTATGAGAATTATTTGATGAAGTATCTTGAGTCACTGTTGGCTGTCTTTTTGTTGGTGGTTTTTTAAGGTCGGTTTGAAGGTTGCTAAAAATGCATCTAAACAATCTTGTATGTCGCTAAACTCTTTATCCGCATCAGGTAATTCTGGTCGGCCATGTAACAATACGGGAATCGCCATTTCTCTTGCTGCCTCCAATTTAGAATAGGTAGCAGAACCGCCGCTGTTTTTACTAACGATCACATCAATACCTTGTTCTATGAGTAATTGGCGTTCGTCTTCTAATACAAAAGGACCGATGGCTTTTACCCATGTTACTTTTTTAAATACTTGTGAAAGCTCAAACTTAGGTGCAACCGCTGTTCGCCAAACAACACGTTCTATATTCGGCAAATTTACAATCAGCTCAAGGAGCGCTTCGCTCATTTGACCTGCACTTAATAACGGCACACGATAGTTGGCAAGTTCTGTCAGTAATTCATTATCGGTTTGATATGTTAACCAATTATCGCCTGATTCTTGTTGCCAAGCAGGCCGATGAAAACGCCAGCATGGAATACCAACGTCTTTACTTGCTTGCACGGCTTTTGTGCTCATGGTTTGCGCGTAAGGGTGTGTCACATCAAGAATGGCATCAATGCCATTCTCACTTAAATACTGGGTCAATCCGCCAAATTGAGTAAAGCCGCCAACTACAAGTTCACAATCTACTTTTGGCACACGAACTAAACCCGCCAAGCTGTAAACCACCCTCACATTATTCTGAAAAGAACCCGCTTGATGAAGAGCATCCGCTAAACGTCGTGCATCAGCGGTTCCGCCTAACAAGAGCACTTTCATAAATCGTTACCTTTTGGTTTACTTAGTACTTTATCAAGCGCTTTACCGACAAATGACCCTTTACGATCAATCGCCCAAACTTCTAGTTCAATATGATTTGGAATGTACTGTCTGGCAAAATTTAAAGCTTGTTGGCAAACTGCATCCGCCAATTCAATATTCTGCTGCTGAGCAAATGATAAGGCTTCAACACTGGTATTAGCATTGGTCATTTCATCTTGTAATTCATCATTCGCGCCTAACAAGCCAGCGAGTTTCGCCAACGCATTTAGATCAATACTGGATGCTCGACTGTTTAAATCCATATTACCTTGAGACAATTTACTGATTTTCCCAAAGCCACCACAAATACTAAGTTTCATCAGTTTAGGCGAATCGGTTTGCCCTACTTTTTTAACGTGCTTCAAAACGGCACCAACAAAGTCACCCATTTCAATCAATGCAATATCGTCTAATTCATAATGTTTTTTTATTGCATCTTCGCTGCTATTGCCTGTCGTTGCGGCAATGTGTGTGATGCCATTAGCACGTGCTACATCGATACCTTGATGTATCGAAGCTATGTAAGCCGCACAAGAAAACGGACGAACTATGCCAGTCGTTCCTAGAATCGATAAACCGCCTAGAATACCCAAACGAGGGTTCATGGTTTTTAGCGCAATCTGTTCGCCGTTTATTACACCAACAGATACCTCAAAACCGCCGTAGTAATCGTACGTTTTCGCGAACCCTTCTAAATGTTCTGTCATCATTTTACGTGGTACAGGGTTAATAGCAGGCTCACCAACATCAAGCAACAACCCAGTTCGAGTAACCACACCAACGCCTTGTGCCGCATGAAAGCGAACCCCTTTTTCTGACGTTAATCGCAACTCGACAAATAAAGTCGCGCCGTGGGTTGCATCAGGGTCATCACCTGCGTCCTTTATGGTCGCGGTTCTAATTCCATTTAGAATTATGCTGTATTCGATAATGGGTAAATCGACTACCTTGCCTTTCGGTAAAGTAACGCTAACAGTGTCATCTTGTTTCTGAGTAAAAAGTACTTGAGCCGCCGCCACGCAACAAGCCGTTGCGCAGGTTCCGGTAGTTAGCCCTGACCGTAATGGTGCCGGTGATTCAGTACTTTCTGGCCACATGGCTATTTACTCGAACTCAAATGAGTGACATTTCCGTCTAAAGAAGAGTTGTTTTTGCCTAAAAAAAGCTTGGCAGTGGCTTCTAAGTTAGATGGAAAGAACAAATGCAGGTAGCTCGCAGTTAAGCCTTTCTGTTGATAGATAGCCTCGCCAGGAGCGGGGTGACGCTGACGGCGGCCATGTCCAACAGGCTCAGGGGTATTCGCACTCCGTGAACGATGATGAGCGTGACCGCGAATTTCTCCTTGAGGAATTACTACCGTTTGCATACCTTGGCAACCACGTTTACCACGCATTGTGCCCTGACCTTCTAAAATACCTAACATGGGATAACAAGCGTCATTCAAATCGGTTAAATCTCCCAAGCTGTAAAGCATACCGCCACACTCAGCCAGAATAGCTTTACCTGTTTGGTAGAAAGCTTGAATCGCTTCTCGCATTGGCAAGTTGTCTGACAGCGCTTTTGCGTGTAGTTCGGGATAACCACCTGGAAGCCAAAGTGCATCAGCAAATGGCAAAACGGTGTCTTTTAAGGGTGAGAAAAATACAACCTTTGCTCCCATTTTTGTTAATGCTTTAATATTGGCATCGTAGATAAAACTAAACGCCGCATCTTGAGCAATGGCAATCGTTTTGCCTTTTAAAAGTGACGCCGTCGCTTTTTCTTCGACGTTTATAACAGAAGACTCAACTGGATAAAAAGGAACTGCGTCAGGCAAACTCAATAAACCTTTGTCCTTTGTTTCTTTTAACCATTCAACGGCGGCTTCAAAGCGTACTTCAAGTTCATCTTTTACTTCATTCGCTTGTACCAGACCTAAGTGACGTTCTGGCAAGGTAATACCTTCATCACGTTTTAGCGTGGCAAGTAAAGGTAGGCTTTCAGGCAACGCATCACGAATCAATTCTGCATGTCGCTCACTGCCACAACGGTTTGCAATCAGGCCTGAAACCGTTACATCCTCTCGAAAGTTCGCTAATCCTGTCGCCAATGCGGCAGCAGTCTGCGCCATACCTTTTACGTCCATGACAATCGCCATTGGGATGCCAAAGCGTGCGGCTAAATCGGCGCTGGATGGATCACCATCAAACATGCCCATTGCCCCTTCAACTAAGATTAAATCAGCGTCTTGTGCGGCTTGATAAAGCTTGTCTTGGCAATAGTCTTCACCTGCCATCCAAATATCTAACTGTTCAACGGGCTGTTTAGATGCTTGAGCAAGAATTTGAGGGTCAAGGTAGTCTGGGCCCGTTTTAAATACTCGAACGACTTTACCTTGATTGGTGAAGTAACGCGCTAAGGCAGCCGTTATGGTTGTTTTTCCTTGATTTGACGCTGGAGCCGTCAAAAATAAAGCGGGGCAGCTAACAGGACTATAAGCAGCAGAAGTAGTCATAAAGCAGTCTCTAAAATAGAATTCAATAATACGTATTGAGCCCCTAAATCTTGGGCAATACTCTGGCCTCGGCCACGTTTAACTTGTGAATTTTCTGTGTCAATCAATACCGTATTACCTTGTAGAGAAAGGCCCGACACATCGGCTTGCGTGCGGCCATCGGTCAATATGTAAGTTTGGCTGTATAAACCATGATTCACTTGATGTTGTTGCATCAAATATTGACCTGCGTTTTCAATCGCAATTCGAAAAGGTGTTCCACCACCCGCACCTAGATTTCCTAATAGCTGCGCAATTTCTTTCGGAGCACGAACTCTAGGTAGAATAGACGAGACTCCATCTTGCCCAAAACCCAAAATAGCGATTTGTTCACGAGCTAAATACGCACGATGAGCAATGTCTAAAATCACGCCTTTGGCTTTCACGAAAACGCCTTGGCTAAGTGTCGATGCCGACGTATCTAGCAACACCAAATGCAATGCCGCTTGACCTGTCTTTTCCATTTTGTGAGTGAGTTCTTTCGGCGGCCACTCTTGTGGCTGACGTGTGATACTTCGAAACCAGTCTATGCCGTTTCCAGTTTGATTAGCATCAGGTCGATAGCCATCCCGGTGCTTACCTTTAGACTTTCCCGGCGCCACCTCGCTGATTCCCTCAGCTGATGACGCTGGGGGGCTATTTTGGTTTATCTTACTTTGGATAGATATTTCTATTGGTGCGCTGTTGGGTTGAGTTTGCGGTGTCATGCTTCCCCAATCGCCATCACTACTTTGCTTTTTTCCACTTTCTGACGGAGTGTTATTGTCAGGTTTAGTATCTGGCTGATTGTGATTATCTTGATTTGGTTCTTGGGGACGACGCGAAGGCAGCTGTTCAGGTTGCTGTGAGTTAGCAGATGGCGCTTGTCGACGATGTGCTAATACAAGCTCTGCAACCGCATTGATATCTTCTAATGTTACGTGTTCAACACCTCGCCAAGCAGCATGCGCCATTGCAGCACGAACCCAAACAATATCACCTCGCACACCGTCAACATTGGCTTGTTGACAATGTCTCGCGACCTCCATTCTTAGTTCATCAGAACAACGCACCTTGCTCAACCCTTGACGAGCTAATCGAATACTATTTTTTAGATTACGTTGTTTATACTTGAAGGCATCACAAAAGGATTTTGAATCTTGATCGAATTCGTCTCTAAGTCTTACTATTTGTACGCGTTCCTCAAGGCTGTATTGATTACCTAATTCGACCATTAGGCCAAAACGATCTTGTAACTGCGGACGCAACTCCCCTTCATCTGGGTTCATGGTACCAATCAATAAAAAACGAGACTCATGTTCGTGGCTAATGCCATCACGCTCAATACGGTTAACACCACTAGCAGCTACGTCTAATAGCTTATCGACAAGGTGATCAGAGAGTAAATTCACTTCATCTACATACAATACGCCACCATGAGCTTTATCCAATAAACCGGGCTTAAACGCGACACTCTTGTCTTGTAATACTTGTTCTAGATCCAACGCGCCAATTAGACGGTCTTCACTCGCGCCAAGAGGTAGTGTCGCAAAAGGAGCCAGTTTTTCATTGTCTAGCGCTGGCATAACACCAGATAAGCCACGAGCCAAAGTAGATTTAGCAGACCCTCGCGGGCCACTAATAAGAACACCGCCAATATGTGGATTAATTGCACATAGAATTAGTGCTAATTTAAGCGTGTCTTGCCCAGCTACCGCAGTAAAAGGAAAGTTGTTATGGGCGAGACGAGTCATGAAACTACCTGTGTCATATGTTAAGGTCAAAAAGGGAAAACGAGCCTTCTATTGTAGGCGTTCTCCCTATGTTTTGTCTTGTTTGACCTTATCCTTGCCCCATTACAGTGTCAAACGCAAAGGACTCAGGTAATGTTGAATAAAACCAATATTAGCGCTTTATTTCTATAACAGGTATTTGCGCCCATTTTGGTGGACGGTGATAACGCCCAACCACCGAGCTTAAAAGTAAGAAGGCAAATAACGAATACATCAAACTACTCAGCTCAAGAAACACGACGGCAGCAATTAGCACACAAATATCCGCAATCAATGTGGTTTTGCTCGCATGAATATCAAACCGACGCTCTAAATAAACCGCTAGAATGTTTACCCCCCCCAAAGAGGAGTTATGACGAAATAAGATAATCAACCCAAAGCCAACTAACAAACCGCCTAGCGTGGCGGCTAAAATAGGGTTAATAGACAAGGACACATAATGATTCATCAACTCAGATAATGCAGATAACAAACTGATACTGAAAAAAGTACGGAAGGTAAAATCTCGACCTAGCGTGTACCAAGCCAATATATAAAAGGGAATATTTAATAGAAAAAATAACTGTCCGAAAGACAAGTCTGTGACTCTGAGGAGTATCATACCAACACCCGCAGTTCCACTAATAAGTAGTCCAGCAGAGTTCAAGATATGTAACCCTAAAGCAACGAGCAAGCAGCCCTCAACAATAGAAAGCCAACGATGGGTAGTTTTCATAATAAGTCCTTAACAAGAGCTGTTTTAACTTTTGGTTAATAACAGAGGTTGTATCATTCGCTTCTTGTGGAAGCCGATGTGCGAACAGTATAGTACAAATTGCACTAGTATGTCGTACGAACAGATAGCACCTTATACGGTGTTTCTCGATAAATTTAAAGCATTTTTCGTACCAGAAGAACCAAAAACTAACTCATAATGTTTTTTCTTATTCTATTTTCTTAGATTTCGTTTTTGTCTTCCGTTATTTTTGGTTTCAGCGAGCATTAACGCTACTCCTAAAAACAAAAACGGCGCTACAATGAACAAATGAGAATTACACTTAGACAATTACAAATCTTCGAAGCTGTTGTGCATACGGGTTCGGTTACTGCTGCCGCAGAAATGGTTTCTATTAGCCAACCAGCAGCCAGCCAAGCCTTACGAGAATTGGAAGCCTTACTTGGGCGGCCACTTTTTCGCCGTCATGGTAAGCGCTTACAAATAACACCCCAAGCCAGAAACCTTTTGCCCCAAGCTCGTGCAGTTCTGAGTCAGATTGAACAAATAGAGAGCATGGGGAATGAAAACGAGTTAAGTGGATCTTTACACTTAGCCGCTAGCGTTAGTGTGGGCAACTATTTACTGCCAAAACAAATGTCTACTTTTAAACGCCAGCATCCTAATATTCGCTTTAATTTAGACATAGGTAATACACAAAGTGTTATCCAACAATTATTGACAGGTAAAGCTGAAGTCGGCTTCATTGAAGGTTATTGCCAGCACGCAGAGCTGATGACTCAAGTGTGGCTAAAAGATGAACTTGTCGTGTTTGGCTCCACTGAAGAAGAGCGTCCAGAAGACTTATCTTGGGAAGACTTGCAACAAGCCAACTGGGTAATGCGTGAAGCTGGCTCTGGCACTCGTAATATTTTAGAGCAAGCAACCGCAGCACGAATACCTCAACTTAACGTGGCTCTTTCACTTGCTCATATGGAAGCGGTTAAGCAGGCTGTGATTCATCAAATGGGCTTAGGTTGTTTGTCTAGAATGGCAATATCTCAAGAACTTAGTTCAGGCTTGATCCGACTTTATAAAACGCCCCTTGAGCTAAATCGAAATTTGTTGATTGTAACCCCTAAAAACACAGCTTTAACACAAAACGCTCAGCACTTTATCGACTTGTGCCGTGCAGTACCCGTTGGTTAAAAATATCAAACACAGGTACACTTTTTATGCACTATAGAATTGGTAGTGTAAGCGTTATACTTTAAAGAAGGGTAAATACAATTCATTCATAAACAGTGTGAATCTCATCAAACATGAATATAAATAAAATTGACCTTAACCTTCTTATCTATCTCGATGTTTTATTGAGAGAATGTAATGTAACTCGCTCTGCAAACAAACTTAATATTACTCAACCCGCTATGAGTAATGGACTAAAAAGATTACGAGATTTATTAAGCGATCCACTGCTCGTTCGCACCAGCGAAGGCATGAAACCAACAGAAAAAGCTCTTCGTTTACAGCCTATTGTTCGAAAAGTATTACTTGAGTTAGAAGAAGCATTACAACCAGAAGCTGACTTCAACGAAACTACCAGTACTCGTGTTTTCAGAATAATGGCTAGTGACTACGCCACTTCAACTGTCATTCCAAAATTATTGAATCGACTACGTGAGCAGGCCCCAGGCATTACCCTAGATATAATGACCCCAAGCGACGTGACTTTTCATGATGTGGAAGCGGGTAAGATTGATATGGCCATTAATCGCTTTGAAGAACTTCCACAATCCTTTCACCAGAAAAGCGTTTGGTTCGATACATTTGTTTGTGTAATGAGCGCCAAAAACCCAATCAAAAACCATTTCGACATTGATGCTTACCTAAAGGCTCAGCATATTTGGGTCAGCAAAACTGGTTTTGGTATTGGCGTCGGTATGGACCCAAATGATGTACAAAAATTAGGATGGGTAGATGAAGCCCTTCAAGCTCTTGAGCACAAACGCAGTATCCGGGTATTTACACGCAGCTATCATACCGCGATGCATTTGGCGCTTGAACAGGACCTTATTGCTACTTTGCCCAAAAAAGTCGCCATGATAAACAAAAGAGATCCTGATCTTGTTATTTTAGACCCACCATTTAATATTCCCGAAATTGAGCTAAAAATGATTTGGAGTCCATTACTTCATCATGATGCGAGTCATATCTGGTTTAGAAGACAGGTAATTGATGTGGCCAATGAGCTTGCGACTAAAAGTAAATAACAAAAAACGCGTATTACTATTAGGTAATACGCGTTTTTTAAAAGCTAATGCTCTATAAATTAAATTATAAAACTTATTCTTCTGTCGTTCCAACAGCGGCTGTAATTAACGTTTGTAGCTCGCCATTACCCGCCATCTCAACAATAATATCGCAACCACCTACTAACTCGCCTTTGATCCAAAGCTGGGGAAAAGTTGGCCAGTTAGCAAATTTAGGTAGCTCGGCACGAATATCTGGGTTGTCCAAAATATTAACGAAAGCGAAGCGCTCTCCACAGGCCATAAGAGCCTGAACCGCTTGAGAGGAAAAACCACACTGTGGCGCACGAGGATTACCCTTCATATAAAGCAAAATATCGTTGCTATTAATTTGTTCTTTAATTGTTTCGATTGTATTACTCATGTTAAAAAACCTCGTTATTGGATTGCGCCGACTATCGTAAAAAGTGCGTCAACAACGCCACCATAAAACTCACGACTATTAAATTCATTAAACTTGCATCAGTTTATTGGGTCTGGTGGTGCATTTACAACCCCAAAAAGACGCTTTCCTTTGCTCTTTCTATTGTTAATTACCCTTTACTCGCTTACCTGAGTGTATTAAATTGGTCGATTCCCTTTTCAAAAGACAATTAAGGAGCTCTAGCGTGTCGCCAAGACATTTTCTTACTCTGAAAGATCTATCTTCCGATGAGTTAAAACAGTTATTAATACGAGCGTCTGAGCTTAAGAAAATTCATCGAGAAGGCACACTATTTCAACCGTTAACCGGACGTGTTTTAGCGATGATTTTTGAAAAGTCATCGACACGTACTCGCGTTTCTTTTGAAGCGGGCATGGCTCAATTTGGTGGTCACGCACTTTTTCTTTCTTCTCGCGACACTCAACTTGGCCGCGGCGAACCTGTAGAGGATAGCGCTCGCGTTATATCTAGTATGGTTGATGCCGTAATGATCCGAACATTTGATCATGAAACCGTTGAGACTTTCGCTAAATATTCTTCTGTACCTGTGATTAATGCATTAACAGATGATTACCATCCATGCCAATTACTTGCTGACATGCAAACTTTTCAAGAGCATCGCGGCTCTATTGAAGGTAAAAAAGTCGTTTGGGTTGGTGATGGCAATAACATGTGCAACTCCTATATCAATGCAGCTGCACTACTCGATTTTCAACTTGTTGTAGCTTGCCCTGTTGGTTACGAGCCGAACGCAGAGCTCGTTGCAGAACATAAAGATCGTGTTACTGTCTTACACGATGCTCATGAAGCTGCGAAAAATGCCGATTTAATTGTTACCGATGTATTTGCTTCCATGGGACAAGAAGACGAGCAAGATCAACGCGTAAAGGATTTTGATGGATTTCAAGTAAATACAGCATTAATGGCAGAAGCGAATTCCGACGCATTATTTATGCATTGCCTTCCAGCCCACCGTGGCGAGGAAGTCTCTGCTAATGTAATGGATAAAGCAGATTCTGTTGTTTGGGATGAAGCGGAAAACCGTTTACATGCACAAAAAGCATTACTAGAGTTTTTGCTGTGTAATTGATACAACAAGTGATTAGGCCTGTTTTGAGTATTTCTCCAATAGGCCTTTTTTACACTCAAGTCGTTGAAAACCATTCATTTAATGTGAAATATCATGAGTATAATTGAAGTTAGACATTTAAAAACACTGTCTGCCCTAAGAGAAACAGGCAGTCTGGTTGAAGCTGCAGAACGAGTTCATCTAACCCAATCCGCACTATCTCATCAGCTAAAAGACCTTGAAGAAAAGCTAGGATGCCTTCTTTTTATTCGAAAAACTAAGCCAGTTCGCTTCACCAGTGCAGGACTACGATTATTGCAACTCGCAGATGATGTGCTTCTTTCGTTTCGGTCTGCACAAAGAGACATACAACGCTTCGCTGAAGGGGAAAGCGGTCGACTGCACATCGCTATCGAATGCCACAGCTGTTATGAATGGTTGATGCCAACCATTGATCATTTCCGTGAACATTGGCCAGACGTTGAACTAGATCTCTCTACTGCTTTTGGCTTTATGCCTTTACCAGCACTAGCCCGTGGGGATTTAGACCTTGTCGTTACTTCAGACCCACAAGATATTCCAAACATTGAATACATTCCCTTATTCCAATATGAATCTCAAGTAGCTTTATCTCGACATCATCATTTAGCAAAGAAAGAATTTTTAACACCAGATGATTTTAAAAAAGAAACGCTCATTATTTACCCTGTTGAAACCGAACGTTTGGATATATTTAAGCACTTCTTAAATCCAGCAGATGTGTCGCCAGCTAAGATACGTCATAGCGAATTAACTCTGATGATGATGCAGTTGGTCGCAAGCGGTCGCGGTGTTTGCTGCCTGCCTAACTGGGCTCTTACGGAATATACAAATCGACAATATGTGATTACTAAATCGTTAGGAGAAGAAGGTATTTGGTGCAAACTGTATTTGGCGATTCGGAAGGATCAACGGAACAATGCTTATATGGAAGACCTTATTTCTACAGCATCAAAAACCTGTTTTAAAAACTTAAAAGGAATTTTGTCGCCAGAACTTTAGGCTGCATAACAATCCTACACCAGCATCAGGCTAAGGTTTTCTGACGCTGGTTACGTGACCAAATTAAACTAAACTTAGCCCCACCCGACTCACTTGCATCGATTAGAACCGCCCCGCCATGCCAGAAGGCAATACGCTGAACGATAGCCAAACCTAAACCATAGCCACCTGAGGCACGTGTTCGGCTGTTATCTAGTCGCTGGAATGGGATAAAAACTTTATCTCTGTCTTCAAACGCGATACCGGGCCCATCATCTTCGATGTCTAACTGCCAGCGGTCTTCATCATGAGAGAATGAGATAGTAATGCTACTTGTCGCATACTTTGATGCGTTCAAAATAAGGTTCTGCAACGCTCGACTTAAATGATGCTCATCCGCCGAAACAATACAGGTTTCATCAATATTCAAATTCACCGTTAAATGCTGAAGTAACAAGTGGTTATGTTGTAAAATTCCATCAACTAACTGATAAATAGACAAATCGCTGAAGTTGAGCTCCATTGAACCGGCTTCAAGCTTGCCATAGGTTAATACCTCATCAACCAGTGTATTAAGCTCTTCAACGTCACCTTCCAATGCCTCAATGGTCGCTGCTGCAGATTCATCCACCTCGTCCTTCATAACTTCAAGACCAAAGCGAAGGCGTGCAATCGGTGTTCTCAACTCATGAGAAATAGCATTTGTCATTTCACGTTGAACTTTTAACAAGCGCTCAATATGAGAAGACATAGAATCAAAAGAATAAGCCAACTCTTTCAACGTACCATTACTGTCTGGAATGTCTTTAGATAAACCACCACTTCGGCCACGAGCTATTTGTCGAGTAATGCTTTCGAAGGTTTTTCGCTTCACATCTAGGGCAACTAGCTCCCGCCAAATAAGCAGAAGCATAATGCCAACTCCAATAGCCACGGTCAAAACAACAACTAATGTAAAAGAAGTATGATTTTCATGAACAACGGATAGCAAGATAGCCTTTTCAGCACTCTCATCTTTCCATAAGAAAGCATATTCATAATGAGCACCATGAACAAGTGAAACACTTGTTAACGGGGACATTACTGCTAAAGCTACCCGTTTGACTGAAAGACAAGACATATTTTCGATCAAAAACATTTTATCTGAATAGCTAATTTGATCACTTAATAAGAAACGGCTAAGCAAAGATTCAAATATAAAAAATGGAGGGTTATCAGGTACATGTCCAATTAACAAAGCTTGATCAGTCTCTCCAAGCGTTAATTGATAACTGTCATCAGGGAGCTGAAGCCATTTCTTTTTCGCTATAAAGGAAGAAATAGCGGCAACAGGTAAAGCATCAGAAGGTGGGAGCGTCCAATTAAATTGGGATTCTGGGAGCTGCTGAGCAGCACCAGATAATAATAGAGCCGAGCTAATCTCAGCATCTATACAAAGTAATTGTTTTTTTTTCTCAGTATCAAACCTAACTTGAGTGAATTCCATGACAGCGTAACAACATACAATAACTCCGACACCCCAAATAATGAGGTGTCGATATAAGCGCCACATTTCTTCACGCATTAGGCTTTATACTTCTTTAACGAACAAGTAGCCTTTACTTCGAATCGTTTTAATTCGACGAGGATGTATAGGGTCATCACCTATTTTTGAGCGAATACGAGAAATTCTGACATCAACAGAACGATCTTGACCGTCATATTCAATACCACGTAATTCACCAAAGATCTCTTCTCGACTTAAAATACGGCCAGCATTACTCGACAATAGCCACAACAAGTCAAATTCAGCGCTGGTAAGCTCAACTTCTTCTTCCAACAACCAAGCCTCACGGCGAGAGTTATCAATCGCCAAAGGCCCAAATGTTAAATTTTGCTCTTCTTTAGACGAAGAAGCTGATAAATCAACATCTTGCGTACTGCGGCGCAACAAAGATTGAACTCGAGCCAATAGCACTCTAGGTTTAGCTGGTTTTGATACGTAATCATCAGCCCCTATTTCCAAGCCTAAAATCTGATCAACATCATCACTGCGAGCGGTAAGCATCAAAATAGGCCCTTTGTACTCACTGCGGACATTTCGACATACAGTAAAGCCGTCAGCACCAGGTAACATGAGATCGAGAATAACAAGTGAAGGCTGTTCAGTGATAATACGAGAAATAGCCTTGCGACCATCCCCTTCAATATCTACTTTAAACCCATTTTTTTGTAAATATTCTTGGGTTAGAAGCGCTAAACGCTCATCATCCTCAACAATCAAAATAGTTTGGTTATCATCTATGTTCATGAACAGTCCTCGTCCAGAAATTATCATTTGAAATTTTAATGGTTAAGAATCGATATACTAAAAATTAATTTACTAAAAGGTTTTGTATTTGTCTAACCCTGTTACGATTAACGCCCATATCTGAATAACCTACACGCGAAGCAGAACGCACATGTACAACACTGTCTGCTTCTGGAAAATAAAACTCTACGTCATCGATATAGCCAATTAACTGACTTTTCACTTCAAAATGCACATAACCAAAAGAACTCGTTACAAGACGACCGTGCTCCTTAGCAAGCATATAAGATTCTATCAATAGCTGTGCGTCTTTAGATTCGCCTGTAAATACAATTGGTTCAATATAATGAATAGTATCACTAGGCTCTGCTTGAGTAGAGATACAATTAGGAGAAGCAGGACAAGCTTTTAATAAGCCATCTGTAACGCCAAGCCCATCAGGTAACTTATTACTAAAGCTAACATAAACACAAAGGCCTATGATCAAGACAACTATTACTGCGATTATCCAGCGAACCATGCTTCTACAACTCCCAACCTATTTTTTATTTTATCGAAACGATCTTTTACCTGCTTTTTTAGGCTTAAATTCTTGTTTATCAGAACTCTGCCAGTCAAAGCTTTTCGCTGCAGCGCGTCGTGCACCACCCGCTGTTGCTTTGTTTTTATGACGCTTCAATTCAAGTTTTTCTTGTTGTGTTTTAGGCTTCATGTCCGCAATTTTAAGATCTACCATTTTACACAGAGAACTCACATCTGTATCTTCCATTTCAACCCAACGACCAACTTTGGCTTTTGAAGGTAAAAATATTGGGCCAAAACGTACACGTTTCAAACGGTTCACTTTTACGCCTTGTGACTCCCAGAGACGGCGAACCTCACGATTACGACCTTCCATTACACAAACATAAAACCAACGGTTAATACCTTCACCACCGCCATCAACTACATCTGTAAACTTAGCAACACCATCTTCTAAATTAACGCCTTTTTTCAGTGTCGCAATATTTTCTTCAGTTACTTCACCCATAACTCGCACAAGGTATTCACGGTCTATTTCAGTAGATGGGTGCATTAATCTGTTAGCTAATTCACCGTCCGTTGTAAAAAGTAGTAAACCTGACGTATTAATGTCTAAACGACCAACTGCAATCCAACGCTCGCCACGCAATTTAGGTAGCTTATCAAACACAGTAGGACGACCTTCAGGGTCTTTACGAGTACATACCTCGCCCTCTGGTTTGTTATAAATAATTACTCGACGATTTTCGCCAGCTTCTGTTACGACAATGGCATAACCATCTATTGTAATAGCATCAGTTAAACTGACACGGTCACCTAATGTTGCAACTTCACCATTGACTAAGACTCGGCCTTCTCGGATACGATTCTCCATCTCGCGACGTGAACCCTGACCTGCTCTTGCCAATACTTTTTGTAACTTCTCGTCCATTACGACCTCTTAGGGGAATGCTTCTCAGCAACCCATTTTTTAAAAATAATATAAATCTATAGTGTTTCGTATTATAAGCCACTCAGTGTCGGCCTTGACAGCTGAATATTAAACATTTTACGAAAATGGGGCTGGATCACCAGCACCAACTCGAATAACTTCTATTTTGTCCGCATCCATTTGAACAACAGTGGTCGGTAATAACCCACAAAAACCACCATCAATAACTAAATCTAACGTATGTTCCAATGTATCACGAATATCATAAGGATCCGTTAATGGATCAGTTTCTCCTGGCAATATAAGAGAAACACTCATAATAGGTTCGCCTAGCTCTTCAAGCAAAGCCGCCACAACCTTATTATTAGGAATACGAATACCAATTGTTTTTCTTTTTGGATGCAATAATCTTCTTGGCACTTCTGATGTAGCCCCAAAAATAAAAGTGTAAGGCCCAGGCGTATTTTGTTTTAAAAGTCGATACAAGCGATTATCAAACCGTGCATATGTTGATATTTCGGATAAATCTCGGCATACCAGAGTAAAGTTATGCTTATCATCTAAACGACGAATCGCTCGAATTCTATCAAGTGCCGCTTTATCTCCTAGATGGCAACCAAGCGAATACCCACAATCAGTTGGATAGGCTATAACACCACCACTGCGAATTACATCTGCTGCTTGTTTTATCAAACGAGCCTGCGGATTTTCTGGATGTATCTGGAAAAATTGACTCAACATGAACTCCGTTAATAATACTCAAATAAAAAAAAGTATATCAATAAAAAATTAGGCCCAATTTTGCCAGACTAAATCTACTTTGCTTTCCTGTATTTGTGTGAACTTACCCACTTGCATCCAAGGCCCGAAAGGGCCGTGATAATCACTTCCTACGGAAGCTTTTAGCCCAAACTCTTGAGATAACCTTTCTAATAATCGCACACTGTCCGGACGCTCATTACCAGAAGCAATTTCAATACCTGTGCCACCCCATTTTTTAAAATCACTCAATAAGCGTTTTAACTTGGTTACGGTAAGTGGATAACGCTTTGGATGAGCTAGTATTAATTCTACATTTTCGCCAGAAAGATCGGTTAAAACATCTTCCAATTCTGGCCAAACATCGCGCAACTGCCCCAAACGTTTATTACCCAAATAACGATCAAACGCTTTATTCGAGTCTTTTACCAACCCTTTTTCGACTAACAAGGTCGCAAAATGAGGTCGACCAAGCTGGCTCTCTCCAGCAAGGGCAACCGCTTCATCAAATAAATCAGGCAATCCCTGTCTTACCAATAGATCTGCAATGCGTCGCGCTCGATCAAGCCGTATTGCTTGATTTTTTGCCACGATAGACAAAAGCGCTGAATTATCTCGTTCAAAATGCAACGCAACCATATGCAAAGGAATACCATTCCATTGAGTAGATAGCTCTATACCATTAACAAAACTAAGTCCGTACTCTGAGGCTCTTTGGCTTGCCTCCTCAATACCGTCTAAGGTGTCATGGTCAGTAAGAGCAAACAGAGATACATTTTGCTCCACTGCAAGGTCAACTAATTCAGTGGGCGAAAGACGCCCGTCTGAACGGGTAGAATGTGTATGTAAATCGACTTTACGGTAACTCGCAGCTTCAGGCATAGATAGACTGTTCTTTAAAAGGAATGATGGTTATCATGAGACCAGCATACATAAATTGGTTTTTATATGAAAATACTATTCGACTTTCTTCCTATCATTGTTTTTTTTACTGCCTATAAAATGACAGGAGATATTATTACGGCAACGGCTGTTTTAATTCCAGCAACTCTTATTCAAGTTGGCTACACCTGGTTTAAACACAAAACTATCGAGAAAATGCACATTATTTCTTTGGCTTTAGTGGTTTTATTAGGCGGCACTACGGTTCTTCTAGGTGACGGTGATTTCATAAAATGGAAGCCAACTATCGTAAATGGTTTATTCGCTATCGCCTTTTTAGGCAGCCAATTTATTGGTGACAAAAATATTATCCAACGCATGATGGGCGATAAATTAGAACTGCCTTTTAAAGTCTGGCGTTCTTTGAATCTAGCTTGGGTGTGTTTCTTTATAGTTTCTGGTGCGACAAACCTTTATGTCGCATTTTCTTACAGTGAAGATGTATGGGTAAACTTTAAGCTTTTCGGATTATTAGGCATGACGGTTGTCTTTATTCTGTTACAAGGTATTTATCTTTCATCTCACATACAAAATAAGGAATAAGCATGCTTTACTCAATTGTCGGCGAAGACATTAAAAATAGCCTATCAGCACGTCAATCAGCTCGTCCAGAGCACTTGGCTCGCTTACAAGCGTTACAAAACGAAGGCCGATTAGTTTTAGCAGGGCCAAACCCTGCGATTGATTCTGATAACCCCGGTGATGCAGGGTTTACAGGCAGTGTAATTGTCGCCGAATTTATTAGTCTTGAAGCAGCAAAATCTTGGGCTGAAGCAGATCCATATGTGGCGGCTGGCGTTTATAAAAACGTTACCGTTCAGCCTTTTAAACAAGTTTTTCCGAACTAATCTAGAAAAATTGAGAATGCCGTAGGAGGTAATCACTCTTACGGTATTTTATCTGAATCCAAGAACTCCCAATCTTCTAGTTTGTTAGGGTTTAACATCGGAATGCCCAAGATCTCGCTCGGGATCAATCACATCACGCATTCGTTGCTTCAACACTTTAGCTTCAGGAAAGCCTTCTTCAGCCTTACGACACCAAATTTCTTGACCGTTCACTCTCACTTTAAAAATGCCACCTTGCGTCGGCAGCAAGGTCACGCTTTTAATATCGTCTGTAAAAGTCGTTAATAGCTCCTGAGACAACCAAGTCGCTCGTAACATCCAACCACATAAAGTACAGTATTCGATCTCTACATTCGCCATTCTCATTTACTTACTCCCTAATATATTAACAAAACGTCTTGGCACCCTATTACACACGCCCTATTATTGGGGTACAAAATACATAAGGAAACCGTTCTATGCGTAAACCTATCATGACCGCTCTTGCCCTACTCACTCTTTGTTCACAAGTGAATGCAACTGAAGTGGATATTTTAACAAGCCAGGGTACGATTCGAGTTGACTTGAATGAAAAAGCAGCTCCAAAAACCGTAGAGAATTTTCTACGTTACGCTGATGAAGGTTTTTATAACGATACAATTTTCCACCGCGTAATTCGTGGTTTCATGGTGCAAGGTGGAGGTTTCACAGAAGACTTAGAACGTAAAAGCACCCATAAAGCGGTCGCTTACGAAGGCGATAACGGCTTAGCAAACAATCGTGGAACATTGGCAATGGCACGGACGCAAGATCCAAACAGCGCAACGTCACAGTTTTTCATTAACCACGTCGATAATGCTTTTTTGAACGATGGCGCTCGCGGCAGCGCAGGTTATACGGTTTTTGGCGAAGTTGTATCTGGTATGGAAGTGGTAGACACAATAGCCGCAAGTCCAACTACATCTGTTGGCCCTTATCAAAATGTACCTGAGACACCTATGATTATCCAGAGCATCACTCGTGTTAACTAGTTACAAATTAGAACGCCCTGATTTGAACTGGGGGGAAGATGGCGCGCCACACTCCTCACAGTTCGATGATGTTTACTTTGATAAAGAGTCTGGTTTAGAAGAAACACGCTACGTCTTTTTACAACACAACAAGCTCCTTGAACGCTGGAAAGCGCTCCAGAAAAATGTTTTTGTTATCGCAGAAACAGGTTTTGGGACAGGGTTAAACTTCCTATGTGCTTGGCAAGCATTTTTAGACAGCGAGGCCTCTGACGACAAGCAACTGCATTTTATCTCAGTTGAAAAATACCCTCTTACTAAAGACATGTTAACAGCCGCCTTAAATATGTGGCCCTCGCTTGCCGCTTATAGCAAAGAACTTATCGAGGCCTACCCTACTGTGTGTCATGGACTGCACCGTATTGAACTAGCACAAGGTCGTATTCAACTGACACTTTGGTTTGGCGAAGCCGAAGAAGGATTCGCTGCGTTAAATGCCAACATCGACGCTTGGTTTTTAGATGGTTTTGCACCAAGTAAAAATCCAGAAATGTGGACAGAGAAGCTCTTTCAGCATATTCACCGCCTTAGTCATCAAGGCACAACTTTTTCAACGTTCACCGCGGCAGGTATTGTTCGTCGTGGGTTGCAGGCCGTTGGCTTTGATGTTCAAAAAGTTAAAGGGTTTGGGCAAAAAAGAGAAATGGCGGTCGGTCAACTTAATCAGCTAACCACTTCGTTTCCTGAACGAATGTCCCAAGGTCAAGCTTGGTTCAATTTACGTCAAAAAATATCTGTGCCTATTAAAAAAGTTTTGGTTGTTGGCTCTGGCTTAGCAGGCGCAAATACGGCCTATGCATTAGCAGCACAAGGCGTTTCAGTAACCGTTTGGGAACAAGGCAAAACGATTGCTTGTGAAGCGTCAGGCAACCCTCAAGGGATGCTGTATCCAAAATTTACAGCGCAGGATTCTGAAGTGAATCGCTTTTACCTTGCTGCTTATCTGTACGCCACACGTTTGTTTTCTAAGCTGGATCAAAAACAAGTTTTTTGGGATCAATGTGGACTAATACAAATTCCAAAAAATGAGAAAGAAGCACTGCGTTTCCAAAAATTATTAGACGAACAATTGTACCCAGAAGCGGTCCTCCAAGCTTCTACAGACAAAAACGGTAGTATCCTTCTACCTTTATCTGGTTGGGTTGCACCTAAAAAACTTTGTGAGACTCTTTTGTCTCACCCAAACATAAGCGTTCAACTCAATACTTTATTAAGTAGCCTTGAGTCTATTGACCCAGAAATCACATCAGAAAGTGACGAATCAAAAAATCACTGGAAAGCGACTACAGGTTTACAAGAGCATTTTTTCTCTCACGTTGTACTTTGTACCGCAAATCAGACCGACAATCTTAATATCACAACCAAAACACCCACTATCCCAGTACGCGGTCAGGTTTCTTATCTTGATGTGGAAACAGCAAGAAAAAACTGTTTATCACAAGATGAACCCGCTGAAAAAATAGATATTGAAAAAGTACTGTGTGAATTTGGTTATGTGTCGCCACCGATTGATGGACAGATACACTTTGGATCGACTTATAATTTTGAAGATGACGATCAAGAAGTGCGTGAATCAGATCATCAAAAAAACCTCACTATTTTAAGAGGCCTACTGGATTTATCAGACGGAGTATTCGAGAGCAAAGACTGCTCTGGACGAGTCTCATTTCGCTGCACCGTTGTAGATCATTCACCAATAGTAGGGCCAGCTCAGTCAGACCAAATATATCAAACAGCCTATTCAGCACTTACTAAAAATGCAAAATGGAAAACCAACACTATAGAAGAACCGATAAGTCAGCTTTATATAAACATTGGGCATGGTTCGAGAGGGCTGATTTCTACACCTTTAAGCGGCCAATATATTGCTAGCCTGATTACCAATACGCCTTCGCCTTTAGAACAAGAAATCAGTTATTCACTTCACCCTAGTCGCTTTATTATTCGCAATTTAAAACGCAGCCAAGGTATTTAGATATAAAAACGCCGTTAAATTACTGAAATTTAACGGCGTTTTTATATTGTTCTTTATATTATGACTCGAACAATTCACAAGCATCTGGAATCAGCTCAACAAAACGATCTTCTGTTTTTTGACGATAAACGTGTCGATTAAGCTCTGGTAATAAAGCGCGTAATTTTCCGCTTAATTTCAACAAACTAGGATTCATTGGTTCATAAGGATAAGCGTGATCCTGTAAGCTAAGTTTGTGTAGCTCATCTAACTCATCTTGTAGAATAGACTTCATCGCAAAGAAACTATCTTTTTGGTTAATGTCATTAGTTTCCCAATAAGCATCAGAAAAACACTCATTTAGCTCGTAAAAGATATGTAGTGCATCTGCAACATTTTTTTTAGACATATTATCTCCATCTTTTTGAGCAAACTTCGCATTGCCCCTTGTAATGTTTAACCCTAAACTTATAACCTACATTCTACACATGAATAAATATAGGTGAATACCCTTTGAGCACAACAATGAAAAATGACGTAACTAATGACAACCTATGGCAATCCTTACAAGCAGAAGCTGAAAAGCTTGCAACAGACGAACCCATTTTAGCCAGTTATTTCAATACTACCATTTTACGTCATGAAACATTGTGCTCAGCATTAAGCTTTTTACTGGCCAGTAAACTGGACAGTATATCAATTCCTGCCATGGTATTACGAGAAGTATTCGAAGAAGCCATGGCTGACTCCCACTCTGGCATTGTCAGATGCATCGAGCAAGATATTTTAGCAATAAAAGACAGAGACGCGGCTTGCGATACTTTAACAACACCTTTGTTATTTTTTAAGGGCTTCCATGCATTGCAAACTTACCGTGTTGCAAACTGGCTATGGAAAAATAACAGAAAGAGCTTAGCTTTGTATTTACAGGGCCAAATGTCGATGGTATTCAGTGTCGATATTCACCCAGCAGCCACTATTGGCTGTGGCGTCATGTTAGATCATGCGACAGGTCTTGTTGTCGGCGAAACCTGCATAATCGAAGACAATGTATCCATCCTACAATCCGTAACGCTTGGTGGTACAGGAAAAGAACATGGCGACCGTCATCCTAAAATTCGTTCTGGTGTCTTAATTGGTGCAGGGGCGAAAATTTTAGGCAATATCGAAATTGGTGTCGGTGCTAAAATTGGTGCCGGTAGTGTTGTACTAGAAGCCGTTGAAAATCATACGACTGTAGCCGGCGTACCTGCCAAAGTGGTTGGCCGTAATACCGAAGGGGAACCAGCTCTGGAAATGGATCATAACATCAACCATTGTCTTCGAGATTGTGCCGAGTAGTGAACTGAAAAATGTAAAGTTATTGAGCAACAACGACCTTAAATAAGGTCGTAATTGCTCAATGTGTCTTTAGGAATCATTTTGATGGTTTCGCTCTCTGTATCAAATAATAATACAGCCTCCCTTTTCCCCAATGCCTTCAACGCTTGTTGACGTTTTTGCGCAACGGATAAATCGTATTCTCCATAATCGGTTCCATCACGTGATACGATATCATCTAAAATGGTTTCTAAAGTTTCAGGGGACAATGAATCATAAGGAATTAATGTGTCCAATTAAAGTGCTCCATGTTGATGAAACAAAGAAATTACACCGGCTTCATCAATGATTTGTATATTAAGAGACTGGGCTTTAGTGAGCTTTGACCCAGCCTTTTCACCAGCGACCAAACAATCTGTTTTAGTTGACACAGAACTACTCACTTTAGCGCCTAGTGCCAATAGCTTGTCTTTTACTTGATCTCGACTGAACTGATTCAACGATCCGGTCACCACATAGACTTTTCCAGATAACGGAAGCTCATCTAGAGATGCCTGTTGATTTCTTTCCCAGATGACACCAACAGAAAGCAATCCATCAACAGTCTCTCGATTGGCTTCTTGATCGAAAAACATTCTAACGTGCTGCGCAACAATCGGACCGACATCCTCCACTTCTATTAAGGTTTCTTGATTCGCTACCATCAGGTCTTCTAGCTCGTTAAAATAACTGGTTAATGCACGAGCCGTTGCTTCACCCACTTCACGAATTCCTAAAGCATATATGAAGCGATTAAATTGCGTTTTTTTCGCATTTTCAATTGAGCTTAGTAGTTTTTCTACTGACTTTTGCCCCATACGCTCCATTTCTAAAAGGGCTTTTTTCTTCTCATGTAAGGTAAAAATATCGACTGGTGTTTTGACCATTTCCAGATCCACCAGTTGTTCGATCAATTTATCTCCAAGTCCATCAATGTCCATGGCTTTACGTGAAACAAAATGTTTCAAGGATTCTTTTAACTGAGCACCACAGACCAAGCCACCGGTACAGCGAATAATCGCTTCACCCTCTACTTGCTCCACATCTGAATTACAAATAGGGCAAGTACTTGGAAACACAACTTCAAAAGCATTCTCTGGGCGCTTTTCAACAACAACTTGAACGACCTTCGGAATTACGTCACCAGCACGATGAATGATTACATAGTCGTTCACCCGAACACCTAGACGGGCAATTTCGTCTTTATTGTGTAACGTGGCATTCGAAACCGTAACACCTCCAACAAAGACAGGCTCAAGCCTTGCTACAGGCGTAATAGCTCCGGTACGGCCGACTTGAAAATCGATACCTAATACTTGTGTCATTTCTTCTTGAGCAGGAAACTTTCTGGCAATCGCCCAACGTGGTGCACGCGCAATAAAACCCAGTTGATTTTGTAGAGAAATTCGATCAACTTTATAAACGATGCCATCAATATCGTAAGACAAGTCAGCACGCTGCTTATTAAGCATTTCATAATACTCAATACAGCCTTCTGCACCTTCAACTTTTTGCATAAGATCATTGGTACGGAATCCCCATTCACTCAATTGCAATAAGCCACTATAGTGGCTTTCAGGTTGTTCCCAACCTTCTACATAACCAATCGAGTAAGCACACATAACCAGAGGACGAGACGCGGTAATCTTAGGGTCTAATTGGCGTAAACTTCCTGCGGCTGCATTTCGAGGATTAACAAAGGCTTTATCGCCCTTTTCTACTGCCAGTTTATTCAGTTTTTCAAAACCATCTTTCGGCATATAAATTTCGCCACGGACTTCCAAGACGGTTGGCGGTGTTTGCGTACGTAATGTTAAAGGAATTGAATAAAGGGTTTTTATATTAGAGGTAATATCTTCACCAGACAAACCGTCACCTCGAGTCACACCCCGGACTAAACGCCCCTCTTCATAACGTAGACTTATCGCCAAGCCATCTAATTTTGGTTCACAGCAATAAGTAATTTGACCATCAGCACCAAGTAATTTACGAATACGCTGATCAAAATCGGCTAAAGATTCATTATCAAAAGCATTATCTAGAGACAACATAGGAACCGTATGAGCCACATTAGCAAAACCATTATCTGGCTTTTCACCGACACGTTGAGTCGGTGAATCCGCTTGAATCCAATCTGAGTGATCTGCTTCTATTGTTTGCAGCTGACGGTAAAGACGATCGTATTCCGCATCAGGGACGATGGGGGTGTCTTTTACATGATAAGCATAACTGTAATCATTAAGTTGTTGAATCAGATCCAGCATTTGCTGATGTGTAATATTTGTTTCTTGGCTCTCTTGACTCATATAGGAATAAACTCAAATTTTCTGCAGGCTTGTATCAAGCATAAACAATCAAGGCCCGTTAGGGCCCTGATTGTTTATGCTTAAATCTAGTTTTCTACTGTTTGGTTCGCATTAAACGTCGGCGTTCAAAATCACGTATTCGCTGACGGCAATGGGCAATTGTTTGATCACTCATTGGTGTTCGACGCTCATCACGTAATTCGCCACCTAGATTACGTACTAATGTTTGTGATGTTTCAAGCATAAAATCAAACGCTTTCATGCTATTTTTAGGGCCAGGTAATCCCATGAAAAAACTCACACCAGGACACTCACCTTCCCCCATGGTATCTAGGTCAAATGTTCCGGGTTCAATAGCATTAGCCATACTAAATTGCACTCGACCGCGGTCAAATCCGTCTTCATGACGATGGAAAATATCCATTTCACCGTAACGCATACCACAATTTAAAATAAGTTGAAGAAGTTCCATTCCAGAGAAATTTTGATCTTCTGGTGCCAAAATATTAATAACAATAACTTCTTCAATCTCAGCAACATTATCGTCATCTTCAAAGTCATCGTCTATATCGTCAACAATACCTTGAGGAGTGACTTGACCAATATCAACTTCTGAATAGCTTCGCTCATAATCTTCATTATCATGAGTATCTAAAACATCAGGCTCTTCTGACTCACTCGTAAAGTCTTCTTCTCTAGTATTACCTTCTCTACTATCTGTCTCTGCCCCAAAATCTAAATCAAGCTCATCTTGTTCGTAAAAGCCATCATCTGAATAATTTTGTTCAGAGATTGCAGAGTCTCCATAGGCTCTATCAGGCACTAAGGAAGCCAGCTCATCAAGATGCATTTCTTCACCCCGATCAAGCTCTGGTCCAGAATCAACCGTATGAGGAACTTCTGCTAAAGGTGATTTTGCGGTCTTTCGTGCATTTTCAAACGCATTCGCAGTAGGCTCCTGTGCAACACTACCCCTCTCTCTTGAGGGATTTTTACGATACGCTGAGATAGTATCTTTTTGCACTATCTCGCTATCATCTGAACTATCAAACTCGTCAAATTCATCATCTAGTTGAGCAAATGCTTGCCCTTTCTTATATCGACGAAATCCATCTATGAGGATAGCGACAATAATGACGACCCCAATCAAGATTAGCCACTCACGCAAGCTAAATTCCATTACACATTCCGTATTACATCTATTAAAGTTGACGTTATTATCAAACGAAGCGCCTTAGGATTCAATTACAAGGACACCTTGATTCCGATAATCTCTTTACTATTTACAAATAAGCCTTCTTTTATACCGATAATTTGGCCTTTTGTCAGATCATTGTCATTAATATTCGATAATTTCACGACAAGATCTACTTTCTCGATTTCTGCTAATGTCATCGTTGGCATCAAGGCATCAAGATTCGTCAGTAAAATAGGCTTTTTTAAATCCTCTGGATGAACTCTTTGAATTGCAACAGGCATCTTTTCACCTTTTGCTAATGCATAGACCAACAGAACATCATTTGATTGCCACTGAATATTATTTGTATCCCATTCAATTTGAATAGCTAGTTGGTGAGTAATGATCGGAGCGATTTTTTTATAATCAATACCTCCCGCATCACGAGCTTTATTGATAGCTGATAATAATGCAATTCGCTCAGTCGAATTAGGGTTGTAGCGAATTGCTTCTTGCCAAGCAAGTACAGCTCCTAAGTAATTTTTATGGTCAAATTCTGCGACACCTTTGAGGCCTAATGCAATTGCTTGAGTAGGTGAGTCCCGAAGAATATCATTTACAACGCGAAGCATCGTTTCTGAACTCTGGTTACCGTTCGCATAAAAAATTGCTTGGGCATATTCCACCAATAAACTCACTCTGTTTTCAGCACCATCTGGTATTTTGCTAATCGCAGTTTCAAATGCGACAACTGCATCTTGATACTTGCCAGCACGAAGAGAATCGGTCGCTTCATAATACCAATCCTCTATTCGGTCATATCGCTGACTACGATAATGAAGAAACTCACTCACCTTTTGCGGCGTTAATTCTTGCCTTTGCAAATCTTGTGTAAAAGAAACCTCAGTTGAATAACCTATCTTGTAATAAAGACTCACACTTCCTAAAACAGTAACGACTATAACCCCAAGCATCACCCAACGAGCCAAGTGAACATCGAGTTCCATATTAAACCGTCTATGCAACAAAGGAGAATACTCGGAATTTAAACTCAATAAATTGGCTTCATGATCAACATCTAATAATAGCTGTAAGGACTCATTTGACGTTAGCCGTCCAGCTTCTTGCTCTTCATTAATTTCAGTACGTCGAATATTCAAAAAAGCCTGTATCTCATCAGAATCAAAGGATTGATTAAGATGCTGGAACACTGACCTATAAAGATAAAAAATACTTAACGTAATCATGGACACCATAATCAGATACGCAAAGATCATAATTTCGCTCCACGTTTTTTGCGATTTGCCATGACCACTAATACAAAAGTGAATAAGCCGATTCCCAGTAAAATAAACGGCCCATACCAAAGTAAAAAAGTCGCAGACGAATGAATAGGACGGTATAAAACAAACTCGCCATAGCGCGCAACCATGTAGTCTACAATTTCTTGATCAGATTTATTTGCCTCTATCATTTGATGAACTTGCTCTCGCAAATCAACCGCAATACCAGAAGCTGAATCGGCTAAATTTTGATTTTGACACTTAGGACAACGTAATTCTTCAATCAAATTTTGATACCTAGTTTGATTGAGTGTAGAGCTAAATGTCAGTAATTCTTGAGCTATTCCAGGAAGAGCGAAAAATAACACAACCCAACAAAATACTATTCGAGCAGTTATCATTTTAGGTAGCCCTGTATTGTTGACCAATTACTTTCGCTTACCACTCCTTGAAGTCTATAAACAATAGCTCCGGAGCTATTAACAACAAAGGTTTCTGGTGCTCCCGTAATGCCCATATCTACACCAAAATGACCAATTTCATCCATCAACACCATTAGATAAGGGTCACCTTTTTCTTCCAACCACTGCTTAGCTAAAGCTTTTTCATCTTTATAATCTATGCCTACAATAACAACGCCATCATCCGCTAAGGTTGTTAGAAAAGGATGCTCTACATGACAAGCAGGACACCAAGTTCCCCAAAAGTTGATCAAGTAAGGCGTATTAGGTAGATCGTCCTGAGTTATAATTTGATCTGAGTTTAATGAAATTAAGTTAAACGCAGGTACTTTTTGACCAATCAATGCGGAAGGCATGTATTGTGTGTTTTTCCCAAGCTGAGAGTAAAAAGCTATACCCAATATCAAGAACAACACGAGCGGTATAAACAACAGAGCTTTTTTAATCAATCGATGTCTCATTGTCACACCCCGGCTCTTCGCTGATATCGTTTATCCAATGTTGCCAATAATCCGCCAACCATCATCAACAAACCGCCAAGCCATATCCAACGCACAAACGATTTCACATACACTCTCACCCCCCAAGAATCACCGTCTAGTTTTTCCCCTAAAGAAATATACAAGTCACGGGTAAACCCTGCATCCAATGCAGCTTCAGTCATCACTTGCTGACGAGCGTTGAATAAACGTTTTTCAGGGTAAAGCAATGCCACAACTTGGCCATTTTTATAAGCGGTAAACTGCGCCTTATCTGAAACATAATTAGGCCCTTGGACTTGCTCCAATCTATCGAACCTAAACTCATAGCCAGCCACACTAGTCTGCTCTCCCGGTGAAAGCCGCACCATAGATTCTTGACTGTTTATGCTAACCAATACCACGCCTACCAAGCTAACCACAATACCAAGATGTGCTAGTAACATACCGTAATAATTTCTAGGTAACTGGCGAGCTCGCGGAATAATACCTTTGGTACCAACAGAAACCTTACTAAACCAATCAGAGAAAGATAAACACACAACCCAGAACGCAATTGATAAGCTCAGCCAAGCTAACAACCCTAAATCGTAGGCGTAAACCAATGAACCTGAGATTAACACCGACACTACCATCGATATAATACAAGGTAGTAAAAATACATTTAATTTAGTGTTGTGCCATTTTGACAAGGGACCGACCCCCATAAAAACAATCAACAACAAAGCAATTGGTGTAAAGACACTATTAAAATAAGGAGCCCCTACTGAAATTTTCCCTAACCCCAAAGCATCAAACAATAAAGGGTAAAGTGTTCCTAACAACACAGTGAGAGTTAGCACAGTTAAAAGAATATTATTAAGTAACAACCATGCTTCCCGGCCTGTCACACCAAATGAAACGCTAGATCGAACTTGTACCGCTCGAATGGCGTACAACAACAAGCTACCACCTACAAAAATTAAAAGTAAGACAAGTATAAAAATCCCACGAGTGGAATCGGCAGCAAAAGAATGTACAGATGTGAGTACACCAGAACGAACTAAAAAGGCACCGAGCAGAGATAAGCTAAACGTAAAAATAGCCAATAACACTGTCCAGCTTTTAAACACGCCCCGCTTCTCTGTAACTGCTAGTGAATGCAATAATGCGGTTCCTGCCAACCAAGGCATAAAAGAAGCATTTTCTACAGGGTCCCAAAACCACCAACCGCCCCAGCCTAATTCGTAATAAGCCCACCAGCTTCCTAATGTTATTCCCAAGGTTAAAAATGCCCATGAAGCTGTTGTCCAAGGACGTGCCCATCGAGCCCAGGCTGCATTTAAATTACCTGTAATCAAAGCGGCTACAGCGAATGCAAATGCCACAGAAAAACCGACATACCCCATATATAAGACAGGTGGATGGACAATTAAACCGAAATCTTGCAGCAATGGATTTAAATCACCTCCATCAATAGGAGAGTCAGGTAACAAACGAATAAAAGGAGAAGACGTGAAGATCAAAAAGGATAAAAAGCCTGAACACACCATTCCTAATATAGCTAATACAACGGGGCCAATATCTTCTGGCAAGTTTCTTATTTTAAGCGCTACAGCAGAGCTCCAACCACATAGAACAAGCACCCAAAGTAATAATGAACCTTCATGTCCACCCCATAATGCACTGAATTTATAATAGATAGGTAATTGGCTGTTTGATGTTTGGCTTACATATAAAACAGAGAAGTCATCCATCAAAAAAGACAGGCTAAGCACAATAAAGCTCATCAAGACTAAGGTCGACATAATAAACGTTAGTGGCCGAGCCGTTGCTAACAAAAGTTGATTGTTTTTCCAATAACCGAGCAATGGAACCAGTGCTAAAGAAATAGCAAAAAAAAGCGATAATATCAGTGAGAACTGACCAATTTCAGGAAGCATAAAAAGCCTAAAAACCTACAAAATAAAAAGTAAATATGTGAAGCCACTACGGCCTTTTTTTGACTATACCGTTAGCATTCTTCAATGCTTCAGTCACTTCTGGTGGCATGTATTTTTCATCATGCTTCGCTAGCACTTGTGAGGCTTCAAAAACACCTTCATCATTTAATTTACCTTGAGCTACCACACCTTGCCCTTCTCTAAATAAATCAGGCAAGATCCCTCTGTAATTAATGGTTACTTTGTGTTGAAAGTCTGTCACATCAAAAGAAACAGACAAGTTTTCTGAGTGGCGCTTTACACTGTCTTTTACCACCATACCACCAGCACGTATACTGGCATTTCGAGGAGCCTCTCCTAAAGCTATTTGAGAAGGAGAGTAAAAAAGATTAATATTTTGCTGTAAAGCGTACATAACCAAACCAATTGCCGTACTTAAAATAATAGCAATTATCATAATAACAAATAGACGTTTTTTTCTTACTGGGTGCATTAGAGTATTTAATCCCTTAGAAAGCGACGGCGTAACTTTTGTCGCACCTTATTTCGCCTCGACAGAGTATTCCAAATCAATATTAGCAAGGCAAGAAAACTAAAACCATAAACAGACCATACATAGGCACCGTGCTTTCCCATGGTAAGAAAATCCGTAAAAGTATCAAAAGCCATTATTCATCACCTCTTGCTTCACCCAATTAGACCTATGCTCCCGCTCTAATATAATGGACTGCATTCGCCAGAGAACAAGACTCGCGACCAGACAATACATCCCGATCACGGAGATTAACAAAGGAATCCACATTTCAGCCGCCATGGCAGGCTTTTCAGTAAGAGTAAAAGTTGCACCTTGATGCAAGGTATTCCACCAGATCACAGAATATTTAATTATGGGTAAATTTATCAAGCCTACCGCACCAATCACAGCGACAGATTTATTTGCTAAAGCAACATCGTCCAATGCATTTTTCAGTCCGATAATACCCATATAGAGTAAAAACAACACTAGTACAGATGTTAACCTAGCATCCCAAACCCACCATGTTCCCCATGTTGGCTTTCCCCAAACAGCTCCCGACACTAAAGCAATCAGTGCCATTACCGCACCAATAGGTGCGATAGACTGGATAAAAATAGGTGCTATTTTCATTTGCCAGATAAGAAAAATAAGACCAGAAAATCCAAGCCCGAGATAACAAGATTGCGCAAGTATTGCCACAGGCACATGAATATAGATGATACGAAAGCTATTACCTTGCAAATAATCTGCTGGGGTAAAAGCAAGTCCCCAAATAAGGCCAACAACAAGCGCAACACTACCTAAGAAAAACAGCGGTAAAGCATACGATTTAGACCAAAGAAAAAACCATTTAGGGGATCCCAGCTTATGAAACCACGTCCAGTTCATTAGTTTACACTCGCTTTTATAGAAATAGCCGTCATGAAAGGAGACACGACCAAAAATAATAAGGAAATAGCTAATAGCAGAGCCAATAGTCCAGAATAGGGTAAACCCGATTGTGCGGTCTGTATGGCGGACGTTGCAAAAATAATCACGGGCAAATAAAACGGTAAAATCAAAAGCATCAGCAACACCCCTCCTTGTTTTATAGAAACCGTTAAAGCCGAACCTATAGCACCGATTAAAAACAAACTGGGTGTACCAATTATTAAGGTCACCACCAACACCCAAAAAATGCCACTTGACAAATAAAGCATTTCACTTAATAAAGGCATCATAACGAGTAAAGGAAATATAACCGCAACCCATTGCAGGCTAATTTTAATTAGTACCAATAAAGGTAGAGACAAGCCACTAACAACCAATTGCTCTAAAGAGCCATCGCTGTAATCTTCTTTAAACATACTTTCAATAGACATTAAAATAGCTAATACAGCAGCACACCAAATAATACCGCCAGCTGCTGGGGCCAAAAATTCTGGTGACGCATTCACCCCTAGTGGAAATAAAACAACAACCATAATAAAAAATAACAATGCATTAAATATGTCGTACTTACGCCGCCATAAAACTAAACATTCAGATTTTAAAAAAGAAGTATACGTCATGATAGCAAATCAATATCGCGAGAATGAATAGAGGTTAAAGCTTGATGCGTTGTCAAAATCACAACACCACCTGCCACCACATGTTGTTTCATATGACTTTCTAAAATAGCCACGCCTTCGGCATCCAAAGAGACAAAAGGTTCATCTAGCAACCATAGTTTTTTTCTCTGTATCCATAAACGAGATAAGGCAACACGGCGAACTTGCCCTGCTGATAAGGATTTTATCGAAGTACTTAATAAAGGCAAAAGACCTAAAATCGACAAAGTAGAATGAAGCTTATCTGTCGTAACATCTGGGCAATGCCAGCGCAGATTTTCTTCTACGGTTAACATGTTTTTTACGCCTGACAAATGTCCTATATAAAGTGTATCTTGTTGTAATCTACTATGGTCTTGGGTGATGTCTTGCCCGAAATAATATATACAGCCCTCCAATGACGGAATAACTCCGGCAATCACTTTAAGCAGTGAACTTTTACCTGCGCCATTGTCACCTAAAACACGAACAATCTCCCCTACGGAAACATTAAAGTTAAGACCTTTACAAAGGACCCTTTCTCCACGTTCGATCCAAAGATCTGATATTGTTAAAAAAGCAGGTGATTGCAAAAGATTTATCCATTCAGGCCGATACAATAATCTAGATAGGCATTACACAGTAAAGCTCGCACATTATATGAGATTCTTTCTTAAATAACGAACTGATAGGCAAGCTACATGATATCCGATATTCGTTCTACGCTTAACCAAACATCTAACAAACAAAATAACGGCCCTGTCTTGAACAATACCGCCACACTCACTAAGTTGATCAGTGAAATAAAATTTATAGAAAACCTGAGTCTAATAAAAATACAAGGTAGCGAAACACTCAACCATCAAGGCAGACCAGCGCAGCTATTACATGCCCTTAGCGGTCAACAACCCTTCACAATTATCAACACAGGTGCTCCGGTTGATATAAATGACCTAAAAAGTGCTCAACTCAATAAAACAAACCCACTTCAGGCAACATTAACAACAACCAAAGAAAAATTGCCGAGTCAAACAATACAAGGCAACACTTCGCCTCAAGTTAGTCGTGCGGATAATTTAATATTAGCCTCTCGCGTCTTAAATTTAACGGTCATATCGACTCCTCTTCCTACAAATAACTCGGCAAGCACAACACCTCAACAAACAGCACTAGCACACTTGCCAGTCAATACAGTCCAAGCAAATACAACACAAACAGTTACATATCAAATAAAAACAACGCCTGCCAACCTTATACAAACAGGTACAACACAAATCAGTACTGCTCAACCTTCAGTTCAACCTGATACAACTCAGCCTAGTGCAACACAAATAAATACCAGTAACACACCTACTAATTCGATATCTATTAATTCGACACCTGTTAATTCGACACCTGTTAATTCGACACCCACTAATTCGACACCTGCTAATTCGACCTCTGCTAATTCGACACCTGCTAATAATTCGACACCTGCTAATAATTCGACACCTGCTAATAATTCGACACCTGCTAATTCGACATCTGCTAATTCGATACCCACTAATTCGACACCTGCCAATTCGATACCCACTAATTCGACACCTGCTAATTCGATACGACAAAACACACCATATATTGCAACCGTAACCGATGGAAAAGCAGAATTTCCAATATTGAGTCAAACAGAATTGAAAAGAGGCGATGTCGTTCGTGTGCTTGTTGATATGAATAATGACATGCAAGCACTACCACCTAAAACAGTACCTGCTTCGGCTTCATCACATACAGAAGCGCTAAAACAAAGCTTGCCTAAACAGCTGTCCTTCAGCGATATGTCTCAGTTAATTAAACAGTTACATACTGCTAATGAATCCACACCTTCAACCTTGCCGCTTCAAACACAACAAGCTCTCAAGCAACTTATGCAGGGAATGCCAAACCTTAACTATTTAACGACATCACCAGAAGCAATGAAACAAGCCATACAAACCAGTGGTATTTTTTCAGAATCCCTTTTATTACAGGATAATAAAACTCAGCTCCCTGAAGATTTGAAATTAAACCTAAGTAGACTGAAAGAAACTCAAGAAATGACAGGAGCATTACGTTTGGGAAGTATTCCAACTGAACAGATTGGCAATGCAGTTGAACGTATAACAACAAGTCAATTACGTCATTTTTCTGAAACGAACCAAATAAGCACAGCCTCTTATCCACTACATATTGAACTGCCTATCAGAGACGCAACAACGCACAGCCTAGTTCAGATAGAAATAAATAAAGACGCAAACTCTGATTCAGATAAAAAGCAAGACAGGCGTTGGTTAGTAAAGCTAAAATTTGATTTTGAAGAGACAGGAAAATTTGAAGCAAGAACTAGTATTCAAGCTAACAAAGTAAGTATTATTTTTGTAGCAGAAGACAAAGAAACCTTACAAAAGCTACAGCAAAATATACCTATATTAAAAAAACAACTAACAGATAAAGATATCGATGTAGAAAGGCTAGATACCTTCCAAGCCAAACTAATTCAAAAAGAAACAAGTAACCAAATTCAAAACAAGCCTTTAATTGACGTGAGAACTTAATGCAAAAAGCCATTGCACTCAAATACGATTACAACACCGCTCCAGTTGTTACCGCAAAAGGGAGTGGCGCGTTAGCAGAGAAAATAATGGAGGTCGCAAAGGAGAATGATGTAATGCTACACCAAAGCCCTGAACTAGTAGAGATGCTGAGTACCTTGGAGTTAGGAGAAGAAATACCCGAAGCGTTATATCTAGCAGTGGCAGAAATAATAGCCTTCGCCCATCAAGTCAAAGATCATCAATGGTAATCAGAGTTTCTATGAGACTCTTTTTTTAATAAGCTAATTAATTCAGCTTCTGCTCGTATAAGGCCACATTTAGAAACAAGATCATCAATCGTTGCGCCCATTTCTAAAAGTTCCATTGCACGGTTATAAGAAACACCGCCTTCTTTAGATAGAATTTCAGATTGTTTTTCCACAGCTAGATTCAATTTTTTTTCAATAGCGACCAATCGTCTGCCCATACCTATAGAACCAGAAGCAAGCACTTGCACTTGCTTTTTCTGGTTTATTTCAGTTTCTAGGTGTTGTTGCTTCATGTTCTTCAAACGTTTTGAAAAACGAAAAGCAGACACAACGAGCGCAACGATAATTACGAACTGAAGTGTCAATAATAGGTTAAATAACCATTGAGATTCCATCAAGTACAACTGCCCTATTACTTACATTGAACCTACTTCTGACCATTCATCTTCAGATAATAGTTTATCAAGATCAACCAGAATCAATAAAACATCATTCTTATGGCAAACTCCTTGAATAAACTTAGAAGACTCATCATTACCTACGTTTGGAGACACTTCAATTTCAGACTGTCGAAGGTAAACAACCTCGGAAACAGCATCCACAAGAATACCAATCACATAACCATCTACTTCTAAAATCATGATACGAGTTGAATCAGTGATTTCACCAGAAGGCAAATCAAAACGTAAGCAAGTATCAATTACTGTAACAACGGTTCCACGTAAATGAATAATACCCAAAACAAAATTCGGCGCACCAGGAACAGGCGCTATCTCTGAATAACGAAGAACCTCTTTGACTTGCATAACATTAACGCCATAGATTTCATTTTCTAAGCGAAATGTGACCCATTGCAACATCGGATCTTCTGATTGTTTTTCACTTTTTATCGCTAAGCTAGTCGTTGCCATTATAAATCTCCCAAGACCAAAACATGATCATTACAATTATTTAAGTGTGTTCTTAAATCCATTTATTGGATCATCTAACAATTCTATAAAACCCTGTACATCCAGTATGGCACACATATGATCAATAACCGTACCTGCCAGCCAAGGCCTCTTGCTTCTATCATTTCGCCATTTAACTTGAGATGGTTCTAAGGTGATTGCTTCTGCAACATGATCACAGGCAACACCCCAATCAGATCTATCAAGCTGTATCACAAATTTGAAATTTTCTTTTAATTCGCCTTCATAATGATTAGGCATAACCCAAAGTGCAGTATCCACTGTTCGGAGGTTAAAGTCTCCAACATTGGCAATTCCCATGAACCAATCCGGCTGCCCAAAAAGAGAAGTAAGCTTCTCTTTTTCACTTTGGAAAATGCCGCCTAATTCAATAAGAGGCACAGCCATTTTTAAACCACCAACATAAAAAAGCAAACATTCAAATCGTCCAACAGCCCAAGGTAAAGGGTCTGTTTTTGAAGCTCGAATTATTGGCTCTGGCTCTGGCTCTGGCTCTGGCTCTGGCTCTGGCTCTGGCTCTGGCTCTGGCTCTGGCTCTGGCTCTGGCTCTGGCTCTGGCTCTGGCTCTGGCTCAATAACATTATTATTAAAAGAATCACTTTCATCAATTGAAATAGCGTCTTCAAACTCTTTAAAAGAAGCATCTAATGAAGATAGTTCATCTTTACTAAAAGTCGACTCTTCTTGCTTTTGGACTTCGGAGTTTTCCCCGCTTAATTCTTGCTCAAGAGTCTCATCACTTTCTACTAGTGGCTTATTGGTCGCTTCTTGTAATAAATCATCAAGATAACGTTGGACCGCTGCTTGAGGCCCAATTAATGTAGGCTCTTTATTCTTTACATTTTTCATAAGTAGTTACTATCCCACTGGATTCATTAAAGAATCCACCAGACTTGTGTAGGCTTTAATCCCCCGACCATTAGGATCTAATGCTGATGGAGCAATTCCTGCCGTACTTGCATCTCTTAATTTTGTATCGATCGGAATAACTGAATGCCAAACTAATTCTTCATAAGTATCTTGTAAATCACGCAAACTTTTATTTGAAGCCTGTGTACGTCGATCAAATAAAGTTGGAACGATTAAATAAGGAACAGGTCGTTTTCTCGCCCGATTAATCATAGTCAATGTCCGAACCATTCTTTCTAAGCCTTTCATGGCTAGAAACTCTGTTTGTACTGGAATGATTAATTGCTGGCAAGCGGCTAAGGCATTTATCATAAGAACACCTAGTACTGGAGGGCTATCAATCAAAACATAATCATAGTCATCCCATAAAATGGTTAACATTTTAGAAATCACAAGGCCCATTCCCCCTTGTGCTTGCGCATGTCGCTCCAATGTCGCCAACGCAGTTGATGCAGGCAACAAGGATAAATTTGGATGACCCGTTTCAAGAATCAATGAAGCAGGTAGGTCTTCAGGTATTTTACCTGTAACTTTGAAGAGGTTATAAGCACTCAGTTCAATAGTATCTGGGTCAAAACGAAAATAACTGGTTAATGACCCATGTGGGTCAAGGTCAAGCATCAACACTCGGTGTCCAGCGTCTGCTAACAAACCTGCCAAGGAAACAACTGTTGTTGTTTTACCTACCCCACCTTTCTGATTTGCTACTGCCCAAATGTGCACACCGACTCCCCTAGTATCCTATGCTATTATTATTCTTACCAATTCCCTGTAATCATATACAGTAACGCGCTACTTAAACAAGTAATCATAGACATTTTCCGCTTCGCGCTTACTGATTCTCATAATCACGCGACGGTTTTGCTGACGAGCGTAGTCACTGGTATTCTTTACCTTTGGATGCTCACTAGAGAAACCAATAGGTGCGATCATTTTTGGATCCACACCTCTATAAACTAATTCATCAACCACAGACGAAGCCCGTAAACTAGATAAATGCCAATTCGACACTAAATTTCTAGAATTAACTGCCGTATCATCTGTATTACCTTCAATCAATACGACGGATGGATGCATCTTTAAAATATCAGCGACTAAAATTAACAAAGCCACTGCTTCATTTGTTAAATCATATTCACCTTGACTAAATAACAGACCAGACTTCAGCTCTAAACTGACCCACTCTGCAGATTCAGAGACGGAGATTTGCCCTGATTGATGCAATCCAGAAAATTGTTTCTCAACGATTTGACTTAATAAAGAGTAAATGGCCGATGAGTGACTATCTTCAATTATTGGAGAAACAACTGGAATAGATTTCGACTCAACAACATCAATATCTTTCGGCTCCCCAACAATAGGGTCTCCGACATTAATAGGCCTAATAGACTTTTGAACCGCGTCAAAAACGCCATTTAGAGTTTCTTTTAAACGACGTTCATCACCTGAGTTTTTTTCCGATAATGCATAAAGAGCGACGAAAAAAGCGAATAATAGTGTCATAAAATCCGCATAGGACAATATCCAACGATCTCGACCTTGAGCGTCAGAAGAAGAAGATTTTTTTTTAGTAATTCTCCGACGCTTAGAAGTACGAGTAGGATTATCACTCATAGGTATTAAGCTCTAACTCTAATCGATATGGATGTTTACCTACAGCAATACCACATACACCATCAATGATGAATTGATGATAAAGAAGCTCTCTATCAACATAGCCAGAAAGTTTTTTAGCAATAGGAAAGACAACTAAATTAGCAAAACCTTGGCCATAAAGTGTTGATACAAATGCAACAGCAATACCCTGCCCTAAGGCTTCAGGACTATCTAAGTTAGCCATAGCTTGGATCAAACCAAGCACCGACCCCATAATACCCAAAGTTGGAGCATACCCTCCTATTGACTCTATGAAAGCCACACTTTTCATTCGTTTATCGTAAATTCGAATCGCGTCGTCGTGAAGCCTATCCTCCAATAAATCGGGATCAGTTCCATCTATAGCCATTTGTAATGCACGACTGGAAAAATGATTACCAAAAGCATTTACATCGGATTCTAATGCAAGCAATGAAAGACGCCTGGCTTTAAGAGCAAGATTATTTAGAATTGCTTTAGAAGAATTAAAATCATAAATTGGAGGAAATAAACTCCATTTTAAAAGGACAAGAGCTCGAATGGCTTCTTGTATACTACTTTGAATTAATGTGGCCCCAAGACTACCTAAGATAACAATAATTGCAGAGGGTAGGTTGAGGAGGAGAATAACTTCCCCTCCTCCTAACCAGTTCGCTAAAAACACCGAACTAAAGGCAATAAGAAGACCAGCTAAAGTAACAAAGTCCACTAATTCACCTCACGTGCAATACGCTCACCAATATGCTCTAAGTCAATAACATCATCAGATAAACCTGCTTTTTCTACGGCCATAGGCATACCGTAAATAACACATGATTCTTCACTTTGAATCCAAACTCGAGAACCGGAGCCTTTAAGCATACGAGCACCTTCACGTCCATCAACACCCATCCCAGTCATCACTACCGATAAGACTTTACCAGGATAACATTTGGATGCAGAACCAAATGTCACATCAACAGATGGTTTATAGTTCAGGCGCTCATCGCCATCTAGTATGCGAACACAACCACCGTTTCGGGGATCTATCATCATCTGTTTACCGCCTGGAGCTAATAAAGCAACACCAGCTTGTAAGCGATCACCATCTTGGGCTTCTTTTACTGTAATTTGACAAATATTATTTAAACGCTCAGCAAAAGCACCAGTAAAAGCTGCTGGCATATGCTGAACAAGCACAAGTGGCACTGAAAAGCTGGCTGGCAACTTACTTAATACAGTTTGAAGGGCCATTGGACCACCAGTAGAGGTACCAATAGCAATAAGACTAACTCGCTTTCTTACGCGAGGAATAATAACCCCTTGCGCAGTAACAATCGGTTTAGGTGCAACTCGCGGAGCAAGGGCCTCTACAGGGCCACGACTACCTGCAAGACGAGTTCTTGATACAGCCAAGACTCGATCAACCAATGCACGTTTTACTACCGCAGAATCACGAGAAATATCCTCAAAATTCTTTGGCATAAAATCAACTGCACCAGCTTCTAAAGCATCTAGAGTAACTTTTGCTCCTTCATGAGTTAATGAAGAAAACATTAGAACTGGCGTAGGCTTAACTTTCATGATGTTAGCTACGGCATCGATGCCATTTAACACTGGCATCTCATAATCCATAGTAACAACATCAGGCGATAATGATTGAACCTTATCAATCGCCTCTTGCCCATTATTGGCTGTACCAATTACAGTAAGTCTTGGATCCGCTTCAAATATTTCAACAAGACGACGACGGAAAAAACCCGAATCATCGACAACCAGTACCTTTACAGGCATAGCAAATCCCCTAAACGAAAACCGTATTACCTTGATGCATAAGTTTTAAGCATACTAGGAACATCCAGAATCAATGCAATACGACCATCACCTGTGATTGTTGCACCAGCCACACCTGCAGTACCCTGCAACATTTTACCTAATGGTTTTATAACCACTTCTTCCTGGCCAACCAATTGATCAACAACAAAGCCCACTTCATTTATGCCAACTTGAACAACAACAACATGAGCATCTGAAGGTAAATCATCTTTACTGCTTCCTTTAACCAACCAACTTTTAAGGTGGAATATCGGTAATGTTTTTCCTCGAATCACAACGACTTGTTGACCATCAACAATATTGGTTTTTTTCAAGTCGAGATGAAATATTTCATTAACACTAACGAGAGGAAAGGCAAAAGCTTGGTCTGCAAGAGTAACCATTAAAGTTGGCATGATTGCCAAAGTTAATGGCACTTTAATAATAAAGCGCGAACCTTGACCAAGAACCGATTTAATCTCTAGAGTACCATTTAATTGGGATATTTTGGTTTTCACCACATCCATCCCAACACCACGGCCGGAAACATCGGTAATCTCTACTTTTGTAGAAAAACCAGGTGCAAAAATCAGATTAAATGCTTCTTCATCAGACAATCGATCTGCAGCATCAGCGTCCATTAACCCCTTGTTAACAGCAATACCGCGAAGGTGGTTAGCGTCCATACCTGCACCATCATCATCGATCGACAATAGTATATGGTCACCTTCTTGTTCAGCAGATAAAATAACCGTACCGACTCGAGGCTTACCTTTAGCTTCACGTGCATCAGGACCCTCAACACCGTGATCGACAGAGTTTCTCACCAAATGTACTAGTGGATCAGCTAATGCCTCAACTAAGTTTTTATCTAAGTCTGTGTCTTCACCACGAAGAATAAGATTGACCTCTTTCTTCATGTTACGAGCAAGATCTCGTACCACTCGTGGGAAGCGACCAAAAACCTTTTTAATAGGTTGCATACGCGTTTTCATAACCGCATTCTGCAAATCACCTGTAACCACATCTAAGTTGGATACAGCTTTACCCATAGATTCATCTTCGCTTTGAAGACCTAAACGAACAAGACGGTTTCGAACTAGTACAAGCTCACCAACCATATTCATAATATCGTCTAAACGCTTAGTATCAACACGAACTGTTGCTTCTTGCACAACAGGTACATTTGGCCCTTTTTCTTTAGTGGCAGCTACATCTGGTTCAGCGGCTTTAACCGGAGCTTTTTTAGGTATAGGTTTAGGCGCAGGTTTTGGTTTTTCAGTTTTAGGTGTAGGTTTAGCGACAGATGGACTGTCAGCTTTTTTAGTATCCCCTTGTCCCTGCAAGCTATCTAACAATGACTCAAATTCATCATCTGTTATCAGATCACCAGCACCTGGAGGCGGTACTGAAGCACCATCTGAGTCTTTACTTTTTCCTGAAGATTTTTTCTCTGTAGAGCCGTCTTCTCCATGAAGTTTGTCTAATAGCTGTTCAAACTCGTCTTCCGTAATATCGTCAGAAGACTCTGGTGGAGTTGCTTTTTTCTCAGCTGCTTTATCTTCTATACCCGGCGCATTACCACCATGCAATTGATTTAATAACGCATCAAACTCATCTTCTGTGATGTCATCATCAGATTTAGGCGCTTCACTTACCTTAGGAGCATCATTCGATGTATCCCCTAGCGCATCTAGTAAAGATTCAAATTCATCATCAGAAATGTCAGCAGGCTCTGCGTCTGTAGAATCAGAGACACTAACCTCTTCTAAATCAACATCATGCCCTGCCGGAACATCAGCTTCTTCACTACCACCTGACAGCTCTTCTTCTGTTGGTGCCGTAGAATAAGCTTTCAAAGCTTCGATCAGCTCAGGAGATGCGCGTTCAGGCTCAGCGCCAGCTCGTACAGCATCAAACATCTCATTTACAGCATCAAGCGCCTGCAAAACGATGTCCATCAAATCTGAATCTATATGGCGTTGACCATTTCTTAAAATATCAAAAACATTCTCAGCATAATGGCAACAATCCACTAAAGCTGTAAGCTGTAAAAATCCTGCACCACCTTTAACGGTATGAAAGCCACGAAATATTGCATTAAGCAAAGGCTTATCTTCAGGATTGTTCTCTAAATCTACTAATTGTTCAGAAAGCTGCTCTAAAATCTCACCAGCTTCTACCAAAAAATCTTGTAAAATTTCTTCATCGAGTTCGAAACTCATACCCTGCTCCTTTTAGAAACCAAGACTTGATAGCAAGTCGTCTACTTCGTCTTGACTACCCAGTACTTCAGGGTTGTTTTGTTTGTCAATAGCCGGCCCATGCCCACGAGTATCACCATCATCAGGTTCTTTCTCACTCTCTTTATGATCAATCCCAGAGATACTATCAACGCGTCCAGCAACAGCAACGAGGTGCACAAGTTTAACTTCTACATCCCGAATTAAATCATTCACTCTAGCAATTACTTGACCTGTCAGATCTTGGTAACCCTGCTCTAGAAGAATCGTGTTGAGGTTTGAATGCAAGGTAGTCGCACTTTCGTCTGTATAACCTAAAAAAATGTCAATTCGTTTGTATAAGTCTCGAAACTCTTGAGGTGATAAATCTCTTTGAATCAAGCGACTCCAATCTTTCCGTAAACCTCTAGCCTGATTTTGAAGCTCACTGGCTACAGGAACACTACTATCAACCATATCCATTGTTTTATTGGCTGCTGCGCTAGTCGTTTCGATAACATAATTTAATCGATCAGAAGCATCTGTAATTTTATTAACTTCAGCTTTACCTTCATCATTGACCAAGTCGACAGAGCTAACTTGGAAGTCGCGAATAGCATCATGCAAACTTCTGGTTAAATGACCCACTTCATTGTAAAAAAGCTTATGTCGAGCTTCGCTCAACTCTTGAATTTTTTGAATTGCGCTATTAAAATCGCTATCTTCAATATTCTTCAAAAGCTCTACAGTGCCATCTTTAACTATGTTCTCATAGTCCACTAGCCCAGTTTCCAATACTTTTGACATCAAGCTTCCCTATTTAGCAGCGTCTATTCGTTCGAATATTTTCTCAATTTTTTCCTTGAGAGCCACTGCGGTAAACGGTTTTACAACATAACCATTCACTCCGGCCTGAGCCGCAGATATAATTTGATCACGTTTTGCTTCAGCCGTTACCATAAGAACAGGAATGGTTTTCAGTTTATCGTCAGCTCGAACAGCACGAAGTAATTCTATGCCAGTCATGCCAGGCATATTCCAATCCGTCACAAGAAAATCGATCGACCCAGCCTGAAGTATTGGCAATGCAGTCGTTCCATCATCCGCTTCAACAGTATTGGTAAAACCCAAATCCCGCAGTAAATTTTTAATGATTCGTCTCATTGTCGAGAAATCATCAACAATCAGGATTTTCATGTTTTTATCCAATGCAACCTCCACACCCCAAAGGTAATATTCCAAAATTCATAATTTAATCTCGCCAATTACTTAATCGAGCTCGTAAGCGCATAGCCGCTTGACTATGTATTTGACTAACTCTTGATTCACTAACACCTAAAATGGCGCCAATTTCTTTTAAGTTTAACTCCTCATTATAATAAAGAGATAATACTAATTTTTCTCTTTCTGGCAGATTATCTATTTCACTTGCCAATCCACTTTGAAAATCACCTTCTTCTACTAAAGAATAGGGAGAGTTCTCACTTCCTGATTCGATACCATCTAAACTATTAGTATCAGAATCCAGCATTTCCTCATAGCTAAATAATTGGGTAGACATAGAAGAGTGTATCATTTCATGATATTCATCCAATCCAATACCCATATGAGCTGACACTTCCATATCGGAAGCCTCGCGTCCGAATTTAGACTCTAATTCTTTAATCGCATTAGCAACCGCCCTACCATTTCGACGAACAGAGCGAGGCGCCCAGTCTGTTTTTCGCACTTCATCCATCATGGAGCCACGAATACGAATACCGGCATACGTCTCGAAACTAGCACCCTTGGTCGATTCAAAGCGTTTGTACGCCTCAATCAATCCCATCATGCCAGCCTGAGTTAAATCATCAACATCAACACTATCCGGCAAACGAGCCAATAGGTGATAGGCAATTTTTTTTACTAAATACCCATATTGCTCAACAATCGAGTCAATCGACTGTACTGCTTTTTTTGAGTATGTATTATATCCATTCTTGGTCTGCATAAAATATTCTAAGCAACCTTTACTATTTAAGTTAGTTGCACCAATTAACTGTACTACATAGTTAGGCGCAACGCTTTCAGTAATAACATATCTTTACTAACTACCATACTTTAGTGACCCATAGAGCTGACTATAATGTTCCGCTGTATATACAGCTCGACTAATTAAGTTATGTGCTCGGGCTGGTTCAATATCATCAGGTATACGTTGGCCGTCTGCTATATATACAACAGGCAACCCTTCTTCAATAACTACACTAATTGCCTCACCAAGTGAAGCAGATTCATCTAGCTTACTTAATACACAACCATCTAATTGCACTTGAGAGTAAACATCGATGACTGTTTTTAAAACTTGCCTTTGACTAGTGCAAGGTAACACTAATAATTTTTTAAGATTTCCTCGCGCCCGCTTAATCATTAAAAGCTGACGTTCAAGGTTTGAATCTCTTGGATTCATCCCTGCAGTATCTACAAGCACTAATGAGTAATCTGCATATTTAGCCAATACATCATTTAAATCTGAGTATTCATTAACCACTTCAACAGGGACATTTAAAATACGACCAAACGTTCGTAATTGCTCATGTGCCGCTATACGATAGGTATCTGTTGTAATTAAAACAACACCATCAGAGCCGTGCTTTAGAACATGTTGCGCAGCGATTTTACCAATAGAAGTTGTTTTCCCTACGCCTGTAGGTCCCATAAAAGCGATACAACCTCGAAGCTCTGATGATCCCGAGCGAACCGGAATATAATCAGCCAAGTGCGCAAGCAAACGATTCCAATCGTCTTCACGTCCTTGTAAATCAATATCATCAATAAGCCTAGAAACAACAAAATCAGACAACCCTAGACTTTTAAGCTTATCACCCGCTCTTATCTCAATTTCATTCACTTTGCTGTCAGATTGTGGTGAAGCCTGCTGACGAAGTTCAAGCATAGCACGAACATTTTCAAGCTCTAACTTCATGTCTCTGAATTGTTTTGCGTTCTCAGCATTCCGTATTGATAACGCCTCTTCAACTTTAGGGTCTGTTTTGTCCTCAGAAATTGGAGGCATTTCAAATTGGGTAGTCGGACGGTGTTCAGTGCTAGATGGAGTTTTAATATTCTCAACAGGAGGTACTTGTTGCTTAGCCCTCTCTATTCGTTCTAAATAGTCTGCACTAGGACCGTCTTGCTCGGAAGGAGATGGCGAACGCTTAGATGACATACCTGAAGGTAAAGATCCGTCGTAGTCTAAAGCGGCAACTATTTCTATTTCGCCAGTTGGTAGGCGTTGATTTGACAAAATGACCGCATCAGGGCCTACCGCATCACGAACTTTCCGTATCGCTTGCCGCATGTCAGGTGCTCGAAACCGCCTAATTTGCATGAATAACTCAATCCTTCCAGTTTATTTTTCTTAAAAATCCATAGCTTACCCGAAAATTCTAAACAAATACAGCGCATTAATCTATGCGTATTTTATTGACCAATCACCCCAACAACTGTAATCCGCTTATGATCTGGCACCTCCTGATACGAAAGAACTGACATATTGACCATACCATAACGCATAAAACGTGCCAACATTGGCCTTATAGGCGCGGAAACAATAAGGATTGGTGTATTTCCCATGGCTTCTTGCTGCTCCGCTGACTGCTTCAAAGAGTTCTGTAATTGTTCAGCCATTTGAGGCTCTAAGATTAATGCCTCTTCATTCTTAATACCAGATTGCTGGCTTTGCTGCACTGTCTGCATCAGCATTTTTTCTAGTTGAGGCTCTAACGTCAACACAGGAATTTCTTCAATACCATCAGCCAATGTCTGAATAATCAATCGAGACAAAGAAGTTCGAACCGCAGCAGTCAATATCATAGGGTCTTGAGTTTTAGGCTGAACCCCCATAATAGACTCCGCAATAGTTCGCATATCTCGTAAGGGCACACCTTCTATCAATAAGTTCTGTAGCACTTTCAAAAGCACGCTAAGAGGAACCGTATTTGGCACTAACTCTTCAGCTAACTTAGGATTGTACTGCTTCAATAAACTCAATAACTGCTGGACCTCATCGTGCCCAATCAATTCATAAGCATGCTTGTGCATAATTTGATTTATATGAGTTGCAACCACAGTACTCACATCAACAACAGTGTAGCCAAAGGTTTGCGCCTGATCTCTTTTTTTAGGATCAATCCACACCGCGTCCAATCCAAATGATGGATCTTTGCCTGCCACACCTTCAATAGTACCGAACACCTGCCCTGGGTCAATTGCTAAATCTTTATCAGGGTGCACTTCAGCCTCAGCCAAACTAACACCCATCAAAGTCACTCGATAAGCATTCGGCATTAAATCTAAATTATCTCGAATATGCACACTTGGCACTAGAAAACCCAAATCTTGAGAAAGCTTTCTACGCACGCCTTTTATTCTTGCAAGCAACTCCCCACCTTGAGTCTTATCCACAAGAGGTATTAAGCGATAACCAACCTCCAAACCCAGCATATCTACTGGAGCCACATCATCCCAACTAAGATCTTTAACTTCTGCAGGCGCACCATCTTCAGAGACAGCCTTCTTCGAACTAGTTTGTTTTTGCTTAGGCTTTTGCTTTTTACGGTAATCAAGAAAATATGCAAGACCACCCAAACAAGCAGCCAACGACAAGAACGAGAAATGAGGCATACCAGGAACGATCCCCATGATAACCATCACCCCAGCAGCAACGTACAAAGCTTTTGAGGAACCAAACATTTGCCGCATAATTTGCGAACCCATGTCACCGGTTTCATTCACTCGAGTTACCATAATCGCAGCTGCTGTAGACAACATAAGCGAAGGCAGCTGAGCAACAAGGCCATCACCAATAGTTAGTAGAGAATAACGCTCAATTGCTTCGGTAAAGGAAAGGTCATGCTGTGCCATTCCAATAGATAGACCGCCAATAATATTAATCCCTAAAATCAATAGACCAGCAATCGCATCCCCTTTTACAAATTTAGAAGCACCATCCATTGAACCGTAGAACTCAGCTTCTGAAGCAATCTCCACACGACGTGTTTTTGCTTGCTCTGCATCTATCATCCCTGCATTTAAATCAGCATCAATTGCCATCTGTTTACCTGGCATTGCGTCTAAGGTAAAGCGGGCACTTACTTCAGAAATTCGACCCGCGCCCTTTGTCACTACTGCAAAATTAATAATCATCAAAATAGCAAAAACAACAAAACCGACAACGTAATTACCACCAATAACCACTTCACCAAAGGCTTGAATAACCTTACCTGCAGCATCGCCGCCCTCATGCCCATTGAGCAAAACTACACGGGTAGAAGCAACATTAAGCGCCAAACGCATTAAAGTTGAGACAAGCAACACAGTAGGGAAGACAGCAAAATCTAGGGGACGTAAAGAGTAAATTGCAACAAGTAATACAACGATAGCCAAAGCAATATTAAAGGTAAAAAGCACATCGAGTAAAAAAGCAGGAATAGGTAAAATCATCATCGCCAATAGCGACAATAACAAAATAGGAATACCTAGATTCCCACTAAAAGCACCCTGAACTTGCCCTGCAAGACGACCACGGTCAAAATTCACAAAAAATCCCTATAGAAAAAGACAAGGCACGACTAATCACCATTCCACTGAAACTCATCAGGCACATCCAAATTTGGCATAACATCAGGTCTTTGAGCCCCTTGACGAGCATTTCGCAACTGGTAAACATAAGCCAACAATTGAGCTACTACTTTAAACAAGCCTTGCGGGATTTCATCACCCACTTCGGTATGGTGATACACTGCACGCGCCAATTCTGGAGATTGTATCACAGGGATATCATAGTGATTGCCAACCTCTCGAATTTTCAATGCGATAAAATCGCCTCCCTTTGCCAGCAATACAGGGGCCGAACCACCAATCTGGTCATACTTCAAAGCAACAGAAAAATGTGTCGGATTGGTAATAATAACATCTGCCTGCGGAACATCAGACATCATTCTATTCATCGCAGCCTGCCGTTGCATTTGACGAATTCGCCCTTTAACTAAAGGGTCACCGTCTTGCTGCTTAAACTCATCCTTCACTTCTTGCTTAGTCATTTTAAGCTTCTCTTTGTGCGACCATACCTGGAAAGGCACATCGATCGCCGCAATAAAAGCCAAAGCAAGAGTAACAAAAACAAAAGACCAAATAACAATATCGATACCATGAGCAATAGCCAACTGAATAGATTGAAAGGTTAAACCTAAGGTTTCAGGTAAGAAATAGCTCAGCACCACAAAAGCAATCACCCCCACCAGCGACACTTTAGCAATTGACTTTAGAAGCTCAACTAAAGACTGAACAGAAAACATTCTTTTCAGTCCAGCAATAGGGTTCAACTTACTTAACTTAGGCGTCAAAGGCTCCCAGGAAAAATTAAAACCACCAAGAGCGATACTTCCAACAACGCCGGCTGCCGCTAAAACACACATAAGCAACACCATTGAGTCCATCATCGCAACAACCGAACCATACAGGTGAAAAATCATACGGCTTAGATCAAATAAATCCCTTCGCTCAATACTAAAGTTAAAATCAAACAAATCTGCTAAATCACGAACTAACAAGGTCCCTGTTCCATAAATAGTAGCTGCAGCCACGATTAACAAAAGAGCAGAACTTAAATCCTTAGAGCGAGGTAAATTACCTTTGTTACGGGCATCTTGTAATTTTTTACTACTGGCACCTTCGGTTTTTTCACTACCGTCTTCATTCTCAGCCATTTAGCTCAATCCCCCAAGTAAATTTCATCCAGTCCATAATCTCTTTGAAAAAGACAAAATAAATATCTAAAAAGTCGTCTAACATAATCCAAAAGAAGAACAGAGAAAATAACATAATAATCGGGAACCCCAGCGCAAAAATATTCAACTGAGGAGATGCTTTAGCAACAACACCAAAAGACAAGTTAATTACCAGAACAGCAATCGCCAAGGGCAGCACAATAAGCAACGCTTTCTCAAACATCCACCCGCCAAGTAGAATCAACTGCCAATACCTTTGACTATCAAAACCTGCACCTATAGGCCAGTAGTTAAAACTTTCTGCCAAATACTCTATCATTACCAAATGACTATCAGTACCAAGAAAAGCCAATGCCACCATAGACAGATAATATTGCCCTAAAGTTGCAACTGAAATCCCGTTAGCTGGATCATTAGACATAGCAAAACCAAGACCCGCAGCCATAGCAGCCAATTGCCCTGCAAGAGAAAAAAGCTGAAAGAAAATAGTAATAACAAAGCCTAATACAAAGCCAATAACTAACTGCTCAGCAATTAAAACGATATACGCTGGCGATATAGGATCATGGTTAGGAATGTCAACAAAAGGAGTAACAATAACAGCAACAAGAAAAGAAAAGCTAATACGAACTCTCGCATTAACCAAACGACTACCGAATAATGGCAGTGCCATAAAAAAAGCACCAATACGAAAAAAAGGCAGGAGGAAGCTAATGGTCAAATTCAATAACTGATCAGGATTAAGCTCTAGCATCAGCCTATAATCATAGGAATATTAATAAATAGCCCAGTTGTAAAATCCATTAGCTTAGTCAATATCCACGGCCCCAACTGCATAATAACCAGAATAGTTACAATTAACCTAGGTAAAAAAGAAAGGGTTTGTTCGTTTATTTGCGTTGCGGCTTGAAAGATACTCACAATCAAACCAACCAATAAACTCGGCACCATCACCGCACCAACGATTAAAACGATTAAGTAAAATCCTTGACCGTATAAATCCAATACCACCTGAGGATTCATAATTAAATCCCAAAACTTGCTGCTAATGTCGCCATAATCATAGCCCAGCCATCCACCATGACAAAAAGCATTATTTTAAACGGCAAAGAGATAATAACAGGTGACAACATCATCATACCCATCGCCATCAAAACACTGGCAACTACCATGTCTACAATCAAAAAGGGGATAAAAATCATAAAACCAATTTGAAATGCCGTTTTTAGCTCACTCGTTACAAAAGCAGGCATTAAAATCGTAAACGGTAGAGCTTCCATCGACTCAATCGTTCCTTCCCGCCCAGCCAACTTAACAAAAAGAGCAATATCATCTTCTCGCGTTTGTGCCAACATAAAATCTCGCATAGGCATCGATGCCGCCTCAACAGCCTGAACTGATGTCATTTCTTCGTTTAAATAAGGCTGTAATGCTATTGCATTTACCTTATCTAAAGTTGGCGTCATTATAAACAGAGTCAGGAACAGAGCCATGCCTAACATAATCTGATTAGAAGGCGTTTGCTGAAGCCCTATGGCTTGACGCAAGATCGCAAGAACGATAACAATTCGAGTAAAAGAGGTCATCATCATTAGCGCCGCCGGCAAAAGCGTCAGAGCCGTCATGATAAAGAGTATCTGCAAGGAAACGGTATAATCCTGACTACCGTCAGCATTGGTAATAACTTTTACCGCAGGCAAACCAACCTCTGCCCAAGAAAGACTAGGCACAAGCAATATAAAAAGAAGAACAAAACGAATCACTTAATATTACCACCACTTTTAGAGTCGCTTGCACTTTCTCGACCTACATCTTCCATTACAGAGGCAAATGAATGGCTCCCCGATGAAAAGCTCTTCAAGTGAGAAATTGTATGAGAAGTCACTCCAATGAGCATACGCTCGCCCTCGACCTCCACTAACATCAGCTTTTCTTTTGCCCCTAGGGATTGAACATTAACAATTTTAATATCCGATTGACCCAACTTCATTTGAGCCAACTGAAAGCGCTTCATTAACCAAAGGCAAGCAGGTATAAAGGCAATAATAAAAAGAAGAGAAATAACTATCTTCCATATGGAAGACGCGGCAGATACGCCCTGTATCTCAACAGAATACGAAAAAGGAGCAGCCATACAAAATATGGCTGTAAAAATATATCTATTTAAAAAAGAAAAAATCAATTGGCTTTACTTCAGTCGTCTAATTCGCTCACTAGGACTTACAACATCCGTCAAACGGATACCATACCTGTCATTCACTACAACCACTTCACCATGCGCGATTAATGTACCATTTACTAGAACATCCAACGGCTCACCAGCAAAACGATCAAGTTCCACAACAGATCCTTGCGTTAGTTGCATTAAAGTGCGAATAGCTATTTCTGTACTTCCTAATTCCATAGCAAGGGTAACAGGAATATCCATGATCAAATCAAGATCAGAACCAACAGCGCCACCTGGAACAGCTGGCGCTGTCAGTTCTTCTAATTTAATGGGCTCAACAACATCTTGCTCGGTCATAGCGGCTGCCCACTCATCTTCCAGACCTTCGTCGTCACCAGTCTCACCAGCTTCGTTCATGGCCGCTGCCCATTCGTCAGCTAGACCTTCATCCATTCCTTCTTGATCTGGAGATTCATTTTCTGCCATGTTACTTCGTTACCTTAGTTGTTTTTAGACTTTCAACCATTTGCACTGAATAGCATTCATTACTAACACCCAACTTACCTTTAAACGTTGGGACATTATTTGCTCGAACCGTTACAAATTCTGGCATCTCTATAGGTATTACATCACCCGCTTTAAACTTCATCACTTCACCCAACGAAATTTTTCGGTTCACTACATTTACAGATAACTGAACGTTAATATCTTTTACATCTTGTTCGAGTGATTTCCCCCAGCGGTCATCTTTTTCATCTACATCACTTTGAACACCTGCATCAAGCAATTCACGCACAGGCTCAATCATAGAGTAAGGTAAGGTGATGTGTAGCTCTCCCCCTCCGCCATCAAGTTCTATATGAAAAGTAGAGACAATTACAACCTCACTAGGGCTTACTATATTTGCCATCGCAGGGTTTACTTCTGAGCTAATATATTCCAACTCGAGCTTCAGCACTGGGGCCCAAGCTTCTGTTAAATCAACAAAGACTTGCTCCAACATTAGCTGAACAATACGAATTTCTGTTGGTGTAAATTCTCGACCTTCAATTTTTGCGTGTCGACCATCCCCACCAAAAAAATTATCTACAAGTTTAAACACTAATTTAGCATCAAGTATAAAAAGAGCAGTACTTCTTAGCGGCCTAAATTTAACTAGATTCAAGCTGGTAGGCACATAAAGTGTATGCACATACTCGCCAAACTTCATAACTTGAAGGCCACCAGATGATACATCAGCAGTTCGACGAAGCATGTTAAATAGACTAATACGAGTATAACGAGCAAAGCGCTCATTAATCATTTCCAAGGTAGGCATGCGCCCACGTACAATCCGTTCTTGACTTGTAATATCATAGGATGCCACGCCATTGGCATCTCTATTGTCTTCTTCTACAGGCTTTTCATCGGCACCGTGTAAGAGCGCATCAATCTCATCTTGCGATAATAAATCTTGAGCTGACATAATACTTACTGCATCACAAAATTGGTAAACAACACACTATCAACACCACCTAGACCAGTTTCTTGCTTAAGAATGCCATTAATCGCATCAACTGAGGCTTGCTTCAAAGCGACCTTCCCTTCTCCGGTCTGTAACTCTACAAATGACTGACTAGAGAAAAGCAATACTAAACTGTTTCGAATTAAAGGCATATGAAGTGTTACAGCGTTGATTTGCTCTGCGCTTTTTGATTTAACAGTCATACTTAGTTGCACATAACGCTGCTTACCATCAACCAAGAAATCAACTGTAAAAGCGGGCTCTAGCGCTAAATATATAGACGGAGCACCAGCCAATTTTTCTTGCTCTGTCTCTACAGAGTCACCACTATCTGCACCACTAAACAAGAAAAAATAAGCCGCTGCACCACCACCTAATAAAACTAGAACAAGTGCAATGATAATAATAAGCTTTTTCTTTCCGCCAGATTTCTCACCGTCTTCACCGATATCTAAACTGTCTTCATCAGCCATCTTAAAACCTTAGATATAAAAAATTCTTCTATAAAGCGTAATTTACGCGCTTACACACTGTGAGTTATCCATTCAACAAAAAATCAAATACAGCACACCATCAATCTTTTTTGACGTTAGGCGTAGTAATCGACCCCTGTCGCAGAAACATAGGATACATTACTTGATATCAAATCTTCATCTAATTCATCTTGAGATGCAATATCTCCACGATTAGATCGGTTATTTTGTTCCATACCTCTTTGCATACTAGAAGCATCTTGCTGGGACACATCGACATCTGCACGACTCAAGTCCATACCTTGTTGAGCTAACATATCACGAAGCCTACTCATTTGCCCTTCAAGCAGGTCTCTTGCCTGAGGTGTAGCAGCCATAAAGCTTACTTGTGTATTTGAGTCATTATCTACCGAAATCTTAACCGTTAAACTCCCGAGTTCCGGTGGATCTAATCGAATATGAGCCGTATGCCCACCATCGCGAGCAACCCAAGACACTTTTTGACTTATTTCGCCAGCCCAACCAGGATGACTTGGCGGTAAATTCATTGCTAAATTGACCGGAGGTCCATTAGTCGCTGTTGCTAAATTAAAAGCAGGACGTGCAACACCACTATTATTAAGTAACGAACTATTCAGCCCTCCAGTGGAACCCTCATCACCCACTTTACCATCAATCGGTACAGACATACGACTCATCAAAGTCTCTTGTTCTTTTTTACGTAATTCAATTGGCTCATCAATGAAGATCATTTCTTCAACATCAAAAGAATCGAGTAGTTTTTCATTTAAACTTGCATCAGCGATAGCAGGAGAAACTGTCCCTCCCATAGAAAAAGAAGATAAAGTAGGTTCTGCTCGATTACTTTTAACAATATCACCAGCCAATAAAGTAACGCCGTATTCCTTATCCCTTTTCGCTTTATCGGGACTAATAGCAAACTCTAAATTAGTAGGTGCCAACTTAGAATTAGACCCATCCATTTGAGATAACACCCAAGACAATTCATCTTCATTCTGAGTTTCAATAAAAGGCGCTTCTGGCGATAAAGAATTTGCTTTTAATGGTTCTACCACCAGAGACGACAATGTCAAAGGTAATACGTTAGACTCAACCTCTTCAGTCACGCTAGATTTAGAGTCAATACTATTAAAGTAGTCAGAATTGAATTGTCCACTTCTGTTAACCTTTTCACCATTAACCAAAGGGGCATCTGCACCTAGATTAACTAAAGACTCATCAATATCTAAATTGACTAAAGATTTATCTGTATTTAAATTAACTAAAGATTTATCTACACTTGAATCAACTAAAAATCCATCATCCGCTAAATTCCCTGAAAACTCACCCAAATCAGCGGATGATTTATCTGCGCTTAAAGCAACTAAAGAACCATCAAAGCTAGAAAATCCAGCATCCAACTTAATCTCAGTAGGCTGACTCTGTTCCTTTTTATCAAAAAAAATTGATGGTTGAAATACATTACTTTGTAAATCAGAAGCAGGTAAAAAAGTATCTTCTTCAATTACTGCCACAGGAACAGGTTTAGGTAATTTATCGCCTTCAAACTGCAAGACATTGCCACCTTCATCACTTAACTCTGTAGCAATTTCAGTCGCATCTGAGGATTTGACACCTACGACCTCGGAGATATGATCACCTTCCTCCACATCACCTTGATGAATTTTAGACGATACACCCTCAGTAGCGACTAGAGGTGTTGGTGCAGTTGAATCGGCCTTTCGCAAAGCCTTCTCTGGTGCAGGTTTGGGAGCAAGTATTTCTTTGGCATTATTAAAATCACGATCAAAAGACGCCTCATTTTCCTGAGGGGCTTTAGGTGGTTTCGAAGCTTTAGGCGGTACACCTGAAGATAAAGACAGCACGGTATTTGAATCTGTTCGCATAATTTCCTCCAACGATAGAGAACACTATGCAATTGCAAGGCCAATCTAAATCTCCCCCCCTAAACTCCAGCTATAATAGGCGGTCGCAGCACTCCCGCCTTTTGAAAATTCAAGTTTATCACAAAGCTGATCTAGTAAAGCTAAACCACGATTATACAAAAGTTCAGTATTAGCTATATCATAATTAATACTCTGAAAATCAAACCCCGCCCCACTATCCTCGACATATAAGATAAGAATACGATCATCACCATCAGAAGTTACTCGAACTGAAATTTTGACATACCCCTCTATCAGATTAGCCAAATTACGCTCACGCTCCTCATAATAAAGTGAGAAACCATCACTAGATTTTTTCTTATTCGAGCTCAATTTTAATACACCGTGCTCCAGCGCATTTGAATATAACTCAGATAGAATCATAAAAATTTGACTAGAAAAGCTACTCAAACCCGGAACGGTAGTCAGGATTTGTAAAACATAAGGCAAGGGATCCGTATTACGGAGTGAATCTGCATTAAGAACATATTCAAAAGAAAAGTCTGCAGGTGCCTCATCATGCCCTCTAGATACTTCATATTCAGAGGAGTCAATACCAATATTAGTGTCCAAACAAACACCAAGACAGGATATATCATCATGTGGATTATCCAAAACCCCTTCGTTTTTCAATTGATCAGCCAGCCATCCAACCGACTCAGCAGCCTTTACTTTGCCACTATAAAGCGATTCCAGTATTGAATGGCAAAACTTTTCCCCGGATAAGCTTAACGCCTCATAGATGCCATCTGAAAATGCAATCAAACGATCTCCAGAAACAAAAGAGAGAGTATCAATTTTGCACTCAAACGCATCAGGGAATAAAACACCTAAGGGTAAATTTTTAGAAACTAATTTAACTGGTACATTGGTATTTTTAGAATAAAACAGTAAATCAGGTAGTCCACCATTCCATACTTCGATGCTTTTATTATTCACTTTAATATCAATAAAAGCCGCACTACAAAACATATCTGGAGGCAGAACACCTTTTAGACGAGCATTAATTTCAGGAATTATTTGTCGCATCAAGAAACCTTTGCGCGTCCATTCAAAGAAGATATCAGCAAGAGGCAAAGCACCAATTGCAGCTGACAAACCATGACCAGTGAAGTCTCCAAGCAAAATATGCATTCCACCATTCGGTTTATATGCAGCTAAAATAACATCACCGTTAAACGTGTCAGTTCCATAATGGAACGTGGACAAAGCTGCATCTTTTAAACAATTTGAATGAGTAATATTTTCATAGACAACTTTTGCAATTTCTTGTTCATGAAGTAGTTTTTCATTATACAAAGCCATTTTATCACGCTGATCTTCAAGCGTTTTCTGCATAACTAAAAGGCGAACAATAGCATTCAATTTCGCAGTAATAAGGGCAGGGTTATAAGGTTTAGATATGAAATCAGCACCACCAACATGCAGGCATTTAGACAATGCAATAGGATCAGTGACACCAGAGAGAAAAACAATAGGAATAAATAAACTACCAGCGTTTTTTTGAATTTCTAATGCTGCCTCCCAACCGTCTTTACGAGGCATTTTGACATCCAAGCAAACAAGTTGAATTGTCTTAGGATCAAACTTATCAACAGCATCTTGCCCATCAATAGCACAGATTACATTATGCCCAAACTGAGCAAGTATAGACTTTAATAAACTTCTATCAGAAAAGTTATCATCTGCTATCAATATTGTTAAGACTTGTTCCATGTAAACCTACTCAGTAATATCACTTCATAACCACTGTCAGCATAATATCCAAGCAACAACGTACCTAATACTGAGCTATCCAGATAAATCACATCTGTCAAATCAAGCTTCATGTGAGCGTAGAATATGGCTCGTAGTAAAGACCTGCTTTAAACGCTTTTTAACAACTGCAATTGAAGTACCCTTCAACTTGAATGGTCAGGCTACTAATTTTCTCACCAAAAAAAGGTTTAGCCACTATTCATACCTAAAACAATAACTGCAAAATTAAAAATTATCACTCGCATTATTAGTTGTTTTAGTGATGCCGCCAGCCTCATTATTAATTGAGAAATTAGGCCCCATTAGCTTATGAACTTTCTCAACAATCTCATCAATAGATGAGCTAGCCCGATTCAATCTAGATAAACCAACACTTCTATCCGACTCAAGTAGTGTCAGTGTAGAGGCCGCCATACTTCTCATACCTTCAATCTGATTTTGAACCTTGCTAATATCATGCTCTATGTCGATGGAAAAACGACGCCTAACCTTATCACTTTGCCCCTCTGCGGCAGAAAGGCTAGAAAGAACACCTGCCCGAACCTCATTAAGACAACGCTCAACATTTTCTAATAAAAAAACATCGGATGATAAGTCTTTCTCAATTAACGCCAACCTCTGTAAGACCAATTCATAACCTAACAACAACGAATCTCGTATCTGCTCAGACAAGCAGATAACTTCACTAAGCTCAACATCATCACCAGAAGATTCGGGGGCAATAACAACATTACTTGATAATGCACCATTTTGGTTGGGTTTTTCGTCAATTAGAGATGCGATTTGTTGTAGTTTAGTAATCTTCTCAAATATAGGCGTCTGTTCATTGCTTTCATTTATTAGACCGAAAAGCTCAATGACACGTCGTCGCACGACCTCTAGAGATACAGCAAAACTTTCATAAGGCGACTCACTCCTTAGCATGCGAATAGGCACATCCCAGACATCTTGCCCCATCAATTTCAAACTATGATGCAAAATTTGAAGCTCTGCTACCTCTGACTTTAATTTAATAGAAATGAAGCACTCTAAGTTTCCACTTTCACTTTCTAGCTCAAGCGCTAAACGGTGAACCTGTAAACAATAAACCCCGTCAGATAACTTCAAAGTTAATTCTTCGTCATGAGTAAAAAAAGATTCAATTATACGTTCACCAATGGGATCATCTAGGCCTGAATCAATACCAAACAGAGTCTCGAATAGCTCTGTATTTTTAAACCAAAGTCTTTCGGCACCTGCGCTCATCCATACTATGTCGCCCTCATTATTAGCAATAAAAAAAGGCTCACTTACTTTAGTTAAAGACTTTTCAATCAAGTCAAAACTTTCATCTTTTTGCTTGAGGTCAAAGTTTCGAGACGCCAGTTCATTATCCATAAAGTGGACTAAATCCGTAAATTCATCAGCCACTTTACGAGAAGGGACCAATAGCGCATGCCCATGCTTATGATGAACCAATATGTAATGCAAACTAGAGAAACCTGAACTCAATTGTCGACTAAACTTAATGGTCATTACAATAATCATAAGGGCAAGTAACAATAGGACAACCACAGGAGCCCACACTAATTGATCAATAAATAATTGACGTTCGTAGTCCAAATCGACACCAATTTTCACAAGGTCATTTTCTAAATTCTCTAATATTGAAAATAGTAAGTGTATAGTCTCTCGCTCTTCCCTTGCTAAAGAGTAAATATCCAACTCTCTTTGACCAAGTAACTCGAGCAAAGCTAGCGGTCGTGAAATATCAAACAACACATCAAAACCATCGAGTTTTTGCTCTATTAATCCATATTCACTCACTAATACATGGTGGTAATACGTAGGAGTCGAAACAGTGTCGTTATATAGGTTTTTTTCCTCTATCAACAACCACCCCAACCAATGCTCTTCGGCATCATGGACAACCCCTATTAACTCACTGAGCTCTTCTTTCTGTAAATTCTGCTTCTCAAGATTCATACTTATCAACATATACAAGCCAACAAAAGCCAGTACCAAAATAAACAGTAGAGCCACAACGCCTTTTTGTAGACTCTGAGTCAATTCTTTTCTTGGAACACTAGAAGATGGTGGATGCGGTATATTCATAGTTAATCATCACCTTTAAAAAAGAATGCTGACGATTGAGAGTCATCAACAAAGGATAAAAAATTTGTTTTATCTATAACAATACGTGTTTGTAAAAAAGGCAAGTGTCTTATTTCATTTCCTAAATCAACCACTTCAGAAGGCATAAGAATTGAGTCTGTATTTTCAGGCAATGAAGCATGCCACTCACAAGAGTCAAAAGACAAAACCAAAGACTCACCACTCCATTCAAGAATAGCAGAAAAAGCATATTGCTCACTGGCATTACGCTTTAGCGTACTAACATTTCCCTCAGAGAAAACCCTATCAAAGCTACGCCCTTCATGAATAACAAAAGGTTTAACGCAATTATTACCAACAACAAAAATAGGTGTTTTATAGGGTGCCACCTCTAAAACTAAACTAGCTTCGATCCAAAATATTGCTCCACCAACTTTCCCTGAATAGTAGCCACTCTTAGGCGTACGAATCAATTGAGCTGTTTCTGCAGGTAAGCAAATCTCAGGAAGCCGAGAACAACTAATTAACCAAGGCTCCATTAAAGGCTCATTCAGTCTATTCAACCAAATATTCTTTACCCAAGGACGAGGTGATGGCATAACTGAACATACACCCTCTAGCTCCCGAATCGACAAGTAAGGCAAGGCAAAATACTCTCCTGCTTGCTCTACGACCAATAACTCAAGAATCTCATCAGCTGGAAATACACCTTCATCTAGAAAAGGTTCTATCATGCTAGGAGGTACTTTCGCATCAACACACTCATTAGATTTAAACCAAAATTCATCATTTACAGTCACAATCTTAGACGCAAAAACAGAGTAACAACCTAAACACTCTTTTTGATCAAATACAAAATAACTATTAGTTGCTTGGATCTCATACAGAAAAGAAGATAAAAAGTCCTGACCTAATCGCTCTACGTATATAATTTTAGAGCGTTTTTCTTGCTGAGACATCAGCCCTGCATAGAAAAAACCGCCATGACGGATAGGAAAGCATGAAGGCGACATGCAAACTTCATCTTTATACTTGCTTTTAATATCAATGAATCTTGCATCACCTAATCTAGGCACAAGACGGTCACACTCTCTTAGAATCACGGAGTCAGAGCCAAAAAGCGCCCCAAACCTTATATAAAAAAGTCGAGAAGATTTATTCTCAAGTAATTCTAAAAGATCATGTCGAGAATTAGCCCCCATAGAATCATGCTGAAAAATAGGCAAAAAGCTAAGTTCACATAACCTCCTCAGTGACTCATCATCACCCTCAAGCTCCACACGCCAACTCAGTGCGGGAAATCTAGCCTTAAGCCATGAGAGAGACTGCACACTAACTAAAGAGAATCGCCCCTCTAAACATGAGAATTTTATGGAATCTAAACAAAAAGAGACTCGCCCTACAGCACTTAGTGATTTTAAATAAGAATCTACTGTTATCGAATGCGCTTTGACATTTGTCGATTGAAATCGAGCCTCATACTTAGAATAGATAGGAGTAAATTTTTCTTCAACCAAAGACAGTGCAGTCCAACAAGGGCGATCAATTGATAAAAGAGGGCTCAACTGCTTAATTCGATCTTTACCGAACTGACTGCCTATAGCCACTTGAAAAAGTGCGTCAGTAGCTGACAAAAAAGCAACATGATAATGAGATAAGTAAGGAGCACCAGATATGAGTAACCTATTAACAGTATCGAGAAGCAAAATAAGCTTTAAGTGGAAGGCTTTAGGAAGAGACTCTAATTGAGCATTTTCTTGAAAAGAGAGCAGAGTAATTTGTAGCCTATCCAAACCAAGTTGAGGGGCATAAGTATACTCATGCAGTGCAAATTCCACCTCAGAAACACACAAGGATAAACTGATGAACTCTTTATTAGGTCGCTCCATGACTCACCCTACCAATAAGTTCAGTGGCTGTAAAAACAGTCTTTGTAAACTTTATCGTGTGTTCTCCAGAAAACGACGCATAGCAAATTCATCATTTTGTCGCTGCTCTTGCTGGGCCTCAATAGCCAATTCCGCTTTATGGCTCTTATCTTTTAGCCAATCCATACTTTTTGTTTTTGATCTTGTTTGTAACCAACCACGCATACTCATATCCGCTTGCTGTTCCGCACGACCTACAGCAAGCTCTTGCTGTACAATAGCTTGCTGCACTCGATCTACAAAATGCTGATAATTAGTCGTCAAGTAAGCACTTAGACCTAAAAGATTACGTTCTGACTCATATTGTCCTGCATAATCTTTTAATTCATTTAGTTTTTGCATATCACTTTGAACTTTTGCTTTATCGCGCGCCAATTGCTGAGCGGCCGAATCTTCTTTGCGCTTAGCAAGGTCTACTAATATTTGCATTCGATGTGATTTTTTCATGCATAGCTCATTTAGAAATTAACTAAATAATAGACTGTTTTATATCTTAACGTCTACTGCCCTGCTGTCATAGCAGTAACCAGAGCCTCTAAACTCTGATCGATTGTGAAACTTTCAGAAAGCGATTGTTGAAGGAAGCTTCGTATTTCTGGCATCTGAATGATAGCTTGATCTAGATCTGGGTCACTGCCTTTGGCATAAGCTCCTACTGAGATTAAATCTTGATTCTGCTGAAACTTAGAGTACAACTGCTTCACGCGCATTGCACCATACAAATGATCCTCACTCACTATATTAGGCATAGCTCGCGATATCGATGCCTCTATATCAATAGCAGGATAGTGGCCCTCTTCAGCCAAACGTCGAGACAAAACAATATGACCATCAAGAATAGCCCGAGAAGCATCAGCAATAGGATCTTGCTGATCATCACCCTCCGTTAATACAGTATAAAATGCAGTTACAGAACCACTACCTTCACGACCATTACCCGCACGCTCGACCAATTGAGGCAGCTTAGAAAAAACCGAAGGCGGATACCCTTTTGTTGCTGGCGGCTCACCAACTGAAAGTGCAATTTCTCGCTGAGCTTGAGCGTAGCGAGTAAGAGAATCCATCAGCAACAATACATTTTTACCTTGATCTCGGTAATACTCGGCAATACGAGTTGCTAGCATAGCTGCACGCAAGCGCATCAATGCAGAATCATCAGCAGGTGAAGCAACAACAACTGAACGAGACAACCCTTCTTCACCCAATATTTGATCAATAAACTCTTTTACTTCTCGGCCACGTTCACCAATTAAGCCGACAACAGTCACATCAGCTTCAGTAAAGCGCGTCATCATGCCTAGCAGTATACTTTTACCTACACCACTGCCCGCAAAGAGACCCAATCGCTGCCCTTTACCAACTGTGAGTAAACTATTAATTGCTTTAATGCCAACATCTAAAGGCTCGCTAATGGGCTTACGCTGCAAAGGATTAATTACATCGCCATGTAAACTCACTGCATCTTTTGTTTTTATAGGACCTTTGCCATCTAAAGGTTTGCCGAGGCCGTTTACCACCCGTCCTAACAATTCATCGCCTACAGGCATTTTGCTGTCTCCGAGTAGCGGACGAACTCTTGCGCCAGGAGAAATACCTTCAATAGCTTCAGTGGGCATTAAATAGGTTAGATCACCAGTAAAACCAACCACCTCAGACTCCACCCAGCGATCTTTTCTTACTTGAACAGAACACCGGTCACCTAATGCCACAACACAACCAACCGCCTCCATAGTTAAACCAACCATACGTGTAACTTTACCTTCGAGTTGAGGTGGCAATGCTACAGGAGATAAACCTCTGAGCTTGTTTAAACGATCTTCAAGAGTAGACAAAGTTATTAGCTCTATTGGTTTTCATGTTCAGGAGAGGAAAGCTGACGAAGTTCACTGCATACGGCTTTTAGCCGCTGCTCAATTCGCCCATCAATGTGAAAGGATTTGGAATCGATAACAAAATCACCACTAGTCAAGGAACCATCAAGATCAAGTTGCAAAGTCAATCTATCCCTTACACCTAGATCTTCCAACATAGAAACATCATCTGGATGCAAACGAAGACGAACACGGCCTTCATATTCACCAATTTCTTCAAATACTTTAGATAGCTGCTCTTTTAAAACTTGATGACCGTCTTGAGTCATTTTAGACAGGCAGACATTTTCTATCATTCTCGCCATCGTCTGATATAAAATATCTTCTGCAGCAGAACGACTATCTTCTAGGGGCTGTGCAATTTCTTTAACAACATTAGCCAAGAGTGCTTCAAGCGCCTCTAATTGACTCTGAGCCTGCACTTTAGCTTGCTCTTTTCCCTCTTCAACGCCAATTTGATGCCCATCTTCATGGCCTTTTTCAAAACCATCAACCTCACCTTTAGAAAAGCCATCTGCATGACCTTTCTTATGCCCTTCCTCTTCACCTTGAATAAAACCTTCATCATAAGCTGCGGAACGGATTTCTTCTAACTGAGAAGCAGTGAGTGGCTCATAAACCAAAGAGTCCTCGTCAACTTCTTCTATATCTTCAATGAGACTTTTTTTTATTAAAATTGCAGGGCCAGTATCATTAGCCTTAGAGGTATTGTTTTCTAAATGTGGCAATTCCCAGCGCTCGTAAGCCGTCAGCTTACGTTCGTTTTTATCTTTGTTTTGATCGGACATCGGCTAACTATACCATCTGCTCGCCACCGCCACCGAGAACAATCTCCCCGTTATCAGCAAGGCGTCTGGCAACAGCCAGTATTTCTTTTTGAGCCACTTCCACTTCACTAACGCGAACAGGACCTTTCGCCTCTAGATCATCTTTCAACATATCGGCAGCACGAGACGACATATTTTTAAACACTTTTTCTTGCATGTCTGGATCAGCACCTTTCAATGCTAAAATTAAGGTTTCAGACTCTACTTCACGGAGAATAACCTGAATACCACGATCATCAACTTCTAACAAATTATCAAAGACAAACATCATGTCTTGTATCGTATTAGCAAGATCTTCATCCACATCACGAATAGACTCCATCAATTCTGATTCCACAGAACTATCAATGAAGTTCATAATATTGGCAGCAGTACGCACCCCCCCAATGGTTGTAGATTGGGTAGATTGATTACCGGAAAATTGTCGTTCAAGTATGTCATTCAATTCCTGTAACGCAGCAGGTTGAACTGTTTCTAAAGCCGCAACACGCAATACAATATCTAAACGAACTCGTTCATCAAAATTAGCAAGAATATCTGCTGCTTGATCTGGATCTAAATAAGAAATAACGATGGCTTGAATCTGAGGATGCTCATAACGAATGACATCAGCTACCGCCCTTGACTCCATCCATTTAAGAGTATCTAAACCTGTTGTATTGCCACCCAGCAATATACGATCAATTAAGCTACCGGCTTTTTCCTCACCGAGAGCTTCTCTAAGCATGTTACGAATATAACCATCCGCCCCTAAACCTAAACCAGTCTGATCACCAACTAACACCAAAAAATCATCAAGGACTTTTTCTACTTGATGTCGTTGAACATTGGCCAGTTGAGCCATAGTTGAACCGATTCGTTGAACTTCTTTCGGCCCCATATGCTTAAGAATTTGCGCAGCATCAGACTCGCCAAGCGACATGAGAAGCACGGCTGCTTTTTCTACTGAACTTAATTCTGAACCTTGGCCAGTATCACTCATTTATTTTTCCATTACCCATTGTTTAACAACTTGAGCAACACGCTCGGGTTCTTCTGCGATTAAACCGCGAATTGCATTTAATTGACGATCAATTTTTTCAGGGGAGCCAGGTACCAATATATCTTCAGCACTAACAAGTGACACTTGATCGTCTGAAATTTCATCCGTTTCATCAGAGAAAATTGCCGCTTCGGTATCATCCGCAACTGCGATTTTATTCTGCTCACTAAGCGCTTTCAACACAGGACGAACAACAACAAGTAATAATATTAGTACAAATATCCCAACCAAAGTTGGCTGTAGTAAGTCTAAGAACCAAGCCTGCTTATAAAATGGAACTTCTACAGCCGGCTCCACAGGATCCGGCACCGCAAAAGGCGAATTAATTACACTGACACTATCACCACGTGATGGATCATAACCTACAGCATCGCGAACCAATAAAGTCAAACGTCCGAGGTCGTTATCATTCCAAGGTGTACGCACTAAGGCCGACGTATCTGTATCTAAACTTGCCAAATCATCAACAACAACAGCAACAGATAGACGCCTTACAGTACCTTGTTGATTCTTTGTATAGCTGATACTTCGATCCAACTCAAAATTACGGGTTGTTTCTTCACGAGACTGACCATTTGCAGCGTTAGAATCACCACCAATAAGCGCACCATTTTCATCGACCGCTTCAGGGATGGTTACCGCTCCAGGAGGCTGATTCGTTAACGCACCAGGAATACCACTAGTGTTAGCACCAGCGCCTTTATTTTCTTTTAGTGTTTGCTCACTTCGTAGCGCCAAAAGGTCAGGATTGAATTGTTCAGCAGTTTTTTCTATCGCGGTAAAATCAACATCAGCAGACACTTCTGCCCTAAATCGACCCTGACCAACAACGGCACCAAGAATGCTATTTACTCGCTGCAACAATACTTCTTCAACTTTACGAGCATAATCAAACTGCTTTCCAGCAACAGATAATTCTGAATCTGAATCCTTTTCACTTAACAACGTACCTCGCTGATCAACGACAGTGACGTCTTTGTCACTAAGCTGGGAAATACTAGAAGCAACCAAATTAACAATGGCCTCAACCTGACTTCTGTCTAGGCGTCTACCAGGGTATAACTCTAAAAAAACAGAAGCTGAAGGTTTACGAGTATCACGAACAAATACAGATTCCTTTGGTATAGCCAAATGAACTCGAGCACTTTTAATACTTTGCAAGCTAGTAATAGTTCGGCTTAATTCGCCCTCTAACCCTCGTCTATAGCGCGTTGTTTCTACAAATTGAGAGGTGCCTAAACCTTGCTCTTGATCCATTATCTCCATACCAACGATATTATCGGAAACAATGCCAGAGCCTGCTAATTTAAGACGAGCCTGATGATAGAATTCAGATTCAACAAGCAAAGCACCTGTATTCTCATCTAACTTGAAAGGAATATTATTAACGCTAAGAAGTTCAACTATTTGATCGGCGTTATAGTCAGTAATACTACTAAGTACCGGTTTGTACTCTGGACCATTGCTCCATAGAACCGCCGATAATCCAATTGCGATAGACGCAGCTAAGCCGACCATTAATGCAAGCTGACGAATAACGGTCAATTTGTTAAAGCCAGTAACTAACTCTAAATAGAGCTTTTGCTCCGATTGTTCTGCAGGGACATTATCCATTAAAAAGCGCCAAGCGGTTTGTTATGCCTAAATAGGCATATTCATGATTTTTTCATACGCGTCTACAAGTTTATTACGTACTTGGGTCATTGCTTCAAATGACACACTCGATTTTTGCAGACCTATCATAACTTGAGGTAAATCAACCCCGTCGTCACCACGTTCATAAGATTGGGCCAACTGTGTCGCATCCTTTTGCAAGGCGTTCACATTATTAACCGCATTTTTCAACATTTCGGAAAAATCCGCACGCTCAACACTTTGAAGACCGCCGCCTTCACCACCTATTTTAGTAACATTAGATACAGGAGTGCCCGGCGCTTGAACCTGCGACTGCATATCCCTCATTTGGGACAACACCTGATTAATGTCTGGTCGACCAGTAATCATGTTACTCACCTAAAAAACCATATACATACAGCTTAGCATAAAGCTAATTAAAACAAGATACAAAAATCAATCAACATCAATACCACTTTCACGCATTTTAGCGATTTTATAGCGCAGAGTTCTAGGACTAATACCTAATTTATCTGCAACCACTTTACGCTTTCCATTCGCATCGATTAATGCTTGAGCAATAATACGGAACTCGTGCTGCTGAACCCCTTTACCAAGAATCGAGGCGACACTGTCCTCTTCGACTTCTACCTCTTCTACAGCAGGTGATAAGCTCATCATATCAAATGCGATATGGTCCTCATTAATTTGCGCATTAGGGCTCAAAATTAACGCCCTCTGTATCACATTATCCAGTTCCCGAACATTACCAGGCCAAGGGTGCGCCTCTAACTTACTCTGAGCTGATGGTTTAAATACGGCTGAAGGTATGCGCATTTTAGCAGCGTGCTTAGCAAGTATATGCTGAGCGATGGGTAAAATATCGCCTTTTCGCTCACGGATTGGTGACCAGCGAAGTGGAAACACATTAAGTCGGTAATACAAATCCTCTCTAAAGCCGCCCTCACGAACATATTCCACAAGATCTCTGTTTGTTGTAGCAATAATTCGAACATCGAGAGGGATCGACTTCTTACCACCAAGACGCTCAACTTCTTGTTCTTGCAAAACACGTAATAACTTCGCCTGTAAACCAACGTCCATTTCTGTAATTTCATCTAACAGCAAAGTACCACCATTAGCTTGCTCGAACTTACCAGCCTGAGAGGAAACAGCTCCTGTATAAGCGCCTTTTTCATAACCAAAAAGAATCGCCTCAAGCATATTTTCAGGAATAGCAGCGCAGTTAATAGCAATGAAAGGTGCATTTGGTCGACTGGATTCTTGATGTATATAATGCGCAAGCACTTCTTTACCGGTACCACTTTCACCACAAATTAACACGGTAGAATCGGTTACTGCCACTCGCTTCGCAAGTTCTAATAGAGCAATACTTGATGGGTCTTTCGCAATAGGCTGAGAATTAGAAGAAGATACTGTTTTAACGGTATATTTAGCAATAGCACTTAGCAACTCCTCTTCTTGAAAAGGCTTTAACAAATAATCTACCGCGCCATCTCGCATCGCCTCTACAGCATGCGCTATATCACCGTAAGCCGTCATCAACATAATAGGCAGCTCTGGGTAAGTATCAATCACATGATGAAGTAAACCATAGCCGTCCATGCCAGGTAAGTTTACATCTGACACAACCATATCAAACTGATTATGTTTCAGTGCAACTACTGCCTCTTCTGCACTATAAACCATTTTACATTGATAACTGGCCAACATCAGCGTATCTTCCAGCGCTTCAGCCAACCCTTTATCATCCTCTACAATTAATAACTTAACATCAGACATGTCATACCCTTACAAGAGGAAGTGTCAAACTGGCTGTTGTGCCAGCCCCCTCTATACTGTCTATATCAAACTGTCCATGATGAGCCCTAGCAATAGCCTTAACAACCATCAAGCCCAAACCTGTTCCATGTTGTTTTGTCGTTACAAAACCTTCCTGCACATGCTCTAAATGCTCTTTAGACATGCCGATACCACGATCTCTAAAGGTCAGTATTATATTTCCTTCATTACAATGCCAGCTCAATCGCACAATAGCGCCTTCAGATTGAGCATCAATAGCATTATTTAAAAGATTCAATAGAGCGCCTAGTAAAGTTTCCTTATTACATTGAATATAATCCGTTGACGAAAAATCTTCACCATCCGAGTCAAATTGCATGTTTTTTTGCTCTGATATCTCCTGACAATGACTCGTAAGCTCTTCAATAAAAGCAGAAACTCCAACGGTTTCGTCTAGTTTTATTTCACTTCGAGAAAAAATCAACATATCTCGAATTTGCTTTTCTATTTTTGCCAATCGATCAACTAATTTATTCGCGAAATTTTGTCGCATAACAGGTGCAAGATCTGGTTTTTGCAGATGCCCAGCATAAAGTGTTGCGGAAGACAAAGGCGTTCGAATTTGATGAGCAAGAGCCGCAACCATGGTTCCCATATTAGATAAACGCTCATGATGATTAAGCTTTTTCTGCAATAAATAAGCCTCTGTTAAATCGACCAGAATCACCAATTGACCAGGCACATTACCAAGAGACGCAGTCTCTACACGAACGCGACGCCCGGTTACCATACTAACGTCATGACCATCATCCTCTTGAGGACGAAAACTCAGAGGGACAATCGCCCCCCATGACTTACCCGTTAACGGGAAATTAAAGAGACGCTCTGCAACAGGGTTAGCCATTACAACCAAACCCTCTTCACTTAGCAACAACACACCAACCGGCATAGATTCAAACAGCTGCTGAAATTGCAAAACCAGAACACGATTTTTGTCTTGTTCCTGACGCTTTGCCTGCTCTGATTTTTCTAATTGATTGGATAGGTGAGCCACTTGATTCTGAAGGTCTAAATAAGATTTTGCCAATACATCAGAAGATTCACTAAACTCTTTAAAGGCGGTTTTTAATTCCGCTATTTCTTCATCCTTAGTCACTAAAACTCCGACTTATCAATATTATAGCGACGCATTTTTTCAATCAGCGTTGTACGTTGTATTTGTAAATTTTGCGCCGCCTTAGACACTACCCCTTGGGTAGACACTAAAGCTTGACGAATAAGAAGAGCCTCTAGGTGGCGTACGTGTAAATTTAAATTCAAACCAGATGCCTGAGGAAAGCTTTGCAGCTGCTTAATATCTTTTAGTATTAAAGAAAGGGCTTGAGAACGCCAAGGCAAAGGCAATAGCCAAACATTGTAATCACCAACTACATCCATTGAATGACTCAAAGAGATAATAGGAACCATTTCATCTAGCTCAAAAGATTGTACAGCCTTTCCTAACACCACAAAATCGGGCAATTGAAAGGCCATCAAAGACGTACCATGCTCTATGCCAATAAAAGTTAAGATACTGGAAACACTTGAAACCTCTTCGTCATCTAAACCGCACAACCAAGCTTTCACACCACCACCTCAACCTAAAATAAATAAGTAACACTCACTGTATTACTATAATAATGCAGTGTTATCTTACACTTTCAAGCCACATAATTATTTATAATGAAAAAAAGAGCTTATCAAAATCATTTTCATCGGCCTTAAAAGGTAACACACCTAATAATGTGTGCAGATAAAAGTGACGCAAGACTGGATACACTGTCTTCATAAAAAGGCATTTTTTCCTGCCCTATATTAACAACCCAACCAGCTAATATTAAACCATCACGAACAATAGTTTCAGCGGTTAATATTGCATGATTTAAACCACCAGGCTCAATATTTACGACCAAAATAACAGGGAAGCCCAAAGCCTTAGCAACATCAGACAAGAACTCCCTGTCATTCAGCGGAGCCCTCCACCCACTAATGCCTTCTACCAAAGTAAATTCATGAGGCGTCAACAAAGCTCCTTTTATAAACCCTTCCAGACGAGACACTGTCACCAATCTATTACTCTTCATTGCCGCAACATAAGGCTCAACAGCTAACTCAAACACAATAGGATTGGTTTGTTCATAAGGTAAGTTCACACTACTTGCTTCTTGAATAAGTAATGCAGCTCTATTTCGTAAAGCGCCATTAATTAAGTTAGCACCTGTCGCAATAGGCTTAAGCCCCAAAGACCTTGCTCCAGCACGAGCTGCAGCAGCTAGCAACCCCACGGTCAAAGATGTCTGATCCGTATCTGAATCCGCACCTGTTATAAAAAAACGTTTTTTCACACCAGACCTTAAAATAGTAACTCGTTAAGTAGCAACATTACAGAAAAATCCAAAGTACATTTTTTACTGTACTGAAAGGAATAATTAAACCTAGAAATATACCTAACTAAACACTATACCAAAGCAAATACACCACTATGATAATGAATTCGCATCGATAAATTTTTCTATGTATTTCACACATTCATTTTGATTTTCAAGAAAAGGTTGGTGCGCACAATCCGACAATATTACAATTTTTTGCAAGGGATTTACGTCAGTTTGATGCTCTAAAGCCCGGATAGAAATTAGGGCATCTTTATTACCTAAGATGTGCAAATTAGGCATATCCAAAACGGACCATTCACGACGAACATCTAATGACTTAAGCAAACGAAGACCGCCAATTAAAGCCGAACGGTTCAAGGTTGCAATAGGCAGGAAAGATTGCAACTGCTTAGTAAGAAAAACCGTATTTCCAGCACCTTTAGATTGAAGCATAACAAAGCGATTTACCCCCTCCCCTGGAGCTTCTTTCACTAAAGAGGCCAAAACATTAAAGTCATCCAACGACATGGCGTCAGACCAGCCTTCTCTCTGCACAAAACTTGGGGACGCAGATAAAGTAATCAAACCCTGAACACAACTAGAGCGACGAGCAGCAACATAAACAGATACCATCCCCCCTAAAGACCAACCAATCCACCACGCACGCTTTGGCGCCGCTGCAATCAACTGCTCAGATAGGGCATCAATATCATAATTAGGCCCAATACGAGAACGAACAATCCACTGCTCATCAAGCGATATTCCAGGCAAGTTAGCCAACACCACATAAAAACGCTCACTAAGACGTAAAGCAAAAGCACGCATTACTTCTTTTGGCATGGCCCAACCAGACACCATGAAAATAGCCAGGTTTGATGAATCTCCAAACGCCTCTGTCTCAATAGGTGCGCGCATACTAGCCCTCTATGTTTTCGTTAGTCTAACTCGCTGAAGTGCTTGTCATAATAGCACTAAATTACCTTTCAAGTGGGTAACAACTAACGCAAAGAAGCATTAAGACTAAATTAGATATATTACGCACTAACTTCATAGAATAACTTAGACTCCTCCTGCCTCATCGCCTGTAATGCGATAGCTTCCACTACGACCTCGTCAGAATTCTCTTCACGTTTTTCAGAATTGATACCCAAATTAGCAAACAGCGTCATATCCTTATCCGCTTCAGGGTTACCGGTAGTAAGCAGCTTTTCACCATAGAAAATAGAATTCGCGCCAGCCATAAAACATAAAGCTTGCGTTTCATCACTCATGCCATGACGACCTGCCGACAAACGAACATGAGATTTTGGCATCAAAATACGCGCAACAGCAATAGTTCGAATAAACTCAAAGATATCCAGGTCATCAACACTCTCCATTGGCGTACCCTCCACTTTCACCAACATATTAATTGGCACGCTTTCAGGGTGCGGAGACATTTGAGAAAGTTGACGCAATAAACCAACACGATCTTTCTGCTCCTCTCCCATCCCCATAATGCCACCACAACACAACTTAATTCCAGAACCACGCACGCGAGCTAGCGTATCAAGTCGATCTTGATAGGTTCTTGTGGTAATAATGCTGTCGTAAAATTCAGCAGACGTATCTAAGTTATGATTATAATAATCAAGCCCAGCACTTGACAAAGACTCAGCCTGCTCATTATTTAAAGTACCCAAAGTAACACAAGACTCCAAGCCCAAAGATTTCACACCCTTGATCATCTCAAGCACATAAGGAAAATCCTTTTCTGAAGGACGCTTCCATGCCGCCCCCATGCAAAAACGACTTGCACCTTTTTCTTTAGCAAGAGCCGCCTCCTCGAGTACTTTTTGAACTTCCATGAGTTTTTCTTTTTTTAACTCGGTATTGTAATGACCACTTTGCGGACAATACTTACAATCCTCAGGGCAAGCTCCCGTTTTAATAGACAAAAGAGTGCTCACCTGTACTTCATTCGGTTTAAAATTTTCTCTATGAACTTCTTGCGCACGAAACATTAAATCCATAAATGGCATATCAAAAAACGCTGCAATCTCAGGGCGACTCCAATCAAAGCGTGGCTCACTAGCATTTAATATAGGCTTATTTACAGATGTATTTAAAGGCATACTACTCTCCATAGAAGAAATTCAATGGAGTAATACTAATGGACTGGAAAACACTGTCAACTAAGATTTTAAATAGTGTTTACAATAGGTTGTTTTTAACTCAATGCTATCTCTGCGACACAAAAAGCAAACACCCCCTCTGTCAACACTGCCGCAAAGGCTTCACAAAAAATACATTTAGCTGTTATCACTGCAAACACCCAACAGATACACAAAACATTTTATGCGGACAATGTCAGATATCACTCCCTGCCTACCAAAACTGCATTGCACCCTATCGATTTGAGGGAATCGTCAAAATCCTCATTCATAGTATTAAATTCAACCAAAGCAGCCACCACATTCGCCCACTAACCTACCTATTAGGCGAAGAGCTTATTAAAGAATATTCATCAAAACCTTGGCCAGAGCAAATACTTTATGTACCAAGTCATCCAAGCAGAATTAAAGAGCGTGGCTTTTGCCAAACACAAATAATGACCAAACAACTAATTAAATACCTTCAAACATACACCACAGAAAAGCACATAAAAATAACCCACCCCAATCCAATAAAAAAGATTAAGGATACCCAAGCACAACATTTACTAAATAAGAAAGAACGATTAAAAAACCCAAAAAACAACTATCTAGTTGATCAGTCTATTGCAAAACATGTCGCTTTATTCGATGACGTTATGACAACCGGAAGTACAATCGAAAACTGCACAAAACTGCTATTAAACTCAGGTGCCGAGCAAGTTGATATCTGGGTAATTGCCAGAACACCAGATAAAGAACACTAACCTAAACACTGATAATTTTTCCTATAAAAAAGCCTCTTGAAAATCTTCCAAGAGGCTTAAAAACTATATTGTTTCGAAACTCAAATAATTACTGCTTCATTCGTTCAGCAAGATTCCCTTGCTCATATGCCTCTTCTTCGATATGGGTAATATTTAGCACAATATTTTCAGCACGCTCAATACTATTACTACCTAAAGCATCAACCTCTGCCATTTTACTATTTAAGTCACGAGCCACTTCAGCCTGCTCTTCAGAAGAAACATTAATCTGCGCAGTCATTTCAACAACCTGCTTAATCGCCACCTCAATATCACTCATTTTCTGAGCAACGTCATTAACACTGTCAACACCTTTTTGCGCAACCAAAGTGCCTTTATCAATAGTTTCACTCACATTAGCCGTATTCTTTTTCAGCTCTTCAGTCATATCATTAATGCTTTGTGTTGCATTTTGAGTACGAATTGCTAAAGCCCTTACTTCATCAGCAACAACAGCAAAACCTCTACCAGCCTCACCCGCTCGCGCAGATTCAATCGCCGCATTCAGCGCCAGTAAATTTGTTTGATCTGCAATATCACTAATTGAATTAACAACTTCATTAATACTATCGCTTCGCTCTGCCAGCACAGAAACCACCACTTTAGCGTCTGATATATCACTGTAAACTTGCCTCATCGTTTCACCAGTTTCCTGAGCCAATAAACGACTTTCTCGGGTCAAAGACCCAACAGACTCAGTTGCCTCAACAGCAACTGCTACATGCGATGCGACCTGGGTAACACTTGAAAGCAACTGAGAGCTTGCTGCAACAACATCTTGGAATGTATTACGTTGCTTATTAAAATTCTCCAAATTTGTCGTCACACTTCCCTTCGCATCAGAGGCCCTTTGACGAAGCTGCTGAGCACCTTCCTTCAAACGATATCTAAAAGTATTACCCGCCGCTTCCTGATGTATTTTTGCAAACTTAATAGCAGCTTTTGCACCGACTGATTTACAGTATAAATACTGCCCAATAGGGTTATGTGCTTCATCAGATAAACTCGAAACAACAGAATCCAACGATTTGTTTTGATGATAGATCAACCAAATACCTAAAAGCGCGACAATGGGAGAAAAAAATTGAAAAAACAAAACATTAGATAATACAGAACCTGAAGCCAACATAAGAAAAAATACGATTAGAGGCCACGACGCATTAGTCAAATGCGAACCAATTTTTGCTGCCCAAGGGAGTAAATTTTTTCCAGAATTAATTCGATCATAAATGGACTGAGCGTGAGTGATTTCATCTTTTGTAGCCTTGCGCCGAACAGACTCATAACCAATCACCTTGTTGCCATCTAACAAAGGACTAACATGAGCGCTCACCCAATAGTGATCTCCATTCTCACAACGGTTCTTTACTAACCCCATCCAGCTTTTTCCAGCCTTCAGATTAGCCCACATATCAGCAAAAACAGCAGAAGGAACATCTGGGTGACGAATGCAGTTGTGAGGGGAGCCTATTAAAGAATCACGCTCATAACCCGCGACCTCACAAAAAGCATCATTAACAAAGGTAATACGCCCTTTTGTATCTGTACTAGAAACTAAAACATATTCTTTAGGAAAATCATTTTCCCTATGTGTGACGGGCATTTTGCGCATATACACCTTCGGTTTAGGTTTTATTATTAGTAATCAATCCATTCTAGCAGTTTGACACACATAAGAGCTTACAAATAATTACATAGAAAACTGACATATATCAACAAACAAGCCTATTCATCATCAAAATCTTGATAAGCTCCCGGAGCCAAGTCTTCAAAGCGAGTATATTTACCAACAAAAGCCAATCGACAAGTACCAATAGGTCCGTTACGCTGCTTACCAATAATTATTTCGGCAATACCTTTATGGGGAGTGTCTTCGTGATACACCTCATCACGATAAACAAATGAAATAACATCCGCATCCTGCTCTATCGCTCCCGACTCACGCAAATCGGAGTTTACAGGGCGCTTATTTGGTCGATTCTCCAAACTCCGATTAAGCTGAGACAAGGCAACAACGGGGCATTCCATTTCTTTAGCAAGAGCCTTAAGGGATCGAGATATTTCAGAGATCTCATTGGTACGACCTTCCGTAAAGCCAGGAATCTGCATCAACTGAAGGTAATCGACCATTATCATAGCCACACCATCATGCTCACGAGCAATGCGACGCACACGTGAGCGCATCTCCGTAGGGCTTATACCACCAGTATCATCTATAAATAATTTTCGATCTTTCAGCATTTTCACCGCTGACATTAATTTATCCCAGTCTTCCTGTATCAACTGACCAGAACGCATGCGCGTTTGATCGATTCGACCAAGTGATGACAACATACGCATCATCAACTGCTCTGAGGGCATCTCTAAGCTGAAGACAATCACAGGCTTATCTGTGATCATGGTAGCGTTTTCGACTAAGTTCATCGCAAAGGTCGTTTTACCCATAGAAGGACGACCCGCAACAATAATCAAATCTGATTTTTGCATACCTGCGGTCATAGCATCCAAATCTGTAAAGCCAGTACTTAAACCAGTAATCGCACCTTCTTGATGATAAAGCTCATCAATTTTATCTACTGTCGCACTAAGAATATCAGCCGCAATTCGAGGGCCGCCTTTTTTCTCCCCACCTTCAGCAATTTGGAATATTTTTCGCTCAGCTTCATCCAACACTTCTGCAGCCGTCATTCCCTCAGGGCGAAAAGCCCGCGAAGAAATGTCATTTGTAGTAGAAATCAAACGACGTAAAATAGAGCGCTCACGAACAATATCTGCATAAGAGGCTATATTTGAGGAGCTGGGCGTTGCTTCAGCCACCTCGATTAAATACGCCATACCACCGATGGATTCAAGATCGCCACGTTTATCTAGACGTTCACCAATGGTAACTACATCAATTGGCTCTGACTCATCGGCTAATCGAGCAATAACGGCAAAAATAGATTGATGCTCTGGACGATAAAAATCATCTGCAATAACAAGCTCAGAGACTTTTTCCCAAGCTTCAGGGTCAAGCATTAATCCACCGACGACTGAACGCTCAGCCTCAATAGAATATGGAGGTAGTTTAATTGAAGCGACTTCAGAATCATTTAGTTGCACGCAGAGCACCCATACAAAAACGGAAAAAATAAAGAGGGATTAGCTTATCACGACCATAAAAAAAGGGCATCTTGCAATCAGCAAGACACCCCTTTTGAGCAAACAATTTGGACAACCAAATTACTCAGCAACAACACTCAAAGTAACAGTCACTACTACTTCAGAATGAAGCTGTAGATCTACTTCAAAAGAACCAGTATGACGGATAGCGCCTTCAGGAAGACGAACTTCAGCTTTTTCTACTGCTATTTCAGCAGAAATTGCTTCAGCGATATCACGCGTACCGATAGAACCGAAAAGCTTACCTTCATCACCAGCGTTAGCTAAGATAGTGAAAGTTTTACCTTCTAGAGTCAAAGCACGAGCTTCAGAAACGCCTTTACGCTCTGCTGCTTTCGCTTCAAGTTCTACACGGCGCTCTTCAAAGCTAGCCAAGTTGGCTTTTGTTGCTTTTACTGCTTTTTTGTTCGGAATCAAAAAGTTACGAGCATAACCCGGTTTAACGACTGCAACGTCACCAATACCGCCTAGCTTGTTTACTTTGTCGAGTAGAATAACTTCCATCTCGATCACCTCTAATTAATAATTAGCCATTACTTGAGTTGGACGCCTTATCTTGGATCCTAGATCGAATGTTAACAAAACTATCAATCACACAAAGTGTGACCAGAATGTTTGCAAAATACACATTCAAAACGAAAAAACCCACAAGATAAAATGCGATCAGTCCAACAACCCCAATTTCTTTTTTTGCTAAAACACCATGCACAAGGGCGAGCCCAGGCAATACCAATGCCGGTATAGCGGCTTGGGAGAAGATACTAAAGGATCCGCCTAAGCTTTCTCCAATTAACACCATCCCACCTAACACTAAACTAAATACCACTGGTAATCTTAATTGATGAAATTCTGTACGCAATCCACCTGGATTGTAAAGCCCTGCCTGCCACTTCCTCGCCAAAAACAAGGACAATATAGCAATAACCACTTGGAGGATGGATACAGCCACCACCGCCTGGTCGAAAATCAAATCTTTAGCAGGTACTTCAATCCCTTCCGACTCCATCATTTTTTGAACCAATGCCACAGCAAAATTCAAAATATCTGTCATCAAGAGAGGCTGAAGGAGTGTACTAATAACAGCAATAAAGCTGCCAACTAATAACACCCAACTCCATGACGAGGTTGATCTAAGCAAACAGCTCAACAACATCACATCCACTAACACCAATAACGCCGTTGCATCGCCTTGAAGGACCCACAGCACAAGTGCTGGAAGACAACCCCAAGCTAATACAGGTATTCCTTCTTTTACACCTTTACGAAGCACTACCAACCCTAAGATTGCAGCAGCCAGCCAAAACATCATAGGAATAAGACAAAACACCATCACACCAATAATGGCATTCAGACGTTTTTTCATAACCCACTTAGCTAAACCACTCATAAAGCGCTTCTCAGCCTATTAATTAAAGTGGCTATCAGTGTAAGGAAGTAAAGCAATATAGCGAGCGCGCTTGATAGCAGTCGCTAACTGACGCTGGTAACGTGCCTTTGTGCCAGTAATACGGCTAGGTACAATTTTACCAGTTTCAGTAACATAACCTTTCAGTGTTTCTAGATCTTTATAATCGATCTGTTTAACGCCTTCTGCTGTAAAACGACAGAATTTACGACGACGAAAAAAACGAGCCATGAGTGTCTCCTAATAAAAAATATTGATTAATCTTCAGATTCTTCAGCTACTTCGTCAGTGCTTTCGTTGCTGCGCTCTTCACGTTGAGGAGCTGGGCGACGATCTTCACGACCTTCAGAAGCTTTAATAGGAGATACGTCAGTTACCGCTTCTTTACAACGAATCACCAAGTTACGGATGATTGCATCGTTGTAGCGGAAAGTGTCGTTCAATTCAGACAAAACACTGTCAGAACACTCAACGTTCATAAGAACGTAATGTGCTTTGTGAATTTTGTTTATTGGGTAAGCTAGTTGACGACGACCCCAATCTTCTAGACGGTGAACTTGACCACCATCTTCAGTGATTAGGTTAGTGTAACGCTCAACCATTGCTGGTACTTGTTCACTTTGATCTGGGTGAACCAGAAAAACGATTTCATAATGACGCATTTAAGCTCTCCTTATGGGTTTTAGTCTCCACGCTCCCCCTGTTACGAAGCCTTGAGACAAGGAGTATAGATTTACAGGGACGCGCATTATATAGTATTAGTGGACAATAAGTAAACGAAATCGATGAAAGCAAAGAATTAAGCCTAAGATACAAATCAAATCGTTAAGAAATAATTAGTTAGCATTTCTATTAAAATAGAAAACCAACTAAGCGGAAAGAGTTACAAATTAAAGAAAACCGCTATAGAATCTCAACAACCTTCTTTTATAAGTATCTATTGTTATGTTAAATAAAGCTTTTTCAATGCCTTTATTAATCGTTCCATGCTTTGCTATGGCCGAAAGCAGCATAGGTGTAGTGGGCACTTATTCGCAAAGCATATACAAAGAAACCAATACGCAATCAAATATTCTCCCTGCCTTGTCTTATAAGGGAGAACGCTTCTTCTTTAATTACCCTGAAATTGGTTATCATTTAATTCCCAAAAGCCCACATCAAAGCCTATCTGCAGGACTAAGACACACTCCATCACCTTTTGACCCAGATGAATCAAACAATATCGATGTACAATCTTTGGACGATCGCCATGATAGTGGAATGGCTTTTATTTCTTACCGATTTGGCCCAATCACAACGAAACTAGCTCAAGATGTTACCGGCGTTCACGATGGCTATTACGGCCAATTATCATTGGGCTACCCCATTTCTATTGAAGCTTGGCGAATCATCCCATCGATAAGTTACCAATATATCAGTTCAGGTATGAGCGACTACATGTTTGGCGTGTCACAAAGCGATTCAGCTCAGACTGGAGGCACTATCTCCACCTATGACTCACCAGCAACATCAAAAGTGTCCTATGGCGCTACAGCCATTTACTCAATCACAAAGAACATAAACACCATGGTTTCTATCAAGCAGACTCAATATAATGAAAACATCACAAACAGCCCAATTGTAGATGACAACACTGTGAATTCTTTTTTAGTTGGTATTTTCTATAAATTTTAATTTCCCCCAATATCAATTTTATCCGCTAAAAAGGTCAGTAATACACAAATGAGAACCCTAACTAATAATACTAAAGCTATATTATTTGGGCTCGGTGCTGTTTTACTTTGGTCAACCGTAGCAACCGCATTTTCAATTTCTCTTAAATATTTATCACCTACACAGCTACTGCTTGTTGCCAACATAGTATCGTTGCTTTTCTTAACTTCTTTGATCGTATTTAAAGGCGATTTTAGAGAATTAATCGCGTTCGCCAAACAATCCTGGAAATCTTCTTTCTTTTTTGGCGCTATCAACCCTTTCATCTACTATCTAATTCTACTTCAAGCTTACAACATATTACCCGCCCAAGAAGCTCAAGCCATTAATTACACATGGGCGATTATGCTTAGTTTTATGGCAGTACCTATCCTGAAACAACGCTTAAAACCTGCTGACTATGTCGCTGCTGGACTGTGTTATTTTGGTGTACTTTATATATCTACGCGTGGACAAATAGCGTCTTTAGAGTTTTCGAATGCTATCGGTGTTGCTTTTGCTCTTCTGAGTACTGTGATATGGGCAATTTATTGGCTGCTTAATACAAAAGACAAGCGCCCTAGCCTTATCGGCCTGACATTAAATTTCGCTTTCGCCCTACCATTAATTACTCTCTATGCCGGTATTACAGGTGAACTAGTTCATTGGAAAAAAGAGGGGTTATGGAGTGCAGTTTATATTGGTTTTTTTGAGATGGGTTTAAGTTTTATATTATGGAATCAAGCACTTAAGCTAACCTCCAATACTAGCCAAGTGGCTAATCTAATATTTTTAGCACCATTACTGTCGATAGTGTGGTTATCTCAACTCGCAGGAGAGCCTATTTTACAGTCGACTTTAGTTGGGTTAGCGTGCATCCTCATCGGCCTATTCGTGCAAAACTGGGCCAAACGAAAAAAATAAAAGGACACTCAATGCCAGCATCTATCTATCTACTGCTTCCTATCGCCTTCTGGGCGGGCAATTATATATTGGGTAGGTTGACAGTTTCTAATGGGATAGACCCATATACTATTTCCTTTCTTCGGTGGAGTTTAGCTTGTCTAATCATGCTGCCTTTTGCGTATAAAAAACTTTGGTTAGAACGCAAAATCATCGCAAAAAATTGGCCAATACTGATTCTTTTTGGCTGGCTTGGAATCTGTAACTATAATTTATTTCTGTATATTGGACTGACATCAACCACCGTCACCAATGCAGTGTTACTCAACTCAATAATGCCTGTGATAATTCTAATTACTGCACGATTTTTATTAGGCAATAAAACCTCTTGGTTACAGAATATGGGGATATTTATTTCCACTGTCGGCGCTATTACGATTGTTAGCCGCGGTAGCTTAGATACTTTTTTACACCTCACCATTTCACAAGGCGATTTGTGGATTATTGCTGCCGCCATTAGCTGGGCCATCTATTCAGTGATGATTGTCAGAAGACCAAAGGAAATGTCCTTGATTGGTTTTTTCACCAGCACAGCCATCATAGGCACGCTATTTCAGATGCCTTTATTCTTTATATTCGGCGAGACGCAATTAACGGATTTAACCACTGGAAATTGGGGCACCATTTTATATATGGCTTTATTTGCTTCGATTGGTGCTTTTTTATGCTGGAATACGGGAATTCAAAAACTAGGAGCAGCAACGGCCGGACAGTTCATCCATCTTCTCCCCGTTTTTAGCATCACTCTATCCGTCATCTTTTTAGGCGAAAACCTATTGCGCTTCCATTATATTGGCATTCTACTTATTTTCTCAGGAATATTTGTGGCAACAATGCTAAACAACAAACAAGAGCAACATAAAAAACGAAAGCAAATGATCTGAAACGCATCATTATGCCGCTCAACGATACCGCTGGGCGGCATAGTTTGATTATTTATAATGAATGGCTAGATACACCAAAATAATGTGAAAACAGAGGATGAGCAGGTGTTTGGTTTAAAACAGTCACAGGCTCATAAGCAACAACCTTTCCTTTCTCAATCAAGATTACCTTCCCCCCAATTAGACTTGCCTCTTGCGGTAAATGCGACACCAACAGGGTTGTCAACGAAAGCTCTTCTGTCACCTCTTTGACGAGATGAAGCATTTCTTCTCGTAATGCAGGATCCAAAGCACTAAAAGGTTCATCCAATAACAGTATCGGTTTATTCCTTACCAATACTCTCGCAATCGCAACTCGCTGAGCTTGCCCACCAGACAAAGCCTGTGGAAAACGGCCTGTTTTATCAACAAGCTGTGTTTTTTCTAAAGCCCAATCAACCTTATCTTTCTGCTCAGTACTGAGAGACAAAGAAGGCGACGCACCAATGGCCACGTTTTGCCAAACGGTTAACTGCGGAAAAAGGTTATCACTCTGAAATAATGTAGAAATCGGCCTTTCATAAGGGGCTAAACCCAACAATGACTCACTATTAAAGTCCAATTCTCCATGCCCATTTAGAAAACCGCCAAGAAGATGAAGCAATGTACTCTTTCCTTCACCACTTGCACCTAATAAAGTGGTAACGCCAGGTGAAATATTCACTCGATAATCTGCATGGAAACTATCCCAGCTGTATTGGAGCTTAATTTTTAACACTACTTGCGCCTCCGATAAGTCGAGATGACATATAAAATAAAACCAAACAAAACGTAATCAACACCACCGCGACACAAGCGCCTTCTTCTAGTCGATAAGAACCTATCAATTGAAAAAGATACAAAGGCAAAGACACCAAACCTTGACTACCAAATAAAGCAATGACGCCCATATCACCAAGAGATAACAACAAAGCATACCCAAACGCTTGCGCCACAGGCTTACGAATCAGAGCCCACTCCAAGCTCCAACGTGACCAATTGCGAATTCCAAGGCTTAAATAAACATTCCGAAAACGGCGCTCTTGCTGATATAAAGAAGGCATTAAAGCTCTGAGCACAAAAGGCAACGCCATCACAGCATTGACCCAAACAACAATCCAATAACTCGACTGAAGCCCCCAGCCAAAATCACGTAAGAGTAAAAATAACCCTGTTGCAATCACCAACCCTGGCACCATCAAAATCATATTTCCGAGATGCTCAATTTTATTAGGCAAAAACGTTAAATATTTACGCCCCATACAAAAGCGAGCCAGAACACCAAAACAAAAGCCTAACATTACACTCACCGCAGCAGCGGGGAGTGCTATTTGCAATGAAACTATCACCGCTCGCCACAAAGAAGAAGACAACAAGGTTTGAAGAAAAACGGTAGAAAACACTGGATCAAAAATGGCAAGAAATGGTGGTATCACTAAGAAAAACACACACAGCATTGCGACACTATCAGTGGTTTTTGCCCACAAAGAGTCCTTTAGAACATATAGCTCAATAGACAGTAAACTCGCGTCCTGACGATTTACAGGCGCAATACGATAAACAATAACGGCAAACAAGGTGCATATTGCCACCTGCATCAAAGCTAAAAAACTGGCTTTATTAAGATCAAAATCGAACCTTAACGCCTGATAAATTGCCACCTCCAAAGTGCTCGATTTGGGTCCACCACCTAAACTCAACACCACTGCAAAGCTGGAAAAACACAACATAAAAATCAACACAAAAGCACCGGGCAAGGCTTTTTTAATGTAATGCCATTCGATCAAACGAAATGCAGTAATACGAGAAAAGCCCAATTGCGAAGCTTGTCGCCACTGACCAGAAGGAATTAAATCGTAGCCTTGTAACAAGAGTCGCACAGCCAAAGGCATATTGAAAAAAACATGCGCCAGTAAGATTCCAGTCAAACCATATAAAGGAATTTGAATACCAAATAACTGACTAAGCCAACCGGTACGGCCATACACCACAACTAAACCAAGAATTGCCACAATGGTTGGAACAACCATAGACACAGAAAAAAGCTGTAACAAAAACGCCCGTCCATAAAATCGCCGATGAACAAGACACGACGCCACAGGAATCGCAATTAGGATACTGATTCCACTGCTCAGTAAAGCTTGCCACAATGAAAAACGTACCACACGCCAGAGATAAGGCTGAGAAACATAACCAAACCAGTCAGACAACTCGCTATAACGCAAAAGAGCCGCCAAACTGGCAACTCCTATTAACAAGAAAAAACCAACACCCAAAATAGCAGGTGTCAGTCCTTGATATATACGCGATGAAAACACGTTAACGAATCTTATCGAGTCGTTGCATTCAACCACTCGTTAACCCAAACCTTACGATTTTTCGCTACATCTTGCGCTGACAACACCAAGTTTTTCGTTGGTTTTAAAGCACTGTCGAACGCTGCAGGCAATTTTTCAGAAAGAGTCACTACAGGTAACATCCAGTTCCCTGTTGGGATAACAGATTGAAACTCTGGTTGCAGAATAAATTGCATAAAGCGCTTTGCTAGAGCTTGATTTGGTGCGCTTTTCATCATCGCAGCCACTTCAACTTGCGGATAAAGCCCTTCAGTTGCAGTAGCAGCTTGATACTTGTTGTCGCCTTCAGCAATGATGTGGTACGCAGGCGAAGTCGTATAACTTAACACTACATCGGCCTCACCTTTTAAGAATAAACCATAAGCATCAGACCAGCTTTTTGTCACTGTTACAGTATGTCCAGCCAAACGCTCCCAAGCATCAGAAACATCATTTCCATAAACCGACTTCATCCACAATAACAAACCTAAACCTGGCGTACTGGTTCTTGGGTCTTGATAAATCACACGAAGGTTTTGGTTGTCTACCACTTCCTTCAAACTAGTTGGTGGATTACTCAGTGTTTCTGAATTATAAATAAAAGCGAAGTGACCTTGGTCAAAGGGTACAAAAGTTTTATCGTTCCAACCACCAGCAACCGTTACTGCAGATGTGTTTACTGAGTGGTTTGCCAATAAGCCTGTCTGTTTTGCCGCTTCCATTAGATTAAGGTCAAGTCCTAACAAAACATCCGCTTGAGACGACTTACCTTCAAGCTGAACACGTGACAAGATGCCAACAGAAGAATCCAAAGCGACAAAATTCAACTCACAGTCACATTCTTTTTCAAAGTTTTCTTTGATTTTAGGACCCGGACCCCAATCAGACGCAAATGCATCATAGGTGTAGACGTTAAGCGTTTCAGTCGCCGATGAAGCAGAAGAAAAAAGCACAGCCAAAGATAACAAAAAGGCTGTAGAGGAAGTTTTTAACAGGAATTTATTCAATGTGTCGCTCCTAAAAAAAGTGAGCGGCGTACAGGAGAAACGGCAAGATGCTATTTTGTTATTAAATCAAAAAGCCTTTGCTACCTCGATTCCTACGCCAGCATGATCTGGATCAGGTTCGGTGGGTTAGCGGACAATTCCGCTTCTCAGCTTTAGTTTTTAGAAAAATAAAGCACCCCATGAGATAATGAGCGCTTATTGTAAAGAGTCGATCAACGGAAGTCTATTTCAGTTAGCACTCGAGTAACGGCACCTTGATTTTGTTCAGCAAAACGCAAAGCAGCCTGCCCAATCCGATAGCATTGAGAAGGCTGCCCTGCGAAAGTAATAACGGCTTTCCTCAGCTCATCTTCATCCGAACAGCGTATGGCACCTCTGACTTGCAACAACTGATCTGTTATTTCTAAGAAATTAAAAGTGTAAGGTCCAACTAAAATTGCTTTACCTAATAACGCAGGCTCAATGGGGTTATGTCCGCCGCGCTTAATCAAACTCCCACCGACAAAAGCAAGATCAGAAGCCTGATAATAATGCATCAACTCTCCCATTGAATCGCCAATCACCACATCGAAGTTTGACCATTGATCTGGTGGCGTGAGACTGCGCAAGGTAACGCTATCAAAGCATTGCTTTGCCAATGTATAAACCGCATTAAAACGTTCAGGATGACGAGGTACTAATAAAAGCAGAGCATCAGGAACTTTTTGTAAAAGTACTTTATGGACACTTAATAGAATTTCATCCTCACCTTGATGCGTACTCCCTCCCACCCACACAAACCGAGCACCTAAATTTTGGCGCCAATCGTCTTGCAAAACATCAGGAGAAACAGAAAGGTCAAACTTAATACTTCCTGTTACCAATACTTTCTTAGCGCCCAATTTCTCAAAGCGTTTTGCATCGTCTTTAGCATGAGCTAAAAAGCAATCAGGTAATTTAAATAGAGGACGAGAAACTATAGGAAATTTTTGATAACGCAAAAAAGAACGCTCGCTAAGTCGAGCGTTAATAACATCGACACGAATTTTTTGTCTCTTTGCTTGATGCAATAAATTAGGCCAAAGTTCCGTTTCAACAATAAGAAGATGTTTGCAGGAAAGACGCTTAAGCGCTCTTTTTACAGTGAAACGCCAATCCATAGGTAAATATCTATGCTCGGCAAAAGGAAAGGTTTTTTCGACTTGTTCTGCCCCTGTAGGGGTCATGGTGGTAATCAGGAAACGGTGATTAGGATGTTTTTCACGCCACTGAGTAACAAGTGGTCGTATAGCAAGCACCTCACCAACAGAAGCACAATGAATCCATAAGTCTGCCTCTACTGAAGGCCAAAAGCCTAATGCTTCTTTCGCTCGGTAATGAGGATGATTTTTTTGAAAACGCCGTATCTTCAATAAAATAACCGGCGTTAACAAAAACAATAGAACACGATACAACCACATAATTAAGCTGGGGCATCACTGAACTGTTGGTTATGAAGCTGTGCATAAGCGCCATTCATTGCCAATAGCTCACTATGAGAACCTTGCTCAACAATCTCACCGTGATCGACAACTGCAATGATATCTGCATTTTCAATCGTTGATAAACGATGAGCAATAGCAATGGTAGTTCGGTTTTCCATCAAGCCATCTAAGGCGGACTGAATAGCTCGTTCAGACTCGGTATCCAATGCAGATGTGGCTTCATCTAAAATAAGAATCGGCGCATTTTTTAGAATGGCTCTTGCTATAGCGATACGTTGGCGCTGACCTCCTGACAAAAGAACACCATTTTCACCAACCATGGTATCTAATCCATGATCCAACTCTTGAATAAAGCCCCAAGCGTTAGCGGCTTTAGCGGCATCAATAATGTCGCCCTCATTAGTATCACTAAGATAACCATAAGCGATGTTATTTCGAATAGTCCCATTAAAAAGAATCACTTGCTGATTCACCAACGCGATATTAGAACGCAGACTATTTAACTCATACTCATCAATAGAAAAACCATCAATACTCAAGCCCCCTTCCTCTATATTGTAAAAACGCGGAATCAGGTTCGCCATTGTCGACTTACCACTTCCGGATCGGCCGACTAAGGCCAACATTTTTCCAGCAGGCAAAGATAAAGTAATATTTTTCAATGCTGATTTATCCGCTTCAGGATAACGGAATGACATCGAGCGCCACTCGATTGAACCTTTAAGTCGGCCTGCCACTATCTCACCAGTATTAACCTCTTCCTTCATATCAAGAAATTCAAAAATACTATGAGATGCTGCAATACCTTTCTGCAAAGTACTATTTACATCTGTTAACTGCCGTATCGGCTTACCCAGCATTCCTGCTGCCGTTAAAAATGCGATAAAATCTCCAGGTGTCATCCCTGAACTTATAGATGGACTCAAAGCAAACCAAATCAATATAGACATGGCAATAGCAAGAATAAACTGCACTATCGGAACATTTAAATATCTTGTTTTATCCATTTTCAGCTGGGAGCGTCGGTTCTCGTTAGCCGCATCATAAAAACGATTTGTTTCGTATTGACTACCACCAAATATCTTTACTACTTCATGCCCTTTAATTGCTTCGGAAGCAACGTCTGTGACACCTCCCATCGCATCTTGAATACGTGTACTAAGTTTACGAAAACGCTTTGATGCGTAAGAAACAACTAAACCAATCAAAGGCACTACAAGCAAAAACAACAGAGATAGGCGCCAATTCATGTAAATCATATAACCTAACAAACCAACAACAGTTAAACCTTCGCGTAATACCACTCGAATTGCTTGAGTAATTGAACCAATCACCTGCTCTGTATCATAGGTTAACTTAGCTAATAATCGGCCTGTTGGAATAGAGTTATAATAACTAGAAGGAAGTAGTACCAATTTATTAAACATATTAGTACGTAAATCAAAAACCACTTTATTAGCCACCTGCGCCATAAAGTACCCCCCAAGAAATGTTCCTATACCACGCAAAATAAATATAGCAAGTATAGCAAGAGGAATGATCATACGACTTTCAGTAACCGTTCCTTCTGAAACGACATCAACAATATGTTTTAACAACGCAGCAAGAGCTGGCTCCATTGAGGCATATAATACATAACCAATAAAACTCAATAGTAGGTATACCCAAGACGAGCCTACATAACTAAGGAGGCGAAGGTAAGTTTTTGCACCAGATATTGACTCTTTGTTAGTAGATGCCTCAGGTATTACGTTATCTTGCATTTAGAAATTCGCTTTTTCAATAATAGAAGTAGTTGAATAACCATCAACAAAAGATAGAATTTTGACCTCTCCGCCAGTACTTAGTACATGGTCAGCGCCAACAGTGGTTTTTATCGTATAGTCTCCACCTTTCACAAGTACATCAGGTGATAAGGCTTCAATAATTTCTTTTGGTGTATCCTCATCGAACCAAGTAACCCAATCAATAGCGCCAACACCTTCTAATACAGCCATACGGTGTACAAGATTGTTTATCGGGCGTTTCTCACCTTTTAAACGTTTTACTGATGCATCAGTATTCACCGCAACGATCAAACGTTCACCCAGTGCTTTTGCCTGTTTCATATAGGCAATATGACCTGGGTGTAAAATATCAAAACACCCATTAGTAAAGACTACTTTTTCTCCATTCATTTGAGCAAACTTGACTTGCTTCAATAACTCTTCTGGAGCAAGTACACCAAAATTAGTTGAATGGGAACGCTGATACATAATGGCCGCTAACTGATCTGCCGTTATAGATGCCGTTCCTAATTTTCCAACAACAAAACCCGCCGCTTGATTCGCGTATTCAACCGCATCAGTAAAGCGTTTGCTAGTTACGTAAATAGCAGCCAAGACAGCGATAACAGTATCCCCAGCGCCAGTGACATCGAACACTTCTTTGGCCGCTGTAGCTAATGAAAAAGACGGCTTATCTTCGTTGAATAAGATCAAGCCATCTTCACCTCGAGTGACTAACAACGCTTCCCAACCGAAAGTCTCGCGAAGATCTTTTGCTTTACTTTCCAAAGCTTGAGTCGAATCACACTTTCCGACTATTGTCTCAAACTCAAGTAAATTTGGTTTTACTAGCGTTGCACCTTTATAAATAGAGAAGTCATTCCCCTTAGGATCAACGAAACTAGGAACATTTACAGCATTAGACAAACTAATAAGCGTTTGCACATCCGCGAGGCAACCTTTCGCGTAATCAGAATAAATCACAGCATCAGATGCAATCAAACACTCCTCAACAACACTTGCCAAGGCTTCATTCTGAGTCTGGCTGTCTTCACGCTCTTCAAAATCTAAACGAATCAGTTGTTGATGGCGGCTCATCACTCGTAATTTAGTAATTGTTGGTAAACGCTCCGAACGAACAAAACGGCAAGTCACACCAACTTTCTCTAAACAACGAGTTAATATGTTGGCATTTTCATCGTCGCCAACAACACCAACTAGAGTGACAGAGACACCCAATTTAGCCAAACCAAGCGCCACATTTGCTGCACCGCCGGGACGATCCTCAATATCAGACACTTTTACAACTTGCACTGGTGCTTCAGGGGAAATACGAGATGTACCACCATGCCAGTAGCGGTCTAACATTACATCACCCACAACGAGGATGTGTTTGTCCTTAAAATTCAGATACGAAGAGTTCATAATAAAAACATAATAATCGATTTTTGAGAGCTCCTATCCTATCATACTCATATCAGAAGTTGGACATACTAAAATCTCCCTGAGTAAGGCTATTTACATCATGTTTCGTTCTCTTTTATCTACCAGTAAAGACTTTCTATTTGAGCAACTTTTGCCAAATTGGTCTCAATACGGAATTGATGCTGAAAAAGGTTTCAGCTATGAAAGTATGAATCATAATTGGACAAAAAATGCTGTCGGTCGCATTCGTCTGCTAACTCAATGTCGTCAACTCTATACTTTTAGTCATGCTTATCAATTCGAAAGCAAGGCGGAATGGTTAGCAAAATTAACACCGTTATTTGACTTTATAACGACTCAATATTTCCATGATGATCGCTGGTTTTTTTCCTTAAATGACGATTTATCCGTTAAAGACAAGCAATCAGACGCTTATGCTTTGGCGTTTGTACTATTATCTTTTAGTTATTATTACCAAGTAACTAAGGACAAACGAGCTCTAGATTACATGAAATCAACTCATCATTTTTTGCTTGATAATATGCAAGCAAAAATGGGAGGTTTTTATGAAGCATACCCCATAGATACTCAACAAGTTCGACGCCAAAATCCTCACATGCATTTATTAGAAGGCTATATCGCGGCGTTCAATACAACTAGAGACGAGGATTATAAGACCGTCATCAACTCGCTTTTATCCTTAGCCGTCGAGCACTTTTACGACAAAAAAACAAAAACTTTACGCGAATTTTTCTCAGAAAATTGGAAGTATCATTCAACTACAGGGCATCAAGTAGAACCAGGCCATCATTTCGAGTGGGTTTGGTTACTGTATCAAGCAAATAAAATATCACCAGACCAAACTCATATTGACCTAGCTCAAAGTTTATGGTCAACGGCCACACGTCATGGCATAGAAAGTGATGGCGGTATTTATAATCAAATCGATGGAAACTCATATCAGGCTATAGATAAAGAAAAGCGTATTTGGCCAATAACAGAGTATTTAAAAGCCATTACTGTTTTACCTATGGGCCTAGAGGAAAAGCAACATCGCATAGAAAGCGCTCTTTCTTTTATGACAAAACATTACTTTTTAGAAAATGGTCGCTGGAATGAGTACCTTGATGCAAATAACGAAGCAAAATCATTCCCTCTGCCTGGCACCAGTAGTTATCATATTTTTCTCGGTCTAACGGAAGTGCTAACATGGGACAAACAGACATTATCTGATAGCGAAACTGACATATAAAGGCTTCCATTTAATTCCACTTACAGAGCCTTCATAAATTAACTTAGGATATAAAATTATGTATATAGTTACTGGCGGTGCTGGCTTTATCGGCAGCAATATCATCAAAGCATTAAACAACAAGGGTATCAAAAATATTTTGTTGGTTGATGATTTAACTGATGGCAAAAAATGTTTGAATCTATCAGATCTAGACATTGCAGATTACATGGACATGTATGACTTTTTAGACGCTATTAAAAATAATACATTAGGTATTGTACCAACCGCTGTGTTTCATGAAGGTGCCTGCTCAGCAACAACCGAATGGAATGGCAAATATGTCATGGACGTAAATTATCAATATTCAAAGGCTGTGTTAGACTTTTGTTTAACGCACAAAGCACCTTTTTCATATGCATCATCAGCTTCAGTTTATGGCTCTGGACCTATTTTCCAAGAATCTCGCCAACATGAACAACCTCTTAACATGTATGCCTATTCTAAATTTCAATTTGACCAATACATCCGTAATGTTTTACCAGAAGCGACTAGCCAAATTGTAGGTTTTCGTTATTTCAACGTGTACGGTCCACGTGAACAACACAAAGGTAGTATGGCAAGTGTTGCTTTTCACTTAAGAAACCAAGTTCTTGCAGGGGAAAACCCTAAGTTATTTGGTGCTTATGATGGTTATGAAGCTGGCGGCCAAAGTCGGGATTTTATTTACGTAGAGGATTTAGTTAATACCAAATTGTGGTTTCTTGAAAATACAGAAAAAAGTGGGATTTTCAACCTAGGTACAGGAAACGCAGAACCTTTCAAAACGATAGCAGAAACCGTTATTAATCAATATGGAAAGGGTGAAATAGAATACATCCCTTTCCCTGAACATTTAAAAGGTGCTTATCAAAGCTTTACACAGGCAGATATAAGTAAGCTTCGTGAAGCTGGCTATAAAGGAAAATTTCGAGGTCTTGCGCAAGGTGTCGAAGATTATTTAAATTGGCTCGATAGTAATGACTAAATACCTCATAGTCGGGCCTTCTTGGGTTGGAGATATGGTTATGGCCCAAAGCCTTTTCATCACACTTAAACAGCGTGATGAAAAGGCTGTTATTGATGTTATTGGGCCAAATTGGTCTTTGCCTATACTTGCCCGTATGCCTCAAGTCAGAAATGCGATTGCGCTACCTACAAGCCACGGTGAATGGGGAATTAGTACTCGACGAAAACTCGGTATATCTCTACGCCATGAAGAGTATGATGAAGCAATTACAATACCTCGATCTTGGAAAAGCGCTTTAGTCCCTTTTTTTGCAAACATCAGAGACCGAGTTGGTTTTCATGGTGAAGAAAGGTACGTTTTATTAACTGAGCGTCGTAAGCTAGACAAATCAATTTTAAATCAAACAGTTAAACGCTTCACTTCTTTAGGCCTTCCTAAAGCAGAAGCCTATCTTCCGCTAACACCTCCCAAACCAAAATTAACAATTGACCCAGAGAACCAGAAGAGTCTATATCAAAAACTCAGCTTATCCGATCGACCAGCCATAGCCTTAATGGCTGGTGCAGAGTTTGGCCCATCAAAACAATGGCCTATTGCTTATTTTCATGAAGTGGCAAAAAACGCAATAGATGCGGGCTATCAGATATGGGTATTAGGAGGATTAAAAGATAAAATAGACGCCGATGAAATCATCATGAATTTAGGTGAATACGCCCTAAATTTATGTGGCAAAACGTCGTTGGTGGATGCTATTGATTTACTAGGTGCAGCAAAACAAGCCATAAGCAATGATTCAGGCCTAATGCATGTAGCTGCAGCTGTAGGAACTCATATACACGGTATTTACGGCTCAACAAGTGAATTATTCACACCACCTTTAACCGATAATGCAACCATCCACAATCTTCACCTTGATTGCTCACCTTGTTTCAAACGCCAATGCCCTCTTAATCATACTAATTGCCAAAACTTACTTCGGCCAGAAAGATTGATTAACGCTTTGGATTTAACCTCTTCGGAACTTAATTCATGATCAATAAAATGCAAAAACCCACCTTAACAGCTGCATTAATTGTAAAAAATGAATCCAACAACTTAGATTCCTGCTTAAGCAGCTTAGTTGAATGGGTTGATGACATTGTTATTCTAGATTCTGGCAGCACAGACAACTCTCGAGAGATTGCACAAAAATACACTAAACATTTTCATCTAAAAACTGACTGGCAAGGCTTTGGTGTACAACGCCAAGCGGCTCAAGAACTTGTTACAACAGACTATGTACTTTGGATCGACGCTGATGAGGTAGTTACTGATAAACTTAAAAATAGTATTTTAGCGGCCCTTACCAAAAACACAGATAAAACAGCTTATACTATTAACCGAAAGAGCTGGGTATTTGGACGCTTCATAAAGCACTCTGGTTGGTATCCAGATAGAGTTACTCGACTTTACAAAATAGATGAAGGCTTCTATTCCAATGACCTAGTTCATGAAAAAGTACAGTTAAATGACGGTATTTCCTTACAATCACTTGATGGTGACTTAACCCACTATACTTATGATGATCTACAGCATTACTTAGTAAAGTCTGCATCTTACGCAAAACTTTCTGCAGACCAAAAACAAGCGAGAGGCAAAACAACATCCTTAAGCAATGCGTCTTTGCACGCTTTTGCCTGTTTTATCAAAATGTATGTGGTTAAGCGCGGATTTTTAGATGGTAAACAAGGTTTTTTATTAGCTGTTTTATCCTCGCACTCTACTTTTGTAAAGTACGCGGACCTGTGGATTCGCTCACAACCTAAGCGCCCAGATTAATCAACCGCACTCTTGATATAAAGCCAACAAAGATTGAATATGCTTATCTTGATCAAAATACTCTTGAGCGCGACGTTTAGAAATCCTAGATAAACGCTCTCTTTCCTGAGAGTTAGAACAAAGTGCATCAATTACTTTCGAAAAAGCAGATACATCAAATGGGTCCACTAGAATACCTGAGTCTTCTAGAATTTCAGGAATTGCACCGTGACTTGAGCCAATAATGGCCTTACCAACAGCCATGGCCTCAATTACCGTCAAACCAAACGCTTCAAGATGTGATGGAATGACAACTACATCGATTGCACTTAACAAGCGCTTAGTCTCATCACTGAAACCATAAAAAGTCACCCTATCTTGTAGATCATTGTCCGCTACATAAGATTTTAACCCTTGCACATAACCCTCATCACCTCCTGCCTGAGCAGTTAACCCACCAACAATCAATAAATGAGTCTCAGTACACTCCATTTTCTTAAAAGCAGCCAATAGCTCTTCATGACCTTTACCATGAGATACACGACCAATAATGCCAACTAGTTTGATTTCATTAGACAACGACAACTCTTGTCTTAAATTTAAATCAGTTGAGTGGGTTTCAGGTATTTTCGTACCAAGCCATAAGGTTTTATTCTTATCTGGGTCAATCGGTAATGCCTTAACATTAAAAGAACGAGTAAAATGGCTGATAGACAATAGCAAATCGACATTGCGATAAATAAAGTTATGATAAAAATCTTTTTTGGGCCGTTTAACTCCCATATGATCTGTATAAATGAGCTTGAAATCACATAATTTTTTCAGCAATACTGCTAATATCAGATCACTAGATTTATGACAATGAACATGACTGATATTATATTTTCTTATCCATTTAGCTAATGTAAAAAGCTTAAGATAACCCGAACTTCTACTCTGCAATGAAAAGGTATCTGTAAACTCATTTAACATACTATCGTGAGTCGGAGTACCCAATTGCGCAAGACCATAAACATTATACCCATTAAACACCATAGCCTTACCAGTTCTAATAGGGTACATCTCTAAACCACCGTAGCCTGGAGACAAACAAACATGCAAAATATTCAATGAATTAGACATAATCTATCTCTTCTCAGCCAAGTTAAGATACCAATTTTTTATCTCTTCAAATTCCCTACTCACATCCATATTAGTCAACAACCCTTCTTGCTCATTAGGTGATAAGGGTAACCAACGCCCTTCGGTGTTAAGTGTTTTCCAACGCAATGGAGTAGATGATCGTTTTTTAGGATAAAAGCCTATTGTAGGAACATTCATCGCTCCTGCAATGTGTAATGGCCCAGTAGAGCCAGCAATAAATAAGTCTGCGGTTGCAATAGAACACATAAAATCAGAAACCCCATCATTCTTATCATATAAGCTGACATGCGGAATCTCGTCTTTCACCAACGCCACTAAGGCTTGAGAAATAAGGGTCTCGCCTGGACCTGCTGTAATTACAAAATGAAAAGTATCTAGTGTGTTTAAAAACTTTATCAAGACAGCCCATTGCTCAAGCAATAAAGTGTTTGAAGAGCCTCCGGTAACTGGGTGTATAAAACAACGCTTATACTCGTTATTAACACCCACTTTCTCTAACTTAACTAATTGACTAGATAGAGTATCTGCATCATAAAAAAACATCGGATCTATATCACTCTCAACTCTGCCACCTAAGACTTCAATAAAGTAACGAGCTAGGTCCAGATTATATTCAAATTCTGGTTTAAGGGATTGAGAACGACGCTGACGCAAAGTATGAGTATATAAAAATTGCACCCATTTAGTAGCAGGAGCAACACGTATCGGAATTTTAGCCTGCCTAACCAAAGTGGCATTATAGCTATCCGAGAACAAACAAAGAACGGCATCAAAATTTTGATCTTTAAGCCCTAGTACCAGTCTTTTTTTATTTATAGAGTTTTTGGTATCAATAATTACGTCATCAATCCATAAAAAAGACGAAGCAATGTCTTGGGTATAACCAGGTACTAATGCTGTAATTTTAGCTTGAGGGAACGCTTTTTTAATTAATTGTATTGAAGGTAAAGCAAGAACAAAGTCCCCAATCTTATCATTACGCACAACTAAAATTTTCTTTATCTGAGACATCAACTTCATCCTTACCAACGACCAAGCTTATACAAAACGATCTTAAACTTAAAAAAACGAAAAAACGTGGGTATTATTTCACTCACGCCAACAACATAACTTACTCTAAATAACCTTGACTATTTCCGAGCATAACTCAATTACATTACTTCAGACTTTTATTCAGTAGTAACAAACGTTGCAATTAATGGTGATTATTTTACAGCCTGTCGAAGAATTAAAAACACCTAATCTATTTTTTTACAAATTCGATAAAGAAACCAGCAAAGAAATCGCTTTTGAACTAATCTAAAATTAAAACAAGGAGCTAGATATGAAATTTGAATTGGTTGATCGTCAAGGCTATATTCCAGACCTTAATTATGGTGAAGCGGAAAAAGAGCTTGCTGGCTTTATTCCCAGCAATTATTCCTTTGAGCAAATTAGCTTTAACGACGGTGAAGGGAAGGCAGTTATAGATAAGCATACTTGGTACTTTTTCTTCACCCATGAAGGGATAGGTATAAAGCTTATGGATGGCATTGTCTCTCTGAAAGAGGCTGAACACTTTCTACTTGCGATAAAATCCCATATTTGGGGAGAAAAACACCAGCAAGTTCAGATCTTTATCGCTGGAGTTACACCTAGGTAACCTCATGACAACCCTCCTTTGGAGGGTTTTTTCTTTATACTTTTTCGCGGCTCAAAGGTGTGACTAACAAGTACTAGGAAGATGAATCTCTTTGCATACGTTTCGCCCATTGACTCCAAGATCCAACATACACCTGCCTTGCTTCTATACCTGCATAGTTTAATGCCAATACGTTGTGACAAGCTGTAATACCAGAACCACAATAGTAAACATAATCATCACTGTTACCGGATAACCAATCCTGCCATTCAACATGCAGTTGCTCTGCTGGTTTAAAGCAGCCTTCGATATCCAAATTATCACTAAAAGGCCGATTAATGGCGCCCGGGATGTGTCCAGCAACAGGGTCTATTGTTTCATTCTTACCATTGAATCGATCTGAAGCTCTTGCATCTACAAGCTGAAACTGTCCAATTTCAATATTTTCAACAACAGCCTGTTCATCAACAGCCCAAGGAAACGACACTTCGAACTCATAATCTGTAGAGATAGTAGAATTAGAATCTAATGACACCCTAAACCCACGCCTTAACCATGCAGGGAAACCACCATTAAGGACTCGAACATTAATTCCTTGCTGTGCAAGCATCCACCAAGCACGAGCAGCTATAGCACCTCCCATATCATCGTATACAACAACTTGGCTGGAAGAATCAATTCCCCACTTACTCAGCTGTTTAGAAAAAACCGCTTCACCTATTAAAGGGTGTCGACCAGTAAGTTCTGTTTCTGGCGCAGCAAGCTCATGATGTACATCAACAAAGATTGCACTAGGAATATGTCCATTATCATATTCCAATTTACCTTTAGAATGATCCGTTAAATAAAATCGGCAATCCAATACAATAACATTCTCCTGCCCAAGCAGAGTTTTCAGTTCATTTGTATTTATGAGTGTTTTTAATAACACAAGCATTCCTTAGACAATCGTCAACAATTTTAAAGCAGACTTTGCTTCTTTCTTATAAATCTATTTTGCTTATTCAATTTTTGCTAAAATTTGTGTTTATTACACTAACTATTGAGTTTCTTTATGTTACGTATCGACCTAATACTTACAGAACAAGGCATAGCCAAGTCACGTTCACAGGCACAAACCTTTATCAGCGCAGGTCGAGTAGCGTATAAACAAGATAAAAAATGGACACTCGTTAACAAACCAAGCCTTAAACTACCTGCAGATATAGAAATAGACCTTACACCCGACGAAGCGGATAAATATGTCTCTCGTGGAGCACTGAAACTTGAGGGGGCATTACGGCACACTCAACTCAACATTGCAGGTTTCCAAGTATTAGATATCGGCCAATCTACAGGAGGCTTTAGTGATTGCGCTATTCAGCACGGTGCAGCTCATGTTCTCGGTGTAGAAGTCGGTCATGATCAACTAGACTCTAGATTACGTAATAACCCGAAAGTAACTTGTTTAGAAGGCGTTAATGCTCGTCATCTTTGTATTGAAGATTTGAATGGCCATTTTCCAGAAAATGGCTTTGACCTTGTAGTAATGGATGTCTCTTTTATCTCTCAAACTAAAATACTTCCCCAACTTCCAAGTTTATTAAACACAACTGGACACCTTATTACACTAGTCAAACCTCAATTTGAAGTTGGCCAAGAGTTCGTTGGAAAAGGAGGAATAGTAAAAAACAAGCAACGTGTAAGCCAACTTACAAAAGACATACAGGCTTTCGTTAAAACATTAGGATTTGAAGTGAAATGTTATATAGAGAGTCCAATTAAGGGTGGAGATGGAAACCAAGAGTATTTATTGTGGGCAACACAGAGGGAATCATAAGCTATGACTATGGATTTATTTAAATCAACTCATCAAAATTAATAGGCCGACTTGATACCATGTCTTTCGTTTCCTTTTTCTCCAATTGGGTAATGTAGTTTCTCGCCATATAAAGCCCTAAGCATCCAAATATTACTGAGCCTATCGCTTGGCCAAAAAGTATACCTTCAGCACCCATGAATAAAGAAAACACAACAATTAAAGGCCATGTTCCAAACGTAGCGCGACCAAAATTAAGCAAAGTACTATTCAATGGTTTACCTAGATTGTTAAAAGCTGCAATCGAAATAAACAAAAGACTTTGAAAAAAGAAACTAAAAGAAACAAAAGTGGCAAAGAATCGAATCAAATCCGCACTACCTTGAGTGGCATTAAAAACGTCCACCAGCCAATCCTGCATTTGATACAAAATAATGCACAACACCATACAATAACCAAAAGCATAAATCACAGCGCTACTTATTGTGCTATGCATACGATCAAAACGCCCTGCACCATAGTTTTGGCCTAAAATAGGGCCAACTGCCCCAGATAAAGCGAAGACACCACCAAATACCACAGGAATAATTCGCCCAATCACAGCGACCGCAGCAACCGCATCATCACCAAAAGTCGACGTGTGTGCCATCACAATGGCATTAGCCAGAGGCGAAGACATATTAGTCAGCATGACAGGAACCGCAACGACAGTAATGGACTTAGCATCTTTAAAAAAGTCCATTAAATCAAACTCGCCTAGCATTTTATGAACATAAACAACGCCATAATAGGACACCGCAATCATAGAAAAACGCGCCAGCAGTGACGCAATAGCTGCACCCTGTACGCCTAAACCAAAAGCAAAAATAAAAATTGGGTCTAATACAGCATTAATCAACCCACCAATAAGTGTGGCATACATAGCACGACGGGCATCTCCTAGAGCACGCATAATACCCGAGCCAATCATACTGATCATAACAGCAGGCATACCGAGCACTAGAATTTGTAAATACCCTGTTGCTAAATCGAGTGTTCGGCCTGTCGCACCAACAAATAAAAGAATATTTGGAATTTTAGGCCACATTAGCCAAACGACCGCTGAAGAAAAAAATATGCCAAACGCCAACACATTTACAGCACGGCGCTTTGCCAATTCAATATCGCCTTCTCCTATCGCCTTAGAAACCAACGCCGTAGCTGCAATAGAAACAGCAATACTTAAAGAGATAGTGAAAAAAAGAATCGCACTAGAAAAGCCAACAGCCGCAACAGCTTCTTTTTCACCCAACATAGAAAGAAACAACATATCAACAAGATCAACAACGAACATGCACATCAAACCAAGCGCCCCCATTAAAGACATGCTGACAACATGCTTAAAGGTTGAGCCTTGTGTAAGTTTTGCTGAGTTGGACATGAAACCCCTTTGAATATTATGTGTAACCAAGCGTTGAAAAATGCAAAAAACCGGACAAGCCATTGCTTGTCCGGTTTTTTTATTTTCTCATGTATAGGCTATTGAGAGAATGCCTACTTTGAGGATAAATCTAGTGAAGATTATTATCTCGATTAAAAACTATTTTCTCCACATCCAAAAAACGTTCCGCGAAATGAATAGTCATCCCCTCCTTCACTGAGTCTGGTAATTCTTCAAAGTCTCGACGATTAGGTTCAGGTAATATAATTTCACTTATTTTACTTCGTTTCGCAGCAATCAGTTTTTCTCTAATGCCTCCAACGGCAAGCACCTGACCCGTTAATGTCAGCTCCCCTGTCATAGCTAACCCTCTACGAATAGGTTCGTTTCGAGCCAAAGACATTAATGCCGTCGCCATAGTTACACCTGCACTTGGCCCATCTTTAGGTGTCGCCCCTTCAGGAACATGTAAATGAATCAAACTTTTATCAAAAAATTCTGGTGATTTTTGATAACTCTTCGTATGTGAAAACACATAAGAATAAGCAATTTCAGCAGACTCTTTCATTACGTCACCTAACTTACCTGTGAGTTTTAGGCCGCGAGTTAATTCATGCACCTTATTTGCTTCAATCGGCAAAGTGGCTCCTCCCATTGATGTCCAAGCTAAACCAGTAACAACACCAACCCCTTGTAAGGTTTTTTCAGGACGGAAGTAAGGCATACCTAACAAAACTTCAACATCTTTAATTCCTACATTGATGTGGTCTTTTTCACCTGTCATCAAGGTAACAACAGATTTGCGTAAAACTTTCTGCAAGAGTTTATCTAAACCTCGCACACCTGCTTCACGAGCATAGTGCTCGATAATATGACGCAATGCCGCATCTGTAATGTTCAACTGTTTTTTCAGTAACTTATTTTTCTTGAGCAACTTCGGCCACAAATGCTGCTTCGCTATGGCCAGTTTTTCATCACCAATGTAGCCAGACAAACGAATAACATCCATCCGATCCAACAAAGGAGAAGGAATCGTGTCTAATTGGTTTGCCGTACAGATGAATAAAGCTTTTGATAAATCAATACGCATATCTAAGTAGTGATCTAAAAACTCGCTATTCTGTTCAGGGTCTAACGCTTCCAGTAATGCAGACGCAGGGTCACCCTGAAAAGAGTTGCCAATTTTATCTATCTCATCAAGCATAATGACGGGGTTTTCTACTTCAACATCTTTTAACGCTTGTACAAACTTACCTGGTAAAGCACCTATGTAGGTTCGTCTATGACCTTTAATTTCAGCTTCGTCTCTCATTCCGCCTAAACTAAAACGGTAAAACTTACGATTTAAAGATTCAGCAACCGACTTACCAATCGAAGTTTTACCGACGCCAGGGGGACCTACGAGTAGCAAAATACTTCCACCCATTTCGCCTCGGTGTGCACCCAGTGCCAAAAACTCGACGATGCGATCTTTGATATCTCCCAGTCCTGCATGATGAGATTCGAGAACATCACGAGCTAATGCAATATCTAAGTTATCTTTAGAATGAACACCCCAAGGTAACGACGTCGCCCAATCCAAATAATTACGTGTTACGCCATATTCTGGCGAACCCGTTTCAAGAATACTTAATTTATGTAGTTCATCTTGAATTTTTTCACTCACGGCTGTTGTTAAAGTTTTCCCCTCTAGACGGGACTCAAACATTTCTACATCTGACGTGCGGTCATCTTTAGAAATACCGAGTTCTTTCTGAATGATTTTAAGCTGCTCTTTAAGAAAAAAATCTCGTTGATGCTGACTAATTTTGTCGTTTACTTCTGCACTGATTTCATTGTGTAGCCGAGCTATCTCTAACTCTTTTCTTAATAATATAAGAGACAAATGCATGCGGGTTTTCACCGGTATCGTCGCTAACACCTCGTATAATTTATCTGGCTCTGCAGACGTAATTGAAGCGGCGAAGTCGGCTAGTAAACCAGATTCATTAAACGAAAAACGTCCTAAATACTGCTTTAGATCTTCACTGAATAAAGGATTTAGGCGAATCAATTCTTTAATCGCGTCTAAGATACCAATGGAATAAGCCTTGGACTCATCGTCATTAGACTTTACATCACTTATATAGCGAACTCGGGCCAGATATGGAGCCGTATCACTCAACCACTCAACAACCTCAAAACGCTTAACACCTTGCGCTAAAAAAGTAAGCTTATCGTTTTGTTTCTCAGCTTTGTGCATTCTAGCCACACAACCAATTGAACGGAACGATCCAACAGAAGGCGCTTTACTACCGGCTTTTTCAGCGTACACCAAACCAACAACAGCTTGTGGATGCTCAGCTATGCGTTCTAATGTGTCTTCCCATTTATCTGCATCCACCATAACAGGTTGGACTTGTGCAGGAAAAAATGGACGGCTAGAAAGCGGGAGTATAAATAAAGTTTCCGGTAGAACATCATCAGGTAGTGCTAACCCTTTAGGGTCACTAATAACCCCTTCCTCTGGCATTACACCTTCATCATTTTCTATATCAATATATTGTTCGTCATCGTTCATAATAAATATCTCAATAAATCCATCTTACTTATTTCAAAGCATGAAGCCGCGATGTGATTTTCTATTAGGTTACCCTCTATGTAATGACGATCTTAGCGAAAACAACACTAAACTAAGTCTTTTAAGCTTCTTACTTACCTCTAAAATACCAACCAAAAGGACAAGATTAACTATTTGGTCGATATACACTTAATGCTATTATATAAACAGAGAGCAAGACACTCATCAATCAACGCCCCAAGCGATATAAAGGAAAGGCCAATGACCCGCGACGAACTGCTTAATACCTACAAAGACATATTTGTGATCAAGCACCCTTTTGTACAACATAAACTAACAAGTCTTCGCGATAAAAATACCAGTACACGTGAATTTCGCATGCTAGTTGAAGAGCTAGGTACTCTTATTGGCTATGAAGCCACTAGAGACTTAGAAACGGCAGATATTGAAATAGAAACGCCATTAGAAAAAGCTATGTGCCCAGCACTAAAAGGTAAAAAGCTTTGTATCGTGACCATCATGCGAGCAGGTAATGGTTTAGCGGAAGGTGTACTAAAATTATCTCCTTCAGCACGTGTTGGTCATGTTGGCTTATACCGTGACCCTGAAACAAAACAACCAGTTGAGTATTACCTAAAAATGCCTCATTCGGTAAACGAACGTACCATTATCGTCGTTGATCCAATGCTTGCGACAGGTAATTCTGCCATTATGGCAATCGATAAAATGAAAGAAATGGGTGCTACTGATATTCGTTTTATCTGTCTTTTTGCCGCTCCTGAAGGCATTGAAGCATTCAAAAAAGCACATTCAGATGTGGCTATGTATATTGGCGCAATTGACCGAGAATTAGACGAAAACGCTTATATTCGTCCAGGTGTTGGTGATGCTGGAGACCGTATTTACGGTACCCGATAAGCTGATTAATTTAAGTGAAAAGCCACTTTTTCATTAAGAAAAAGTGGCTTTTTAAAAGCTATTTCAGGCTAACTCTTCAATGCTAAAAAAGCCCCAGCACTTGCCATAATTCCACCCGATGCACGATTTAACGTTTTCATAGAACGCTCAGATTTCATCAAACGCCTCGCTTGAGAAGCACACACAGAAATAAGGTTAATGCCTAACATAAGTGCTGTAAAAGCAAGAACAGACGCTATGACAATATCAAACCCACTTAATACGGTTAAATCCATAAAGGTCGGCAGAAATGCAACATAGAAAAGAATGACCTTAGGGTTCGATGCTGAAATCATAAAGCCTTGAATAAAGCTCGCCACTTCACTTTTTGACTCAAGCTGTGCGAAATCTGCGGTAGATGTTGATACTGGCGACACCCACATTTTCCAACCTAAATAGATAAGGTACGCTGCACCAACATAACGAATCACTAAGAAAACGCCTTCCCAAGCAGATGCAATCGCAGCCAATCCAAAACACGCCATAACTAAATAAACAATGTCACTCATCACCATGCCAACGCAAAGAGAAACACTAGCACGGGCACCCTTCGTCATACTTTTCGCAATAACAGCAAAGACTCCAGGACCTGGCGTTACAGCAAAAATCAAAATTGCGAAGAAAAAAGTAATACCACTTTCTAATGTCATATCTCATCCTCTATTACTCGACAACCAGCCAACACCATACGCGTAATAAATTGCTTAGCATCCTCGTAGTCCGATTCTTCCAAATTTTCTTTTTGTAACATGATTTTAACTTGTGCATCAAAATCCGCATAAGTCTGAGTCATTGCCCAAATACTGATAAAAAGATGCTCAGTAGAAACCGGAGCCATTAACCCTTTATCTACCCATATTTGTATCGTGGCTTTCTCTCGTGCTAATTCAGTGACAAATAATCGCCTCAAATAATCCAAAACGAAATCTTCTTCGCCAATCAGAGCCATGGCAAAAACTTTTGATGCGTTTTTATTAAGACGAGATTGTTCTATTTTTTCACTAATATAACGTGATAAGTTCTTTTGTGGTCCATCATCAACATTAAATTCGCTAACAGAACTCAGCCAAAGATGAAGAATTCGCCCTAATACCGCTTCTAATAAATCTTTTTTAGAACGGTAGTAGTAATGAATATTAGCCTTGGGAAGACCTGCTTCATTAGCAATCATCTGCGTTGTGGTTTTGGCCAAGCCTTGGCGAGCAAAAACACGCTCTGAGGTTTCTAAAATAAGCTCTTGGTTTTGTGCTCGAATATGAGATTTCAACTGATCTTTTGGTCGTTTAACTTCACTCAAGGATTAGCCTCGCTGATCAAATATCTACTAAAAAGGGGGATATTCTCATATTGCATTATCATCCCTAGCAATACGTCATAAGAATAGCATTTTTTAGAATAGGCACGAAGTGATAACAAAAAATCAGCATAAAAAAAGGGAGCCGAAGCTCCCCATTTCCCCTCGTAGCAGAGACGTTAGTGACTATAGGCATTCGTCACTAGGCTAACTGCTACACCACGTTGGCGCTGTAATTGATTGCAATATACCATTGCTAAATCAATGTTCTTGAATCAATGGAAGAACCCATTGCCGGCAACGAAGATTACAAGCCGGAGGAGCCATGCTAATTTGTGGTTATTAAAAACGATTAAAATAAACCATACAGCACAGACACTTATAAAAATGATGCATTGATTATAGACAGGTGATATTTCAGTGCAATAGTTTGGATGTAAATAATTGACCGATCGATCAATTATTTACATTTATTGCAGTTTTTTAGGCATTGGAGATTTTGAAACGCGGTTCCGTCCCTTCTTTTTCGATTCATACAAGGCTTCATCTGACCGTTTCAATACAGAATCAGGAAGCTCACCAAGAGAGGCAAAAGCAACACCAATACTAACGGTAACACTCACGTCGATTTCTTTCTTCTTTTTTGGATCAAACACTTCTACTAGTGCATCAGATATACTTTCCCTAACAAGCTCTAGCACATTAACTACATCATCAAGATGTTTATTATTACGAAATACAATCGTAAACTCTTCACCACCATATCGAAAAGCCACACCAGGGTTAGAAAAACGTTTCAGTTGAGCCGCCACACTTTTAAGTACTTTATCTCCCATATCATGGCCATAAGTGTCATTAAATTTTTTAAAATGATCAACATCAACCATAGCAATAGCGTATTGCCTAGGCAATCCCACCAATTTTTCGTTTAATGCCCGCCTTCCCGGAAGCTTAGTCATATCGTCGAGATAGGCCATTCGGTGACTTTCCATCAACAAAAACCAAATCCACAGTAAAAGTTGTGCAGATAAAAGCGTATCAAATTGAACACCAGAAATAGCAAAATGGCTGACAATTAACAGACTAACAATACTAATTAATCCACATGCTCTGAATATGTCACTACTCAGCCACCACGCAATACCTAACGCAGATGAACTAACAACTAAAATAAACCAAAGTAAAACAGTAGACCAACTAGTAGAGGTGTAAAGAAAGGCACTGTCTAAGAAAGCAAACGACACCCAACTACGTTCAATTGCATAGCACCAACAAACCAACATCAACACAAACAGTATTCGATTAACTGCAAATCTGTTGAAAAAACCTCTCTCAGACACAAAACCTAATAACGCGACACAAAAACAAGATACAACTAAGTATGCAGTTAATGACGCACCCTGATCGAAGTCTCCATACAGTTTTGGAATCAAAAGTAATAATACAAGAATAAATACTCGACCTTTATTGAAGTGCCAAGCAAGTAAAATAGCGACACTAGCTAAGATAAGCGGTAATAAAGGTAACAGACTGAACCATAACGGCGGTAACTGACTAACGTGTAAGCTCGCGTAGACACTCACTATTAAAATTAAACACGGAATTAACAATGAACTTAAACGCTCAGACATAAAAACCTTAAACCCATCGAACCATTCGATTAAATATAAACGACATATTGCCTCGAAAAAGATTATTTTTCATTAATTCATTCACAATAATATGAGTTAAAAACCAAAGAGAGAACTGATGAGTTAGCGATAGAAGCCACATAACAATCCCGTAATATTAATGTGATTGATACTCTTTCTATACTTAATGAGGTCATATTCAAGCCCTAAAATTGTAAGGAAGCAGTAAGGGAAATTGTGAAAGCTTTCGTTCAAACCTATTAAAGTAAGTCTATAATGAGGATAATGAGAAACTTTTTATCAAGGAACTCTAGCTAATTACTTAGGTAATTACTTAATGAAGAGCAAACCTGAAATAATATATATTTGAGAATCGTACTCTTATGAAAAAGAAAATACTCTGGACAGTCTATCCCATACTGATACTCATTATATTGAGTTCATTCATTAGCTATCAGTCCGAAAAAAATCAGGACAATAACTCAATTGATGACTACCAAAGTGAAAATGAAGCAAGCCCTTATGAGAAAAGCTACTTCAAGTCTCATCCTATTGATGCAACGCCTCCTAACTTTAAATCCATAACAGATATAAAAGAACGGAAGAAAACGTTTTTTAACTATTTAGCACAATTCGTATATGAGAAAAATACTCTTATCCTTAAAGATCGTGAGCGCATATTAGCCCTAATAGACAACAATAAAAAATTGTCTAAGAAAAATAAAGTATGGATTTCAACGCTTAGAAAATCACATAAGTTAAAGACACTTAATAACTACTCAAAAGACGATTTAAGAGAGTTATTAGATCATGTTGACGTTGTTCCTGCTTCCCTTGCATTAGCTCAAGCGGCAAATGAGTCTGCTTGGGGGACTTCTCGCTTTGCAACCAAAGGTAATAATTTTTTTGGCCAATGGTGCTTCAAAAAAGGCTGTGGTTTAGTGCCTGAATCAAGAGACATCGATGCGGATCATGAAGTTCGTAAATTTCACGATGTTCGAGAGTCTGTTTTTGCTTATATAGACAATTTGAATAGCAATAACGCCTACAAAACTCTCCGCGCTTCACGTTCAAACCTTAGGCAAAACCAAGAGTCTATAACGGGTCTTAGCCTTACTAATGGATTAATAAACTACTCTGAACGTGGCTTAGCCTACATAGAAGAAATAGAAGGTCTAATTAACTACAACAAGTTATGGCGCTTTAATAACCATGAAGAAAACTAAAAATGGCAGTTAACTTCGATTTGTAGGTAATAAAAGCTAATCGAAAACATGATAAACCCACATTAGTGTAGCTAAATCACTTTATAGGGGGTGGCTAAAAGGCCCTCCCCTCCTTTACAATACCCTAATATTTTACCCACTCCTAAAACGAGGAAATTCAATTGGCCCGTTTACCTGTTATTGTTGGCTTTGGCGGAATCAATTCGGCTGGTCGTACATCTTCACATCAAGCATATCGTCGAATTGTTTTTGATCTTCTACCAAGTTCGATCCAGCAGGACGTTTTACTTGATCTTGCCACTCTAACCAACATGGCAAAATGTAAGAATGATGTTTGGTATACAGACAGCGGCGAAGCGCTAGATGCAGCCGCATTAATTGATAGCATTGGCGAATCGTTACTCGCACGAACATTGATTCGCCGTATCCACCCAAGCTTATTTGATGCTGATCACGTCGTTTTACATAAATCGACTGTTTTAAGCTCTAGCAACACAGAAGAAAAACTTAGCTTCACAACGAAAACAAGATCGCTACCATTAAACCGCCCTACGAATTGGCAAGTAACTGAAATATCAGACACCCTAAGTGAAGTAGTCGTTGACGGCAATCTAGAGACATTCATTAAAGATACTAAAGCTCTGTCTGTAAAATCAGCAGGCCAGCTACCTACAGGGTTTGACCCTTCGAAGTTATACCAGAGCCGAAATCACCCTCGCGGCCTACAAATGACAGTTTATGGTGCATCAGACGCCGTAAAAAGTAGCGGTATTGATTGGGAAGTCATCCGCAGCAAAGTTGCTCCCGATCAAATGGCTGTTTATGCAGCGAACTCTATTGGACAGATGGATGATCTTGGTTTTGGCGGCATGCTGAAATCGGCTCTCATGGGAAAGCGTACAACATCGAAACACCTTCCTCTTGGTTATGCTCAAATGCCAGCGGATTTTGTGAACGCCTATATTCTGGGTAGTGTCGGTAATGTAGGCACCTCCATGGGTGCTTGTGCGACCTATTTTTTCAATTTAGAAAAAGCGATCGACGGGATAAAATCTGGTAAGTTTCGTGTCACTATGGTCGGCGGGAGCGATGCACCAATTACACCAGAGATCATTGAAGGGTTTAGAACTATGGGAGCCCTTGCAGAGGATACTGCATTACTGGCTCTTGACCAAATAAATAACCAGGCAGAACCTGACCACTCACGTAGCTGTCGTCCATTTGCTCAAAACTGTGGTTTCACTATAGGTGAATCAAGTCAGTGGACTTTGTTGATGGATGATGAACTAGCAATTGAGCTAGGTGCCGAAATTTTCGGCGCTATTCCTGCCGTTTTTTCTCATGCAGATGGGTATAAAAAATCCATTTCAGCACCTGGCATTGGCAACTATCTAACCATGAGTAAAGCCATGGCTTATTTGGAAAATGTCATAGGAAATGAAGGTCTGACTCAACGCACCTTCATTCAGGCTCATGGTACAAGTACTCCGCAAAATAGAGTTACTGAGTCTCATGTACTGAGTAAAGCCGCTACCAGCTTTGGTGCAAAAAGTATCCCCGTTGTTGCAATGAAAGCCTTTTTAGGGCATTCACAAGGTACTGCTGGCGGAGACCAGCTTCACTTATCTTTAGGTGTTTGGAAGGACGGTATCCTACCTGGTATTACAACATCAGACGCTATTGCTGATGATGTGTATCAAGAAGGTCTAAAGTTTCAGCTTAAACATGAAGCGTATGGAAAGGGTTACTTTGAGGCGGCGCTATTGAATTCGAAAGGCTTTGGCGGTAACAACGCCACAGCAGTTTTACTCTCGCCCCACCAAACAATGAAAATGCTAAAAAAACGCTATAATGAAGAAGAAATAAAGAGCTATAAAAAGAAAAATGCAATCGTTGTGGAAGCAGCTGAAGCTTACAACCAGGCGGCTATTCGAGGAGAATCTCTGCCTATTTATAAATTTGGATTCAATGTGTTGGGAGGTGAAGATCTAGATATCACAAACCAAGCAATACATTTACCTGGCTACGACATTGCCGTTGACCTTAGTAATATAGAAAACGAATACAGTGATCTAAAATAAAATAAAAAATCAGTACAACAGGCTAAAATGTTGTACTGATTTGTTTTCCTAAAAAACATCTCTAGATTTTTTACCTACCCGCCGCACTATTCAAAATTAACTTTTAAATATAGACCGAGAAGACCGCCATAACGGTAAAATAACAGCTGCTATAACGCAATTCACGACGCCATAAGATAAAATATAAATAGCATCTGGCTCACTAATATCAAGATATAGGCTCACAAAGACATAGTTAGGCATAACAATGAATAGCCATATGCCAATCACCAAAAAGAATTGCCCAAACCATGATGGAATTCGCACTTTTGATAAAAGCCAAGCGATAAACAACAAATATATAAATACTGATAAAATAAACGTAAGAGCTAATTCTATAGAAGGAAGTATGCTTATACCTTCTGAAAAGTAGCGTCCTAAAAATGAAACAGGTGTCGAAGCATACCAGACCACCCCAGCGATTATTTGAAGTAAAAAAGCCAACATTATTGCTTTGTAATTCATTCTATACACATCAATCCCTGCTATCTTGATTTATAAACGATATGCCATACTCACAAACCGGTTTGATACAATTCTTTAACGAGATTTCTTAATTTCAAGCGCCATGGTCTTTGCTTAATACCAAAGTTATTAAAAATTTTTCGACAAGACAACGACTGCCTAAGCATAGTACTTTCTGGAGCCTCAGGAAATGCATTACCAATGGCTTCGACCTCCACTTGTGCTTTTGGATCAAATTGGCCAGACGTAGCAAGAATAGCTTCTACCAAGCCAATCCAGCTAATCTCTTCGGCGCAGCAATAATGGTAGATACCTTTATTTTTAGACCCATAATGGCCTTGATTAACCATTGATAAAACAACACGTACAAGATCTGATATAGGTGTTGGACTACCAATCAAGTCATCTTTGTAAGCAAGATTAACGCCATCTTGAATAAGCCCTAATGTCCTACAAACAAAATCATCACCTTGCCCACTAAACAACCAACCAGTACGCAGTACAATATTTTTAGAATTTTTTAATACAATAGACTCGGCTTCAATCAAAGCTAATGCATAAGGGTCTGTGCTATCAGGTTCATCTGTTTCGGCATAAGGAATCTCTTTATTACCGGAAAAAACTCGGGCACTACTAATCATAATAAGCGGCGCGCTGAGCTTTTCACTCAAATACGTTAAGATAGATTGAAAATTCCCATAATCACTCTGTAAAGAATAACGTAAACTCAAGGCATCAATAACAACATCGAACTTCATTTCCTTTAACTCAGCTTGCGCATCAGATCCTAGTAAAACGGATTCTTTCGGACACAGCCATTCAAATGCACTATTCTCTTTCGACAGCTGCAATAAAGACGAACCAACCTCAGTGTTACTCCCCAAAAGAAGAATACGAATAGGGGCATTAATATCTTGTACTGTATTCAAAGCAAGTCCTCATACCACTTAGGGAAAATTCTAAGTAGATTAGCATACGTCTGTGTAGCAATCTGCTCTATACTCTCATTTCTTATCATGGAGACATGCTTAGCAATAGCCAGAACAGAAAGTGGTGTATTAATTCTACCTTGAAAGCCACTCAAGGGCATATCTGGAGAATCCGTCTCCAGTACGAATTCGTTAGGATTTAAAAGGCTCAATGTTTTATGTGCTTTCTTCGCTCTTGGATAAGAAATGGTGCCGCCTATACCTAGAACAAAACCCATATCTAAAAATCGTTTTGCCTGTTCAAAACTACCGTTAAAAGCATGAACCACACCTCCTTCATCAAAACGAGCATCGCGTAAACACTTTAAAACTAAATCGTAACTTTTTCTTGCGTGTAAAATTACAGGCAATTTTAACAGTTTAGCAACCATCAACTGACGAGAGAAAAATTCTATTTGAAGCGTCATATCAACAGAATCAGGCCAATAGTCTAGGCCAATTTCGCCTACAGCAACCACTCGATCTGCTTCACATTGCTCACCTAGTAAATCAACCTGACTCAAAGAGGCTTCTTGCAAAAAATACGGGTGTAGACCATAAGCAGCGCGCCACTGTGGATATTTTTTTACGAGCATTTCTAATTTCGACCAACTAGCATAAGTTGTTGCAGGCACAAGAAAACCCAGCACTCCGCTATTGAGGCAATTGGCCATCAATGCGTCTCTCTGGTCATCAAATAAATCAAAATCAAGGTGACAATGGCTATCTATAAGCATGCATAAAGATTATATGATTTATGGTGCTGAACGCTAGCTTATAAAAATCAAAAAAAAACCGCGCATACATGCACGGTTTTTAGAAAACACCAAAAATCGTTTAAAGTGTCGGACCAGCGTTCCTAATATCATTAGATACAGTGTCAAACTTCTTAAAGTTTTCCACAAACTGAGAAATTAGATTTTTGGCCTGAGCTTCATAAGCAGATTGATCTGACCAAGTTTTACGTGGATTTAATAAAATACTGTCTATACCAGGTACTTGGACAGGCACATCTAAATTGACGTCATCTAAATGTTCCGTTTTTGCACCAACCAATACACCGGATTGAATAGCTGCTATGACCGCACGAGTTGTTGGAATACTAAAACGCTTACCGCCTTTACCATGCGCGCCACCAGTCCAGCCCGTATTAACGAGATAAACCTTACTGCCAAACTCTTCAATACGTTTAATAAGCAGATTAGCATAGACATCAGCAGCACGAGGGAAAAAAGGCGCCCCAAAACAAGTAGAAAAGGTAGACTTAATTCCACTACCTGCACCCATCTCTGTTGACCCAACTAAAGCAGTATAACCACTCAAAAAGTGATAGGCGGCAGCTTCTTTGGTCAAAATAGACACAGGAGGCAAAACACCAGTTAAATCACAAGTTAAAAAGATAATAGCATTAGGCTCACCGGCACGATTTCCAGCGGCACGCTTTTCTATATGTTCACGAGGGTAAGCAGCACGTCCATTTTGAGTCAAAGAGATATTTGCATAGTCTGCCTGACGTGTTTTTTCATCAAGCACAACGTTTTCAACAATTGCGCCAAATTTAATAGCATCCCAGATTATTGGCTCATTTTTTTGAGACAGATCAATTGTTTTTGCGTAACAACCACCCTCTATATTAAATACTGTACCTCTACCCCAACCATGCTCATCATCACCAATTAAAAAACGCTCTGGATCTGCTGATAAGGTGGTTTTACCCGTTCCCGACAACCCAAAGAATAAAGTAACGTCATCCTCAGAACCTACATTGGCAGCACAGTGCATTGGTAAAACATCATGCGCAGGTAATAAGTAGTTTTGAACAGAGAACATTGCTTTTTTCATTTCACCCGCATAACGCATACCAGCAAGTAAAACTTTACGCTCAGCAAAATTTAAAACCACACACCCATTAGAATTTGTACCATCACGATCTGGTTCACAAATGAAACCTGGGGCATTTAAAATCTGCCACTCACCTTTAACTGATGGGTTATACGTATCAGGGCGAATAAACAGATTGTGACCAAATAACTGATGCCATGCAGTTTCTGTCCGCATTATTACAGGCAAATAATAGTCATCACCAGCACCGACATGAACATTAGACTCAAACGACTCTCTACCATCTAAATAAGCAGTTACTCTAGCCCATAACGGTGCAAACTTTTCCTCTGGGAACGGACGATTAACCGCACTCCAATGGATATTATTTTTACTAGATTCTTCCTCTACGATAAAACGATCCATAGGAGAGCGACCAGTACGATCGCCAGTCTCAACAACGAGTGCACCATTATCAGCAAGTACACCTTCATTATTTTTTAAGGCTTTCTCAACCAATTGTGCCGTTGTTAGGTTTGTTCTTTTCGTGGTCATGTTTAGTGCGGAGTTCATGTCGCTAAATCCTCTGAACGATCAAGATTGTTTGATTATTACTGTAATTTTAGATTGCTTTGTTAGTCTAAATTGATACTAACAAAGCAATCTAAATAATCACACACTCACAACGAAATGTTATTTTATTACCATTATGAAAGAATAATAAACAATTTAACGCCTTGATTTGTATGACAAAATAACAAAACTCAGAGTATTTTAATCATATTTGCGAAAGACTAATACTATTTACAACTTCAACAACTTTTACCTTGTAGTTTTCTTTCTTTATCGTTGCCCTACTACGCGATATATCACTTTTTACAGTCTCAAAAAATATATAAGAATATAAAAAAAGTATATTTTTGATCTATCTAATAATAAAAACTACTTTATATATAAAATTCTTATTAAAAAATCTCAATTATTTCAGTTTTTCTCACCTTCAATCTACCCTGAATAGCCACGCTTCATGGTAAGATTCGTTCTCGAATACCCCCTTAACTCTTCGAAAGGTTGATCGATATTTATGTTAAAAACAAATCAGAACTGCAATATTGGATTTGTCGGCCTAGGCGTCATGGGTAAAAACTTGGCCTTGAACTTAGCCGATCACGGCTACCGAGTTGCTGGTTTTGATCTTGATGAACATAAAATTCAAGACGTTCTTACTACTGAAGCATCTGAACGCCCAGAGTCCTCTACAGAACCTCGAATCATTGGTTGTTCTAGCATGGAAGACATGCTTAATAATCTAGTAAAGCCTCGTGTCATTGTCGTTTTAGTACCTGCAGGAAATCCTGTTGATGCGGTTTGTAAAAACCTTATAAAAGCGGGATTAGAAGCAGATGATATTGTTGTAGACTGTGGCAATAGCCAATGGACAGACACTATTCGTCGCGAGTCAGAATACAAAGAAAAATTCAAATTCTTCGGTACTGCAGTTTCTGGCGGTGAAGTTGGCGCACGCTTTGGGCCATCTCTAATGCCTGGTGGCGATGCTGACTCTTGGAAGTACCTACAGCCTATGTGGGAAGCGGTAGCTGCCAAAGTCGATAAAGATGGCAAACCAATCGTTAGCAACACTCCAGGGAAACCTGTCACTGAAGGTGAACCATGTACGGCGTATCTAGGACCAAACGGTGCCGGACACTATGTTAAAATGGTACACAACGGCATTGAATATGCCGACATGCAACTTATTTGTGAAGCCTATCACCTATTGCGCTCTTTACTGGGCTACGAGCCTGCAGAAATAGGCAAATTATTTGAAAAATGGAATGACGGTGTTTTAAACAGCTATCTTGTTGAAATCACAGCAGATATTTTACAGCAATACGATCATGCCACTGGCGCACCTTTAGTCGATATGATTCTAGACAGTGCGGGACAAAAAGGTACAGGTCGCTGGACTTCAATTAGCGCAACTCAAATGGGTGTTCCTGCAGGTATCATCAGTGAATCTGTTTACGCACGAGCATTGAGCACTCTAACCGTTGAGCGCGAACATGCAGCGGGAAAATTAACAGCTGATGTTGAAAGCGGTGAAATCGAAGCAGAAGAAGTTGAAAAGGCCATTGAAGAGGCTCTATACTGTGCAAAAATTTGCGCTTACGCTCAAGGCTTCCAGCTGATGCGCGCTGCGCAAAAAGAATATGATTGGATTTTTAACTTCAGTGATATTGCAAAAATTTGGCGCGGAGGCTGTATTATCAGAGCTTCTTTCCTACAAAAAATTGCTGATGCTTTTGTTGAAAATCCACAACTAGAAAATTTATTACTAAGCGATTATTTCGCTGACGTAATGGCAGACAAGCAAGCAGGTCTTCGTAAAGCTGTTGTTCTTGCTGCACAGTCAGGCATCCCTGCTCCATCAATTTTCTCTGCACTAGCTTACTTTGATGGCTATCGCTCTGAAGTATTACCAGCCAATTTATTGCAAGCACAACGTGATTATTTTGGCGCACACACATACGAAAGAGTAGACGCTGAAGCGGGACAGAAATTCCATACTTACTGGCAGGAAGAAGGTCGTCCAGAGCGTAAAGCTTGATCTAAATTCGCTGCATAAAAAAACCGCAAATTGAATAATCAGTTTGCGGTTTTTTTTTGTGTTTTAATCACTAACGCTGTCTACTCAAACCACACATTCAAAACAAGACATTAATCTTTCATCTGCTTTTCCATTGAGGTCAACATGCCTCTAAGCATACCTAATTCTTGCTGATCTAATCTCGCACGTTGAAACAAACGACGAAAGCGAGTCATCACCTGCATTGGCATGTCAGGGTCTAAAAATTCAGTCTGTACCAATACTTTTTCAAGGTGCTCAAGTAGATAATCTGTTTGCTCTACCGTTGCCGCAGGCACATCCCATTTGCTTGCTACAACAGGACCATCTTTTATTAACAAAGACTTCATACGTAATTCATAGGAAATAACCTGAACCGCTGCACCAAGATTCAATGAACTAAAAGTTTCAACAGAAGGAATGTGCACATGATAATGACAGCGCTGTAACTCTTCATTCGTCAAGCCTCGGTCTTCACGGCCAAATACAAATGCGGTTTCTAGTTTTTCATCAAACACTAGATCAGCCGCTTGTCTAGGATCAACCAAAGGCCAAGGTATATTACGTTCACGGGCACTGGTTCCTATCACGAGTTGACAATCAGCAAGCGCCTCTTCCAATGTATCTACCACTACAGCATTGTCTAATATGTCTGTGGCGCCGGATGCACGACTAACTGCCTCATCGCTTGGGTATTGTTTTGGGGCTACAAGATACAAATCCGCTAACCCCATATTTTTCATGGCACGCGCAGCCCCACCAATGTTGCCAGGGTGCGATGTGTTAACGAGGACGATTCTTACTTTATTTTGCATTGTATTAACACCAATTATAACGGTCAGATAATGATGAGTATCTTAACAGATATTTTTTACAAAACTGTAAATCGATCAATTTTTCATCAAACTCTGACTAGTAAAAGGTTTGTCATTACGCTAGAATTCGCGCTCTTAATTTAGGCATTCAGTTCACACTTGTTAAATATTTGACTGCAAAGCGAAATGAACTGTGTACCCGCTCTTTAACACTTTAACTGGCAACTTGTCGTCTATATGGCGATACGTGCATCTAATTGACGAAATAATCGACGGTAAATTATGCAACCTAGAATCAATATCGCACTTAAAGCAGCTCGTTCCGCTGCAGAATACATTGTTCACTCTCAAGAAAAATTACTTTTTGACAAAGAACAAGGTCAAACAGCGGAAGAAGTTTACAACACAGTATGTTCTGGTGCAGAGCGTAGTATTGTTTACCATCTAGAAAAAGCCTACCCAGCAGACACTATTACGACTCGTCTGCAAGGTTCCGTTCAAAACGGTCCAGAAGGTGAATGGATTATTGATGCGATCCAAGGACAACATTTGTTCTCTCGCGGCTTAACTGGCCACGTCATTACTATGAGCTACCTAGTTGCCGGTAAAGTGGAGCACGCTCTCGTGCTAAACCCTCACACCAAAGACGAGTTTTACGCAAGTAAAGGTCGTGGTGCTTATCTGAACAACTCTCGTATTCGTAGCAGTACTGCTCGCGATCTAGATAAAACAACTCTAGCAGCACAATTCCCAGCAACAGATCGCACTGCCCCTTATTTAGCAGGCCAATTTTCTATCCTTAAAGAAGTGGCCGAACAAGGTGCACGCGTTGTAATGCAAGACGCCCCAGCTTTGATGTTAGCCAATGCTGCTGCAGGTCGCCTTGATGGTGCTTGGGGTATTAAACTTCAAGAGTGGGAAATGCAAGCACCTTTGTTTATCGCGACAGAATCAGGCTGTTTATTTGCTGCTTTTGATGGCTCACCAAGCCTAGAAAAAGGCAATGTGTTATGTGCAGCACCACGATTATTCAAAACATTGCTACCACTTCTGAACAAGCACCTTAGCTAAGATATTTATTTAGAACGCTTACGCTCGTATAAGTAAGTATTCGATATAAAAAAGCCGCTATACAACATATTGTATAGCGGCTTTTTATTGAAAAAATTATGAGGCTTTAACAAGGCCCCTTAATAAATATATATTCTAGTGTTTATGATGCCCATGTTCGTGATGATGATCATGAATATCACACACCTCTTCAGCTGGTAGCCCTTCATTTGGATAGTAGAGCCCCATGTCTTGACGGATTTCATCTAATGTCGCTATCAACTCCAGACTATCTTTCCAACTATAATTTGGGCTCTGCAGAAGGCCCTCTTCTAAACAGCGGTTTACTTCATCCACTTCAAACTGATAACCCTGTCCAGGAAAATCAAATTCTATTGCATGCTCTGTATTATCCACATTCACAATACGGCAAGATTTGGCTCTAAACCACTCTGAATCAATTTCAATGTAGCCATTAGATCCAGATAAAACAGCACGATTAGGATTACAAGAAATTAAAGACGCCTCTAAAGACGCAAGCTGACCATTCTCCCAACCTAATAAAATCTGTTCAAACAAATCTACATCCGTGTCTCCGATGACAGCTTGGTTTTGTATAAAGTCTGGTTTACCAAAAAATAGTTGCGCTAAAAACACAGGATAAATACCAATGTCTAATAAGGCACCACCACCCAATTCAATATTCATCAAGCGATGGCTTGGATCCGTTGGCGCAAGAAAATTGAAGTTCGCTTGAATACTACTCAAAGTACCAATTTCACCTTCTTCAACCCATTCAAGTACTTGTTCAATAACTGGATTGAAACGTGTCCACATGGCCTCCATGACAAAAATATTATGCTTTTCTGCAAGGTCATACAGCTCTTTAGACTGATGCTCATTAAGAGTAAAAGGCTTTTCACATAACACAGCCTTACCAGCCAAAATACAGGCTTTTGTTAGATCATAATGGTAAACATGGGGCGTAGCTATGTAGATGACATCCACCTCTTGACTATTGATAAGAGAAAAATAATCAACGAATGACAATTCAATATCAAACTTAGCAGAAAATTGGTCTGCAGATGCTTTATTACGAGAAGCAACAGCACGAAGTTCACCTGATTTGACGTGAGAAAAATCACTAGCAAACGAATGCGCAATATGACCTGTTCCAATAATTCCCCAGCGTAAATTCTTCATAGGATTCTCCTTACAGCCACAAATATGAATAAAAGCATCAACACCCAACATATGAAGGACGTAAAAACGCACTAAGTTTGACGTCAAATAAGAATATAGTCTACTGGCATTTAAACAGTTAAAGGACTTCACTAATTTTTGTCAGTAGACCTTTAAATTAAGCATAGTATTAAGGAGTGCTTATATATTCGATTAGCGTTTTATTTTTTCAATACTGTTATCAAAATGGACTTTCATTTGTCCAAGCAGTTCGACAAAAACATTCCGGTTAATATCACTTAAACGATGAATAATTAAGCAGTTATTACCGAATTGAGCATGACGTAATCGTTTTTCAAAGGCGTGCAACAAACTAAGATCTGAAAAATACACATGTAAATGATCTTCTCTCGCAGCCACACCATACAACCAGCTAGAATCTAACTGGAAATATGGAATACCCAAGTCGCTGGTCAATTCGGCATCTGGAGCAATAGATTTCATCATTTCAATAATTTCTAATAAATCCGAACGCATTTCTAAAGAAGTACTTTGAACATAATGTTCAACAAAATCATCTGATATTACAGTCAAAATAATAACCTCTGCAGTAGAGCTCAACGCTCCGGTTTTTTTTATATCTATTAAAAACCCACTAATTCGACAACATACTTTATTTGAATAAAGTAAATCACATCAGACCATGTTTTTTTAAAGCATCTTCAATACGAATTATGGCTTGTTCAAGAGTGGTTTTAGGGCACCCAAAGTTTAGGCGAAGATAATTAGAATTGCCAAAGTCTTTACCGTTTGATACCCCCACACCAGCGTCCAAAAAGAATTGATAAGGGTCTTCCAAAGACAATCCAGACACGTCAATCCACGCAAGATAAGTAGCTTCCAGATGTAACATTTTCATTGGTGTAGGCGCTAATCTTTCTTCTAAAAAATCACGATTTTTTGCTAAATAAACCAATAACTCTTTATGCCATTCTTGGCCATGTTCATAGGCAGCTATCGCTGCCGTTAAACCTAACATATTAGGAGAAGCCACCAGTCCTGTTTTTCCTTGATTAAACTCAGCACGCAATTCTGCATTTTCAATTACCGCAAAAGCATAGCCTAATCCGGCAACATTAAAGGTTTTACTTGGGGCCATTAAGGTAATCGTGCGATTAGCGGCATCATGATTCAAACTAGCAAAAGGCACATGAGGCAAGCCATCTAAAACCAAGTCACAATGTATTTCATCGCTCACTACAATTAGGTTATATTTTTCCGCTAAAGCATGAATACTTATCAGCTCAGCTTTTGTATATACCGTTCCACCAGGGTTATGGGGGTTGCATAAAAGGATCATTTTACTATTCGACTTAGCACAAGCCGCTTCGAATTGTGCCATATCTGGTACCCAACGATCCTTCTCGATTACCATATCTACACTGGTTAAATCGCGACCAGCTAATAAAGGTGCTTTGGTTAAATGATAATAAACAGGACCAGGTACAACGATACCATCACCTTCATCAGAAAAAATTCTGACGCTTAAGTGCAACGCACAAACTAATCCAGGTAAATGCACTAAGTTTGTAGCGGATACTTCCCAGCTATAACGAGTTTTGAGATGTGATTGAATTGCTGCGACTAGGGCCTTCGGAGTATGAGTATATCCATATACACCTTCATCAACTCGTTGGTGTAATGCTTTTTTAATGCAGTCAGGAGAATCGAAGTCCATATCTGCAACCCACATTGGAATGACATTATCAGGGTATTTAGACCATTTATCACTGCACATTCCAGATCGGTCTATTAAAGTGTCAAATACGGAAGAAGAGGTATTCATTTAATTAAAGCTCCAAACATAAATTTACCTTTATAATTACCATGATCTTAGTAATAAACTCCAGTTCTAGCGATATTTAAAGCAAGGGAGTTAATCTAAATAACCTAGGTTATTTAGATTAACGTAGACAAAAATCCTTATTTTTTATCTTAAACCGACAAAAGTAATCACTAAAAGAGACAAGTTTTTTTAAAAGGACAACAATATCCTTATAAATCAATTGCTTAATTTACTTAGAGTACTAATATTTAGAATTGTCAAGGGTTGACCTAAATCACACAATCAGCCTAGTATAGTTTTAGTTAAACGCTTGTTTAATAAAAAGAGACCATAATGCCAAAAATCGGAATGCCCGAAATAAGAAAGCCTCAGCTCATCGAGGCCGCAATAAGAGCTATAGACAAACATGGCTTTGCTGGTGCAACAGTTAGTGTAATAGGTAAAAAAGCTGGAGTATCTCCTGCCATAATTAATCACTACTTTGGCGGTAAAGATGGTCTCTACGAAGAAACAATGAAGAGCCTAATTCGTGAATTCTTTGAAATTTTGTCCGAAGAAGTCATAAAAACGAAAAACAAACCTGCTAAAACTAAAGTAATGGCGATTGTAAAAGCCAGTTTTAGTCAGTCCCAAACACACCCTCAAGTGGTAAAGGCTTGGATGGGGTTTTGGGCATCGGCTATGCACAAGCCGTCATTATATCGATTACAAAATGTCTACTCTAAGCGATTACAAACATCGCTAGTGTGTGTACTAAAAGAAGAATTTGAAACTGAAACAGCACGAAATATCGCACTAACTGTCGCAGCACTCATTGATGGTATGTGGTTACGAGGCTCATTGGCAGGCGGTATTGATAAGGAAATATCAGCACAACAAATACAGCATTATTTAAATTTAGTGTTCAATAATAAAGAGGGTAAAGTATGTTAAACAAGGCAAAGAAAACCGCGATAGCCATTAGTATGGCAAGTGTTTCTGGCTTAACTATGGCTGCAGATTGTTCAACGGTACGTTTTTCTGATGTTGGTTGGACGGACATTACTGCAACAACAGCAGTTGTTAGTGAAATTGCTGAAGGCTTAGGCTACAAAACAAAAACACAGTTATTATCTGTTCCTGTTACTTATACATCACTTGCTAATGGCGACATCGATGTATTTCTAGGAAACTGGATGCCAACGATGCAAGCTGATATAGACCCTTATCTAAAAGCAGGTACGGTTGAAGACCTAGGTCCTAACTTAGTCGGTGCCAAGTACACTCTAGCGGTTAGCAAACCTGCTTATGATGCTGGTGTTACTGATTTTGCCGATATTGCAAAACACCGTAAAGAATTTTCTGGTCGCATTTACGGCATCGAACCTGGTAATGATGGCAACCGTATTATACAAAGCATGATCGACTCAAATGCTTTCGACTTAAGCGACTTCCAACTGGTTGAATCAAGCGAAGCTGGCATGCTTTCACAAGTAAGCCGTAATGCTCGTCGCGATAAGTGGATTGCCTTCCTTGGTTGGGCTCCACACCCAATGAACGCCAACTTTGAAATGGAATACCTATCTGGTGGCGACGATTTTTTCGGCCCAGATTTTGGTGGTGCCAATGTACATACCAACGTACGTAAAGGCTATATTCAAGAATGCTCTAACGTAGGTGCGTTACTAACAAACCTAACGTTCTCTTTGCCAATGGAAAACGAAATCATGGGCGCCATTCTTGATGATGGTCAGAAGCCAAGCCTTGCCGCTAAAGCTTGGTTAAAAGCAAACCCAGGAGTTCTTGATAAATGGCTTGCAGGCGTAACAACTGCATCTGGTGACAATGGTCTTAGTGCTGTCAAATCACATTTAGGCCTTTAATACTAGATCGATAACAAAGACTTAATCAGTACTCTTAGTAACATTAGTTACTAACAAAAAACACACCCTTCGTGGCATACACCACTTAGGGTGTATTATTTTAAATATCGGGAGAACACATATGAATTGGCTGACGGATAACAAGATCCCTCTTGGCGCTTGGATGGAAAACTTTGTTGATTGGCTAGTGAGTGCGGCTTCCGGTTTTTTTGATCTAATTTCTATCGTTTTAGAAACAATGATTGTTTCTATGGTCGATACCATTGAATCGGTTCACCCTCTTATTGTTATAGGTATCGTTTTATTAGGTGTTTGGTTTCTCCACCGCAGCATTGGCTTATTAATTTTCATTACCGCCGCACTGCTATTCATTATTAATATGGGTTATTGGGTAGAAACCATTCAAACTCTCGTACTTGTGGTATCTGCTACCGCTATTAGCGTGTTAATTGGTGTGCCTATCGGTATTGCGGCAGCGCATCGTCCTTGGCTATACACAATCTTGCGCCCGATTTTGGATTTGATGCAGACCATTCCCACGTTTGTTTATCTCATTCCCACCCTTATTTTATTTGGATTGGGCTATGTTCCCGGCCTAATTTCAACCATTATTTTCGCCATTGCCGCACCAATACGTTTAACGTACTTAGGCGTCAGTAAAGTGCCTAACGAGCTACTTGAAGCGGGTTTGGCATTTGGTTGTACAAAATCAAAATTACTCTACAAAGTTGAATTGCCTGCTGCTATGCCAAACATTATGGCAGGTGTGACTCAATGTATTATGTTGTCTTTATCTATGGTGGTTATCGCTGCTCTTGTTGGTGCTGATGGCCTAGGAAAGCCCGTTGTACGTGCTTTGAATACCGTCAATATTTCCCAAGGTTTTGAAGCTGGAATCGCCATTGTATTGGTTGCCATCATGCTAGATCGTATTTGTAAGTCACCATCCGCGAAGAGCGAAGGATAATTTATGGCTGTTGTAACAATTGAAAACGTCGATATTGTCTTTGGTGACAATAAAGCTCAAACACTTCCTCTTATGGATAAAGGTCATAGCCGAGATCAAATCATAGGTATGACAGGTGACGTGGTTGGCGTACAAAACGCCAGCATTGAAGTTAACGAAGGCGAAATTTGCGTCTTAATGGGTTTATCTGGATCAGGTAAATCTACCTTACTTCGCGCCATCAATGGTTTAAATAAAATCGCTCGTGGACGCTGCCTTGTTAGAGACGGCGACAATATGGTCGACATGGCCAAGTGTGACGAAGCCACTTTGCGCCACATGCGTACACACCGAGTATCTATGGTGTTTCAAAGCTTTGCATTAATGCCTTGGTTAACGGTTTTAGAAAACGTTGCCTTTGGTTTAGAAATGCAAGGCATGCCAAAAACAGAGCGTTTTATAAAAGCTCGTGAACAGCTCAAGATGGTTAGCTTAGATCAGTGGGCAGATAAGAAACCAGATGAATTATCTGGCGGTATGCGTCAACGTGTTGGCCTTGCTCGTGCTTTTGCAATGGACACAGATGTCTTGTTAATGGATGAGCCTTTCTCAGCGTTGGATCCATTGATTCGTACTCAGCTACAAGACGAGCTGATTGAACTGCAAAAGCGTTTAAATAAAACCATTATTTTCGTAAGCCATGATCTAGACGAAGCGCTAAAAATCGGTACTAAAATCGCAATCATGGAATCTGCGAAAATTATTCAAGAAGACACACCTGAGCAAATCGTTTTGAACCCCGCGACAGAATACGTCGAAAACTTTGTTGCTCACACCAATCCATTGAATGTTTTACGTGGTAATTCATTAATGACGCCACTGTCTGAACTGGCAGTACAAGACAGTAAAGTGGTGATGGAAAATGGCATGTGGCTGGAACTAAGCGATGGAAAATTAACGTCTATACAAAACCTTGAAGGTGAAGTTCCGACCGTCTCTTGGACACCGAATATGGTTTTAGACAACATTCCGGATAACGCCATCTTCATTGTGCCAGCCAATATCGCCATGCGTGATGCAGTCGAAATTCGCTACTATTCGAAACATTTTATGGTGTTGGAAGAGAATGAAAAATGCGTAGGCATCTTAAACGATCACAATTTTTACCATGCCTTGCTTGGTAAGCATTTTGGACGCGATACAGAAGCGGCGTAATTCTTAACGATACTTGAGCATTAACTCTTAATACCCAAAAGGTGAACTTACCAAAGTTCGCCTTTTTTATATGGAGTCAAAGTGAAAAGACAAATCAAATAAAGAATTAATAGTGTCAACCTATCAATTATTGGCGAGCTGCTTTTTCTCAAAAACGTATGTTTTTCTTTACTATCTTTTAACTCGTCGATAGTGATTGCATTCAGAATTTCAATCGGTATAGTCTGCCGAAATAATGACCAATTCGAACCGTTTCGCATTTCATTTTTAATACGCAGCTAGCTCAAGGATATTGCATGTTAAAACAAACCCTATTTCCCATCTGGAGCTTGCTCTTTGGTATTGCCATCTTAACCATGGCGAGTGCTTTACAAAGCTCTCTGATCGGTATTCGAGCCTCCATCGAAGACTTTAATACGACGGCCACAGGTTTGATCATGTCGTCTTATTATCTTGGCTTCGTGATTGGTTCCTTATTGGTTCCAAACTGGGTTAAGAACGTGGGGCATATTCGAGTGTTTGCCGCGGTTGCATCTTTGGCTTCTATCACGATTCTTATGCAATCTGTAGTCGTCAATCCATGGTTTTGGATGTTGATGCGAATGGGAACAGGCTTATGTTATGCCGCTCTATTTATCGTCACTGAGAGCTGGCTTAACGAGATCGCGACAAACAAAACTCGCGGTCGTTTGTTTTCTATATACATTATTGAAATATGGGCCAGTCAAACACTTGGCCAGTTTTTACTAAACCTTTCGCCTCCTAGTGGTTATGGCTTGTTTATTTTGACATCAGTTTTGATTTCATTAGCCCTTGTACCTCTGCTGCTAGTACGTACGCCATCCCCTACGATTCATATACCTGAAAAGCTCAACATCCTTAGCCTAGTCAAAACCGCACCACTTGGTGTCACAGGCGTCACCATTGCTGGGGTTACTTCGGGTGCTTTATTGGGTCTTGGCGCACTTTATGCCAAAAGTATCGGTATGAACGTCGCTGAAATATCACTTTTCATTGGTGCCAGTTACGTAGGTGGAATGTTATTACAATGGCCAATAGGTAAGCTATCTGATCGACAAGATCGACGAGTAACCATTCTTTGGGTAAGTATTGTTGGCGCATTATCTGCGTTTATTGTTCCGCTCGGTGGCAGTCTTAATAATCAATTAGTGATGATGATGGGCATGTTTGCTGTCGGTGCGTTTGTCTTCCCTATGTATTCTTTAGCCTCTTCTCACATGAATGACCAATTACGTCCTGAGCAAATTCTTTCCGCTAGTAGCGGTATGATTTTACTCAATGGTGTTGGCGGTATGATTGGACCTCTTGCTGCTGCCGCACTAATGGATACCATTCGAATTGATGCTTTATTTTGGTTTGTCGCGGCACTCAATATCGTAGTGTCTCTTGTTGCCTTGTATCGAATACATTACCAGCCAGCGATGATCATCGAAGATCAGGGCGATCAGATCCCTGTGGCATTAACAGTATCCTCTGTAGCAACCGCAGAAATGTTGGTCGACGCCGATTCGTCTATCACTCCCGTTGAAGAAAGCCATGAGGTTGAGATCAAACTCTAGGGAAGGTACGAATAAGTCCTCCCGCCTCAGCGTGTGGATAAAAGTCTGAGATTTAAGGCGAGAAGCGCAACTTAATAGTCATTCTATTGATCAGCTTGTCAACTTACAGATAAGGCTTTTAGGCCACGCCCTTCGGGTCTTTCAGAAAAAACGTCACCCTGTGTTGTCCCTTCTTGAAAGGTACCTACATTACTTCAAAGTGACGCCTTGTGTGACGCTTTTTCTGGTAAGACTGAGAACAGGAGACTTATTCGCACCTTCCCTAGCTTTCTTCATCTTTTATTACGCCATTGTCTTCACACAGTTTTTATTCCATTAGGATAAAGGCTGTGTGGCGATTTTGAATGCGATACTCCAAATCAAGATGGCATTTATACGATTAAACCAGCGCCAAAATGCCGCTTTTTCTAACCATTTAGCACACAACCTACCAATGAAAGCCAACATCAAAAACCACACGACAGAAGCTAACACGCCACCTAAAACAAACTGCCATTTCTCATCTTGCCATTGGTTTGCCAAGCTGCCCATTAAAATCATAGTATCCAAATAAAAGTGTGGATTAAGCCAAGTCACTGCAAAGCCCATCAAAAATAAAGGCCAAATCGCGAGACGCTTAATGTACCGCTCTAAAATCAAATGTTCTTCTTGGAAAGAAGATCGCCATTTCCCCAGTGCAAACCAAACTAGAAAAGCCACACCACCCCAGCGTGAAACGGTTAATAACCAATCGTGACTTTGCAGAATCAAGCCTAAGCCAAATGCCCCCAAGGCGATTGAAAGAGCATCACTCAAAATAAAGAGTAACGCGATCGGAAACGCATAATGTCGTTTTAAGGCCTGCTCTAATAAGAAACTATTTTGTGCGCCTACCGCTACAATCAAACCACCACCGGTAATCGCACCGCTTATTAATGCCAACATATTGTCACTCTCCTTAAATTTCGCTTGATCTTACGGAAAGCAGCGCTTAAATTAAAATTAATTAAACTAAAACCACATTAGAAAATTTAATATTTAGCTATTTAATACTAGGTAATAAAAATTATGATGGATTATAAAGCGCTAGTAAGCCTGAATGCAGTATTAAGATTTCAGAGTTTTGATAAGGCAGCGAAACACTTAAGCCTGACCCAATCCGCGGTATCTCAAAACATAAAACGCCTTGAGCAAGACTGCGGTCGACCTCTGTTAATTCGCGCACGCCCTGTAACGGCAACACCACTCGGTGAAAAAATGCTCGCACACTTCAACCGAGTTACCATGCTAGAAGAAGGTCTACAGGAAGACATACAAGGAACAACATCGAATCATCCACTTAGTATCGCAGTGAATAACGATGCCTTGGCGACTTGGTTTACAGAAGTGCTTAGTCAATTCTCTTCCACGAGCAGCACCAAATTACATATAAAATCTGCAGACGAAGGACATACACGAACCTTGCTTCAAACAGGAGAAGTGATCGCCTGCCTTAGTCAAACTGGAACCCCTGTAACAGGTGGGGATTCGGTATTTTTAGGCTATATGAATTATGAATTGGTAGCGACACAGGAGTTTATCAAAACACATTTGAAAGGAGATGTTAGTCCTGAAGCCGTCTTATGTTCCCCATCTTTAATTTATGACGAACGGGACGAGCTTTGGACCCGTTATCAAGACGAATGCTTAAATATAAAAGCGGATACTCGAAACAGTCACTGGTATCCCTCGTCTCACGGCTTTGTTGAACTCGCTATGAGTGGCACAGTCTGTGCTTTAGTTCCTAGTGTACAAATTAAAGATCAGTTAAGGAATAAGCAACTAGTCTCTTTATTTCCTGACAAACCGCTGACGCTGCCACTGTATTGGCACTGGTACAAACTGAATGCCCCTGTATTAGATCGGTTAACCAAGGTAATATTAACTGTCACACGAGATGTTCTATAATATAGATATCCACTGGAACTGGCTGGCTACCACTTTTTTTGACAGCCATGATATAAGCCATTATTAAAAGGAAAAGTTATGATTCGTAAATGTCTATTCCCTGTTGCTGGCTACGGTACTCGTTTTTTACCTGCCACTAAGTCCATGCCAAAAGAAATGCTTCCTATCGTGAACAAGCCTCTCGTTCAGTATGGTGTAGAAGAAGCAGAAGCCGCAGGCCTAAACAATGTAACTTTCGTGACTGGTCGTGGCAAACGCGCTATAGCAGATCACTTCGACATCAGCTATGAGTTAGAACACCAAATTTCTGGCACCAGTAAAGAGCAATATTTAGAAGGCATCCGTCACCTAATTGACAATGTAAACTTCTCATATATTCGTCAAAACAATATGCTCGGCTTAGGTCATGCCATACTAAGCAGCGAACCAATTATTGGCGACGAAGCCTTTGGCGTCGTACTAGCCGATGACCTTTGCTTCGGCGAAGATGATGGCGACGGTGTTATGGCGCAAATGGTTAAACTGTATAACCAGTTTCGTTGCACCATTGTTGCTATCGAAGAAGTACCTGAAGATGAAGTGCACAAATATGGTGTGATAAAAGGTGAGTCAATGAACGATGGTCTATATCGTGTTACAGACATGGTAGAGAAACCGAGTAAAGAAGAGGCACCTTCAAATCTCGCTATTATTGGCCGTTATATCCTTACACCAGACATCTTCGACAAAATCCGAAATACACCGCCTGGACGTAATGGTGAAGTTCAAATTACTGATGCTATTTTACAACAAGCACAAGAAGGCTGTGTCATCGCCTATAAATTCAAAGGCAAACGTTTTGACTGCGGCAGTGTTGATGGCTTTGTTGAAGCGACAAATTACTGTTATAAGCACATTTACAAAGAAAGTTAACTTTTTACACTAAATTGCCATAACGATAAAAACCACGCCTATTGCTTAGAGGCAAACTAAAGTAATAGGCGTGGTTTTTTTATTTTAAATTCTGTCGATTAAGACAAATACAACTGACTTAACCAAACACTAACCGGAACAGTTAATACTGACATCAACGTCTGTATTGTGATGTAAGCCGACATTCTATCTGCATCTCCACCGAGCTGACGAGCTAGCGCATAGGCGGATGTAGCCGTTGGCACCATGCCAAACAACACCGCAACCAAGGCAGGCAAACCGCGAACATCAAGCCACCAGCACAGGATGCCAATTACTAGAGGAAACACCACAAAACGAGCTACCGAAGACAAGACAAACGTCATACCGACAGTGCGAATCGCTTCTAACCGCACACTGGCTCCCACGGCTAATAAGACTAACGGCAAGGCAGATTGAGACAACATACCAATTACGTCGGAAATTAAAACAATTGGCGTTAATCCTAGTAGATTTAAACCACTACCTAACACAATGGAGACGATCAAAGGATTTCGAACCAAGGCACCACTAAGCAACCTAGGTAAAGTCACCACCACACCGTTCTTTGCCGGCGGACGATGCATCAATACCATAGACACCACCAAGAACACATTAACCGAAGGGATTAAAACAGATGCGCCCAGCGCAGCTAATACCAAACCTTCATCGCCATATAAACTACCAGCCAGTGCCAAGACAATAAAAGTATTAAAACGAACACCAGCTTGCAGCATCGACGATGCAATCGGTGGTTGTATTTTCAAAAACCACGCACTGATAAAGACAAAAATTGCCGTGATAAACAAAGCGCACAAAAGAATAAATGCATACTTTGGCAACATAGGGTTTGAGAAGTCAATTTGCGATGTCTTATGGAATAACAAAGAGGGAAACAACACCCAATAAGCCAGCTTGTCTACACCAGGCCAAAAGCCGCCCATAGGGAAGCGAAAACGCTGACAAGCAGCACCAGCCACCAATAATAAAAATACGGGCAATACGGAAAGAGAAAGAGAAAACACCAATACTCCTTATGACGTCATAAACGACGTTAAATACAAGGCTTCAATCAAATCATTAATACATGATCGCCTAACAAATAAAAACCATTACTCTGAAACACTAATAAGCTGCCAATCTTGCTTACTCAAACGATCAACAAACCAAGATAATCCTCGACCAGGGCTGTCTTTCCGCCATGCTAAATACGCTATGATATTAGGTCTTGGGAACTCACATTGTCTCATTACCAAACGGCCCGAATTTAATTCATCGATGATTCGATGTTTAGGCAAATACCCTACTCCTAGCCCAAGACATTGCGCCTGTATTTTACTGCGCATGGTATCGACCCTAAGCACCTGACGACTTTCAAAAATACCGATATTTCGAGCTGGCAAAACTTTTGAACTATCAGCAACCACAATCGCTGGATATTGTCGTAATTGTGCAGCGGTAACGACACCTTCAATCAATGCTAAAGGATGCGTTGGCGCGACAGCAAACACAAATTCTAATTCACCAATCGCTCGAGTATGAAAGTTCCCTTTTGGTAATTCACCTGTTGCACCAATCACCAAGTCTACGCGATCATCATGTAAAGCATCCCATCCACCACCAACGGATTCTTCAGATAGAGTCAATTCTAATGGGCGATTCTGCACCAAGAAGTCCCCAACAGTCTCCATTAAAGGTGATTCAAGTAACACCGTATCACGAGCAATTCTCAGCTTAGGCTCCCAGCCTGACTCAAATTGCTTTATTGAATCTTCTAATCGTGTGGCGGCATCTAGAATCGCTCGTCCCTGATCTAGTACCAGATGGCCTGCTGGCGTTAATACGGCTTTTTGGCGTGAACGATCGAATAGAGGCACACCTAAATCATCTTCCAATTTTTTGACGGTGTAAGTTAATGCCGATGGTACCTTAAACAAAGCGTCTGCGGCGGCGGCAAAACTGCCCAGTTTATGAATCGCTTCCAGTACTCGTAGTGCTTCTAACGTAACGGCATGAGCCATGGAATAACCTTTATTCAATTTTTTTGAAATAGTATCTCAAAAGCTTCCGGTTTTCTTTCTTTTCTCAAGCTCATACACTGAATTCATCAAGAATAAATCATCAAGATTTATAGAAAAATTTGGAGACATTCTATGATTACTCTTCGTCACGCTCAAGACCGTGGACACGCAAACTTCGGCTGGTTAAACAGCCATCACAGTTTTTCATTCGGTAACTATTATGACCCTCAGCACATGGGTTTTTCACATCTACGCGTCATTAATGATGATTCAGTGTCCCCTGACGCAGGCTTTGAAACCCATGGTCACAAAGACATGGAAATTATAAGTTTAGTATTAGAAGGCAGAATTTCTCATAAAGACAGTGCTGGCAATATTGAAGAACTACCAGTCGGTGAATATCAATTGATGTCAGCGGGTAAAGGTATTTTCCATAGTGAATTTAATGCGTCAAAAACAGATCCGCTTAAGTTTCTGCAAATCTGGATACAGCCGAATAAACTAGGTGGAGCACCTGACTACCAACAAAAAACGTTTGGTGAAACTCAAGGTTTCACCACTGTGATCACACCAGATGGAAAAAATGACACCTTGCAAGTTAAGCAAGACATGCAGCTTATTCAATTAATATTAGAAAGCGAAACAGAAGTTACATGGCAAGCCGATAAATACCGTCATTATTATGTTCACGTTATAGAGGGTGAATTATCTCTAGGTAATGGCGTGATATTAAAAGCAGGTGACGGTGCAAAAATAGAAGATCAAACGGATATTCATTTCAAAAAAGTCGGCCAACAACGTAGTAAAGCACTGCTTTTCGACCTTATCTGATAAGTAATTAATCGTTAGTCGTTTTTAGATAAATGCACAGTAAACTAATAAGTGCAAAGAGCTGAACACTCAGTTCCTTGCACTTCATTTTACTCATGCTTCCAATAAGAAGTCAGATCTAAGTGAGCCGTATTTATTTTGCTGTTCTTAATCAATTCACGCTTCATTTGACCGATTGTATGGGCTTCTGTTGCGGCCCAGATCCAAGTATTTTTAGATAACAAATCCTCTGGCAGACTTGCTAAAGCTTGAAGCTGTAAAGCACCATAAGCCACCTTATTTAAACGGTCATTACGATAAAGCCAACGAATATTTGCGCAACTGTGCTGTGGTAAGGGTATTTCATTTTCAGCAGATTGCACTTCAACCCAAGCATCAATCTTCGCCGTTTTTGGTAGAATTTCTAACCAACGAACCAATGCAGGAAGGCTTGTTTCATCAGCAAAAAATACATAATTAGATGCGCCAAATGGAGGCAACTTAACAGACCTTGGCCCAAATATGCCAAGCGTTTGACCTACTTCAACTTGTTTTGCCCAAGGCCCACCAACCCCTTCATCATGCAGAACAAAATCAATATCGACTGTTAATAAATCCGCATCATAAGCACGAATAGTGTATTCACGAAAGGGTGAAAAACGCCCCCTCGCCGCGCCTTTCCAATCTGCTTGACCATTACTTAACACCTTAGGTAAACAAAGTTCATCTCTCGATTCTTCTGGAAAAAAAAGTTTTACGTGCGCTTCCGGTGCCAAAGGGTGAAACCCAAACCCTTCTAAATCGTCTCCTTGTAACTTAATTCTCCGTAATGTTTTAGATAAATCCGTTACCTCAACAACGGTTGCAACACGCTGTTTCAGCGGCACTTCAACACGTTCGTTTTTCAAAATCGACGTCATAAACCCTCATACAAAGCATCATCCACCAAACGCGGAAAATTAGAAATGACAAATATAAACGATAATGCTTATTGTTTAAAACAATAATTATTTGATCCTATTTATACTGGCTAAAATTGTTATGTATTTGGTTAAGCTTAGAAGTGTAGAGTGAATTCATAATGTCGCCAATCCGCAGCTAAATAGAATTAATAGAATAATTCTTAGAGAGAAAAGCACAGTGTCTTCTTTTCTTTACAGTTAGAAGAAAGTTTACCGCTTACTTTGATTGTATTTTGTTGTAAATACGGCAAAATGACATGATTGTTTAAAATCGTACCGTCTCAATATTTACTTTAGCAACCACCTTAAAATAGGACTTCGTAACTATTATGTTTAAGCATCTTCAAGTCGTTCCTGGCGACCCTCTTTTAGCTCTTATTGTCGCCCATCAACAAGATCCAAACCCAAAGAAAATTGATCTGGGTGTGGGAGTTTATAAAGACGATAATGGTCATACGCCTATTTTAAACAGTGTTAAAAAAGCCGAAGCTATTTTGCTTGAACAAGAAGATTCTAAAAGTTATCAAGGTGTTTATGGTGCGCTTGAATTTGAAGGTCTTATCAAGGGTCTTGTTCTTGGCGAAAACAACCCATTGATTCAATCGGGTCATGTTCGTTCTACGCAAACACCTGGCGGAACCGGTGCATTAAAAGTCGCAGCTGATTTTATTAGCGCTAACTTGAGTGGTGCGCGCCTTTGGGTAAGTGACCCAACATGGGGTAACCATAAATCTATTTTTGATTCTGCTGGTGTCGAGGTTGTTGATTACCCTTATTACGATTCTGCGACAAACGGTCTTCGTTTTGACGATATGATGGCAAAACTTGAAGCTGAAGCAAAACAGGGCGATGTCTTGTTAGTACACGCTTGCTGTCATAACCCAACAGGTATCGATCTACAACTTGATCACTGGAAAGTCCTCACTGACTTTGTCAATAAACGTGGCCTTTTACCTTTGGTTGATGCAGCTTACCAAGGCTTTGGTGATGGTTTAGACGAAGATCTGGCTGGCTTACGTCACATGGCTGCGAATGTACAAGACATGTTGATTGCCAACTCTTTCTCGAAGAACTTTGGTATCTATCGCGAGCGTTGCGGTGGTTTGAGTGTTATTGCCGCTTCTGCTGATGAAGCAAATGCGGCTTTTTCAATTATTGGACAAGCAATCCGCGCAAACTATTCAATGCCACCAGCGCACGGTGCTGCGGTTGTTTATACCATTATGAATGACCCAGAGTTGAAAGCAGAGTGGGAATTGGAAGTTACTGGAATGCGTGATCGTATTAATGGCTTGCGCCATAAACTTGTTGCAAAATTGGCAGCATCGGGCGTCAGTAAAGACTTTTCTTTCATTAAGGATCAGCGCGGTATGTTCTCTTATTCTGGTTTAACACTAGAACAAGTTCGAAAACTTCGCAGTGAATACTCTATTTATATTGCCGATACAGGTCGTATGAGTGTTGCTGGAGTGAGTGACGACAACATCGATTACCTTTGTGAGAGTATCGCAAAAGTCGTTGGTTAATACTGTACAATATATCTATTAAAAAACCGTGATCAGTTAACTGGTCACGGTTTTTTTGTGTTTCATACTGTTTAGCTTCGTATTATTTAAATAGGAACGAGAATAAGACGAGTCAATAAAAATCAGTGCAGTATTCTAGTCTCAGCACTATGGGTACCAGCTTGCATCTCAGGATGGAAATGATGCGCCAGTCGAAGTACCGATGGCTCTAAATTATCTCGCCAAAAAGAAATCTCTTCTTCAACCATACTTTGTTGTTTTTCCCAACCTAATTCAGTACCAAACAAGCGTGCTGGTGCCAAAGCTTCATCAAAGAACTCTTTATCGCCTCCGATGCCTATACCTATGAGTTTTGCACCACGAATAAATCCGACACACCATTCTTCAACAATTATTTTATATTCACCATCGACTTCTTGCTCTAGGTAGACTGGATAGAAGTCACCAAACAATAAACTATTCATGGTTTCCATGTACATAATTAGAACAAGGCTTAAAAACTCATCTTCTTGCTCAGTATTTTCCCAAACAGGCTGGTCTTCGTCTGTTCCCCAGATTGCGTTTAACCAAAGGTCTGGCTCTAGTTCTTGTATTGAACATCCTAACGCTGTTAAAAAACCATCTAGTTCCGACACGCAAAGTAGTGAGCGGTCGCATCCAAACGTTAGTAAATAGTGGTCAATCTTTTCATAAAGAATTTCTTCACTTATTACGTCATCACCGCTTTTCTCAGACATCCATTCGTTTCCATTTGATTGAGCTATACAGTCTATTTTAGTCTACCTTGGAGAAGGTATCAGTATTTTTAATCAACTATAGCCAAGTTACCATAGGTCTCTAACCAACTCTTACGATCGCCTGCACGTTTCTTCGATAATAATTTATCAAGGAGCTCATCTGTGTCTGGCTTGTCTTCCATCGTTAACTGGATCAAGCGGCGTGTATCAGGGGCCATAGTTGTTTCGCGTAGTTGAGATGGGTTCATCTCACCCAGACCTTTAAATCGCTGTACATTAGGTGTACCGCGTTTATTTTCTGAAGCAATTTTATGAAGGGTAATGTCTTTTTCTTCATCATCCAAAGCGTAATACACTTCTTTGCCAATATCGATACGATACAAAGGAGGCATGGCAACAAAAACATGTCCATTGTTTACCAAGGCTGGAAAATGCTTAACAAACAAGGCACAAATCAAAGTCGCGATGTGCAAGCCATCGGAGTCTGCATCAGCCAAAATACAAATTTTTCCGTAACGAAGACCACTAAGGTCATCATCACCTGGATCGACACCGATAGCGACAGACATATCATGAATTTCTTGAGAGCCGAGTACTTGGTTCGAATCCACTTCCCACGTATTTAAGATTTTACCTCGTAATGGTAAAATTGCTTGGAAGTCTTTTTCACGCGCTTGCTTGGCAGAGCCACCTGCCGAATCCCCTTCTACAAGAAACAACTCGCTTCGTGTGGAATCTTGACCAGAACAATCCGCCAATTTACCCGGTAATGCAGGTCCTTGAGTGATTTTTTTACGCACTACTTTTTTGCTGTCTTTTAGGCGCTTTTGAGCACTATTGATTACGATATCAGCAATTTTTTTGCCGTCTTCAACGTGTTTGTTTAGCCAAAGGCTAAAAGAATCTTTTACTGTCGCAGCAATAAAGGCGACCACTTGACGAGAAGACAAACGCTCTTTCGTTTGTCCTGAAAATTGCGGTTCTTGTATTTTAGCAGATAGAACATAACTACAACGATCCCACACATCTTCTGCGGTCAGTTTAATACCTCGTGGCAGTAAGTTATGAAAATCACAAAATTCTCGGATAGCTTCAAGCAAGCCTGTTCGCAATCCGTTAACGTGAGTTCCCCCTTGTGCTGTTGGAATCAAGTTAACATAACTTTCTGTGACCAGTTCACCACCTTCTGGTAGCCACTGTACGGCCCAATCTACACCTTGTGTTTTTTCCGTTAATCCGCCCACAAAAGGCGCTTCAGGTAATAGAACAAAACCTGTATTGGCTAAAGCAAGATAGTCTTTTAATCCGTCTTGATAGAACCATTCTTCACGGACATCTTCGCTGCCGCTTTGATCAATAAAGACAACGTGTAAACCAGAGCATAATACCGCTTTGGCTTTTAAGAGGTGTTTTAAGCGAGAAATTGAGAATTTTGGAGTATCAAAATAACTGGTGTCTGCAGTAAATTTTACTTTTGTACCTGTATTTTTCTTGCCAACAGTACCAATTTCTTTTAATTCTGAGGTTTTAAAACCATTTTCAAAACCAATGTGGTACTGAATACCATTACGTCTTACCCAGACTTCAAGTGAGGTCGACAAGGCATTTACAACTGATACACCGACACCATGCAAACCACCGGAGAATTGATAATTATCACCAGAAAATTTACCGCCAGCATGTAGCTTGGTAAGAATCAATTCTACCCCGGATACACCTTCTTCAGGGTGAATATCAACAGGCATACCCCGACCGTTATCTTCAACACTTAAAGAACCATCTTTATAAAGAATCACTTCAATACGATCGGCATGCCCTGCTAACGCTTCATCAACTGAGTTATCGATAACTTCTTGTCCAAGATGGTTAGGACGTGAAGTATCTGTGTACATTCCTGGGCGCTTTTGAACAGGTTCTAAACCACTAAGAACTTCTATCGATCCGGCGTTATATTCTTTTGCAGACATGCGTGTTTTTCTTCCAAGTTGATTGTGTAATGCAGTGTGTCTCTATTCTATTACAGTCGAGTATTTTGCTTGTTATCTATATTTAAAAAGGATCTAGAGTTTATCACTGGTTTTGCGTAGTGGGAAACTATCCAGTCAAACCAGACGCTTAGTTACTGAATTTAATAGGTAATTATCTCAGCAAAGCGAAGTATTTCTTCTTCAAATCGCTCAAATTCGATAAATCGATGATCGCCACCTTTTTCATGAGTAAGTCGTGCGACATTCGGAAAAGCCTGAAGCGCTGCTCGGTAATCTAATACCTCATCTCCTTCTTGAATCATTAACCAATATAAGTCTTTCGTAGGATCTTTTACGACAAGCTCTTGTAGTTCTATCATTTGATTCTGGGTTAGTTCGTAACTTTCTTCTGTATAAGGGTTATATTGTGTACCAATGTGCTCTTTCAATAATTCTGGCGCTTGCACTGCTGGGTTCACTAAAATCGCTTTAATTTTATATTTTTCAGCAAGGTATGTTGCGTAGAAACCACCCAAAGAGCTACCAATCAATGTAATTCCTTGTGATTTTTTTTCTTCAATAATCGCTTCTAATTGTTTAATAGCTTGCGCTGGCTGCCAAGATAAACGCGGAGAAATAATAGCGCCTGATTTATTAAAACGTTTTGCCGCTTTCATCAAAACAGTCGCTTTATGGGAAAGCTCCGAACTGTTGAAACCATGAATGTATAGTAAGGTATTCACAAGCCCCCTCGTTGTTTCAATTAAATTAACCTTAAGAAAATTGAAAAGGTAATGTTTCAGTTAATCTGTGCCCGTGTTTTAAACACAACTCTAATAAATCTGCCAACTGTTGATTCAATCGAAATTTTTCGTCCCGATGTAACATCGCATCATTCGGATAAGGATAAACGCCACTATATTGTCGGTGACCATCTGTAATTTCAGCAAGCTTAACATCATGATACAAACGAACCGTCATCGATAATGTCGTTTTGAAAAGTAATTCTTTTTTAATCTCAGGACCAAACTCTAATGTTATTTCAGATGTAAAACGGCTCTCTTTACCTAACGCTAATCTAAGGCGGCTTTCTTGATCACCTACGCTATGAATAGAAAACTGCCATGCGTCTAAGTCTTCTTGGCCTCGCATTAGTTTACCCAAACGACGGTAATTCAGCTCACCAAGCATCTGCAAACTGACCAAATCAGGAACATACTGTTTCGATGTTTTTTTCATAACATACGTCATTTTTGTAAAATATCCCCTTTAGGAAAACGGTATCTCTGATAAACAATTAACGGATCTGACGCCGGTATAAATTAAATACTCCAGCGAGCCATTAGATCAGCTCTATTAAGTGCAAACCACTGCAGTCCCATAATAGTACTAGCATTTTCCACATCATTTCTAAGTAAATCAATGGCGTCCATAGATGAGATTAAATGTAGTTTTATATCTTCATTTTCTTCATCTAAACCGTGAGTCTTTGTTACATCCACTGCACTTGAGTCAAACTCACCAACAAACATGCGTAGATATTCAACCAATCCACCTGGTGAAGGCACAAACTTAAACATGTATTCTAAACGTTTTATACTCACCCCCGCTTCTTCTAATGCTTCACGTCGCGCCACTTCTTCGTCTTCTTCTCCCTCTTCTACCATGCCAGCCACTAATTCCAATAGCCAAGGTGATTCGCTTTTTAATACTGTAGGACGAAATTGTTCAATGAGTAATACTTTATCTGCTACGGGGTCGAATAAGAATACACAAACAGCGTCATCACGCACCATCATTTCGCGCGCCATGGGGGCGCTCCAATCACCATTGAACTTCTTATGTTTCAAGGTGAGCTTACGCATTTCAAAAAAACCTTTATAAAGACATTCGTCTTTTATTATCTCAACATCTTTACGTCCATATACTGGCTTAAATTTCATATTATCTTGCCCTACGCAGTCCACTATTTTTAATTAGTGTCTGATATGATTAACACATAAAAGTGGAGAAAGATCTTCCCTACTTTCAAAAAAGCATACATATTGGAGTGTTATTTAATGGAAAATATTCGTTGTTCTTGGTGTTTAGGTTCGCCTGAATACATCCATTATCATGATACAGAATGGGGCATTCCTATTTATGACGATCAATCACTATTTGAATGTATTGTACTCGAAAGTGCTCAAGCGGGCCTAAGTTGGCTTACTATTTTACGTAAGCGCGAAGGCTATCGTTCAGCATTTCATAATTTTGACCCGACAGTAGTCGCCAAAATGACAACACAAGATGTTGACGAATTGGTTCTAGACGCTAGTATTATTCGCCACCGAGGCAAAATAGAAGCGACTATTAATAACGCCAATGCATTTCTGAAAATCATAGAAGAATTTGGTTCTTTTAGCCGATATTATTGGGCATTCAGTGATAACAAAATTATTAACAACATAGTAAATAGCGTAACAGATGTACCAGCTGTAACAGAGCTTTCTACACAATTAGCAAAAGATCTAAAAAAGAGAGGATTTAAATTCTTAGGCGGAACAACATGCTACGCTTTTATGCAAGCAACTGGCATGGTGAACGATCATATTGCTGATTGTATAGCACGTAAAAACTCTTAATTTAGCAAGATATAAACAGTTTAAGCGTATTCTTCTGACAAGGTCTTACATACATATGAGCTACACCTAAAATTTTGGCTTTCAAAAACATTTAGCCATTATAAAAATTAATTAGATGATCATTACCTTGATCAACATATTCTGATGCCTGCTGAAGCATATCAGGCATTTCATTAAGAAATTCACACCAAGGTAAAAATAGGTGATGAGCGCGAGAAACCACTTCGGCCTCATTTTCATGCTTAAATAGGAACTGTACGATAAGAAATGCAGAATAAGTAAAAGAGCCAATTAATAAATCATGAATATGACGGTGGACACTACCTTTTAAGAAATAAATTTTTCTATGATGAGACCACAAAAGATCACATACTTGCTCTCGCGTCACTATGGTTTCATCCCAACCTTGCTGAAGCATTTTGCTGATTGTTCTAAAATCATCTACAGAAATAAGCGTTTCAGCAGATTGATTTAATAGCGAAGCAGGAGGTTCAGTAAAAAACACATTTTCTAAAATATCAATCACTTTAGCGTGGTTTATCTTAGGATCCATGATTAGCACATCTTCAACATGCAGTGGAGTTACGCCTTCTATTCTTGCACCGTCAGATAAGTTATAACTTGTAAAATTACGGCGTTTATTGAGTTGTTTCGTCAAAGACTCAAGCTGTACTCTTGATGTATCCATAATACCTGTGGCATGAATTGTACCGCCAAAATTACCTTCTCGTTCGACAAGTTTAGCTTCTTGAAACGTCTGAAAACCTGTTTCTTTACCGTCTTTATAATAACCACTATGCACGGAATGATGGCTACCTTTGTCTTTAAAGCCGTTATCTACGCCCATGTAATAAACATTATTAAAGCCGAAAAGATGTACATAAGACAATGCCAAGTTAGCAACAATAGGGTTGCAATAATTCAACTGAACATATTCAGTTTCATCACCATGCGAGCGAGCCTGACTCAACATTAATGAAGTAATCGCTTCACCTGGTTTCATTCCCATACCAGAGCGTTTAAAACAGTCAAAAAAACCTGGATGCATTACATTTACAGATAAACCCCAGATTTTATCTAAATAGTCTTGATCTAAAAATGAAAACTTATCGACCGTTTGTTTAAGCCGTTCGATATCAACATGAATATCTGGCGTAACGCCCAGTTTCTTCAATGTATTAATAGTGGAGCCGCAACAAACCACAATCACCTGATCGCGCACTTCTTTAACTAGTTCAATACCTTGGTCGAGCGAAGGACCATTACCTAAAATAAAGACAGGAGTATTTACTACCCACTTAGGCAGCGCCTCTCGTCCTTGGAAGTGGGCTATTTTAGTTTTAGTCGATGATGTAAGTCCTTGGGCGATACCAATAAGGGCATCATCAAAAAAGCCCCACCCCATGATCTGGCGAGCATAATGTTTTTTAAAGTAATCTATTGCTAAATTATTTTCTTCGCTGGAATAAGAAACGTAGAGATACGTTTCTGGCGCCATGAAGTAGCCATTCTCTGCCAACTGAAGAATATAATTTTCTGTGAAATCCTCAGGATTCGTACCTAAGAAAAAATGAATAGTACGACCATCACTATTGAACGTTTCTAAAACATCTCGCCACTCGATAGCAAATAACGAATAATAAAAAAGATCTAAGTCTCGTTCATATATATAAAGGTGTTTAATAGATCGTTGGGCAAGAATGATTTCTAATTGATAACCAAATTCAAGACCAAATAAAATGGCAGACCCCACAAAATCTGGCCAACCTTCTTGCTCTTTAAGTCCTTCAGACTGGACGGTTATTTGATCTAATATTTTATTACTATAGTAAACATGACGACTAGGGTGATTATCCGTACGCTCTAAATTTAATACCGTTTTATTAGGCTTTTTAAAAGCCTGAGCTACTTTTTCAGCCGCTTTATCTTTAGGAGTATTAGTAAAAAAAGGAATATTAGCATCATCACGATAGAGGTTAAGATCACCACACTCTTCCATGTAAATATGACGTTTTTTAGGTTGATAACCTTGAAAAGATTCGGATATATGTGGCATGACCTGTGAAAAAACAGTCATGTTTCTGATGTATCGTTCAGTTAACTCTTTATCATTTTCTTTGAGACGTTTAACACCTTCTTCAAATAAGGAAGCAAACGCTTCAGCATCCTTAAGCGAGGATGTCGTTTCCTCATCACGCATTTTTTACGCCTTTGTATTTACTAACCCCTTTACGGGTTTTATTCACTAAATAAAGCTGTCGTTGCATTTCTACATGTACATCACTAATAAGCTGTGTAGCAGACTGGTGCGCAATAATAAAATTTTTTATCTTTTCATTACTTTCTATATCATTTGAAAAAGGCTTAATTGTACGAATAAAAGCATCATTTTCTTCACATAAAGTCTGAATACTTTCAATATCTTTATTCGCCACACCCTTTTGTAATGCGGCACTTAACTCTGTTAAGTGTGGCATATCAAACATCAAATGGCTCCAACAAGAGCTTCATTTCTTTCTTCGTAAGCTGTTTGTTTATCTGCTGGAGAAATTTGATCCCAAGCGCCCTTAATTTGTAAAATAAGACCTATAACTTGGTCGATAATGGAAATATCTTTACTGGCACTAGCCTCTGTAATACGGACTGTCATATATTCATATAATGATTCAAGATTATCTACTAATTCTGGATTCACATCTCTGTCTAATGCATCTCTTAATGCATTAATAATCTCAACAGCACGGGTTAAAGAAGCGGACTTTCCTTCCCAATCAGAGCGTTCAATGCAACCCTTTCCCAAAGCAAGCTTTTCAAGAGCCCCTTGCATAAGTAGTTGAATAATACGGTGAGGGTCAGCTGAAGCTAAATCGGACTTTAAAGAGTCCTTTCTATAAGCTTGAATCCCTTTACTCTTGTACATAAACAACCCCATTAACTTCTATATTTCAATTACGATAATTTACAGTCGTGATAATACTGTATTTAAATAATTGCCTTGAGCATTCATATTCGCCAAACGAGAATCTAATCCCGTGAACTTATCTCGAAGAGATTCCTCATAACGCGCCATACGGTCTTCATAGGCTTCTAATCTTAATTCTGTACTATCTATCGAGCCACTAACAGAGTCCCTTAATGAATTCGTCATTCCTGAAGAACCTGTATAGTTATCCAATAAATCTTCTAAAGACTGAGCTAAACCTTTTTCGCCAGTCATTAGAGAAACAACATCGCTATAACCCTTTTTCATAGCATTATCAAATTTAGCACTATCAAAACTCAATACACCTTTGTTATCCATCTTTACTCCAAGATCAAAAACAGAGGTGAAAACGCCAGTATCACTGCGACCAGCCATAAGCTGGCTAGACAAAGATGACTGTAAGTTACGAATCATACTATTGCCGCTTAACGCAGAGTTCTTACCTGTACTTTGTTGAAACGTGTTAAGCAGATCATTGTATGATCCAATAAATTCTTTAATAGTTTCCTGCACAGTTTTTTGATCAAAACTGACATCAACTTTTGTCGTTTTGTCCGTAACAGCCAATGCTTCAATAGATAACCCAGCTACCGCATTATCAAATGTGTTGGTTTCATTTCGAATTTGAATACCATCCACTGTGATAACAGCATCACGGGCTTGCTCACCTAGTGGTGTATATAGTCCAGCAAACATACCCTCGGTTGAAACACTGTTTAAACCTGTAGCGCTACCATTAAAAGCAGCACTTTCATTTTCTTCATCTGAAGAATCATCTTCGTCTGCTATTGTTTCTTTAACGGCTGCTTCTGCCGCTTCTTTAACATCATCTTCAGGTATTGGGCCATCATTAGCAAAATCAACATCGTCACCGGCCAAATCTAATTCATCTATTTCTTCTGACTCATCAACTGCAAGGGTATCTTCGATGGGTGTTTCTTCTTTATCATCAAGAAGTTCATCAGTTTTGTCGATTGGAGAAGAGTTGATAATTCTTAGTGTATTTCCCGCGCCTTCAATAGAAGATGTTGCCGTGAAAAATAAATTTCCGCTACCATCATCAACTAAATTAGCAGATACACCAAAATTGTCTTCTGACGTATTAATTAAGTTGCGAAGTTCGGATAAGGTGGTACCAGCAGTAACGTCTATTGAAAATTCATTGTCGCCTGCTTTGAAGATAAGAGTGTCATTTTTTTTTGTTATGACATCGTCTGCAGAGGAAAATACACCAGGTGCGGACATAACACGGCTGCCTTTTGCTATTTGATTAATATCAATAGAATAAGAGCCATTTGAAGCTGTATTGTCCGTGTTAATAGACATAACCTCTTCACCTTCTTTTTGGGCAATTTTTGCATCACGCCCAGTAAAAAGGTCTTCGTCATTCAACGATTGAACAGAGTACTTAAAATTATCTATGGCCGACCCAACTTGACCTAATGCAGATAATTCTGCTTCGTACTCATTAATTTGGGTTTGATAAAGTCTAACTTTTGCGTCTTTTTGTGCGCTCACCATTTCTTTAACAAGGGATTCGAGATCCATTCCAGATCCGATACCTAATGAGCCTATAGACATAACTTTATCTCCTAGAGTTTCTACATTACCTATTAACTAATCAAGCCTCGCTATTTACCAAAGTTCCTTTGATATCAGTAAGCTGATCCATAATAGCATCAATTCTCTCAGACATTTTAAGAAAGTCTTCCGTCGGAATTTGACGAACAACATCACCTGTAGTCTGATCTAAAACTTTTACTATATTCTGCTCTCGTTCTTCTGTCATTTCAAAGGTTAACTGAACATTTAGCTGAGACATTTTTTCATTTGCCGCCTCAATTTCACGAGGTTCAATTTTGACTGAAGAAGCAAAAGATCGAGAGTCTTTATTCTCTGAATCTGACTTAGCCGTATCGGTCATATTTTGAACAACTTTAGCATTCGCTTGACGTAATGCAGTAAATTCTTCAGCAGTTCTATGATCTGTGTTTACAGAATAGTTTATGTTTTGTTTAGAAAAATCATTTGTATTAATAGACATCCAAAATTCCCTCCGAATAAACAAAAGCTGAGACTACAAAAGTAAGCCCCAGCTCTAATTCCTGACCACTATAGTGCTTAGCCTAGTAGAGACAAAGCGGTTTGTGGACGTTGGTTTGCTTGAGACAAAATAGATGAACTTGCTTGTTGAAGAATTTGCGTACTTGTTAGTTTCGCAGTTTCTTCAGCAAAGTCAGCATCACGAACACGAGAACGTGCAGCAGATACGTTTTCAGAAATGTTACTCAAGTTACTGATAGAAGAACCAAAACGGTTTTGAATCGCACCCAAATCAGCACGTTTAGAGTCAACTGCGCTAATCATAGTATCAATAATATCAATCATGCTCTGAGCGTTAGCAACAGAAGATACTGAAGCACTTGTTACACTCACTTGAGCTGTTGCTGAACTACTTGACAGACCAGACATTGTGAAACCAGCATTACCAGCAAAATCAATTGAGTTAGACGCACCACCAGTAGTCATACTGAAACTGATTGTCTGGTTTGAATCAGCACCTACTTGGAAAATACCTTCATATTCACCTGCTAATAGTTTTTCACCACCAAAAGTCGTGATATCAGCAATACGGTTAATCTCTGTAGATAACTGTTTAATTTCTTGTTGTAGCGCAACACGGTCACTATCAGAGTTCGATCCGTTAGCAGACTGGATAGACAAAGTACGCATACGTTGCAACATACTTGTTGTTTCATCCAAAGCACCCTCTGCAGTTTGAGCTACAGAAATACCATCATTGGCGTTACGTACTGATTGGTTAAGGCCATTAACCTGAGATGTTAATCGATCCGAAATTTGAAGACCTGCAGCATCATCTCTAGCGCTATTAATACGCTGACCAGAAGACAAACGCTGGTAAGAGGTATCCAAATCATTACTAGAGTTCATCAAAGAGCGCTGTGCGTTTAAAGATGAAGTATTTGTATTTACGTAAAGAGCCATCATAGCCTCCTAAATTTTCATTAAATCCTGCAAGTAAGCAGATCGTATTAAGGTTTTCGACAAGAATTTGAAAACCTTTAGTCAATTAAGGAAAATAATTACCGACAGTCGGAAAAAACCTTCCTTTTATATGGCAAATAATTGCCTAAGTAATTGTTTTAATTAAATTTAAAACAATTAAATTTTTTTCTACTTTTTTTACTAAAAAGTGCTTATTTCCGTTAAACCAACACTTATTAAGCATAAAAAATAGAGAATACTGCTTCAAATTTGCTAAATGGTCACATTAAATAGACAAACAACTGACCGAATAAACAACCTCACCAACAAATCAAATACAGCTCTTAAATTCATATACCCCAAAAAGGCAAAACAAAGCCTTCCTCACAGCAAAAAACATCCGCTTTTTGCCTCAATTCTTTAAAAAAATGCCACGTAGCTTTAATGACAATTAAGCGCTCTAAACTAAAAAATAAACTGCAAAGCAGTCGACATAAAACAGGCCTTAAGAGTCAACAAATGCTGAGCTAAAATCATTTCCAAAATAGAAACCTATTTCCCAACACAAATTTCAACTACAAACCGACGTTTAAAACACTTAATTTCTAATCCGTAACACTTCAAGAAAAAGAAGCGCTAACCAAATTCAGTCTCTTCTTTTGAAAAATTGCATGACCTGAATACTATTAATTAGCACCTTCATCATGAGACATAACTCATTTGAGAATTTCCAAATCATAATAAGCAATCGTACATCTGCGTTTTATGGCTATTCGAAAAGCAAAAAATCAGATGCTAAAAGTCGTCCACTACAAAAAAAACAATTTTTTTGAATACATTCATCCGTCCAAATTCACCTAAGCTCAATTACTCAGCTTCAAAGTCTTTGCGTTTTTAAACCAATAAATAAACCCCAAACCATAAGCAACAACTTAAACTTGTTATATTTAGCGATGTAAAAAGCACCAAGATTCGCTCCGTATAAACAACAGACTTGTCTCAACTTATCGATTCATTCAAGTACATATATTTTTCAAACGCACTTAAGTAACCATGCATAAACTGCACTTTCGTCCAGAGCTACATACACTCTTAGCACTTTACTGTTTTGCTTATGCATCAATACTTGGCTGATCGCCCATATTTCAAACCACCTAATTTCTAAGTCACGGCATTCTTAAACCGATAAATAAATTCCAAAACATAAATAACTACGACGTCGATACTTTGTAGCTATTCAAAAAACAGAAAATAATGCCCAAGAGCCCCCTGTACAACAGGCAGCTTTTTCTAAACAGATTAATTCACTCGAATTCGTATATTTTTCGAACGTTTTTGAGTAATCACGCATAAATTAGACTTTAGTCCAAAGCCAAATATGTTATTAACGCTCTACTATTTCGCTTATCCACAAATGCGCTATTGATAATCCGCACTCCAATCACTTAATTTCTAAATCATTTATGTATTTCAGGTACCTGGCCTCTAACACTCAGTGTCTACCGATCAATAACACTTCGATAAAAAAGCACGCAAAAATACTTCGTCCTGTTATAAGTTCCATCACTACACATAATTTTCTTGAGTCGCCACAATGACTCATGTCCAACGAATAAACTCCAATCCAATACCTATACTTTGTAGTGATGTAAAAAAATAAGACGTCAAAGTTCGCTCCGTATAAACAACAGATTCTTCTAAGTACATTGATTCACCCCAATACACATATTTTTCAAATATGCCTGAGAACTCACATATGCAATGCGTTTTAGACCAAAGACAAACATGCCTTTACCGTTTTACCGTTTTACTGTTTTACTGTTTTACTGTTTTGTTTATCCATCAATACTCTGCTGATAGCATCTACTCCGAATCACTTCGCTTTCTAAATTATTTTATATTTCGACCATTTGATTTCTGATCCACGCCCCTTAATAACAAATAGCATTTCGATAGGAATGTGTTCCCAAAAACCTCTTCTAGTTTGTAAAATCTGTCACCTTAAAAATCAGTTCGAATCGTCGTCATGATCCATATCTGTCGAACAAATTCGAAACCATAAGCGATAACCCAACACCTATACACAGTAGAGACCCAAGAAAAAATATGAGGTATCAAGGTACGTCCCGTATAAACAGAAATTTTTTCTAAACGCAATAATCCATCCCAATACACATGTTCTTCGAAACAATGTAAAAAAACTCTAATACGACGCTCTTTAATCCAAAGAAAAACATACAGTTATCGTTTTTCTACTTGGGTTATCCATCAATAAGCTATTAATAATTTGTCATTCCAAATCTTTATTTCTCAATGAAAAGGATCTCGACTAAGAACATGGCCGGAAATCAAAAATTTTTCGTCAATGCATAAAAAACTACGTATTAAACTTCTGTATAGAAACTCAAGTAGTTTTGAAGTACATGTATATCGTCTGAATTCAATCGTTCAGGGCTGAGGCTTCCTCTATTCAAAAACGCCCCCCTCTTCAAACCAAGATTTTTTTTACCAGACACCTTTACATTAATGTTGTTAACAAAAAGACTAGGAGTAGCAAAAAACTGCCACTGTAATAAGATGTGGTTTTTATCCAACCTAAAGACTCGGTTCGAAAATTGAGAAAGGAACAAGAATTGAAATAAAAATACGACATTAGATAAAGCATTTTGTCTTTGCATACGAAGCTTTAAAATCGGAGCTTTTTTAGCTACAGAAAAAAAGCCACTATCAAAGTCAGTCAGAGATAAAATACGACTACTAATACTTATTACATTCATCCTATAACCCCCTTTGATATAAGCCTCGAACAAAATTTTTCTCCTAAAAAACGCCCTAAAACGGTTGAAAACCAATATTTAGGTAAAAAAATGCCGGGTGAAAAAATCCACCCGGCTGAAAAGGCACCTCTAGGAGAGAGAAGTAGCCTATATTCCGAGAAACACTCGAAGAGTTTGAATAAGCAGCTGTCTGCCACTGCTTTACATCATTCTGTTTTTAAATTAATTACCTAATAGAGACAGTGCCGTCTGTGGACGCTGATTCGCTTGCGAAAGAATAGTACTACTCGCCTGTTGCAAAATTTGCGTACTAGTCAGGTTAGCCGTCTCTTGCGCAAAATCGGCATCACGCACTCGCGCTCGAGCGGCAGATACGTTTTCAGAGATATTACTCAAGTTAGTAATAGTGGAGCTGAAACGGTTTTGTATTGCACCCAACTCAGCCCGTTTATAATCCACTGCGGCAATCATAGAGTCGATAATCGCAATCATACTCTGTGCATTAACAGCTGTTGACACGGAGGCTGTCGTTTCACTTACTTGAGATGAGGCCTGATTCGATAAACCCGACATGGTAAAGCCATTATTCGCCTGATAATCAATAGAATTATTCGCACCACCAAATTCCATAGTAAAACTGATGGTTTGGTTAGCATCCGCACCTACCTGGAAAATGCCTTGGTAAGTACCATCTAATAAATTAGCGCCACCAAATGTCGTTGTATCTGCAATACGGTTAATCTCTTGAGATAGTTGTGCCATTTCTTGTTGTAGGGCAACCCGATCTTTCGCTGAATTTGATCCGTTAGCAGACTGAATAGATAAAGTACGCATACGCTGCAACATACTTGTCGTTTCATCCAACGCACCTTCAGCTGTTTGAGCTAATGAAATACCATCATTTGCATTTCGTACTGATTGGTTCAAACCATTAATTTGCGAGGTCAAGCGGTCGGAAATTTGAAGACCTGCGGCGTCATCTGCTGCGCTGTTAATACGCTTACCAGAAGACAAACGTTGGAAGGATGTATCTAGCTCTCGACTAGAGTTATTTAGCATACGCTGAGCATTCAGCGAGGACACATTAGTATTTACGTATAAAGCCATTTTTTCTCTCCTAAGAATGTTTTTTAACGAGACAACCTTTTGATTTAATTGATTATTTGGTTTTTGTCTCTTATTAAAGTTATCGACATAAATGTGATTATCTTTAATATTTTTTTATGATTTTTTGAGATTTTAATTTTTTAATCACTCAAAAAAACGTTACTCAAAGTTATCGTACTAAGGCCAAAAAACTTTAAAAAAAAAGAGAAAAAAATGGCAAAAAAACCTAAAAAATTGATATTAATAAAATAAAGTAAAAATATTGAATGAAACGCTAAAGTTTTCAAAAAAGCCGCATCAAATAACGGGGAGAAATGAGGTTTTATTCGCTCTGAAAAAAGCAAAAAAATAAAATTAATCACACTTCAAAAATAGAATTAAGCAACTTAATTAGCAAATGAAGTAAATTAAGCAGCACCTTTGTGTAAAAATCAGAAATTAATAAGTAGATAAAGGTGAACTGGTGAACTGGTGAACTGGTGAACTGGTGAACTGGTGAACTGGTGAACTGGTGAACTGGTGAACTGGTGAACTGGTGAACTGGTGAACTGGTGAACTGGTGAACTATGAAATATGATCGATAAATTGCAACTTAAGAGTCTGTGGATTTATTTCTTTCTCAATAAAAACTTCCGATCTTAACGCTGCCGACTTATTCAACTCGATATCTGAGGCCTCTATAAAGGCTTTATTCGTTATACTATATACTTGTCTAATTAAAGACGGCTGAAAAGACTTATTAAGAGTCAATACAAAACCAACTCTACCATTAGATAAAGCAACACAAGAGCCAACAGGTATAGTTCCAATGCTTTTAAGGAAAATACTTAGAAGTTCCTTATCAAACGCTAAACCTGACTCTTTTTTGAGTTTTACACAAGCTAATATTGGCCCTATAGAAGGTTTATGTGATTGCTCAGATGTGATGGCATCATAAGCATCAACAATTGCAGCAATTTTCCCATAAACAGATATCTCTTGATCTTGCTTACCTTCTGGATAACCTGATCCATCTATTTTTTCATGATGGTCATAGAGCATTTGATACACAGCTTTAGGTATGCCTTCACATTTTTGTAAAATTTGCTCCCCAAACTGTATGTGTTTTCGAAACAAATCAAACTCGCCTGATGTCATTTTGGTCGTTTTCGTAACCATTGCCATAGGCAATCGGAACCTACCTAGATCAAATAACAAAGCACCAAGAGAAATAACCTCGACATAAGCACTCGATAATTTCATTGCTTTAGCAAAATGTATCCCAAGTACAGCCATTCCCATCGCGTGCTGCTCTAAATAAGAAGACGCATCTTTAATATGTCGAATTGCCATAAGGGAAAAATTATTACGAGTATGAGATTCAACCAAACGACGACAAAACTTCATCAACTCAACTACTTCTAATTGATCGCCGCGCTTGAATCTTTCTACTTGAACTGACAACAGCAAGTGTCCATCTTGAAATAACTTAAGCGCTGTAGCTGTTTCATCATCGAATGACGTTGGAATGAGTTTATTTTCTAAATGAGGCCTTTTAGCAATAGACGTTTTGGGAACATCTTGTTCTGTTATTACTTCTGAGGTATCAACATCGATAGCGTTTTTAACGCCTTCTCCTCCAGATTCCTTATCCATACGAGATTTATACGTAAGGATGTGCTCTCTTGTCTGCTCATTGAGCTCTTCTCTAAAATAGCGAAAAAGACTCTGATTTTTAGAATATTTACTGCGCAACTCTTTAGTGTTTAATTCGAGGTTGAGCTTTCTAAGGCTTTTTACCGATCGGCCACTCGCTATAGACATACATAATATAAGGCATCGCTCTTGCGCATCGTATAAGCGCTCTCGGCGAGTATTTAAAAGTTTATAATCATTAACATGATAAGAGTCATAAGGAAGGAAGGCAGATTCAAGAGTAGGGCGAAGGATATCAAAAGCAACCTGCCTCATAGCAATACTTACTATGCGGTCTTTTCGACCATTAAGAGCAATTAAACTCTTAACTCGCTTACTATCTAGCACTGCTTTTTTTATTTGCATAATATCGAGTATCTCGTCTAAATTGAAATACCCGACATTGATATCAGCCCCAAAACAAGATTCTATTTTAAATGCTGACATTTTTTAACCAATCTCCCAAAACTTACATTTTATTGAATAAAGAAAGATTACTAATTCGATTAAACACTTTCTGAGAAGCATCTAACGCGGCTTCTTTCATAGATAGTTCTGTTGCGGCTTCAGCTATGCTTAAACCACCGATTCTATCTTGAGCCACTGAGTTTGAGAGTTGATTTGCAGAGCTAAAATCCTCTCTCTCTCGAAGAATATTCAATCGAGCGCCTACAGCTGAGCGACCTTCACCAACCATGCGCTGAGCGTTATTAACACTAGTAGTCGCATCAAAGAAAGCCTCTTCCCTCTCTTCATGAGTAGAGAACTCATTACTTAAAACCGCTAATGTGTCATTTATTTCGTTAAGTACATTATCACGTCTAGGTTTATCCAAAGAAAAATCTATAGCAGCACCTGGCTCTCCTCTCACAAGAAATGACATACCACCAAAGGCGATAGGTTTACCTGCGGTATAAGAACCAGAAGAAACTTCTTCACCAGAATTATTCATAATACGGTAAGTCCCTGGCGTACCATCAAAAGCTCTGCGTCTATATTGATCTTCCCTTGTATCTGATCCGATATAAGTTGAATCAAGAGGTTTAGCTGCCTCACCTTCAGCAAGTACAGGGGAGGTAGTTAAATAATACATATTAGAAGATGCATTCTCTGGATCATAAAAGTCTTCCATGAACGTATCAAAGTCACCTTGGTTTTGAACTTTTGCAGAAAGAGAGACATCACCAATGATTAACTCAGGTGTAAATGAACGGTTTGTCCAAATATCTTGAAACAGTTTTTTTCCAGAATCAGTTACTGGAATTTTCATATTTTCAGAAATTTGTGCGTATTTCTGACCCTCATTACCAGCCCATTCATAACGACCTTGACTGTTTAATACAAATGCAGGAGAAAGTGTATCAGTGCCCGCAAAAATGTAGCTTCCATCAGCACTTCTTGAGTTCATTAACTCAGCCATAGATTCTGTAATCATGGTTATTTCTTGTACAATTGCATCTATATCATCTTGCGTATTAATGTCATTCTGAGCCTGAATAAAAAGCGTTCGAACATCGTCCATAAAGGCATTTAAGCTATCTAAAGCGACCTCTTGATATTCAAGATTACTGGTTGCCATTTTCATTGCATCATCAAAAAGTTCCAATTGATGGCTACTACTTTGATACATTAAAACCTGACTTGCACCCACTGGGTTATCGCTTGGTTTTACAATGTCAGTTTGTGCTGCAATTTTTTCTTGGACATGCAGTATTTTCTCATTGGCCTGACTAATTGCCCTGCTTGACTGCCCATAAATTAGATTATTTGTTACTCGCATAAACTTACCTCATTATCCCAAGCAAGGTTTCAAACGTCGTACGAGCCGCCGTTATTACTTGCGCAGAAGCGGAATAAGATTGCTGATATTTCAATAAATTTACTGCCTCTTCATCAAGGCTAACCGCCGATAATCTGTCACGGCGAGCCATGCTGTCATTCATAATTATTTCACTCGATTCTGCATGACCTGCCACTTCATTTGTTTTACTACCAACATAAGAAATAAAGCCTGCGAATGCTTTAGTTAAGCTCGATTTACCTTCCACCAAAGATTGATTTTGTAAGTCGAGCAATGCCAATCCATTAAAGTTATCGGCAGGCCCAACTATATCTGTACTGATAGAAAATTCATCACCTAATTGCGGCATAGAAGAAATAGAAACATCAAATCCCGCTTCTTCAGACAGACCCGCTTGTTCCAATAAATTACTGTAATGAAACACATCTTTAACAGTAGCAAGCTCAACACCAGATGCATCCTGAACAACATAAGAGCTAGGTGATGTGAAATAAATTTTATGCGGCGCACTTGGATAAAGTGAGCCGTCTGGTGTAAAAGCCGACGTTTCAGGGTTTGTATTTGTAACCGACTCTAAAGAAATTTTAGCATCAGATAGATTATCTGAATTTGTACTCACACCTAATGGTGCACTTAATGCAATAGCATCACCATTTTTTGCCTGAAGTTTTAAATGCGCTGCAGCACCTTCCGTCGGAGCAAAGCGAAAAACATCATTATCATCAATATCACTCAAATCAGAGATCCGAACATCTAAGCCTAGCTCTTCAATCGAATAGTAACCACTATTATCTGGGGTCATGCTAGACGGATCAAATAAAACCGGCTGTCCATTTGCATTGCCATTTTCATCATAGCGTGTAATTGCAAAACGGTTCGCGTCAGTCCTAGTTAATTCATAATTATCTTTAGTTATCTTTTCTGCGCTGCCAGCAGACACTTTCACTGAGATATCAGACAGTTTATGTATATTATCTTTAGTCGAATAAATATTCACATCATCTAATGAAAATAAATCACGACCAAATACACCGTTACCATCAAGACCTTTAGCATTTTGCACGTTCATCGCATCGGCAATAGAAATAGCATGCTGCCCTAATGTTCGATCTGCATTGACACTAAATTCAGAACGAAAATCAACCAGTCCACCAATATTTCCACCAAGACCATCCGTTTTTAAACCAACATCATAATCACCAAAATCTACGATTAAACTTATTTTCTTTGGATCCAACGGGTCTGAAATCACTTTTAGCTCTGTAGGCTTTTGATCCATAACCAGTGGTTGACCGTTGTCTAATTGAACAGACATTAAACCCTTTGTACTAAATTGCACCTTGATATCTAAATACTCAGAAAGTTCTTTCGCTAAAAGTTCTTGCTGGTCTCGCAATTCATTAGCAGGTGAAATAGATAAACTCTCTTCTCTTAATATCTTGTTATTTAAATCAGAAATTTTTGTTGTAATTGCATTCAAATCTATCAACGAGGCTGATAGCTGCTCATCAACTAACTTTTCTTGGCGCGTTACAATACTAGACAGTGTTTTATACTGTTCGACTAAATTATTTAGACTAGAGTGTGCAAGTTGTCTTAATGATGTAGAAGTCGGATCATTATTAGCTGTCTGTAATGCGTTAAAGGCTTCGTTTAAATAACCTGTCAAAGACACACTGTCTTCTGCAAGTAAATTATCAGCCACTGTCATCATAGAATGGTAAGTATCGTAATAAGCAAAATTGGACTTATCAGATCGCATTTGCGTACTGACGAAATTATCGACAAGACGAGAGGTATCACGAAGAATAACGCCGCCAATTGGCGAACTCGTGGTATCAGTTCTCTGACGGCTGTAGCCCTCAGTATCCACATTAGTTGTATTTTGCCCTGTAGTATTAATACGAGCATTACTGGATTGTAGTCCAGACAAACCAACTGAATATAAACTTGCTGAGCCCATTGCTCACCTCTAGCGTGTTGTTCAAAGAATAACTTGATGTCTTTTTTTAACTCTATAGACAATCAATGCAAGAAGTTTACCAATGTTGTTTTTTTTCTGAAAAAAACCTACAGGCTTTGAAACCATTGACTTGAGAGGATACTCTCAATTTTTTCTGAGTACTTAGGATCCGTAGCATAACCACCTTGTTGGAGAGAGGCGGCAAACATTGACGCGTCGTCTCCAGACTCCAAGGCATCTTTATACCGCTCGCTAGAATTTAAAAAATTTGCGTAATCATCAAAGCTTTGTCCAAAGGAATCATAAGCCCTAAAAGCTGCTTTTTCTCGTTTGGCAACACCATCACGAAATTCCAAAGTATTCACAACAGCTCTATCACCTTGCCATCTACTGTCTGCTTTTATACCAAACAGATTGAAGCTAGCCGCGCCATCTTCTTTAGCAATCGGGTATTTCCCCCAACCGGTCTCTAATGCGGCTTGGGCTAATATTGCTTTAGGGTTCACTCCCAGTTTTTCACCTGCTTGCTGCGCATGAGGCCAAAGGTACTCGACAAACTCATCAGGAGAATCAAATACCACGGAAAGTGCCGATGGTGCAGAAACCAGACTATCACCGGAAATGCTTTGAGCACTTTGACTCGCTTCTTTTTGCACGGATTGAATAAAATCGGTGGAAGCCCTGTTAGCCAATGTTTGAATTCTAACCAAATCTTGTTTTGCAACTTGATTCAGAAAATCCGTATCCCCTCGTTCTTTTGCTTCTGCCGAGCTAACGCGACCCTGCTGCTGAGCTTGATACTGCCTAATCAAGGCTTCTGACAGACCAATACCGCCTGTTGTCGCAAGACTCTGAGACATTTGCGAGTCCATCATATCTTGGTATTGTTTCGTTTGAGGACTAGAAAATAAATCACTACCAATCGTTTCATTGGTAGCTCGCATTGTTTTAAACATCATATTGATAAAGATGGATTCAAACTGCTGAGCTACTTCTTTTAATGCGGCATCTGGGTCTTTTTGTGCTTTCGTCTTTAACGCGGTAAGTGCAGAAAAATCGGCAAAAAAGTCATCTTTTGTAGAAACGGAGTTCATAATACGGCCTATATAACGACTAAATCAGCATTAATTGCACCGGCTTGCTTCAGGCCTTCTAAAATTGCCATCACATCACCTGGTGCAGCGCCGACTTGGTTCACAGCTCGAACAATATCATTCAATGAAGCACCCGGATCAAACACAAACATATGACCGCTGTTATTGCTAATTTCAATCCCTTCACGAGGAGATACTATAGTTTCTCCTCCCGTAACCGTTCCATCTTGACCTACCACTGGCGGCACATCTTTGATTGTTACGGTTAGGCTGCCATGCGTGATAGCAGCAGGTGATACTTTCACGTGCTGACCAATAATAATAGTTCCTGTACGAGAATTAATAACAATACGAGCCCTCTCTTCACCCATTTCCACTTCGAGGTTTTCAAGTATAGATAAAAAGGTTACACGCTGACTTGGGTCTCTTGGTGCAGACACTCGAATAGAAGTTGCATCCAATGTCGTTGCGACACCCGGCCCTAAAAGGTCATTAATTTTGTCAGAAACTTGCTTAGCCGTTGTGAAGTCTGGTCGATTTAGATTAAAGGTTAATGTATCGCCGGTATTGAAGCTACTAGGAACCGTACGCTCTACACTGGCACCGTTAGGGATACGACCAACCGTTGGAATGTTTAATGATGTCCGTGATCCATCAGTGCCATTAGTACCTAAGCCACCAATCACTAAATTACCTTGTGCAATAGCATACACAGCTCCATCAGCACCTTTAAGAGTAGATAATAGCAATGTACCACCACGTAATGTACTGGCATTACCAATAGAAGATGCAGTCACATCAATTTTTTGACCAGGCTTAGAAAACGCAGGCAGCGTTGCCGTAAGAGAAACCGCAGCGACATTTTTAGATGTTGCACTAACACCTGCAGGCAACGTCACACCAAAACGTGACAGCATGCTAGCAAAGCTTTGACTGGTAAAATCTGTATTGTCTCCAGTACCATTCAAACCGATGACTAGACCATAGCCAAACAATTGGTTTTCACGAACACCTTGAACGCTGGTGATGTCCTTCAGGCGTTCTGCCTGTACCGAAAAAGACAAAATGTATAAGACAACTAACGCTATGTATTTCATCACATCACCTATTGAGAGAAATACGCTTCTCTCATATGTTTTTATCATTAAATTAATAAGGCATATCACTAGAGTTAAGCAAACGACTCACCCAACCCTGCTCACTTCCTGCGGCAACTTCACCTGTACCCGAATAAACAATTCGCGCATCTGCAACACGTTCAGATTCTACTGTATTCTCTGGCGAAATATCCTGTTTCCGAACGATGCCTGAGAAACGAATATATTCATCACCTTGATTTAGGGTTAACCATTTTTCACCGCGAATAGCCAATAAGCCATTCGGATATTCCTTATATACTGTAACTGAGATTGTACCGTTCAAACTATTATTCTGATTCGCAGATGCATTTCCGGTAAAGTCTGTTCCTTGCTGAGGAAGAGTGGTGTCTATTTTGAGCTCTTCCCCCAATACTGTAGGGTTTTCAATAGTAGCCGAAGATGACTTAGACACTGTAGCGGCATTGGCTTTCGTTGATGTCGTCGTCTCATTTAAGTTTATCGTTAATATATCACCTACTTTACTGGCTTTTTGATCACCGAAAAACACATCCCCCATACTAACCTGATAAATACCACCCGTTGGCGCTTGTGAAGGGCTCATACCGTTTGGATATACAGGTGTATAATAAGGGTCATCAGACCGAATAGATTGACTAATTTCCGGCCCATTTAATGGATCAGCTCCGTCAGGAACATAACCTTTACGTACAACTTCATCCGGTACTTCTTCATCTACTTCCTCTTCACCCTCTTCTGTTATTGCGTCAACCACAGCGTCCGCAACAACTCCTGCAGCACCAGCCGCTGCAGCATTAGCCACTGCCTGTTCATCAACATCAAAAGATAAACAGCCAGTCAAAAAAACACTAAATAATACTAAGAGAGTAAATTTTATTTTCATAATATTCCGCACGCTACTATAACTGCTGTATTGCAAAACTCATCATACCATCAGCTGCGGAGATAACTTTTGAATTCATCTCATATGCCCTTTGAGTGGTAATCATATTAACAAGTTCTTCAATCGAATTTACATTAGATGCTTCTAACATACCTTGAGCAAGAGTACCTAACGAGTCCGTTCCAGGAACACCTACCAAAGGTGGGCCACTGGCATTCGTTTCTGTGAAAATATTTTGCCCTGCTGAACTTAATCCTGCTGGATTAATAAAGCCTGCAATATTAATTGCACCGACCTCTTGAGCATCGGCTTCACCACTCATTCGAACAGATACTATCCCATCTTCCGCTATCATAATTTCAATAGCGTTAGGGTCAATTTCAATCCCTGGCTCAACAATTAGTCCACCAGAAGTAGATATCTGCCCTTCACTATTTAGCTGTAAGCTACCATCTCTTGTATAGCCTATCGTACCATCTGGCTGTAAAACCTGTAAAAAACCCTTTCCTTGAATAGCAACATCAAGCTGCCTATCCGTCATATTATAATCGCCATTCGAAAAGTCTTTTTGTGTCGCTCCAACTTTTACACCTGTACCTAATTGCAGACCAGATGGTAACTCAGCATTCTGAGCGCTCACTCCACCTGGTGCTCGTACTGTTTTGTACATCAGATCTTCAAATACCGCTCTGTCTTTCTTAAACGCTGTTGTCGAAACGTTTGCCAAGTTATTGGCAACAACATTCAACTGCTTATCCATTGCGCTTAAACCGGTTTTACTTACCCATAATGCTGAATTCATAAGAGCCTCTTCTAATTCTATTAATCTGTTGCCACGGCTTAATTTATTAGCCTTTTAATTTATGGGCTATATTTAAGATGTACGCTGTAATATTCGAGCAGACGAATCTGCATTTTCTCGTATCGTATCCATCATTTTTACATTCATCTCAAAACGGCGAGAGAGGTTCATAATATGAGTCATTTCCTCTACCGCATTAACATTACTACCTTCCACAAAACCTGAAGCAAGCTGGACATTTAAGTCTTGTTCAAACTCTTGACCATCACGCGGATGAATTAAGCCATCTTCTTCTTTGCGTAAATTTTGAATATCAGGATTAACCAATTTAATTTGATTCAAGACTGCCACTTCATTACCAGCACCACCTTGAGGAACAATAGAAATAGAACCGTCAGCTGTAATATTTATACTGTCGAGAGGTGGTAAAAATATAGGCCCTGCAACGCCTGCTATAGGCAAACCTCGTCCTGTAACAAGCTGCCCTGCGGCATTAATTTGCAAGTCACCCGCACGAGTATAAGCTTCTTGGCCTTTATCATCATAAACAGCAATAAAGCCTTCACCAGCAACAGCTACATCCAAATTCCTGCCTGTTTGAATCATATCTCCCTGTGTATAACGCGTCGCTGGGTTTTCAGTCATAGCGTACACTCGACTAGGATGATGATCGCCATACACTTGCATTGAACGTGCTTGCTCAAAGTCAGAACGGAAGCCGGTTGTACTGACGTTTGCAAGGTTATTAGCGTGTATTGTTTGAGCATTCATGGTCTGTACACCACCACTCATTGCCAAATATAAGGCCTTATCCACAACGATACCCCTAGAAAAATTCACATAATTAAATGATTAGTTAATAAGTATCTATCAAGAATCGTACCAACTTAAAAAAAGGTAAAAAAAAGCCGAAACAACAAAAGTTGCTTCGGCTTGAAATCTTCTCTCTCCAGAAAATTAACGAAGGTTAATTATCGTCTGCGTCACAGTATTTTCTGTTTCTAATGTTTTACTGTTTGCTTGATAATTACGCTGTGCCTCAATAAGGGCAACGAGTTCAGACGTTAAATCAACGTTAGACTCTTCCAGCGACCCTCCTTCTATCTTACCAAAAGTTCCGCTATTAGGACGACCAATATCAGCCGGGCCCGAACCTTTGCTTGCCAACCAGGAAGTGTGCCCTGCCGGCAGAAGACCGTCAGTACTATCAAATGTCGCTAATGCGATCTGGCCAAGTGTTGCCGTTTGTTGATTTGTATAGTTAGCAACCAAGAAACCATCACGGTCAAAAGAAACGCCCTGCAACTCACCAGCAGAGAAACCATCCTGTTCAAAGTTGTCAGTATTCTCTAAAGCAAACTGTGTTGATCCAGTAAAATCAAGAGGCGTAATACGACCTCGATTAGTAGGATCTACACCTTTTATTTCTAATGCGATAGGCTGGGCAACATCATATGGAGGCATACCACGATATGTACCTAACAAATTACCCGCAGCATCAAAAGAAACCGCAGTTTTTTCTTCTAGGAAACGGGTATCTTCACCGGTTAAAGGATCGCTAAAAGTTTCTTCACCATCCATTGTTATACGTAACTCGTAGGTGTTATTTTCACCCTGTTTAATAAAGTAATAACCCATTGTGTGGGTCTCACCTAAGGAATCATAAACACTTCTGGTATTACCATAAGTGTAGGTTTCAGGGTTAAGAGCATCAAAAGACTCTCGAGCAACAGAGCTTGAATCACGAACCTCTTCAGGAGCAAGTGTCGATGTAACAGCTACTCCACCCAACGTACCAGAAACCGTTAAAGCGGCCTTCGTACCAGCCGCTATATCAGACACTCCCGGCTCATTCTCGCCAAGATAAAGCAATTCAAATGGCTGCTCATTAGTGCCGTCACCATTATGATCAGTGTCACCATCCGCAGAATTGTAAGTCGCAAAAGTTTCACCTAAAAATGCAGCCCCCGTATCATCTGTTAAGTTACCATTAACAGTAGCATTTACTTTATATGTGTTAGGAAGCTCACTTTTAGAATAATAATACGTCACTATATTTGTTTTACCGTTGGCATCTACAACACCCTGGGTTTGAGTGTAGTTATACGTATCAGGATCATATGGATCAAAATCTGCCTTGATAAATGGCGGAATATCTTCACTTTTTGAATTGAGATTAACCTTAAGCTCCATTTCAGTCGTTGGCTCTGGTGAGATCCTATCAGTTGGAATAAACATATTTTCCAAATTACCACCAATAACACCGTTAACGGCATTAAACCCCTGAAGGTGACTACCTGAATTAGTTATCAAGAAACCATCTTCATCCAGCTTAAAGTTACCAGCACGAGTATAAGATTGAGCAATACCAGCATCCAACACAAAAAAGCCGCTACCATCGATCGCAACATCTAAATTGTTGTCTGTATAGGATAGGTTTCCAGATGCAAACTCCTGAGATACCTTACTTACACTGACACCAGAACCAATACTGTTTCCACTTCCAGCACCAAGCACACTCGTATTGTAGATATCATCAAATTCAATACGTGACTTTTTAAAGCCTGTTGTATCGGCATTGGCAATATTATTACCCGCAACACTTAAATAATCGGCAGAAGCTTTAATACCCGATAGCGCAGTATTGAATCCCATAATACTCTCCAGTTAACCTAATATTTCTAATTCATTTGTAAGTTTGATTTTTCCGTGATTTTCCACGTTTAAAACCGTTCCATTTTCACCATTAATAGTGACACCTTGGATACGAGTAGGAAGCCGTGTAATCATGGCGGAAATCTCACCTTCTGCATTAGCTGACGAAGCGGCAAAGCGGTATTCACCAGACGGCAAAGTATTTCCGTCATCGTCCAGCTTATCCCATTTATAGTCATCAGAATTCAGTGTAGCTGTACGAACAATCTTATTATCCGCATCATAAATTTTTAGCGTTGCAGACTGAGAGTTTTCAGGAATAGTCATTCTCAACTGAATATCACTACCATCTTCTGTCATCTTAGTTTTACTGCCCTCCATCAAAATGGACTTACCTACTAAGGTGGAGGCACTAAGGGCTTGATTAGATGTTAGGGATGTCGCCATATTTTCCAGCTGATCCGAAATGCCTGTCAATCTCTCTAAAGAGCTAAACTGAGACATCTGCGCAACCATATCATTGGCATCTTGCGGAGATGTTGGATCTTGGCCTTTCAACTGTTCAATATACAACTTCAAAAAAACATTCTGATCCGCCATTGCAGTCTTTTCTGCCTGCACTTCGGGCTTTTCAATGCCGCTCTTTGACTTAGCTGAATCCGTCCCATATTGGGAAATAAGATTATTAAGCCCTTTAGTATCAGATATATTTGCCATCTATCAGCTCCTATGACTGCCCAAGTGTGAGCATTTTCTGCATCATACTTTTTGCTGAGTTCATAATTTCCACATTCGTTTGAAAAGATCGTGACGCCGACATCATATCGGCCATCTCTTCCATTGGGTTCACGTTTGGATAAAATACGTAACCTTCTTCATTAGCCATTGGGTGATCTGGCTCATAGCGAGGCTGTAAAGGAGCATCAGATTCAACAATACCATCAATTTTCACACCAACACCGGCACCACTACTATCCATGCTGGCATTATTCCAGCCAAATTCACGCATGTTATCGTTCATCATTTGAGAGAAGACTGGTTTACGTGCACGATAAGTCTGATCAGCAGAACTTGCTACGCTGTCTACGTTAGCCATATTACTGGCAACCGTATTCAAACGTACTGTTTGCGCACTCATTGCTGATCCAGAAATAGCAAAAATATTACTTAAAGACATCGTCATTAGTTCCCAATAAGTGCTTTTTTCATGCCACTGATTTTTCCATTCAGAAACATAAAGCTTGTATCAAATTGCAATGAGTTTTGTGCGTATTCAGCCTGCTCTCTCTGCATATCAACATTGTTGCCATCTAAAGATGGTTGATTAGCATTTCGATATAACAAAGCACCTGAACCTGATGTAACACTGTCACCTGATATATGGCGCTCATTTGCTCCAGCCAGCTTCAACTTACTACCTTCATCACTCAAAATAGAATCAAAGGTCATATCTCTTGATTTATAATTTGGCGTATCTGCATTGGCTATATTATTGGCAAGCACAGCAGCCCTAGCACTTCTAAACTCTAGAGTTTTATCATGTCCTGCAAACGCACTCGCAAAAGATATAGCCATCTAACCCTCAAACTGAATTTATTAACTGGTTAATATAAAGCAATTATGATGCCAGAAATAAAAACCCTTTATATTCAATAAGTTATTAAAAATTCAAGGTGTGACGGCAAAAAGCGGCAACAATAAAGACAGGATAAAAAAAACCTGCCAAACATAAGAGTAAGGCAGGTCTTTCATTGGAGAAAAAGATTCAATATAAGTTATAAAACCTTAGCTTTATAAACAATACCAGGATGGCATTGCACAATTTCAAAGTAAGCAGAAAGCCCACTCAATGCCTCAGAGCCGCCAAGGAACAAATACCCACCAGGCTTCAAAGATGCATGCATCCTTTTCAAAATATCAAGTTTTAAATCGACGGTAAAATAAATAAGAACATTACGACAAAAAATAATGTCGAACTTACCGAGCATAGAAAATGAATCAATAAGATTCAGATACTTGAATTCAACACGTGAACTTAAATTTGGTTTTATTTTCCAAGTCAGCTCATTAATTTTATCAAAATAACGTTTTTGCAGATCTGCACCAAGACCTCGAGCAATGGCTAAACTATCATATTCACCCTGCTTAGCATGTTGAAGTATATTGGTACAAATATCTGTCGCAACAATTCTTTCACCCGCTTTCAATACACCAGGTCGAGAAGATTTAAATTCCTCAATTACCATGCTAATAGAATAAGGTTCTTGACCTGTTGAAGATGCAGCAGACCAAATCCTCAAAGGAGAAGCCCCCATTTCAGGTAATACTTTTTCTTTCAAAATAGTAAACGGGTGCGTATCTCTAAACCAAAGAGTTTCATTTGTCGTCATTGCATTAATGACTTCTTCCTTTAATTTAGAACCACCAGGCCGCTCCAGAGCATCGACGAGCTGTTCAATCTTAGTGAAATTCTCTCTTTCTAACATTTTGCCTAAACGGCTAGCCACCAAATACTGCTTATTATCGCTCAGAGAAATACCACACACTTTCTGCAAGTATTCTCTGAAACGGATATAGCCATTAGGCGTAATTGCATTTGTACTATTGAGCATTAAAACTCCATGAGTGACAGACGCTCAATAAATAAAGCCAAACAAAATTGACCAACATCTTATTCAGACTGAACCTGCACTGTTTCTATTGCCAAACGAGCTAATTCATCTGGCTGAAATTTAGCCAAGAACCCATCAGCACCAACTTTTTTCACCATAGATTCATTAAACACACCACTTAATGAAGTATGTAGAAGAATAAATAAATCTTGCAAACGGCTGTCATTACGAATTGCCGTTGTCAAAGTATAGCCATCCATTTCAGGCATCTCGATGTCAGAAATAACCATAGAGAACTCTTCAGTAACGTCTTTACCTTCAGCCACCATAGCCTCTAGGAAGTTTAACGCTTCACGACCATCACATAAAACAGTAGTAGAAAAACCAACCTGTTCCATACAACGTTTAATTTGTTTACGTGCAACAGATGAGTCATCAACAATTAATATATGATGCTTTTTAGCGTTTTCTTGAACGCCCTCATTTACGATACCATCTGAGATATCCTGACGAGTAGGAGCGACTTCTGAAAGAATCTGCTCAACATCAAGAATTTCAACCATCTCCTTCTCAACCTGACAAACCGCGGTTAAATAGTTGTCATTAGACAAACCTTTTGGCGGTGGCTGAATATCACTCCAATTCATATTAACAATACGCTCAACACCACGAACTAAAAAACCCTGTATACGGCGATTGTATTCAGTGATGATAACGAAACACTGATCAATATTTTCAAGTGGACTTGAGCCAGTCGCTAGACCTAAATCTAAAATTGGAATCGTTCCACCACGAATATGAGCAACACCACGAACAACAGGAGAACTATGAGGCATAGTCGTCAACTTAGGGCATTGAAGAATTTCTTTTACCTTAAATACATTAATGCCATAAAGATGCTTTCCATTTAAGCGAAACAACAGTAGCTCTAATCGGTTTTCTCCAACTAACTGCGTACGTTGGTTAACAGTATCCAAAACTCCAGCCATAAACGCCTCCAAAACATTATACTGAGGTATCACCTCAAAATTGTTAATATGTATCATCCGATGATAAGGTGATATCTAGTTTTTCACTAATTTTTTTATTTATAACGTAATCATAAACAAAGAGATAGAATCATGCGAATTATAAGGCTAACAATAGCTCTCTTTTGTTTTCAAGCAAGCTTAACATTTGCAATTTCGATAGAAGCTCAACTAAATCACTACATAAATGAAGTAGAAATACCTAGGCTATCCAAAATATACCCTGGCGCATCCATAGACATTTCTTTAAACAACTTAGCAGCTCTAAACTATTTACCCGACTGCGAAGCGTCAACTATAAGTATCAATAACCAAAGACCTGATACAACAAAACGAACAAACTATGAAATTAGCTGTGAATCCCCCGTTTGGAAATCCTACATTCCAGCGACACAATCTATTATGATCACTGCAATTAAAACGAGCAGCCCTATTAATAGAGGCCAAGTAATAAGTAAATCCAATACAGATATAGGTGAAGTGGATTTATCGAGCCTAAGAGGTGATATTTTCACTGAAAGTAACCCACCTTATGGCCTTATTGCATCACGCAACTTACGCATTAATACCTTTATTACTGACAACCTTACTAGCCAACCCACTCTAATAAAAAAAGGGGATCTCATTCTCATAACAGCAAGTAGTGGAACAATAACTGTCAAAATGAACGGGGTATCATTAGAAAATGGTATAAAAGGACAACAAATACGTGTAAAAAACACAAGTTCTGGACGAATTATATACGCCAAAGTTGTAACTAACAGTGAGGTTCTTGTAAACTATTGATCACAGATACGTTGGCACGGCAATTAATTCTCTTTTCATAAGAATTATCACTAAAGTTTCAACGACCATAGCCGACAATATAGACAGGCAAATCATAATAGGGCGGAAAAACCCAATGGCAATACAATTAACAGGTCTATCAAATCAAAGCAGCATCAATAAAAGCGAACGTTCGCAAAAAGATGATGCAACTAGTAGCGCACCTGAGAAACAAAGCGCAGTACAAAGTGGTGGCACGTTAGCAGAGGATACCGTTAAATTGAGCGGTACAGCACAAACACTCCATAGCCAACAATCTAAAATCAACAATTTACCAGATGTTGATATGGATAAAGTAGAGCAAATAAAGAACGCTATTGCAGCGGGTGAATATAAAATAGACACACAGAAGCTAGCTAGTAACATGGCCTCTATGGACTCGTTATTCTAGATTGTGAATATACAATCTTTAAGCGGTTTGAATTATGATTCCTATTGCACTCATATTTGTAAGAAGCAAAGAGATACTAGAAAACCTCTCTTCGCTTCTTGACGAAGAAAGATTAGCTTATGGGCAATCAGACAGTAAAAAGATAATAAACTTAGCCGAACAAAAGCAAAGCCTTCTCGATGAAATGAATCAACTTAATGAGAAAAAAATCAACATACTCATTAAATTCGACATTGTAGATAGAAGAAACCCAACTGAAGAAGAATTCAAAACTTGGCTTAGTTTGCAAGATAGTTCTATGGATGATGTTCGCCTACTCATTCAAGAATGCGAAAAGCTTCTTAAAAAATGTAAAACACAAAACAACACTAACGCTCGCATACTCAGCACCCTCCAAAAGCGCAACAAACACCTATATGAGCTTCTTCAAGGTCATAGCATCAAAAACAAAGTCTATACCTCTAGAGGCTCTACACGACCTATCAGCAGCAAGCATACTTTAGGTCGAGCCTAGGTTTCCTAATGAAAATTTAACGATACAAATCAATATGATGAAGCATATTATTTGCATTCAATGTTACTTTGCGATATAAAAACCCGAATGTCTCTATAGGTAAACAGGATATACCGGCCGCCTCCTAAGCAGCTATTCCAGGTTCGAGTCCTGGTAGGGACACCATATTTTCAAATACCATCTTATAAACATACTCTTTAAATAGAAATTTCGAACATAAAAAAAGAGCCATTTGACTCCTTTTCACAACACTTAAGTGTGTTTATTCTACTTCGATAAGCTCAAAGCTATGGACAATTTTAACGCCGCCTCGCTCTAACATTAATGAAGCAGAGCAGTATTCTTCAGCAGATAGCTTTACAGCGCGAGCAACCACACTTTCCTTCAGTTTTCGTCCAGTCACTACAAAGTGAACTCGAATTTCTGTGAAAACAGCAGGAACAGCATCCGCTCTATCCGCATCGATTTGAGCGACACAAGAGACAACGTCTTGACGAGATTTCTTAAGAATGCCAACCACATCATAAGAAGTACAACCACCCAACCCGGCAAGCAACAACTCCATTGGTCTTGGGCCTGCAACCTGATTACCGTCAATCTCTACTTTAAAGCCAGAACCTGTCTCTGCAGTAAAATGTACATCTTCTTGCCAACTTACATTCGTTTTCATCATTCAACCCTACATTATTCTGTTGTGTCTGAAGTTGCCTTTACTAAGCCTTAATATGACTCATTAAGACTGAAACAACTCAGCTAATTTTTCACCTGGATTGTCAGCTCGCATAAACGCTTCACCGACCAAAAAGGCATTAATATTTTTTTCACGCATCAGGGCCACATCGTCACGAGTATGAATTCCACTCTCCGTTACGATAAGACGATCAGAAGGCACGCTGTCCATCAGTTCGAACGTGTGGTCTAGACTCAATTCAAAAGTATGCAAGTCACGGTTATTGATGCCAAACAATTCTGTTTCTGTGTATTCCAATGCCAGTTCAAGCTCAGGACGGTTATGCACCTCAACCAAAACATCCATACCAAGATCACTTGCCATATTATCGAGCTGACGCAGTTTGTCGCCACTCAAGCACGCCGCTATCAACAAAATACAATCTGCACCAATGGCTCTGGCTTCTAAAACTTGATATTCATCGACAATAAAGTCCTTACGAATAACAGGTAATCCACACGCCGCACGCGCTTCTACTAAAAAGTCTTCATGACCTTGGAAAAAGTCATGATCCGTTAGAACAGACAAACATGCCGCTCCACCTTTCTCATAAGATCGAGCAATATCTGCAGGAACAAAATTCTCACGCAAAACACCTTTGCTTGGCGAGGCTTTTTTGATCTCTGCAATGACACCCGCTTTACCAATCGCTATTTGATGCTTCAATGCATTGGCAAAACCACGAGGAAGGTTGTGTACATTCGCTACCGACGCAGCAACTTCTAAATTGCCATACGGAGTATGGGATTTTCGCTCGTTAATTTCTTCGTATTTACGGGCAACGATATTCTTTAAAATGGTTGGGGTTTCTATCTGCATTATGCTTCCGCTCCTATTCGTTAAAGTGAGTCAGGGCTCATAAAACAACGTGTAAAACTTGCCAGTTCAGACATTTTAACTTTCGCTGTACCACCGCCAATCACATCTTCTGCGATGTTAACGCCTTCCGCCAGAGTATCAGCAATGCCTGAAACATAAATCGCCGCACCCGCATTTAAAGCAACGATGTCACGTGCAGGATTTACTTTGCCCTTACCTTCTAGTGCTGTTTTAATAAGCGTCAAACTTTCGCCTGCGTCTGTTGCTTGGATCGTATCGATAGACTGCAATGGAATACCAAAGTCTTCTGGGGAAACCATGTATTCTGAAATAACGCCGTTCTTTAGCTCTGCAACAAATGTCGATGCCGCAATGCTCATTTCATCCAAACCGTCTTCAGAATGCACAACCATAACGTGTTCACTGCCAAGCGCCTTTAACACTTCAGCAATTGGTCGCACCCACTTCTGATCAAATACACCCATTACCTGGCGCTTCGCATTAGCTGGGTTAGTGAGCGGGCCAAGTAAATTAAAAATCGTTCGCGTTGCCATTTCTTTACGAGGACCAACAGCGTGTTTCATGGCTGAATGATGATTTGGTGCAAACATAAACCCCAAACCAATTTCAGCAACACATCGAGAAACTTGTTCAGCATCTAGCCCAAGGTAAATACCAGCTTGCTCTAATACATCAGCACTGCCCGATTTAGACGACACAGAACGGCCACCGTGCTTTGCCACTTTACCGCCAGCAGCGGCGACAACAAAAGCTGACGCAGTCGATACATTAAATAAATTACCACCATCGCCACCGGTTCCACAGGTATCAACAATATCGTCAAAATCCAGATCAACCTTACTTGATAAATCGCGCATGACTTGAGCGGCGGCAATAATTTCTTCTACCGTTTCACCCTTCATTCTTAAACCAATTAAAAAACCACCAATTTGTGCTGGCGTGGTTTTTCCCGTCATGATGTCACTCATCACGGCACGCATTTCGTCGCCACTCAAATTTTGGCGCTCAACAACGGCAGCAATCGCTTTTTGAATATCCACCAGCTTCTCCTATCGTGTTAAAAAATTCGCTAATAAGGCATGTCCTGCCTCAGTAAGGATCGACTCAGGATGGAATTGCACCCCCTCAATGGCTAATGCCTTATGTCGAATCCCCATAATTTCTTCTTTTCCACCCGCTTCATTCTGACACCAAGCCGTTACTTCAAAACAATCAGGCAAAGTATCCGCAGACACCACTAAAGAATGATAGCGTGTCGCCACATGCGGGTTCGGTAATCCTGAAAATACCGATGTATTTTGATGATGTATCAAGGAAGTTTTTCCATGCATTACATTTTTAGCACGAATTACTTCACCACCAAAGACCTGAGCAATACTTTGATGACCTAAGCAAATACCCAATATCGGAATTTTTCCTGCAAACGCCTCAATCGCCGCCATCGAAATACCCGCTTCATTTGGTGTACAAGGCCCAGGAGAAATAACTAGATGAGCGGGTGCAAGTCGCTCGATCTCTTCTATGGTGATTTCATCATTACGATACACCTGCACATCCACACCAAGCTCACGAAAATATTGAACAAGGTTGTAGGTAAAAGAGTCGTAGTTATCAATCATCAACAGCATGTAAAGGCTAACTCGTGAAAATGTTTTTTTGCGTAACTTGCAAATTAAAAACACTAAATAAAGGAAAATCGCAGAAAATAGTTAGCGATTTTAAAGGATTTGAACGATGAAAACTATTGTTCTCCACCTTTCATTACTCTTTACTCGATTCTCTTTCTCAACACATTGAAATTTTTTCAATAATTTCGTGTAAAAACAAAGCCTTGTTTGATAAACAAACTGTTGTATAACACACTAGCTCGCATGCTATCTTTACTCTCAACTTTCAGTGTTTTAAGGATTCCCTGTGCATAGCCAAGTCGCTGACCTTATCGAAACTCTCATTAATGACGAACACTCACCTGAGTCCGTCAATAAAGCTATTTCAGAGCTGACTCCTGACGATGTAGCATTGGCCCTCGAATCCATTCCGCTTGTTCAACGACAACAAGCCTGGGCGAATATTAAACAAGCAAATCGTCTTGATATTTTGGTTGAGATGCGTGGTGAATCGCGTCAGCTTCTTTTAAAAGAATTAGACGATACTGAGATTGAAACCCTATTTACCGATGTAGACGCAGAAGACCTACTGGAAATCACCGATTCCTTACCTGATCGTTTGGTTGATATCGCTCTTAATCAGATGGATAACAAACAACGTGAATATTACCAACAAGGTATTGTTTACGACGATGACGTAGTCGGTCGCTGGATTGATCATGATTTACTGATCGCATCCCAATCCATTCGCACTTCAGAAGCGCTTAGACTACTTAAAAAAGAGACGCCAAGTTATACAGACATGGTGTATTTGGTAAACAGAACTGGCCGCTGGGTCGGCTGCGTAAAATTCGACAAACTTTTTAAAGCTCAAGGCCATGAACCCATTTCCAGTTTAATTGATGAAGAATGTACTTTTATTGATGCTGAGGCAGAATTAACAAAAGCGGCTGAACAACTGGAAAGATCAGGCTTGGTAGCTCTTCCCGTTGTAGACAAGAATTTCATTTTACTTGGCAGGTTTCACGCAGGCCTCGCAATGGAAACATGGCGTTTAGAACACGAAGCTCAACAGATGGCAACAGCTGGTTTGAATGAAGAATCAGACTTGTTCGCGCCAGTAAAGCGCAGCGCTGCGACCCGTGGCATTTGGTTAGGCATTAACCTACTAACTGCTTTCTTAGCATCTGCTTTCATTGGAATGTTTGAGGCGACATTACAACAAGTTGTTGCTTTAGCCGTCTTAATGCCAGTGGTTGCCTCTATGGGTGGCATCGCTGGTAGCCAAACCTTAACATTGATTGTACGAGGCTTGGCGCTTGGGCAAATAACTCGAAGCAACCTAAAATCACTACTATCAAAAGAGCTAAAAGTCGGTGGTTTAAACGGTATATTATGGGCCATTGTTATTGGTGTGGTAACACTATGGTGGTTTGAAAACCCTATGCTGGGTCTCGTGATTGGGCTAGCCATCATTGTAAATATTTTCATGGCCGCTCTTTCTGGCGTATTAATTCCAGTTTTATTAGATAAACTACGTATTGACCCCGCACTATCTGGATCTGTCATTTTAACAACAGTAACTGATATCGCAGGATTTGTGGCTTTCTTAGGATTAGGAACTTTGCTACTTATTTAGTTTTTAAGGACAAAGTAAAACCACATTTAAAACCTAACAAAACAGAGGTAATGGAATGACTTGGGAAACAATGCAATTTTATTTTGGATTGGGTGATACACAAATGCATTGGGTTGTTAGAGTGTTTATTATTGTATTAGCTACTATGGTGGTTAATTTCATGGTCAAACTTACTTTAGCCCGAATTGACAAGCAGCTAGAGCGAACAAAAACACCTTGGGACAATGTACTTATTATTGCAGCCAAAAAACCTGCAGGAGTATTTATTTGGCTAGTCGGACTCAGTATTGCAGCGGAAATTTCAGGAACAGAGATTGATCCTGACTTATCGTCACTTATTTCATCCGTACGTGAAGTTGGCGTTATTGTAGTACTAACTTGGTTTATTCTGCGCTGTATTTACGAATGTGAAAAAGCGGTTGTTAACTCAGAAAAAATAAAGACAAACGTTGATTACACAACCGCTAGTGCTATCAGTAAATTATTACGTGCTTCTGTCATCATTACCTCAGCTTTGGTTGTTTTACAAACTCTTGGGTACAGTATTTCAGGGGTTTTAGCTTTTGGCGGCATTGGCGGCATTGCAGTAGGTTTTGCAGCAAAAGACCTATTAGCTAACTTCTTTGGTGGCTTAATTGTTTATCTAGATAGACCCTTCGCTATTGGCGATTGGGTACGCTCTCCAGACCAAAACATTGAAGGAACGGTTGAACATATAGGCTGGAGACAAACACGGATTCGAACCTTTGAGAAACGCCCCCTATATGTTCCCAATGCAACGTTTTCATTAATTTCAGTAGAAAACCCATCACGCATGACACATCGCCGTATTAACGAAACAATTGGAGTACGATACGACGATTTCAGCCTGTTGCCGGCTATTTTGGCCGATATTAAAGATATGATTGCCAAGCATGAAGACCTTGATACAACTCAAACCTACATGGTGAATTTCAATCAATTTGGCCCTTCATCTTTAGACTTCTTTATTTATGCTTATACAAAAACTGTAGACTGGCGAACATTCCATAATGTGAAACAAGACGTTCTATTTAAGGCGATGCAAATCATTGAGTCTCATAATGCTGAGGTTGCCTTTCCAACACATACAGTCCACATGGCAAACGATGGAAGCTTAATCCCCTCTACTCCCCAAACCTCTTCACAACCATCAAAAAATACATAAAACGCACGAATAAAAACGCCAAGTCAACTCCTAGATTTAGGAACTGACTTGGCGTTTTTATTTCATCAGGATATTAAAGTGTCAGATTAATAACTCTGCCAAATCATCAATAATCGCATCAGCACCAAGTGTTTTAAGATCAACATTTTGATGGTAACCATATGTCACCAAGGCACATTTGAAGCCCGCATTACTTGCCGCTTTAAAATCGGTAATTGAATCACCTATCATTAAACATTTATCAGGCAGCGCTTCGATGGCTTCACTACAATGCAGCAGAGGCATACCAGAAGGCTTCTTTTCTTCTAATGTGTCACCGCCCAGTAACCAAGCAAAATGCTCTGTCAGTTCAAAGTGATCTAACATAGGCTTAATAAAACCACTCGGTTTATTGGTGACCAAGGCTACCGGCACACCATTATGCTTAAAGGCCTTTAGCAAGGCGTTTACATTAGGGTACAAGGTCGTTCCATCCACCAAATGAGCATGATAATGAGTAAGAAAAATTCGATAGGCCTCCTCATACTTACTAGGGTCGATACTTGCCCACTCCAATGCTTGCTCTATTAATTTTGTAGAGCCAAAGCCAATCCAAGTACGAACCAGTTTTTCACCAGCGAGTGGCACATTAAATTCTAATAAAAACGCATCAACTGCATTAGCAATATCTGGAACGCTATCCATTAAAGTGCCATCTAAATCTAAACACACTAATTCAGGCCAACCTTCAAACCACTTAGAAAAATAGGTAGGAGTCTTCATTAACCCACGCTCGCTAATTCTTTACGCATCATATCAATAACCGCTTTGTAATCAGGTTTACCATAGATAGCCGACCCAGCAACAAAGGTATCTGCACCTGCCCTCGCTATCTCAGCAATATTCTTTTCACTTACGCCACCATCAACCTCTAAACGAATATCGTAATCACTAGCATCAATCAAAGCTCTCGCTTCGCGTAATTTATCTAATGTACCTGGAATAAAAGATTGTCCGCCAAAACCTGGGTTAACCGACATCAACAAAACCATATCAATTTTATCCATCACATGCTTAAGGTAGTGCAGCGGCGTCGCAGGGTTAAACACAAGACCAGCTTTACAGCCTCCGTCTCTTATCATTTGTAAAGATCGGTCAATATGCTCACTTGCTTCAGGGTGAAAAGTAATAATAGAAGCACCTGCCTCAATAAATTCACCTATCATACGATCAACAGGCTTCACCATAAGATGCACATCTATATCTGCTGTCACACCATGCTTACGCAATGCTTTACAGACCATAGGGCCAATCGTTAAATTGGGAACATAATGATTATCCATCACATCAAAGTGTATGATGTCTGCTCCCGCTTCAAGAACTTGATCTACTTCTTCGCCTAATCGAGCAAAATCGGCCGAAAGGATCGAAGGGGCGATAATAAAATTATTCATATCTGACTCCAGCGGTGACACAATAAAAAATTATTTTAAAATATGTCATTATGTTAACAAGGCACACAAAAGAAGTATTGAAAACAATGAAGAAAAATACAGCGCTGTTCAACATCTTAATCACATTTATGTTATTAAGTACTTGTACTCTATCGTTTGCCGAAGATTCTGCGCCTGAAAGCGAAGTGGCTGGTGACAGTACCGCCATACAAAATACGACATCTGAAGATAATAATTCTGTGGATAAAGTTTATATTATCCCCACTCCCCAAGCCTCACGTATTAGCGCCTTAGAAAACTCACTGAAAATTCGACGCCTTACTCACCAAATAAACATATTGGAAGCTAACGAGGAACCTTTTCTGACGCTTTACCAACCCTCTTTAACCAGTTCAACTCAAGGTTGCACTATTATTTTACATAGCGACAACGAGCATCCAGATTGGCCAGATGCCGTTGCACCTCTGCGTAATAGTTTGCCAAAACATAGCTGGTGTACGATATCCATCGAAGTACCCGATATAACCAAGCGAGCAGAGCCCGTAAGCACTCTGATAGAAACAAAAGAAGAAAGCGGCCCTCAAATACTAGAATTGCCAAATCAAGAAATGGTGTTTGCACGAATCATTGCGACAATGAACAAGGCTCAAAATGACGGTGTAGAAAAATTTACCTTTTTGGGATACAAGACTGGCGCTGCTTACGCGCTAAATTTCTTAGCCAATAACCAAACAACCGCTGAAGCATTAATGCTAATTGATATCGAAACGCCATCAACAATAACAAATTACAACCTTGCTCAACAAATTCGCAAAGTTCCTCAACCGATACTTGATTATTATGTAAACAGTAACGCAGGAAGTAATCAATTTGCTACATGGCGTAAACAAGCCGCAAACCAGAGAACTGAAGCAATAGGTGATTTCATACAGTTAGACTCGGTACCAGATAGAGTAACTGGAAAGAAAAGCAAACAATTATTGGTACAGCGCGTACGTGGATTTTTAAAACAAAATACAAGTCAAATAGATCAAAGAAAAACATTACCAAGCGTAAAAAAAGGGCTTTTCTATGAAAGCCCTTAATTACAATTTATCGATCACTTAAAAAACTAGGCAAACAAAAAAACGTCCAGGAGAGTCACTTACTTCCGAGAGTTTTTAACTAACTCATATGCGGATTGAATTTCCTGTGTTTTTTCTTTCGCTAGTTCAATCATTTCCTTAGGTAAACCTTTCGAACTCAGTTTATCAGGATGATTCTTGCTCATTAATCTACGGTAAGCCTTTTTAATATCAGCATCATTCATATCAGCAGTGACACCAAGCACTTCATAAGCTGACTTCAATAAGTCTTTTGATCCCATACTATCCGGAGAAGATTGATAACCCTGTCTAAAGTGTGCTTGTTGTTTCACTTGGATATGCAATGCTTCAAATTCTGCAACAGAAATACCAAGATGAGCACACACCTGAGAAACAAACGACTTTTCTTCTACACTAAAATGGCCATCTGCATAAGCAGATACCAACAACACCTCCAATAACGTACGAGTAAGATCACCAGGACCAACTACGTCTCTAAAATTATTAAGCACTGTAATAAGATCAAAATTGGCTGATTTACCTTCATTAAACAATTGTCTCGCTTGCTCTTGAGCAACCGGCGATAACCTCAGGCGCTGCATAACAGATTGAGCTAACTGAATTTCCGCTTCCGACACCTGACCATCGGACTTTGCCAAACGCCCCATCAAAAGAAATAAAGTACGAAAAAATGTTTCTTGCTGTAAACGCACATTAGCTCGACCACCGATACTGCCAAAAGCCCCGCCAACCTGGGTTCTATCGACTAAACTGCCAACAATAAACCCTAAAAAACCACCTAAAAAACCACCTAAAATATAGCCCAAAATGGCGCAAACAACTTTCCACATAAAGATATTTCTCCAGAATCTGTAGCCCCTATGGGCCTGCTTAGATTATCATTTGCCTTATTACATGAATCTGCTTAATAAGCAGTATCCCATTTCGGACAATAATTAGTGGTAACAAGTATAACCTGCATGCTTAAGCATTTACGAACCTACAGCATTTTTTTGCAAAGTCTTTTCATTTTACCCCTTGCTGAAGCGCAAGCGAATCAATGGGATTGGACGCCTAAAGAATCCCTCACTGCTGAACAGCAGACACAGCTTGGCCAATATTGTCAGGGTTCATATATTAACAACTGGCAAGCCACAAACACACAAAACACGAATCTCGCTGCCGATCTAATTGTTCGAGATGCAGACGGGGTAATATACCTTGAAGGTGCTGCTCAAATAATTCAGCCTACTAATACACTTTCAGCTGATAAGATAAAAGGCATTCCTGATGAATACTATCAGGCCAACGGCAATGTAATATTGCGTAGCGAAGACCTACTTATTCGTGGCTCAAGCAGCTATATATCAGGCAAAGGCAACACATCGTCCAAATTCACGAACGCTCAATTCCTCAACCATGACACTAGCTCTCGTATTGAAGCAGAGTCGCTAACATACGATCAAAATGGCGTAATATTTATAGAAGAAGGCTTTTTCACAACTTGTGAACCAAACGAGGAAAGCTGGAAACTCTATGGCAGCTCAATAGAACTTGACCAACACAGTGGTTTCGGCACAGCAAAGCATGTCCAAATTCATATAGCAGGCATACCTGTTTTTTACTTTCCGTGGCTACGGTTTCCCATCGATGAGCGTCGCCACACTGGATTATTATTTCCCAATGTGAGCTACTCTAGTTCAAACGGCCTTGGTATCTCGGCGCCTTTCTATTGGAATATAGCACCAAACTACGACGCAACCATTACTCCTAATTATCTGCAAGAAAAGGGCGCAGGTATTGACTTAGAGTTTCGCCATCTAAGCTCATACGGTGAAACTGTCTACGAACAATCAACTTTTGATGATGTGGATGAAGGTGAGCAAACACTGCTTAAACTGACCTCAGATCAGAAATTCAACCCTTACTTCAGTGCCGGGTTGACTATCGAGGCCAATCCGACAGAAGAAAAATACCCCGAGGCAAATACAACGTCGATTGGAGAAGAAGACAGTTACGAACGTAGTGCTTATGTAAGTTTCAATAATGGAAATTTTCTCAACAAACTTACTTACTTAACCTACCAAACGCCTGACGACTCAGAAGATCAACCATTTGAATGGCTACCACGCTTTAGCAGTTCCTACGATATAGCAAGCACTTACTTTGAATATGACATAGAAGCACAATACACAGACTTCTATGATCCAGATGAAGATGACTTTGACGGTCAGCGTACAGTCATCAATCAAGACCTTCAGCTAAATTTTGAAAACACATGGGGAAGCATCACTCCAGGTATACTCGGGCAATTTCGAGATTACACCACTCACGACTACACAACTAATTCAGATAGCACCACTTCTATTTCCCACATAACTGGCTATATTGATTCATCTTTAGATTTTGAACGTCGGCTCATACTTCATAACAATACATGGAGGCAGACCCTCACTCCTCGTCTCAGTTATTTAAATGCACCTTTTAAAGACCAGGATGAAATAGAAGACTTTGATGCCAGCGACCCCACATTGACCTATTCACAAGCCTTCAGTCACACACGTTTTGATGGTAATGACCGTATTGGTGATACAGAGCAAGTCACATTTGGCTTAGAAAGTCGTCTGTATGATGAAAAGAATAATGAAAAATGGACATTCAAAGTAGGACAAGTCTTCTATTTAAAAGATCGCTATGTTGATATAAGTGGTGATACTGATGAGAGTACAGCCATTGATGATTCAGAACAAAGTGATTTACTGACGTCTGCCAGTTACAATGGTGACCGTTATAGTCTTACTAGCAATTTAAATTACGACTTACATGAAGATGAAGTCAGTCTAGCTCAAATTATTGCTAAATTAGAACCAGTAGATGACGTCAAAATACATTTAAGTTATTTGTATTCTATTAATAATACAGACTCAGATGACGATACCGATGAAGCAAGTATTGGCACTGTCTTTCCGTTAAATCAAAACTGGTCATTTTACTCGCAATATACATACGACTTCTTAGACAAACAAGCGACTAAACAAGTCTCAGGATTAGGTTATGAAAACTGCTGTATGAAGGTATCATTGAGCTATCAGGATTGGCTCGATGACGATGACGAATTTGATAGAGGCGTCTTTTTACAATTTACTTTACGTAGTTTAAGCACCGTTGGTAGCGCTAATAGCGAAACCAGTATTGCTGACACTTACTGGAACCAAGGAAAAGTTGGATATTAACCATGAAGTTGTTTTCTTTTTTATCTTTTATTGTATTAACACTGACTCCCCTAAAAACACTCAATGCTGCCCCAATAAAAGTTGACGGTATTGCAGCTATTGTTGACTCTCAACCCATTTTTGAAAGTGATATTCAAAATCGTTTTCAAATCGTTAAAGATCGTATTCCAGGGGGAGTAATAACAGACAATATACATCGCCAAATCTTAAACCAAATGATCGATGAAGCACTACAAGTAAACTACGCACGTAAAATAGGTATGCGAGCCTCCAGTTCAGATGTTGACAAAGCAATTCTTGGTGTGGCCAAAAATATGAATTTAGATTTGCAAGGATTGAAAACGATACTTGCAAATAAAGGCATTAATTTCGCTCGTTATCGCGATCAAATTGAACAAGAATTTTTGATTAATAATGTAAAGCGAGAAATTATTAAAAAGCGTATTTCAATCTCTGACCAAGAAATTGATGATTACCTTAGCTCAAGCGACAGCATTACCAAAGAAAAGGATCAGGTTCATCTTCGCCATTTACTTATACGAGCAAGTGATCCAGCGAAAGCCGAAGCTACAATAAAGTCCATTGCAGAATCAATTAGCACAGAAGAAGGTTTTATTCAACAAGCCATCGAAAATTCTGACGGTCAATTTGCAATTGAAGGTGGTGACTTAGGATGGCGCCCACTGAACCAGCTTCCACCACTGTTTGTCCGAGCCTTAGAAACAGAAGAAGGCCCTCTTATTGGACCGCTACAAAGTAACGCTGGCTATCACTTATTATGGCTTATAGACAAAAGAACACCGTCTGTGACATTGCAACAGCAAACTAAAACACGACATATCTTAGTTCGTGCAAATGAAATTAGAAATCTATCGCAGACTGAAGAGCTTGCTGATGAGCTTTATGCAAAACTAAAAAATGGCGCTGACTTTACCGCAACAGCCAAAGAATATAGCGAAGATCAGGGTTCAACACTACAAGGTGGTGACCTTGGCTGGGTAACACCTGGCACCATGGTTCCAGAGTTCGAAGCCATGATGGATAAAACCGATGTTGGCGATATTAGCAAACCGTTTAGAACTCAATTTGGCTGGCATATTTTAGAAGTCGAAGGTCGTAGAGAAGCAGATATTAGCGACAAGGTAAAACGTCAAAACGCAAAACAAGCCTTAACAACACAAAAGCAAGATGTTGTACTTGGTAATTGGCTTGATGAATTACGTGCAGACGCCTTCATTGATAAAAAGAAATAAGAGTAAAACGATGGCTAATAATACGGCAGGCTCATTTCCCATTATTGCCATTACTTCCGGTGAGCCTGCGGGAATCGGGCCGGATATAATTTTAAGCACGCTGACCGAGCATGAATTTTCTGCTCGCTTCGTTATTTTGGCGGATTCAGAGTTACTTAAAGACAGAGCTAAAACCCTCGGGCTGACTGCGAATATTATTTGCCTTGAAAAACAAGACCATACAATTCCCCATAAAAAAGGCGATATTCACGTATCGCCAATCACCCTCGCTCAAAAAACCATAGCAGGAACATTAGACGTCGCCAATTCTCCTTACGTTTTAGAGACACTAAAACAAGCAGGTGAAGGCTGTATCAATCAAAAGTTTGATGCCATCGTCACACCTCCTGTTCACAAGGGCATATTGTGTGAAACTGGTGTCCACTTTTCTGGACATACTGAATTCTTCCAAGCTCAATGCCAGTCTCCTCATGTCGTCATGATGCTCGCAACAGAGGCAATGAAGGTTGCTTTAGTTACCACTCACTTACCTTTAAAAGATGTATCGGCAGCAATAACAGAGAAAAGTATCAGCCTTGTGGTTAAAGCCCTAAACAAAGACTTACAAGAAAAATTTAATATTAAACATCCAAAAATTTTAGTCTGTGGACTAAACCCACACGCTGGTGAAGATGGCCATCTTGGTATGGAAGAGATTAACGTCATCATTCCAACACTCAATAAACTTCGCCAAGAAGGATTGAACCTAATCGGTCCTCTACCTGCAGACACTCTATTTACACCAAAATACCTAGATGATGCAGATTGCGCATTGGCGATGTATCACGATCAAGGCTTACCTGTGTTAAAATACTCAGGCTTTGGTAACGCCGTTAATATTACATTAGGCTTACCTATCATAAGAACATCTGTCGACCACGGCACAGCTATTGATTTAGCTGGTACAGGCAAAGCAAATAACGGCAGCCTTAAAGTGGCCATTCAACATGCTATTAACATGGCAAATAACGCGAAAAAGTTTTCTAAATGAGCAAACAACAACCCCATAAAGCAAGAAAAAGATTCGGTCAAAACTTCCTTCATGATCACGGCGTTATTCGACGCATTGTTGCTTGCATCGGACCCAAAAAAGGTCAACGCCTTGTAGAAATTGGACCGGGTAAAGGCGCTTTAACAGAAGGAATTATTAGCGTAACAGAACGTATGGATGTGGTTGAGCTTGACCGTGATTTAATTCCTATTTTAAAAGTGAATTTGTTTAAATTCCCTGATTTAACCGTTCATGAAGCCGATGCAATGAAGTTCGACTTCACTTCACTTAAAACAGACGAGCAAAAAATTCGTGTTGTCGGCAACCTACCTTACAACATATCAACGCCGCTGATTTTCCACCTACTAAGCCAAGCAGACGTGATTGAAGACATGCACTTCATGCTTCAAAAAGAAGTTGTCGATCGTTTAGCCGCTCGCCCAGGTGATAGCCTTTATGGTCGCCTAAGCGTAATGGCTCAATACTACTGTTCTGTAGAGTCTCTTTTTATTGTTGGCCCTGAGTCGTTTGACCCTGCGCCAAAAGTAGATTCTGCGATTGTCAGAATGACACCTCATAAAACACTCCCTTATCCAGTCAATAATATTAAAACACTAGAAGACATGGTTCGCACTGGCTTCCAACAACGCCGCAAGACATTACGTAACAACTACAAAGGTGTATTGGACAACGAAGACTTTGCAGCGCTTGAAATTGACCCTGGCTTACGACCAGAAAGACTTGATGTAGAAGATTTTGTGCGCATTACAAACTATGTTCTGAACAAGGAAGGTTGAATGGAAAAATACGATGTCGTCGTTTCAGTTCGCACTGAATACATTGTAAGCCAATCAACACCAGCTGAATCTCGCTACGTATTTGCTTATCATGTTTCTATTACAAATTGTGGTACACAGCCAGCTAAACTTCAAACGCGTCATTGGGTTGTTACCAATGGCAATGAGCAAGTGCAAGAAGTTAAAGGCAGTGGTGTCATTGGAGAATATCCACACCTTGAATCTGGTGAGTCCTTTCACTACACAAGCGGCACCGTCATGGACACGGTCGTTGGTAGTATGCAAGGCAGTTACCAATTTTTAGCTGACGACGGCACCGAATTTGATGCTCTGATTCGCCCTTTCACTTTATTTGTTCCAAATCAGGTGCACTGAGACCATTATGGCAACGTATGTTATCGGAGATTTACAAGGCTGCTTACCCCAACTCATACAGCTACTAGAGCAAATAAATTACCACCCTGAACAAGACAACCTGTGGTTTGCTGGAGACCTTATTAATCGAGGTCCAGCATCACTTGAAACTTTACGTTTCATTAAATCTCTAGGGAACAATGCAACGGTTGTTCTTGGTAATCATGATCTGCATTTACTTGCTGTTGCTCATGGTCATGGTCAACTTAAGCGTAAAGACACGCTTGCTGAAATATTAACAGCGAGTGACCGTGACGATTTAATCCATTGGCTTCGTCAACAACCTTTGTGCCATTATGACTCTCAGTTAAATGCAGTAATGACTCATGCAGGCATACCTCCTTGTTGGGATTTAGACAAAACACTGGCGCTAGCAAAGGAAGTTGAAGACACTCTTAAATCAGACTCAGCCAATGACTTTTTTGCCGCCATGTATGGCAACACACCGGACACATGGCAAGATAATTTAACAGGGACAGATCGACTACGTACTATCACCAATTATTTAACACGTATGCGATTTTGTGATTCAGCCAGCAAACTTGATTTAAAATCAAAAGAAGGCGTTGGTACAGCATCAGAAGGATATGCCCCTTGGTTCAACTATCCAACTCAAGTACCAGAACATTGCCATATTGTTTTTGGTCATTGGGCTGCTATTGAAGGAATCACTCAGCAGGCACGAATACATGCGCTAGACACAGGCTGCGTTTGGGGTGGAAGCTTAACCGCCCTACGCTTAGAAGACAGGCAACGCTTTAGTACTCCTTGCACTATTAACCGGAAGAATTCATGACCTATACTTGTATCGACATCGCAGACGCCCTCCCTATTATTGAAAATGACGCCGCTATCGTAGATATCCGCGACTTAGTTAGCTTTCAAACCAGCCACATAACCAACGCGATTAGCTTAACTAACGATAACGTACAAACTTTTATTGATTCAGCTAAAAAACAACAACCTATCGTTGTTTGTTGTTACCACGGTAATAGTAGTAAAGGTGCCGCTGAATACCTTGCATCTCAAGGCTTTACTGAGGTTTACTCATTGAACGGTGGCTTTAGTCAGTGGAGCGCTATGTTTCCAGAACAATGTGAAATGGATCACTAATATTTTATGACCTCTTACCAAGTTTACCTTGTTGGCGGCGCCGTCAGAGATGCCTTACTTAATATCCCTGTGGTTGACCGTGATTGGGTTGTCACCGGCGCAACACCAGAACAGCTTGAGCAGCAAGGCTACCAGCAAGTAGGTAAGCAATTTCCTGTTTTTTTGAACCCTAAAAGCAAAGAAGAATATGCCCTCGCTCGTAAAGAAAAAAAACAAGGAGCAGGTTATACAGGATTTATCTGTGATTTTTCTCCTGACATTAGCTTGGAAGAAGACTTAGAACGACGAGACCTAACCATTAACGCGATAGCAAAAACTCAAGATGGCAACTTCATAGATCCATTCAATGGTCAACAGGATCTCAAAAACCGTCTCTTTCGCCATGTATCGGATGCCTTTGTAGAAGACCCGCTCAGAGTATTAAGAGTCGCTCGATTTGCCGCTCGCTTTCATAACCTTGATTTCAAGATTGCACCAGAAACCATGTCTCTCATGAAAACCATTAGTGACTCAGGTGAATTGTCCACATTAAGTGCGGAACGTGTTTGGAAAGAACTTGAAAAAGCCCTTAATACGAAACATTCAGATGTTTTCTTTTTAGTCTTACAAGAAGCAAAAGCTCTAAAGAAACTGTTTCCTGAATTTGTTTGGTCAAACTATTCAGACAAAAATCCATTAGAGAAACAGGTGAATTTAACACCAGCACAGCGCTGGGCCATCCTCACCAAAGACACACCATTAACTCAGCTAGATCAATTACATCAACACATCAGAACCCCAAATCAATTCAAAACGCTCGCAGAACAAGTTCGCGGATTTTTAGAAAACCAAACTATCCCTATGAATGCACCTGATTGGGAAAATTGGTTAATGTCCGTTAATGCCATAAAAAAACCTCAACCATTTATATTACTGATTGAGGTTCTAAGTCATTTAACCAATAGCGAACAAAAAGACTGGCAAGCATTACGCGATGCCATTGCCATAATTAATGCAGCAAGCCTAATGAAGCAAGGCTTTGCTGGTGCAGAATTAGGTCAAGCGTTAAAACAAGCACGAATTGATACGCTCGACAAAATGCTCACCCCTCTTATCAATTAAGCCTGCCTGTAAATTTTCACACCAACGGAAGCCGCTGCAGCTATAGCACCAGGCTTGCGTAAAACAAGAGTCACGGCGCTTAATGTAAATGCGGCAATTAATTCCTCTACCAAACGTTCTGCCAGAGTCTCAATAAGCTCAAATTGTCTTTTTTCACAAAATGCTAAAATGAAATTTGAAATGGCTTCATAATCCAATGTTTTAGACAAATCGTCGGTTGCGGCTGGCACACGGTTATCATGTGCCATTTCCAAATCAAACACCAAGTCCTGCTGGATCTGTTTTTCCCAATCATACACACCAATAACAGCACGCGCTTTCAAGCCTTCAATAAAGACTAGATCTTTCATATTAAGACTCCTTTAACGGTGGCAATTCAGACAAAGGCCAACGTGCACGAATAGATAAACTCAAGCCAGACGATTGGCCATGTAATAAACGCTGAGCACCTGCATAGGCAATCATCGCACCATTATCTGTACAAAATTCTGGTCGCGCATAAAACACATTTGCTTTGATTTTTTTCAACTGTGCCTCTAGTTGCTCTCGCAATCTCTCATTAGCACTAACACCACCAGCAATAATTAATTGCTTTAATCCTTCAGCCTCTAATGCTCGACGGCACTTTATTACCAAGGTATCCACAACCGCTGTCTCAAACGCCAAAGCTGCATCGGCTTTAAACTGCTCATCACAACGCTCTTCATCTAATGCTAAATGCACAGCCGTAAGAAAAGCAGTCTTTAATCCACTGAAACTAAAGTCTAATCCAGGTCGGTCCGTCATAGGTCTAGGAAGCTTAAGCCCTGACTTTGGATTACCTTTTTTTGCTAGAGCTGCTATTTGTGGACCACCAGGATAAGGTAAACCTATCATTTTAGCCGCTTTATCGAACGCCTCACCTGCCGCATCATCTAACGATTGACCTAAAAGACGATATTCTCCAATAGCATCGACACGAACCAATTGTGTATGACCACCAGAGACCAACAAGGCAATAAATGGCATTTCAGGCTGCGACTCTTCTAGCATAGGCGCCAGAAGATGGCCTTCCATGTGATGAACACCTAACGCAGGAATCCCTAACGAATACGCCAAAGACCGCCCAATTGTCGCGCCAGCCATTAAAGCGCCCACCAAACCTGGCCCGCTCGTATACGCAATCGCGTCTAATTGATTTTTAGTCATGCCCGCTTCCAGCAAAACCTCATCAATCAAGGGAAGGGTTTTACGCACGTGATCACGGGACGCCAATTCAGGCACCACTCCACCATATTCGGCGTGCTGAGCAATTTGAGAGTAAATTTTGTGAGCGATTAAGCCTTTATCCGTATCATAAATGGCAATACCGGTTTCATCACAAGAGGTTTCTAATCCCAATACTTTCATCAGAATAATCTCATTAATAATTTGCGCGCATTGTACCTTATCTATAACTACCATAGCAGAGCCAAAATGCATTTACTTAAACACGCGAGCGCAAATCTTATTAGACAAGGGAAACTAAAAACATTATAATGCCCGCGTTTTCAATGTTTAAATTATAAGGCAGGTGATTTTTCTCGTTTGGCGCATAGCTTCCAAAGTAAGCAATATGGCGGACCAAACACAACTCTTGGTAAAATATTAACAGTTACAGACGCGACATCAGTCTGTTCAGGGTTAGAAAAATCGATCATCTTGATGGATGGTCTACTCTGTTCAACAAAAGCGCGCTTTGAAAGCCCATTAAATACGGGTATGATTCACGCCGTTTTTGTGAATACTTAAACTTAAAAAAACATATTTGAAGGTAAAAACATGCCAGCAGTAAAAGTAAAAGATAACGAACCATTTGACATCGCTCTACGTCGTTTCAAACGCTCTTGTGAAAAAGCAGGCGTTTTGGCTGAAGTTCGTCGTCGTGAATGCTACGAAAAACCAACTACTCTTCGCAAACGTGCTGCAGCTGCTGCTGTTAAACGCCACGCTAAGAAAGTTTCTCGTGAGCAGAAAAAATTCCAACGTTTGTACTAGGTCGATCTGCCGTTTGGCAATTTGCTAAAAAACAAATGTCTGCCTAGACGCACATTGCATTTAGGCTTATAAAAAACGGCTAGTTAACAAACTAGCCGTTTTTTTTGTTTATATACTTGCCTACTAGAAAGTAAAGAGGATCCGATGTCAGAATTAAAAAAACACATTTCAGATACGCTAAAAACAGCAATGCGTGCTAAAGAAAAGCAACGTGTAACAGTAATTCGTACGATTCTATCTGAGTGCAAAAAAATTGAAATTGATGAGCGCATCGAACTTAATGATGCTCGCGTATTAGCCGTTCTAGACAAAATGAACAAACAACGCAAAGACTCAAACCAGCAATTCATCGATGGCGGCCGTGAAGATTTAGCCAAAATCGAACAAGAAGAAATGCTCATTATTAGTGAGTTCTTACCTACACCATTGACTGACGAAGAAGTCGGTGAGATTGTGAAAGCCGCTATTACAGAAACTGGTGCCAATTCGATGCAACAAATGGGCGCTGTTATGGCTATTGTTAAGCCACAAGTTCAAGGCCGTGCCGACATGGCGCAAATCAGCAAACAAGTAAAAGCACAACTAGGCTAGCACCATGGCGGGACGCATTCCTGATCAGTTTATTGACGAGCTTTTAGCTCGAACCGACTTAACCGATGTGGTTGCGTCTCGCATTAGCCTAAAAAAAACAGGACAGAACTACAGCGGCCTCTGTCCTTTCCACAATGAAAAAAGCCCTTCTTTTAGCTTAAATCCTAACAAGCAGTTTTATTATTGCTTTGGCTGCGGGGCTGGCGGCAACGCCATTTCATTTGTAATGGAACACGATCACCTAGATTTTGTTGATGCTATCGAGGTTCTGGCCAAAGACGCTGGTATGGAAGTCCCTAGAGAGCAAGGGGCACCAGATAGATATGAACAAAATGCAGAATTATTAAAACGCCTATCAGAGAGTTCTCAGTTTTATCAAAAACAACTAACTCAACACCCTGACAAGAAAAAAGCCACCGACTATCTTTCAAAAGACCGCGGACTATCAGGTCAAATAGCCAAAGTATTTGGTTTAGGATATGCACCAGCAGGCTGGGACAACCTATTAAAAGACGTAGGTACTAGAGCAGAAAGCCAAGAACAACTACTCCATGGCGGCATGCTCATCGAGAAAAAAGAACAGCCAGGCCATTATTATGATCGCTTCCGCGACCGAATTATTTTCCCTATTCGCGACTCTCGCGGTCGAGTTATCGCCTTTGGCGGGCGCGCTTTTGGAGACGAAAAGCCAAAGTATTTAAACTCTCCTGAAACTCCTGTTTTTCAAAAAAGCCAAGAACTCTACGGCTTATTTGAAGCCAAGCAAAATACACCTATATTCGATCAAATCATCGTTGTTGAAGGCTATATGGATGTTATCGTACTAGCGCAGCACGGCATAACCAATGCCGTCGCCACGCTTGGGACCTCGGTTAACAGCCAACATATACGCAAACTTTTTAAGTTAGTTAGTAAGGTAATACTCTGCTTTGATGGCGACAAAGCCGGTCGTGCCGCAGCCATTCGCGGGTTAGAAGCATCCCTACCGGTAATGCAAGATGAAAAACAAGTTCGTTTCTTGTTTTTACCTGACGGTGAAGACCCAGACTCCCTTGTTCGAAAAGAAGGCAAAGAAGCATTTAACCACCGACTAGAAGATTCTTCATCGCTATCCCACGTACTTTTAGAGCACGCTAGAAACCAGGTCACACTGGGGGATGAAGAAGGCGAAGCCCAATTCACTCGCAATGCCATGAGCATGATCCAACAAATACCCAAAGAGCTCACTTTTCGCTCAATCCTTATCAAACAACTAAGCGACCAATCAGGAATAGATAAAGACACTCTTGGCAACACAGCAATACCAAAGACTAGACACCAACAACAGAACACTACTGAATCATCCGCTGCGCCAGAGCATACATCGAACACCACTAGCGATGAGGAGTACTATTACCCTCCAGCAACATACGATGAATACGATAGCCAACCAAGCCAAGAATACAGCACACCAACACATTATGATTCGGGTAAGAAAAGCACCTTTAAAAAAGGCGGAAAATTCAATAAGTTCAAAGAAAAAGAAGTCTATTTTCCACCAGCACCTTCTAGTCTTAGTCGTATAAAGCAAGCTTCATTATGTCTATTGCTTCACCCTCACATTGCAAAAGAAATTGATATTCCCGATCCTTTGATCAATCAGGCAAATGATGAATTACAAACACTTTGTAAAATCTGGCGCTATTTTTCAAAATACCCCAACCACAACACAGGTCATTTGCTAGGAAGCGCGAATAACACTCAAATAATTCAAGAAATCCAAACACTATTAAATCATCCAGATGCAATAATAAAGCTCGACATTCCAAACCCAGAAAAAGAAGTAATTGACACAATATCCTTCAAAGAAAATAAACTTGGCGAGGAATACTTGAAAAACAAAGGCCCCGCATCCATAGATACAGATGAAAACAAGCAAGACATCCGTAATCGGATAGAACAGATGAGACAAAAAAAATCATAATTTTTGCGTGATTTTCGTCTAAATAAAAGATGAAAATCTAGATAAAAGTGATTATTTTTGGTATAATCCGCGGCTTGCTAAAATCCAAATAATTTTCTAACGATAGGTTGTCGAATGCCAGACACTCAACAGTCACGTCTCAAAGAGCTGATCGCCAAGGGTAAAGAACAAGGTTACTTAACTTTTGCGGAAGTTAATGACCACCTCCCCGATGACCTTTCTGACCCGGAGCAAGTTGAAGAAATTATTGCCATGATTAACGACATGGGAATTACCGTTTCTGAAGTTGCTCCCGATAAAGATAGCCTTCTTATGGAAGAAGGCGATTCTACAGACGAAGCTGCCGCTGAAGAAGCCGCCGCCGCTTTAGCTGCTGTAGAAGGTGATATCACCAGAACAACAGACCCTGTTCGTATGTATATGCGTGAAATGGGTACGGTTGAACTACTAACTCGTGCCGGTGAAATCGCTATTGCAAAACGTATCGAAGAAGGTACACGTGAAGTTATGGCCGCAGTATCTTACTTCCCTGGTGCTGTAGATGTATTGCTTGATGCATACGCTAAAGTAGTGGAAGAAGAAGGCCGTCTGAGCGACATTTTCAGTGGATTCATCGATGGTGATGGCGAAGAGCCTGTTTTTGAAGAAGCCGTTGTTGAAGAACCAATTGTGGAAGAAACGCCAGATACTGACGACGATGACGATTCAGATGATGACGAAGAAGAAGAAACGGATAACGGTCCTGACCCTGAAGAGACTGCATTACGTTTCAATGATATCGCACGTATTTATAACGAACTAAAAGTTTTGCTAGAAACAAGCAATCGTCAAGATCCTGCTGTTCAGAGTAAACAAGAAGAGTTGAGTATTAGTTTTGCTCCGATTAAATTAGTTCCTAAGATATTTGATAACCTAGTTGATCGCGTTCGCTCACGTATGACAAAAGTACGTGATCAGGAACGTCTTATCATGCAGGTATGTGTTCGTAAATCAGGCATGCCTAGAACAGAGTTTCTAAAACGCTTTCCAAGCAATGAAACTAATCCTGATTGGCTAAAAGAACAGATTGCAACAGGTGCTGGCTATGCAGCTGCGCTTGAAGAACACGAATCTGAGTTTATGCGTAGTCAACGCAAGCTTCGTGCGGTAACAAAAGACACAGGCTTAACTATCGCTGAGTTAAAAGAAATCAACCGTCGTATCTCAATCGGTGAGACTCGCTCTCGTCGTGCGAAGAAAGAAATGGTTGAAGCAAACTTACGATTGGTTATCTCGATTGCAAAAAAATACACCAACCGTGGTCTACAGTTCTTGGATTTAATTCAAGAAGGCAACATTGGCCTAATGAAAGCAGTTGATAAGTTTGAATATCGTCGTGGTTATAAATTCTCGACTTATGCCACTTGGTGGATTCGTCAGGCAATTACTCGTTCGATTGCCGACCAAGCTCGCACCATCCGTATTCCTGTGCATATGATTGAAACGATCAATAAACTGAATCGTATATCTCGTCAGATGCTTCAGGAAATGGGCCGCGAAGCAACACCAGAAGAACTCGCTACTCGCATGGATATGCCAGAAGATAAGATTCGCAAAGTACTGAAAATTGCGAAAGAACCTATCTCTATGGAAACACCTATCGGCGACGACGAAGATTCACACCTAGGTGACTTTATCGAAGACGATGGCGCTGAATCCCCTATCGATATCGCAACGATTGAAGGCTTACGTGAATCAACTACTATGGTTCTTTCTGGCTTAACAGCTCGAGAAGCCAAAGTACTACGTATGCGTTTTGGTATTGACATGAATACTGACCACACGCTTGAAGAGGTTGGTAAACAGTTTGATGTAACGCGTGAGCGTATCCGTCAAATCGAAGCAAAAGCATTGCGTAAATTGCGCCACCCAAGTCGTTCGGAACACCTACGAAGCTTTCTTGACGAATAAGTAATTATTCATCAAGAATAGCCGTTCAAAAAAGCCGCTGCCATAAACAGCGGCTTTTTTATTACTAAAAACATCTATTAAAATAAGCATAAGCAATAAAACTGTCATACACTCTAATTAGAGTATGGATAACGACAGTGGAGCCTAGCTTGCTAAAAAACCATAACCCTCATCAGTACAACCTTACACACATCCTCTCTCCATCAGGAGAAACGCTTAACGAGATAAACACCACCTTAGCAAATTTTTTATCATACTCTCTGCACCATTTGTTTCATTCGTTCATTTCCCTTTCAAAAGAAAACTTCATGTTCATAACAGGAGTAATACTCTATGGAAAAAATCTACGTACTTGATACCAATGTGTTATTGCACGACCCTTTGGCGATTTATGCTTTTGCCGAACATAAAGTCATCATCCCTATGACTGTCTTAGAGGAGTTAGATGTTATAAAAGACAGACGAGACAAAGATGTTAGTCGTGAAGCACGTGTCGCCATTAACACCATAGATAAAATAGTGGGCAACGCATCACCAAAGGAACTACAAGCTGGCGTACCGATTCAAATATTAGAAGGTGACGAGTTCACCCAAATTAAAGGCTGCGAAGGCACTTTAGGTATTTTTCCAGATCAACAAATCACCCTTACCGACAATATTCCATTCCTAAACGGTAACCACGACCACGCTAATGATAATCGTATTATCAATGTAGGGCTCAGTTTACAAGCAACACACCCTCGCTCTTCAGTATGTCTTGTCACCAAAGACATAAACATGCGCATCAAAGCAAAAGGATCTGGACTTGAAAGAGTTGAAGACTATCGAAAGGACCGAGTACTTGATGACTTAGACTTAATGAGTAAGGGGTACATTCACTTTTCAGATAGCTTTTGGTCTACTCTAGACAGCGTCAATACTGAAGCTCACGGACGGCATACAGTCCATTTAATTGACAAACACCACCTACCAAATATTCACTTAAATATGTTTGTCATTGATGATGAAGACTTTGTTGGCTTTGTCGTTAACATCGACCCAAAGTACATCTATTTACTCGATGTGAATAAGCAACACTTAATGAATCAAAATTTTTGGGGGATTCTACCTCGCAACCTAGAGCAAGCCATGGCGTTTTATTTACTACGCCACGATAACTCCGATCTTATGGTAATGACAGGCCCTGCAGGCTCAGGGAAAACCCTGTTGGCATTAGCTTATGGTCTACAAGTAACAATGGAAGAGAAGCGGTTTAATAAGATCATTGTGGCTCGCTCTACACCACCCATGGCTGAAGATATTGGTTTTTTACCTGGAACTGAAGAAGAAAAAATGGCGCCTTGGCTCGCCGCATTTGACGATAACTTAGAAATTCTACATGGCGCAGATGAACATTCTTTTAGCAGTATTGATTACGTTAAACAAAAAGCCAACATTCAATTCAAGTCATTAAACTTTATGCGAGGACGCTCTTTTAATAACGCATTAATTATCATCGATGAAGCACAAGGGCTAACTCAATTCCAATTAAAATCTATTGTCACTCGAGTCGGAAGTAATTCAAAAATAATTGTACTAGGCAACTTGGCTCAAATTGATAACAAATATATTACCCCACTTACCTCAGGACTCACTTATTTAGTGGAGAAATCTAAGTCATTTAAATACGCCAGCATCATGCATGTAAATGGAATTGAACGAAGCCGATTGGCTGAATTTGCAGAAGAGAATTTATAAACAGAAAATTCGTATAAAAAAAGGGAAAGACAGATATCTTTCCCTTTTTAGAGTTCTATTTTAAAAAAATCTTACTGAGAAACAGATTTTGCTAAAGCGGTAATTTCATCCCACTTTCCAGCACGAACCAAATCGGTTGGAACAATCCAAGAGCCACCAACACAAAGCACATTGGGTAGAGCAAGATATTCGCGGAAGTTGTCTGCGCCAATACCACCCGTTGGACAGAATTTAATCTGTGACAATGGACCACCGAAAGCTTTGAGGGCTTTCACACCGCCATTTACTTCTGCTGGAAAAAACTTGAAACGGTCGTAACCGTATTCCATTCCTAGCAAAATATCAGAAATGGTCGCTACAGCAGGCAAGTAAGGCACATCGTACTCTTTACCAACCGCCAATAGATCAGCCGTCATTCCAGGGCTAATGATAAATTGCGACCCTGCTTCAATTGCTTCAATATATTGAGCACGAGAACACACGGTACCAGCACCAACAATTGCTTCTGGCACTTCTTTACGAAGTGCTGTAATCGCTTCTAAAGCGATTGGGGTGCGTAATGTAACTTCTAAAACAGGTACGCCACCAGCGACAAGAGCCTTGCCTAGAGCAACAGCTTGCTCCACATTATCAACAACAATAACTGGAACAACAGGTGTCGCCGTCATTACCTGCTCAGCAGTATAAGAAGTACTCATTATATTTTCCTTTTTTAGACTTAATAATCGTGCCAGTTTCGACCATCTTTTATTGGTAACGCCATTGAAGCCGCAGGGCCCCAAGAACCCGATGCGTATTCTTTTGGCCGCTCACTTGTTTGACTCCAAGCAGACATAATACCGTCTACCCATTTCCAAGCCGCTTCTACTTCATCATACCGCATAAACAAGGTCGCATCATTGCGCATCACGTCTAATAACAAACGCTCATAAGCTTCTGGGCTACGTTTATCATTGAACGCTTCAGTTAAACTCAAGTTCAAATCAACAGGCTGGAGGTTCATACCCTCACTTGCGCCAGGCACTTTATTCATTACAGTCAAAGAAATTTTCTCTTCTGGCTGAAGGCGAATAATCAACTGGTTACGCTGCAACTGTCGGTTACTTTCATCGCTAAAAATACTGTGTGGCACTGCTTTATACTGAATAACAATCTCAGAATAACGCTGACCTAAACGCTTGCCTGTTCTTAGGTAAAACGGCACACCAGCCCAGCGCCAATTGTCGATATCCGCACGCAAAGCAACAAAGGTCTCGGTTCTTGAATCTGGGTTACTACCCTCTTCATCAAAGTAACCTTGCACCCCCTTACCTTTGATCATGCCTTTCGCATATTGACCACGAACGGTTTTGTTATAAGCATTAGCTCCAACAATTGGACGCAACGCTTTTAACACCTTAATTTTTTCATCACGTACTGAGTCTGCATCCATACGACCCGGAGGTTCCATAGCTACCAAGCACAACAGCTGTATCAAATGGTTTTGCACCATGTCACGCATGGCACCAGCGTTGTCGTAATACCCCCAGCGACCTTCAACACCAACCGTTTCAGAGACAGTAATCTGTACATTGTCGATATGTGCGCTTGACCAAAGAGGTTCAAAAAGCGTGTTACCAAAACGAATGGCTAACAAGTTTTGTACCGTTTCTTTGCCTAAATAATGGTCAATACGGAACGCTTGCTGCTCGTTGAAGTTTTTCATCACTTCATCATTAATCGCTCGTGAAGATTTAAGGTCACGACCTAGCGGTTTCTCTAGCACTACACGCATGCGATCTGCGTTCAGACCATGAGTCGCTAATGATGAACAAATAGAACCAAATAAATCAGGAGAGGTTGCCAAGTAGAAAACAACATCTCGATCATCGCCACCCACTTGGTGATCATTTAATCGAGAAAAATCTGACTCTTGCTGTGCATCAACAGAAACATAGCTTAAACGCTCTTTGAAACGAGGCCATGTTTTCTCGTCCCCAATGCTTGATGGAACAAACTCATCAAGTGCATCACGAACTTTTGCCTGATAGTCTTCTGTACTAACTTCCCGTCTTGAAGCCCCAATTATACGAGTCGTTGGAGCGAGTAAACCATCCATATCTAAATGGAACAAAGCAGGAAGCAACTTACGCATCGCAAGATCGCCACCACCACCAAAAATTACTACATCACAGGCCTTTAAACTTGCCTTCATTATTTTATTCTCCAACTAAACTAGGCTTTCGACACAAGATAAGAGGCATAACAAGCACATCCCATCAGCCCTGGGTATTCAGACATCACAACAAAGGTAGGAATAGGTGAAACAAATTCCTTCATACGCCCTTTGTCCTGCATAGCATCACGGAAACCACTACTAAGGATTTCATTTAAATATCTAGGAACAATACCACCCGCAATGTAAACACCACCACGAGATTCTACAGATAAAACAAGATCACCAATAACACGACCTAAAAAGACAAAAAACTGCTCTAATGCGGCAACGGCAATAGGATCAGTCCCTAACGCCAACGCTTCACCAATTTGCGGCGCCGTTAAGCGTCTTTCGACACCTTCACGCAAAGCTATAGCCTCATAAATATTTTCAAGCCCCATTCCAGAAAGAACTCTTTCTGCTGAAACTCGCTTATGGCGCTTACGAAGAAACTTTAATATATCGTCTTCAAGATCACTACAAGAAGATAGATCTACATGACCACCCTCTCCCGGCAAAATAATATTAGGCCCGTGATCCTGAGGAACAACACAAGAAACACCTAAGCCTGTACCTGCACCAACTACCCAACAAGGACCCTTAGGGTCAACAGTTGAATGATCACCGACAACGACTAAGTCTTTTGGTGAAAGCACTTCTAGACAATGGCCAACAGCATCAAAATCATTCAATAGGGCAACAGGCTTATTATCACCAAAGTAAGATTGCACTTCTTCACGTGTAAAGTGCCAAGGATTATTCGAAAAGCGTATAACAGGCTGATTAACTGGGCCTGCAATAGCTAGAACAACGGCATCGATATCAGCCATATCAACACTACAGCTACCAATATAATCCGCTGCAGCGGCAAAGAAATCGTTGTAATTTTTACAAGGAAGCACTCTAACTTCTAGAGGTTCATATTGATGAATGGGAACTAAGGCAAAACGAGCATTAGTTCCACCAAGGTCAGCAATCAAAGCATGGGACATAAACGAACCCTAATAATATTTTCTGAAATTTTACAACAAAATAAATCGTAAAAATACAATAACCCTTAAAAACACACCATTTCATGTAATAAAATTACGAAACTATCTGAGTCTATTTAAAAACTTAAAGACTTTAGTTGGCACCAATCTCTTTCGGTTATTTTTGTAGTCATAAAGGCGTTCATCCGCCACTTTCAGTAAATTTTTGTAGTTACTAGGCGCGTCAGACATAACACTCGCACCACCAAAGCTAATAGTAATAGGGACAAGGTTAGATTTATACCTTAAAGGATTAGATTGTAGATATTCTTGAATTGATTCAGCGACCAAAAGTGCTTGTTCGTAGTTTTTCCCTGGCATAACAAAAACAAACTCATCACCGGCAAAGCGAAAAGCCAAACCTTGTTTATGTACATACTTAAGCAAGCGCTTAGCAATATATTCTAAAACCTCATCTCCACAGTTATGCCCTAAGGTATCGTTGATTGACTTAAAAGCATCACAATCAATAAAGACGACCGTCAAATCTCGCTGCTGTCGTTTAGAACGAGTAAATTCACGGTCTAACATTAACTCTAATTGCCGGCGATTCAACAACCCAGTCAAAGGATCACGAGTTGCTAAATATTCTAATTTTTCTCGTGCTGTGACATTGCTCAAACAAATAGAAATTTTAATCGCAAGCTGGTCAAGCAAGAAAGTATCCTTGGTAGAAGCATCATATCGTGTACTGTCTGAATCAGCCTGACAAAACAAACCAACCAACTCCCCATCAATAGTCAAAGGAGAGATTGCAACAGAAGAAATAATATCTCGATAAACGTCAGGGACAATTTCCCAGCACTCATTCAGATTTGTATTTACCAGAACCGTTTTATTACTCGATTTAATAATGTCGATCATAGAGCGACGTTTTGTAAACAATACGCGATCACGTAAATCGGGCATTTTTTCCAAGCTTTCTATCAGATGTGATAGAGGCGCTTCATTAATGAGATTCACCCAAACATAGGGGACATTAAAGTGCTTTTGCACTTCTTTTGTTAAGGTAGATACAAACTGATCACAACGACCAATCGAAAGAATACAGCGCTCTATTTCAAAAAATTTGCGCGCAATTCCTTCATTATGCCTAACATTTTCTATTAATTCGTTGATGTCATGCATTCATATGCCCTACCGCTCAAATATTAGGCGACTCATTATTTTTCATAAAAGCCCATATCTGAAAATATAATAGGCCTGTAGTGCTTTATAGTACGATGCTTGAACACTTTGAGCCATACACTGGTTAAAAATTGATGGGTGGCATACAAAAATTTACAATATAAAGCATATAAAATAAACACTCAGCAGACGGTATATTCATTCATAATAACAATAATTTCGGTAATTCTATTTTTAATTAATTCACTGTTTTCTTTAAGAAAAATCCACTTATGCCGATAGCCTTATTGTAAATACACTAATTAGGCTAATAGATGAATATAAGAGAAATTGTTGAAACACAGGTAACTCAAAGTAGCCAAGCTGGCCAACCTGTGTCTGGCAATGCTCATTTTGCATTGATGATGAGTTTATTTAGTCAACCCGGGCCCTCTTTACTTAATACACCTGACACTCTAAATGAACATCAACCTCATGCAATCACTAGACCTATGCAGTTCTCTAATGACATTGGTAGTAATCCAATAGCAAATATTGCCTTGCTCAAATCGTTAAGCCAGGAACCCTTAGCAAACGGCCCAGTATATAAATATGATGCCATTAAGAATTTAGAAGAGCAGATCCTAGCTTCTAGACCTTAACGATACTGAACAAGACTCAAACAGGCGACTCCACTGTTTTGCATGCACTTGAGAAGCTAACTGATAACGATGCCATATACTACTTGTTGATATTAGTGAGAATTGATTCAAGAAATTTTTCATTTCGTCACCTACAACGCCCAAATCGATCAAACGCTTTAGTAACGGCAACACTTCGTAAGCACTTCTATTTATTCTTCCCATATAGGGTTGAATTTTTTTAACGTAATGTTGCTCAAACTGTTGTTTCAAATACGCTAAAGGCGAACCACACACTTCACTACTTAATAAACCAATATTGTTAGATACCGAAGTCAAATAACGACTAAGCTGAGCTAATGAATACAACAATCTACCTCCGTATTCACTATCCATTAGTATTTTTAGATCATTTTCAAAAACACGACCATCTACTTTAGGTAAATCTACTAAGTTCTCACCAATCGCAACCAATCTATTTAAAGCATTTAATAGGTCTTGTTGATTTTCTGTAGAGTAGTTGAGAGGCAAAAATCCATTAGACAAACTAAAAAACACCGAAGCTTCTTCACCATTTATGATGGCATTTCCAAAAACAGTGGGCAGTTCAAGGCGCTTTTTTTTAGCGATATCATTAAGTTCAGCTGAAAGCACTTCATCCTTCACGTCACACGACTCAATTGCACGAATAATATCTAACTCGTACAAAAAGCGCTGACTGTCTGTCATTACTTTCCCTAGAATACTATTTCTCTTCCCTGCAACAATACCAACATCGCATTGCTGCAAAGACAAAAAATCCAATAAACCAATATCAAATTGAGATAATGCCAACTGTCGATCACGCCTCGAAGGCAAAGAAATTGGCATTACAATTGCTGGGACATCAACAGCAATGAACTGGGAGCGACTCAAGTCGATAATATATTCAGACAAAATAGCTTCACTTTTAAAACGCATGTCACAACCACTAACACCAACGAGTATAATAATGCTCAACAGACTCATCGAAATAAAAGGTTTTACTAACATGAACAAGTTACTCATTCAAAAACGTGAAGAAATTTCAGAAACACGTGTAGCCAAAATGGTATTCCCAGGAACAACCAATCACTATGACACTTTATTTGGAGGCATAGCCCTTCAATGGATGGACGAAGTCGCTTACATTGCAGCAACACGCTTCTCTAGAAAGCCTATGGTAACCATTTCCACAGAACAAGTAGACTTTAAGCAACCTATTCCATCTGGAATTTTAGTTGAGTTAGTCGCTCGCGTAGTGCATGTCGGTCGCACATCATTAAAAGTCGAAGTCTCTATTTTTCTAGAGCAACTAGACAGCGATAAACGTGAAAAAGCCATAACAGGGCATTTTAACTTTGTTGCTGTTGATGAAAATAAAAAACCAACACCAATTTTTGATGAAGAAAGCAGTCTTTAAAAGGAACAAAAACTTTCTAAAATAGATTTAGAAAATGCATTCAGTAATGAGCGAATCTTTTACTCATTACTGAATGAATACAAAAGCAAACATTTATAACTTAGTTATAGTAACGCTTAGCAATTTCTTCTGATAATTCATCAAAGCTTTTTTCAGCTTCCATTTTTTGGAACAATGCCGCTTCATTTCTCATAGAAGTACGCAAAATACTTTCTGCTACACCCTCAGCTTGAGCTGGATCCAATCCAACTAAAACCACTAAACCACCAGAAGGTGTCGGCATTTGACGCACAACTTGGGAACCAACAAGTTTTTGTTCAGTTACTTGCTTAGTAACAACACTATTAACGCGATCTACTGTTTCTGCATCGCCAGCACCTGTGGTTTCTACATACTGCTTAACCATATTCTGTAAATCAAGACTAAGTACTTGAGCTAACTCAACCCGCGCCGCAGTTGCTGCCATTTGCTTCATATAATTTGGACCGGCAGCACTATTTTCACTATAGCCTACAGCAGACAAAGCAACACCTTCTACTGGTGATCCACATACCCAATCTGGCGCTGGTTGGTTTGAACCATCTGCAAACACACAATCTGGAACAGCGACAGCAGGCGTATCGTCAGCATCTTTACTACACGCAACTAAAACAACACTGGCTACTAGGATGCTTGCAAGTTTCAATCTCATTGTACTTTCCTTCATTAATTAGTATGTCAGCCATCAGGCCTAATCGACTCATTATAGTTAATTAATACTAGTTTATTCTATCTTAATTGATTTATTCCCTTAAACACAAAAAAGGGTGCTAATAAATAGCACCCTTTTTTACACCTAACTTTACACCAAGAAATTACTCAGTATAAGCAGCTTTTTCTTCTTCAGTTACGTCTTTCATAGAAAGTTTAATACGGCCACGCGCATCAACATCTAACACTTTAACGATAACGTCTTGGCCTTCAGCAAGGAAGTCAGTTACTGCACGGATACGCTCTTCAGCGATCTGAGATATGTGAACCAAACCATCTTTACCTGGTAAGATATTAACGAATGCACCAAATTCAGCAAGACGAACCACTTTACCTTTGTAAAGTTTATCAATTTCAGCTTCGGCTGTAATTTCGTGAATTTTCAACAAAGCGGCATCAGAAGATGCTTTATCTGCTGCATAAATACGGACAGTACCATCGTCATCTAGATCGATAGAAGCACCTGTTTGCTCTGTGATAGAACGAATCGTTGCACCACCTTTACCGATAACATCACGGATCTTCTCAGGATCAATTTTGATCGACGCCATAGAAGGTGCATTCGGAGAAACTTCAGGACGGGCATAACCAATCACTTCAGCCATTTCACGTAAGATGTGCTTACGGGCTTCCATTGCTTGAGTTAATGCAATATCCATGATTTCTTCATTGATACCTTCGATTTTAATGTCCATTTGAAGCGCTGTAATACCTTCTTCTGTACCAGCTACTTTAAAGTCCATATCACCAAGATGATCTTCGTCACCTAGGATATCAGTCAATACTGCAAAACCGTCGTCTTCTTTAATAAGACCCATTGCGATACCAGCAACCGGGGCTTTAAGAGGAACACCAGCATCCATCATAGACAAAGATGCACCACAAACGGAAGCCATTGAGCTTGAACCATTAGATTCAGTGATCTCAGACACGATACGAATTGTGTATGGGAATTCATCTTCGCTTGGCAATACGGCTTGAACACCACGACGAGCTAGACGACCGTGACCAATTTCACGGCGACCAACACCGCCCATACGACCACACTCACCTACAGAATAAGGAGGGAAGTTGTAATGAAGCATAAAGCTGTCTTTACTTTCGCCAGTCAAACCATCAGACATTTGCGCATCACGGCTAGTACCTAGAGTACAAGTAACAATCGATTGAGTCTCACCACGTGTAAACAAAGAAGAACCGTGAGTTTTGCTCAACAGACCAACTTCAACATTGATCGGACGGACTGTTTTGTTGTCACGACCATCAATACGAGGCTGACCATCAATAACACGACGACGAACAGTACGCTTTTCAAGTTTAGAGAAAGCACCAGTTACGTCTGCTTCAGAGAATTCACCTTCTTCAGACACAAGAGCAGCAATAGCAGCCGTACGCACTTCGCCTAATTTAGCATAACGTGCCATTTTCTCACTGATGCCATAAGCTTCTTCAATTTGAGTTGCGTAACCTGTTGATAAAGCATCAGTCAAGGTTGCACTTACTGTTTCCGCTTCCCAATCCCAACGAGGTTTAGCGCATTCAGACGCAAACTCTGTGATCGCAGTGATTGCAGATTGCATTTCTTTGTGTGCGTAAAGTACAGCACCTAACATTTCGTCTTCTGTTAGCTCTTGAGCTTCAGACTCAACCATTAAGACAGCGTCTTTCGTTCCTGCTACAACCATGTCAAGCAAAGAGCTGTCTAGGTCAGAATAGCTAGGATTAAGAATGTAACCAGACTCGTCATTAAATCCAACACGAGCAGCACCGATTGGACCATTGAATGGAATACCAGAAATAGTCAATGCAGCAGACGTTGCCAACATAGCCGCAATATCAGCGTCTAAGTTAGTGTTAGTCGACATAACCATACAAACAACCTGAACTTCGTTCATGTAACCTTTTGGAAACAATGGACGAATTGGACGGTCGATCAGACGAGAAGTCAGTGTTTCTTTTTCAGAAGGGCGACCTTCGCGCTTCAAAAATCCACCTGGGATTTTACCGACAGCGTAAGCACGCTCTTGGTAATGAACAGACAACGGGAAAAAGTCTTGACCAGGTTTTGCTTTTTTAGAACCGACAACAGTAGCAAGTACTTGCGCATCGCCAATAGTACATAGAACAGCACCAGTTGCTTGACGAGCAATGCGACCTGTTTCTAGTGTTACGGTATCGTTACCGAACTGGAAAGTTTTTGTTGTAATACTCACACGTATTCCTTTTCATTAAAAAAATTGCTTTCTCCCAAAGACCATCTTTTTAAGCCAGTACTCATATGCACTCTTTTATCTCTTCAATAACGAGAAAAACACATATGAAGTACAGGCTGTCCCTTGGGAGACCAATAAAAAAAGGGCCATAATAATTTATGGCCCTTCCTCAGTCTTAGCGACGCAGACCTAGTTTTTTGATCAAACCAGTGTAACGAGCTGCGTCTTTACGCTTAAGGTAATCCAACAACTTACGACGTTGGTTTACCATGCGGATTAGACCGCGACGAGAATGGTGGTCATGGATATGAGCTTTAAAGTGACCTTGTAGAGCTTCGATATTCTTAGTCAACAATGCCACTTGAACTTCAGGAGAACCAGTGTCGCCTTCCGCTACTTGAAACTCTTTAACCAATGCTGCTTTTGATTCTGCAGTTAATGCCATAATCTTTATCTCCAAATTAATATGCTATTAAAAATCAAGGATAGCCGAGCATATTTTCAGTTATCCTATGTGAGCAAGTCTAACACTAATTGTTAACTAACTCACTGGTATTTACGAGTCGATGAGGACGAATAAATACCCCTTTTATCACCCCTAATCCTAAGAAACGCTTATTACTTCCGTCGTAGAGCCTTACTAACGTACCATTATCTAATGATGTTGCATTAACGGCACTACGACCAAATAGCATTTCTATTGTATCTTGAGGCGGTAATTCTACCTTATCCAAATGCGCAACAGCAGTATCCATTGTCATTAAGTAAGTATCTAACTCAGCTTCACCTTGCTCTGCAATGCTTTCAAATTCTTCTAAAGAAAGCATGCCTTCTGGCGAATACCCTGCTGATGAAACTCGATGCAAAGAATGCAAATGAGCCCCACAGCCGAGCGCCTCTCCGATATCTTCACCTATGGTTCTAATATAAGTTCCTTTGGTACATTGAATATCTAAAGTAAGCGTATCTTCTGTTCTAGAAACCAGCGTTAGATTAGAAATAGTCACAGTACGTCGCTTTCTTTCTATGACAATGCCTTGACGGGCATATTCATACAAAGGTTTGCCTTCATGCTTTAACGCAGAATACATAGGTGGTATCTGCTCTATTTCTCCACGAAAACGATTTAAAACCAGCTCAAGCTCATCATCCGTCAATATCGGAATAGGCTCGTCAGTTAATACATCCCCTTCACGGTCTCCAGTGGTGGTTCTTTTGCCTAATTGAATACAGGTTATGTAACGCTTATCTGCATCCAATAGGAATTGTGAAAACTTGGTTCCTTCCCCCAAACACAAAGGCAACATACCGGTTGCCAAAGGATCAAGTGCTCCAGTGTGCCCTGCTTTTGCCGCTCGATAGAGCCGGCGGACACGCTGAAGTGCTTGGTTCGAGCTTAAACCTATCGGCTTATTCAGTAGAACGATTCCGTCTACCGAACGCCATTTTGTCTTAGACATACGAAATAATTACTCGTCTTCGTTACCGTTTTTCGTCTCATCATCACGAATTGCTTCGTCAATAAGAGTCGACATTCGCGAACCATTTACAACACTCTGGTCATAATGGAAACGTAAATGAGGCATAACACGAAGTTTTACTTCTTTTGCCAAACGACGACGCAAAAAACCTTTTGCACTGTCTAATGCGGCTTGATTTTCAGCCAATACTTCTGGCTGATCATCTTTACCCAAAACAGTATAATAGATATCTGCATAGCCTAAATCTTTTGCTACGCGCACTTCATTGACAGTAACTAATCCCAAACGAGGATCTTTTACTTCAAATTGGATTAAGGACGCCAGCTCTTTCTGGAGCTGGTCACCAATCCGACTAGTACGACTAAATTCGCCTGCCATGATCTTGTCCTATTAAAGTGTACGCGCAACTTCGACAGTTTCAAAAACTTCGATTTTATCGCCTACTTTGACATCGTTGTAATTCTTCACACCGATACCACATTCTATGCCGCGACCGACTTCATTAACCACGTCTTTAAAGCGACGAAGAGACTCAAGCTCACCTTCATAAATAACAACGTCATCACGCAATACACGGATCTGCTTGTTACGATAAATAGTACCTTCAATCACCATACAACCGGCAATTAAACCAAACTTAGGCGAGTTAAATACGTCACGAACTTCAGCTGTACCTTGAATGTCTTCACGTAGATCAGGAGACAACATACCAGAAAGCGCTTGTTTAACATCATCAATAATATTGTAGATAATGCTGTAATAACGAAGGTCAATGCTTTCACGTTCAATGAACTGTTTAGCCGATGTATCTGCACGGACATTGAAACCAAAAATAACAGCATCAGAAGCGAGAGCCAAAGAAGCGTCAGTTTCAGTAATACCACCAACACCGCTAGAAACAACGTTTACTTGTACCTCTTCAGTGTTCAAATCAGTTAATGATTTAATCAAGGCTTCAAGTGAACCACGAACGTCAGCTTTTAGAACTACATTCAAAGTACGAACTTCGTCTTTACCCATTTCAGAGAATAAATTCTCTAATTTAGCGGTATGCTGACGAGCAAAGCGTACTTCGCGATATCTACCTTGACGGAAGTTGGCTACTTCACGAGCTTTACGCTCATTGGCAACAACAATGAATTCTTCACCCGCATCCGGTGTTCCATCAAGGCCAAGAATCTCAACAGGAATAGAAGGACCAGCAGACTCAATTGGCTTACCATTTTCGTCAAGCAAAGCACGTACTCGACCCATTTGTAGACCGGCCAATACAACGTCGCCTTTTTTCAGCGTACCGTTTTGTACAAGCAAGGTAGCAACTGAACCGCGACCACGATCAAGACGGGCTTCAACAACCACACCTTTCGCTGGTGAGCTAGGGACCGCAGTTAATTCAAGTACTTCAGACTGCAACAAAACAGCTTCTAACAGCGCCTCGATACCTTCACCAGACTTAGCAGAAACACCAATAAACTGAGTGTCGCCACCCCATTCTTCAGGCACTACTTCTTGGGCAACCAATTCGTTTTTAACACGATCAAGGTCTGCTCCTTCTTTGTCAATCTTGGTGATAGCAACAACCATTGGAACGCCTGCAGCACGAGAATGCTGAATTGCTTCAATTGTTTGAGGCATAACACCATCGTCAGCAGCACAAACAAGGATAACAATATCTGTTGCTTTGGCACCACGAGCTCGCATAGAAGTAAACGCAGCGTGCCCAGGTGTATCTAAGAAACTAACCATGCCATGAGGTGTTTCAACATGGTATGCACCAATATGCTGTGTAATACCACCAGACTCACCAGCAGCAACACGTGTAGTACGAATGTAATCTAGTAAAGATGTTTTACCGTGATCTACGTGACCCATTACAGTAACAACTGGCGCACGTTTAATTGCTTCACCATCGTAATCAATGGCTTCAATCATGTCATTTTCAACAGCGTTCTCGTCGATAAAAGTAGCGGTGTGACCCATTTCCTCAACAACAAGTATCGCTGTATCACGGTCAATTGTTTCATTAATGGTCGCCATTGCGCCCATTTTAAACATCACTTTAATGACTGCAGCACCTTTCACTGACATTTTTTCAGCAAGTTCAGCAACTGTAATACTTTCTGGTAAAGCAACTTCATGAACAATTTTAGCCGTAGGTTTTTGGAAACCATGCTCTTGTTTAGATGCTGGCTTCTTACCTTTACGACCTAATTTGCCACGACGGTTTTCATCATCACCATTCAAATTAACGCGCGAACCACGTTTATTATCATGATTTCGACCGCGTGGTTTGTCTTTTTCTTTATCGCTGTCATTTCTAACCGGTCCCTTTTTACCTTTAGGAGCCGCGTCAGGCTTTTTATGTTCCACAGCTGGCTTAGAAGCTTTCTTCTCTACTTTTGGCTGTTTTGGTGATTCCACGGGGTCTACCGCTCCTGTAACGGAGGCATTTCGCTCCGTATCATTTACCGCGCCGGCATCTGCTACGACAGGTTTAACTGCTGCACCTTGACGCGCTTTTTCGTCAGCTTCGGCTTTTGCTTTAGCTGCCGCTTCTTGAAGCTTACGCTCTTCTTCTAGACGATTCTGCTCCTCTAAAAGACGACTAGCAACTAATTCTTCTTGCTTTTGAGCTTCGTCATCAACGTCATCACGTTTTACATACGTACGTTTCTTTTTCACAGCAACATTGACAGCTTTACCGCCATCGCCTCGTGATAGAGTACTTGTTGTTTTACGTTGTAACGTGATGCGTTGGCTACCTTCATCTTCGCCATGTTGGCGTTTTAAATGGTTTAATAGCACTTCTTTTTCAGCTTCAGAGACTTCTTGACTTACACTCGTTTGAGGTAGTCCAGCATCTTTCATCTGAGTTAGTAGCTTATCGACTGGCGTATTTACCAACTCGGATAGTATCTTTACGGTTTGAACTGTCATTAAGTTCCCCCTTATGTACTCAGATTTTATTCAGATTCAGCAAACCAAGGCGCACGAGCAGTCAATATTAGACTCCCAGCACGTTCTTCAGTCATACCTTCAACGTCAAGCAATTCATCAACAGACTGTTCAGCTAAGTCTTCCATGGTGATCACACCAATCGAAGCCAAAACTAAGGCGAGATGGTTATCCATTCCTTCCATTGCCAATAAGTCGGCAGCTGGTTTAGCACCATCTAACTGTTCTTCAGCTTGAAGCGCTTGATTTAACAAGGCTTCTTTTGCACGTGAACGCAGTTCGTTTACTAAATCTTCATCAAATCCGTCGATGTCTAACATTTCTTCCATTGGGATATATGCCACTTCTTCTAGAGAAGTGAATCCCTCATCAACCATCTGAATGGCCAAATCATCGTCTATATCTAATCCAGCAACAAAGATATCAATCAACTTTTGTGATTCTTCTTGCTGCTTCGCTTCAGCGTCTTCACTGGTCATAACATTTAGAGACCAGCCAGTTAACGTAGAAGCCAAACGAACATTTTGTCCGTTACGGCCAATTGCCTGAGCCAAGTTATCGCTCTTAACAGCAACGTCCATAGAGTGAGCATCTTCGTCAATAACGATAGAGTCCACTTCTGCAGGAGACATAGCATTGATAACTAATTGTGCTGGGTTATCATCCCAAAGCACGATATCAACACGCTCTCCATTCATTTCATTAGAAACAGCCTGAACACGTGCACCTCGCATACCAACACACGCACCAATAGGATCGATACGACGGTCGTTTGTTTTTACTGCGATTTTAGCGCGTAAACCTGGGTCCCTTGCAGCGCTACGAATTTCAATAACTTCTTCCGAAATTTCCGGCACTTCAAGACGAAATAATTCGATCATAAACGCAGGATCATTACGAGATAAAATCAATTGCGCGCCACGGCTGTCTTCACGAATTTCGAGTAATAAAGCACGAATTCGATCATTCATTCTAAAGCTTTCACGCGAGATCAACTGATCTTTTGGCAAAGATGCTTCCGCATTCTCACCAAGGTCAATAATCAAGCTATCACGAGTAACTTTTTTAACTTGCCCATGGACAAGCTTGCCGACTTTTTTGGCATAAAGTGCAACCATAATTGCACGTTCAGCTTCACGCACTTTTTGTACGATTACTTGTTTTGCAGTTTGTGCCGCAATACGACCAAAAACTTCAGACTCAACTTCTTCTTCGTAAATTTCGCCAATATCAAGACCTAGGCTTTGCTCTACGGAATCATCAATTGTTAACTCAGAAGCAGGAGAAGAATAATCTTCATCCGCAACAATGTTCCATTGACGGTAAGTTGTATGATCACCTGTACGCTGATCGATAGAGACACGAATTAATGCATCTTCTTCAAAACGGCGTTTGGCAGCACTAGCTAAAGCAATTTCAACAGCTTCGAAAATAATTTGTTTCGGAACGTCTTTCTCGTTGGAAACTGCTTCTACTACCAAAAGAATTTCTTTGCTCATCCTTTTAGCCTCTCTTCAAGGTTAATTTTAAAATTGTGGAACAACATTCGCTTTATCGACTAAGTCGACAGGCAATAAATATTCTTCTTGATCTACACGAATAACAATGTCTTCGCTTTCGATCCCCATAAGTTGACCTTTAAATTTACGACGACCATCAAAAGGCACTCGTAAACGTAAAGAAACAACAGAACCGATATAGGCCTGATATTGAACCAAACTAAATAAAGGTCGATCTAAACCTGGTGATGAAACTTCTAGGTTGTATTCCCCTGTTATTGGGTCTTCAACATCTAGAATAGAACTAACCTGACGACTGACCCGGGCGCAATCTTCTACGTCAATTCCCTTTTCAGCATCCGTTTCAATAAAAATGCGAAGTACAGAATCCTTACCCAAAGATAAGTATTCCATACCCCAAAACTCAAAACCTAAACCTTCAACGACTGGTCGAATAAGTTCTTCTAAAATCGTATATTTTGCTGACAATCGTTTTCTCCGAAAATCAATTTTGTAAAACGTAGAAACAAAAAACGGGCTCAAGGCCCATTTTCAAACAATATAAGAGTGGAGATAATAAAAAACCCCATATAGGGGCTCTTAGTACTTTCCCCAAAAATCTTGAGAAAGCATCCTTCCAAAGAAGGTCGTCAATCCTGACACTTACTACCAAGAACAAAATGGTATATTACCCAACTAAATGGACAATGAAATCGACCGAATAAATATGCCAACTTCAACAACCAAATCATTCTAAATCAATAATTCGACATTATACACAAAACATAACATCAATTCAAGATTGGTGCGGATGGGGGGACTCGAACCCCCACGAGCATAGCTCACCACCCCCTCAAGGTGGCGCGTCTACCAATTCCGCCACATCCGCAAAACTCTTTTTTAGCAACACAAGTATTTAAAAACTAAATACCTTTACACAAACCAAATACTATTCTGTAACAGGAAGATCAGATGTTGTTTTCTTCTCGCCACCTAAATCAGGCAAGCTAACAGAATCTTCAACTTGAGGAGCTGAAGGAACATGATCAAACGCACCAGAAACATTTTTTGCATGCTCGCTTGCATAAAAAGCCAAACCGAAACTTGTTAAAAAGAAAACCAATGCAAATAGAGCAGTCATTTTACCAAAAAAACCGCCGCCACCTTGACTACCAAACACAGTCTGAGATGCGCCGCCACCGCCAAAAGAAGCTCCGGCATCTGCGCCTTTACCTTGCTGCAACAAGACCAGTGCAATAATCACTACCGCTGCTAGTACATGCAAAACTAAAATAAGTGATTCCATCAATTAACTCGCTGTTTTTACTATTTCAATAAATTCTTTTGCATCAAGTGATGCACCACCAACAAGAGCACCATCAACATCAGGCATCTGAAACAAAGCCGAGCTAGTTGATGCTTTAACACTTCCACCATACAAAATCTGAACTTTCTGAGCTACAGACTCTGATGATTTAGCCAAAAAGGCTCTAATCGAACAATGTACTTCTTGAGCCTGCTCAGCACTTGCCGACAACCCCGTACCTATAGCCCAAACAGGCTCATAAGCAATAACCATTTTTTCAAACTCTTTAATACCTACTTCAGCAATAACAGCTTGAATCTGACGCTCACAAACTAAAAGAGTTTGATTTGATTCACGCTCTTCTAGCGTCTCACCAATACAAAGCATTGGAGTCAAACCAAATTCCAGCGCGACTTTCACTTTAGTCGCTATAACATCATCTGTTTCGCGATAGATTGAGCGTCGCTCTGAATGACCAATTAATACGTACTTAACGCCAAAATCGCCCAACATAGAAGCCGAAACCTCTCCTGTATAAGCACCCTTTACCTCATCACTAATGTTCTGAGCCGCCAAAACAAGACAACTACCATCAACCAGATCATTAACTTGTGACAAGTAAGGAAAAGAAGGAGCAATAACTATTTCAGCGTCAGAACCGTCCATCTCAAGCAAGCCATTCACCAGTGTCATAATGGACTCTTTTGTGCCATTCATCTTCCAGTTACCAGCGACTATTTTTTGACGAATCATATCCTAACCCCTAAATTCGAGGGGCTCATTCTATGGAAAGCCCCCTTTGGTTTCAAGTATTTATTTTGTCACATCCATAAAACTCGCTTTATTACGCCATTTTCGCCGCAACAACCGCTTTAACTTCATCGACCAAGTAATCAACCAACTCATCGACAGTCTTATCATCTCGCCCTTCAACCATCACTCGAATAAGAGGCTCAGTTCCTGAAGCACGAAGCAGCACTCGCCCTAAACCATTTAAACGCTCATTTGCTACAGCGATGGCTTTTTGCAATGCAGGCTCTTCATTAGGTACAAAACGCTTCGCTACACGAATATTTTTCAATTTCTGAGGAAACTTAACTAGGCCAACAAGCAATTCATCTAGACTTTTATCTTCTTCAATCATAGCTCTAAGTACTTGAAGTGCAGCAATGATACCATCACCGGTTGTGGTAATAGACTTACATACAATATGACCCGATGGCTCACCACCTAATACCCAACCATGGTGCTCCAGCTTTTCATTAACATAGCGATCACCAACAGCCGCTCGACTAAAACCAATACCTGTTTCAGAAAAGGCCAGTTCCAAGCCAAAATTACTCATCAAGGTACCAACAACACCACCACTAAATCGGCCTGTACGCATCAGATGATTAGCAATAATATAAAGAATATCATCACCATCGCGAACCACTCCATGACGATCAACTAAAATTAGTCGATCACCATCGCCGTCTAATGCGATACCGAGATCAGCCTCTTCTGCTAATACATTTTTACGCAATAACTCAGGCTTTGTGGCGCCACTAAATTCATTGATATTCAACCCATCAGGATTTACCCCAATGGCAACAACTTCAGCACCCAGCTCTGAAAATACTCGTGGCGCTACGTGATAGGTCGCGCCATCAGCACAATCCACAACAATTTTTAAGCCACTCAACTGAAGACCAATAGGGAAGGTACCCTTACAGTATTCAATATATCGACCTGCAGCATCATCTATCCGCTTAGCTCGACCAATAAGACTAGACTCAACTACTTCCATTGGCTGTTCAAGAAAATATTCTATACGCTCTTCTATTTCATCAGAGATCTTTCCACCTTGAGCTGAAAAGAATTTAATTCCATTATCTGAAAAAGGATTATGAGAAGCACTGATAACAATCCCTGCGCTAGCACGAAAAGTACGAGTTAAATACGCAATCGCTGGCGTAGGCATTGGGCCCACTAAACGAACATCCGCACCGGCAGCAACAATGCCAGATTCAAGTGCTGACTCGAACATATAGCCAGAAATTCGCGTATCTTTACCAATTAAAATTTTCTTATCATTTTCTTTGAAAACCTGTCCAGCTGCCCAGCCAAGCTTGAGCATAAACTCTGGCGTAATCGGTGTTGTACCAACTTTTCCACGAATACCATCTGTACCAAAATATTTGCGCATTAAACTTCTCTCTCAATACGAGACATCAATGCCAACATTTCAACATGCGGCCTAACATCATGGACTCTAAAAATACGAGCACCTTTAGAATAAGCGGAAGCATTTGCCCCCATAGTGCCATATAGGCGTTCCTCAACAGGTAAGCTCAGCACATCACCTATCATCGTCTTTCGCGAAAGACCCATAAGAACGTGAAAACCTAACTTTCTAAAATGTTTCGTATTCTTCAGCAGTGATAGGTTATGAGTCAAGGTTTTACCAAATCCAATACCAGGATCCAGAATAAGACGATGACGCCCAATACCTTCAGCCTCGCACACGTCAACCCTAGACACTAAATAATCAGCAACATCATCCGTAACAGAGGTATATTCGGGGGAGTTTTGCATCGTTTTCGGCGTACCTTTCATATGCATTAAACAAATAGGCAAATTCGTTTGTGCCGCTGCCTGTAACGATCCCTCTCTCTCAAGCGCCCGAACATCATTAATCAAACCTGCGCCCAGAGCAGATGCATTGCGAATAACATCTGCTGTACTAGTATCAACCGACACTATGATATCAAAGCGTTTTTTTATCGATTCAATAACAGGCAAAACTCGGTCTAACTCTTGCTGAGTTGAAACAGGAACAGCACCAGGACGAGTAGATTCACCACCTACATCTATGATACTTGCACCTTCTCGAATCATCTTATCTGCTTGCTGAAACGCAGCATCTAGAGCACTAAAAGCACCACCATCAGAAAAAGAATCTGGCGTCACATTTAGTATCCCCATAACATGAGGAAGGGACAAGTCTAACGACTTGTCCCCAAAAGGCATTAACGACATGAGAAAACCATATCAAAAATCAATGACACAAATCACTCACCCGCTGGTTTAGATGTTTGGTCAGGAACTTCATCTTCATCATTCAATGAAGAATCCACCTCAGCCGAAGAAAAATTATCTGATGATTGTTCACCACTATCTTTTGAAGAATTCGAATCAGAGTCAGTCCAACTTTCAGGAGCAGAAGGTTTCTTCCCATCCATTATTTCTTTAATCTGTTTCGCATCAATCGTTTCATATTGCATCAAAGCCTCAGCCATTACTTCCAGCTTAGCGCGATTCTCATGCAATATTTCTGTCGCTTTAGCGTAACAACGACTAATAATATCTTGAACTTCAGCATCAATTATTTTCCCAGTTTCAGGAGAGAAGTAATTAGCTTTTCCTCCTGTAGGGCCCGCAATGTAACCGCCACTATCATTATCTTCTTCATAAGCGAATGGGCCAAGTTTTGCTGACAATCCCCATTTCGTTACCATATTACGAGCTATGCTCGTCGCACGTTCAATATCGTTTGACGCACCAGTCGAAACACCATCAAAACCATGGACAATTTCTTCTGCAATACGACCGCCATAAAGACTACAAACCTGGCTTTCAAGACCTGTTTTACTCACACTGTATTTGTCTTCTTCAGGCAAGTACATAGTCACACCTAACGCACGACCGCGAGGAATGATTGACACTTTATAAACAGGATCATGTTCAGGCATCAAATAGCCAATAATAGTATGACCAGCTTCATGATATGCCGTATTCAGTTTTTCTTTATCACTCATCACCATGGTTTTGCGCTCTGCACCCATGAGAATCTTATCTTTAGCTAGCTCAAGCTGCTCCATATTGACCAAGCGACGATTAGAGCGCGCAGCAAACAAAGCAGCCTCATTAACTAGATTAGCCAAGTCGGCACCAGAAAAACCAGGCGTACCACGAGCAATATTTTTCGGCTCGACATTGTCATCACAAGGCACTTTACGTAAATGTACTTTTAAAATTTGCTCGCGACCACGAATGTCTGGTAAACCAACCTGTACTTGACGGTCAAAACGACCAGGACGTAATAAGGCAGGATCCAAAACGTCAGGGCGGTTTGTTGCCGCAATAACGATTATGCCTTCATTACCTTCAAAACCATCCATTTCAACCAACAATTGGTTCAATGTCTGCTCACGTTCATCATTACCGCCGCCCATACCGGAACCACGATTTCGGCCAACAGCATCGATCTCATCAATAAAGATAATGCAAGGCGCGTGCTTTTTAGCCTGTTCAAACATATCACGAACACGAGACGCACCGACACCAACAAACATTTCTACGAAGTCGGAACCTGATATTGTGAAAAAAGGTACTTTTGCTTCACCAGCAATAGCCTTAGCAAGCAAGGTCTTACCGGTACCTGGAGGACCACACATCAAAATACCGCGAGGAATTTTACCACCCAAACGCTGGTATTTGCTTGGTTCTCTCAAAAAGTCAACAAGCTCTTCTGTATCTTCTTTTGCTTCATCACAACCTGCAACATCTGCAAAAGTCGTTTTGATTTGATCTTCTGGCAACAAACGCGCTTTTGACTTACCAAAAGACATCGGGCCACCTTTACCACCGCCACCGCCTTGCATTTGACGCATGAAAAACATAAATATGGCAAGAATAAGTAAAATAGGAAAACTAGCAACAAGTAACTGAGTCCAGATGCTCGTCTGTTCAGGCAAGCTTCCCTCAACAACAACATCGTTACTAAGCAAGTCATCCATTATTTTAGGATCAGATGCCGCTGGGCGCACTGTATCAAAAGTATCACCACTAGTTCGGTTACCACTAATAATGTAACCATCAACAGTCACTTTCGCTATTTGACCACTTTGGACTTCTTTAACAAATTCAGAATAAGAAATTCGATTTGTTTCAGCGGGAGTATTAAAATTATTAAATACAGTTAGCAGTACAGCCGCAATAACTAACCACAACAGTATATTTTTCATCATATCGTTCAAGAGCACACCTCTAAACGGTTATTTTTAATGTCTCTGGCAATAATACCAGAACATTTCCGATTAACCTTTATATTGTCTTCCTAATAAGTAAACTTCACGACTTCTTGCTCGTGACGCATCTGGTTTCCGCGTTATAACAGACGAAAATTGAGCCCGCATGGCCTTGAGGTATTCCTCAAACCCTTCACCTTGAAACACTTTCACCAAAAAATTCCCGCCCGGACGCAACACTTGAGCTGCCATGTCCAAAGCAAGTTCTACCAGATACATAGCTTGTGGCTGATCAGAAGAACTATTACCACTCATATTGGGGGCCATATCTGAAATTACAAGATCTGCTTTCTCATCTCCCATTTCAGCCAAGATTGCTTCATAAACATCTTGCTCAGTAAAATCCCCTTGCACGAAAGTAACCCCAGCCAAAGGTGACATCTCTAAAATATCAGAAGCGACAATAGTCCCTTTATCACCAACCAATTTCGCTGCTACCTGAGACCAACCACCAGGGGCCGCTCCCAAGTCAACCACCTTCATAGCCGGGCGAAACAACTTGTCTTTATCGTTAATCTCTATCAGTTTATAACTGGCTCTAGAGCGATAACCATCTTGTTGGGATTTTTTGACATATGTATCGTCAAAATGTTCCTTCATCCAACTATTACTACTTTTTGATCTTGCCACGTTTTCATCATACCTAAATCAGTCAATATTCCGCTATAATATCCCTTAACCTCTAAAGCCTCCAATAAAGAGGGTCAACTAAGATGAGAAAAAATTACTATGAGCATTACAAACGCCCAAAAAAAGCAATTTCGCCTAATCGGTCACGCACTTAATCCAGTGGTAATGATTGCAGGAAACGGTTTAACAGAAACAGTGCTAACCGAGATAGACCGTGCGTTAGAAGACCATGAACTTGTAAAGATTCGTATCAGCATCACTGATCGTGAAGTTCGTACAGCCCTTATTGCAGAAATTAGTAAAATAATGAAATGCGAAACTGTACAAACAATCGGTAAAGTCGCTCTTTTCTACCGCGCTGCGTTAGAGCCAAATCCAAAATTGTCTAATTTACTACGCTAATACGACGAATGAGATAGTCTTTTTACTCAAAAAACGACTATCTCTAAACTCTTTTAATATTTGGCCGATACCTTTGACAGTCATCAAAGGAGCTATATCATGCTATTTATAGAGGCCATAAGTAGAGCCAACACTCAATCGAGTGATAAAAAATCGCTTATTAGAACTACAACCCGCTCTATAAAAAGCAATAAAGATTCTGTTGATTTGAGTTCGGCTGCCCACCAAGTAAAAGAAATACACCTAGACAGCTATACTAAACAACCTCTGACAGCCTCCACAAGTATTTTCGCAAACCTCATTGAACATGTATTAAGCCATGTAATGGGCTCTAAATTACACCTACATTCACCAGAAGAACTTGATCTAGACAGTAAAGATTGGAGAGTTTTCTTACAAATTCCTCCTATGGATACTGAAAAATCTAAAACAAATGCAGCCTATGCGACACCTGAGCCAAGTCGACGCCCAGCAAAACAGTTAATTTTCCATATTCCAGTCAAACCCTCATATGATATACCTGTTGAAATGACACTACTGCTATCACCTCATAATGGATCACCAGAAACATTAGATATGTTTCACACCTTTCCTAAGGAAAGCTGGCTGCCTGTTCTAAATACACCCTATCCACCAGACTTTCTAAATCAACAACCCACTCACCACCATATATTACTAGATCAAGATGGCGAATCAGATCAGCTATCTCCACTTTATGCGCATATAAACCAAAGCCAATTAACAACAACCGAAAGCGATATATCTCCTAAGGTATTTGGATTAAGAATATGGCGTGCCAAAAATAATAGACTCTCACCTGTTGCGCTAGGTGATAATAAAATTGGTCTACTATTTGTCGGAGACTACAAACCACTAGATAATAGCTTTATTGACGATGATGAGAAATCACGTCAGGCAAGCAACCTTCACATCCAGGCCTAATAGTTTTTTATTCGATGTAAAACAAAGAAGCCCCTCGCACATTCGTACGAGGGGCTTCTTAATACTTATTAGCAATTAAATACTAAAGCTAGCACCACAACCACAAGTCGATGCGGCGTTAGGGTTCTGAACCATAAAACGAGAACCCTCTAGATTCTCCTTATAATCAACTTCCGACCCAACAAGATACTGAAAACTCAATGGGTCAACCACCAAACTCACACCATCACGCTTAACTTCAGTATCGTCTTCTTGATACTCTTCGTCGAAAGTAAAGCCATACTGAAAGCCAGAACAACCACCACCCGTCACGTAGACACGCAACATGAGCCGATCATTCTCTTCTTCATCAATCAAAGATTTCAACTTCGCAGCCGCCGCCCCTGTAAACTCAATAGGATCTACTGATTCAACACCACTCATTTTGACACCACTAACATCATTTAAATAAATACAGTTTACAATAGTTGAATTATCGTCTTAACCAAGTGTTTTAGTCAAGTATTGATCAATGCTCGCGTGTTGAACGGAAACGAACATCAGGCCACTTCTCTTCGGCCATCATTAAATTCACACGAGTTGGTGCTAAATATGTAAGGTGGCCGCCACCATCTATCGCTAAATTATCACGGCATTTATTTTGAAACTCTTCGAATTTTTTCGGATCATCACACTCAACCCAACGAGCGGTGTTAACGCTAATCGGTTCATAAATACATTCAACCTTGTATTCATCTTTTAAGCGATATGCCACTACTTCATACTGCAATTGACCTACCGCACCAACAATAAGGTCATTATTACGAAACGGCATAAACAACTGCGTAGAACCTTCTTCAGACAACTGCTGCAAACCTTTCTGCAACGCTTTCATCTTCATTGGATCTTTTAGACGAACTCGGCGAAAAAGCTCAGGGGCAAAATGAGGAATACCCGTAAATTTAAGATCTTCACCTTCAGTAAAAGTATCACCAATCTGAATTGTTCCGTGGTTATGCAAACCAATAATATCGCCAGAAAATGCCTCATCAACACCTTCACGATCACCCGCTGTAAACGACACAGCATCGGTGATCTTAATGTCCTTACCTAAACGACAATGACGCATTTTCATACCACGACTATAAGTACCAGAGCACACACGCATAAACGCAATACGGTCACGATGCTTCGGGTCCATATTCGCTTGTATTTTAAAGATGAAACCAGAGAATTTTGCTTCCAACGAATCAACCGCACGTGTATTCGTTTCACGTCCAATTGGAGAAGGAGCCCAATCAACAAAGCCATCTAGCATTTCACGAACACCAAAATTAGACAAAGCAGTACCAAAGAAAACTGGCGTTAACTCACCAGCTAAATACGCCTCATGATCGAATTGATGACTGGCACCACGAACCAACTCAACTTCATCAACATAAGCTTCCCATTCGTCACCAAGCAATTCTTTTGCTTCGTCCGATTGCAAACCTTCAATACGAATATCATCAGTTAAAGTATGACCACGACCACGAACAAAGATATGAATAGTATCAGTATAAAGATTGTAAACACCTTTAAAAAAGGTACTCATACCGATTGGCCAAGTAATGGGTGCCGCCGCTATTTTTAGAACTTCCTCTACTTCATCTAATAGATCAATTGGATCGCGAATATCACGGTCCATTTTATTGATGAAGGTTAAAATTGGTGTATCACGTAAACGACATACATCCATCAACTTAATAGTACGATCCTCGACACCTTTCGCGCCATCAATGATCATCAACACTGAGTCAACAGCCGTTAGCGTTCGATATGTGTCTTCCGAGAAATCTTCATGTCCAGGTGTATCGAGCAAGTTAACCATACGTTCTTTATATGGAAACTGCATAACAGAAGACGTAATAGAAATACCACGCTGCTTCTCCATTGCCATCCAATCAGACGTTGCATGTTTATCACCTTTTCTACCCTTTACAGAGCCCGCTGTTTGAATTAGTTGACCTAACAACAGCAGTTTTTCTGTAATCGTGGTTTTACCCGCATCAGGGTGAGAAATAATAGCAAAGGTTCGACGCTGCTCGACTTGATCGATAAACTCTTGAGACATGATTTAGGGTCTTCTACTGTACATGAGACGCAACTCAAAAAAGATGCGTAAAAATGAGGTTAAATTACGTTGCTCTATTTTCGCTGATTTTATGCAAATGCACAATCAATTGACTTAAAACACCAAATACAGCACCACATGCAAACGTTATTTACACGCTTCTTCCCATCAGCTCATGCGCCGTCCATTTTTATCTAAGACTTTTTCACCATCTTCTTTTTCAAAATTAGACTCAGGCCATTTTTCTAGTAAATCCAATACAGTTTCACTTGGACGGCAGAGCTTCACCCCTTTTGGAGTACACACAATAGGACGATTAACCAACACAGGGTGTTTTAACATTGCAGCTAATAAAACCTCATCGGAAACCGATTCGCCTAATAAACCCAACTCTTCCGCTGGTGATTTTGTGGTTCTTAAAGCCGTTCTTGGCGTCAAATCCGCTGCAGCAAACAAAGCCAATAACTGAGGCTTAGTCCAACCTTCTTTAATGTATTCAATTACCCTTGGTTCATATCCAGCAGCGCGAATAATTGCCAATACATTACGCGATGTTCCGCACTCAGGATTATGATGAATGACAACCATTGCAAACTCCTCGTTTTATTAAGTCTACTAAATTATGGAAAATAACGTCTCGTACGATTCGCAAACCACACCAAAGACAACATCACAGGCACTTCAACCAACACACCAACAACCGTTGCCAACGCCGCACCAGAGTGCAACCCAAACAAGGAAATCGCCACTGCAACGGCTAATTCAAAGAAATTCGATGAACCGATCATAGACGCTGGTGCCGCCACATCATGAGGAAGTTTCATTTTCTTCGCCAACCAATAGGCCAAGGCAAAAATACCGTAGGTTTGAATCAATAAAGGGATAGCAATAAGTAGAATAGTTTGTGGCTGGTCCAAAATAGTATTCGATTGAAAACCGAACAAAAGAACAACCGTTGACAGCAAACCAACAATAGACCAAGGCTTCATTGTAGATAGAAAAGACTTTAACTTACTGTGATCATCGCCTTTATCCAAACGTTTACGGGTCACAATACCTGCAATGAGCGGAACCAAAACATATAAAACAACCGAAAATAACAAGGTATCCCAAGGCACCGTAATATCACTGGCTCCCAATAAGAAACCGGCAATGGGCGCAAAGGCGAAAACCATAATAATGTCGTTTATCGACACTTGAACCAAGGTGTAATTAGCATCACCCTTTGTTAATTGACTCCAAACAAACACCATCGCAGTACAAGGCGCCACACCTAATAAAATCATACCGGCAATGTATTCCGACGCACTTTGGGGATCCACCCAACCGACAAATAACACTTTGAAAAACAACCACCCCAAAAACGCCATAGTAAATGGCTTAATCAACCAGTTGATTATCAAGGTTAATGCCAAACCTTTTGGTTTTTTACCCACATCTTTAATGGAGGAGAAATCAATTTGCACCATCATTGGATAAATCATCAACCAAATCAGCGCGCCTACGACTAAATTCACATGAGCATATTCAAAGGTCGCAACCAGAGAAAATACTTCTGGTACCAAAAAACCTAGCAACATGCCAACAAGAATTGCCAAACCAACCCAAACCGATAAATAACGCTCGAACAAGCCCATTTCAACACCTTTGTCTTAAAACAAAACAATTAAATTGATTTTTGATTTACCCGTTTTGATAGCTCTTCCGCACTTTCTACACGCTCAGAATAACGATCTACTAAGACATCTTTGTTATCTCTTAATAACAGGGTAAATTTCATTAACTCCTCAACAACATCAACAATACGACGATAATAAGACGACTCTTTCATTCGACCCTCTTCGTCGAATTCAAGAAATGCCTTAGCTACAGACGATTGATTAGGGATTGTCACCATACGCATCCAACGCCCTAAAATACGCATTTGATTAACCGCATTGAATGATTGAGAGCCGCCACTTACCTGCATCACCGCTAACGTTTTTCCTTGTGTAGGACGTACAGCACCAATACTTAAAGGCACCCAATCTATCTGGCTTTTTAGAATACTGGTCATCGCACCATGCCGTTCTGGTGAACACCAAACCTGCCCTTCAGACCAAATCATTAACTCACGTAACTCTCGAACTTTCGGATGAGAACCATCATTACCATCCGGTTGAGGTAAACCTGTCGGATTGAAAATGCGAACATCTGCACCATATTTTTCCAGTAATCGAGCGCACTCTTCAATGACTAAACGACTATAAGAACGCTCGCGCAACGAGCCATAAAGCAACAAAATACGTACAGGATGAGTCGACACACCAGTATGAAATATCCCAACACTTGGCACCGAAAACTGCTCTTCATTTACATTGGCTAAACTAGTATTCAATACAGTCATACACTTTCTCCAATCAAACCCCAAACACACAATATGAGCTTATAAGCCTGACATACAAATATTATAAATAGATGAAACAAAAAAACATACGATTTAACATATATATTAATATCCATATATAAATATATCAATTCTTTTAATTGCAATGACTGAACATGAACGAAGGAGAACTTTTTAATTACCAAATTCAATTAGTAGAATGTTGAAGAAACCGATTAAAAGATTATGATGGGACACTTTTGTCCTCTGTTCGGTACAAAAGACCGTGATCATTGAGCTACAGAGTTGGCATCAATCTTTCATTAGTACATCGAATTAAAAATAGAACATCCAATTATAAAAATAACAGGACAAGCACCAATGAGCATCCCTTCGTTTTACTGGCTTCGCCATATTGGCATTGGCGGTAGGCTTTTTTTGGCCTTCGTACTCATTTCGTCGATTACCATAGTTGCCAGTGGGCTAGCGACCAATACCTATCTGCAACTCAGCGACCGCCTTTTATTACTAAAACATCAAGACATTCCTGGTTTAGACGCGGCGGCTCGACTAAACGACAAAAGCCGACTTATTGTGGCAACCGCCCCACTTTTGGTTACCAGCGACTCTAAAACGTCTCGAGAAAATGCGATGAGCGCGCTACAAATTGCCATTAGTGATATGGATGCGCTCATGAAGAACTTGCCTGACTATAATCGCTATTTTCTTGAACTCATTACCCAAATTCAAAACAGCTTAACCTTGCTAAACCAAAGTGTGGAACGTCGAGAAGTCATTCGTCATGAGTTAACCAAGCAGTCCGTGCTGATTTTCCCATTATTTCAAAACCTAATATCCAAAATGAATCAGCTGAATCATTCACCAGAATTAGATCAAATTATCAGCCGGCTATATTACTTTTCAGGGTTAATTGAAAAAGTGAGTAATGATTCCTCTTTTAATGAGCTGGATTACACCTTTTTAAGACTTGAGACATTGGGTCAAGAAATCACTCAACACTTAACACAGTTACCTCAATCTCCTTCCTCTTTGAATCAGTCATTAGCCGACTTTCTGGAAATGAGTTCACGGCAAGGGAGCCTGTTCCAGCTTAAAAATGAAGAGTTGGATTTGCTGTACCAACAAAGCTTTCTCTTAGAGAACAGCCAACAACACATTCAACAGCTAGCCGCTCAGATCAACCAGTACACAAACTACACCAACACCAGCATCCGAGCCTCACTAGAAGGCGCGATTAAATCCATTAACAACAGTATTCGAAATATCTTACTTTTATCGCTCATCAGTTTGAGTGTGGCCTGTGCTATCTCTTGGTTTTATGTACGCCGTAATGTCTTACAGCGTATTATCGAGCTACAACGAAACATGCAAGCCATTGCCAACTCCCAGCTCGATGTTCAAATACGCATTGTCGGACATGATGAAGTGTCCAGCATGGCGAAAGACCTTCAATACTTCCAACAAACCGCCATTGAAGTCGAGCGTACTAATCACATTCTCGCAGCAGAAATTGAAGAGCGTGTCGCCGCTGAAGCACAACTAAAAGCGACTCAAAACGAATTGGTACAAGCCGGAAAACTCGCGGCTTTAGGACAGCTTGGTGTTGGTATTACTCACGAAATAAACCAGCCTCTTACAGCGATAGCCAGTCATTTGCATACAGCTGGTCGCCACATGGAACAAGGTCAAATCAATAAGGCGCAAAATAGCCTAGATAAAGTCACTCAGCTACTCAACAAAATCACTCGCATCACGAAACACCTAAAAGCCTTTGCCCGCGCGGCAGGTACAGAACTTTCTCCAGTGCTGTTAGATAGCGTTATAAAAGACGCTATCGAACTGATGTTTAATCAGATCCACGACCAAAACTGCACGTTTCGCTACCAAGCGAGTAATTCGTCACTTTATGTTCTCGCCGAGCCCATCCGTTTAGAGCAAGTGATGGTAAACCTAATCAGCAACGCCGTTGATGCTTTATCAAGCGCACCTGTTAAACAACTTTCAATAGAGGTTTATGAGTCTGACAATAAAGTCATGATCAACGTCAATGACACAGGAACAGGAATAGAAAAAGATCAAATAGATCAGATATTTGACCCTTTTTTCACTCAAAAAGAAGTCGGCCAAGGTTTAGGCTTAGGTCTGTCTATTAGCTACAACATTATTCAAGACTTTGGCGGACAAATACGCGTTATCTCGGCACCAAATAAAGGCAGCAGCTTTACCTTAGAATTAAAAAAGGCAGAAAGATAAATGAACAACACAATAAAAATAATCATTATCGACGACGACCCAACCATCATCGAAGCCTTAACAGAAATGCTTGAGCTAGAAGGTTTTGACGTTGAAAGCCATATCAGAGCAGAAAAAGCGCTTATTTCATTAAATAAAAACAGTGCGGCGGTTATTCTGAGTGACGTAAGAATGCCAAAAATGGATGGATTAAGCCTACTTGCTCGCACCCAAGAATTGGATAATGAGTTGCCCGTTTTACTCATGAGCGGCCACGGCGATATTCCAATGGCAATAGAAGCCATGAAAGAAGGCGCTTATGATTTTCTGGAAAAACCACTGCAACCTGCGCAACTAATCAATCAACTACAACGTGCTGCGGACAAAAGACAGCTCGTTTTAGAGAACCGCAATTTAAAGCAAAACATCGCCCAGCAAACAGGATTAGAAGCGCTCATCATCGGCGAATCAGCTTCAATCAAAGGTATTCGCCAGCACATATCCTCACTGGCTCAAGCCAACATCGACACCATTATTTATGGCGAAACGGGATGCGGAAAAGATGTGGTTGCCAGAGCGCTGCATCAATTCAGCCTCAGAAACAAAAGCCGATTCATTGCCATTAACTGCGGCGGCATCAGCGAAAGTCTTATTGAAAGTGAATTGTTTGGACATGAGGCTGGCTCTTTCACCGGTGCAAACAAACGCCACATAGGCAAGATTGAAGCCGCAAACGGCGGTACGCTATTTTTAGACGAAATCGAAACCATGCCGCTTCCAGTGCAAATAAAATTACTGCGCGTTTTACAGGAACGAACCATTGAACGTGTTGGCAGCACGACTCCGATTCCCGTCGAGCTGACGGTCATTGCCGCCAGTAAAGACAATCTCGCGCTATTGGGCGAACAAGGAAAGTTTCGCAAAGATTTATTTTACCGTCTCAATGTCGCCAGCCTCACTATTCCACCGCTAAGAGATCGCCCTGAAGACATCTTGCAGCTTTTTCACCATTACGCTCAAAAAGCAGCGGATCATTTTGCTAAGCCTCTGCCGGTAATTACCTCTTCGTTTATCGACCATTTAATTCAACATCAATGGCCGGGCAATGTACGAGAACTTAAAAACGCGGCGGATCGTTTTGTACTCGGAATCAGTGAAACCTCTTTAGCTTCAATAAAACGTGAAGATGATACCAGCAGCAGTTATGAAGAACGTATGGGGCAATTCGAACGCCACATTATCGAAGAAGGGCTTAGAGCCAAAAATGGACAATTGAACGAAGCAGCTGAATTACTCGATATGTCCCGCAAGACGCTATATCGAAAAATGAAGAAACATCAATTAGATAAGCAACAATTCAAAGCGCACGAAGAAGATGGACAAGAGTGACCCATTTAACAATCGATCATGAGACCAAAGCGTCCCAAGTGACATAAACATAAGTCCATGAAAAATCATAACAGACTGTTTATAAACGATTTATTCGTATTGGCACTTGCCTTGCTATATACAAATCAGCTTAGCACCAATGCTGAGTGACTCATCTCCGACAACGGAACCTCCCGACCGGTGATAACAAAAATAATAAATGCATAATGAGGAAACAATAATGTCTATTAAATTACTGACTGGCTTAGCTCTCTCTGGCTCATTACTATTAGGTGCCAGCACAGCGTTAGCCGACGATTGTGCTTATCGAGGCGTTCTCGACGACAAGTTTTGCGACGATAACTATGACCTCGTAGCTGACCTTCCAAAAGACTCAAAACAATGGCGCGACCCTAGCACGCTTGTTTTCACTTACACGCCTGTAGAAGATCCAGCAGTTTATAAGGACGCATTCAGCGACTTTCAAAAATACCTAAGCGACGTCACTGGTAAAAAAGTGGTTTATTACACTGTTCACTCAAATGCTGCTGAAGTGGAAGCGCTTCGTTCTGGCCGTTTGCACATTGCTGGTTTCTCTACAGGACCAACAGGTTACGCAGTTAACTTAGGTGGCTTAGTTCCTATCGCAGTAAAAGGCACGGAAGAATCGTTCCAAGGCTACAATCTAATTACAATCGTTCGCAAAGACAGCGACATCACTAAAATGACTGATTTAAAAGGCAAGGTGGTTGCCCATACTTCTGCGTCTTCTAACTCTGGTAACTTAGCACCACGTGCTTTATTCCCAGCATTGGGTCTTACGCCAGATACGGATTATGAAGTGAAATACTCAGGTAAACATGATCAATCTATTATGGGCGTGCTTTCTGGAGATTATGATGCTGCGCCAGTTGCCTCTGATGTATACAAACGTATGATCGCAGCAGAACGTATAGACAAAGACGATTTTCGTACTATTTATACTAGCCCACGCTTTCCGACCTCTTCTTTTGGCTACGCTCATGACTTAAACCCTGAGCTTGTTGAGAAAATCAAAGAAGCATTTTTCACTTTCCGCTTCCCAGCTGAAATGCAAAAAACTTTTGGTGGCGCTGATCGTTTCTTCCCAGTGACATACGCAAAAGATTGGCAAATTATCCGAGACATTGCTCATTCATCTGGCACCGCTTACACCAAGACTGGACTTAAGCAGCTAGCAGAAGCAGACGCAGCTAAAGCCGCAGCTAAACGAGCAAAAGAAGCGGCGAAAAAGAACTAATAACCCTCTAGTTAATACATTTAAATTCATTTAAAGAAATAATAACCAGCAGCCTGAGAAGTCAGGCTGCTTGGATCTCTTTGCCTGTAGGAAAACACCATGTCTGTAACTCAAAGCGTCGCTGAGCGTTCAAGTTTCCTTGAAATCAGAAACTTAAAAAAAGAATACACTGCCGGTAATCCCATTTTAAAAGGGATAGACATCAACATCACCGAACCTGGAATCATCGCCATTATCGGACCTTCTGGAACAGGGAAAAGTACCTTATTACGTTGTATCAACCGACTCATTGATCCAACTGATGGACAGATTCTGTTTGATAACGCCGATCTTTGCTTGGCCAAAGGCGCCCAACTTCGCAAGCTACGCCGCCAAGTAGGCATGGTTTTTCAGGAATACAACCTTGTTGAACGCTTAACTGTTATTGAGAACGTATTAACGGGTCGACTTGGCTACATGTCGGCTTGGCAAGCGTGGCGCAGAAAGTTCAGCCAAGAAGACATCAACACCGCATTTGAACTGTTAGACGCCGTTGGTTTAACCGAGCACGCATCTAAACGAGCAGACAGTTTATCCGGTGGACAACGTCAACGTGTTGGTATCGCAAGAGCCGTCATGCAAAACCCAAAAATCTTACTAGCGGACGAACCAACGTCATCGCTTGATCCAAAAACAGCAGTCGAAATTATGGAGCTTTTGGAACGCTTCTCGGAAGAAAAAAACATCCCTGCATTGGTTAATATTCATGACGTTAAACTGGCTAGTCGTTTTGCTAAACGTATGATCGGCATGAGTAATGGCATTGTGGTTTATGATGGTCCACCTGAAGGCATCACAGATGATCACCTAAAACAAATTTATGGAGGTGAATCATGGATGGTATAGACACAAACAAAAACCGAGAAAATCCCTTCAAACATAACTGGTTTATCAGTGCGATTTGGCTGCTTGTGGTCTGTTATGTTCTTTACACCTTTAACGCGATGGATCTTAGCTGGGGACGAATCAACGAAGGCTTTGGGCATGCTAGCAATTTATTAGGTCGCATGATTCCACCTAATTTTAGCCGTTGGTCATTGTTATTAAGTGGCTTAATAGAAAGTTTAGAAATTGCGGTTATTTCCAGTATTTGTGGCATTTTCATCTCTCTATTTTTAGGGTTATTTGCCGCTCGTAATATGATGCCAAGCTGGATCAGCTCACCAGTACGTGCTGTTATCGCGCTTTGTCGTACTTTCCATCCCGTCATCATTGCAATCTTATTTGTTAAGAGCGTAGGATTTGGTGCATTGGCCGGGATTCTTACCTTAATTGTGGCGTCTATAGGCTTTATTGCCAAACTTTTTGCGGAAGCCATTGAGGAAATTTCACTTAAACAAGTCGAAGCAATTCGTGCAACTGGCGCAGGATTTACAAGCATTATCTTGTTCTCTGTGATGCCTCAAGTATTTGCTCGCTTTATTGGTTTTTCTACTTACCAGCTTGATTCAAATCTACGTAACTCAACCATGGTCGGCATCGTCGGCGCAGGTGGTTTAGGCGGAACATTATTTTCTGCTTTTCAACGCTTTGATTATGATTTTGTTGCTGCCATCTTAATCATCATTATTGCTCTTATTATGTTTGGCGAGTTTCTTTCCAACATTGTTCGCCGCATTTTTCGCTAGTTTGACCTAGGAGCCTATTTTATGAACACAATAGATCATCACTGGGAACGCTTTACCCTGAAACAAAAACTGTCTCGCTATGCCGTTTATTTGGTTCTCGTTATGGCGTTTGTTCAATCCGTACAATCTGTCGAAGTTATTCCTGAATTTCTGCTGGATGCTCCGGAACAAATGGCCGATATGTTTTCTCGTATGTGGCCAATGGATTTCGCTTATTATCCAGTCGCCATTCACGACGCTATGATTGAAACACTCAACATCGCCACATTAGGCACGCTCATCACACTTATTTTTGCTGTTCCATTAGCGCTAATGAACGCGAGAAACATCGTTGATTCCGCACTGTGTCAGTGGATATCTCGATTCTTTTTAGTGTCTTCTCGATCAGTAAACTCATTGGTTTGGGCGCTGCTGTTTGTTTCCATTTTTGGCCCTGGCGTTATTGCTGGCGTATTAGCCATTGCGTTTCGATCCATTGGTTTTGTGGGTAAATTGCTTGGCGAAGCCATTGAAGAAGTAAACATGGGTTCCATTGAAGCCTTAAAAGCCACTGGCGCATCTTGGTTATCCATTCTGCTAAAAGGTTACTGGCCGCAAGTCTTGCCTGCTTTCTTTAGTATCGTATTATTTCGCTGGGACATTAATGTTCGAGAATCTGCGGTTCTAGGTTTAGTTGGCGCTGGCGGAATTGGTGTCGTACTTGATGATTCAATGAACTTGTTTCAATGGGATCGTGTTGCCGTCGCTTTATTGGCTGTTTTTGTGATTGTTATCCTAGCTGAAATTGCCGTAGTCAATATTCGTAAACGCCTTATATAAGGTTTTATTTAATACAACTTTTACTTTAAATAAAATCATTAAAAAGCGTTTCAAAGAATGAAGTAAAGCAACAAAAAAAGGAGCCAGATCAATGAGATCAAGGCTCCTTTTTTCATCACTCTTACTCAAAGTCTTACCTTGTTATATATCTGCTTCTTTTCGCTTAGGGAATAAGCGACGTATAACAACAAAGAACAATGGCACAAAAAAGATAGCCAGTACCGTTGCCGTTAAGGTACCACCAACAATACCAGAACCAATTGAGATTCGACTGTTAGCACCTGCGCCTGACGATAAGGCCAAAGGTAATGTACCCACAATAAATGCCAATGACGTCATAATAATAGGACGCAGACGCAGTTTTGAAGCTTCAACAGCCGCATCCCAAGCATTCGCACCGTTCCGATAAGCCGCTTCTGCAAACTCAACAATCAGAATAGCGTTCTTCGATGACAGACCAATCGTCGTTAACAAAGCGACTTGGAAATACACATCGTTTTCCAAACCTCGTAAATGTGCCGCAGCCGCCGCACCAATAACCCCTAAAGGAATCACTAACATCACAGAAAAAGGAACAGTCCAGCTCTCATACAAAGCAGCAAGACATAGGAAAACTACCAAGATCGAAATTGCATACAAAAGCTGTGTTTGACCACCAGATAATCGTTCTTGGTAAGACAAACCGCTCCAAGCACCTACCGTACCTGATGCCATTTCATCAGAGAGTCGTTGCAACTCATCCATCGCAACACCTGAACTGATACCTGCCGCACCCGCACCTTGAATCTGATAAGACGCAGAACCATTAAATCGATTTAACGTCTTAGGACCATAAGTCCATTCGCTTGTCGCAAACGCAGACATTGGTGTCATGGTGTTATCGCTACCTCGAACATACCAATGCTGTAAGTTTTCTGGCGTAGAACGATATTCAGCATCACCCTGCATGTAGACTTTCTTAACTCGCCCACGGTCAATGAAGTCATTAATATAACTGCCTGCCCATGCACTGGTTAATGTCGAACTGATATTTGATAAAGACAAACCAAGTGCTGAAGCTTTTTCTTGGTCAATATCAATTTTTAATTGCGGTGCTTCGGATTCACCGCCCAAACGAACGCCAGCCAATAACGGACTCGTGCGAGCATCCGACAACAAAGCATCTCGCATCGTAATTAACGTCTCTCGGCTGGTATTACCAGAGGCCAATAACTGGAAGGTAAAGCCATTTGTTTGACCAAGACCACGAATAGAAGGAGGAATAAGGGAGAAAATACGCGCATCACGAATTTTACCAAGTGCACCGTAAGATCGAGCAACAATAGCACTTGCGCTGTCTTTTGGATCAGTACGCAAAGACCAATCACTTAGTGCAGCAAAAGCAAGACCCGCACTCTGTCCACTACCGATAAAGTTAAAACCAGACACAGTGAACAAGGCGTCAACATTGTCTTTTTCTGATACTAAAAAGTGATTTTCTACTTTTCGCATCACTTCATCAGTACGCGCTTGAGACGAACCTTCAGGCAAATTCACCATGACAATGATTCGACCTTGGTCTTCCGTCGGTAAAAAACCCGTTGGTAGGTTTGTCATCATATAACCCAAACCAGCGACAATAATGCCGTAGCCAAGCAGCCAACGAACAGGTTGTTTGACAAGACGAGCCACTCGACCAGAATATGAGTTTGTTGCACGATCAAAATTACGGTTAAACCAACCACCCAAACCTTTTTTAGGTGCTCCATGGTTTGGTTTCAACAAGGTTGCACATAATGCTGGTGTTAACGTTAATGCAACAATAACGGAAAGTACCATTGCGGCAATAATAGTGACAGAGAACTGGCGGTAAATAACACCAGCAGAACCACTAAAAAACGCCATTGGTAAAAAGACCGCAGACAACACCACAGCAATACCAATTAAGGCACTGGTGATTTCTTTCATGGATTTAATCGTCGCCTCTTTTGGAGAAAGACCTTCTTCTTCCATTACTCGTTCTACGTTTTCCACAACAACAATCGCGTCATCGACCAGTAGTCCAATCGATAGCACTACACCAAACATCGTCAAGGTATTAATCGAGAAGCCAGCTACTTCTAGTACACCAAATACACCTAATAAAACAACAGGGACCGCAATGGCAGGTATAAGAGTTGCTCGCCAATTCTGTAAGAAAATAAACATCACAATAACCACCAAAGCGATGGCTTCAAATAACGTTTTCACCACCTCTTCAATGGATATTTTTATAAACTCAGTACTGTCTACAGGGAAAGCTAATTTGTAACCGTCAGGTAAGTCTGGCTCAATTGCAGCCAATGTCGCTTTTACGCCTTCAGAGGTAGATAAGGCATTGGCACCAGGTGATAACATAACGGCCATGCCCGAACCAGGGTGACCATTTAACCGCACAATATTAGAATAAGATTCACTGCCAATTTCAATTCTAGCAACATCGCTTAAACGAACTGTTGCCCCGCTGTCGTCATATGCCAAGATGATCTTTTCAAATTCTTCGACCGTTTGCAGCTTTGATTGCGCCGTAACAGATACATTTAGTTCTTGTCCCTGAGTTGCAGGAAAAGCACCTAAACTACCTGCAGCAATTTGAGTGTTCTGCGTACTTACTGCAGAGGAAACATCAGAAGGTATCAAGTTATAAGAAGCGAGTTTTAACGGATCTAACCAGATGCGCATAGCGTACTCAGAACCAAACACCCGGATACTTCCGACACCTTCTACACGAGCAACAATATCTTGAACACTTGTCACCATAAAATCTGCGACATCAAAAGCACTGTCTGTATCTGTTTCATCATAGAGCGCCGCAACTAAAAGGAAATCCGAGTTCGATTTCGTTACCGTCACGCCTCTTTGTTGAACGGCTTCAGGCAAGCTAGAGGACACTTGTTGCACTTTATTTTGAACTTGCACTTGAGCCAAATCAGCATCCGTACCTTGCTCAAATGTCACTGTAATATCAGAACCACCTGTCGACGTACTCGAAGAAGAAAAATACAGCAAACCATCAAGCCCGGTCAGTTGCTGCTCTAGAACCTGAGTTACACTGTTTTCAACGGTTTCTGCTGATGCACCCGTGTAAGTAGCCGAAATATTAATCGACGGTGGTGCAACATCTGGATACTGGGAAATAGGCAAGGTAGTAATTGCCCCCAAACCCGCCAGCATGATGGCGATAGAAATAACCCAAGCAAAAACAGGTCGGTTTATAAAAAATTGCGCTAACATTTCAATACTCCCTTAGTTCGAAGACGATGTTGTTGCTTCATTTTGAGCAAGCATAGCGCCTGTTTGAGTATCGAACGTTAATTCCACGGCGGTAACCGCGCTTCCCGTTCTAATTTTTGAAGATCCTTCAACAACCACTTTATCTCCTGCATTAATTCCAGAAGAGATCAACCATTGATTACCTATTGCCCTTTCTGTTGTAAGAATTCGTTTTTCTATTATGTTATCAGCCGTCACTACATAAGCAATTGGGTTGCCTTTAACATCTCGTGACACACCTTTTTGAGGAACTAATAAAGCCGCACTGTGTGTTGCCTCATGAATTTCTCCACGTACAAACATACCAGGAAGTAGTAAATTATCAGGATTAGGGAATTCAGCACGTAAGGTCACGCTACCTGTTGATTCATCTACGCTTACTTCTCGTGCTTTTAAAACACCTGGATAGTGATAAATAGTACCGTCTTCAAGAGTTAGTAATACTTTATTGCTGCCTACTTCAATATCATCACTAAACAGAAGAGTTCGTTGATTCAATTGGTCCAAACTGGTTTGTGATAGATCCACATAAATAGGGTCCAATGAACGCACAGTAGTCATAGTGATTGTTTGGTTAGCTGTCACCAAAGCACCTACGGTAACGTCGGAGATACCAATACGACCATCAATCGGTGATGTAATTTTAGTGTAGGCTAAATTGATTTTGGCACTTTCTAATGCAGCTTCCGCTTTCTTTTGGCTGGCAACTGCTTCAAGGTAAGCTACATGGGCATCATCTGTATCCGATTGTGAAACATTATTTTGTTTACGCAACTCCGAAAATCGCTTGTCGGTTTGACGCGCCGATGTAAGAATTGCATTAGTAGAATCTAAATCTGCTTGAGCCTGATTATAAGAGGACACATATGTCGAATCATTTAGGGAATACAATACATCCCCTGCTTTCACATCCTGACCTTCTTCAAATAAACGTTTATTAACTAGGCCGCCAACTTGCGGACGAATCCCTGCAACAAGGCTTGCAGCAGTACGACCAGGTAATTCTGTTTTTAGTTCTACTCGTTGTGGTTCTATCACCACAACACCCACTTCAACTTTAGGAGCGGCAGCTTTCGCAGTAGAAGTTGGTTTAGATTCCTCTTGGCAACCTGCAAGAAGCACTAACAACAACGCACTTGACGCATACTTGAATTTCATGAACATTTAGCAGATTTCCTTTTCAATAATAAGACAGTCATTACAAATCACTATAATCGATAGTAATAGGATCAATACAGCGCCAAAGGTGTAAATAAATGAGAAGCTACTAAAACCTCAATCAACCTTTAGTATTTATTAAGCATTATTGATGCCATTTAATTAGGTTTAAACATTAATCGTATTTAAGACCAATGACTCACTAGCATCGCAAAAAAAATCAAAAAATAGCCCCCCAGCCATAACCAAAATCAATTCAGCCTTAAAACCTGCTGTCTTCTTCAAAATATTTCCTTAGGTGTGAAGTACAAAAAACTGTTCAGTAAAATTCCGGCAGTGTACCAAGAAGTTGAAACAACAAGCAGGAAAAAAGAGAAAGTAATAGGATGAAATAGAAAAAATATAGAACAAAAAACTCATGATAATTTATATTCTCACTACAAAGTATTTTTGGTACTCAAAGTATTAAATATAAAAAAGCATGAGCTTTATTTACATATTAAAAACGGTATGAACACACTGTTTTTATTCCGCAGTTTTAGGCCAAGAAAATATTATAGAAAATAAAGCGGCGAGACCTAGCAACCAGCTGTATTGAACATAACCAACCAAAGCAAGTGGCGATACTTCTGCTAACGATGAAGCCAACAGTATCTGAGCGCCATAAGGCAATACGCCTTGCACTACGCATGAGAAAATATCTAATAGACTGGCACTGCGCTTGGGATCAACCTTATATCGTTCTGCAATATCTTTCGCGACAGAACCATTAATCAAAATAGACACAGTATTATTCGCAGTACATAAATTAGTTAACGCCACGGAAGCACCAATACTCAACTCACCTGCCCGTGTAGAACCAGCTTTAGCCCCTAGAGCGATGCTAATTCGTTCAATTGCACCAACCAACCAAGCCAAACCACCTTGAGACTTCATAAGAGCAGCAAGACCACCAATTAACAAAGACAGTATCAGAATTTCTTGCATACTGGTGTAGCCCGAATATATATCAGAAGACCAAGAAGCTAAGGTGTAATCGACTTGCATAAACAAGCCAATGACACCTGCCAATACTATGCCGCTAAACAGAACTAAAATCACATTTACTCCTGCAATCGCCAAACCTAATACCGCGACATAAGGTAAAACACGAATTAATTCATACTCTTGGATATCACTAATTTGAGCACTTGAGCTTTGAAAGAATAACCACACGAGAGTAATTAAAGCCGCAGGTAAAGCAATCTTGAAATTCATACGGAACTTATCTCGCATTTCACAACCTTGAGTACGCGTGGCCGCTATTGTCGTATCTGAAATAATAGACAAGTTATCGCCAAACATTGCTCCACCAATAATGGTACCTACTGTCAACAGTAAAGGTAAATCTGCAGCTTCTGCAACGCCAATTGCAATAGGTGCAATCGCAGCGATTGTCCCCATGGAAGTACCCATTGAGGTCGCAACAAAAGCCGTAATAATAAACAGGCCAGGTAATAACAAAGAGGCAGGCACTACGCTTAAACCAAAATTAACTGTCGCATCTACGCCGCCAATACTTTTAGCTACACTAGCAAACGCTCCTGCCAATAAGTAAATCAGAATCATGGTAATAATAGTGTTATCGCCAACCCCATTAATAAAAGTGTCAACGCGCTGATTAAAGCTTCCTTTCCCCAATAAAATTGCCAAAGAGATCGCTGGCAAAATAGCGACAGGCGCAGAAATTTGATAGAAAGCAAAATCAACACCTTCAGATTGATACCAAAGACCACTACCTACAAAAAGTACAAGAAAAAGTAATAACGGCAAAAGCGCCAAAGAAGATCGAGAAGTCATAACGTCTGAGGTTTCCAGATTATATTAAAAGAAAACTGCAGCACTTGTGACGCTGCATTTTAGAATGAGGGCGGGATAATAATGAAATGTTCATTCAGATACTAATAATTAATCATCATGAGGATCATCAATTTTAATATAACTAAAACAAACAACAAAAATAAAAAATAGACTAGAAAGCAATAAGAACCAACCTATGACTTGGTCACATCGTGCCCATACACTGAATCCAACTTAGATTGGATAATATCAGGAGCAAACCGAGATGCGGCTTGCAATGCTTTGAGCTTCATTTTACCTAGCACACCGCCATGCATATGATACAGGCCGGCATTAGCTTTCGACATTTTTTGAATACGAGTCGCACGGGGCTTACGCACTTCTTCATACTTTATTAACGCGTCGCTTAATGGTCGTTGCGTTATGTACTTAGACAATACATAAGCATCTTCTATTGCCATAGCTGCTCCTTGCGCCATAAAAGGCAACATAGGATGGCAAGCATCACCTAATAAAACGACGCGACCTTGATGCCAAGCAGGTAATTCATCACGGCCATTTAATGCCCATAAAAAAGTACTTTTGGCTGAGTTAAGTAACTCGCTCACTTCTGGGTGCCAATCAGCAAAGGTACGTTTCAATTCTTCAATATTACCTTCTTCACGCCATGACTCAGATCTCCAATCGTTACGCTCTTCTACCGCAACAAAGTTCACATAATCACCACCGCGCAAGTAATAAGTCACAAAATGGCGATTTGGTCCAACCCAAACACAAGCGTCAGGTTTTATATCAACCGATAGTTCGCTGACAGGAATAATACCTCGCCAAGCCACTTGCCCCATAAAAGTTGGAGTTTCAGGACCAAACATTTGCTCCCGAATAAGAGAACGAATTCCATCTGCTCCAACTAATAAATCAGCAAAGAACTCACGACCATCCTTTAAAAATACACCAACTTGATTCTGCTTAATGGTTTCATCGTAGTGAGTAACTTTCGCATTTAATACAAGCTCAACTCCAGCGTTTTGACACCCTAGAACCAAGACTTTATGCAAATCAACACGATGCAAATGCCAATAAGGCGCACCATATTGAGACACAGCAGTCTCTGCCAATGGAGATTTTAGATAATAATCGCCTGTTTTATAGTCACGCATAGCAGCGTATTGAGGAACAAAAGCAAAGTGCCTCAATTCTTCTTGCAAACCTAATTCATGTAATACCTTCATCGCATTAGGGCTCATTTGCAAACCAGCGCCAACTTCACCAAAGGATTCTGCTTGCTCACAAACTACAACATGCACACCAAGTTGAGCCAGCGCCAAGGCAGTACTTAATCCACCAAGGCCTGCGCCTGCGATAATTACTTGGTTCACTTGAGTCACGCACTATTCCTTTTATTCATACGGATTATAAGAAAGCAAAAGCAATATAGTAACGGATTCCTCGCCGAATAAAACAGACCTGAATCACCCCATTAATAATTAAAGATAGCCGCTATATATCAAAATACTATGGCTCGATACTTGCTTTACCTATCTGCAATAGTGCACTGTAACTATTGACCAACAGAGTTGAAAAACAATACAACGACCATGCTTGGTCTAACCTTGTAAAGCATAGAAGTCTCCCCGATGCGGAGCGGATGCACAAAAAACACAGAAATGTGCGAATTTAAAGCACCCGTCTCCGGTTTAACAAAGAGAACGAGGTATACATGGAAACGCTAACAAACCAATACAATTCATCTGATTTTTTTGATGAACTAATAGATGAAAAAGGTGGCTTTAGAGCACCTGCAAAACAATTACTAGGTTACTTAGATAGCCTATCAGAAGACGAGTTAGAAAAGCGCCGTACAACGGCAGAAGCAACCATACAAGAAATGGGTATTAGCTTTACCGTTTATACGGAAGAAGGCAATATAGACAGAGCTTGGCCCTTTGATATTGTCCCTCGCACTATAGAAGCATCAGACTGGAAAATCGCTGAAGCGGGTTTAAAGCAACGCCTAAAAGCACTCAACCTATTCATCAACGACCTTTACCACGATCAAAACGTCATTAAAGACGGCATTATTCCTGAACACATTATTAAAGAATCCAAAAACTTTAGACCAGAATGTGTCGGTATCACTCCAGCATACGGCGTCTGGGCACATATCTGCGGCACTGATTTAGTACGTGACGAAAATGGTGATTTTTTTGTTTTAGAAGACAATTTACGCGTACCATCTGGCGTTTCTTATATGCTAGAAAACCGTGCCATTACAAAGCGTGTTTTACCTGAGCTATTTGAAAACGAATCAATATTACCTATCAATAATTATACATCTCAATTATTTGATACCTTGGCCGCGCTCTCCCCTAGAGACATAGAGAACCCTGAAATAGTAGTCTTAACACCTGGTATTTATAACTCAGCGTATTTCGAACATGCCTTCCTAGCGCAGCAAATGGGCACTGAGCTAGTAGAGGGTAGCGACTTATATGTTGATACCGACGACTGTGTCTACATGAAAACCATTGATGGACCAGAGCGTGTGGATGTTATTTATCGTCGCATTGATGACCTTTTTATTGACCCTGAAGCATTTGATGCAGAATCGGTTCTTGGTGTCGCTGGTTTAATGCGCGCATGGCGTAACGGTAATGTAGCTCTGGCAAATGCGCCAGGTGCAGGCGTTGCCGATGACAAAGTAGTTTATGCCTATGTTCCAGAAATTATTCGCTATTTTTTAAACGAAGAACCTATTCTTAAAAACGTAGAAACCTTCCTATGTGATGACCCAGAACAACGTGCGTATGTATTAGATAACTTAGATAAACTGGTTGTTAAACCTGCCAATGAGTCTGGTGGTTATGGTATGCTGGTTGGACCGCATTCTACGAAAAAAGAACAAGCTTTATTTGCTGAATTGATCACCAAACATCCTCGTAACTATATCGCTCAACCGACCTTAAAGTTATCGACAGCACCAACCTTGATCTCAAAAGGCACGTTAGAACCTCGCCATTTAGATCTTCGTCCTTTCATACTCCAAGCAAAAGATACCTATGTCACCACTGGTGGCCTAACTCGAGTAGCAATGAAAAAAGGTTCCTTGGTCGTTAATTCGTCACAAGGTGGTGGTAGTAAAGATACTTGGATCGTTGATACAAAGGGGCAATAATCATGTTATCTAGAGTCGCAGAACGTCTATATTGGAGCGCTCGATATTTAGAGCGCGTTGAGAACACCGCTCGTTTGGTTAGTGTATACGATGATTTGTTATTCGATCTCCCTAATGAAATCGAAGTATCTTGGTACAACCTAATTGAAATACTCAGTGGTGAAGAAGCTTTCGAACAACGCTATAAAGTAAAAGACGAACGCAATGTCGTAAAATTTCTTTTAGCTGACGACACAAATTCAAGCTCCATTTTATCATCATTAAAAATGGTACGAGAAAACATTCGTACAACTCGTGACGTGGTTCCAAAAGAAACATGGGAACTGGTGAATGAGTTGGACTTATATGCACAGAAAAACATTAAGCAAGGCATTAATCGCTCTGAGCGGCACCTTTTCTTAAATACCATTATTGAAGGTTGCCAAAAAATAATTGGGCTCTTTGCAGGTGCTATGAGTCGTGATTCTGGCTGGCATTTCTTGATTATGGGACGATATCTTGAACGTGCTGACATGGGAACTCGTATTCTAGACGCGGCAGTATCCTTAATGCTGCAGTCAGAACCAGAAGCTAGAATTCAACTTGGACAAGTCACTTGGTCAAAAGTACTTAAATCTCAAAGCGCTTATTTAGATTACCGCCGCACGGTAAGAACGTCGATCAATGGTGCCAAGGCCACGACATTTTTAATGAACGACCCTTGTTTCCCAAGAAGCTTAGATTATTGTTTTGGCCAAATCAGTGAAGCAGCGCAAAAACTGCCACGTTCTGGCCTTATAGTTACCCAAGCCAATAAAATTTTTGAGTTTAAATACCCTCTTTCAAGTTCTGAAGATTTAAACGAAGACTTCCACAATCACCTTAACGAACTACAAATTGCCATTATCGAAATCAACCATAAAATCACCGAAAACTGGTTTCAATTTAGGCAAGGAGACGCTGCATGACTATTAGAGTCGCAATACAGCACAAAACAACCTACGAGTTCGACCGCTTTGTAAACGTAGCACCGCACGTTTTAAGGCTACAACCTGCGGCACATTCTCGTACCAAAATCCATGACTACTCATTAACTGTCTTGCCGGAAAAGCACTTCATTAATGTTCAACAAGATCCATTTGGTAACTTTCAGACACGTTTAGTCTTTCCAGAAAAAACCAAAAAATTAGAGTTTATGGTAGAAGTCATTGCGGATATGACAGTACTGAATCCATTTGATTTTTTTGTCGAAAGCTATGCAGAAGAGTTTCCCTTTGCCTATGACAAAGCACTTAAAGAAGAACTTGACCCTTATTTAAAAGTCACTGAGTCCTGTCCTTTATTAGATAAATGGCTATCTACTGTTGACCGTAAAAGCACACCAACGAATGACTTTCTTGTCGCTATTAATAGCCGCCTTGCAGGAGACATTGGTTACGGTATTCGACTAGAGCCAGGTGTACAAACCTGCGAAGAGACGCTGACACTTAAAAAAGGCTCATGTCGTGATACGTCATGGTTGTTAGTACAAATTTTCCGCAGCCTTGGCCTTGCAGCTCGTTTTGCATCCGGTTATCTAGTTCAATTAACATCAGATGTAAAAGCGCTCGATGGTCCTTCTGGCCCTGAGGAAGACTTCACTGACTTACACGCTTGGTGTGAAGTGTTTTTACCGGGAGCTGGTTGGGTAGGGTTAGACCCTACGTCTGGTTTATTTGCAGGTGAAGGCCATATTCCTCTTGCCTGTACACCTGAGCCAGCTTCTGCTGCACCAATTACAGGTTTAATCGATGAGTGCGAATGCGAGTTTAGTTACACAAATATAGTAACTCGTATTCACGAAGACCCACGCGTTACTAAGCCCTACGCAGAAGGCGAGTGGGAAACAATCAAAGCGCTTGGTTTTGCTGTAGACAAACAACTCGAAGAAGGTGATGTCCGTTTAACAATGGGTGGGGAACCTACTTTTGTCTCCATTGATGATATGGATTCCGAACAATGGAATACTGGCGCACTTGGAGCCGAAAAGCTTAAGTTAGCAAAAGACTTGTTATTAAAAATGAAACAAGAATTTGGCGCCAATGGACTACTTCATTATGGCCAAGGTAAATGGTACCCAGGCGAAGAAGTACCTCGTTGGGCATTAGGTTGTTTCTGGCGTACTGATGGAGAAGCCTTGTGGGATGACCCTAAATACTTAGCGCGTGTTGATAAAAACTACAAACATACTATTGAAAATGCCGCTGAATTTGGGGCGTTGTTATGTGAACGCCTTAACTTAGACAAAAAGTATCTTCAGAGCACTTATGAAGACACCCTACATTATTTATGGTTAGAACAGTCACTACCGGCGGATGTAGATCCAACCAAAGCTGATTTGAAAGATGATTTAGAACGACGTCGTCTTGCAAAATTACTTAATCGCGGGCTAAGCACGACAACGGGTTATGTCTTGCCATTAGAATTTAATGTCGACAACAGCACTTGGAATAGCTCACTTTGGCCTATGCGCAGTGACGTGATTACCTTAATTCCAGGCGACAGCCCTATGGGCTATCGTCTGCCATTAAATTCTTTGCCAGCAGAGGCAGAAGAGGATCGTATTCCTGAACGAGATCCGTTTGATCCTCGCCAACCTTTAGCGAATAAAACAAGCAATGCCAGTTTAGGGTCTTTGGCCAGCACAGTTAAACAAACAGCCACAAAAAAGACAGAGCCTGTATTAGCTCCTGAGAAAACGCTAAAAAATATTATTCGAACATCTTTGTGTATTGAACCTCGCGATGGTCGTTTGCATGTTTTCATGCCACCAATGACGCATCTTGAGCATTTTGTTTCCCTGTTAGAGCACATGGAGCAGGTTGCCAAAAGCTTAGATCTACCGATTGTTATTGAAGGCTATGAACCACCAAAAGATCCACGTTTACAGAAGTTCTTAATCACACCAGATCCGGGTGTGATTGAAGTAAACATTCATCCAGCATCAAGCTGGAAAGAACTGGTTCATAATACAGAAACGCTTTATCACCAAGCCTACTTATCTCGTCTTGGCGCAGAAAAGTTCATGCTTGATGGTCGCCATACAGGAACTGGTGGTGGCAATCACGTGACCCTTGGTGGTAAAACACCTGCTGACAGCCCACTATTACGCCGTCCAGAATTACTGCAAAGTCTGGTTACTTTTTGGCAGCATCACCCGGGATTGTCTTATTTATTTTCAGGTATGTTTATTGGCCCAACCAGCCAAGCACCACGACCAGATGAAGGTCGAGATGAAGCCCTGTATGAAATGGAAATTGCTTTCCAAAACATGCCTGAAGGTTTTGTTGAAGAGCCTTGGTTAGTCGACCGCTTAATGCGTAATCTATTGGTCGACATTACCGGTAACACACATCGCTCGGAATTCTGCATCGATAAACTTTATGCCGCAGGTAGTGCTAGTGGGCGTCAGGGATTATTAGAGTTCCGTGGTTTTGAAATGCCACCACATCCCCATATGTCATTGGTACAAATGCTATTACTACGTTGTTTGGTCGCTCGTTTTTGGAAAGAACCATACAAACAACCATTGGTTCGCTGGGGAACCAGCCTACATGATAAGTTCATGTTGCCGCACTTTGTCTGGCAAGACATAAAAGAAGTCGTCGAAGATTTACAACGTCACGGCTTCCCATTCAAACTTGAATGGCTCGCACCTTTTGAGGAGTTCCGCTTCCCTCATTACGGTCGTAAAAAAATTGATGATATGGAAATTGAATTACGCTGGGCAATTGAGCCTTGGCATGTTCTTGGTGAAGAAATTACAGGTTCAGGCACAGCTCGTTATGTAGACTCATCCGTTGAACGCCTGCAAGTTAAATTATCTGGCTTAACCGATGGCCGTTATGTACTAAGCTGTAATGGCCGCAGAGTACCAATTCGTTCAACAGGCCGTAAAGGCGAATATGTTGGTGCTGTTCGCTACAAAGCATGGGCACCACCATCTGCTTTGCATCCAACCTTAGGTATAGATGCGCCATTAGTGTTTGACCTAATTGACTCTTGGAATGGGCTATCTGTGGGCGGCTGCACTTATCATGTAACGCACCCTGGCGGTCGAACCTATGACAATGTGCCGGTTAACAGTAACGAAGCAGAAGCTCGTCGTGTAAACCGTTTTTGGGATCATGGTTTTACCCAAGGGCCTTTATCATCTGCATCCGCATTCAGTGTATTGACTCCTTTTTACCAAAATGAAAAAGAGTCTCACCCTATGTCGCCACCAGCAGAAGAGCCATTAAATGAATATCCGCATACATTAGACTTAAGGAAGCAGTATAATGTTCTCTGATATTTGATTTTTTAGGCTCAGGCACATTTATGCAATTTCAATCAGGTAATTTTGTGACGTCGATTATGGATGAAAAATCGACGTCACCTTCCGACTATGAAACACCTATGAATGCTTATGATGAAGCCTTCACTCCAGATCGCCAACCCCGTACTCATTGGGAACCTTTATTGCGTACTATGGGGGATCTGACCAACGAAGAAATGCAAGACAGGCAACGTCGCGCACAACGCATTCTTCGAGAGGATGGAGCCACATATAACCTAACCAGCGACCCACTCACACCAAGTGTTTGGTCGCTGGACCTTATTCCCAATATTATTCCTACCGATGAATGGCTTGGCATAGAGCAAGGCTTAGCCCAACGCTCTACTTTATTCGATCTCATTTTGAAGGATCTTTATGGCCCTCAAAAATTGCTAAAAAGCGGCATTATCCCTTCTGAAATTATTTTTAGTCATCCAGGTTTTTTACGTCAATGTCATGGGGTCACTGTTCCCGGAGCTCATCAGCTGTTATTACATGCGGTGGATTTGGTTCGTGATTCATCAGGGCAATTTCAAGCTATTGGAGATAGGACACAAGCGCCAAATGGCGCAGGCTATGCATTAGAAAATCGTACTGTTGTTTCTCGTGTTATTCCTAATAGCTTTAGAGAGAGCCAAGTTCGTAGACTCGCTAGTTTTTTCCAATCATTCAAAAATATGCTGTCTAACCTTTCTTGTGAATGGACCGATACACCTCGTATTGTCATGCTCACACCAGGTGCCTTTAGTAGCACTTATTTTGAACAAGCCTACCTATCAAACTATCTAGGTTTTCCATTAGTGCAAGGTAGCGATTTAACCGTACGAAACGGCGCCGTCTGGATGAAATCGTTAAACGGTTTGGCACGAGTAGATGTGATTTTACGCCGCGTAGAAGACGCTTACTGTGACCAAGCAGAGTTAAAAGCAGATTCCTTTCTTGGAGTGCCAGGGTTATTAGAAGTGGTTCGCGCAGGCAATGTCGTATTAGCAAACCCATTAGGCAGCGGTATTTTAGAAGCACCAGCTTTAATGAAATTTTTACCTGCTATGAGCGATTTTTTAATAGGCGAACAGCTAACTCTTCCCTCCGTAGCATCTTGGTGGTGTGGTGATAAAGAAGACTTAGCTTATGTTATTGCTAACATTAATAATCTCATCATCAAACCAGCTATCCGTCGTCACGACAGTAATAGTGTCTATGGCCACACATTAACTAAGGAACAAAAAGCCAGCACTATAGAGAGCATCAAAAAGCGCCCTCACCTTTATGTTGCCCAGAGCTATATTCCAGGATCTATGGCACCAATTTGGCTAGACGATAGAATGCAAGCTAGACCTAGTTTATTACGCGCTTTTACTGTTGCTAACCCGACAGGCTATACAGTTATGCCTGGCGGCTTATCACGCGCAGGAGAATCTGAAAAAGAAACCATCGTATCTAATATCTCTACGTCGAAAAGCAAAGACACTTGGATATTGGCCGCCGAGCCAGAACAGCAAACAAACACAATTACAGAACATATTTTACTCCAAGATGAGGCTTTACAAGCTAACTTGCCAAGTCGAGTAGTCGAGAATTTATTTTGGATGGGGCGCTATGCAGAAAGAGCTGAAATCAGTCTGCGCTTACTTCGTACTATTTTCAAACAGATGAACGGCGTAGACCCTCTTCCCGAAGAAAGTTTACGAACATTATTGGAAATGGCTTCTATACAAACGGGTTGTTTACCAGGTTTTGTCGATGCTAATGAAGAACTATTAGCTAACCCTGAGGATGAATTAGTTTCAATAATCACCGATAACAGCCGAGCAGGATCAATTAAAGCCAATCTACAAGCGATGCTAAGTTGTGGTGAACAAGTAAAAGAAATGCTTTCTGCTGATACACGCATCATCATTAATGAACTTCGAGATCATATTCATGATCTAGATCGCTCCTATACAAATGGATTACCATCCGCACCAGAAGAGTCGCTAGATAGTTTAGTTACCTCTTTGTTGGCTCTATCGGGTCTAAATCATGAGAGTATGCTACGCGGACTTGATTGGACTTTCCAAGAGATAGGTCGCCGCACCGAGCGAGCGCTGCAAACAGCAAAATTACTCCGCTCAGCTCTAACTAAACAATTATCACCTGTGCCACAACAGCAAATATTAGAATCGGTTTTATTAAGCGTGGAAGCTTTAATTTCTTTCCGTCGCCGTTATCGAAATCGCGCGCGCGTGGCATACGGATTAGATTTATTAATGATCGACGGAACCAATCCGCGCTCATTGCTTTATCAAGTTGAACAGTTGCGTAAATGCATTAAAAAGCTACCAAGAAATCAAATGGCAACAGCAGGGCTAAGTCCTGAAAACAAGATTATCATTAAATCGTTAAACGACATTCAACTTGCTGATTTAGAAGAGCTGGCCAAAGTAAATGAAAAAACTCAAAGTCGTGAATCACTAACATTATTAATGACAGAGCTATTAGAACAACTCGAACACTTTACGGTTCTAATAAGCGATAAGTATTTTGACCACACTGATGGCCCTCAGTCTTTGATGAAAGTCATTGGGAAGACTAATTTATGAGATATCGTGTTCGCCACATCACAGAATACACCTACGGAGCGCCAGTTAGCCTATGCTATAACATGGCTCATTTATTACCGAGAGACACTCGCAACCAGCGTTGTATTCACCAAAAAGTCCAAATTAATCCACCACCAGTATATCAAAAGGAAGGTGAAGACTACTTTGGTAATCAGACTTTTTATTTTTCTATTCAAGAAGCCCATAAAAAATTGGTCATCGATGTCTCCACAGACTTCGAAATTGTGCCATTAAATATACTTGAAGAACAAAAATACCATGCTATGACCTGCGGTCAATTGCGCAGTTTATTGGATGTTCCAACCACACCTGAACTGCGCATGGCAAAAGAGTATCTATTAGATTCTCCGCAAATAAGCAATTCAGCGGAATTAAAAGACTACGCAGACAGTACTTTTTCAGATGATAAATCGGTTTTTCAGGCCGCTCTGGCCTTTACTCATAAAATATTCACTGAATTTACTTTTGACCCAAATACCACAACAGTTGCGACACCACTTGAACAAGTACTCGAACAACGCAGTGGTGTGTGTCAGGACTTTGCCCATTTAGCCATTGGCTGCTTACGTTCAGTAGGTATACCTGCACGATACATGAGCGGTTATTTGGAAACTTTACCGCCACCAGGACAAGAAAAACTGGTCGGCGCTGATGCGTCTCATGCTTGGTTTTCGATTTTCATACCTGACTTGGGCTGGATAGAGTTTGACCCAACCAATGATATAGTGCCTAACGAGCAACACATAGTTACAGCTTGGGGTAGAGATTACTCTGACGTAACGCCTTTACAGGGTGTTATTTTTGAAGGTGGTGGTTCACAGCAACTTGATGTTTCCGTAGATGTAAAAAGGCTCTAAGCCGATAGCACATAGCATGTACAACCGATATAAGGTAAGATTCGCACAATTATTGCATAGCTTAATTATTAAGCTATGCACCTGCCTTTGATATAACACGAGAACATCTATGAGTTTCAACAACCTTGGGCTTTCTGCCCCCATCTTAAAAGCCATTGAAGATCAAGGCTATACTGAGCCATCCGCAATACAAGCTCAAGCAATACCCGCTATTCTTGATGGACAAGATGTGATGGCCGCAGCCCAAACAGGGACAGGTAAAACAGCCGGTTTCACTCTACCTTTACTAGAACTTCTCAGTAAAGGTGAACATGCTCAAAACAATCAAGTCCGTGCATTGGTATTAACACCAACACGTGAACTTGCCGCTCAAGTCGCTGAAAGCGTAAAAAACTATGGCCAGCATTTAGGCCTTAAATCCACTGTTGTATTTGGTGGCGTTAAAATCAATCCACAAATGATGGCCCTTCGCCGTGGCGCAGACGTTTTAATTGCCACACCTGGCCGTATGATGGATTTGTACAATCAAAAAGCCGTACGCTTCGATAAGCTAGAAATTCTTGTTTTAGACGAAGCTGACCGCATGTTGGATATGGGTTTTATCCATGATATCAAAAAAATCTTAGCTATTTTGCCTAAGAAACGTCAAAACTTATTGTTCTCTGCAACTTTTTCTCCAGACATTCGCCAGCTAGCAAAAGGTTTAGTGAATAACCCTGTCGAAATTTCTGTGACACCTCGTAATGCTACAGCCGTTTCTGTTGAACAATGGTTACACCCTGTCGACAAAAAACGTAAAACAGAGTTATTAATAAAACTGATTTCTGATGGACGTTGGGAACAAGCATTGGTCTTTTCTCGCACCAAACACGGCGCGAACAAAATCACTCAATTACTCGAAGCTGCAGGCATTCGTGCTAGCGCGATTCACGGTAACAAAAGCCAAGGCGCACGTACTCGTGCATTGTCAGACTTTAAAGGTGGCCGTATTCGTATCTTAGTAGCAACTGATATCGCCGCTCGTGGGTTAGACATTGAACAGTTGCCGCATGTAGTCAACTTTGACCTGCCTGACGTAGCAGAAGATTATGTTCACCGCATTGGACGTACTGGTCGCGCTGGCGCAACTGGTCAAGCGATTTCATTGGTTGCAGCGGACGAGTTAGATCTATTACGAGCAATCGAACGATTAACGCAAAAATTAATCGAGCGTCGCTACGAAGATGATTTTATCCCAACACACATGTTGCCAGACACAACTCTAGATAACCGCCCAATCAAAAAGAATAACCCAAAAAGATCAAACAGTTCAGGCGCACCTCGGCAGGGCAATAGCCCTAGACCAGGTAACAGCCCTAAACAGGGCAATAGTCAAGCTCGTCAAGGAAACGGACCTAACTCAGGCAACCGTCGTCCAGCAGACAGAGGCAACGCCCCAGCGAAAGCCGACGTAACACCAGGACAAGGCATACGCAGCAAGCCTCTTGCGCCTGCTCGTCGCAATCGTAAGCCAACTAACCAAGCATAAGCGCCGCATTTAACAACACGGCTTTATACTGGTAACGCGTTAAATAAAAACCAGTGATGATGATTCGTCACTGGTTTTTTTATATCTGATTTTTAGATTCGAAATTAGTTTGTAATAATATGAAAGAAATACAGGATAAACAGAATTATGAGAACTTAACTAAATTTTTTAGATTCTCTGTATTTGGCTCTATCAATAAAGCCTTAGCTAACGGCCAAGACAAAGGCTTACTCAACAAATAGCCCTGTACATAATGGCAGCCAAGCTCTAGTAAATAAGCATATTGCTCAGCAGTCTCAACACCTTCAGCAATCGTATGCAATTCATAAGAGTCTGCCATGGACAAAATAGCTCGGACAATCATTTCACCAGACTCATTTTCAGTTTCTAATAAATCAACAAATGACTTATCTATTTTTAGGTTATTCACTGGATAGTTAATCAATTGATTGAAAGAGATATAGCCAGTACCAAAGTCATCTAAAGAAAGGTTTACCCCAAGCGTTCGAATTTCGCTCAATACATCAATGCTTTTTTGATCTATTTCAACAAAACTAGTTTCAGTCAATTCCAATTCAATCCACTCGGGTGGTATCTCGTATTCATCCAGAAGCCGAACTAGATTCTTTTTAAATAAAGGGTTTTTTAACTCTTCAGAAGAAATATTTATACAAAAAACGACTGGGGTTTTCATTAGAAAATCATAGTTGTTTTTTATGTTTTTAAACGTACTTTCAATCACCCATAAATCGATTACTCGAATAAGGTTGTACTCTTCTGCAATGGGAATAAACACATCTGGACCAGTACCCTTCATACTTTCTGAGCTACACCTCAACAACACCTCAAATGCTTTAATCTCGAGGTTTTTCGTATCATAGATAGGCATATAATTTAGATAAAATTCATCATTAGAAAGCGCCTCTTTAATAAATTCTGATACTTTTTTCTTGAAGTAAATATTTTTTGAAAAAGGCTCATCAAACTCTTGAAATGACAGAAGATTGTTGCTTTTCACGTGATACATAGCAGCACCGGCACGAGCCAATAAAGTATCAAAATTCTTTTTCACTGCCTGAGTTTTTGAAACACCCATACTGATAGAAACGGATATCTTGTATGGATCAATAACAACAGATTCTTTCAATGCCGCAGTAATAGAGTAAGCGAGCATCCTCATATCAGTTTCGCTGATATTATCAAAGACAATCAAGAATTCATCACCAGAATAGCGAGAAATATGGCTGATACCTTTAAAACCTTTTACTTTATCTTCAATCAAGCGACTAAAATAAATGAGAAATTTATCACCAACATTATGTCCATAAGTATCGTTTATTTTTTTAAATTCATTAATATTTATATAAAACATAAAGACTTCATTGTCAGAAGAAATTTTTTGCAATTTTTGCTGAATCCCCCGTCGGTTATAAAGTCCTGTTAACAAATCTGTAATGGATCTTTTTTTCAACGCATTATGCTGCCTAAGTAATACAACAAAACCAATAACAAGCCAGGCGGTAAAAATCAGTTTAAATAAATCGTACTCAGAAATTCTCTCTCCTCTTAATATGACTTTTTTGACATTTAATTCATATACACCTGTGACAGGCATGTTATATGTCAAAAAATCCAAACGAGAGATATTTGAAAAATCAGTTTGACTGTCTTTAAAATCAATATTGTATTGATCAATCCACCAACTCTCTACCTGAAAAAAATCCAATGAAACTATAAAGGAGTGATCATATTTTGACGCATCAAATGTAATAGTATTGAACTTAAGAGAGGTGAAATCAGTCGGTGTGGAGTAAACAGGATTATAATTCCTAAAAGACACTTTGACTCTAGGTCGATCCACTGGTGCACTATAGGATAACTCCAGTTCCAATCTATCAAAACGAGTAATATCAATACCCGTTTCCATGGAATTACTTAGCTTGATACCAACACCACAAAAATTAAATTTTTCTACAGCATCAAGACTACATTGAATTTTAAAATCAGAATTTTCATCTACTAACGAATCAGTGACGTCCTCAGAGGTAATAGAAAATACGGTATTCGGGTCATTAACAGGAATAGAAAGGGAAGTATCAAAATAGCCAAAACGATACAAAAAAACGGCTGAAAAAGTAAAAACGATTAAGAACAAAAACAGTTTGAAATTATTTTTCAAAAACATGTCAAAATTTTACCTGTAGACTCTTCACTTCAATAAAGGCGCATAGATTGCAGTAGACGCCGAACAAATAATTTCATCTTTACTATCGAATACCTATAAATAGCGGCTATTAGCCTTTACAGAAAGATGAACTACGATATTAATATCATAAAAAACACTCACATCATGAAACCAATAAAAAATTAAGTGGAAATTAAGTAAGTAATTTGAAAGACTAAAAAGTAATGGTTTAGAGTAAATACAGCAGAAATAAAAAAACCCCTAGAAGTTAGCGTTAACTAACTATCTAGAGGCTTATCTTATATGGTGGGCCTGGAGTGACTTGAACACTCGACCTGCCGATTATGAGTCGGATGCTCTAACCAACTGAGCTACAGGCCCTAAAAACGATTCGCATTATAGCTATATGATCTCTCTATGCCAAGGCAGAGATGACAATTTTGTTGCTTAAATTCAATCTAAAGATAAAAAACACCATTTATTCGGTTTTACTCGATCATTTATACAGGCAACTCATGCTTTATGTCTGACGATTTATTGCTCCCGGGGCAACACCCATTATTTTTTTAAAAGTTCGTCGGAACGCAGCTTCACTTTGATAACCTAGCTCATCACTTATAATTGCAAGGCTTTTATCACCTTGTTTAATGCGTTGTGCTGCAATGCGCATTCTCCATGAAGCTAAATACGCCATTGGCGTCATCCCCATAGTAATTTTAAACAACCCACTAAAAGCAGAACGTGACATGCCTGCCTGCTCTGCAAGACTAGCCACTTGCCAAGCTTGATTCGGGTGTTCATGAATAGCAACAATGGCACGCGCCAATTTGGCGTTACTCAACCCCGCAAGTAAACCAAATTGTATTTTTTTAGTTTGCATAAATAATCTAAGTAATTGCACCAGATATGCTTCTGCTAATCGTTCAACGACTACTTGAGAACCACAACGAGGATGTAGACTTTCTGAAAGCAGTAATGCATTCAGAGGTGCCAAGGCCTGTGAAATCTCATCACCCTGCTCTACTTTTACACACTGCCATGCTAGATCCAACAATGGGTTTAATGCTTTGGAGCCAAAATCAAATTCACAAATAAATAGCTTTGCTTCTACCTTCTTTTTATTGTGTGAAGACGGCTTAGGTAGTAACACTTCTAAATTCAATCCAGATGCAAGCCAAACACCGTCACCTCTCGTTAAATCAGTTTTTGTGCTCCCTTTAGGGTTTAATATCAATTCCCCTTCAATCATATACAGCCAATAACTAGAATCAGAAGAAAGGGACAAGTGTGACGTAAACTCTAAAAAAAGGCAGTTGCTCACTGAAGTGGCCTTGGGACGAAACGCACTCAGCACAGAAGACAGTCGATCCATTATTTATTCAGCCTCAAAAAATACGATCTGCAACATATTAAACATTAATAAACACCAATCGTATCAAAAAAATCACTATTATGCTTTTATCGTAGAAACCAATGAAACAAAAGGACATAAAAATGGTCGTATTAAAACCTAGAGCTAAAACACCTGAATTATCTCTTAATACATTAAAAGGTACTTGGTCTTTGGCAAAACAAGTACCAAATAACTTTACTATGGTTGTAGTTTATCGCGGATTACATTGCCCTATATGTAAAAATTACTTGAAAGAATTAAGTCGTTTAGCTGATGATTTCACAGCGAAAGGCGTGAGTGTTATTACATTGAGCACAGATACACAAGAAAGAGCACAGCAAGCTTCTACTGAGTGGGAAATTGAAAATTTGACTATGGGCTACGGCCTTACCGTTGAGCAATCTCAAGCATGGGGATTGCACCGTAGCGCAGGCAATGGTTTAACCAGTATAGGGATTGAAGAACCAACTGAGTTTACTGAACCAGGGTTATTCCTAATTCGTGCTGATGGTACCTTGTATTGGAGTAATATCAGTACAATGCCGTTTGCTCGCCCGCACTTTAAAGAAGTACTTGGAGCAATTGAGTTTGTAGTTAATAAGAACTACCCAGCTCGTGGCGAATTAATTTAATTCGCACAAAAAAACAAAACCCGAAAGAGTAAAGCTTAATTTTAAGCTTTACTCTTTCTCGTGCCTTAAATATATTATGAATATCTTTCAAAATATAACATAATGACTGATATAAAGATTATAAAAAAGGGTGTGTCTATATATTGACACACCCTTTTTAATTCTAAATTTAAAATATTCTAATAATATTAATTTCCGATTGAAAATTTATTATCATATTCACGAAAAAGGTACAAAGCAACAACAGCAGCTAGCATTGGCCATGCAGCAAAGAACAACAAATTAGAGCCTGACCAAGGATCTACATATCGCCCAAACGAAACAAGAGTAGAAGCTAAATGCATGATTAATATAACCAAAGTAACCCATCTCTTTTTAAAACCAATTAAGAAGCTAAGAACCAAAGTGAGTTGAAGAGCACCTAAAACGTATGCAATTGTTGAGCTTAAACCCTCTACAGAATAGAAAACCTTAAAGACAGCAGCGGTATGCCCTGGATTAAAAAACTTATCTAATGTCCACATAACTAGAACTATAAACACACCTAAACGCAACCCAAACAAGCTCCACTCGAGCCTTTCTCGCGGCAAAGAAACTGTATCCATTATAAAACCTTAAATCATAAAAACCTTAATTATAAAACTTAAAAATAAAAACTAAATATTATTTTTACGTCGCTAAAAATGCTGAGTAACTTTAAAAACAAAACATCTATAAAACAATAGATACAAACATCTATTGACATTATTATCTCTTTTAATCTTTTATTAATTAAATATTCAAAAAATAAGGACAAGAACAGAGTTTCTAAAGTTTTCACCTAATATGCTACCAAGCGATCAAAAGAGACTTGCTATTTTCCAATACATTGCTTTCATTTGTATACTTCGCCCAAGACTTAAAAGACATCGATAAAAACCGAATATATGGTATTACTTCACTCATAATGTCTTCACCTATACATTGAGCTAATCAAATATTTAAGACTCTTATTTGCTTTATTCGTGAATAGAAATCTTATTTGATATAAAATTTTATATTCAGCCTATCCGCTTTTAAACACACCATTCATGCAGGCAAGTTCATCATGACAACCAATCATCTAACGAAAACACATAACTATGGTTTTGTTTTAGTAGAAGATTTTTCTTTGCTTCCTATGACGTCTGCTATTGAAGCTATGCGAATGGCGAACCAACTATTGGGACTTACGGCCTACTCTTGGTCAATCATTACTCATGATGGACAACCTATAAAAGCCAGTGATGGTTTACGTATCCATGCAGATTTAGATTTCAATGCTGACTTCAGTCAATTTGATACGATTTTTGTCTGTGCTGGCATCAATGTTGATAAGCAAAGCAATACAAAACTTTTGCAGTTCTTAACGCGACTAAGCAAGCAGCCAGAGCTTACTCTTGGATCATTATGTACTGGCTCCTACCTATTAGCTCAAGCAGATTTGCTGAAGAATACGCGCTGTACAATTTCATGGGATCATATGGAAATGTTCTGCGAAGCCTTCCCATCATTAGAAGTCGAAAGCTCACTTTTTGTTGCTGACAACCAACGCCTGACTTGCGCAGGTGGGACAGCGGCACTCGACCTAATAATGAACATTGTTTATAAAGACTTTAGTAGAGATATAAGTAATCAAATCTGTGAAGTGTTTTTAACAGAGCGTATGCGCGGTGAAGATGAAAGACAGAAAATCCCTTTAAAAGCATCTTTGGGCAACAGCCATGAGTCCTTAATTAATGCCATTAGTATCATGGAAGCGAATACAGAAGAATTGATCGACCTAGACTCAATTGCTGAATACATTAATACTTCACGCCGTCAGCTAGAGCGCCTATTCAACAAACACCTCCAAGATTCTCCATCTCGTTATTATCTGAAAATTCGACTTAATAAAGCTCGTCGCTTATTAACCCAGACCAACATGTCGATTACCAATGTAGGAATTTCTTGTGGTTTTTCTAGTACGTCTTTATTTAGTAAAAGCTACCGCAGCTTCTTTGATACTCCGCCTAGTAGCGATAGAAGTAACTAAGCAGTGATTCATAAGAGCCTATTAGTTTTTATGAATCACTGCTTATTTGATCGTATTTCAGAAGAGGCCAAACGCGACTCTAACTATGATTTATACATTACCAAAAGCCTTAACTTAAGAGGTTTTGTACCAGCTCAGTTTGTCTTCAATCCAAACATGTTCGGTTGGTGCAAAAATGTTATCGTCTTCCATATTGACTGGCTTTAACTTGAGTTTTATCGTGTCAGCATCATTCGGATTATAATGGTAAATCCTATTCCCACAGGTTGGGCAAAATTTAGCACTGTTCTTATTTCCACTTTCTGCAACTCGACTCCATTCTTTTAGCTCTCCTTGAAATTCAATATCTCTGGCCGATACGATGGCAGTAACACTAAAAGGCCCTGTTGCTAATTTTTGACACTCAGTGCAATGACACGCCAACACTTTTTTAGGCGCTTTATGCAGCTGATAAGTGACCTGTCCGCACTGGCAAGAACCTTCAATCGGATATTTCATATTCTTACTTCCTAAATGACTTAAAAATGCTCATAAATAAATCAGCCAACATATTACATGTAATTAGTTTGGCGCACCTTCAAACATTCAGTTACGCGCACTAACCAAATGTTTTTTCATAGCTTCTCGATCCGCCTGAGAATTACTTTCTTTAATAGCCATCATAATTTCATTATGCTCTCTTTGTACTAACTCTAATCTTGATTCAGTATGTAATAGCGATAAATTACGAGTAATAGTAACACCTTCCTTGATGCTCTTTCTTAATAAGCTTAATACCGTACTATAAAAATGCATCAAGTAGTTAAACAACTTGAAGGTCAGTTAACCGTGACATTACAAATGGATGATGCAGATATTAACGTTGCAAAAAATCTATTACCCACACTAGAAGAAAAGGCTGGGCGTGTCATGGTGAATGGATGGACAACTGAAGTGTGTCATTGTGAATGGATGGACAACTGAAGTGTGTCATACCATGGTTCATGGTGGTCAATTTCCAGCGACGTCTGATTCTCGTAGCACCTCTGTTGGTAGTTCGGCAATACACCGCTTCTTACGTACAGTGTGTTACCAAAACCTACCTCAAGCACTTTTACCAGAAGCACTTCGTGATAATAATCCCATTGGCTTATCACACCTTTTTGATGATAAACGGATAAACTAATACAGTTTATAAAAGCTTAATAAAAAGCCTGATAGTTTATAAGCTGTCAGGCTTTCTTGTATCTAATTTATCTTTTTTGTGACAACAGAAATTCCTACAAAGTAACTGCAAGTATTCTCAACGCAACGCCAGCAGCGGACGTACGATTTTCCACACCAAGTTTCGGGAAAATCTGTTCTAGATGCTTATTAACAGTACGAGGACTCATTTCTAGAATTTCAGCCACTTCTCGATTCGTTTTGCCATTTGCAATCCAGTGTAATACTTCAGACTCTCGATCTGTTAAATCCAGTTCAATTTTTAATCGTGCAGATCCAGTAGGTTTTTCCCCATCTTCAAGCTTCAGTAAAATTTCTTTTTGCTCTGTCAGTCCTATCATTTTGAGTGATAAAGGATAATCTAATCCTTTTAATTTCAGTACATTTCCAGCTTCTGGTTCATGAACTAACCAAAGACGAATCTGTAACGCTAACTCAACACTTTGCCACTCAGGACTCACTCGCGCTTTAGCGAGCAAAGCATAAGTTTGCGGCGTTGCCCAAGCAATTGCACCTGCATAGGTGGTTGTCATTAAATGCTGGCCCATACTATCGAGAGCTGACTGAGCATTATTACTCAAGCGCGCATTAGATAAATGGACGCGCATTCGGGCAATCAATTCATTTGGTTGAATTGGCTTAGTAAGATAATCCACACCACCCGCTTCTAATCCTCGAACTATGTCATCTGTTTCACTCAAACCTGTCATGAAAATAACAGGGATAGACGCCAAATCAGGGTCTGCCTTCAATTTTTGACAAGTCTCGAAACCGTCCATGTTTGGCATAAGAGCATCTAGCAAGATAATGTCAGGACGAATTCGTTTCGCAATAGTTAAGGCCTGCCTTCCTTCTAGGGCAACGAGTACGTCCATATTGGCCGCTTCCAAAGTGTCGTGAATCAGGCTCAGCGCATCTGGCGAATCATCAACGACCAATACAATGTCACTTTTATTACTGGGCTTCATCATGACGCTTTCCAATTTATAAAGTACATTACGAAGAGTGTTGTTTTAAATATTGGGCAATACCATCGAACTGAAAACTTTGGTACAAAATTTCTAATTGCTCCCTATGAGGCAAAGCAACAACCTCTGTTTTAATTAACTGATCTAGTACACCACGCACGCCTTTTTTATAACCCATTTCAGCAAAGGCTATAAGTTCTCGGACACTTTCGTGATCAGGAATATCTGGAATCTCACAACTAATATCTTTGTTAACAGAGTCTTCATTGGGTATTTTATTCCCGTCACGCTCTTCGACAATAAACGACTGCACGTTCAAAGGAAGTACGCTCGAACCTATTTCTTGATAGTCCCACTCAAGGTTAAGTAAATGCTGCACTGTTTCCAATAAAATACTGTTATTCACAGGTTTTACTAAATATTGATTAAATGCAGCTTGCTCATCAGGCTTACGCTGACTCTCTTGAGCATCCGCCGACAACATAACAATAGGTGTATTTAAACCACGATCACGAAGTGTTTTGGCAAGCGTTAATCCATCCATGCCAGGCATAGAAACATCTAGAACGAACAGATCCGGAGAGCAAGATTCTAGCTGATCAAAACAAACTTGAGCATCATTAGCCTCTACTACATTGAACCCGAGCGGTGCTAAAATATCTGACAATAAGCCACGCACTACAGGATCATCATCCACCACCATTAAAGTACGTTGGTAGCCTCGATAACTTACAATTCGCTTATACTCATTTTTTGAAACATCGCCTTGGCTAATCCACGGTAACATCAAACTGACTCGAAACTCACTACCTTGGCCAACAACTGACTTAGCTTGTAAATCTCCTCCCATAATATCGGTGAGCAACTTAACTATTGTCAGCCCTAAACCCGTTCCGGGCAAATTGCCTGTACTGATGTCTCGAACTCGTTCAAAAGGATCAAAAATACGCTGTAAATGCTCTTCCTTGATGCCAAGGCCCGTATCACGAATCACAAATTCCGCTACCTGATTACGATAATTCACTTCGAACAAAATCGAACCTTGAGGCGTATATTTCACTGCATTTGACAATAGATTAATCAATATCTGCCGTAAGCGCTTTTCATCTGTCACTACATGTTGCGGTAGAGGCGCGATTATTTTTGCTTGGAATTGAATGCCTTTCGCCCTAGCTTGCATGGCAAACATACTATTCAACTGATCAATCAGCTTAGGCAAATCGACTGTATTACGATACAAATCAAATCGGCCCGCTTCTATTTTTGAGATATCTAGTAAGCCTTCTATTAAATCCGCCAAATACAGACCACTACGCTGAATAATATCTAAACCGTTTTGGTGACCTGAGGGCGTATTTTCTTTTTCAGATAATAATTGTGCATAGCCAATAATAGACTGCAGAGGTGTACGTAACTCATGACTAATACCTGTTAAGTAACGGCTCTTGGCTTCATTTGCACGTTCAGCTTGTTCCTTTGCAACTTGCAATGCGAGGTCGGTTTCTTGATGAGCGTCGACTTCACTAATCAATTTTCGAGTTTGTCGGTTAGACTCTTTCTGAGCAACAACACGACTTTCATGTGCAAGTAAAAACAACCAAGACAATACTCCAGACACGATTAATAGAGTGAAAAACAAAGCAAACATAGCATCTTGTAACAAGGTTCCCGCATCAATCGAGTTGGGTGCCATCTGCTTATAAATCAACATCATCAAGGCAGCATTAATCACATTAATGCCAATTAAAAGAGACAAGAACCGTCCAAATCGAGATTTCAGAGCTTTAACAAAACGCATGGGTAAGAATAATTTAAAGAAGTAATCGCTCTGCTGGTTAATACTCGCCTGCGGCTTACAACTGTCCAAACACCGTACATCTAACGAGCAACAGAGCGAACAAATCGGCTGCATATACGCCGAACAAAAACTCATGTCTTCCGTTTCGAATTCGTTCTCACAAATACCGCACGTCAACGTGACATAAACAGGATTACCTTCCTGTGCCAGTTCTATCATCGGGACTAGTTCAGGACTTTGACGAGCAATGTAATACTTGCCTTTAGTCAACCAAGCAATCAAAGGGACAAATACAAAACAACTTCCTAAAGAAATAAAGTGGCACATACTTTTTGCCACTTCGCCAAACACCCCCAAATAACTCACTAAACCAAGAATGGTCGCTATCAACATAGAACCTGTTCCCACAGGATTAATGTCGTAAAGGTGTGCTCGTTTAAACTCTACATAATTCGGACTCAAGCCTAGAGGCTTATTAATCAATAAATCAGCAGAAAGACTTCCTAACCAGCTCACCGCACTGATCGCAAACACGCTTAATACAGCCCCAAGCGCTTGGTAAATTCCCAGCTCCATGAGCAATAAAGCAATAGTCACATTAAAGACCAACCACACGACCCTTCCGGGGTGAGAATGGGTCAATCGAGAAAAAAAGTTTGACCAAGCAATAGACCCAGCGTAAGCATTGGTTAGATTTATCTTCATTTGACAGATAAAAACAAACACCGCTGCCAGTATTAAAGCAGCAGTAGGAGAACTCGTTAAAAAGAAAAAGACTCGTTGATATAAGTAAGTAGGATCCGTCGCTTGTATCACTGTGGCACCATCAGAAATGGCCAAATACGCTAAGAATGATCCGAGTAACATCTTAATTGCGCCAATAAAAACCCAACCGGGACCTGCTAAAATAAGCCAGAACCACCAACGCTTGCGGTTTTTTTTGGTTTTCTCAGGTAAAAATCGGAGATAATCGACTTGCTCGCCAATTTGCGCCATCAGAGCAAATAACACAGAAGCGGCTGAGCCAAACAGTACCCAGTCAAAGCCAATACCCGCTGTCAAATGAGCTGGTGTGTATTCTGTCCAGCCTTCAAACGCTTGATATTCTTGAATAACTTGAGAGAGTACAACCCCAACGGCCGCAAATTGTAACACCAGCCAAATCCATTGTGTCGAATTCTGAAATCGACTGATCGCCCGAATGCCATGCGTCACGATCGGAATTACAAAAAAAGCCGACAATGCATAACCAATCTGTAGAGGAATACCGAGTAAAACCTCCATGGCCGAGGCTAGTATGGCAGCCTCGATAGCAAAGAAGATAAAAGTAAAAGTAGCATAAATAAGTGACGTAATAGTCGATCCGAGATAGCCAAAACCCGCACCACGAGTGAGTAAATCTATGTCTAAACCATGTTTCGCAGAATAATAAGCAATGGGGAAACCTGTCACAAAAAACACCGCTAATACAGTCAAAATCGCAGCGATTGCGTTGGTAAAACCATAACTGAGCGTGATAACTGCAGCCAAACCTTCTAGTGCCAAGAACGCCGCTGCACCAAGTGCTGTATGGCCAACACGGTCGATACTCATGGTATGACCTTGTTTAGAGGTATAGCGTAAGGCGTAATCCTCCATCGTTTGGTCAACAACCCACTTATTATAATGGCGTCGCACTTTAAAGATCTTTTGTGTGGCCTTCATTCTATCCCGTTACTTAGGTTTAAATTACATTAAACTACCGCTTTTGCAGAAGGTAATTCTTTGGCTTCTAGCATGCCTTCCGACACAATAAGCTTAATAATGTCATTCAAACCTTCTGCCTTTTTAAGGTTAGAAAAAACAAAAGGTCGATCACCACGCATCATTTTGGCATCACGATCCATTACCTCTAAAGAAGCGCCAACCAGAGGTGCTAAATCCGTTTTATTGATGATTAATAGATCCGATTTGGTAATACCAGGACCGCCTTTACGAGGAATCTTATCGCCTGCTGAAACATCGATGACATAAATCGTAAAATCTGATAATTCTGGGCTGAAGGTTGCGCTCAAATTATCACCACCTGACTCAACGAATATCACATCTAATGCACCATGACGCGCTAACAACTGGTCAATCGCAGCCAAATTCATCGACGCGTCTTCACGGATCGCCGTATGCGGACAGCCACCTGTTTCCACGCCCACAATACGATCAGCATCCAAGGCCTGATGATCGGTTAAAAACTTCGCATCTTCTTTGGTATAAATATCGTTTGTTACTACTGCAATATTATAATAATCACGCATAGCAGAACATAAAGAGCGCAACAAAGCCGTTTTACCTGATCCAACAGGGCCGCCAACACCAATTCGTAAGGTTTGTTTTTTACTCATTATATTTTCCTTTAGTCTTATATTTTTAAATAATGTTTCAGAGGTCTTTCGTGCTGTTACGAGCGAAATAATCTCGAATATTGTGTTTCATGTTGAGCGCTAGCAATAGCAATCGTCGGTAAACCGGCACCGATACGATCTTCTTCAATAGTCAGTGACAAGGAAATTGCTTGATTGATATCTCCTTGGAGCTCGCCCAATAATTCTTGTGATTGTGTTTGACCTAGTGGCACTAATTTTGTCGCCGCTGCTATTTGGTTTTCTAACCAAGACCAACTAAAGCCTAATGCTGCCAAATCGAAACCTATCTTCCAATGACTTGCAGCAATGGCAAACAAAACGACAAAGCTAATGTCTTCAAACCGTTCAAACGGCGTTTCGATTTCTAAGCTACCCATTAGTCGAGATAAAGCTTCACCCATCGCAGTATCATTGAGCCGCAACTCTTTAGTTTCACGGCAGGCTAACGCCAAATCATTTAGTTCAAACAAACGCTCATTATCCTGCTGTTCAGCCGCAGCCATACAAAGGCGTAACACAGGTAGATCTACACGCGCGACAGATTGTTGTATTTGCAACCCGACCCATTGAGCAACATCGATTTTGTTTTTTAACCAACCTTCGTCAATAGCGTATTCCATACCTTGTGAAAAAGCATAGCCGCCAACGGGTAAACTTACGCTACTCAACTGCAATAACCGTAGAAGACTACTATCCGTAGTTATGATGACCGTTTCCGTGCTATTCATGGTTGTGATGGCCGTTTCCATGATGACCGCTATAAGCCCCTGATTCTGGATTAAAAACAGCTTCTTCGTATGTCACAATAAGACCGAGAAGGTGCAACATATCTTCAAGGACATGATCGGCTTTGATGCGTAACCAACGGTCGCCAACTTCAACTTTAGTATGTCGGTTCCCAAGGTGATAACATGCTTTAGAAAAGGCTAACCAATCTTCACAGCTTGCATGAGCGACAGTTTCGACAGCTCCTAGGATCTGAATGATTTTATTGCACTCGGAACGTAAGAATTCTCCTACTAGCAAAGGCTTACCACGTTCTAAAAAAACACGTACTTCTTCTCCATTAGCACCTTCTAGCTTTAAACGTCCACGTTCACGCTGTTCATGACTCAAGGTTACTGTGGTGTAAACTTCATCATGACAATGGGTTCCGAGGCGAGTATAAATATCTAACATAATTTTCCTTACCCGTGTTGTTCAACACGTTTTAAAACAAATTATAAAGCTGTGCCAACGGCAAAGATTCCGCTGGTTCACAGGTTAATGTTTCACCATCTGCTCGTACTTCGTACGTTTGTGGATCAACGGTAATCTCTGGCATCCAATCATTATGAATCATGTCTTGCTTGGTTAAGTTTCTCGTATTTTTACACGCCACCAAAATTCGATCTAACCCTAAACTTTCTTTAAGGCCGTTATTCAATGCGGCTTTAGAAACAAATGTCACAGAAGTCGCTGCGGATGCCTTCCCAAAAGAGCCAAACATTGGACGATAATGCACTGGCTGTGGTGTAGGGATCGATGCATTTGGGTCACCCATTGGCGCACTGGCGATCATGCCACCTTTAATAATCAAAGAAGGTTTCACCGCGAAAAATGCAGGTCGCCACAATACTAAATCTGCTAATTTCCCCGGTTCAATAGAGCCTACTTCATGACTAACGCCATGTGTAATTGCTGGATTAATCGTGTATTTAGCGATATAACGCTTCGCTCGGAAGTTATCCGCACCGAGCTCTTTGTCTTCTGGTAACAAACCAAATTGTTGCTTCATTTTATGTGCGGTTTGCCACGTGCGAGTAACGACTTCACCCACTCGACCCATAGCTTGAGAATCAGACGAAATCATCGAAAACGCACCGCGATCATGGAAAATATCTTCCGCTGCAATGGTTTCTTTACGAATACGAGAATCAGCAAACGCCACATCTTCAGCAATATTGCTATCAAGGTGATGACACACCATGAGCATGTCTAAATGCTCATCCACTGTGTTGTGAGTATAAGGTCGCGTTGGGTTCGTAGAAGAAGGCAAAACATTCGAAAAGCCAGCGGCGCGAATAATATCTGGAGCATGTCCGCCACCAGCGCCTTCGGTGTGATAAGTATGAATAACACGATTTTTAAATGCCGCTAAAGTGCTGTCCACAAAACCAGATTCGTTGAGAGTGTCGGTATGGATTGCCACTTGAACATCGTACTTTTCAGCAACCGACAAACAGCAATCAATGCTGGCTGGTGTGGTACCCCAATCTTCATGCAATTTTAAACCACAAGCGCCTGCTTCAAGCTGCTCTTCTAACGCTTCAGGTAAACTTGCATTCCCTTTCCCCAAGAAACCTAAATTCATCGGCATGTTGTCAGTCGCTTGCAACATTTTTCCCAGATACCAAGGCCCTGGCGTACAAGTAGTCGCCTTAGTCCCTGTTGCTGGCCCTGTTCCACCACCAATCATAGTTGTCACACCAGATGTGAGCGCTTCTTCAACTTGTTGAGGACAGATAAAGTGAATATGAGCATCTATGCCGCCAGCGGTAAGAATCGAGCCCTCACCTGCAATAACTTCCGTGCCTGGGCCAATGATGATGTCGACGTTATCTTGCACATCAGGATTACCAGCCTTGCCTACTTTCGTAATGCGACCATTTTTAACACCCACATCGCCTTTCACAATTCCCCAATGATCCAAAACCAACGCATTGGTAATCACCAAGTCAACGGCAAATTCATTGGTAACTTGGCTTTGTCCCATGCCATCCCGAATCACTTTACCGCCACCAAATTTCACTTCATCGCCATAGGTTGTGAAATCTTTTTCTACCTGAATCCAAATGTCTGTATCACCTAAGCGAACTCGGTCACCAGTTGTTGGACCAAACATTTGAGCGTAGCTGGTACGATCCATTTTAATCGAGCCTGCTTTAGCCTTATCGTTTGCACTCATTATACATTCTCCGATTTGCCAAGCGTTCCCATAACATCTCCACGAAAACCATAGATGGTTTTGGTGCCTGCATATTCAACCAACTCAACCTCACGACCTTGACCGGGTTCAAAACGAACCGCTGTACCGGAAGCAATATTCAGGCGAAAACCTTTGGTCAATTCACGATCAAAAGATAAGGCAGGATTCGCTTCATAAAAATGATAATGAGAGCCAATTTGTACTGGTCGGTCACCGGTATTTTCAACACGAATTCTTGCCGTCTTACGACCTACATTAAGTTCAATATCGCCATCAGCAACCTGTATTTCACCTGGAGTCATAAGTTTCTCCTCTTACAATGTGTTAATAGGTTAATTAATCGGATTATGAACCGTAACCAACTTAGTTCCGTCCGGAAACGTCGCTTCAACTTGAACTTCATGAATCAAATCAATAACGCCGTCCATCACCTGCTCTGCACTTAATAAGGTTTTTCCATAGCTCATCAATTCCGCTACCGTTTTACCGTCACGGGCACCTTCGATGATTTCCATTGTGATATAAGCCATTGCTTCTGGGTAATTCAATTTAAGGCCACGATTTAAGCGACGTTCAGCTAATAACGCAGCAGTGAAAACCAATAACTTGTCTTTTTCTCTTGGAAGCAATTCCATATAGTCACCTTTAAAAAGTCATCTTTAAATAATTTTTCTAAACAGATCGCCTTTAACTGATCACCTTCAAAACAGGGCTAGGTCGCCCAAATTCTAGGCGCGCAGGCTGTTTTTTTCATCAATGCAGGTCGAATGTCAGTCCAGCATTGAATAAATAATTGTTTCATCTGCTCTGAGTCATTGTGAACACTACGCACCATAATATAATCACCGACTAAACTGGCTCCACTTAAAGACGTGTGGTCACGGCAGTGCAAGCGAAGCTTGCTGATTAATTCCTCATGGCAGCTTTCATCAATGCCTTTTTCACTGTCAGCATTGGACGGGAACGGTCCCGCAATCATTAAGCCATTAATAGGTTTGCTATCCAATCCGGCCTTACCGTGGAAAATATTTCGGCTGGCATTGTCTATAACCAAACGTTCGCGAACTTTTAATCGACCATTCTGACGAATTTGAAAGCCTTGCTCTGCATGACCATCACCAAAATCTTGTTTATTAGCAGGTAACCCAAAACAGGTAATTTCCCAACCGATAAACTGAGCGTTATCGTCTAATTCTATGCAGTTTTCGAGCCGTGTATTTGCATTAGGGTAAAGAATCGTTTCTTGAGGAAGCCATTCCATCAGACTATTTTTAGCGACGTTTAATTGAGTAATTTGATGCTGGAGGCTTTTGTCTTCTCGTGCACGATAAACTCGACCTGCTCCTGGGGTAGTAATTAACACGTGGGTGTTTTCAGCCAGATTGGCTGTTATGGTTAAGCGATCACCAGACACTAAACCACCCGGTGGGTGCAATAAATAGACGTGTGCAGTATCTTTTCCTTCAGGATAAAAAGGCTTTTGTACATACAAAGGCCCTTTATGGTCGCACGTTTTTAACACAGTACCGCGAGCAGTTTTGCTAAAACCTAGTGTGAGAAAAGCATGCCAATGAGACGATTTTTCTGCCCCTATCTCTTCTTTTAGGGCAAGGTTATGTGTTTTCATTTATTTCCTAAAAACGTTCCGCTGAATCTTAACGCTATACTGCTAAGTACTGTTTAATCAAGCTGTCATCAAGATTTTCCATTTTATCTGATGCTACAACACGGCCTTTTTCTATCAATCGGAACTCTTTACCGACCCGTCTAGCAAAGCCCAATTTTTGCTCGACCAAGATAACCGTTAGACCATCTTCCGCATTAAGCTTCAAAATAACATCGCCTATTTGCTTAACAATATTTGGCTGAATACCTTCGTTTGGCTCATCTAGAATCAAGACCGTAGGTTCTAAAACTAATGCTCGGCCAATAGCAAGTTGCTGCTGCTGACCACCAGATAAATCACCACCGCGACGATGTAACATATCTTTTAAGACTGGAAACAATTCAAATATTTTTTCTGGAATGTCTTTCGGTGAATCTTTGGTTCGTTTACTACGAACAGGTAAACCAATACGCAGATTTTCCTCTACCGTTAGCATAGGGAAAATATCTCGACCTTGTGGCACATAACCGATACCAGAGTAAGCACGTTTCTCGGCGCTTTGTTTATTTAGCGCTTGACCATGCATGGTAATTTCACCACTTTTGATGGGTAACAATCCCATAATAGCTTTCAGTAGTGTGGTTTTCCCTACGCCATTACGCCCCATAATACAGGTGATAGAACCTGGTTCGATCTCCAGATCCAAGCCCCATAGAATTTGCGTGCCGCCATAGAGTTGATCGACTTTATTAATTGAAATCATACCTCTTCCCCTTCGGCTATTTCACTTTCTCCTAGATAGACTTCAATAACATCTCGATTACTTTGAATCTGATCCATTGTACCTTCCGCCAAGACTGAACCTTGATGCAATACCGTCACGGTACGCGCGATGCTACGAACAAACTCCATGTCGTGTTCCACTACAATAACGGTACGTTCACCCGCTAACGATGTAAGTAACTCTGCTGTTTTTTCCGTTTCTTGTGGCGTCATACCCGCGACAGGTTCATCAATTAATAACAACCTTGGATCAGCAGCCAATAACATACCAATTTCTAACCATTGTTTTTGCCCATGAGACAAAGCTCCTGCTAACATAAAACGGTGCTTGGCCAAACCAACAATCTTCAACACTTCATCAATACGATCAATTTGAGTTGGTGTTAAACGTGAAAATAAAGTTGGTAAAACGCCTTTGTCGGTTTTTAGCGACAATTCCAAATTATCAAACACGGATTGTTCTTCAAAAACTGTCGGTTTTTGAAACTTTCGCCCTATCCCTAATTGCGCAATTGCCGCTTCGTCTTTGTTTAATAAGTTATGAGTTTGACCAAAAAAAACCGTCCCTGAATCACATTGTGTTTTGCCTGTGATCACATCCATCAAAGTAGTTTTTCCTGCGCCATTAGCACCGATCAAACAACGTAACTCGCCATCATTCACATACAGGTTTAAATTATTTAAAGCCTTAAAGCCATCAAAACTCAGATTCAAATCTTCCACATATAGAATCATCTGATTATCGACATTTACCTTAGTCTGAGCGGGCGTAAGAAATGGCCAAACCTGATCTCGACGAAAAGTCTCGCGAAAGCTTTCTACCGTATTTTCATTAGCACTCATGCTTCAGACTCCTGAGTTTTAGCTGGACGACGTTTAGCCATCATTTGCGCATATAACCCCATCAAGCCTTTTGGTAAATACAAGGTGACTAAAACAAACATAGCACCAAGAGCAAACAGCCAAGCGTCAGGCATAATCGCGGTGAATCGAGTTTTTGCATAATTCACCAAAATCGCGCCAATAATCGCGCCAATTAACGTGCCACGACCACCTACAGCAACCCAGATCACCATTTCAATTGAATTAATCGGTGAGAACTCACCAGGGTTAATAATGCCTACTTGTGGAACATATAAAGCGCCTGCAATGCCTGCAATAACGGCCGAATAAACGAACAACCACACTTTATAACGATCAGTACGATAGCCAATAAAACGAGAACGAGATTCTGCATCACGAATCGCCAACACCACTTTTCCGAAACGAGAAGACAAAATACGTTGGCTGACAACAAACAACACAGCCAACAACAACGCCGTGATCATAAACAAACTGACGCGAGTAGAGTCTGCTTGTAAGTCAAAACCTAGAATTTCTTTAAAATCGGTTAAGCCATTGTTACCACCGAAGCCCATTTCGTTGCGGAAAAAAGCTAATAACAAAGCGTAAGTTAATGCTTGGGTCATAATCGACAGATATACACCCGTTACGCGAGAACGGAACGCCAGCCAACCAAACACGAATGCGAGTATTCCAGGCACAACAACCGCCATTAGCATAGCGAACCAGAAGTGATCCATACCGAGCCAAAACCAAGGCAACTCTTTCCAATCCAAGAACACCATAAAGTCTGGTAATAGTGGATTTCCATATACACCACGGTCACCTATTTGACGCATTAAATACATACCCATGGCGTAACCGCCCAAAGCGAAAAAAGCACCATGCCCTAAACTTAAAATTCCGCAATAACCCCAAATAATATCCACCGCCAACGCCAGCATGGCGTAGCACAAATACTTGCCTAACAAGGTAATCGTATAGGTGCTGACATACAGTGCGGAATCAGCGGGTAAAAACAAATTTGCAGCGGAAGCCAATAGCGTCATGGTTAAAAGGATCACCACAAATGGCAAGGTATGTTTGCCAGAAGAACGCCCAGCGGAAAACCATTCTGTAAGACGTGTCATTCTGCCGCCCTCCCTTTTTGTGGAAAGAGTCCTTTAGGACGTTTTTGAATAAAGAGAATAATAAACACCAGTACGATAATAGCCGCGAGTACGGCTCCTGTAGTCGGTTCCAAAAACTTAGTCGCAATCCCTAAAGAAAATGCAGCAACCAAGGTGCCTAATAAATTACCAACGCCACCAAACACCACGACCATGAAAGAGTCGATAATGTAAGCTTGACCTAAGTTTGGCCCAACATTGGTTAATTGGCTCAATGCCACGCCTGCTATGCCTGCTATGCCTGAACCCAATCCAAAGGTCATCGCATCTACCCAGTTGGTTTTTACGCCCATAGCCTTCGCCATACTACGATTTTGTGAAACCGCGCGAACGTTTAAACCAAGTGAGGTTTTTTTCAAAATAATGACTAAAGCAATAAACACTAACAAGGCAAACGCCAAGATGTACAAACGGTTTAACGTAAGAGACAACACTGGATTAATTTCCCATGAGCCACTCATCCAACTTGGCGTAGATACTTGACGGTTCAATGGAGAGAAAATAGTTCGTACCAATTGCTGAAGGATTAAGCTGATACCGAAAGTGGCCAGCAAGGTTTCCAATGGACGGCCATGCAAATGACGAATGACCAAACGTTCAATCAAAACCCCCATCAAACCCGACACCAGAAAAGCCGCTGGAATCGCGACCCAAATGGAATAATCAATGTAATTTGGCATGATCAACTGAACCACATAGGTGGTGTAAGCACCCAACATAATCATTTCGCCATGGGCCATATTAATGACGCCCATTACACCAAAGGTGATTGCCAAACCTATTGACGCTAATAAAAGCACAGAACCCAAACTCAGACCAAAGAATAGCTGATCAATAAAAGCAAAACGATTTGCTCTCTGAGCGATGTTTTCTAAAGCCTCAGAAGCTGCTTTCACAATGGCTGGATTTTCGTCTTTCATTAGCTTGGTTAAGGTATTTCGTACATCTCCTTCTAAACTAGTAGAAAGACGCTCAATTGCAACAAGACGATTGGAAGGAACCAAGTCTATGGAAGTCGCGGCATACATGGATAAAGCCAAACCCATCGCTTCTTTCACTTTTTTGTTTGCTTCATTCGGATATAAAGCTTCAATTAAATTAATCGTGTCCTTGTCTAGTTTTGAGAGCAGTTCACGAACCGCTGATTGACGTAATTCAGGAGATTTTGCAGTTAGTTGAATCTGCGCAATAGCGTTACGTAGATAACCGCGCAGAGTATTATTAACACGGATTTTTTTGACGTCTTTTTTACTTAGGTTTGGCACAACAACTTGGCTAAATACATCTTTATAAACCGTATTACCTTGTTCATCGAATTGCCCTACTAGAGATTTATCTGCCTTAATATAATAAAGGTCGCCACCCAATAAAATGCGAAAAAGCGGCAAGATTGCTTCACCTTGTGTATTGGCAAGTTTCTCTAAAATCGGTGTCATGTTTTTTAATTTTGCGCCAACAAGCTCTGTTAATAATGAGTCTTGTGGACTGGATTCAGCGGCATATACTGAAAAAGATAAGAGCCCAAAAAGACAGCAACAAAGTGCAATTAAGTGTCTCAAGGTGATACTCCAAATAGCGGATGAGGAATTACAAAAAAATCTTAAAAAATAACTAAAAAATACTCCCCATCTCCAACGAGACAGAGAGCATTTATCAACACAGGAATTTCTTTAAACTAAGATCATAAAGCCGAAACATACGACCTAGTAAACTTGACCAGAACAGGTTTTCGTTTTCGTGTTGTAGTTACCGCACTTGATAGGCGCAGTCCAATCAGAAATCAAATCTTTTGAACCTGGAAGAAAGTCAGACCATGCATCACCAGCAACCACACCGTCAGTTTCCCAAACCACTTCAAATTGACCATCGTCTTGGATTTCGCCAATCAGTACTGGCTTGCTTAAATGGTGATTCTTGTTCATCACGGCAATACCGCCTGTTAGGTTAGGTGTTTCTTGACCTATCATCGCTTGTTCAACGGCATCTACGTCTGTTGTACCGGCATCTGTCACTGCATTTGCCCACATTTTGAAGCCGATGTAAGTCGCTTCCATTGGGTCATTTGTTACGCGGTTAGAATCTTTTGTGAAGGCTTTCCACTTTGCAATGAACTCGTCATTCGCATCGCTTTCCACACTTTGGAAATAGTTCCAAGCCGCTAGATGACCAACTAATGGTTTAGTGTCTAAGCCAGACAATTCTTCTTCACCAACAGAGAAGGCTACCACTGGAATATCTTCTGAAGAGATACCTTGGTTACCCAATTCTTTGTAGAAAGGAATGTTGGCATCACCATTAATGGTAGAAACCACTGCGGTTTTCTTACCTTCGCCACCAAACTTCTTGATGTCAGAAACAATAGACTGCCAATCAGAATGGCCAAAAGGTGTGTAGTTGATCATGATGTCTTTTGCTGCAACACCTTTTGCTTTTAGGTACGCCTCAAGAATCTTGTTCGTGGTACGTGGGTAAACGTAATCCGTTCCAGCAAGAACGAAACGCTCTACATCCAAATCATTCATTAAGTAATCAACAGCTGGAATGGCTTGCTGGTTTGGCGCAGCGCCTGTGTAAAATACATTTTTAGATGACTCTTCGCCTTCATACTGTACTGGGTAAAACATCAAGCCGTTCAGCTCTTCTAATACAGGCAAAACAGATTTACGAGAAACCGACGTCCAGCTACCAAAAATCACATCTACTTTTTCTTGAGTTAATAACTCACGACCTTTTTCTGCAAACAAAGGCCAGTTTGAGGCTGGATCAACAACAATGGCTTCTAGTTGTTTGCCAAGCAAACCACCTTTTTTGTTTTGCTCTTCAACCATCATCAAGACAGTGTCTTTTAATGTCGTTTCAGAAATTGCCATAGTGCCAGACAAAGAATGCAATACACCGACTTTGATTGTGTCAGCAGCCCATGAAGGCAAGGTCATTAGCGTTGCTCCAGAGAGCAGAATCGCAGAAGTAAGCATTTTGATTTTCATAATTGGAGCCGTCCTATTGTGATTTATAATAATGAATCGAGATAAGAAACCGCGTGTAGAAATATCTACAGCCTCATATCAGTAAGTTCAGTATCAAGAAACCACAGTAAGAAAGGTATGCGCGAAACACCCTAGTCGGATACGTCATTTAACGTATACATAAGGAAAATATCATCTGGTCATTTGGCGTGATAAGCTATATAGAATAATCAGTTAGAAATTCAGTACTATTTGAGTTTAGTTTTTTAATAGCATCTATCATCAATACTGCTTCAGAATTTGATCAGTTTCGTTTATTAAAACAACAGGATTATCTACACCAAACACTTGGAATGAGTTTCGTATAGAAAACGACGCCTTTTTGTAAGCCATAACAGCTTTATGATTAGCAACTTCCATAAGAGGCAATTTGTAGTAAAGGACAAAATTTGAGTGCTTTCACTTTAATGCCCCTAGGGCGACGCGGTTTGGTTCAAGCGACGAACCTTGTCGTGACATCTCTTGTCGCTAGTTTAGCCATCATAAAAATAGTTATTTTGGGATTAAACTCCCTACCAATTCCGGCGTTTTTTGTCATAGTTGCAGGAGTAATTAACGCAATTTATATTAGGCGTAATGGTTCAATAGACGTCGCCGCTAAAATACTAATAATCACAGCTCTCTTCGGCCTAGCCTTTTCCAGCTTTTATACAGGAGGGGTTGACGCGTCAGTTGTTTTATTCGCCCCAATCATTCCAATTATGACCGTGTTACTTATCAATACGCGCGCTGCATGGATTACCTTTGGGCTAGTATGCTTAATTCTAATCGGTATCTTTATTCTTGACTTCAATGGTCATATACCTGAAAACACAGTAGACCCTGATCTGCTTTTGATGAGTCGTTACATTGTACTCATCTGCCTTTGCCTAATATCAACTTGGGTAGTATCACGTTTCTCTTCAATCTCACGAACTTTATTAGTACAACTTGAACAGCAATCAAATATAGATTATCTAACGGGTGTACTAAACCGTCGAGCAATTGAAACTGAACTTTTACAAGAAATAGATAGAGCAAAGCGTTCCAACACTTGGCTGTCACTCATAATGGCTGATGTCGATTTTTTCAAATTATACAATGATAGTAACGGGCACTTAGCTGGAGACACTTGCCTTAAAGAGATAGCCAAGTTAATAAGCGATTACAGCTTACGGGCAGCCGATAGTGTAGGAAGATTTGGTGGAGAAGAGTTCGTTCTAATATTGCCTGATACTAATATGGATAAGGCGACAGAAATCGCAGAAAATCTACGAAAAATCATTCTAAATCAACATATCCCTTATGGGCCAAATAACACTGATCCAGTAACTCTAACCTTAGGTGTAACAAGTGCTTACGGTCAAACCATAAGTGGCACTGAACAGCTCATCAGAGAAGCAGATGCTGCCCTTTATAAAGGGAAGCATCAAGGTCGAAATCGCGTCGTAAGTTCAATATCTGGAAGTTCAGTTGCCCAAAATTAATGATCTCAACAAAGCTTATATTCCAAGTGCTGTTTCACACCTGCCCATTCATGGGAAAGAATGCTAAAAATTACTGTGTCTCTAATTCTGCCATTTGGCATAACTCTATGGCTACGCAACACACCTTCTTGCTTAGCACCCAGTCGTAATATGGCATTACGTGAACGATGATTTAAGTAATCGGTTAAGAACTCAACACGGTTTAAATTTAGCACCTCAAAAGCATGATTTAACATGAGTAACTTAGCTTCTGTGTTGGCTTTAGTTTGTTGATGTGATTTAGCGAGAAAAGTAGACCCTATTTCAACGGCTTTATTTGCTAAATTCGCGTTCATAAACCGAGTAGATCCAATCACCTTATCTGTCGCTTCATCGATGGTAACAAAGGTTAATCCTGCCCCATTTTTATGTATTTCATAGGCTTTATTGAAAAACTCATCTATGTCATCTGGATGTGGAACGAAGGTGAAAAATAGTTCCCACAGTTTTCCATCTGATGCTGCCTGACATAAGCCTTCCCTATGATTTTCAGATAAAGGCTCTAAACGAACGTACTTTCCCTGCAATACAATTTTTTCAAACATAACATAGCTCTCAGTAATTCGTTGGCGACTATATACGCTATAAACAGCTGTTATCTATAATACTTTAAGCGACCTTATATGCCAGCTTCATAACATGCTGCGGGCCTGAAGGCCCTCCAAGATACAATTCCTCCGTATCTTGAAAACCGTTTTTCAAATAAAGATTTTTAGCCACATTATTTTTAACGTTTACTGTTAGATAAACATCTGTATGGTTTGGATAAGTAACCGCTAGATAATCAGGTAAGAGATTAAGCGTTTGTTTGGCATAACCATTACCTTGATGCTTATTGTCTATAAAAAATTTTCGTAGACCAAGGCTTTTCGAAGTAACGAAATCATTGTTTTTTTCATAGACGGTATCGATTAAGAAGAAGCCAACGACTTGGTTTTCTACAGTGATAACATAAGGTCGAATTTGCGCATTGATCATGGTTAAAATATCGTCAATGGTCCCAACAAATTTAACTTGGCTCTCATCCAAACCAAGCGTTATTAGTTCACCCAAATGCTGAGACGCCATTTTTTCTATTTTTATCAATGAACTTTTCCTTGTCATAGAAATAATTCTTTCAGTTTTTAGAGCAAAAATAATACTGAGTTTGAAACGACTATGACAAATATTTTTCAATAAAAAACTCCAATCTAAGATCAGAGTTCTTTATTAACCTGTTCTCGCTTCAAGTTTATTTAGCACGATAGACTCATATAAATGAGTTTCCTTATTTAGCCAAATTGGACGTCATTTCTTCGATCTGCTGGGTAATTACATTATCTTTTTCTGGGCTGTATTTATCGGCATGTATGAAGTGAACATTCTGTACGCCAATAAAGCTTAAACAATGCTTTAGCCAAGGTGTTAAAAAATCGATGTCAGAGCCTATTTCTGTTCCGCCAGAAGTCACAACAACAAACACCTTTTTATTTTCTAATAAGCCAATTGGGCCAGTTTCAGTATACGTAAAAGTTTCTTTAGAACGACATAATAAGTCGATAAATGCTTTAAACGACGCTGGCATAGAAAAGTTATAAATAGGCACGCCAATCACCCAAACGTCTGCGTTTTTTGCAGACTTCACAATGTCATTCGATACGCTTATGGCAGACTTTTGCTCAGTGGTTCTTTGTTCATCCGGCGTAAAATAACTCCCGATCATAATATCTGTTAAAAACGGCAAACCAGCAGCTACATTCAACGGGTTACTTTCTACTGTCGTTTTTTTCGATAAATTCTCAATAAATTGCTGCGTTATTCTTCTGCTATGAGATTGCTCATCTCGAGAACTGGAATCAATGTGCCATACTTTCATTTCAATTTCCTTTTCCGGTTTTTTAATAATGTCGTTTATTAGTGTTTGCTTAATATTCTTCATTCAAAGAAGGTATCAGCGGAATAATACGATGAGGATTAATGTCTTCATGAGAGAAGTAATAGTGACGCTTTATCTGCTCAAAGTTCGTTGTATTCTTGATAGCATCAAGCTTATAAAATTTTTTTGTATAACGACTTAACCTAGGATAATCGGCGATTCTTTTTTGACTGCATTTGAAATGAATGTAGTACACCAAATCAAATCGCAACAAGGTTGGAATCAACCTAATATCTGCTTCCGTCAGAGTATTCCCCACCAAAAACTCACGATTTTCTAAATGAGCTTCTATCGCATCCAACGTCTCGAAAAGTGGTACAACTGCACTATTATAGGCCGCTTGTGTCTTCGCGAATCCACTACGATATACGCCATTATTTAAGCTCTCATATATTGCCTCGTTCCAAGTATCAATGTCAGCCTGATGTTCTTCTGGGTAGTAATCGTCATGGTTTCCAGTGAGTTCATTAAAAGCGATATTTAATATTCTGATAATTTCAGACGACTCATTATTCACTATTGTATTGGTTTTTTTATCCCATAAAATTGGCACAGTAACACTGGTTGAGATATCAGGCTGCGCTTTCTGGTAAACCTCATAAAGGTGTGTGCTATCAAATAGGTGGTCTTTTGTTGTGCCTTCAATCGCTGTTTCAAAATGCCTAGCAAAGCTCCAACCTTTTTCCAACATATCAGGATGAACAACACTGACTGAAATATGATCCGTCAGGTTTTTAAGCTCTCTATAAATCAAAGCTCGATGAGCCCATGGGCAAGCATAGCTGACATACAAATGGTATCGGCCAGACTCCGGTGTATAAACCGCATGATCGTTTGAAATAACATCTCGAAAGGTACGTGGTTTTCGATCGAATGCGCCTTTATCATCACTGGAAATCACACTGCCTTCTAGCCACTTTCCGTCAACTAACTTACCCATGATTTATATCCTTTCACCTATTTTCTATTAACCTAAAAGAGGGTTGATGTTCGTGCCACCATCGACATTTATTTCACTTCCTGTCATAAAAGAAGCTTGATCAGAAGCCAAGAAGCAAACCATATTGGCTATCTCTGAAGGTTTCCCATAGCGTTTTAATGGAATACGGTCTTGCATAGCACCAGCCATGCCTTGAAGTTGCTCTTCCGATAATCCTGCTTTACCGAAAATAGGCGTTTCTATAGGACCTGGATTTACCACATTAACTCGGATTTTTCTTGGTGCTAATTCAGTTGCAGCCGTTCTGCTAAATGCATTTAATGCCGCTTTAGACGCCGCATAAATCGACGTATTTGGCATGCCTGTGTATGCATTAATAGAAGATAAGTTAATGACACTTGCTCCGTCTTTTAATACAGGTAAAAATTTCTCAAGAGTAAATATAGCGCCTTTTAAGTTAATACTCATTTGATAGTCATAAGACTCTTCTTCAATATGGCCAAGTGGCGAAGGTACAAAAACACCAGCGTTAACAAATAAAGTATCTATTGCGCCATATGTATTTTTTACTTGCTCAACCAGACGGTCAATAGATAACAAATCTTGTACGTCAGCAACAATGCCTTCGACGCCAAGTTCGGCAGCAGCTTGTTTTACTCTCTCTGTAGAGCGACCTGTAATGACAACGGTTGCGCCCTCTTCTTTAAATTTCTTCGCAGTAGCAAAACCTATTCCGCTATTACCTCCGGTGATCACTGTGATTTTGTTGTTTAATAATGTGCTCATTTTATTTTCCTTGGTTTTAATTGTTTCTGTTTGAATTAATCACTTAATAATAGAGCTCACCAAAAATAAAAAAAGTCCTTATTTTTTGTTTTTTTGTGCTAAATTTAGACCATGATTCATATTACGATTGAACAAATACAATGTCTAAAAGCCCTTATTGATGCAGGCAGCTTTTCGATGGCTGCTGAAAAACAAGGCAAAGCCAAGTCCGCGATAATCTATTCGATCAAACGGTTGGAAGAGCAGCTTGGTTTTAGCGTGATTGAACGAAGCGGCTATAAAAGTAAATTGACATCTAAAGGGCGAGACTTTCTAGAAAGCTCAAAAAAATTACTGACGGAATACGATAATCTATTAGTAAAATGCTCCCAGATTGAATCTCACATCGAATCTTTTTTTCGATTAAGCGTTTCCGGCATCTATGGCATAGACATGGTGAGTCCTGTCATCGCCAACGCGATGAAAACCTTTCCACAAACAGAAATTCAATTAGAACGAGAGATTCTAAGTGGCGAGCGAATGCTCAATGCAGATATGGTCGATTTGGCTATTTTTGAAAATATTAGAAACACAAAAGACCTCGATTATAAAAAAATCGATGAAGTTCAAGCCGTATTAAGCATTGCAGCGAATCATCCATTCCTAGAACTGCCTAAATCAGAACAATCCTTTGAAGCCTTATACAAATACCCTCAAATAATACAACGAAGCACTATTCCTGAAGATGATCACTCAGTCGGTGTTTACAATGATTCATTACAATGGAAAGTATCTGATACTCATTCTAAATACGACATCATATTACATGGTTTAGGCTGGGGAAGACTGCCTATGCCGCTCGTTCAGAAAGACTTAGAAACAGGAAAACTGATTGAACTAGATTGGTTAGAAGACGGTGACCTCATCACTATTTACATCGCAAAAAAGAAAAATAGAATGAAAGGTAAAGTAGCTGAATTTATTTGGAACTCGTTTTGATCTAGGCTAAATGTAAAAGTGATCTGGATTGCCTTTTCCTGCGTTAGTTATTTAACCACTATTAAATACTTTCGAAGGAAAAAATCTTATGTTCAATGTTCGTTTACCTATCGTAGCCTCTGCTCTTATCTTTGCAGGGCAGTTTGCCTATGCGAATGTTGAAGTCATCTTTGTCGAAAGCGCACCCAAAGACAGGTTCGTATTAACTAATACAAGCCAATGCCTCTTAAAAAACTTAACCGTCAATCTCGACTTATCCAGCAGTGTAGGAAAACTTATTTTTGATACGACATCGACAGGTGCAGGTGTTGAGGTTTTTCAACCGTTTGAAGTCAGAAAAGGCAATTTGAAACTAGCTTCTTCAGAAAAGGTGAAAGACGGAGATTCAACACTGTCATTAGTCATTGAAAGCATCGCCGCAAACGATTCTGTCAGTTTTACCATTGATGTGGATGATACGTTGACTCAAAGTGAACTCGGTAACATTCGCGTGTCTGGTTCTGAAATTAAAAACGCTTCAATAGATGTGAATGTTCAAGGTCAACAAGCATCCGCTGCAACATTTAATAATAAAGGCAAAGCCTTGGTATCACTTTCATCCTGCTGAGCGTTTAATCAGTGAGCGACTGATACACAAGATTTAGCGAAATAATGACAATACAACTGATAAAAACGAGTAACGTGAATGGGCTTTTCACCTTTATATTGGTGTAGAAAATAAAAGTGCCATTCTCTTCCTCTTATCTCAGGCAGCACCCTTACCAACCTTTTTTTATTAAGGTGAGTTTGCGCTAAGAATTCTGGCAGAAGCGCGATTCCCATATCACTTAAAACCACCTCTAACGCAGAACTCAGTGTGCTTACTTTTGCACAGTGTGTTATTGATACTAATTGTTCATTCGCATGAGCATTATCAAATAGTTGCAATTTTTCGCGATGCCAAGCAGTGGCAATAAACTTGTGCTTGGACAAGTGCTCAATACTATCAACATTGCCATATTGTTTGAGATAACGCGGTGAGGCGCAAAACACTTCAGAAACCTTACCGACAGACAACGCACGATAATCACAGTCTTTTATATCGCCACCAAAAATCGCGGCATCTAAATTATGCTCGATCAAATCTTGCCATTTCTCAGTCACCATAATCTCAGGTGTCAGCTTAGGAAACTCTAAACACAGCTGTTTCAATGCAGGGACGACGATTCCTTTTTCAACAAAGGGCGGCACCGACACTTTAAAGTGACCGCTGGGCTGCTCTTTTTCACTATCAAGCTCCATTAACGTCATACTTAGCTGCTCACTTAATAACTCGCTGCGAGCCAACAAAGCCTCTCCAACTGAAGTCAGCACAACGCCTCGAGTGTTACGTATTAACAACTGATGACCCGTTGATTCTTCTAAGCGTTTTATCTGCTGACTAATGGCCGATTTACTCATGCCTAATTTTTTAGCCGCCGCGGTAAAAGAACGTTTATTTGCCACTTCGACAAAAATCAATAATAAAGGAGCCAATTTCACAGCGTTCATATTTTTAAACAACGCGTTAATTTTATGAGTATTGTTTATTATCCTTCACAAAATTAAGCTGTGTCAACGCTAACAAACACGGAGAGACACCATGAAAACCTTAGTCATCGTTAACCTAACCCCAGTAGACAAAACAAAATTAACTGAATACAGCGCTCTAGCAGCTGAAACATTAAAACCCTTTAACGGACATTTCATTGCTAAAGGTGCAATCGAAACACTACACGGCGAAGCGACTCACCCAATGAAAGCCGTTATCGAATTTCCAGACAAAGAAAGTGCGAAAAATTGGTATAATAGTGACGCATACCAAGCAATAATTCCATTACGAGATTCAGGTATGGAGAGCCAATTCCATTTGGTTTAAAACCTATTTTTGACATAAAAAATTGATAAACCTTAATCGTCTCAGATATTAAGGTTTATCAACCGCAACATATGGATAGGATACACAATATGCAACGAGTCACTTCATCTAAACTCCCATTACAAAGCGCTCTTCATGATCGAATAAAGCCTATGGACTTTATTGACTGCTATTGTATTGAATCCGACCTACCTACCCGTAATGCAGCAGAAATCATTACGAATTTCCCTGCATGGGCACAATTTTTGGTTCGAATAAGAAATGTAATCACAGCCCCTTTGGGACTTTTAAAAGAAGCGCCAACAACAGGAGATAAAGTCGGTTTTTTCCCAGTTGAGTCTGAAAGTGACGATGAAATCATTGCTGGATTTAACGACAAACATTTAGATTTTAGAGTGTCTGTCATATCGCAGAATGGAAAGGTATTTTTAGCAACATGGGTTCATACAAATAACATGGTAGGTCAGCTTTATCTTAAAGTTATTCTTCCATTCCACATACTTATCGTCCGCAATGCGTTAGCTCGTGTAAGAAAAGAAAACAATAATATACTCCGTTAGCCTCACCATATAATGGTTTCTACCATCCATCTGAACAATGTTAAAAAAGAGTCGTTACAACTAGGGAAGGTGCGAATAAGTCTCCACAACCAACACTTGTTTCCCTACTGTTATACCTTGCTCTAAATTACTGTGCGCTTTCACTAACTGCGAAAGCGGTAACACGGGAGCGAGATCAGGTTGTAACTCCCCTGCTTTAAACAGTTTAAAGACATGATGAAAATCTTCTATAAACCATTTAGGTTGTTTAGATCTCATATTTGTTACCGAGTAAAAGGAATATCGAGACGATATTTTTGTTTTTATTAAATAGCGAACGCTGGTCGCTAAAAATTTCACGAAAGTAAGACGAGACTCTGGCTTACCTTTAACTAGCTCCGTCATGCCATAGCAAACAAGGCTTCCTTTTTTAGCGAGACACTTGTTGGAAAGGTTTAAGTGACTGCCTCCTATACCATCAAAAACAATGTCCATTCCTCCTGCTTTTTGACAAACACTGGCAACATCGTCATGAGTGTAATCAATCGGCGTCACACCATAATGACGTAACCGCTGATGGTTTTTTGCAGACGCGGTACCGTACACATCAACATTGAGGGACGCCAACAACTGAACAATCGCCATACCAACCCCACCAGAGGCACTGTGGACAAGCACTCGTTTGGTGGGTGTATTGTCATCAAAACAAAGCGATTGACGGTGAATCATTTGATACGCCGTCACATAGTTCAGCATCAAGGCGGCAACACTTGGAATGTCAGCGTCGGATACTGAGTTAGGAAGCGGCACCACGTCCTTTGCGTCAATATTCCTAAAGTGCGTGTTATTTCCGGTGATAGACATAACCGCAACCTGTAAGCCTTTGGTTAATGCTGGAAACGTCTCAGACACGTCACTCCCCAACGCTTCGATAACGCCAATACCTTCGTAGCCCATAACAACATTGGGATTTTTCACATCGGGATAAAACCCACGCCGAATCAAAACATCCGCCATAGACAATCCCATAGCCACCATGCGTAATTGAACTTCTCCTTTGGCAGGTTCAGCAAGTTCTGTTTTGATGGGGAAAATTTGCGACGAATCACCAAAGGCATTGAGTCGATATTCGATGTTTTTACGAACCATATTAGTCTCTCTTATTCATGTCATTAAACTGTTGAGACATCTAAATTAACGACCAAATAACTATTAATGAAATGGATTACCTTTATTTCAATAATTAGCTAAACTAATAACCTGACTTATGAGTGATTCATCAAGGTGACATCAAGGTAACGCTATGGACTACAACCTCTTAAAGGCCTTAACCGCTTTAGTCTCTACATCCAACGTGACACGTGCCGCCGAAAAATTGCACCTGAGTCAACCCGCAGCCAGCAATGCCTTGGCTCGATTACGAACGGCAATGGAAGATCCTATCCTCATCCGTTCAGGTAATGCCATGATCCCTACTGAACGTGCCATCCATGCAGCAAAAGAAGCCGAATTATTAATCGATAAAATCGAACAGCTATTCAGTCCTCCGACCGCCTTTATTCCCGAAACATCAAACCATCGCTTTGTCATTGCATTAACCGATTACGGAATGCAAACCGTCGTTCCCACACTTTTACAATCGCTGGCTAAAGCAGCACCTAATATAGAATTGGATATTCGCTTATTGGGGGATAAAGATTCATTGGCTTCCCTATCCGAAGCTTTGCTAAATAACGAAGTCGATTTTTTAATCTCCCGAATGATAGAAACACCCAAAGCTTTTAACAGCATTGATCTTTTTCAGGATCAATTTGTCACCATAGCGTCCAGTCATCATTCGAGGATTAATAAGGAACTTTCTGAGAGATTGTTTTTAAAAGAGAAACACATTCTTGTGTCTTTTTCCGGGGACAGACATGGACTGGTAGATGCCGCACTAAAGAGCCAATCTAAAAATCGGGTCATCGCACACACAGTGAGTAATTTTTATAACGCGGCCTTGATGGTCGAAAAAACAGATCTGTTGTGTACCGTTAGCGAAAAAGTAGTCGGCGACCTAAGCGAAAAATTCAACATACAGACACTTCCATGTCCTATCGTTATGCCTAAATTTTCAGTGGGAATGTATTGGAGCCGTGTACAAGATAAAAAACCAGAACACGTCTGGTTTATTCAATTTTTAAAGTCAATTCAAACCCTGCTCTAATAGCCTACCTCCATGTAGGTATCATTTTGTGGATAAGAACTCCAGAAATGAAGCTCTTTAGATTAACTAGAAACGGCACAACCAAAACACAATTTGTTGTTGTCCAAATCTCTTACATAAGCCGAGAAAAACGGCCCACGTGCGTTGGGTTCACCTTCACAGCGACCGCCTAATTCAATCGCTTTTTTATGCAAGCGCTTTACCTCTTCTACTGAATCAACACCAAAACCCAGCATGGTGCCGTTACCATTCGTAGCCTCTTCTTCATCAAAAGGAATAGCCAACGCAAAAGCCATTTCGTCATTTTGCCAATAAGTCATTCTGTCTGTCGCAAAGGTTTGTATGAACCCCGTTTGCTCAAAAAGAGCATCGTAAAATCGAACCGCTGAAGGCATGTTGTTGGTGCCAAGCACGAAGTAATTCATTTTCATTTTAAGGCACCTTCAGAAGTAGAGTTTGTATTAGAAGAAGACGAAGCCGTCTCCACTGCAGAGGCAAAATAGTCCATTATTTCGGCTCTAGTCATTTCCTTGGTTTGGTTCGAGAAACAATAATAATCCGGTCGCTGATCACTGAAATACTGCATATCCATTTCAATGCCATCAAGGTCTGAAAAAATCCCTACAGGCATGTTATAAGCACCCGTTCCCTTAAGCTTATAAAACAAATGTGTGCCGCATTCTGAACAAAAGCCCCGAGTCGCCCAAGCTGAAGAATCATATTCTTTGATATTATCTTGCCCCTCAATCACCACATCAGAGCCACACCGCACGGCAAAGAAAGGTGCACCACCCCACCCACGACACGAATCGCAATGGCAAACGGTAAACTTAGGATTAATCTGATTGGCCATTATGACCACCGCACCACATAAACACTGAGCTTTTGCTTTTAGCATTAGAATGTACTCCTCTTAATAAAGGCTTTTGAATGAATGTTTCAATACATTCTATGACGACCTAGTGACAGCCCTATGTCAGGGGTGACTATTAAATCTAGTAAACAAACTAATCATTCATAATAACGGTGATAATTAACCGTACTGACGAAAATAATCTTCTAACGTCATGTCGTGAGGAGTAAATGTTTCTAAGAGTAGATCGAGGGTTTGTATTCTGTCTAAACGGAAGTTTCTAAAACCTTCTCGTAAGCGGCACCAAGCAACCAATATCCAGCTGTTTCTCGTACTAAATAAAGCGAAGGGTTCAATGCGTCTTTGCGTTAATCGATTAGCTTCATCCGTATAACCAATATCGATGAGAAAAAAATTCGTTAGCGCGTATTGTAGCGTCGATAAATGATCGCTGTTTTTTTCCTGCTCCTTCATTTTACTGAATTGCGTTCGGTCGGAAAGAAGATTTACTCTAGCCTTGTGTTCACTATTGAGCGACGACTTAATTTTGTCGATGGCATCTGAGTAATCCTTTACCAACGAGGAATCTTTATTATTGAGTACCAACTGCTCAACCATCACCAAGGCATTCGCCTCACTTTCGGTAAACATAATCGGAGGCAAACGATAACCTTCCATCAAGCGATAGCCTTTCCCTTCTTCCGTATAAATCGGAATACCCGAGCTTTCCAGTGCTCGAATGTCTCGATAAATCGTCCTGACACTGACCGAAAAACGAGCCGCTAACTCCGTCGCCGTGACCAAAGATTTCGCCTGTAATTGCGTCGTAATCGCCGCTAACCGCGAAAGTCGTTTTACATCACCATCACTCAAAACACTCTCCACTTAATCTACTAACAAATCTACCACGCTCATCTAATGGTAACGACTAAATGGTATTCACAGAAATTTTATATGAAAAGCGATCTGTACCATCTAATGTAAAGCCTGTTTTTATACCTGCTTTTTGAAGTGGTGAGAATGTATTCCTACTGTGAATCACCCCTAAATCAAAGGCCGAAGCAATAGGTTCGATGCCGATTGCTTGAAATCGTTTGTTCCAAGGATAGTAATCTCTTCCTTTGTTTGAATACCATAACAAGCAACTAGGAAACTGCTCAATGTCCCACTCAAAAACAACTTCATAACACTCATCATGATTTTGCAGCTGTATTCTGCCAACGCTTAGATCCAATAAAATAAGCTCTTCTGTAGAGTTTTCTAAAGGTAAGGTCGTCATATCTTCGAAACAACCATCCGATCTAAGAACCTGCTCTAAGTCATCTATTTTTTGATTCGGCTCTAATATGGAGATATTAGGTTCAACAATGACAGGGTAGGTATAAGCACTCTTAAAGGAGTCGATGATCAGCTTTGCCTTACCGGGTTTATTTGGCAATTTAAACGTTCCGTGTAAACCAATAGGCAGCTCAACCGGCTTTTCAGTCTCTACTAATAACTCAAACTCAAGCTGGTTATTATCCGTAACTGAAATTTTCCTACTTAACCTTTTAACAGGGTGATTAAGCGGATACTCTATTTTAAGTTCAGCTTCTTGTAACGAATTTGATATGTCTTGCCACTCGTGATTAGCACTAAAACCATGCATAAATGACTCATCAATTGGCTCGATACAATCAATCTTGTGCAACCACTCTAACGGCAAGTTTCGTTTTGCGTTTGGCATACCAAAAGGTACACAGGGCCACTCCCCTCCAATATTTTTAAGTATAGGGGGGAGATTATCTATTAAGTTTTTTTCTTCGTTTACGCTTTTTTCTTCATTAGCCCAAGGCGCTGTCGAAAACGGTTGAACCACTTTATTGTTAGATAAAAGAAACTCAACCGGTCCAACCATTGCGCCTAACAAAGACACTTTTCCTGAGACTTTGCCTTTTTGGAAATCAATCGTCTTATTGCTCATCGTAGTTCCTAACTACCAACCGCTTCCAATTCAACACGTAACTCAGTTTTAGGGTCGAAGAAATGAAGGCGACGAAGATCCAAAGCAAACTCTGTCACCTCTCCTGTTGCCACTTCAATATCACCACGCATCCGAGTATTCACTGCAATGTCTTGTAGTTTTGTCGTAACAAATGTGTCGGCACCAGCAGGTTCAACAACTTCCACCACTGATTCAATCATCAAATACTTGCCACTCTCTAAGTCAGCCGATTCTGGATCAGTAATGTGTTCGGGGCGTAACCCTAATGTGTATCGCCCAGCTGGCAGCCTTTGCCCGTTTAACTGAACTGTTTTAGTAACCTGATCACCTATTCTCAGTTCAAATTGACTTCCATCAGCACCATCCATAACATCAACAGGTAATAAGTTCATTGAAGGTGACCCCATAAAGGTCGCAACATAGAGATTACTTGGCGTGTCATAAATTTGTTTAGGCGTCCCTAACTGCTGAACATAGCCTTCAAACATCACTGCGATGCGTGTTGAAAGTGTCATTGCCTCAATTTGATCGTGAGTCACATACACCATTGTGGTTTTCAGTTTCTCATGAAGTCGCTTAATTTCAGTACGCATATCCACGCGCAACTTAGCGTCTAAGTTAGAAAGAGGTTCATCAAAGAGGAATACATCTGGGTTGCGCACTAACGCCCGCCCCATGGCAACACGTTGTCGTTGCCCGCCTGATAACTGCCCCGGCCTGCGATCTAAAAGAGGTTCAATTTGTAATAGCTTAGCAACATCGGCCAATGCAGCTTTACAGACAGACTTCTCAACGTTATGCATTTCCAGACCAAAGGTAATGTTCTTTGCAACACTCATGTTCGGATACAAAGCATAGCTTTGAAACACCATGGCGATATTACGCTTGGATGGGTGTACACCATTCATCGTTTTACCTTTAATGGATATTTCACCCGATGAAATCTCTTCAAGACCTGCGATCATATTTAAAAGCGTCGATTTACCACAACCTGATGGACCGACTAAGACGAGAAATTCACCTTCTTCAACAGAAATATCTATATTGTGAAGTACTTCAACGTCGCCATACGCTTTTGTCGCGTTTTTTATATTTAAAAAGCCCATTTTGTTATCCTTTTACCGATCCTGCCATCAATCCACGGACGAAGTAACGACCCGCAACGATGTAAACTAATAAAGTTGGAAGCGCCGCTAAAATAGCGCCTGCGAAATGCACGTTATATTCTTTAACGCCTGTTGAAGACTGCACGAGATTATTAAGCGCCACTGTCATTGGCTGTTGCTGTCCGGCAAACGAAGCACCGAATAAAAAGTCATTCCAAATATTTGTGAACTGCCATATAACAGAGACAACCGTGATCGGACCAGAAATGGGAAGCATAATTCGCCAAAAAATACGGAAAAAACCAGCGCCATCAATCTGTGCCGCACGAACGAGTTCGGTCGGAAATACAGCGTAATAATTGCGATAATAAAGCGTGGTAAAACCAATACCGTACACCACATGCACTAACACCAAACCGGGAATTGAACCCGCAATGCCCATTTTACCAAGCACCACCGCCATAGGGATTAGTACAATTTGAAAGGGTATAAAGCATGAAAAAAGCAACGCGCCAAATACCAGAGTATCCCCTCGAAAGCGCCACTTAGTTAATACATAACCATTCATTGCACCAACAATAGTAGAAATAAATACCGCAGGTACCACAATTAGTATGGAGTTTAAGAAGTAAGGTTTTAAACCAGTTGGCTCAATACCAATCTGTGCTTTTGACCAAGCTTGACGCCAAGGTTCTAGAGTCCAAACCTCTGGCAAAGCCATCATGTTGCCACTGGTAATTTCAGATAGCGGCTTCAATGAATTCACAATCATGACAAACAGAGGCATAAGGTAATAAGCGGCAAATAAAATCAGCAAGCCATATATAAATATACGAGTAACCGTACTCGTACGAACAGCTGTGTCTTGAGTAACGTTAGACATTATTTCTTCTCCTTCAATTCTGCATAAAGATAAGGAGTAATAATGGCAGCGATTGTCATCAACATAATGACAGCACTCGCGGCACCAATTCCCATCGAATTACGGGTGAAGGTATACGAATACATAAAGGTCGCCGGCACTTCCGTTGCTCGACCTGGGCCACCGCCTGTTAGCGCGATAATTAAGTCGTACGATTTAACCGACAAGTGCGCCAATATGACAAACGCAGAAAGAAACGCTGGCCGTAACATAGGGATGACTATTCGACGATAAAGACGCCAGTTTGAAGCCCCATCAATTTGTGCTGCTTTCAATATTTCATTGTCAACACCACGAAGCCCTGCCAAAAACATCGCCATAACAAAGCCAGATGTTTGCCAAACCGCCGCAATAACAACCGTGTATATCGCCATATTACGGTCTTTAATCCAATCGAAGTGAAAACTCTCCCAACCCCACTGGTGCATTGTATTTTCAAGACCGATACCGGGATCAAGAATCCACTTCCAGGCGGTTCCAGTGACGATAAAACTCAGCGCCATTGGATAAAGATAAATCGGACGCAACATGCCTTCGCCACGAATTTTTTGATCTAACAAGATGGCTAAAGACAAGCCTAAAAAAGTACAAATACCAATATAGAGCAGCGCAAATACAGCCAGATTGGTGATAGATACCCACCAATGACTTAGTTTCCAAAGCTTGGTGTAGTTAGCTAGACCGATCCAATCATAACTCGGCAGCATCTTTGAATCTGAGAAACTCATATAAACCGTAAAGGCAATAAAACCGTAAACAAATACGACCATTGCTGCTATAGATGGAGACAACACAATTTTCGGTAACCAATTCTGGAGCTTAGTTTGAAAATCGTCTTGTCCGACATTATTAGCCATAAATCCCCCTATTCCTTGAAAGAAAAGTTTTATTTAGTCGCAGGTTCGGTAGTTATACCGAAAACGAACCTGACAAAAGGGGCGTTGAATAACGCCCCTTTTTAGGTATTTATGACAATTTATTTTGCAGCATCAATCGCATTTAGAAGTTCTTCCACTGCTTCTTCGGCACCGAATTCGCCGTTAAAGTGGTTGGTAACAACATCAAATACCGCATTTTTAATGGCTGCTGGTTGAGCATGACCATGCGCCATTGAACCCACTAGACCACCGGTTGCGTTGGCGTATTGCAGATCAGCAATACCTTTCTGACCGCAAGCATCAAACTGCATAGGGTCAATATCGGTACGAGAAGGAACAGAACCCTTCACTTGGTTGAAAGCAATTTGGAATGTAGGCGCAACAATGGCTGCGGCCATTTTACCTTGTGCTTCTTGCGCACTCGCCGAATCTACTTTAAACATAGCAAATTGGTCAGCGTTGAACGCCATGGTTCCTTGAGAGCCAGGAACACGGAAACATAGGAAGTCTTCGTTTGGCACCTTGCCTGCATTAATAAACTCACCTTTCGCCCAATCACCCATAATTTGGAACGCCGCATCACCATTAATAACCATTGAAGATGCAAGGTTCCAATCACGACCAGAGAAGTTATCATCAACGAATGAACGAAGTGTTTCCATGCGTTTAAATGCTTCAACCATTTGCGGGCCAGTTAAAGCATCTTCATCAAGCTCTACAAACGCTTTGTTATAGAAATCGGCACCACCAACAGAAAGCACAACACCATCAAACATGGTTGCTTCTTGCCAAGGTTGACCACCATGGGCTAAACCAATTTTGCCGGCGTCTTTTGCGGCCTGCATAGCAGCAACAAAGTCATCCCAACTATGAGGCTGTGGAAGACCCAAATCATCTAATACTTTTTTGTTTGCCCAGACCCAGTTAGTTGAATGCATGTTGACTGGCGCAGCGATCCAATTACCGTCATATTTAGAGAATTTTTGTAACGCTTTAGGAATAACCGCATCCCAATTATTAGCTGCGGCAATGTCATTAAGGTTCGCTAGTTCACCTTCTGCAGCCCAATCTTGAATGTCATAACCAAGCATCTGAACAGCTGTTGGTGAATTGCCTGAAGTGACGCGCGCGCGTAACGTTGTCATAGCAGATCCACCACCACCACCAGCAACAGGCATATCAACCCAACCCACACCGTCATTACCTAGATCTTTTTTAAGTACACTTAACGCTGCGGCTTCTCCACCAGAAGTCCACCAATGAAGAACTTCAACATCTTCAGCTTGTACCGCTGCAGTTGCCATTAATAGAGCGCTTGCTAATATAGTTTTCTTATTTATTTTTATTTTCATTTTTTCCTCTCTTTTTATTATTTTAGCCGCCTAGGGAGTGCATCATCGGTCGCGGCTGACCGTTTGATTCTTTTTTCAAATCTCCATATCAAACACTAAAAGACCATCGTGATTTGAATGACAAGCGGCGACTAATTTAGCGCCAGTTGTTTGGTGACTTGGATTGTTTTGGTAAACATCAAGATCGGCCCATGAAGCCAGCGTTACAATAAAACCATAGGTGTAGCCTTGATCTCGAGTTTCTGGTGTTTGGTTAGGGCCGTGTTCGAAGCTAATAAAGCCTGAAACAGACGATTCTAACTCTGCGATTTCCTGCATAAGAATATTGAAGTCTTCAGCAGCCACTTCAGGACGTACTTTGAACAGAACGATGTGTCTAATCATGTTATTCATACCCCAGTTGTTTACGACCGATGTCGTTTAAATTTTCAGGCATAAATCGGTTTTTGAAATCGACTTCATAATCTTCAGCTGCAAAATCTGGGCTGCTCTTACCTGCTTCAAACGCTGGACGAAGCATATCGAGAAAGCGACGGTTTTTTTCACAATCGGGCGCAGCACCGATATACATAACATTAGAATCTTCGTTGCCGAGATGTTCATTATCAACACCGTGAACAATGTCAGGATGCCACCAAACTGTATCGCCAGGGTTAACTTCTGGAATCGGCACATAAGCTTGCAATAACAATTCATGAAACTCTTTAAAAACACCAAGAGCGCGGCCAGGTTTTTGGTTACATAAATCGTCGTCTGCAACGTCGTCCATCAAAGCTCGTAATAACAACCACGCCATGGCGCGAGCTATAGGTACAAGGTTTAATGTTCCATCATTTGGCCCTTGGTGAGTCAGTGCAGTCCACCCTTGATAGGTACGAAACATCTGACAAACCGCCGGTGACGGAATCTCTTTTGTTTGGGTGCGTGACTGCGCGTTGAACGGCTCATAAGAATCTGGATCGCCAAATAAAACGTCGTGATAAACCTTATGAAAACTTGGGTCGAGCCAACGTTCAACAGAGCCACCATCAATGTGCGGACTCAAACCTAAAGAAGAGTCTTGGGGCTCACGTTGTCGAATTCGGTCGGCGTACATGCACTCGCGATTTGGGTCAAACTCTGGTTTTCCATCTTTAGGCTGATACCAAAGGCGATTTAACCATCCACGTAAAGTCGATAACTCTTCTGACTGACGTGCTTCCATTTGAGGTTTCGACCAATAAACCCCGTAGATCTGCGGTTTACTTGCCGCCAGTTCACCAAAGTAGGTATCCAAGCCCGCTTTTTTTGCCTGCTTGGTTAAATAGTCGTTATCCGCTACATAGCTTTTTAGCGTTGCATTCCAATTGGATACTCGTTCTTTATCAAACACATTGCGCACCACCACAACACCACGACGGTGAATACGTTGAATTACCTCATCACTAATTTTGCCCGCTTGAATGTCTGCGAACTCAATATCAACAATGGCATGGCCAGTTTGCATCTCGGATTTAACGGCCGCAATTTCCGCCTCTAAACGTTTAGTCTCTGCAGCGAATCGAGCAGGCAAGTCAGGAATACGGCTGCGCAAGTCTCGCTTAGCTTCGATAATCTGCTGTTCAATCGTTTTATGAGACATAAACCACTCCACCAAATAGGTTATTAAATTGTTATTTCGTCGGACCGTTTCGGGTAACTAATATAAGACGCTATCGGACTGCCTTTTAGCTGATTAATTAACGCATCTGCTAATTCCCAGCCATCTTGGTAAAGGTCTTGGTGCAATAAAAAAACAGTTTCAGGTAAGTGCGACTTGCTGCGCCCAAATACACGAGTCATGTATTGGATGGAACTATTTGGCGCGGCTCCCGCGATCAATGCGTTAATGATTGCGTCGGTGTAACTGATGATTGCGTCATACTTACCAGACTCACGACTCGCCCAATCACTTATTTGCTCTACCGTCGACTCAGCGTTGATCTCAGTAATAATGCTACCGTTAATCTCTGGATATTGAGATAACATATATTGGAACGCCTCATTCATGATTGAGGAAAAGGTAAACTCTGTTGGAGGACAAACCAAAGCAACATTCTTGCTACTGGTATTCAGCTGCGCAAAGCACAGTTTTAAAAACTTCAGATGGTCATAGTCGACAGAGTCGTGCTGGATATTGCATCGAGTTCTACCGTGGGTGATAAAAGGAAGCTTTTGTTCTTGCAGCCAACGTACACGAGGATCATCAAGTTTTGTGTGAGTCAGTACAACACCATCACAATTTTTACTGCCGCTTAAATACTCAACAGAACCGAGAGGGGAAATTTCAGCTTCAGGTAAAATGACAACATGATATTCATCAAGTAATGCACGGTCTGTTAAGCCAAGTAAAAGCTCACTCACGAACTGCACAGAAGGGTCACGACGATTTAGGATATAGGCAATAACGCGTGTCTCGCCGGTACGCAAACGGCGCGCTGCTCGGTCGAGCTTGAAATCTAATTTTTTGCTAGCAGCAATGACTTTTTCACGTGTGCTCGCCTTCACCGTATCCGGTTGTTGGTTCAATACACGAGATACCGTCGCAATGCTCACACCAGCAAGTTTGGCGACTTCTTTTAAGGTTGCTTTTGCCATAATGTAAACGTTATCTTTTTTATTTTTATGCAGACTAGCCCATGAAAATTGGCTTGTAAACCTTTTAAAATGAGAAAACTTCATTTTATGTAAACGTTTACAATTATAATCAAGAACACCAGATACGTTTATATTGTTCTAAAAGCATTTAGGAAAGGATAAAGTTAATGGCTAATTTTTCAGACTTTGTTCTCAATACGTGACCACGTTTTATTATGACCCGAACGCTCTTTATAAAGCGCTACGCCAGCTCGACAAGCAGCTATCGCGCCACCCTCCCCAAAAAAAACCGTTAAGATAAAATCTTAACGGTTTTTGATTCAACGTTATAAACGCGCTTTTCCACTAACCCAAATTATTTATATTCTTTTCGATGACTAACTAGGAATGGGGGAAACAATATTAGAACTTTCAGCAATAAAACTAACAGCGGAATGCTGTTTTAACTGCGAAGTAACTTTTAAACTTTGATCAGGCGTAACATCAATAATGACAATCACCTCACCATTGTCTAAATGTCTATTAAAAATATCTTTAAAATAGGAATCAAAAGACGCACAAACAACAGAAGCCAACATTTTAGCCGCCGTGAAAGCAACACCACAGACCAAAGCCAGCCATAATAAATTTTGTGCCGTGATATCCATTACCGCAAAACCGATAACAGCGGCCAACACCAACACACAAAAAGCAAACACACCCGCGCGTTTTCCCGTGGCAAGTAAACTCGTGTTTTCAAAACCATTACCACCATGAAGGTGGTGGGAAAGAATTCCTTTATCATCCCGAGATAAAACAAAAAAGTGCTGATCATCAACACCCTGCTTATGAACCTCATCCGATATCAACTCTGCATCATCAAGGTCATTCGTACTATAAAATAAACGTTTCATAGAACCCTCCCGACAATCAGTTATTTTAGAATTTTTGTTAACTGATTAAACTCAGTCTGGTTGAGAAACTGAAAAATGCAAAGTTTTGAACGTCGTAGATACAAAACTCAAACAAAAAGAGGGGACGATAAAAAGAGATTTAACTTACTCTAGAGATAACAAAGGCTCCATCTAGGGAGCCTTTGCCAAGATATGACCTTGGATTCAGAACATCATTACCAGGCACAGCCTCGACCTCATAGAGGTTACGTGATGTCATGTTAAAAACATGTCCGCTACATCAATAAGCTAACAATACTAAAATAAATCCACCAGTCAACAACTGCTCTCAGCTAAAATGGGGATGCAATTTTTGATCTGACCCCAAATGTCTTATCTTGATGTTGAGGTCATTATTTAACGATTTTTTCCATCTACCTCTCCTCCAATAATGGACTAAAATACTGACTTCTCCTTGCTAAACTTTCATTTTTATCTTCAACATACATAGTCAGCTCATCAAGCTTCCATTGCAATGAACCCTCACGAGTACATTGCTCACTATACAATCGATCAAAGTCTTCATCTTTTATGTTATTCAAAAAATCTAACATGTTTTCATGATCAACTTTATCAAATTCAAAAACTGCAAAATGAATAAAACCATGTCTTATATCTCCCCAATTTTCTATATGGTATTCTTCATATCCTTCTCTTTTTTCTACTTGATTATACTCCAAGTCCCTAGCGGGAAAGTTTCGCAGAGTTTTAAAAATCAAAATTACTGCTGACATTTCATGATCTAAACCATGTTTTCTAAAAATATGTTCATTCGTATTATACAGATTATTAAAGTGGCAAAGTACATTGTAATTTTTTACAAATTCACTCCGTTTTAATCTTGGCTTCTTATCCTCAGTTAAATTGAATCCATACTTTTTTGGTTGAAAAGCGGCCTGTTTAAAAAAACGAATTGCATTCGACGCCTCAGGAAATTTATTTCTAAATTCTAAGAGAACCTCAGCTTCATATTTTATAAAAGCATCGTTTAACCATTGATTTTTCTGGTTCTTTATAGAAAATAAAGTACCTCTTAATGTCCAGATAGCACCTAAAAATAGTGAGAATTGAGTAATTAAGGATAGCCATTCATAGAGACTAAGATTGCCCTCGATCTCATAATTCACTATGTCGACATTTATCAAACTATAGATTGTTAAAACTGAAAATGTACCAAAAAAACTTAAAAACATACCCCCTAAAACAACCAACCATTTATTTAGATACATTATTATCATTCCATCGTTCAAAAAAGTTATTATCAGTGATAACACGACCTTAATTACATACCAACTAATAAAAAATGTCCCATCATTAGGGCATTTTTTGTTGATAGCTTTTACTTGTCATATGCACCACATACTGCCGTTTGTTTTTGATTTAGGAATAAGTATTCCTAACCTATTTATTAATAGGCATACTTTTCCCACAATAAACCTTCGATGCAATCCCGATTGCACGACACCTCGATATTCACGTAACCGTGTTTGAAGCATTCAAAAATAAACGAAGGTCGACTAAACACCTTACGTAAGCGACCGTTGTGCTAGAGTTTTCACTAGCAGTAAAAAGTGAGCCGTTAAAGATCTTAGAGAGACCTTTTGGTTACTTTTGCGGCTCTGGGCAAAAGTTACTCGCCCAGCAGGGCGAAAAGATGCTCCCTTCCCAAAGCGTTCAAATGGAAACTAAAAAAACTCTCACACTCAATAAAACCTTTTTATAAAAACAAAAAAATCCCTTTAAGACTCTCGCCTTAAAGGGATTTCTAATCTCTAAATTACTAACCCAAAAAATTAATCTTGATTAATAAAATAATTCACCACGTAAGCTGGTAGATCAGCTGCTGGAACAACAATCTGTTCCATCGTATCACGGTCACGAACCGTCACTGGTGCGCCTTCTTGTTCAATTGAATCAAAATCAACCGTTACACAGATTGGCGTACCGACTTCGTCATGACGACGGTAGCCTTTCCCTACGTTACCTGTGTTTTCATAAAGAATACGACCTAGGCCCAGTTTTTGAAGCTTGTTTTTAAGCTCTTTTGCTAGGGCAACGATTTCAGGTTTGTTCTTTTTCAGCGGCATAATAGCGACTTTAATTGGCGCTAGATGTGGCTTAAGTTTAAGAACCGTACGTGACGTTCCATTTGGAAGTTCTTCTTCTGTGTAGGCTTCAGTGATGATAGCCAATAAACCACGGTCTAGACCGGCAGAAGGTTCGATACAGAAAGGCACATCCCATTTGTTGGCTTCTAGATCACGCATTGCCAATTTCGTCGTAGAGTGCTCGTTCTTTTTCACTTTTGCCGTAATGTCGAACTCGTCTTGTGCTTTGGTGTGTGAACCTAGATCGTAATCTGTACGGTTCGCAACGCCTTCTAGTTCTTCAAAACCATGTGGGAATTTGTACAAGATATCCACAGTCGATTTTGAGTAATGAGAAAGGTCATCACCCGTTACGTATTCAAACTGGATGTTTTCTTCTGTTAGACCTTGATCCAACCACCACTGTTTACGTGTGTTCACCCAGAAGTCATGCCATTTTTCATCTTCACCTGGTTTACAGAAGAATTCTAATTCCATTTGTTCGAATTCACGAACACGGAAGATGAAGTTACGAGGAGTAATTTCGTTACGGAATGATTTACCTATCTGAGCAATACCAAAAGGCAAAGTACGAGAAGTAGAATCGACCACGTTTTTGAAGTTAGTGAAGATACCTTGAGCCGTTTCTGGACGAAGGTAAGTGTAAGACTCTTCATCCACCATTGGGCCAACATTGGTCTTAAACATCAAATTGAAGTCACGAGGCTCTGTTACATTTGTAGAACCACAGTTGTCACATACTTTGATGTCTTTCATGTGATCGGCGCGTAGACGAGATTTACATTCGTGACAATCGACCATTGGGTCTGTAAACGTGTCTTCGTGACCAGAATATTTGTAAACGTGCTTGTTTTGAATAATCGCAGCGTCTAACCCTTCTACGTCATCACGTTCATAAACCATTGAACGCCACCAAGCCGCTTTGATGTTGTTTTTTAACTCAACGCCCAACGGACCATAATCGTAAGCACCTTGCATACCACCGTAGATTTCGCTGCCTTGGAAAATAAATCCACGACGTTTACATAGGGAAACAAGTTCATCCATTGTTTTAGCTGGCATTTCGAAACAACCTTAATAGCAAATTTTGTTAAGTAAGACGCGACCATTCTAAAACGTAAAGTCTAGTGACTTCACGATCAAACGATCATTATTGCCGTACATTGTACTCTTTGACTGTATTTCGCTCAATGACGATTACCCATTGGACCTATAGAAAGTAACAAGAGTGAACTAAAAGGGATAAAGAAACGTAAAGTACGTAGAAGATATCTCTGATAACTGGCATTTAGTCTTCTATTAAGACTAAAATTCATTTGCGTTCACTTTACTTACGCATTTCACTTCAAAAAAAGGTAAGGCTTTTATTATGCGAACGTCTTCTTCTATTTTGTCACTTCAGCTTAGTGTATTAGGTATCATTCCTTTTGCCTTTTCAACCTACTTGAGCTGGACTAATCAAATGCTATTTGATGAGTCAGGGTCTTATTTATTCACCACCTACAGCGCCATTATTCTGAGTTTCTTAAGCGGCACGCTTTGGGGACAATGCATTAACAAAAGAATCAGTACGATGAGTCAGTACTTGCTAATTTCAAGTAATGTGATTGCGCTTGGTGCTTGGTTCTCTTTATTGCTTGAAGTGTCGTCATTATCCATTGCCCTTCTCTTGCTTGGTTTTATCAGCCTTTTTTGGGTTGAGGCAAGATCACTTAGAGAAGAAAACAGTGTTCACTCTCGTTATTTAAATATGCGCTTTGGTATCACTCTTATAGTCTGTGTATTGCATTTGCTTATGCTTTACCCTCATGACTAACACCAGTCTTAATGACAACACTAACGGCAACATATAAATACTGATCTAATCACTTCTCCACTGCGTATCATTTACTGAGTGCGCCATAAAACACGTGCGCAACTAATTTATGCTTCACTGTTTACGCGGTGTAAGCATTCATAAGAGTAACTGACTATGTTAACTATTTTTTATGATGGCTATTGCCCGCTTTGCGCTGCTGAAATGAAGCAACTGCAGAGCTTAGATGTGAATAAAAAGCTGATACTAGAAGACATTCACGCTAGCGATTTCGGTGACCGTTTTCCTCATATTGATCCAATTGAAGCTGACAAAAGACTCCATGGCCAATTAGAAAATGGTCAGATAATCACTGGTCTTGATGTCACCTACTTGTCGTGGAAGTTGGTCGGAAAGCATAAATGGATGCAGGTATTACGCTGGCCTGTCATTCGTATTTTTGCAGACCTTGGTTATCGTTTCTTTGCCCGTTACCGCCATCAACTATCGTCTTTTATTTCCGGTAAAAGCAGGGGCAAAGACAATTGCCTTCCTTGTGAAAAATAGGAGCCTATCTATGCAGCCATTCCATGCCCTTGTTATTGGTGCGAGCAGTACCATTGCTCAAGCCGCTATTAATCAGTTTGAAGAAGATTCTGATTGTTTCGGTGTTTATGCCATTAGTCGTTCTGTACAAGGTAAATTGAAAGAAGGCAAAACCCATTGGATAGAATGCGATAACTCAGAAATGCGTATTCGAGAAGTTTGCCAACATCTTAAGGCATCATCAGGAACCATTACTAAAGTTCTAATTTGTAATGGCATACTGCACAATGAAGATATGATGCCTGAGAAAAAGCTGGAAGATATTAATGCGATGCAATTAGAAGCCACTTTTTATGCAAACACAGTGGTTCCCATGCTGTGGTTGAGTCAGCTGCTGCCTGTTTTAAAAGGTAATGAGGCGACACAAGTGGCTTTGTTAAGCGCTCGAATTGGTAGTATTTCAGATAATAAGAGTGGTGGTTGGTACAGTTACCGCGCTTCGAAAGCGGCGTTAAATATGCTGATAAAGACCAGCTCTATCGAGTACGCAAGACGCGGAAAAAACGTTAAGCTCATCGCGTTTCACCCTGGTACAACAGACACACCCTTATCAAAACCTTTCCAACACTCTGTTCCTGAAGGGAAACTTTTTACGGCTGAATTTGTAGCAAATCAGTTATTGTCGATTATGGAAACAGTAACGATGGATAACGAGGCGGCATTTTTAGATTGGAACAACCAAGCAATCGATTGGTGATTGCTTGGTATTCGCAACACATAACTAAGCTCTATAACGTCGTGTTGGTTCTGAGGCTTTCGTCGTTTGATATTCATTAATGGTCAATTGCTCAAGTGCTACAGCAATCCAACCACTTACTAACATGTCAAACCAAGGCTCTACGCCACTGCAAGCAACAACGATGTTGCCATAAACGAAAGAACCGTAGAACAGCACATCACCTTCGCGTAATGAAGAAGGATGAAGCGTTTGATGATCAATATTTGAAACCGAATCACGCCATGCTTGAGCGGCTTTGTTACGAGCTAATTCATCAAAAGGCGCAGGCCAGCTTTCTGGCGTACCAAATGTACATTCATGCAAAATAGCGTCTTCAAAAGGCGCTTCCCATGGCTTTAGCTGTGGGTTCATGATCACGATATGAAGCTCTTTACGGCAAGTCTTTTCAAACAATTGATCAATCGCTGGTTTTACAAGGTTTATGGCTTCTATTGCTAATGCTTTGTTGTCCATCTGGTTGTTCCTTACTTTAAAAATATTTTTAACGACTTAATGTCTCTGCTTTTATCGCCTGTAAGCTTATTTCAGCAAAGGATCATCTTTTGGTAAGTGTTTTTGAATCCATAGAGCTAATTTGTGCTTCATGCTCGGCAAGTCTTCTTTGTCTGCAGGTAAACCGACTATAAGTTTGTCTAACACTAACAAGCGATAGATGGATTCCGTTTTTTCATTGGCAGACATTGTTGCAGAAAAACCTTCGTAACCTCGTTTAAGCGCGTAGTTCTCGCCAACTTGGATGGCTTTTTTACTTAGGGCTGCTTCGTTTTTAATTTTTTTCATGACTTCCCTTATTTCTTCTTTTATCAAAAGGCCAAAACAAACGGACTAAAGCAATGACTAACTGCATAGGATTGTCGACACTTGATAAAAATACTATTTAAATAATTTGTATGACTTTATCAGTTTTTCTAGCTCTCTATCGAGTAAATATGAAAAACCTTTTAATAAACACACTGTTATCCACTGTGAAAAGCAAAAAACACACACCTTATACGACTAAAGGATAATGAAAAAACAACCTCATTGTCGACAATATGACTTGATAAACCTCAAAAACAAGATTATAAATACCTACATTGTCAACAATATAGTTATTTGGTTTTTTATGAATAATCTTGTTTCCATCAAATCTGCCACTTTATCTGAAGATATCGCACAGCAGCTTATTAACGCTATCGTGCAAGGCCACATTCCACAGGGAAGTAAGATTTCCGAACCTGAGCTTGCCAAACAGTACGGTGTTTCTCGTGGGCCACTCAGGGAAGCCATCGTTAAGTTAGAAGGATTAGGTTTGGTGACTCGTACTGCCAATGTTGGTGCGCGCGTTATCCAGTTAAACATCCAAGACATGCAAGACACCTTTACTATGCGTGAAGCATTGGAAGGTATGGCAACAAGATTGGCAGCCACCACAATGCATACAGATGAAGTGAACAGCTTGTATGCCTTACTCGACAAACATCAAGCCCACCTTGATAACAACCAAGATGAGCATTACTTACAACAGGGCGGTAATGACGATTTCCATTTACGTATCATTCACGCCAGTGGCAACGCCAAATTAATACGACTACTGACAGAAGAGTTGTATGCCGTGATCCGCATGTATCGTCGTCACACAGCCGATAAACGTAGCGACCCTCGTCAAGCATTGCGTGAACATAGAGCTATTTTGGATGCAATTGCCAACCATGAAGGTGACTTGGCCGAGCTACTTATGCGTCGTCATATCAGTCGATCCTGTCATTTACTAAAGCAAGCAATGGAACAAGCGGTTCTCGCTTCCCATTAATGAAATGTCCTTTAAATTCGAATAAGAAAAAGCAAAAGAGAGGAATACCATGACAAGACTTTCCCCCGGTGCACGCTTTAGACAAGCAGTAAAAGATCAGTCCCCATTGCAAGTAGTTGGAGCTGTTAACGCCTATTGCGCGATGATGGCAGAGCAAACAGGACACCACGCGCTGTATTTATCTGGCGGAGGTGTCGCCAATGCATCTTATGGCTTACCCGACTTAGGCATGACAGATTTACATGATGTACTCGAAGATGTACGCCGCATTACGTCAGCGTCAAACTTGCCATTATTAGTTGATATCGACACAGGCTTCGGTGGCGCATTTAATATCACTAGAGCCATTCAAGAAATGGAAAAAGCGGGCGCTGCAGCGGTTCATATTGAAGACCAAGTACAGCAAAAACGCTGTGGTCATCGACCTAATAAAGCCATTGTTAGCCAGAGTGAAATGGTCGATCGCGTCAAAGCATGCGTAGACGCTCGTGTTGACGACAATTTTGTCATTATGGCGCGTACCGATGCGTTGGCAGTGGAAGGTATGGAATCTGCCATCGAACGTGCAATTGCTTGCGTAGACGCTGGCGCCGATATGATTTTCCCAGAAGCCATGATCACATTAGATCAATACAAAGAATTTGTTGCTGCGGTGAATGTCCCAGTTTTAGCCAATATTACTGAATTCGGCGCAACCCCCTTGTTCAGTAAAGAAGAGCTGGCTGGCGCAGGCGTCGACTTAGTGCTCTATCCTCTCAGCGCTTTTAGAGCGATGAATAAAGCAGCGTTAAATGTGTATCAGCATTTGTTAAACGATGGCCATCAGCGTGATGTCGTCGATTCTATGCAGACACGAAATGAGCTCTACGAATTTCTCAACTATCATGAATATGAAGAAAAGCTAGATGCGCTCTTCTCTGAAAAAAAGAACTAAAAGAAAAGAACCAGTAGCACTTAAAAACACAAAATCTAAAATACAAAAAATCTAATGATTTCTCAGCTAAAAATAACAATGGAGAAACGATATGACAAAAGTACTTTCTGGCGCAGGCTTAAGAGGCCAAAGCGCAGGTGAAACAGCATTATGCACCGTTGGCAAAGCCGCTGCAGGGTTAACTTATCGCGGTTATGATATCGATGTTTTAGCCGACAACGCTAGCTTTGAAGAAGTAGCTTATTTATTACTTTATGGAACCCTACCCAACCGAACTCAACTTCACGATTATGAACACAAGTTGATGAGTTTACGTAGTCTGCCGGAAGAATTAAAAGCTGTCTTGGAGCTTATTCCAAAAGATGCTCACCCAATGGATGTAATGCGTACGGGTTGTTCTTTTCTAGGTAATATTGAGCCTGAACTCCCTTTTGAAAAACAACCTTCATTAGGATTACACGCCGCTGACCGCTTATTGGCAACGTTGCCTGCTATCGTCGTGTATTGGTATCGTTTCAGTCACGATGGCGTTCGTGTCGATACCCACAATATGCACATCTCGTCCTTGGCGGGGCATTTCTTAACCATGCTGCACGATGAGGAGCCAAGCGAGCTGCATACTCAAGTAATGAATGCCTCTTTAATTCTGTACGCAGAACACGAGTTCAATGCGTCTACGTTTACGGCACGTGTCTGTGCCTCTACGTTATCGGATATGCATTCTTGTGTGACAGGCGGCATTGGTAGCTTACGCGGACCATTACACGGTGGCGCAAACGAAGCGGCCATGGACATGATAGAACCGTGGAAAAGCGCAGATGAAGCCGAAGCAGCTCTGATGCAAAAACTGGCTAATAAAGAAAAGATTATGGGGTTTGGTCACGCTATTTACAGCGAACGAGATCCACGCAATGACATCATTAAAAAGTGGTCTAAAAAACTCAGCGAAGCAACTGGAGATGATCACTTATACGCAGTATCTGAACGCTGCGAAGAAGTGATGTGGCGAGAAAAGAAACTCTTCTGCAATGCGGATTTTTTCCATGCCAGTGCGTACCGTTTTATGAACATTCCGACCAAGCTGTTCACACCCATTTTTGTTTGTTCACGCGTTACTGGTTGGGCCGCTCATGTAATGGAACAAAGAGCCAATAACCGAATTATTCGCCCTAGCGCCGATTATATCGGGCCAGATCATGCTGATTGGGTTGCGATAGACGATCGTCCATAAAGCGACCTTACCAACACACTAAAATTTTAAAGTTTAGAATTAAAGGGAAAGACAATGAGTGCCAATGTAGATGTAAATAATCGTCCAGATTACGACCAAGTTATTCAAGATATCGTGGACTATGTGATTGACTTTAAAGTCACCAGTGAAGAAGCGTTAGACACGGCTCGTAACTGCCTAATGGATACGCTTGGTTGTGGTTTACTCGCCCTGCGCTTCCCAGAATGCACTAAACATTTAGGGCCAATGGTACAAGGCACTGTCGTCCCTAATGGCGCTCGCGTACCAGGAACCTCGTTTGCACTCGATCCAGTAAAAGCCGCTTGGGACATTGGTTGTATTATTCGTTGGCTCGATTACAACGACACTTGGTTGGCGGCAGAGTGGGGGCATCCATCAGACAATTTAGGTGGCATCTTAGCCATCGCCGATCACTTGTCTCAAGTTCGATTATCGAATGGCGACTCACCGTTAACCATGCGTGACGTTTTAGAATCCATGGTAATGGCTCATGAGATTCAAGGCGTTATCGCCTTAGAAAATTCGTTTAATCGCGTCGGTTTGTGTCACGTGTTATTGGTGCGAGTCGCGTCTGCGGCTGTGGTTACCAAGATGATGGGGGGCGATAGAGAACAGATAATGGCAGCGATTTCTCAGGCTTGGGTCGATGGTTCTGCCTTACGAACTTACCGTCACGCACCAAACGCTGGCTCACGAAAATCATGGGCGGCAGGCGATGCCACTTCACGAGCAGTACGTTTAGCCGATATGTCGATGCGCGGTGAGATGGGGGTTCCTAGTGTGCTAACTGCACCACAGTGGGGGTTCTATGATGTGTCTTTTTCGAAAACCAACAAAGACCAAGCCATTAAACCAGAAGCACAACGTCAGTTTTCATTCTCTCAGGATTATGGCACTTACGTGATGGACAATATTTTGTTTAAAATTTCCTTCCCTGCGGAATTTCACGCACAAACCGCAGCAGAAGCCGCGGTTACACTTCACCCTCAAGTTAAAGATCGTTTGGCTGATATTGATAAAATTGTGATTCGTACTCATGAATCTGCGATTCGCATCATTTCAAAATCAGGCCCTTTGGCAAACGCAGCAGACAGAGACCATTGTTTGCAATACATGGCCGCGGTGCCATTAGCCTTTGGTAACTTAATTGCCGAGCATTACGAAGACGATTTCCATGCAACACATCCCATCATTGATGAGCTGCGCAACAAGATGGAGATTGTAGAAGACAAGCGTTTCACCGCTGAATATCTAGAAGCCGATAAACGTTCTATCGCTAACGCGATTCAGGTATTTTTTAAAGACGGCAGCAGCACAGAAGAAGTGGTTGTTGAATACCCTGTTGGTCATCGCCGCCGCCGTGTAGAAGGTATTCCTTTGTTAGAGCAGAAGTTTAAAAATAACTTGGCAACGCGCTTTCCAAACCGTCAATGCCAAACGATTTTCTCTCTCTGTAAAGACCAAACCAAACTTGAACAAACACCTGTGAACCGCTTTATGGATTTGTTTGTTATCGCATAAGTAGTCAGTTATTTTTAAATTGCCTAAAAGCACTCATTTTTGAGTGCTTTTTTTACTCAAAATAATGTAGTTAAAATTGGCTCGGCCTTGTGGTCACAGTATGATGGTGAGACGACAAGGAGATTTCATGTATTCATCGGACAATTCAGTAGACAAGCATCGCCATTGTTTTTTATTAAAAGGCTCTATCAATGAAGTTTTGTCGGATTTTTTACGCCTGTGTGAATATTTTTCTACGCCGCTAATTTGCGCTCACGATGTGGCTCAATACGATCAGCTAAATCTTCCTTCATCAAGGAAACCTCTTTTTAGGACCTGCTCCTTTAAACAAGCGCGGCAAGAACTTGGTCAAACCAATGATGCGGTCTTAATAGATTTAACCCAAGGCGTTTCTGCTAGTGCCTTAGCCATTTTATCAGGAACCGTTCGTGGGAATGGAGTATTTGCCATTGCTTTACCAAATGAAAATTGGCTATCCATTGTCGATCAAGATCTACCCCGTTATCTGCCTTGGCCTTATGAAAGCGAGCAAATAGAGTCGAACTTTAAGCTTTTTCTGCTAAACCATTTACACAGTGATACATCACCTTTTAAAACCATAAATTCTTATGAAAAGCAGCAAAGTCAAACACCGTCTAAACGAGCAAAAATACAAGCTTTTCCTGCACTGGATTTAATCGAAGAGAATGCGCCATTAACCAAGGAACAAGCCAAAGCTCAATCTTGTTTATTTAAAAAGAAAGCCAAGTCTTATGTACTTATCGCACCTCGGGGTCGTGGTAAATCTACGCTACTTGGTGATAGCCTCGCCAAAATGCTACAAGCAGGTAAAAAAGTCGCACTGACCGCGCCAAATCAAAGTGCTATTCAAACCTTAAAAAATCGATTCGAGCATGTTTTAAAAAACGCAAACTTAGACGTAGAGATGCCCTTCTTCGCGCCTGACGCCTTACTCGTTAATGATACCCATTGGGATATGTTGTTTGTGGATGAAGCTTCTATGATCCCAGTGCCTTTACTAGTGGCACTCAATAAGAAAGCAGAGCATTGTCTTTTTAGTACAACAGATTATGGTTACGAAGGGGCAGGAAAAGGTTTTGGAATTCGCTTTTATCGTTATTTGGAAGCGCAATCGACACAAAAAACTTTGTCGGTCCAATCACTTACATTGAGCCTTCCAATAAGATGGGGGGGAAATGACCCACTTGAAAACTGGATCAATGATTGCTTCTTTTTAACACCCAATCAAGAATTAGAAACATCACGTATTCATTCTGATAATTTAGTAAAATCTCATACTTATAAAGCCATAGCAGGTGCAGAATGGCTAACCCAGCCAGATTTCCTATCCCGCACATTCCAACTATTAGTAAGCGCACACTATCAAACGTCTCCTGATAATTTACGCTGGATATTAGATGACCCGTCTGTTTATGCACATCTTTCCTTACAAGGCTCCGCTGTAAATAGTGTGGCCATCGTAACTGAAGAAGGACAGTTACCAGATGAACTTAGTCGAGCGGTTTTACAAGGTACACGTCGGCCTCGTGGTCATTTAATACCACAATCTTTATTAGCGCATGAAGGCATTGAAGACGCAGGACAATATCGCTACTGGCGTATCAGCCGTATCGCAACGCAAGAAAACGCACAGAACAAAGGTGTAGCAAGCCAGCTACTCAATCATATTGAAACAGTTGCCAAACGTTCCTTTGCTAGAAACGACATAATGAAAGACTGCTCAATACAAGACACAGCGCCATGTGATTTTCTCAGTACCAGCTTTGCAGCGACAGCTGAAGTCATCGCCTTTTGGCTTAAAAATGGCTTTATACCTGTGCGCCTTGGTACAACTAAAGACCAAGCCAGCGGCTGTTATTCATTAATGATGGTAAAACCACTAAGTAAAATAGCACAGGAAAGAGCTTCGATATGGCATCAAGACTACCTCGCTAACCTGGCTATCAACTTACCGAGAGATTACCAAGACTTAGACACCGAGTTGGCAGAAGCTCTCAACAATAATGCGTCAGATAAAAGAAAGTTAGAGAACATTTTTACCGAAAAGGACAGAAATGACCTGACTTTATTTGTGGATCATCATCGACCTTACCTTACTATTCGAGCTCAACTCACTCGCTTAGTGAGACAGGCTATCGCCCAAAAGACACTAATAGCCAGCAACAGGAATTATTTATTGCTAAACACAGTAATAAGCCAATCAACAGATGAGATAGACTTCACCGCCTTTGGGTTGAAAACAAAGAAACAAGTTGAAAAGCATTTGAAGTTAGCAGTAAACGAACTATTGAAAGAAAAATAGAAAATGAGCGGTTTTCCACCCATAAGGAAGAATTATTTGTGCGACATTCCACCCATTCTATTTTTATTAGTCAAATAAAATAGAATCACCTCATATAGAAAAAATATAATTAACATTTAAATCAATAACTTAAAATGAAAACAAAGTACTTGGCATAGATTGTGTAAAGAATATGAGTCAGGCAATATCTACATTGCTGAGTCTTTCTATTTTTGTTCTATAATTAGAATGGTTATTTTTAGACTAAAAAGTAGATAAAACAATAATAATTCAGTTTTTTGGAGTCCTATAAAAATGAAAAAAATCAGCCTTACTCTAACGTCTCTAGCACTTGCTCTTACAGCAGGTACTGCTATCGCTAACTGTGATCCAGGTGAGCGTGTTGTTAAATTCAGCCACGTAACTGGCGGTACTACACACCCTAAAGTAGTTGCAGCTAATAGCTTAGCAGACCGTGTAAACACAGAAATGAACGGTAAGTTGTGTGTAGAAGTTTTCCCAAACTCTACACTATTTGGTGATTCTAAAGAGCTTGAAGCCCTTCTATTAGGTGATGTTCAACTACTTGCACCATCACTTTCTAAGTTTGGTTCATACACACCTAAATACGGTGTTTTCGATCTACCTTTCATCTTTAAAGACATGGACCACGCGATCCGTTTCACTAAAACAAAAGAAGGTAAAGACCTTTTGTTAGCAATGGACGAGTACGCTGGTTTTGTTGGACTAGGATACTGGATGTCAGGCATGAAGTACTTCTCAGCTGGCAAACAACTTACCGTTCCTAGCGATGCTGAAGGCTTGAAATTCCGAGTACAAACATCTGATGTTTCAAAAGCAATGATTTCAGCAATGGGCGCATCTCCACAAGCAATGGCGTTCTCTGAAGTATACGGCGCATTGCAAACGGGTGTTGTAGATGGTCAAGAAAATACTTGGTCAAACATCTACACTAAGAAATTCTATGAAGTTCAAGACAGCACGACTGAAACAAACCACCAGCTTTTAGCTTACTTGTTCATGACGTCTTCTGAATTCTTAGCAAGCCTTTCTACTGCTGATCGTACGCAATTCCTTCAAATTGCAGACGAAGTAACACAAGCAGCAAACTTGAATGTTAAAGCGGCTGAAGCAACAAACCGTGCAAACATCATCAAAGCAGGCGGCAAAGTAAACACATTGACTCCAGCTCAGCGCCAAGAGTGGGTAGATACAATGAGCCCTGTTTGGAAAAAGTTTGAAAATGATATCGGTAAAGATTTGATTAAAGCCGCTGCTGGCGCTTAATTAATTTTTACATTGCAGTCAGCTGACTCAGTTTTAAACTGAGTCAGCTTTTGTGATTTACCCTGTGCTTTTTGATCATACCCTTCGAATACACAATGTATCCCTCATACTGCGCTTTAACTTGTTAAGGTCCATTTCTTTTAGGAGACGACCCCCATGGCACATTGGCCACACCTTTATTTATTAGTATTTATTATTGCCCTTTGGGTACTGGAAAAGTGCTTTCCAAAAGTCATGGAGCGGGCAGAAGAAAATCTCCTAATTATCGTTATCTCTTCCATTATGGCGGTTTCATTTGGGCAGGTTGTTGCTCGTTATGGCTTTAATACAGGTTGGGATGCGGCACTTGAATTCAATACCGTTGCTTTCTCATGGTTAATTCTATTGGGTATGAGCTACGGTATAAAAACTGGCCTTCACCTTGGTGTCGACATTGTTTTAAATGCTGTTCCTAAACGCATTTCTAAAGCCTTGTCTATGGTAGGTGCAGCGGCCGCTATGCTGTACGGATTGATTTTACTCGACTCGACTTGGTTAGCTATGCTCGGCGTAGACGTTAGAGGTGGTGCGATCGAGTACTGGCTGAAAATGTTCAAAATCGGTCTAGGGTCAGAAGAACTTCGTTACCCTGTTTTCTTCCAGGAAATGTTTGATTTGCGCCCTCGCCTACATCGTTGGGTAGTGCTTGTTATTTTGCCAATCAGTTTGGCTCTGCTTTCTTACCGTTCTTTACAAGCGTTTATTGATATCGCTCGTGGAAAACGTGGCATGTTGATCAGTGGGCATGAAGCTCAAGATCTTGTCGAAGAAAACAAAAACGTCTTGAAAGACTAACGCGGGAGCTTAATCGTGGAATCTATTATTCTATTTTCATCTGTACTAATCCTGCTATTTATTGGCTTGCCGGTTGGTATTTCTTTGGGCTTATCGTCCATTTTGTTTATTACTTTTTTCTCTCACGACTCTTTGTCATCTGTTGCCATTTCATTATTTGGTGCAGGTCAACATTACACCTTGTTGGCGATTCCGTTCTTCATCATTGCCTCGTCTTATATGTCGACCGGTGGTGTGGCAAAACGTTTAATTAACTTTGCTATTGCTAGTGTTGGTCACTTCAGAGGCGGCCTAGCAATGGCGTCTGTGTTGGCATGTATGATGTTCGCCGCGTTGTCTGGTTCATCTCCAGCGACTGTAGTTGCGATCGGTACGATTGCGATTGCGGGTATGACTCAAGTAGGTTATTCAAAAGAATTCGCAGCAGGCATCATTGCCAACGCGGGTACATTGGGTATTTTGATTCCACCTTCTATCGTTATGGTGGTTTACGCTGCATCCGTTGATGTTTCTGTTGGTCGTATGTTCTTAGCAGGTGTGATTCCTGGTTTGATGGCTGGCGGTATGTTGATGCTAGCGATTTATGTTGTGGCTCGTATCAAGAACCTTCCATCAGAAGAATGGAAAGGTTTTAGTCACCTTATTCGTGGTGGTAAAGAAGCAGGCTGGGGCTTGTTCCTTGTTGTTATCATCATGGGCGGTATTTACGGTGGTGTATTTACACCAACAGAAGCAGCAGTTGTTGCAGCGGTTTACTCTATGTTTATCGCCTTGTTTGTTTACCGTGACATGGGACCTTTAAAAGGCAAAACATGGACAAACGATGAAGACGCACCACATGCTCGTGTTGGTTTTAACGGCATGGTTTACGGTGTTTCTTTCTTCCTTGTTTGGGAAATCATGTCTTTCTTTGTTTGGGCAGACAGCGAAACCATCACTGGTGGAGACCGTGCCATTTGGGGCGTGATCATGTCTGCTATGCTGGCGATCTTTTATGTCTTCAAACGCTCTAGCAAGTTAGAAGAATCCATCGGCACTTGTTTGTTGGCTGGTATGCCTATTTGGGGCCGTAACTTATCTATGATGCTACGCGGTTTCTTCCCTTCGTTGTTTGGTGAAGAGTCTCGTAAAGTTATGCTAGAAGGCACAAAAACAACCGTTATGCTGATGTTCATCATCGCTAACGCTTTGTTGTTTGCTCACACGCTTTCTGCAGAACGTATTCCACAAATGATCACAGAATGGATGCTGGATGTTGGTTTCAACTGGTTTACCTTCCTGATCGCGGTCAATATCTTGTTGTTAATTGGTGGACAGTTCATGGAGCCATCTGGCCTATTGGTTATCGTTGCACCTGTTGTTTTCCCTATCGCGATGCAATTGGGTATTGACCCGATTCACCTAGGTATCATCATGGTAGTAAACATGGAAATCGGTATGATCACACCGCCGATTGGTCTGAACCTATTTGTGACATCTGGCATTACCGGAATGAGCTTAGCGCGCGTTGTTAAAGCCGCTATGCCTTTCGTTGCTGTATTAATGGTGTTCTTGGTATTGGTGACGTACATTCCAGCGCTTTCTACTGCGTTGCCGTACAGCATCATGGGACCAGAGATTGTTCAGTAACAGCTGAATATCTATTATCAGCTCCAAATAAAAAAAGCGCCGAAAGGCGCTTTTTTTATTTAAACCATACTAACAACTTAATAAAACTTACTAACGGGCTAGCCAACCGCCATCAACGGCAATGGTATAACCATGAACATAGCGTGATGCTTCAGACGCCAGAAACACAATCGGCCCCGCCATATCACTTGGCGTTCCCCAACGTCCGGCTGGAATACGTCCTAATATTTCACTCGATCTATTTTCATCCGCTCGTAACGCTTGGGTATTGTTGGTTTCCATGTAACCTGGTGCGATGGCATTGACGTTAATACCATGTTGCGCCCATTCATTCGCTAAGGCTTTAGTCAAACCCAACACGCCACTTTTTGACGAAGTATAAGACGGTACACGGATACCACCTTGATAAGACAACATAGAAGCAATGTTAATAATATTGCCTGCAGAACCTTGTTTCATCACTTGTTTGGCAAAAGTCTGAGACATAAAGAACAAGGTTTTCAAGTTAACATCCATCACCTCATCCCAATCTTTCTCAGTAAAGTCGATGGCGTCATTACGACGAATAATGCCTGCATTGTTGACTAGAATATCGACTTTACCAAACGCAGAAACAGCCTCTTTTATAACAAGGTCTGTGGTTTCCATCTTACTCATATCCGCAATAACACTATGAAACTTACGACCTGTTTTTTCGATTAGTAAAGCAGTCTCTGTTGGGTTACTTCTGTTAATACCCACTATGTCTGCGCCAGCTTCAGCCAGAGCCAATGCCATACCTTGCCCTAATCCTGTATTACAGCCAGTAATAATCGCGACTTTACCCCTTAGATCAAACATCTCTTTCATAACAACACCCAAATTATGTTTATAGAGTTTATGTTTTGTAGACCATCGATACCTATAAGATATCGATGGTTATTTATCCAGAATAACACAAAGAAAACTACATCCATTTATTGTAAATGTTGACCCTTATCTCATTTAAGTATTTTCGGTAAAAAATAATTATGCTTAGATATTAAGGTAATGGATTTCAATTTTGCCTATAGGTCTTAAACAATACAGACCTATTCCACTCATTAGATGAAAAGGTTTTTTATCATGACGCGATCAATACTATGGCGACATTTATTAGTACTCACTCCATTATGCCTATTTGGTTCCCATTCTTTTGCTGCTGGACAAGTAGCTGACTCTGTTGCACCAGAGGCCTCCAGTGGTATACAAACCAAAGCATTAACACATGCGCAGGACTTTATGGTGGCTTCCGCCAATCCGGTCGCCAGTAAAGCAGGCTATGATGTTTTGAAAGCTGGCGGCTCTGCCATCGACGCCTTAGTTGCTGTACAAATGATGTTAGGTTTAGTTGAGCCTCAATCTTCTGGTCTAGGCGGTGGTGCTTTCGCCGTATATTACGATGCAAAAAAACAAAAACTGACGACCTTTGATGGCCGAGAAACGGCTCCAATGGCGGCAACACCAGAGTTATTTCAAGATGAGAATGGCGAGCCGCTGTCATTCTATAAAGCTGTTGTAGGTGGTCGTTCTGTTGGCACACCTGGTACAGTAAAACTAATGGCTGAGTTGCACGAACGTTACGGTAAAATGCCTTGGGAAGACTTGTTAGCACCAGCAACAGAACTTGCACAGGAAGGTTTTATTGTGTCACCACGTCTTGCTGAATCCATTAAGGGAAGTGCTGAGTATTTATCGCGCTATCCAGAAACAAAGGCCTATTTTTTCAATTATGACGGCACACCTCGTGCGGCAGGTAGCCGTTTACAAAATACCCCATACTATGAAACATTACGTTTACTAGCGATTTACGGTGCTGATGAATTTTACACAGGCCGAATTGCCAAAGACATTATCTCTCAGGTACAAGGCATCGCTGATAATCCGGGCCTGCTCTCTGAACAAGATCTTGCCAGCTACCAAATCAAAGAACGTTCACCAGTGTGCTTACCTTACAAACAATTTGATGTATGTGGAATGGGGCCGCCAAGCTCTGGCGCATTAACTGTTGGTCAAATTTTAGGGATCACACAGGAATTTGATCTTGCCAAGCTAGGTGCAGACTCTCCCGAAGCATGGCAAATAATCGGCGACGCCTCTCGCCTTGCTTTTGCAGACCGCGGTCGCTACATGGCTGACACAGATTATGTACCTATGCCTCAAGGGTTATTGGACAAAAGCTATTTAGCAGAACGTGCCAAGCTCATTACTCCAGGTAAAGCATTAGAAACAGTTACCGCTGGTGAGCCAGAATGGCACCACCCAATTGCACAAGCAGACGACATAGCAATTGAATTCCCTTCAACTAGTCATATCTCTATTGTTGATAAAGAAGGCAACGCCGTGTCTGTCACCACGACAATTGAAAGCGGTTTCGGCTCAACGGTTATGAGCAACGGCTTCTTATTAAATAACGAACTAACAGATTTTTCTTTCAAATCTCACCAAAATGGCTATCCAATTGCCAACCGTTTAGAACCTGGAAAACGCCCTCGCTCTTCTATGTCTCCAACCATTGTAATGAAAGACAACAAACCTTATTTGGTGGTTGGCTCTCCTGGAGGCTCCCGTATTATTGGTTATGTAGCGAAAACTCTGATTGCTCATCTTGAGTGGGGAATGGATATTCAGGACGCTATATCCCTACCGAATATGTTAAATCGATTTGGTACATACGACCTTGAAAAAGGCACTCAAGCCGAACGTTTCGAGAAGCCATTGACCAAAATGGGATTCAAAGTCTTGGTTAGAGATTTGAACTCAGGTATCCAAGGTATTATTGTTGAAGACAAAGGTTTACTCGGTGGAGCGGATCCAAGGCGTGAAGGTCTTGTCCTAGGAGACTAAAGGGTGAATAACTAAAAGTATCAATAGAATCAAAAATGGCGACCATCAAGACCGCCATTTTTGTTGTAATATTTATCTACACCTAGGTGATATCAATGCTCAGCATAACCCATTGCAAAACCATTTCGACCTGAGCGTTTCACTTTATATAACGCATTATCGGCGGCTTTCATTGCCATATCGATAGCATGGCTATCGGAGCCGTGAATGTTAGAGAATCCAATACTGGCAGCAAATGAGATAGGGCATCCATCAAACTCTACGTTTGCAGATCGAACACGTTCTAAAATCTGTTCTGCAAAATCTTGCGGAATAATTTGAGTGGTTTTATGCAAAAAAACAACAAACTCATCACCACCCAAACGGCCAACAACATTCGGCTCAGGGGCCAATTCAAGCAATACAGAACTAAAAGCAGCTAACACTTTATCACCCGCTGCATGACCATATTGGTCATTAATTGGTTTTAAGTTGTCTAAATCTAAGATGAAAAAACCAGGTAAATGCCCATGATCTAATCTATTGCCCTGAGATAGCTTTTCAGCCCTCGCGGGTAAACTAGTACTGTTAGGAATGCTCGATAAAAACTGTTCAACTTTTTCATAAAAATACCCGCGATTATAGGTATTTGTTAGGCTATCTATTGTCGCCAATTGAGTCATCTTAACTTCCATTTCATCTAGCTTGAAAAATAGACCAACTAAATACCAGGAAAGAAGCGGAGTAACTAAAACAGTAATACTAGAAACTAAAATAAAATCTTCGAAAGGAATGTACGTAAAACCCAATATTTCAACAAGGAAGAAATTAAGCAGATAAGCCAAAATAGTAGATAAAACTGTTAATGTTGCTACTAAACCAACTCGCCCGAGTTTACGCAGGCAATGTCTAATAAGTGGCGACACTTAACCTCCAAACAATAAGAAATGTTATTAAAAGATATAAGCTAATCATTCAGAGCGTTATGTCTAATAATTAGAGGTTAATATAATAGTACAATTACTACTCTAGACCAAAGATTACTGCTTAAAAATGTCCTTATCTAAACCATATTTCCGCATTTTGTCATACAGCGTTTTACGAGGCAGGCCAAGTGCATCCATGGTGCTTTTTATTGACCCTTTTTGGCGCATTAATTCCTGTTCTAACAAGGTTTTTTCGAAACGCTCCATTTGCTCTGGTAAAGTCATGACACCGGGATTATTCTCATTTGTGATAATTTCATCGAACTCAAAAGACCCAGCCTCACCCATCAAAACATATCGCTCAGCAAGGTTTCTTAACTCTCGTACATTACCTGGCCAATCGTAGGTTAATAAGCTGTGCATTCGCTCTGCCGAAATAGATTCAGACTCACGCTTATATTGCGCGATGGCCACCAAACAGAAATGTTGCCAGAGCAGTGAGATATCATCTTTTCGTTCACGCAATGGCGGAATATCTACTCGCACTACGTTTAATCGATAATACAAATCTTCGCGAAACGTGCCACCTTCACTCAGTTGTTTCAGATCTACTTTAGTCGCAGCTAAAATCCGCAAGTCTAAATCAATACCAGTATTTGACCCTAAACGCTCTAAGCGACGTTCTTCCAAAACACGCAATAAACGTATTTGCATAGACATGGGCATGCTTTCAATTTCATCAAGAAATAAAGTACCACCATTAGCGTGTTCTAACTTACCAATACGCTGAGTTTTAGCATCTGTAAAAGCACCCTTTTCATGACCAAAAAGCTCAGATTCCATAATAGAGTCAGGTACTGCGCCACAGTTAATAGCTACGAAAGCATGGCCTCGACGTGAGCTATGTTCATGAATGTATCGGGCAACTAACTCCTTCCCTGTGCCAGTCTCACCTTGAATTAAGATATCTGCGGCAGTGTCCGCCACATGTAATAGCGCCTGACGTAAACGGTGAATACCCGATGTGTTACCAATGATTCGGGGGCCTGGCGCATTTTGCGCTACCAATTCAAGACGTAAGTTTCGATTCTCTAACGTTAAACGACGTTTTTCAGAGGCTCGACGTACAACTTCAATAAAATCTTCGTTAGAAAAAGGTTTTTCAATAAAATCATAGGCACCGTCACGTATTGCACTGACAGCCATACTGATGTCACCGTGACCTGTAATTAAAATAAAAGGAATTTCAGCGTCTATTTTTTTAACTTCTTCAAAAAGCTCTAAACCACTTTTTCCAGGCAAGTTAATATCACTAACAATGACGCCGGACCAATCCAAAGACAGGCGTTCAACAACACCTTGCGTACTTGAAAATTCAGCGACATCAAAATCTTCCAGCTGCAATGTCTGAGAAATAGCCATGCGAACCGCTTGCTCATCATCAATTAAGAGTACTTGGTTACCACTTTGCATTAGTGTTCCTCTATAGCTGCATCAGAAAGGGATGTATGTGGAATAAAACGAGGTAGCCTAACACAAAATTCTGCACCACCTGTTACTTGGTTCTGTGCACTAATTTGCCCACCCATCGCTTCAACTATACGCTGACTAATAGACAAGCCGAGACCTAAACCCAACCCCGACGATTTAGATGTAAAGAAGGGTTCAAAAAGATGCTTAATCGCCTCTTCACTTAAACCACTTCCTGAATCCTGTATGCGAATAACAATGTCGTTTTCTATAGCCGTTTGGATGATAGCAACCTGTCGCGAGCCATTCGGCTGCTCTACGATCGCATCAGCAGAGTTTGCCAATAAGTTAACTAAAACTTGCTCTAAAAAAACCATATCACCATTGACGATAAAGTCTTGGTCTTCCATTACTGTGAGCGTGATATCTACTTCTTTATAACGAGTGCCAATAATTTTAAGCGCCCCCATAATGGCAGTTTGAACCGCAATAGGTCCATGCTGAACATCACCTTTACGAGCGAATACTTTGAAACGAGCAATGATATCCCCCATATGATGACCAAGCTGGTTAATATGCTGCAAGTTTGCATGAGCCTGATCATAAAGGCCTCTATCAAGAAACTTTAAACTGTTACCAGCAAAGGCTCGAATAGCCGTTAATGGTTGATTTAACTCGTGATTTAAACCCGCACTGAGCTGGCCCAACACAGCCAATTTCGCCGTTTGAATTAGCTCACGCTGAGTCCCCTTATGCTCTTCCATTTCATCACGTAATCGTGTGTTCGCACTCTCCAATTCGAAGGTTCTGGCTTTTACTCGCTCTTCTAAATCTATTCTCGCTTGGGTGATTTCTTGCTCATAACGTTTACGCTCTGTCATATCATGGAAAGTAACCAAATAACTAAGGCGATTAGGCAACTGCATTTCACACAGAGTCATTTCTACAGGTACAGACACCTTATTCGAATAATATAAGCGGCCTTCTCTAGTGAGAACTTTAATACCTAAACTGTTTGCCGCATCCCAAAAATTCTCATGATCAGATAATATTGATGCATCTTGCTCGTCAGGTTGAAATAAAACACTCAAAGGCTGCCCCACCAAAGGCGCAAGTGGTTGTCCTACTAGCTTTTCAACGGCAGGGTTAAAAGACTCTATTCTGTGGCTTCCGTCCAACGTCACCAAGCCTGCCTGAGTATTTTGAATGACCTCACGAATATAAGCCTGATTGTGTCGTGTCATTTCATTAGCATCGGAACGCTCACGCAACATTCGAGTACGCAACATAGCCAAACCAAAAAGTAAGGCGGTAATCGTCACACCACCAGCAAAAATAGCACGCCATAATGCAATATCTTCATTGATGATTTTAAGCGGTGCTAAAATAGAAATTTGGAAATTCAACAGACGAATCGGTCGACTCATTTTAAGGTAAGAAACGCGATTCAAATTATCGCTATTGTTCGTCATCCGATTTTCTAGAATTTCTACAATGTAAGACTGATCATCAAACGGCTTCTTGTAGGTGATCGCCAATTTTTCAATCGTTTTATCGCCATAACGCTGAGAATCCGCAATGCGTTTTAGCTCTTCATGAGATAACTCACCTAATACGCGATACAGCCAGTTAGGACGGGAGCCACTAAATACAACATTATCTGGATCTAATAGTACAAACTCATAATTTTGGTTGGCAAAACGTTTTTCAAATTGTGTTAAATCCACCTTTACAACCGCCACGCCTATAATAGAATCGCCTTCATAAATAGGGTAAGAAAAATAATAGCCGCGGCGATTCGACATAATGCCTAATGCATAATATCGTCCTGGTTTGCCTACAATAGCGTCTTTAAAATAAGGTCGAAATACATAATTACTGCCAACAAAGCTACTGGCACCTGCGTAGTTAGAAGCGGCTATCGTCAATCCATCCGCATTCAAAATATAACTGTCCGATGCTTCGGTAATCCGGTTGATTTGCTCTAGTTCTCGATTCAACTGATTGATGTCTGATTCAAAACCATCTCGCAGAGCCTTTTTCACTCTATCGTTAGAAGCCAGCAAAGTTGGCATGTGCTGGTATTTGGCAATAGCACTTTCTAACACACTGGCAAGCTGATTTAACTCTTCAAAGGAATCAAGTCGTAAAGTCTTAATTTGCTGATTGCGAACGGCTTCGCCACCTTTCCAGATCAATAAAATGACGATGAAAAATGCACAAAAATACAGCCAAACGGCCTGTTTTGATGACGCAAACCATTTCATACTCACACCGTATTTTTCTTTCAACACTTTGACTCCAAAAACTAGTACGTCATTGTTATTATTTTAGTAACTACCCTGAGACTATAAAAACAATCATCAAGAGCGTGAATGGGCAAACGGCAATACTTCAGAAATATGTGACTTACTACACTTCAGCATTAACAACCTATCAATACCCAATGCCACGCCAGCGCATTCAGGCATACCACTTTCTAGTGCATGAATCAGGCGCTCATCAAACTGTCTGTCTGCAAGTTTTAAAGATGAACGGGTCGCTTTATCTTCAGCAAAACGTTTTGCCTGTTCTTCTGCATCCGTCAGTTCATGATACCCATTTGCCAGTTCCATACCTTGCCAATACAACTCGAATCTTGCGGCGACCAGCTGACCATTTTCATCCATGTGTGTCTTTGCTAACGCGGCTTGCGACGCGGGATAACTATGAACAAAACAAGGCTGCTGAGTACCTATAGCAGCCTCTACCACACTGGAAAAAATCAACTCTAATAAGGTATCTCTGTCGACTTCTTGTAACCCGTATTCGGTGCATGCATGAGAATATTCTTGCAACTGAGCCAAGCTGGCTGAAAAAGGGTCAAGTCCTGTGTGACGCAGAAATGCATCTTGATAGCTTAGACGTTCACACTGTAGAGAGTCATCACCAAACAAGGTCACCAGTAAACACTGAATTTCATCCATCAATTGCCAATGGTCAAATCCAACACGATACCATTCCAGCATGGTGAATTCGATACTGTGACGACGACCAACATCTTCCGCTCGAAAGACTTTCCCCAATTGATAAATAGAACCAGAGCCAGCACAAAGCAGGCGTTTCATAGCGTATTCAGGAGAAGTCTGTAAATAGTAGGTTAAATCTTGGCCTTGGGAGCGAGTATGACTGTTTAACACTTCAATATGAGGATCAGAAATACTTCCCAACGACAAGCAAGGCGTATCCACTTCCATCACATATCGTGTATCAAAAAAAGCGCGAACAGCCTTCAGCAGCTGAGCACGCTTTTTTAAAATGGAGAGATCAGCACTGGGTTGCCATAACGATGCATCGTACATAAGAAAAGCTCTGGAAAATAAAAGCCATCATAGCAAAGGCTGAGTTAAGCCGTTAGCTTACTCAGCAGTATTTTAATACCGGCGACGCCGAAGAAAAACGCGAAAGCAGTGTCAAAAACACGACTCATTTTAAAATAGAAATGCCTGACGGGGGCATAAGAAAATAACAGGGCATAACCGATAAACAGGCAAGCGCTCTGTATTCCCACAAGAAAAATAATCGATAGCAATCCATCTATACCAACAGTGCTAGGCACGCCCATTGAATATAACGCACCAAAAAACAAGATGACTTTAGGGTTCGTAAGATGAATCGCCAACCCTCGTAAATACGCACTTCTTATCGAAAATCCCACCGTTCTCTCTAATATGAGTTCTTTAGGAGATAAAGCGGATTTGAACGATTTGTAGGCTAAATACAGTAAATACGCCGCGCCAAAATAACGAAAAATATCAAACAACCATGCATTCGCATACATCAAGGCCGCCATGCCGAATGCAGCCGAAAAGGACCATATAAAAGACCCTGTTAATATGCCTAACGCCATCACAATCCCATGACGGTGGCCAAAATTCATTGAAGTTCCTGCAATGGCTAATGTCGCTGGCCCTGGACTTCCCGTCGCAATAAGTGCGGCGATCATAATCAAACCGTAATGAATATCTTGCATTCATTTTCTCCTATATGATTTTGGTCTTATTAATCTGTAAGAACCGTGGTAACGCCATTTGCCCAATAAACAATCCCGATAGAATGAGTATGGCCGCCACTAACTGGTTCACGCCAATCACTTCATCATAAAAAAAACACCCACCCAAGATACCAAATACAGGCACCAGTAATGTCATGGGCGCAACGCTTGAAATGCTGTATTTCATAATCATCTTATTCCAGAACCAATAGCCCAACAAGGTCGTTGGATACGCCTGAAACAAAGCAGAAAACAGCGTCCATTGGTTAAACTGATTAGGCAGGTTTGTCACTATTTCTGAACCATGAGAAAACACGGCCAATAATAGCAATGGCAAAGGGGCGAATAGCATTCCCCAAATATTAAAAGCAAAGATGGATTGGGTATTGGCTCGCTTCACAATCAAAGCATTAAAGCTCCAAAATATCGAAGCGATCAACACAAAAACTAAGCCTTTTAAAGTAACCGCTCCGCCTTCTGAGTACATGATCAACACCAAACCTAATAAGGCTAGGCCTGTACCCAAAAGTTTATTCTTAGTGATCTTCTCGTGAAGGAAAAACCAACCTACAAATAAACCACTCACGACACTCATATCCAATAACAAAGATGCCATGCCAGCCGATAATCCAGCACCAATCGACAAGGTCGTCATCCCCCAAACGCCAACACCAAAAGACAAGCCATAAGCGATTAAATAACGCCATTGCACATCAGGCTTTTTAATAAAAAACACTAAGGGAAACACAGCAAAACTGAAACGTAATGCGGTGAGCACCAAAGGATCAATCGTATTCACCCCAAGCTTAATCACACTAAAGTTAAATCCCCACAGCGCCATTAAAGCAAACAATAACCCTAAATCTCGTAATTTCATTTCTGCGTTCTCTATCAAGAATAATGTCAATAACAGCAGTATCAGTGAAAAAACAAAAAGAGTGCAGATTCAATTTTTAACAAAAAACAGAGTACAATTCACAAAAAACGTTTTTATTAATTAAGCTAAAGGTCATGTAATGACGCTATACGAAAGCCTCGCCAATCAATTTATTGAAGACATCAAATCGCAAAAATTATCGGTTGGTACGCGCTTACCCGCCTTACGAGCGATGGCGAAACAACATCAAGTGAGCATGACAACCGCCACCAAAACCTATGATTATCTACAACAAACGGGCTGGATATACGCACAACCACAATCAGGCTACTTTGTTGCCAATCAACACATGATTAATCAACCTGAGGGCAATATTTTTCCTACGATAGACTTTCAAAACATGGAACAACGAGATCCCAAAAAATTCGCACCGAGTAATGGCTACAACCCAATATCAGCACTTTTTACGCCATTGGGAACATCGATGATTGCGCCAGAGCTACAACCCACCAACGAGTTACAACGTTGCATAAAGCGCGTCACCAGGAGAGCAGGACAACAACTATTTGACTACCCTGAGCCACAAGGTGAACAAAATTTAAGAAGCTCGTTAGCCAATCACTTTCAGTATGACAACCTTTCTTTTCTAGCAGACGAATTGGTGATTACTCATGGTTGTATCGATGCAATACGCACAGCCATAGAAACCACCACCAACGAAGGCGATACCATTGCGATTGGCTCGCCTTGTTTCAGTGGTTTATTGGATTTGTTGGTCGGCCTTTCTCGCAATGTCATTGAAATTCCAGTGCAAGAAACAGGGCTCGATTTGGAATATTTCGAATCGATATTGCAGCAAGGCTTAGTCGCCGCGTCGCTTTTCAGCACCTCGAACATCAATCCAACAGGATTAACCTTACCAGCCAAACAGAAACAAGCGCTGGCCCAATTGGCTGCGACATACCAAACACCTATGATTGAAGACGATATTTATTTTGAACTCAGCCATCAAAAGCAAAACGCCCTACCTTCGAAACATTGGGACAAAGAAGGTTATGTACTTTGGTGTGGTTCGGTATCAAAAACCCTCGCTGCGGGCTTGCGTCTTGGTTGGTGTTTACCGGGGCGATATTTAGCCCAGTATCTAAAAAAACACATCGCCACAGGATTTGGCGTAAACGGTTTAATGCAATCCTCTATGGCAGAATTTATCAATACAGGGGATTATCGCAGCCATGTAAATAAAACCTGCTTAATGCTCAGTAAACAAGTCCATCAATATCGACAGTTTCTTATTGAACATTTGCCCAATGAAGCAAGAATAAGCCAACCGCAAGGCGGCATGGTTCTCTGGGTTCAGATCCCGAACTTAAATAGCATCGAGCTAGAAAAAGCCGCTCTAGAAAAACAGATCGACATGCGCAGTGGCGCTTGTTTTAGTACGCATGATTTTTATCATGACTGCTTTCGGATCAACTGCGGCTGGCCGCTGGATTTTTCTGTTGATTCATATCCGGAAAACATTGTTGATAAACTCAATACTTATCAACAATTAAAAACCTTGTGCATATTAGTGAAAGGTTTGTAAGCCAATAAAAGTAATGACACTTCTGTTAATGACCCTCACTCGTAAATCTTGAAAAACTGGCTTCCAAGGAGTATCGTCAACACACTTAAAAGTTATGATATAACATAATAAAAATATCTTAGGAGAAAAAAATGTCTAATACGATTCCCGTTACCGTGCTCACTGGCTTTCTTGGTAGTGGCAAGACGACTCTGCTTAATCGTATTTTGTCAGAGGAGCATGGTCTGCGCATCGCGGTAATCGAGAACGAGTTTGGTGAAATAGGCATAGATCAAGACCTAGTGATTAACGCCGATGAAGAAATATTCGAAATGAATAACGGTTGTATCTGTTGCACTGTCCGTGGGGATTTAATTCGTATTTTAAATGAATTGGCTGAGCGTAAAGACAAATTCGACCGCGTCATTTTAGAAACCACAGGCATGGCCGATCCCGGCCCTGTTGCGCAAACATTTTTCGTCGATCCTTCTATTAATGAACTATACGAACTTGATGGTATTATCACCCTTGTGGATGCCAAGCACGTGAGTATGCATCTAGATGACGGTACTAATGAAGTTATGTCACAGGTGGGTTTCGCTGATCGCATAATATTAAACAAAGCCGATTTAGTAACAACAGATCAAATGTTCGACCTGAAAAAACGTTTGCAAGACATGAACAAAATAGCGGGGTTCTATTCTGCCACTATGGCTGACGCCCCTATAGCGGAGCTACTAGACATAGGTGGTTTTAACCTTCAACGCGCCATGGATATGAAACCAAACTTTTTGGAACCAGAGTACCCTTTCGAGTGGGGTGGCATATGGCAATTACCAGCTGGACAGTATCATTTTAAAATGGCAAATGGTCCAGATCCTGACATGACTTTTCTTATGACTGACGTCAATAAGACCTCTGAGACCACAGTGCTTGATTTGGCAGAAACGATATTTATTGAGTTCTCGAAAACAGGTGAGCCCATTAACCATAAGCAAATACTCAATCTAACCAATCAGTGCTATCAACTTCAGCTAGAAGGTCAGGATATGTATGAGTTCTATTTGGAAGTAAAAACACCTAAAGACATCGCTGTTTTTGCTCAGCACACACCTGAAGAGTTTGAATTAGCACTCTTAAGCCAAGACGATACAGAATATTTCCCCGTGGCTGAGCATTACTTTAATGCCGAGCATGAACACAACGATGTCGTATCTTCGGTATCTATCGAATTACAGGGAGTATTTGATGGCGATATTATCAATGCATGGCTAGGGATTTTCTTGCAAGAAAAAGGCGCTGACATCTACCGTATGAAAGGCGTGCTAGGTATACATGATGAAAGTCATCGAATTGTGTATCAAGGAGTTCATATGCTGCTTGGTGCACAACAAGGTAAACCTTGGGGTGATGAAGCACCAACCAACAAAATGGTTTTTATTGGAAAAAATCTCGATGAAGACTATATCCGCGGTTCACTAGAAAGATGCCTATATAAATAGTTCACTATCCATCTAGAAAGGCCGTTAGTGACGCGGCCTTTAGTAAGATAAAATAGCGCTCTTGAATGGACACCGTTCCACTCAAGAGCGCTACAAAAATCGAATAATAGACATGGCTTAGCTTTATGAAAGATGTAAAAAATGTTTTCCGCAATCTCGAAAAGTTGCTCAGAAATGCAAACTGGTTTGACGATGGCTGGGAGATATACAACCGCGGCCCTTATCTACAACTCTACAAATCAAGCTGGCATAACCATAACCAGGGTGGCATTCATTTTGAAACGTTTATTGAAGCACCTCAGATAAAGCAAAAATCTTTTCCTATTTGCATGCATGCGGAAGAAGACTGTCCATCTCAACCTGAATTTATTGAAAAATTTCTAGAGCGAGAAAGCGACCGTATAAAAAGCTGGAAAGGATACCAAACGATAGGCAAAGGCTACCATATCTGCCAGCGAACTCTGCCCCTCAACTTTAAAAATTTAGAACAACGAATTTTTGAGGAACTCAACCGCCTACGCCAACTGGAAACAGGTGTCGAAGAAACATTAAAAAAATTATAAATAATAAGTTTTCTGACAAGCAGAACATTGAAGTGGAGAGCTCGTGAAAAAGCAGAAAAGCCCATGTATAGACCTCTGTAATTTTTCAGGACCAAACAGCTGGTGCTTAGGTTGTGCACGTACTCGCCCAGAGTGCAGTCAATGGAAAAAAATGAAACCTTATGACCGTAATAGGATAGAAAAAGAGTTACAAAAGCGGATGAACCAAATAAAGAAAACAACATAGTAATTAAGCGCAGTCTAAACAAAGTATTACTGAGCGCATTAATCACCATCCCTACTAACTAATAGGCATTGAACGCCGTAAATAACTTCCTATCTAAAAACGCCTGCAACTTAAGCTGAATAGGAAGTAGCCCTAATGTAGCCCTACTAGGACTACTTTAATAACAAGAAGAGAACACCCATTTGGTCACCTCTTCCCTGTTGAACTAAAGCAAACTAATCAACGCACCTATAAGTCAAACTGTGAAGGCATGATGACAATATCTCGAATAGTCACATGACGTGGGCGAGTCACCATAAACAACAAAGCCTCAGCGACTTCACTGGCGTCCATCAGGCTACCTGAGTTTTTTGCCTCTTCTAGTTTTTCGGCTGGCCAATCAGACAACAAGGAAGTAATTACTGGACCTGGTGAAACAGAGCCTACACGAATCCCTTGCTTACAAACTTGGCGACGTACAGTTTGTACAAAACAATTAATCGCCCATTTTGACGACGCGTAAACAGGCTCCCAAGGTGTTGGATAATGCCCTGCCAGTGAACTGGTAACAAGAATATCCCCAACACCACGCTCGATCATGTGAGGAAGAACATCACGCACGTTTTTCATCACAACATTGATGTTTAAATTTAACATGCGGTCAATGGCATCGTTTTCTGCATCCACCAAATCACCACCTACGTATAATCCAGCATTAGAGTGGAAAATATCAATCACTTTGGTTTTTTCCAAAATTCGAGGAATCAAAGCGGCACAACTTTCTGTATCAAGTAAATCCGTAGGTAAGGTTATCAAAGCGTCGCCATGCTTTTCTTTCAATGTCGCTAATGTCGCCTCATCTCGATCGACAATAACGACTAAAGCACCTTCAGCCATCATAGATTCAGCGCTAGCAAGACCAATTCCTGACGCACCACCAGTAACAACAGCAACTTTACCCATTAATGACTTTGTCATATTTCACCTTACTTATTATTGTTTTTCGATTGATTAATAGTGAGCAAGCAAATCACAAGCGAACCGTTTCGTCTATGTTCAATTTATTTGAACTGCCACCTCAAAAACCTCCGCTATTTAAGCGTCACCTTATTCGTTATAGTGCGTTCAACTTAATAGAACAATCTGAATACATAAGGTAAACCTAAATGAAAAACGCTTTGATCAATACTTTAACCAATACAACATCAGGCATAGCTAGCACGATATTACGTATTCCAGTTGGCGTTATTTTAATGGCGCATGGAGCACAAAAATTATTTGGCTCGTTTGGTGGATATGGTCTAGAGGGTACAGGACAATGGATGGCTTCTATTGGTTTAGAACCTGGTTATTTCATGGCCCTTATGGCTGGTAGTGCTGAATTCTTCGGAGGCTTAGCACTGATTATTGGCTTACTCGTCCGACCAGCAGCAGCTGTTATTGCCTTTACTATGCTAATGGCTATTTTTACTGTACATATTTCTAATGGGTTATTCATGTCTGCAAATGGCTACGAATATGCGCTTACCCTATTCGTCGTTGCTGTATCTTTAGTCTTCAGCGGCGCTGGTGCTTATTCAATTGATAAGGCAATTACAGATAATACGAAATAGTATGAAGTTAATGAAAAAAGCCCTCGATAGTTTCCTATCGAGGGCTTTTTAATGTTCGCTTGCTAAAACGAGTAAGCTATTACTTACCTGTTGCGCGAGAAACGTATTCGCCTGTACGCGTATCAATTCGTAATACTTCACCAATATTGATAAACAAGGGTACACGAACCATAGCGTCAGTAACCAAATAAGCAGGTTTAGAACCGCCGTTTGCCGTATCGCCTTTTACACCTGGATCTGTGTCTTTTACTTCAAGTTCAATGAAGTTAGGTGGTGTTACGAGTAATGGTGCGCCGTTGTACAAAGTCACAACGTATTTCTCTTGTTCTTTCAACCATTTGATTGTGTCAGCAATAGCATTGGCATCAGCTGCGTGTTGTTCAAAAGTGCCATCAACTGCCATGAAGTGCCAAAACTCACCGTCGGTGTACAAGTACTCCATATCGGTTTCCATCACATCTGCCGCTTCTAAAGATTCGCCAGATTTAAAAGTACGTTCCCATACACGACCACTTTTCAGGTTACGTAACTTAAGGCGGTTAAACGCCTGACCTTTACCTGGTCGAACATGTTCGTTTTCTAATACAGAACATGGGTCGCCATCAACAAGTACTTTAGCGCCGGTGCGCATATCGCTGGTAGAAAGATTAGCCATACATCCTCACAGTATATTTTAGAGAAAAAGCTCTGACTGACGTATGATGTCAGTCTTAAGATCGATTCAAGAGCCATCAGCCTTACAGACCAAAAAATAAGATGGCGCAATCATACCCTAATTGAACTCAATTTTGCAGACATTTGACGTGATACCAATACAAACAAACAATCAAACAGAGAACGAGTTAAGCTGGTCACAGCACCTTTCACGGGCAATTACCTCTTTACCTAAGCTAATTTATCACCTTGGCCTTCCTGAGAGTTTGATCGAACAAGGTACAGAAGCACATCAGAGTTTTAAGCTTTTGGTACCGCGCCCTTATTTATCACGTATTGAATACGGTAATCCGAACGATCCGCTGTTGTTACAAATTTTACCCAGTGCAACCGAGATGCAAAAAGTATTGGGCTACAATAAAGACCCATTAGAAGAAGCGGATCATAACCCACAAAAAGCCATAGTACATAAGTACAAACGGCGCTTATTAGTCATCACAACAGGTACTTGTGCGGTGAACTGCCGTTACTGCTTCCGCCGTCATTTTCCTTATGGTGATAATCAACTGGCGCAAGCAGAATGGCAATCTGTCATAGATTATCTCCAAGCACACCCAGACGTAAACGAAGTCATTCTAAGCGGCGGTGACCCTTTGATGATGAAAGACGCCCTACTGGTTAAAAAGATTCGACAACTCGAAGCCTTACCCCAAATAAAACGCCTACGCATTCACTCTAGGTTGCCCGTGGTCATTCCAGCACGAGTAACAAAGGACATGATCGATTGGATTCGCGCTTCTCGACTCGACATTATTATGGTGTGGCATATTAACCATGCTAACGAAATGGACGAAGAACTGGCTCAAGCCGCATTCAAGCTCAAACAAGCTGGCGTTACAGTATTGAACCAAGGCGTATTACTCAAAGGCATAAACGATTCCGTAGAAGCGCAAGTAAACTTAAGTGAAGCCGTATTTTCTGCTGGTATTTTGCCTTATTACATGTTCACGCTCGACCCAGTAGAAGGTGCAGCACATTTTGATATAAGCGTTGAAGACGCACAGAAATTAATGGGAAAAGTCGCCGCAGAATTACCAGGATATTTAGTGCCAAAACTTGCCAAAGAAATTCCAGGGCAAACTTCTAAAACCGTTTTCGCACCGATTAACTAACTGCAGCAATCGAAACACAGATTAAACAGATTTAACTTAATTCAGCCCATCCATGGGCGAATTAAGTTAAATCTATAAGAGAAAATAATTAACCCATTAATGAAGGCAAGAAGGTTACAACTTCAGGAAAGACAGCTAAGAAGAATACAAAACACACCATAATGATAAAGATAGGCAACACAGATTTCGCAATTTCACCCAGCTTCTCGCCCGTAAGTCCTTGAATAACAAATAAATTCATCCCAACAGGTGGCGATATTTGCGCCAGTTCTACGACGATAATCAAGAACACACCGAACCAAATCTTATCGTATCCTGCAGCAGTAATAAGTGGTAAAACTAGCGGCAATGTCATTAGAATCAAAGACATACCTTCTAAGAAACACCCTAAAATAATGTACACTACAACCAAGAGCGCAACCAATTCGAGTGGCGATAAGTTAAATGAGCTAATCAAACCCGATATCGCTTGTGGAAGCCCAAGAAAGCCCATTGCCGTCGATAAAAAAGACGCCGATGCAATAATAAGCCCCAGCATACTCGCCGTTCGAGCCGTACCAATCAAAGCAGCCATTAGGGCTTTTAAATTAAGTGACTTCTCCCACAACATAATACACAGCGTAATCACAACTGAAATCGAAGCGGCTTCAGAAGGGCTAGCAAAACCACCATACAAAGCGATTAGTAATCCAGACATGAGGATAATAAAAGGCGTCAAAGCAGGAAGGTTTACCAACCTATCTTTCCATATGTTTTCATCTATCGCTTCCGAACGAGTGTGCCTTTTTCGATCAGCAAACGCGATATAAACCATCAACAAAAGCGCTAACATCAGCCCAGGGATAATACCCGCGGCAAACAACTTCAATACCGATGTTTGAGACAACACACCATAGATAATCATGATAATACTTGGTGGGATTAAGAAACCTAATGTCCCTGCGCCAGCGAGTGTTCCCATAGCAAGCTGAGAATCATAACCTCGTGCATCTAGCTCTTTTAAGGTGATCTTACCCACTGCACTGGTTGTCGCGGCAGATGAACCTGAAATCAAAGCAAAAAATGTACAACCAACCACATTGGTATGAAGGAGTCCGCCAGGTAAGCGTCTTACCCAAGGCTCAATGGCTCTAAAAAGCCCATCAATAAAACGAGAACGCATGAGCAACTCAGACATTAATATAAAAAGAGGTAGAGCAACCAGTTCAGGTGATGAAAGACCATTCCAAACCGTTTGGGACAAAATTCGATCAACAGGAATGCTTTTAAAAATAGAAAGGCTACCTATTCCTACTCCAAGCAATGAAAGGAATACCCATGCGCCAGAAGCTAATAAAGAAAACAGCAAGGCAAAGGTGGTAATTATTGGAAGTGACATATCGGTGCATTCCTTCTACGAGTTATCATTATTCAGATGCGGAGCGCTTTCAAACGGTTTATTTGTGATGGTTTGAAGCAACCTCATCACCAACTGTACTGTGAGTAATGCAGCACCGAAGGCCATAAAAAAAGCAGGTATAGCAAGCGGGATATCATTCACAGTACCTGAGGTACGCCCTGTTTCAAAATACTTAAACGCAAACTTAAAAATCGCCATGGATAAAAAAGTAGAAATAGCTAACGCTACTAATGTTGCACCAATTTCAAAGGCCTTAGAATGAAAACGTTGAAGAATAGTCACTCGAATATGACCTCCTGAACGCAACGTATAGCCTGCGGCAAGAAAAACAGCACCAATATGCAAATACGATGCAAACTCCCAAACAAAGGGAAAACTGTAGTCAAAGGCATTGCGAACAATAATTTCTGTTACTTGCATCAATGCAATAGCAAGAATAGCGATACCTGAGATATAGCATGCAATCAAGCAAACACAGTCAACTAATTTGGTTAATACAACAATCATATTTCCTCCAAATAAATAGAAATAACCCTCGAAAGCTGAATGCTATCAAGGGTTATTATGGTTGAATAATAGAAATTAATTTGCTGCTTGAAAGGCGTCTACCACTTTACGTGCAGATGGTCCCATTAATTTGATTTCTTTCTCACGCAATGGTGAAGCAAGCTCTTTAAATTTTGCTCTCAAATCATCACTAATAGTACCTGCAACCATGCCGTGATCTGTTAACTTTTTCATATCACTAACATTAATGCCATCTATAGAAGCCCATACTTTAGGTTCGAATTCTTTCGCTAATGCTTCAATTTTTTGTTGGTTATCTTTTGACAAATCATTCCAGTAATCAAGGTTAACGCTCACTACATTCGTATTCCAAGATTGACGAGTCGGATAAATATAGCCTAGGAATTCCCAAAATGACCCATCAACCGCAGAAGCTGCAGAAGTCGCTACAGCGTCGATTGCACCAGAGGCTAATGAAGGCACTACTTCGCCCCAAGGAAGCTGAACCGGAGTCATACCGACAGCCTCAAATACTTCTGTAGTACTTTTATTAAAAGTACGGATTTTTACATTTTTCATGTCATCGATTGTTTCGATGGCTTCTGTAGTAAAAATTTGTTGATCAGGCCAAGGAAGTGTAAAAAGAATTTTTTGGTTATTTTTTGCATAAATCTCATCCAGAAGAGGACGGTAGAAAGTACCAAATTTTTCAAGCTCTTTAAGACTACCAATTAAGTAAGGTAAAGATGCTAAACCAAGACGAGGGTCTTCACCTGTTTGTTGGCTCAGCAGCATATCACCGATTGGCACTAGTCCATCACGTACCGCACCGAACATATCTGGGCCTTTAAAACCTAATGAGCCGCCAGGGTGAGTGATGATATCAAGTTCTCCATTTGTTGTAGCTTTCACATCATCAGTGAATTCAGTGACCGCTTTAGTAATAAAGTTATCAGCAGGCCAAGCAAGTGGAAGATCCCACTGAGTCGCAGCAATAGAGTATTGGGCTGTAAAAGCAACCGTTGTTGCCATACACAGCGAAGCAATATTTTTTAATGATTTCATTGTAAAAGTTCCTTAAGTAATAATTAAAATGCCCAGCAAAAGCAATCTCTGTCGCTTTATTTTGGTAGGGTTGAAATCAGTAGACAGCACTTATAATAGAAAAAAAAGGGATATTTATTTATCTTGATAGATCACTTTTAGGACTCAATAAAAAATCACAGTTAGCTAACGAGGGTTTGTTAAGTAAAGGGCTACATAATCATTAAAACCAATTAACAAAGTGATTCCATATGATTTTATGAATAAGATAATTAGTTTAGTCCGCAGTCACAGTACAGCCACTTTCAACAACCGCGTTTTTGATAACTTTTGCTAATTCCAAAGCATTTGGTGTATCACTGTGAACCAATATGGAATCAACTTTCATGTTGATACAGTCACCCTCTGTTGTTTCAACAAGGCCTTCTGTTAAGAGTTTTTTAACTCTATCACTAACCTGAGTTAAATTTTTTATCACGGCATTAGGTGTGCCTCTTTTTGCCAACAAACCAGCAGAGGTATACCCTCGATCAGCCAAAAATGAGTACATAACCTTTAGGCCTTGACGTTCTGCTTCGCTTGCTGCACAGGTATTTGAGATACCGATATAAATCAAATTTGAGTCAAAATCTTTTATCGCTGAAATAAGTGTTTTTGCTACCTCTTCATCCCGAAAAGAAAGGTTTCCTAAGGCACCATGGAAATTTGCATAAGTAACACTAGCACCGACAGATTTCGCGATACCAGACAATGCACCCAATTGATATAAGGCCATCGAATACAACTCATCCAGTGAAAACTTAATGTCTCTTCTACCAAAGCCTTGGATGTCTGGATACCCTATGTGCGCACCAATACGAACATTATTTCGTTGTGCTTCTTTAATGGTTTTTAACATAACCTGTGGATCACCAGCATGAAAACCACAAGCAATATTCGCAGAGGTTACATACTGTAATAACTCACTATCAGGAGCGGATTTGTATACACCAAAGCCTTCGCCCATGTCTGAATTTATATCAATTGTTCGCATATATCACCGTTACTTTTGATGAGAAAAAGTTTTTCTCATCATGTCAATATTATGAAATATCTTGGATAGTTTTTTTCTTTCTTGTTTTGCAATTTCTAACGCATCTTCAACACTGCACATCTCAAATTTCACCGTATTGCCCGGCTTAATCTGTGCCAGCAATCTCATATCACTGGCAATCACAACCCCTATTTTTGGGTAACCGCCACAGGTATTCGCATCCTGCAACTGAATGACAGGCTGCCCTGAAGGCGGTAACTGAATACAGCCAGGCACAATGCCGTGTGACATTAATTCTAAAGGTGCTTTCAGAGAAAGAGGTACTCCTTCTAGACGAGCACCAAGACGGTTAGTTTCATTGCTCACTTGCCAAGGAGATGACACAACCATTTGCTGGCTATCATCTGTTAAATATGTCCACTCAGCCCCTACAATAAAGCGAACCACGCACTCGCCATTCACTGGCTTATGCATTGGCTGAATTGATTTAGAAAGACCAAAGGAAGGGCATTGCGGCCCTTTGTATGCAGGAATGGATAATTCATCTCCTTTACGTAATGGCCTACCAGACAGTCCACCTATTTGAGTTTTTAGATCCGTTGACTTTGATCCCATAACCTCTGGGGCATTGAAACCACCCGCAACAGCCAAATAGGTCCTTAAACCCTCAGAGCTCATTTTTAACCTTAATACCTGTCCAGCTTTTACCGGAAAGGACCACCAACAAGGTATCGATTTTGCGTCAAGAGTAGCCGATGTATCTGCGCCTGTAAGAGCAATATATGTATCACTATGAAAACGAAAACTGGCGTTACCATACGTAATTTCCAATACAGCGGCATCTTCATCATTCATAACCAAATGATTAGCGATTGCAGAAGAAAATGCATCCATAGCACCACTAAAACCAACGCCTATTGCACGGAATTTTGTTCTCCCTCTATCCTGAATTGTGGTCTGAATACCTGGAGTAATAACTTCAATCAAAGGTGAACCCCTTTTACTCTGAATTCCACAATATCACCTGGAGCAAATACCGCAGGACTGTCATTGTTAATATTAAAAACGTCATAATCTGTTTGGCCAATAACATGCCAACCGCAAGCAGATGTTCGAGACAAGACGCTGGCTTGCCCACCTGCAATAATAACGGCACCGGACTCGACTCTTGCTCTAGGAGAAGACCTGCGAGGAATATCTAATTGACTGGGTAAACCTCCCAAATAAGGTAATCCGGGTTGGCTACCTAGAGTAAAAACCGTGTATTTTGATGTGGAATGAAGTTCAATAACTTGATCTATAGACAGCTGGCTGTATTCCGCAACCCGTTTCAAATCCTCTAAATACTCTCCGCCATAAACCACATCAATAATATGTGATTTCACATTCAAAGCGCCTTCAAGCGCATCTTGCTGCCAATAATCAGAGACCTTCTGCTGTACTTCTGCATGAGGTAAATCTGCTGGTACGAATGACACTAAGAAATTATTCATACCAACAATGACTTCAGAAACCCCTTTGATTGCTTCAAGCCTTTTGGAAACACTCCAAATTCTTGTCTGCAATCCTAATTCAGGAGCATCTAATTCCATTCCTGCATCAAATAATATTGCGGCCTCACCCATCATACTTATGATTAATTCTGGTTTATTTTCTGGTGACGTTTTCATAAATAAAAAATCTATTGTCGTTCTTCATATTGATCGGAAACGTTTTAACTTGTGTGATGAAATTACTCTATAGCGAAGAAAACAAATAAAAAAGAGACTTAAAATCATTCGAAACCATCACTTTTAGTGATATTAAGAAGCGCCGATCAAAACCCCATCAAAATCACAAGATGCAGATGCGTAACTGATAACATCACTATAAAGTTTAGAATCGCGATCCGCCCTATGAAGTGCGGCATATCTCACTTCAGGAAGCTGAGGCGTAATGTCTAATATTTTTAATGAACCGCTATCTAGGTGCTTTTTCATCGCAGAAATAGGTAAGTAACTAATACCAATACCGGATAGGGTCAAACCAATTTGCGCGACCAAACTGTTACTCAATAGTTTTCTCGTTACTTTGAAACCATTCTGCAAAAACCATCTTTCATAAATCACCCCAGTTCCAGACAAGTTACTTTGAGTCAGCACATTCAGTTTAGAGAGAGACTCAAAGTCAATTGGTCCATCAGTCGGTACATAGTCTGGCGTACACATCCATGCATTTTTTACCGTTTTGAGACGGCACACCTTGTAGGCTGTATCTTCATAAACATCCGGCACAATAATCATGTCTAAAGAATCATTTGCCAGTTTTTCAAGTAGGGTTGAACTTAGCTCAACTTGAGGTTCAATAATTAATTTAGGATAGTTGTGTGCAATCAGCTTCACCAATTTAGGCAACCAAGTTAATGCGGTGAGTTCCGTCACGCCGATACGAAAACGCTTATGGAGGGTTTCAGGGCTACTCATTCGCTCAAGAACATAATCTCGCATGTCGAGCATGTCTTTTGACAAGGCCAATAATTCAGTGCCTTTTTCTGTCAATTTTGCATTTCGTCTAGACCGATCAAATACCTCTATATCAAAAACCGATTCAAGCTCATTTATTCGCTTCGAAATAGCAGATTGCGTCGTATTTAATTTATCTGCGGCAGCCGCAAAGTTACCTAGCTCTGAAATCCAATATAAAGCTTCTACTTGTTTAAAGGTGATCATTTATATACTCCAGCTAATGCCAGTGTTTGGGCACATGTATTTTTTGTTTTATGAGATATCTAGAAATACTCCCAAGATAAAGAAATCCACTTTACCAATAATCTAAGCTCGTCAGAATAAAAAAACCACTGAATCACAAGGATCCAGTGGTAAATCATCACAGGGAGGGTAATGGAAACAAAAAAGCTTGGACTAATCTTTTAGGCTTGCTAACGCATCAACAATCGCCTGACAACCTTGGGTAATCTGCTCAATCGAACAAGCAAAAGAGATTCTCAAACAAGGTGAAAAACCGTAAGCACTGCCAGAAACAGTGGATACATTTGCTTCTTCAAGTAAAAACTCGACGACATCATCATCCATATTAAGTACCTTACCTGATGCTGTTTGCTTACCAACAATCTTTTCTAGATTTAAGAACAGGTAAAAAGCGCCTTCTGGCTTGCGTATGTCTCCCAAAAGCTCAGAAGTCGATAAAATCGTAACGGCTTGATCTCGTCTTCCCTGAAAACTATCGCGCATCATTATAGAAGGCTGAGTCTCTGAAAATGCGACTTTAGCGGCTTCTTGGCTTATGGAGCTTGGGCAAGTGGTTGTTTGAGAAATAAGCTTTTTAATGGCGGCAACCAAAGTAGTTGAACCAGCACCAAACCCAATACGCCACCCTGTCATGGCATAACCTTTAGACGCACCATTAACAATTAAAGTACGCTCTTTTAAGTCTGGCGCGACATTAACAAGAGAGACATGCTTCGCTGGCGGATACACAAACTTTTCGTAAATTTCATCTGACAAAATTAGTACATGCGGTTGCTTTTTAAGCACCTCTGCAATCGCTTGTAACTCATCTTCAGTGTAAACCGCTCCCGTTGGGTTAGACGGTGAATTCAATACAACCCACTTTGTTTTCGCACTGATATTTTTCTCTAACTCCTCTGCCTCTAGCTTTAGGCTTTCAGAATTTGGCTGAACAATGATAGGTTTACCACCACAAAGTGCCGCAATATCAGGGTAAGACACCCAATAAGGAGATGGAACAATCACCTCATCATCTGGATTAATGGTTGCTAAAAAAGCATGGTAAATAATGTGTTTACCACCACTGCCGACAATTATTTCGTCCGTACCATAGTCAAGCGCATTATCGCGTTGCAATTTTTCGCAAATAGATTCTCGTAAATCTAAATTTCCTTGCGGATTAGAATAATGAGTCTTGCCCATAGTAATGGCTTTTATTGCCTCTAACGAAGGAGCATCAGGTGTATTAAAATCAGGCTCTCCGATTGAAAAATTAATAATTCTTCTTCCTTCGGAAATCAATTTCTGAGCTAAGGCCGCAGCCTTCAAGCTCGCCGATTCGTTAAGGTTTATGACTTTCTGAGATAGGATGCTGGCTGTCATTTTATATACCTGCCTTATCTAAAATCTGATCAACCCAATCCATCTTACCTGTCGTGATCTGCTCAATGATACCGTCCTCTTTTTCCAGCAATACTAATGATGCTTTCACAACTTCCTCAGCGTCTGCTACAGGGAAAGACACCACACCATCATCGTCCGCTACAATAATATCGCCATTCATAACAATGTGACCGCCAATAGACACGGGTACACCAATTTCACCAGGCCCATTCTTAAAAGGTCCGAAATGTGTGTTATTACGCGCATAAACTGGAACTTCTTCAAAAGCTTCAACGTCTCGAATAGCACCATCGATGACAAAACCATCACAGCCATTTTTAAGACCTTGAAGCATAATTAGCTCGCCCATTAAGGCGTTGTCTATCGCACCTCGACCATCAATCACCAAAATATCGCCTCTTTTAATTTGCTTAAGAGCTTTATAAATATACAAATTATCGCCAGGGCTGCACTTTATCGTAAGAGCGCGACCAACTAATTTAAGACTTTTTTGGTGATATTTTTTTAATCCATTAATACCTGTATTACGACCTAAAGCATCACTAATAATTGTGGTTGGAATTTTTTTAAATTGTTCTTTCAATGCAATAATGTTTTCTGTGCTCATAAAGCGGCTCTCTGTGACTTGCTACGAATCATGTCAGAGTCACATTATTTTAAGATCAAAAAAAGGGAGTTTTTTGCATCCTAAGAGATGATAAAAAGGAATGTTTTTTTTCACTTAAATATTCCTAAAGATACTTTAAAATAAAACCGTCCCTCTTAATAAAGATTTAATGATGCAGGCACCAACATAAAAATATAAGTAAATACTTATAAGAAAAATAATTAAGACTTAGTAACCGAAGATATATGTAGGCCAATAGAAAAATATATATCTACCTTCAACTAACGAGATAAAGAAATTCGCCCAACAGACACTTGCTTTCGACGTATTTTCACGCTTGGCGCAAGTTCGTATATATCACCATTTCGACCAACGAGTTGCTGTGGAACATGACTCGACTTTGCGACTTTTCCATTCGCAATTAAATGCTCTGGCTCGCCATGAACAGGAACCGCTATTTGTGGTTGCACCCAAGTATAAAGTTGTTTTAATTCGTCCACGCAAGGATGTCCACTCACATGGATCGGTAACTCGGTATCCTGCTGTTGCAAGGTACGAATTTTTTGACCTTTAAATTGTTCAACTAAGCGCATAATGGCATCTTCGTTTCCAGGAATCATCATCGCGGAAAAAATCACTAAGTCATCTGAGTTTAGCGTTAAATCAAAACAATTCCCTGCGGCAAGACGATTTAACGTCGCCCTTGGCTCGCCTTGACTGCCTGTTACAACAGCCAACACTTCTTCACGTGGTAAATAGCCCATGTGAGCTGCGTCAATTAAAGGTAAGTCGCTTGGCCAATGTCCTGTCGCTTTCGCCGCGCCAACCATGTTAATCAGAGAACGACCCACCAAAGCAAGATAACGTCCTGTTTCTTGCGCTACTCGACCTAATGCCACCAACCTCGCCACGTTACTACTAAAGCAACCAACGACAACACGATTTTTCTCTGGTGCGATGATGGCTAATAACGCCTCATAACAATCAGACTCAGACACTGAATGACCATCTCGTAATGCGTTGGTGGAATCACACATCATGGCGAGAATGTTTTCTTTTGCGAGTACACTAAAACGAGCAGAAGAAAAACCTTCTCCAATAATTGGCTTCTTATCGATTTTCCAATCACCCGTATGAAAAATTTTTCCTACAGGTGTTTCAATTGTCATCGCAAAAGGTTCTGGAATCGAATGCGTTAACGACAGCCAAGTCACATTGAATACGCCAATTTTTTTCGTTTCATTGTCTTTCACTACAATAACTGGCACTTCATCAGCCAAGCCGACTTGAACCAATTTACGACGAAGCACTTCAGCGGTAAACGCTGTGGTGTAAACAGGACACTTGAAGCGTCGCCATAGTGCAGGCAAGGCACCCACATGGTCTTCATGGGCGTGGGTAATAACTATGCCAGCAAGACGTTCTTTTTGTTCGGAGATAAAACGAGGATCGGCACAAACTACTTCTGCAGTATGGAGGTCATCTGGCTTTAAGGGTTCATTAAACGATACACCGCAATCTACCATTAACCATTGTCCATCATGGCCGTAGAGGTTCATATTCATACCGATTTCGCCGGTGCCGCCTAAGGGCAAAAACCACAAATCGTCTTGTGATGGGATCAAAGATGAAATAACTGACTCCTTGTTAGTATTTCTACTTAATGATGATTCATATATAAAAAAACGTACTATAAACAGTTGTCTATAGTACGTTTTTTTAGAAGAAAAATCTTTTCGTCAAAACACATCTGATCCAGAGGTGACGTTACCCAAGAAGAAACACACTTAATAGCGCTAAAATTGCAGGAACACCTTGTATAAATATGATGGTTTTTTTCACAGTAAAGCTGCCATAAACAGCTGCAACAATCACACAAAAAAGAAAAAACATTTGAAGCTGTTGGGCGAATTCATAATTCGTATTTAATAAGCTAAACACTAATCCTGAGGCTAGAAAACCATTATAAAGACCTTGGTTCGCCGCAAGATTTTTAGTCTGCTCCGCCAATCCTGCTTCCATACCAAATACTTTCAAGGTTCTTGGCTTTGTCCACATAAACATTTCCAGAATCAAAATATATAGGTGTTCAACAGCAACAAGGGCAACTAACGCAATAGTAAGAAAATGCATATATTTATCAGTCCATAAATAAAACAGAATGCATTGTATAACACAGCGAGAATCAAACCATCCATGAACTAAAGATCAATAAAATCCAATGTTAGTAATAAACGATGCTCGCCTGCAGGAAGCGGTGGGGAGCGATGAATCAATCCTGCACCTTCGTTCCCTTCCCAGAACTCTCCTTTCAACAAGGCAACATCTCCTCGATTTAAACACTGAATATCACTTAGGTCATGAAACAGACCAGATATGTCATCAGGCTTACCCTCACTTCCAGCTCCCAGTTTTGTTCGATCAACCAGATGATTTGGCAACCAGTCGGTTGCAATACCTTGATAGGTAGAAACAAGCCGACATGGAATTTTATCTACATGAAACCTAGGGCACATAGCTTGATCCATAGAAGTCAGCCTGACACCCGCTCGTTTGAGATCAAACAAACAACAAAACATGTCTATCAACTGAGCCATATCTTCCACTAAAGGTGCGATGTTTTTTTCTGTCCCTATTGCTTTGCGGAGTTCCTCATGCGCATTTTTAGCGGTTATAGCCAGCATGGTTCGCTTCATTTCATTTGTGTTTATAAAGTCGTCTACCGCTGCGATTAACTCAGCAGAAACGTCTCGTTTCCAAATAGCGATATTCGTATCATTGCGATAAATATCGGTCAGTACTTCTGGATCGTTGCGCTCACTGACACGACGAAATAAAGGCTCGGGCGAACCGCAACATTCTTTTGTTTGATCAGTCACCTCTTGATCAATTATCGCAACAGCACTCACGTTCCTTCTCTCCATTCATCAAAAGGATCACTTAAGGTTTGCCAGAATGCTTTTCCTTTGAATAATTCATCATCCGATAACAAGCACTCTTCTAATGCCGACGTCATAGCCGTTTGGTCCAACTTCTGGCCAATAAAAACCAGCTCTTGACGCATGTCGCCAAAAGGCTCCACCCATTGTTCCTTTATAGAAGCCAAATACTCTTCGTCAGTAGGCCATTGCGCCTTCGGAACCGATTTCCAAAACATACCACCAAAACCATAACGCGCAATACCACCGGCTTGATTCCATTGGCCCGCGAACTCTGGTCGGGTCGCCAGCCAAAAATACCCTTTCGAGCGAATCAATTTTCCATAGCGTTCTGTATTGTGAAGAAACTTATGGAATTTTTCAGGATGAAACGGGCGTCGAGCTAGATAACTAAAGCTGCTAATGCCATATTCTTCCGTTTCAGGAAGATGCTCACCACGCATTTCTTTTAGCCAACCGGGTGCTTGTTGAGCTCGCTCGAAGTTAAATAACTTGGTATTCAATACGGCATCTATGTCGACATCGCCCTTCGAAATAGGAATGATTCGAGCGTTAGTATTGAGTGTTTTCAGAATCGCACTGAGTCGCTCGACTTCAGTCACGTCAACTAAGTCAGTTTTGCTAATTAAAATGACATCAGCGAATTCCACCTGATCGACGAGTAAATCCGCTACACTGCGTTCGTCTTCCTCACCCAAAGATTCCGCAGTGTCTTGCAAGGATTGCGCTTCGTCATAATCTTTTAGAAAATTCACTGCATCCACAACCGTTACCATGGTATCCAAAGTAGCGACATCCGATAATGAAACACCATTTTCATCTGCAAAGGTAAAGGTTTCTGCTACAGGTAATGGCTCAGAAATCCCCGTTGATTCAATCACTAAATAATCAAATCGTCCCTCTTCTGCTAATTTTCCCACTTCAACTAATAGGTCTTCACGTAAAGTACAGCAGATACATCCATTACTCATTTCCACAAGCTTTTCATCACTACGATTAAGTGACACATCATTCTGTACAATCGCAGAATCTATATTGATTTCGCTCATATCATTGACGATAACCGCCACTTTCTTACCTTGACGGTTATTTAAGATATGACTCAGCACAGTGGTTTTTCCTGCACCAAGAAAGCCTGAGAGCACGGTCACTGGCAAAGTTCTTTTGGGAATCATTTTATCGCTGCCTTTATAGATATATCGAATTAGTCTATTTATGTTATAACATAACAATAATTAATTTCAATTATTCCATTCCAGCAGACTTTATTAGTTTTTATTTGCATCCCTTTCACAGGACACTTAACCTGACTGCTTATTGTGATTTACAACACCAACTTCAACTCACGAGTTAATATCTTGAATCGTCTCATAACAAAGATCAAAGACAACAAAGTCGGCCTATTAATGTCCTTCTTTGTACTTTTCAGCCTTATTATTATAGGTATCTACGCCATCAAACACTTTGGTACCCAGTACGCAGCAGAAAAAATTCAACAACAATTAGAAAGCTCAGGACTAACTCCGTTTGTGCATTATCAAGGTATTCATTTTAATCCTTTCACTCTAACGCCTTCCCTTGAAGACGTTAGTTTTGGTCTGGAAAGCGCTCCTTGGCTAAAGTTTGCACGAATTTCGTTTAATCATTATCCGATTAAATACCCAAGCTTAGATGTCGATTTTTGGATAAAAGAAAGCTCAGCTTCTAGCCTTTCTCGTGATACTTCTCGATGGATGCGTGCGGTTGGTATAGAAACGCTATTAGGCAAAGGATCTTTTGTCTCAGAAATAGAGCGTAATACGTCATCAGAGCAATTCACAGCAGCATCTAATTTAGTATTAAATATCAAAGATGTTGGACGTGTTTCATTTTCTAGCCAAATAAACCTACTAGATACAAATTTATCCATGACGGAGCTGCGTACGGATCTACTGGCTTCTGTAGCACTAGGACAACCCGAAGCAATTTTTATTATTCATGGTGATAATGTTGAGATTAGCAACTTAGATATACGTTACCAAGATGCTGGAATGATGAAGTACTTATGGCCAAACACGCCAACAACACAAACGGATAAGTCAGCATTATTAAGTAAGCTTCAAATCAGTAGCCAAGACTTAGGTTTAGCTCAAGCCTATTCAGTAGAATCAAAACACATAGCCGATACTGTCTTAGCTTTTTTACAATCATCTACCTCTTTAAACTTGGCATTGTCTCCTTCATCTCCAATCAGTCTGAAAGAAATCTCCTTAATGGCTGGCGACAATAACTTATACCAAGCAAGTAAGATGACACTGTCTACTACGCCTTAATCAAATACACGTTAGGATATCTATGAGTACTGTCTCTACAAACAACGCCGCTACGAGCAATATGAATGGAAGCAATGTCACTATTTTAGTTGATGTGCAAAATGTTTATTACACAACCCGTGATACGTTCAAACGCCCTTTTGATTACAACAAATTTTGGGCGAAAGCGACTGAAGGTCGAAATGTTGTTAAAGCCATTGCTTACGCCATAGACCGAGGTGATGAAAAGCAGCGTCAGTTCCAAAATATTCTTAGAGCGATTGGCTTTGAAGTAAAACTAAAACCCTTTATTCAGCGCTCAGATGGCTCTGCAAAAGGTGACTGGGATGTCGGAATCGCTATTGATGGCATTGAATATGGTAAAGACAGTGATGTGCTTATTCTAGTTTCTGGCGATGGCGACTTTGGATTGCTAGCCACCACATTAAGAGACAAATATAAAACCAGAGTAGAAATCTACGGAGTGGAAGCCTTAACCGCACAGTCTTTAATCCAATCTGCTGACGATTTCACTGCAATTACTCATGATTTATTATTAAAATAAGTAGACTTAGACTGAACCTTTCAAAGACAATACTGTATAAATAATAAGCAAAACAATCATTTAGCATAGAGAATAAATGGATACTCAAAGGAACTTACAATTAACCGACGCAAAAAACACGCTACATAAATGGCTAAGCCTTTTTACTGGTGTCATTATTGTTCTTTTCGGTATGTTAAATATTACAGTATTACAACAGCTTAACATTGGATTAGTTGAGTTATTTTTTGGTTTGTTGAATCTTTATTTCTTTGTAATGGCCGTCCAAGATAAAAACCATAAATGGCACATATCAATACATCTTTTTTCGATTAGCATTACAGTATTATATACTTTTTACCATGCCGATTTACGCGCAGGATCAATTTATTGGTTGCTTCTAGCACCGGCTATGTTTTGTCTCTTAGCAGGGGCAAGGCTTGGTTTGATTTACACAATTTCACTCTCTTTCCCTATATTTATAATTTTATTTTTAAAATCGGATTCCGATAATAATATCCCCTATCGATCACTACTCAACTTCACTTTAGCCTATTATTTAACATTCCTTATTTGTTATTTTTATGAATCACAACATATGAAAAATAATATTTCGTTGCATAAAATGGCATTTGAAGACCCTCTAACAAAAGCTAAAAATCGTCACGCATTGAGATTATTTTTTGAAGAGCATAATAAAAAACAAGAAGACTCACAGTATAAAGAAGACAACACTCAATTATTGATAGTCGATATCGACCACTTTAAAAGTGTAAATGATGAGTTTGGTCACGATGTAGGTGATGCGGTTTTGGTCGATATGACAGCATTACTTAAAGAAAGCACACCGAATAACCATGTTTACCGCATTGGTGGAGAAGAATTTCTTATTATTCTTCAGGACAATACAGCGGTTCAAGCTTACGATTTTGCGGAGAGTATTCGAAAGAAAGTTGAAGACAATGAGTTTCACATCAGCCCCCACAATATTCAAATCACAGTGAGCATTGGTGTTACTAATCTAGAAAAGAATCAAAATTTCAGAGAGTTCTTACGAAATGCAGATAAAAACCTTTATTCTGCCAAACACTTAGGCCGGAATCTTGTCCATCATGATGCATTTGATAATGACAAAGTAACTTCTAACTCACCATCATCAATACAACAAATAGCCTAAGTAAAAGAGGTTTCTAAAAACAAAGCTTCAACTTTGTCTCTCGCCCAAGGCGTTTTACGTAAGAATTTTAGGCTGGATTTAACCGACGGGTCACTTTTAAAGCAGTTAATATTGATCCGAATAGCCAATTCTTCCCAACCATAATGCTCCACTAAATCGGTCACAACTTTTTCTAGTTTTATACCGTGTAATGGATTGTTGGCTTGCGTTTCACTCATATAAACAGATTCCTATTATTCAATTTTCTATTTAACGAGAGTATACAGCAAGAACAAACAGACGGTATCTTCATCGATATCAATATTTTCTGAGTCTCTGAGATTCCTAAGACTGTTCTTAGAAAAGAAAACATCATACGATGGTGTTTGACTAATGACGCCGTTCCCAGAAGAATAGTCTTGGAAATAGTGCAACACATAGGAGAATGTTAACAATGGGTATTTTATCAAGCCTCAAAGGCTTATTTTCAGCAACAGAGAGTGCACCAGAGAAAGCCGAAGAAACAGTAGAATATAAAGGCTTTGAAATAGTGCCAGCACCAATGAAAGATAACGGACAATTTAGAGTAGCGGCAATCGTCACGAAAGGTGAAGGCGAAGAGAAAAAAACACATAATTTCATCCGTTCCGATTTAATAGGTAGTCGTGATGAATGCATTACAATCACTCTACGCAAAGCCAAACTTACCATTGATCAGCTTGGCGATAATTTATTCAAATAATGCTATCTCCTTAACACAATAGGAAAGCCACTATGAGCGCACCAATAGGACAACACTGGAAACAAGTAAATGATTGTGAAGACCTATTGGGGGCCAATTTTCGTGCTCGTACTTTTGAATTATCTGGATTAAGAAGTTCTGGCCAAAAAAGCCAAGTACACACTACGCTAATTAATCATATTGGTCGGCCTAGGACTCCTAAAGCGATTTTGTATATACACGGTTATACAGACTATTTTTTTCAAACAGATCTAGCTGAATACTTTATCAAGCTTGGTTATCGTTTTTATGCCGTCGACTTACAAGGTTATGGCCGCTCTCTTCGACCATCAACTCTACCCAATTGGTGTGATTCAATTGAACAGTACGGACAAGATTTAGACATTGCTTTAGCAACCATGAAGCAAGATGGCATGAAAAACGTTGTAATGTTAGCGCACTCAACAGGCGGCTTAATTGCTTCCTCTTACCTCGCACAGCCTTACTCCCTCTCTGATAAAGAAAGCCATTACAACAAGCCATTTCCTAACGTGACAGGACTAATGCTCAACAGTCCCTTCCTTGCGTTACCATTTTCACCAAAATTACTTAATAGTATCAGTTGGCCTATTCGTGCGATTGTGTCCGCACTGCCTTTTATTCTATTAAACAGTAAAAAAGCTAATACCTACTCAAAATCATTACACACTAGGTTTGGTGGAGAATGGGATTATAGATTGGACTGGAAACCTGCAGAAGGTTTCGGATTATCTTTCCATTGGTTGAGAGAAATCATTCATGCTCAGCGTGATCTTGCTAATCAGAAAATAACCATTCCAACCTTAATGTGCAGATCTGAAATTAGCACCATTGGCAAAAAAACAGTTTCTGAAATACAGCAAGGTGATGGTGTATTAGACGTAGATAGCATGCAAGAGGCCGCTAATAGGACGTTCAAAAATCTAACCTGTGTAGCGATTCCACAAGGTTTTCACGACTTGTTTTTATCCAAGCAAGTCGCTCGTGATTTATACCTATCCAGCATGGTAAAATGGCTTAAAAATCTTAACGAAGAAACTAATGAGCACACTAAGCACCTTGACGAACCATAATTTTGTCCAATAAAAATGCAGGTAAAAGTCGTTTCATTATCGCCGCGCCATAGGTAGGTATTGTCACGTAATAACGTACTTTAGGACGCGGTGACTCTAGTGCATGGATTAATTTATCTACCACAGCACTAGCTGGTAGTGTATGTGATGACGCAGGCCCTTCTGTCGACAATCGAGTAATCGCCTCTTCATAGCCTTTTTTATGACGACTACTTTCCATGTCGATATTATTCTTCAAAGCCACTAGAGCATTAGCTCTAAATCGACTCTCGATAGGGCCCGGCTCTATCAAACTCACATGAATCGGCGTGTCTGATAATTCTAAGCGCAAAGTATCGGTCAAACCTTCAATGGCAAATTTACTCGCGTTGTATGCCCCGCGAAACGGAGCAGCCACCAAACCAAGCACAGAACTGTTCGTCACAATACGGCCATAACCTTGCGCTAACATCACTTTAAGTACTTTTGTTGTTAGCTCATGAGTACCAAAAAAATTACTTTCAAATTGCGTTCGTAACGCCTCAACAGGTAGATCTTCCACTGCCCCTGGTTGCCCATAAGCGCCATTATTAAACAGCGCAAACAATTGGCCATTAGTAATTGCCAAGGTGTCTTCTAAGCCTTTGGAGAGAGAAGCGGAATCAGCTAGATCCAATTGCACAACGTGTTTGATACCTTGTGCTTTTAACGCTTCTACATCTTCTTTTTTACGGCAACTCGCCACCACAAAAAAATCACGTGCTTGCAGCATTCTAGCGGCTTCAAGCCCAATACCGCTGGAACAACCTGTGATTAAAACTGAATACTGCATAAGAGCCCCATAAATAATATATGTTGTAAGTTGTTCAAACTAAAAAATAACCTTTATTTTAACTATGCTTATCTATAGCCACTTAGTTACCATTCTGCCATTGTCACCAAGCATGTTAATGGGATAAGTAAGGGAAAAGCTGAATCGCTTGTTCAATGATGTCGACTTTTTGGCTTTTCGCTAAATAAATGGCAAATATTTCTCGGGAATAAACTGGCGCGTCTTCAATAATAAACAGCTGATTTTTCTGTACATATTCAAACGTCATTTGTCTTGGTAAGTGAGCACTTCCGCCCGCCTCCAATATGTAGTTTAGTGCAATTCTAGGCTGACTCATACGATGCTTTGCTGGCGGAGAATCTTGAAATGCTCTCATATGTTGTATGTTTACCGATTCACCATAATCCACCATGACATAGTTTTCTAACTTACCTACACCATCATAATCTGGGTCAGTAGTCACTAAATGCAAAGGCACGGTAGCCACTTTTTCAGTCACAAAATCTTCGATAAACGGAGGTTCAAACACAAACGCAATGTCGATGACTCGGCTAATCACTTTTTTATTTAACTCTGTGGTTGAATAAGTGCTCGTAAATAAACTCACGTCTTCTAAGTTTCGATGAATTTTTTGCAACCAGTCTTGTAGCACGATATCCCAAATGGACATCATCGAACCGATGGTTAATTGATGGGTGTCGTTTTCGGCAATGCCCACATCATGTTTGGTTTTTTGCCACATAAAAACCAACTCATTGGCGTGCTTTATAAAGCGGTTACCTTCTGGTGTTAACTTCAAATGCTTATGGCTACGATCAAATAACAAGACACCTAAATCGTCTTCTAACAATTTGATTCGAGCGCTCACAGCAGACTGAGTAATAAAGAGGTTTTCAGCCGCAATCCTGAAATTTAATGTCTGGCTAACTTCTAAACATGTCTTTAATAACTCAATTCTCATAAAACCCCCACCAATCAATTATTTTGATCGAACACACCATAATATATCGTTTTGTTGTTTGAACGATCAACTATACACTGCGCTTTATCAACCTGACAGCCTTATTTAAGAGGCGAAACGACAAAGGAAAACACTATGAGAATTGCCATTTTATCAAGAGGTCCAAACCTTTACTCAACCCGACGCTTGAAAGAAGCTGGCGAAGCAAAAGGGCATGAAGTTGATATTATCGACACCCTACATTGCTACATGGACATTACCAGTAGTCGCCCAACCGTACGTTACCACGGTGAAGAATTACCTCGCTATGATGCCATTATTCCACGCATCGGCTCGTCTATTACGTTTTACGGTACGGCAGTTGCTCGTCAATTCGAAATGATGGGAACGTTTAATGTCAATGACTCACTTGCTATCAGTCGTTCACGTGACAAACTGCGTTCTTTGCAATTGTTATCTCGTAAAGGCATTGGCCTTCCACGTACAGGTTTTGCAAGCAAGCCAGATAACATCAAAGATTTGATAAAAAATGTCGGTGGCGCACCGGTTGTTATTAAACTGCTTGAGGGAACTCAAGGCATCGGCGTTGTACTTGCGGACACAACCAAAGCCGCAGAAGCCATCATCGAAGCCTTCATGGGATTAAAAGCCAATATCCTTGTACAAGAATTCATTAAAGAAGCTGGCGGATCTGACATTCGCTGCTTAGTTGTTGGCGGTAAAATTGTTGCCGCAATGAAACGCCAAGGTGCAGAAGGTGAATTTAGATCAAACCTACACCGTGGTGGCAGCGCCGAGATTGTTAAATTGACTCAAGAAGAGCAAGACACAGCGATCAACGCAGCCAAAGCAATGGGCTTAAACTTCTGTGGTGTTGACTTACTTCGCTCTCAAAATGGCCCTATGGTGATGGAAGTAAACTCTTCACCGGGATTAGAAGGCATTGAAACAGCAACAGGCGAGAATATCGCTGGTATGGTTTTCGACTTTATAGAACAAAATGTAGATTTACCAAGAGATCAATAAGCACCATAGATTATTGAGAAAGTAAGTAGGAGAAGATCATGGCTATATTATCGATAGGTGAATTTGACATCGCGCCTGGGGAAACGAAGAAAATCGAACTACCCGTTGCCAAGCTTTATACAGGAGCGGATGTTTCCTTGCCGGTTTACATTACTCGGGCAAAAAAAGATGGCCCGACTATCTTTATCAGCGCGGCAGTTCATGGTGATGAGTTAAATGGCGTCGAAATTATTCGACGCCTAATTAACCAAAAGAACTTCAAACTGACCAAAGGCACCTTAATTGCTGTGCCTATGGTGAATGTTTATGGTGTTGTGAATCAAAGCCGTTACATGCCAGACCGAAGAGACTTAAACCGCTGCTTCCCAGGTTCAGCAAAAGGCTCTTTAGCTGGCCGCGTGGCTTATACGTTTTTGAATCAAATCGTTAAACACTGCGACTATGGTATTGATCTGCATACAGGTGCGATCCATCGATCTAACCTGCCACAGATTCGTGCCGATTTATCTGATGTAGAAACCAAAGAACTTGCACAAGCATTTGGTGTACCCGTGATATTGAACTCAAATATCATTGAAGGTTCTTTACGAGAAGCCGCCGAAAAACACAAAACGACAGTTTTGCTTTATGAAGCAGGCGAAGCACTTCGTTTTGATGACTTCTCAATTTTGGCAGGTATTAAAGGCATCACAAATGTATTGCAGTATTTAGGCATGGTGCGTAAATCATCAACGCGTAAAAAGGCAATTACACCTTTTGTTGCCAACGGCAGCCAATGGTTACGAGCAAATGCCAGCGGTATTGTGAACAACCATTTTAAATTGGGTGATCAAATCAAGAAAGGCGACACCCTAGCGAATATTGGTAGTCCATATGGCGACATCATTGGCTCCGTTATCGCGAATCGAGCAGGGATATTAATTGGTCAGCAAAACATCCCGTTAGTACAAGAAGGCGAAGCCATGTTCCACATCGCCTACTTTACGGAAGATGACGAAGACATTGCTGAAGAAATAGAAAACGCACAAGACACCTTGTTACCAGAAACTGATGTCTAAATAAAAAAAGCCCGTATCAAACGACACGGGCTTTCTTACAATTGTCTACGAGGGAGGCTTATCACCCACGATCCAAGTAGCTCACAATTCCATTATAGTTAAACTTTTTCTTGGTTTCTAGCATGCCTTCACGGCTAAAGGTATTCAGTAATAGCTGAGAAGATGTAAAGTAGGTATAGGCAGTTGTTAAGTGTCTTTTCGCCAATTATTTTTAAGTATTCTAATACAGTTACAAAGGGAGATGCCGTCTTTCGGTTACTAGACAATACTACTTCTGCTGTGCCGTTACCTATCCTTTCGCATAGAAAGCGCAGTATTATCCTTCAAAGAATGTGACTGAGTTTGCCAAACATTGGTACATTACCTTCTTCCAGTGGTTAGCAAACTGTCCTGAATCTATTAGAGGTTGGAGGTTAGCATTCACAAAACCATTTTTGATTACTTGAGTCGTAGCTTGTGGGGCAACCCCAAGAATAACATCTACAAAAGCATTTTTTTGGTCAATAACTTCACTTAAATGTTTGCCTGCTTCTAAGCTGTATCGATTAGCTAAATCTAAATTATTGAAGTGGTTTTCAGCTCTATTTTTTTCCGCTTGACTCCAAGTCGCAGGGCATTGGACATAATAAACAACAGCCCCATCATCTTCATCAATGTATTCTGCATATACCCATTGTTCCTGATAAAAAATATTTTTATCAGCATAAGGATGAATAGCCTGATTGTCCTCTATAATGGCATAAG
>NZ_JACYFC010000001.1:143440-143999 GCF_014803385.1 Marinomonas colpomeniae | reverse complement strand
GCAACGCTCACCAGAAGACACTAGCAAGAAATCGTAATATTCTCTTGCTGGCTTATCTTTGTTACGTAAATTGTTCTCATATAAATTAATTAGCTTTGTTTTTGTTAGGTGCCCAACAACCTGGGTATCATTAGTCAACGGATTAGCTTTCTGGTACGTATATAAATTACCAGCCAAACTGAGGGCTTGATATTGTTGTTCTTTTACGTGAAAGGTTGGGAACGTAGAAATAAAGTCATTACGTACATTAACTTGCTCCATTCCTTCTGAGCATTTCAACAACATGCTGTTAAAAGGGATATTTGGGGGGGGCTAGACTTTTCATTGCGCTTTTTTTGCATCCCTACTTAAAACCATTGCCTTCAAAACTGTTCTACCTTCTAAGCCTATTTGATTCTTATATTCTAACAATATTTCATCATACGATGCCCCAGACTCGACAGACTTCGTTAAAAGTGAGTGATACCCTGAATTTGCAACTTCAAGAGCAAATACTTCACGAGTTAAGACACCAAAATTTTCTCCAAAAGTTTCTATTTCTGGTCTTTCAACAATAATA
>NZ_JACYFC010000001.1:142892-143189 GCF_014803385.1 Marinomonas colpomeniae | reverse complement strand
GCGTTGCAAATAATTAGTTATGTTCTGGTAAAATAACTCTTGGAATTCATCATTATCAGATTGAATATTTTTGTGCTTTTTCTTTAGATTAGCGTATCTCGTGTTAAGAATGCTTAACCCCATATTTTCGAAATTTTGGTCACTACTTAAGTTACTAATAGCATCTAACCATAGATCTTTTTTACTTTCGTTACTTAAACAACCAATTAAAGCTGAAACAAAATCTTTCCGAAGACCTTCTAATGAATTTAAAGCTTCACTATTTTCTCTGTTTTTTAACCCTATATAGAAATACTT
>NZ_JACYFC010000001.1:0-142832 GCF_014803385.1 Marinomonas colpomeniae | reverse complement strand
AGACACAGAGACTAAAGAGCGAAAATAGCCAGTAGGAATACGAGATTCGGCAAATAGACCACTTTCAGTAAAAAAACATGATACGTGTTCGGAATCTGTAATTGCATCAATCATACCGTTTAAAATAGTTGTTTTGCCACAACCATTACGCCCGATGAAGGCATGAATATTTGTACTTGGAACTGAGCCCACTTTAACCTTAAACGAAATTTTCAAGTCACAAAATCCGCCTAATCCCTGTCTTACAAAACTAAAATCAAAATCTGATAGTTCGGTAAGGCCGTTTAATACTCTAGTGAACTGGCCATGTACATCGGATAATGTTACCCCACGAAAGAGAGATGTATTTAATACTTCTTCATCTTCAATATCTTTTAATTTTTCAGGTTTATAAACAATATCTTCTAATGCAGTTAAGATGTGCTGTTTTAACTCAGGGAGCAACTTATTTAAATTTTTATAATATTCTGTATCAGTCCCTAATGAAAAGTACTGATCATTTAAAAACGAGAAGCCTTTGCCCATTGTTGTATATGTACTTTTCTCAGTAGTTTGACCTTTAAAAGCGATTTTTACATCGCCAATTTTATGCTCTATACCGTCTTTATCAAAAACTGTTAGATAAAAAAGAGTTCTAAAAGAGTAGTCATTCCAATTATCCGCACTTAAATATGCTGTATTTACAGAAACAGGAGGTGGTCGCCCATAATTATCTAAAACTATAAAATTCACTTCTACATCTCCCATAAAACATATTTAAAACTAACACTATCCCTTGTATCTGTTTCATATTCTCGCTCTAAATCGAGTCTGTCAATTTAATATCCACAACAAGCCGAATACTTTAAGTCCGCTCTTATTAGTCTAAACACCAACCTAGGTGTGAAGTAAGGGTCAAAGCCTTAAATTAATACCTTTCTTATTCTTTTGACTTTTCATAAAGCTTATCCCAAAGTCCCGTATATATTGGTATGTTTGAGGTGGAACTAGTGCATACAGTTTTGAGAAAACTAGAAGACAAAGAAAGTAAGCTTAAAACCTTACGCTCTCTGATAAAAGAAGGACGTGTGAGTGGCACAGTAAAATACAGTTACGATGATTTAATGAAAGAACTTGATGACCAACTTGCTAAACAAAAAAATTCAGGCCTGAAGTAAGGCTAATCCCAAAAGCGAGGTCAAACGATAGTGTCGAGCGGTGGGGTTTGCCTTGCTTCGAGCATCATAGAATCTGAACTCAGGGTCAAAGCCCTTTTTGATTAAGGGTTTCCGTGTTGCAAGTTATGAGGATCTAAAAGGGGTTCGACCCTTTGGTTATACATTCCTGATAAAACGTTATTCGTAGTGTGTCCATAATCGTAGAACTTTGATGACTTTTTCTGTTTCTAAGACTTGGTAGACAAGTCGGTATTGTATGTTGATTCTGCGTGAATACGCGCCCGAAAGGTCGCCAATAAGGGCTTCAAATGGCGGTGGTTTTTTGAAGGGGTTCTCAGACAGTAAATTGAGTAGCTCTTGGGCTTTTGATTTTAGTCCGCTTGATGCTAGTTTTTTAGCATCCTTCTGAGCCTGCTTTGTGTATACCAACTTCCATGTCACCAGTCTAACTCCTCATCACATTCACTAACTGGGGCGTCCATACCCTCACGAATTGATTCACGCATGTTTGGCACTGACAATAAATACAGCGTTTCTTGGATAGCGGACCAATCTTCTTCCGATATTAAAACGGCATTGTTACGCTTGCCCGAAATCCTAATTGGCTCATGAGACTCAGCGGTCTCATCAATCAATCTATATAAATTTCCGCGGGCTTCTGTTGCTGTTATGCCAGCCATGACAAACCTCAAAACTGTTTAATTAGTGAACGCATTGTACGCTTCGAAAAACGTTCGTCAATACGTACGCTTTGTGAGCTCAGGGTCAAAGCCCTTTTTAATGCTGCAAGACTTAAGGGTCAAAAAGGGGTTCGACCCTTTGTATTATATTGTTTGCTAGTTGCCCATCACAAAATCGAGTGCTAACATTTGTGCACACAATTAAGAAAAGGATGCATCATGGACACTAGAATTCAATTTCGTGTTGATGAGGAAACAAAACGCCTCGCTCAACAAATGACTGAAAGCCGAGGCCGCACACTGAGTGATGCTTGTCGTGAGCTTACTGAGCAATTAGCTGAACAACAAAGAAAAAAGCTATCTCACGATGTATGGCTAACTGAACAAGTAAATCTAGCATTTGAGAAGTTCGACTCTGGAAAAACAGCTTTCGTTGAACACCAAACAGCTAAATCTCGAATGGAAGAGCGCAAAGCCAACATCCGAAATCGGGGTAAGCAATGATTTTATGGGAAGAAGAGTCACTCAATGATCGTGAAAAGATCTTTGAGTTTCTCTATGATTTCAACCCTGATGTAGCAGAGAGAACTGACGACCTAATTGAAGCAAAAGTAGAAAACTTGCTAGAACAGCCTCTCATGGGCGTACAACGAGATGCCATTCGTGGGCGGTTGCTCATTATTCCTGAGGTTTCGATGATCGTTTCTTATTGGGTTGAAGACGGCATCATCCGAATTATGCGCGTGCTCCACCAGAAACAACAATTCCCTATAGCTTGATACTTATTGAGCCTTTTCTATAAAGCAAAACGGATTATTTGTAGTGTGTCCATAATCGTAGGACTTTGATGACTTTGTCTGTTTCTAAGACTTGGTAAACAAGGCGGCGTTGTATGTTAGCAAAAGGAGTTCGACCCTTCGGGTTGGCAATAAAAAAGCGAACCGAAGCTCGCTTTTGAATACTTTTATCTAGATCTGAATTTTTAACCTAGCGCTTTAGAATGATGCTCTAAATGCTCGTCAATAAAACTTGAGATGAAGAAGTAGCTGTGGTCGTAGCCCGGTTGGCGACGAAGTGTAATCGGATGACCGACCTTTTCACATGCAGCTTCTAACGCTTCTGGTTTTAGCTGTTCCACTAGGAAGTTGTCTGCTTCGCCTTGGTCGATGAATAAAGGCAGACGTTCCGCGCTTTCTCCTAAACTTTCCACCAAGTTTTCCACTAAGTAAGTCGCGTCCCATTCGTTCCAAGTCGCTTTGTCTTCACCTAAATAACCCGTGAAGGCTTTTTCGCCCCAAGGACAATTGGTTGGATTGACGATGGGCGCAAAGGCAGAAACCGACTGGTATTTACCCGGATTCTTCAAGGCACAAATCAAAGCACCGTGTCCGCCCATGGAATGGCCAGAAACAGAACGCTTGTCTGTCACAGGAAAATTCGCTTCCACCAAATGCGGTAATTCTTGCACCACATAATCGTACATGTGGTACGTATTAGCATATGGTGCAACCGTCGCGTTTACGTAGAAACCAGCACCAGAACCGAAGTCGTAACTTTCACGTTCGTTCGGGTAATCCGTTCCGCGTGGGCTGGTATCTGGACAAACAATCGCCAAACCTAGCTCCGCCGCTTTACGAAAAGCGCCCGCTTTCTGCATGAAGTTTTCATCGGTGCAAGTTAAGCCAGACAACCAATACAAAACAGGAACGCTTTGTGTTTCTGCTTGTGGCGGCAAGTAAATCGCAAACGTCATTTCACCTTTTACCGACAAACTTTCATGACGGTAGCGTTTCAGCCAACCGCCATGACTTTTCGTGCTGGATAATAGTTCCATATTCCTACCCTTAATTTAATGCTACAAAACCTTTTCATGACGTAGCGAACACAGCAGTCATGCACAGGTTTTCCGATTATTTATCGAAAAGAATGACAGTACGAATACTCTTACCTTCGTGCATCAAATCGAACGCTTTGTTGATGTCTTCCAAGCCCATTGTATGAGTGACGAATGGGTCGATTTCGATTTTTCCGTTCATGTAATCTTCTACGTAACCTGGTAATTGGCTGCGGCCTTTTACGCCACCAAATGCCGAACCTTTCCAGACTCGACCAGTCACTAACTGGAATGGACGAGTGGAGATTTCTTGTCCTGCGCCCGCCACACCGATGATGATGGATTCGCCCCAACCTTTGTGACAACACTCAAGCGCTGAACGCATAAGGTCTACGTTACCGATACATTCGAACGAGTAATCTACGCCGCCGTCTGTCATATCGACAACGACTTGCTGAATTGGTGCGTCGAATTTTTTCGGGTTGATGCAATCTGTCGCGCCGAATTGTTTCGCCATTTCAAATTTAGATTCGTTGATATCGATGGCAATAATACGACCTGCGCCAGCCATGCGTGCGCCTTGGATAACCGACAAACCAATGCCGCCTAAACCAAAGACAGCAACGGTTGCGCCTTTTTCTACTTTCGCTGTATTCAATACCGCGCCAATACCCGTTGTGATACCACAACCTAGTAGACAGACTTTTTCTAGCGGTGCATCAACATGAATTTTCGCAAGCGACACTTCCGCTACGACGCTGTATTCAGAAAAAGTAGAGGTGCCCATGTAATGGAAAATTGGCTGACCATTGATGCTGAAACGGCTGGTTCCGTCTGGCATAAGGCCCTTGCCTTGAGTTTCGCGAACCGCTTGGCAAAGGTTGGTTTTGCCAGACAAACAGAATTTACATTCCTTACATTCTGCTGTGTAAAGCGGAATAACATGGTCGCCTACGGCAAGTGACGTAACCCCTTCACCGATGGCTTCAACGATACCTGCGCCTTCATGGCCTAGGATCGCTGGGAAAATGCCTTCTGGATCTTCACCAGACAAAGTAAAGGCGTCCGTGTGACAAACACCCGTTGCCACCATGCGAACCAATACTTCGCCAGCTTGTGGATCTTGTACATCTACTTCTTCAATTTTAAGTGGTTGGCCTGGGCCCCAAGCAACAGCTGCTTTACATTTCATTGTCTTCTCCAAAAAATGTTTTAAATAATAGAGTTCATTAACTGTCTTTAGTTTAGCGTCAAATGATTAAGGCGATAATCTCTATTTTGGAAAATGATTATTGCCATATAGCAATAATCATAATTAAAAGTGAGAATTTACGATAGAATAAAGCCCTGATTGACAGGAAGAGTAAACACGATGAAAAATTGGGAAGCGATGGAAGCCTTCATTGAAGTCGTTCGTCAGGGCAGTTTTTCCGCCGCGGCGATAAAGCTTAGCGTATCAGCATCGCATATTAGTCGTTTAGTGACTCAACTCGAAACTGAGCTTGGAGCCACACTCCTTTTTCGTACAACAAGACGTATTCGCTTAAGTGATGCGGGTGAGTTGTATTATCAGCACTGCCGAGACCTGCCAGAAGCATTAGGTAGTGCAGAAGAAGCTATTTCCACCTTGAATCAAGCCCCCATTGGCAACTTCAAAATGACCTGTGCAACAACCTTTGGCGAACGTTATATTGCCCCGCTGATGAACGATTTTTTACTGAATCACCCTAAAATAGAACTAGATTTTCACCTCACTAATCGCGCAGTAGATTTAATAGAGGAAGGTTACGACCTTGCTATACGTATGGGCGCCATGAAAGATTCCAGTCACTTATCTCGCCGATTGTGTGACCGAGAAGAGTTTCTTTGTGCTTCCCGTGAATACATTGATCAGCATGGTATGCCACACACCTTGGCAGAGCTAAGCAAGCATAAATGTTTAATTGGATCGAACAATCATTGGCTGTTCCAACAAGATGGACAACGCAAAGAAGTGAAAATCAACAGCCAATGGCGCAGTAACTCTGGTACGGCTTTGCTTGATGCGGTTCGAAAAGGTTTGGGCATTGCACAGCTGCCGGACTATTACGTCAGGGACGACCTCGCCAGTGGCAAATTAATCGCGCTATTACCTCAATATCAATACCCTTATAGCGGTGTTTGGTTGGTTTATCCTAAGGTACGTCAGCCGTCACCTAAACTACAGAGTATCTGTGATTTTTTGATTCAAAGTTTTCAAAACGATTCACCATTTGCCAAATAGTCTGCTTATGGTTAAATAACGCATTCATTCCTATTGTTACACAAGAAGAAGCCATGTTTTCCCAAGAAGATCTTATTCAACTCGCACGTCAAACTATGCCCTTTGGCAAATACAATGGCCGAGTTCTAATTGACTTACCTGAAGAGTATTTACTGTGGTTTTCCCACAAAGGTTGGCCAACAGGTAACTTAGGTAAGTGGTTGCAACTAGCACTGGAAATCAAGATTAATGGATTAGAGAGCTTGATTGACCCATTACGTGAACCATCAAAAGAGAAAGTAGAGAAAAGCAAAGTCAGCATTCGTTTTGACAACTGATTTTATCAAAAACGATTAAGTAACAGGTAATTCAGAGCATGAACATTCGAATAGACGATTTAAACGGCCCAGAAATTAAACAACTTCTAACCGAACATTTAGAAGATATGTATGCCGTATCGCCAGCAGAATGTGTATTTGCATTGGATTTAGCAGCGTTAAAAAAACCTGATATTACTTTTTGGACTGTGTGGGAAGAAGATCAACTACTCGGCTGCGCAGCGCTTAAATGTCTAGACTCACAACATGGTGAAATAAAATCGATGCGAACCACCAGCGCCGCTCGAAAAAAAGGTGTCGCGTCCACCTTGCTCCAATACATTCTTAAAGAAGCAAAGCAAAAAGGCATGTGTAATGTGAGCTTAGAAACAGGAAGCGTCGAGTTCTTCGCACCTGCTAGAAAACTCTACGCAAAAAATGGTTTTGAAGAATGTGGCCCTTTTGCAGACTATGCATTAGATCCATTTAGCGTATTTATGACAAAAGCGCTATAGGTAAAATAAATAAGCCAGCGCGGAGGCTGGCTTATTACATTATTTGATAAGGGAAAAATCAGATAGTTTTTCTATGATGACATTACAATCCACCATGAGTTAGCTTCGCTGGATCCAGTAATCCCAACAGCTTTTCTCGGCTTAATTCCGTTTCTTCTTCAGCTACATCCACAACGGGACGTCCATCCTTGTACGCTTTTTTAGCAATTTCTGCGGCTTTTGCATAACCAATAATAGGATTGAGTGCGGTCACCAAGATTGGGTTGCGATGCAAAGCTTCATTCAGCTTTGTTTCATTCACTGTAAGCGTTTCAATCGCACTGTCTGCCAATAATTGACCACTATTTGCCAATAGCTTAATACTGCTTAGTAAGTTCTTTGCGATCATGGGTAACATTACGTTCAACTCGAAATTACCTGACTGTCCACCAATGGTAATTGCCGCATCATTACCTATAACTTGCGCCGCAACCATAGCAGTCGCTTCAGGAATCACGGGATTAACTTTGCCCGGCATGATTGAAGAACCTGGCTGTAAAGCCTGTAAGGTAATTTCACCAAGCCCAGCTAAAGGCCCTGAATTCATCCAGCGCAAATCATTGGCGATTTTCATGTAGGTCACTGCCACCGCTTTAAGCTGACCTGATAAGGCGACAGCGGTGTCTTGTGAACCAATAAGCGCAAAGAAGTTTTTCCCTGGTACAAAGTCTACCTTGGTAAGGTTAGACAATTCTTTGGCAAACAAAGCTGCAAATTCTGTGTGTGCGTTAATGCCTGTGCCTACCGCCGTGCCACCCTGTGCTAGTTGCATGGTTTTGCTTTGCATATAGGTTAAGTTATCAATGTTGTCTTGCAGTTGCGCAGCCCAAGCATAGAAGGTTTGATCTAAACGAACTGGCATGGCATCCATTAAATGCGTTCGCCCTGTTTTGGTATAACCTGCCAACGCATCACCTTTGGCGATAATGGTCGCTTTTAAATTTTGTAAGGCTGGTAATAAATGTCCAGTAAGTTCTAATGTCGCGCTAACGTGTATAGCACTGGGAATAACGTCATTGCTACTCTGCCCATAATTTACATGATCGTTCGGATTGACTGGTGCATCATGATAAGCCTTAGCAACGCTGGCAATCACTTCATTCGCGTTCATATTTGAGCTAGTACCAGACCCTGTTTGGAACACATCTACTGGAAAGTGTTGCATAAGATCATCGCCATTGAGCAACTCATCACAGGCATTCTGAATAGCGTTAGACAATTCTGGCGTTAAGCATTCTAACGTTTCGTTAGCGCGTGCAGCCGCCGCTTTAATCAAAATTAGAGAGCGAATAAAGGCTTCTGGTAGCGGCTCTCCACTGATAGGGAAGTTGTTAATGGCTCTTTGTGTTTGAGCGCCATACAGTGCTTTTTCTGGCACATCCAATTCGCCCATACTGTCTTTTTCGATACGCATTTTCATTATTAAACTGTGTCCTTATCGCTCAAAAGAGGAAATAAAATAGTGACTCAAGGTACGTAGGTTGTGTTCCATTTTGAAGTAGTTCCGCGCATCTTGATAAGTGACAATTAGTCGCTTAAGTTGAGACAAAGGTAAATACACCTTATCCAAACAAGTTTGACGCCAATGAGGTGCAAGGTTGGTATCACATACTGTGTCTAATAAAACATTAAAAACACGCTGATGTAATAGTGCTGCGTCAGTGATACTCAAACGTTCAGCATATTCTTCTGTTAACTTTAAATAATGATAGAGCACTTCTGGCGAATCTGCGCATTGCCCTCCTTGAATGGTTTGTTCAAGTACTGAGAATGGCACCAAATAGCGAGTCATTGCTTTCCCCTTGATAGAATACAAATGATAACTATTATCAATATGTACGCGAATGACGATTCTGTCAAGTTGGTTGATAACGATTCTTATTAATTAATGGATATTTACATCTCTAGGTGATTTAAATCAAAAAAACCATCCAGCTATCGCCTTTGTATCTAAAAACGCAAAAGCCCCTGCTACAGCATCGGTAACAGGGGCTTTCAAGATGAACACAATATTAGGCGTTCAGTGAAACGTGTTCAGTTAATAATAAACCTAGTGCTGATGACCGCCAACACCATGGGAATGGCCATGGGACACTTCATCACTCGTTGCATCACGAACATCAACAATCTCAATATTAAATGTTAGATCTTTACCCGCCAACGGATGATTCACATCTACCATAGCGTGCTTTAAGCCAGCCTTAACAATCGTAACTTGACGCATACCTTTGTCTGTTTTTACCATAGCAACCATGCCCGGTTTCCAGCGTTTTGCACCTTGTAAGTGCTTGATTGGCATTTGCTGTGTGCTGTCTTCATGACGTTCACCATACGCATCAGCACAAGCAACAGTTACTTCAAATTCAGCGCCAACATCTTTCCCTTCCATTTCTTTTTCAAGACCAGGGACAATATTGCTATGACCGTGAAGATAGGCAGCGGGTTCACCACCAGCAGAAGTTTCAAGCAATTCTTCTCCTTGACGTAATGTGTAATGAAACTGAACAACTTGATTCTCTGCAATAGGCATATTATTTCCTTTTTTAAATTCTATGGTTAAGCATTACCGCTCAATTTATTGCGGCATTATAGAGACTGTATTAGACGTTGCAAATCTATCTACAAAAGCATTTAGAAAACCGAGAGCTCTAGTGAATCCTCTCGGATAGTAATGTCCTTAACTAAAGATGCAGCGGCCTTTTCAAAGGGGGAATGATCCAATACATAAATGGGATGTATATCAAAGTATTCAACAAGTGATTTTTCTAGATCTCCATGCAAAGAGCCTAATGTAGAACGCAGCATTTGATCGCCAAACGAAGAACCTTGCACTTCAATTTTAGTGATTTGAGGGGCAACCAGATAAAGACGATCTTCTTCAATACGAACACCAGATTGGAATGATGGTTTCACAACTGTGGTTAGTGTAAAGCTCTGACCGAAAGCGGTTAATGTTCCTTCCAAATCACTGACCAAATCGACCAAAACCAGCCCACCATCTCGCTCAGTAAAGTCAATATTCGCTTCGGTTACCAATAAATTTAAATTTAATGTATTCCCGCCTTCTAATGTCAAAAGAACATTGTTCTGATTTTTCTGTTCGAGTCGTTTCGCGACTTCTAAATTTACTTCTTCTTCACTGACCAAAAAACTATTGCAGCCAGTTAACAACAATGAAAGAAGTAACAATGCCAGCGTATTAAACCTAAGAAAACGCATTATATGTCTGCCTTATTTTTTCCATGAAGCTCACTGCGCTTTTCATACCAAAAATGCATAAAATCCTCAGTTACTTTTTGTTCAATAACAACAGCCTCTTCCGTTGGACAAAACAAGGACACGGTAAACACATTAAAGCCTTCTACCGTCGTTGTAATTCGGACACGAGGTTCTGGCCCTGAAATATTAATATCCAAACGTTTTTCAATTAAGCTGTTATAACGAATTGCCACTTCATGAAAATGCTCACTGTATTCACGTATTTTTTCGAGTATTTCCTCTTTAATAGAAAACAGATTTACATCGTCACATTGACGTGAAATCGAAAAACTATGGGTTACATAACGGCGCATATAATTAAGGTTTTGTACTGTATGGACTAATAACACACTATTTGGGACAACCGTAGTTCGTCCAGTATAGGCATAAGTCCCACCTTTTAAATCGACTTCAAACAAGGTAGTTGAAAGCCAATCGCTGTCTGTTACTTCACCTTCGTAATTAGCAATACGTATCCAATCACCGACTTGATAAGGCCGAGTGCTCGCACGATAAAACGCGCCTACAATACAGGCGATAAACTCTTTTGTCGCAATAACCAGTGCCACCATGAAGGCCGCAATAGAAATGGCAATATTTTGTAGCTCAGACGACCAAATAAGGACTAAGCCGACCACTAGCAAAAGATTATAAATATTATCAAGAGCGTTAATTCTTTGGCGTTTTTTATCTTGCTCAAGACTTTCTTGAGAGCGAATTGCATGCTCGGTGTAACGTCGAACAATATAAAAAAGCAGAAACCACGCTACTGTTAGCACAATTTCAAAATGATCTGTAATGATAGAAAAATCTAAATGGGATAAATCAATCGACATAAAACGGCATCCTTCGTCAAGACCGCCACTTTAGCATTATTCCCTCTTCCAACAAATAAAAGCACTTAGGAAGATTTTAATAATCAGCTTTTATAAAGGCACAAAGGTAAGAGGCCTTATTAATACCTCTCCTCAACAACTAATAATTAAAAACACTAGACAATCAATAAAAAACTACTGTACATTTATACAGTATTATTTTCACGAGGTGGATTATGCCTGTAATTATTAAATATGTTGTAGAACGCGATGGTATTGAAAAAATGACCTTTATTTCAAAAGCGGAAGCCGATGCATATGACAAACTATTAGACACAGCTGAAGCGCTGTATTCGATATTGGATCAAAGTGATTTGGTAGGTGATGACAAGCAAAAAGAGACGCTTTCTATGTATCTTGCAGAGAATAAGGAGTCTTTGTTAGATATTTTAGGCCCTAAAAAGAAAACACCATCAAAACCTAAAAAAATCACTCATCAAGAAACAGAAACAAGTTCTCAACTTGAGCTTGCGGATGCAGCACAGAAAAAACCGTTAGAAGATTTAATCATAGAGCCAGACGAAGACATGACCTATGAAGAAGAGGAAACAACAGTGCTATTCGATCAAGACGAAACCAACGACTTTATTGAAAGTGATGCTGCCTAGTGCAGCATCTTTTCCCTCAAAAACATGGCAATATTGATAAAGTATAGCCAAACAAAAACAATCCAAGAACATTCCTCCTGACGTATAATGTAAGCATCGAATTCTTATTATTAAATACTAGGGACACTGAATGAAGCCTATTGCATCGCCTAATAATACAGTCGACAAAAATATGTTCGGTGTTTTTCGATATAGCCGACGAGCTATTCATTTAGTTTGGCAAACGTCGCCTGCGTTAACCATAGGTTTGGCGATTGCGACCCTGATCGCAGGGGTATTACCTGCCGCAATGGCATATGTAGGCCAGTTAATTGTAGATGCCGTTCTGGCCGCAATGGACACCTATAAACAAAGCCAAACACTGCATTACCAAACAGCGTTAAACTACGTGGTATTAGAAGGCATATTGGTACTTTTTATTGCCGCTGCTCAGCGAGCGTTGACAGCTCAACAGGCTATTCTTCAAGGGCTATTAGGACAAAAAGTCAATATGCTCATTTTAGAGAAAGCCCAAAGCTTAACGCTTTCTCATTTCGAAGACTCTGAATTCTATGACAAACTAGTACGTGCCCGTCGAGAAGCATCTAGCCGCCCTCTTGCCTTAGTAAATAAAACCTTTGCTTTACTCCAAAACGCTATCTCTTTATCAAGCTTTGCAGTCTTGCTTTGGCACTTTTCTCCTTGGGCTTTGTTGTTATTAGTTTGTGGTGCTTTACCTTCTTTTATTGCCGAGGCCAAATTTTCTGGAGATGCTTTTTTAATGTTCCGATGGCGCTCACCAGAAGTAAGACAACAAAATTATTTGGAGACCTTATTAGCTAGGGAAGACAACATTAAAGAAGTTCGCTTATATCAATTAGGCGATCGCTTTCTTCAACGTTATGCAGAGATTTTCTTCAAACTATTTAAGGAGAGTAAAAGGCTCATTTTACGCAGAGAAAGTTGGGGCTTTATTTTAGGCGTTATCAGTACCTTAGTATTTTACGGGGCCTATGGTTGGATTGTCAGCGACACTATTATCGGCGCTATCACCTTAGGTCAAATGACCATGTATTTACTACTCTTCAAACAAGGGCAAAGTTCAGTTTCTGCGTCGCTCACAGCCATTAGTGGTATGTATGAAGACAACTTATATTTATCCAACCTTTATGAATATCTTGAACAAGAAATACCTTCTTCTACATCTGGTTTACTAAAGGGGCCAAAACCTGATGATGGCATTCGTTTCGAGGGCGTTACATTCCAATATCCTGGTAGCGAAAAACCTGCGTTATCCAATATTAACCTTCATATTCGCCTTGGTAACAGCCTCGCTATTGTTGGCGAGAATGGTTCAGGTAAAACGACACTGATCAAATTATTAACGCGCCTTTATAACCCTACCCAAGGACGTATTTTATTAGACGGTTTAGACCTATTAGCATGGGACGAAACTGCATTATTAAAACGTGTGGGGGTTATTTTTCAAGATTTTGTTCGTTATCAGTTTATTGTCGGTGAAAACATTGGTGCTGGCGATAATGATAGATTTCATGATGAAGAAGGTTGGCATAAGGCCGCCGAGCTAGGAAAAGCCACAGACTTTATCGATGAATTAGATAACGGTTACCAAACACAGCTAGGCCGCTGGTTTAAAGGTGGACAAGAATTGTCTGGTGGGCAATGGCAAAAAATTGCTTTGGCGAGAGCCTTTATGCGAGAAGACGCAGACATCTTAGTGTTGGATGAACCTACTGCCGCGATGGATGCCAAAGCAGAGGCAAACATTTTTCAGCACTTCCAAGAACAAACGAAATCTAAAATGGCGATTCTTATTTCTCATCGCTTCTCCACCGTTCGTCTGGCTCATGAGATTATTGTGATGGAACATGGAGAAATAAAAGAGCGAGGCACTCACGATGAACTCCTTACTCAAAAGGGTCAGTACGCCCATTTATTTGCGTTACAGGCTCAAGGTTACCGCTAGTGTTACTCTTTCCATCATTTACTTCCTATACACCAATGGAGAACAGCGTTTTGAATCGTCGTAATTTTATTAAATCCAGTATGGCTATTGCCATTGTTGGTGCTTTACCTCAATTGATACTGGCTAAACAATCTTCTACCGAATTTGATTATGAACTTATCATAGCGCCAGCAGATGTGAACATCGTGCCGGGCGGCAGCACGCCAGCTTTAAGTTTTAATGGCGGCTATCCTTCTCCTGTGATTCGAGCGAAACAGCATCAACCGGTTCGAATCCGCGTTATCAATCAATTAAAAGAACCGACGACAATCCATTGGCATGGTTTAAGAATTCCTATTGATATGGACGGCGTTCCTTTTCTAAGCCAAATGCCTATTATGCCTGGTGACACTTTTGACTATGAATTCACACCACCAGACGCGGGAACATTCTGGTATCACCCTCATATGAATAGTATTGAACAACTAGGTAAGGGGCTAGTCGGCGCACTGATTGTAGAAGAAGCAGAAAAACCAGATTTCGATGCTGATTTAGTATTGTGTATGAAGAACTGGCACATCAAAGACGATGGCTCTTTTACCGCTCTGACCTCTCCCCAAAATGCATTTCGGATGGGAACACCTGGGCGGATAATGACTATTAATGGAGAAATGCATCCAACATACGATGTGCCAGCTGGCGGTGCTATTCGTATACGTTTTCTGAATGTAGATAACACCTTAGTTTACGACGTAAATTCAACGGATCCTGATGCCCAAATAATTGCTATTGACGGAAATCCAATTGAACAACCAATCACTCTAGAAAATCATTTAATGGCACCAGGGATGCGTCTTGATCTGGGTGTTATGTCGTCTAAAGAAGTAGGCAAAAGTATTACGTTCAAGCACAAGAACAAGCCATTAGTAACCTTGCGATCTGTTGCTAGCACAGCCACATTTCATTCTTTGCCAGCACTGCCTTTAAACCCGATTCCTGAACCAGATTTAAACAATGCTGAAACAATAAAATTTGCTTTTGAGTGGAATGCCAATATCACACCTATTCATAAAGACGGAAAAGTAAATTACAATTTTTGGACCATGAACCGCCGTTCATGGGAAGGCATGTCAAAAGGTAATATTCCTGCGCCTTTGGCTCAATTAGAACGAGGTAAAACCTATCTATTTGAGCTTTCTAATTTAACCCAATATCATCATCCAATTCATATTCATGGTCATACTTTTACTGTTTTAAAATCGAATAAAAAAGCCATCACACCTTTTCATAGCGATACGGTATTATTAGGAAAAAATGAAACGGTTATTGCGGCATTGGTTGCCGATAATCCTGGAAGATGGATGTATCATTGCCACATCATTGAGCACTTAAAAACTGGTTTTATGGGATACGTTGAAGTCAGTTAAAAACTGACTTTACTGGTTTTCTTATTTAATGACATAAAAAAACCAGATCAATTTCCATTAATCTGGTTTTTAAATAGCACGTCTAATAAGTTAAAAACGTCTACATAAATCGTTTTGACTTTATTCGCCTTTAAATAGGCTATCTTCTTCTGGTACTTCGCGCTTAACACGCTGCGTTGCCGTAGCAAGAATTTCTAAGTAAAACTGTGGCCACTCTTGGCTTTCAGCAAAGCTGATTTTATCATTAATTTCTGCAACATGAATAATTTCAGCTGTTTCTGCATTTAAGCCAAACTTACAATCGAAACCCCAAAAATCTGCATAACTCGGCAGCTCTTTATTACGCTCACGTTTTAGATACTTTTTTACGTCGCTCTTTGTTGCTTCAACTAAACGAGGGTAAGCAATTTTTGGGTGAGATAGTACAAATGTCTTTTTCATTAGGGTCCTAAAAAATTGGATGTCAGGAAACAGTCTCAACTGTTCCTATTAACGAGCATAATAACGGATCGCCGCGCTTACAGCTATGAATAAGTGCCTAAGCGCGACAGTCATTCACGCTATTTTAAACGTGCTTGTAATAACTGGTGAATAAAAGCCAATTTAGTTCGTACTGCTGGAACCAAAACAAAAGGATATAAATCTGGCTGCCCCATACCTCGATTAAGATTATTCACGGCAAAGGTTAATGGCATATATTGAGCTAAAATTTCTTCAAAATCATCATGATGATACGGATCAATATTCACCATAGTCGTTAAGCTTTGTCGATTTGGCCCAATAGGTTGAAAACTCATACCCAGATCGCTAGCGGTTTCTAGCGTATCTACGATATGCAGATAATGCGCCCAAGTTTCTGCCCAATCTTCCCAAGGATGAGAGGAGGCATAAACGCTAATAAAGCTGTTTGTCCAATCGGCGTTTGGTTCCTTGTAATGGGCTTCCAAAGCTTTAGCATAATCAAGGTTATCGTCACCAAAAAGAGCACGACAATCAGCAAGTGTTTGATCATCTTTAGCAATTAATTGATCCCAATAATAATGACCAATTTCATGACGAAAGTGCCCTATCACAGTTCGATAGGATTCATTCATGTCTTCTCGCATCTGTTCACGATCTGCATCATTGGCTTCCGACGCATTAATGGTCACTTGGCCTAATGCATGACCAGTCATAGCGTTCGCGTCTTCTGGCACAACGTTATTTTCGGAAATGAAGTCGAATGACAAACCTTTTTCTGGTTCATCGTGTTTACTTTCTAAAGGCAAACCAAGACGCAACAAGGAATACACTAGTCGATGCTTAGCAAACTCTAATTGCTGCCATGCTTGTCGCTCTTCTATTTTACCTAAGTGCGGAATATGACGATTCAAGTCACACGCCATACAAAACGAACTACCGCCCTCTTCTACCATCCAGTTACAAACATGATGTTGGTGGTTCTCACAGTAGTATAAACGCTTAGCGGGAATCGATTTATCAGCCATTGCATACCAAGTGTTGTCCACTGACTTCAATGCGCTGATCGTCAGTTCACTAGGTAAAAAACCTAAGGGCGACATACATTTTTCACAGTGCGTATTTTCAAACAACACCGCTTGACCACATTGCTGACAACTAAAAACTTTCATGTTTTTCCTACCGTTAAAAACGTCGATCAACCAAGGGGGAGTAAAACGCTCAATCACCTTCATGCAATTGCACCGCAATAGGATCATAGTTTAAAGTACAGAAAACACCTACATATATACTCACTTCTCTGGGTCTTTTTCTTTCACTTCAAACATTGAGAAAAAACATTGTCGAATAACAAAAATTTCACCACTATTTCAGACGTTGCTAAGTACGCTAAAGTCGGAAAAACAAGTGTTTCACGCTACCTCAATGGCGAACAAGATAAGTTGTCTAAAGAACTCAGAGAAAAAATTTCCCAGGCAATCGAACATTTAGGCTTTCGTCCAAATCATTCTGCTCGCATGTTACGAGCCGGTCATTCGAAAGTAATCGGCCTTATGTTTGCCGATGTGACTAACCCTTATTCCATTGATGTTTTACAAGGAATTGAGCATGTTTGCCGTCGCGAAGGCTACATGCTGATGGTTTGTAATACAGATAACGAAAAAGAGCTGCAAGACCGATATCTAGAACTATTAGAAAATCACAGAGTCGATGGCATCATAGTCAATACCTCTGGTATGGAAGCGAAGCAAATAGACAATCTTAAAAAGCTGGCGTGTCCACTCGTATTGATAGATAGAACCAATACGTCGCTTGGCTTTGACTCTGTTGGGTTAGACAACGAGGCAGCCGTTACAGAAGCCTGCGAGCATTTAAAATCAAAATCTTACGAAGCCATTTTGGTCATCACAGAGTCGTTAGCGATTGATCTTCGTCAAGTACGAGTCGATGCGATTCAAGCCTTTATCAACAAGAATCCTAAGATGTCATGTGATGTTTTTGAAACAGATAAGGTCAGTAAAGAATCGATAGCCTCAATCATTAATAACTTCGTGCAATCGCATCCAACACGTAAAAAAGCCATTTTCACTACCAATGGTGTCGCAACCATGATCGCTGCAAAAGCACTCAAACAGCTTGATATAAAAGTAGTCCAAGATATTGGTTTAATTGGTATAGATGATCCTGAATGGGTTCAGCTTTTTGAAGGGGGCATTACAGTGATGCGCCAACCAACACGAAAGATAGGAAAAACCGCTTGCGAGCGTTTATTAGCAAGGATAAAGGGCAATGAAGAATCCCCTCAGCATATAAAATTGGTAGCTGAGCTGATTACCCGCCACTCAACCTAAGCCATTCAATTGTATTAATGTGGAGACAGTGTAAGAACATCTTCGACTTTTCGTGGAATCGATTCCATGCTATCTTTATATTATACATTTAGAACATAAATTGAACACTTAATCTGACTTCATCATCGCTAAATATATTTACGTAATATGCTTTTGTCAGTATCAAAAAATAGCGACAAAAATGAAATCGGAATATTACTTTCCAAAATAATTGTAAGGAATAGAACATAATGCAAACGAATCAAGCACACTCCTTTGTCACACTAGGCGAAGCAATGGGATTATTTGTTGCTAAAACACCAGGTAACCTAGCGGATGTGGAAGAATTTAGCCGTTTTTTAGCGGGCGCTGAAGTCAATGTTGCTATTGGTATGGCACGCCTTGGATTTGAATCAAGCTACGTGAGCAAAGTTGGCAAAGATTGCCTTGGTGAATACATTCGAAAAGCCATCAGCAAAGAAAACATTTTAACTAATTCGATCTCTGAAACAGCGGAATACCCTACTGGTTTCATGATGAAAACCAGCCAAACAGATGGCAGTGATCCCGCGGTTGAATACTTTCGCCGTAACTCAGCAGCATCAACATTAAATGCAAAGGATATTGATCCTAGTTTATTTAAAGCAGGTACTCACCTACATCTAACGGGTGTTGCTGCCGCCGTTTCTAGTTCTATGCGAGAAGCTATTTTTCAAGCACTAGAGTACGCAAAAGCTCAAGGCTGCAGCATCACATTTGATACAAACCTACGCCCAACATTATGGCCTGATCAAGAAACCATGATCAAAACCGTCAATGAATTGGCGTTTGCCAGTGACATCGTTTTACCTGGTGTAGAGGAAGGTAAAATTCTTATTGGTACTGAAGAGCCTGAAGCTATTGCCGATTTCTACCTTAAAAATGGCGCTAAAACCGTTATTGTTAAACTAGGCAGTGCAGGCGCTTACTACAAAACATCCGACGGTGAATCTGGCACAGTGGCAGGCTTCCCAGTTGCTAAAGTAGTGGATACAGTTGGTGCGGGTGATAGTTTTGCTGCTGGTGTTATTTCTGCATTACTTGATGGTAAATCGGTTGCTGAAGCAGCGAAGCGTGGCAACTTATTTGGCTCATTAGCCGTACAGGTTCGTGGTGACAGTGAAAGTTTGCCAACTCGCACGGCACTAGCTAAATTAGAAGGATCGAACTAAAACATAATAAAAGAAAAATACGATGAAAAAAGTCCTTCTGTATAAGAAAATTCCTGAACATGCACTTGCAACACTGAAAGCGCATTTTGATGTTAGCTATTTTGAAAAAATAGATGACACCAACAAAATTGAATTTTTTTCAGCTCTTGCTGAAACAGAGGGCTTAATCGGCTCTAGTGTCGATATGAGTCCAGAAATTTTAGACAAAGCCTCCAAACTAAAAGCTGCGTCTACTATTTCTGTTGGAACCGACCAATACGATCTTAATTATTTGGCAAACAGAAAAATTCCATTGATGCACACCCCAGGTGTTCTCAATGAAACAACTGCCGACACTATTTTCACTCTCATTATGTGTACTGCTCGTCGAGCGATAGAATTGTCTAACATGGTTCGCGAAGGACGCTGGACGAAAAGCATTGGTGAAGACCATTTCGGGACGGATATTCATGGCAAGACTTTAGGCATCATTGGCATGGGCCGTATTGGTTATGCCATTGCAAAACGCGCTCATCTCGGTTTTGATATGAACATCCAGTACAGTAATCGCAGCCAAAAACCTGACGCAGAGCGAGACTTCAACGCCACCTACATGGATATGGCGTCGCTACTCAAAACGTCTGATTTTGTTTGTGTTATGGCACCGTTAACAGCAGAAACGGAAGGTTTAATTGGCAAGGCAGAATTTGCCATGATGAAGCAAAGCGCTATTTTCATTAACGGATCCCGCGGTAAAGTCATTGATGAATCTGCTTTAATAGATGCGTTAGAAAATGGCGTCATTCGTGCTGCTGGATTAGACGTCTTTGACGTTGAGCCATTACCTGCAAGTTCACCTTTGTGCAAAATGGACAATGCCGTTGTGTTCCCACACATTGGTTCCGCTACAGCCGAAACTCGCTTAGCCATGGTGACGTGCGCGGTAGATAACTTGATCAATGCCTTAAATGGCGATATTTCTAAAAATTGCGCGAACTACCATCTTTTAGAAAAATAATTGTTTCTGTAGTCCAGAACGTCAAAAATATTCTCTCTTATTTTGATACGCCTGCTTAATGTGCTCTATGAGTAACTTTAACTTTTCAGGTAGATACTTTGTAAAAGGATAAATCGCATAGACACCCAGCTGCCTTGGTTGGTAATCCGTTAGAATGGCCTGCAAACTTCCTTTCTGTAAATCCTCATAAACACAACAACGCGGCACATAAACAATACCAAAACCCGCTAACGCCGCTTTTCGCAATGCTTGAGCATTATTGGTCGCCAAACTGCCACTAATGCGAACGCTCTCTTCTATCGAATCTTTACCTATCTCATTCTTAACGAAGCGCCAATCAAACGAGCCTTGCGCCTGATAGGTATAAGCCAGGCAGTTATGCTCTTTGAGTGCATCAAGACTCGCCGCTTCACCATATTTTTCAATGTAACTTGTTGAACAACACACAACCCAATTCGATTGAATTAACGGCTTAGCAATCAAACTAGAGTCTTCCAACTTGCCCGTTCGAACCGCCAGATCTAATCCTTCTTCAAGCAAATTAACAAAGTCGTTTTCAAGGCGCATATCAACTGTGATATTGGGATACATTTGACAAAACTCAGCAATGGCTTCTGCCAGTAACAACTCTCCCGATATGGTTGGCACCGAAATTTTTATGTTTCCGCTCAGTCCATGACTAAAAGCCGAGACCGACGCGATGGCATCGCTGACTTGGCCTTCTATATTTTTAGCATGGATATAAAGATTTTCGCCTGCTTCCGTTAGGTTGAGTCGCCTTGTCGTACGATGAATCAGTTGCACGCCAAGATCTTGCTCAAGACGACTGATTCTTTTGCTCAAAGCCGGTGTAGACAGCTCAGCAAGTTGAGCCGCCTTATTAAAAGAGCCCGTATCGGATACATAAACAAAAAGGGTTAAATCTGCTGAATTCAATTTGTTATCTCTTTTTCATTAAGACGTTTTAGGAAAGAGTTTATTATTTTGTGTTGTATTTATTATAAATCAAACTCGGACTATAGTAGTGACTGGATTCATAAAATGATCAACTAAAAAAATAAAGGACACAATGATGCGACTAAAAGACTGTCATAATTTTCACGACTTTCGGATCTTGGCCAAGAAACGCTTACCCAGCCCGATCTTTAATTACATTGACGGTGGCTCTGACGATGAATCCACTTACCGCCGTAACACCGCCGCCTTTGAGACATGTGACCTTGTACCAAGTGTATTAACAGGCGTTAAAGATGTAGACCTTTCTGTCACTATTATGGGCCAAAAACTAGACATGCCGGTTTACTGCTCTCCGACAGCTTTACAGCGCTTATTTCATCACGACGGTGAACGTGCAGTTGCTGGCGCAGCGGAAAAATACGGCACCATGTTTGGTGTATCTTCTCTTGGTACCGTCAGCATGGAAGAGATAGCTAAACAAACGAACACGCCTCAGGTTTATCAGTTTTACTTCCATAAAGACCGCGAATTAAACCGCGCCATGATGCAACGAGCAAAAGACGCAGGCGTACAAGTCATGATGTTAACGGTCGATTCCATCACCGGCGGCAACCGTGAACGAGACCTGCGAACAGGGTTTTCTATCCCTTTTAAATTGAATTTGAAAGGCATGCTGCAATTTGTATTGAAACCTATGTGGGGCATTAACTACGTCACTCACGAAGCTTTCAGCTTGCCGCAACTGGATGAACACGTTGATATGGGCAATGGCGCAACATCAATTGGTGACTACTTTACCAACATGCTTGATCCTTCGATGAACTGGGATGACGTGGCAGAAATGGTGAAATTCTGGGACGGACAGTTTTGTTTGAAAGGCATCATGAGCAGAGAAGATGCTCGTAAAGCCGTGGAAATTGGCTGTACTGGCGTGATTATATCTAACCACGGCGGACGTCAGCTAGATGGTTCACGTAGTTCGTTTGATCAGCTAGCAGAAATTGTCGATGAAGTGGGCGATGAAATTGATGTCATCTTCGACAGCGGCGTCCAGCGCGGCACCCATGTTTTGAAAGCCTTATCACTTGGCGCAAAAGCCGTTGGTATCGGAAGAATGTATCTTTATCCTCTTGCCGCCGCAGGTCAACCAGGTGTAGAAAGAGCATTAGGATTAATGAAATCAGAACTCGAACGAGACATGAAATTGATGGGGAAAACCTCTATTGATCAACTATCTAAAGAAAACTTACGCTTTAGATTTTAAATAATAGACAAGAAATATCAATCAACTAATACGGAGTCAGAAGAAGTAAAACAACTTACCATTTCTTCTGACTATTTAATCTAGCGCTTCTAATGCGTTTCTCAGAGGTAATATAAGAGTTCTTGGAGAAGCATTCGTTAGTGATACAAAGTCACATTGCTGAAATTGTCGAAAGGATTCAATGGCATCAGCAAAGGCGCTAATAATCTGGGCATCATCAAAACCATGTTGCTTAATAGTTGATTCTAAATGCAGAAATTTGATTTCTAAGCGACGTTCTTTTCGGTAAGCTTTACAGTCCATGCGGCCAATAAATTCTCCACGAAAAAGAAGTGGCAAAGAAAAATAACCATACTGACGTTTGGCTTCTGGTACATAACATTCAATTTGATAGTCATATTGAAATAAGCTCCTGAGTCGATCACGCTGTATGACACTGTTATCGAATGGCGATAATATTGACAAGCGATTGCTCAAATTAGGGAGTCGACGATCAAAGGCATCAGCTTCTATAAAAAAGATATCTCCGTTATTAAGCTGTACAGATTCTAATAAACCTTGCGCTAAACGCTCATTAACCAAACCCTTCATTGTGTTGCGCAATTCAGTATTTCGTCGTAGATACGTCAAACTTTTTAAAGACACTAATCCATAACAACGAAGTTGCTGATCAAGCATATGCTGCGCTAATTCTTCGGTATCCGGCACGCTTGTATTAATGTGGGAAGGGAGTACTCGTTCGGTCAAATCATAGCTTTTTTGAAAACCAGCACGATCACACACCATCAAGTCACCTTCCATGTACAACTGTTCTAGCGCTTTTTTTGCGGGTTTCCAATCCCACCACCCTGCACGATTATTCACTTTCGTTTCGACGTCTCTGGAACGTAATGGCCCCTCTAGACGAACTCTTTCTAGAAGCTCTGCCATCAGTTTTTTATCAGGGTTTTTATTCCAATGCGTTTGGCCACTTTTGATTGCATGTTTATAAGGTAAGAAAAAACGAAAGTCATCGATTGGTAGGAACGCCGCCGCATGTGACCAATATTCGAAGACATCACCATCGAGCAACATTTGATTCGTCATCGCGGGATCGAACTTAGGCACTCTAGAGTGAAGCACATGGTGGTGTGCTCGTTCCACTACCGAAATGGTATCGATTTGCACATAACCTAAATGATTCACGGCGTTACGCGCGCCAACTAAACCTCGTCCGAAAGGCTGCGCCTGTAATAACCCTTGTGAGGCCAGTGCAAGTCGACGTAAACGCATCAAATCTTGTGAGTTTTTAATCTCAATCATTATTTCATTCCAGCGCCGACAGTGGCACGAACCGGAATTCCTGTAGGGTCAAACCCTTCCAAGCAGAAAACATTAATACCCAGATTATCAGGTGTGACACGCTTTCGATGAAATGGGTAAACGCCGCATTTATTGCAAAAGAAATGACGCGCTGTATTGGTATGAAATTGATATTCAGAAAGAGACTCTTCGCCCTTCAATAACGTGAAATTACTTTCATGTACTTTCACCATCAAAGCATTTTTACGAAGACAAATAGAACAGTCACAAGTCGTCAATTCGGGGAAATCACTTTTGATTTTGAACTGAATTTCACCACAATGACAACTGCCTAAGTATTCTTTTTCCATCATATTAATTTCTCCTTTTGATTAACCACTAAAGTCAAATCACACTAGCATAAACATTCATAAAGTAGCTTCTTCATTCAACCTAATTTTTCGCAATAAGATAATCACGACAACAAGCCCGATAACACTAAGCAAAGCACCAGTAAAACCAATATTGTCCAACCCAATAGTGTGGATAACCTGACCACCGATCAAAGCGCCAGCGCCTATTCCAAGATTAATAATGCCAGAGTACAAAGACATAATAATGTCGGACGCGGTTTCATCTACCTTCAAAACTCGAATTTGCATGCTGAGGGCAATAATCATAAGAGACGCTCCCCAAAACAAAACACTGGCGATTAACCAATAGGTACTTTCGACAACAAACAACAAAGCAGCCATAGAACAAGACATCACAATAACGCCTACAACCAGCATCAAACTGCTCGACTTTTCGCCAAAGAAACTGAACAAAATACTGCCAAAGATCCCAGCACCACCAAAAAGTAATAATATCAATGTAGTGAAACTACCAGTGATTAATCCTATCTCGGCTAGGAATGGTTCAATATAGCTATAAGCTGTGTAATGGGCAGCGAATATCAGGAAAATAAACAAATACATAGTGAGCAACAGGCGATTGCCCAACACCTCTGTCACTTTACTCAAAGAACCTGAAAACAAACTCGGTAAATTTGGAAGTAAACGATACAGAGCCAACATAATAATAAACGCGGTGATGGCGATAAGAGCAAACGTCGTACGCCAGCCAAAATACTGTCCGATTATGCGTCCTACAGGCACGCCCAATACCATGGCGAGCCCAGTTCCTGTGGCTAATACACTCAAGAAAAATGTCTATCGACAAATAAAAACGATGCCATTTTAAAATACACAAGGACCCTTTAATAGGAGTAAAAAAATCATGGAAAGAAAGTAATTAATCCAACTCATTCCATAAATCTAATACGCGTTTTCGGGTGTCTGGACGCGAATAGGTGAAAAAATCGTAATTGATCAGATTAAAGTACCTATTATCAAAATACGCTCTTGATTTAATCGTGTTGATATTCGAATAAATTTGTAAACCAATATCAGTTGCCAAACTATCCTGAATCTCAGGATGTGTACTAAACTCAATAAACTGTTGAGCGGCAGTATGATTAGAAGATTTCTTTAGAATACTAGCTGCTCCAATTTCATAACCAGTTCCTTCACAAGGTATCACCACAGCTAAATCGTCATTATATTCCAGCATAGGGACTGCATCGTGAATAAATACAATAGAAATGGAATTTTCGCCGCTAATAAGTGGGGCTAATGCCTTATAACCACTTGATGTTGTGAGACGAATATTCTGTTTTATATCCGAAATCATCGGTCGTGCCTTTTCTCCTTTGTATATCTGTAACAAGGTACTTAAAAAAGTATACGCCGTACCTGACAAATTAGGATCACCAATAATGATTTGACTTTTATACCTTGGATCACCAAGGTCTGACCAACACTGAGGGACATCTAAACTTAAATCAGACAACACCTTCTTATTAACAATAATACCCAATACTCCAGCATAAATACCGATACTACGCTGACCTGATATATTCAGAATATTTCTAGACCAAAACAATTGGTCAGCCATATTGGTAAGCTTAATAGGCATCAATAGATCACTTTCTGCCGCTTTAAGATGGGTATCTCCTGTTCCTCCCCACCATAAGTCAAAACCTTCTTTGTTACCTTCTTCGAGTAAACGAAGTACATCGCCAGAACTTTTCACTTCCATCTGACTAGATATATTAAAAACCTGTAACATTTGTGAGTTTAGCCAAGCACAACTTACTGGCTCTACACTACAATATACTTTTAAAACGGTGTCTTGAGCAAAAGTCAAACTCGACATAAAAAGGAAACTAAGTGATATAAATAATTGCTTGATCATAATTACCCTTAGATTTTTTTAGGTGAAAAACTAATAGAAACTTTAGTACCACTGCCAACTTTGCTTTCTAAAAAAATCAAACCGCCACTTTGCTTTACAAAACCATGCACCATACTCAGCCCAAGACCATGCCCTTCGCCTTTTTTGCGACCTGTAAAAAAAGGTTCAAACACTCTCCCTTGAATATTTTTAGGTATTCCATGACCATTATCTTTCACCATAATGGTTACTCTATCTGACGCATTTACCAGAGAAGTGATGGTTATTTTTCCTCCATTTTGAATAGCATTGCTTGAATTAATGCATAAATTAATAATGCTTGCTTCAAGCTGACCTGCATCGATATAGATGTACAAAGGCCTATCACTCAAAATTAATTGCACATCAATTTTTTCATCCGTTGCAAAACAAATCACCTCATAGAGGCCTTCTAACAACTCGTTCACATTAACCAATTCAGGTGAGAGTTTTTTGCAGCGAGAAAAAGTTAACAGTCGGTCAATTAGGCTAATGCTTTTATCTGCTGAAAATAAGGCTCTGTCTATCACCTTACTACCATCGCCAACATTAAAAGACTTAGAGTCTCGTAATATACTTAGAGAACTTACAATAACACTGATCATGTTATTGATATCATGCGCGACAGCACCAGATACTATAGCAAAAGAGTCGAGTCTTTCATCTTGCTTATTTTTTTCTTCGGTTTCTGACTTAATGAAAATCAACTTATGATCACCATCTAATTTCTTGATAGTTTCAATTTCGGCCGTAACCCTAGTATTTGGACTATCCACAACACCAGAACTATCAAGTGCCCCAATCGACAAAAAACAATGTTCATCTTGTATAGAATAATTCAAACAGCCCATCGAAGGCTTACCTTTTAACGTTAAAAACGACGCTTCATTTTGTTCATAAAACAAACGTGAGAAGTACAATGGCAGATCATTATTATCAACCAATATAAATGAAGCATTATTCTCTCGCACAATATGAGGAATAGCTTTGCCGTATAAAAGCAGCCCTTTTTCATTAAGAATGGTATTTTTTGAAGAAACAGATTCAAGATCAGCAGAATCTGACAGTGACAACAAGATTTTTCTATTTTGTCGAATCACATAAGAGCTACACACTGCCAGAAGTACAGACAATAATGTAATCGTAAATATCAGTAGAACATAGAAGGTACGAGGACTGCTCGACGGTATGCCTTGTTGTTTTTCAGAAAGTTTTTTGACGATTTTATTAGATAAGTTATCAGTTTTTAGTTTTATTTCTTCTATATTTTTATTGAGCACGATATTTAAAGAAATTATTTTCTCTATTGTAGAAAAAGCATTGAGAGAGCCAAAAGAGACACTTTTTATTTTTTTACTTTCAGCATCATCACTATCAATAGAAACCATGTTTAATACATTCAAAAATTCTCTATAAAGCTCTCCTAATTCCAGTAGGTTCTTTGCCTCAATCGCCGAAGACAAGAGCTTCCACAAGTAAGCACGTTCGGTCCTCTCATTCAGGTCCATTCCATTAAAGATAATCACTCTTAAGTTGTTTTTTCGATAGTTATAATCATTCCTAGAATTGGCTTTTTTATTAAAGCTTTCCAATTGATTTACAATATCGCTTACTTCAAGTGCATATTCTAAAGCACCAGATTCATATAAGCCTAATTGAACAAATTTATAACTTTGTAAAATTCTCTCGTATTCATAAGAAAACACATTAAATGAACGCTGTTTATCGAGTCCTATTAAAGTTTGAGATATTTTTATTAAATTTATTGAATGAAAAAGGTGTTCACTGTTTTTTTGATTTTGAATTAATATTTCATTATTTTTTTGCATGTTATTGAAATAAAAAAATAGAAATGACAAACAAAATAAAAAAAGGACACATAAAATAATTGTTTTATTTTTTAAGAAATTAATACTATTCATTTTTATTTTCAGACTCAATTACAAACATATAACCACGATTCCGTCTTGTTTGTAAGTATTTTGGTTTAGATGGAATCAATTCGATTTTTCGTCTTAATCGAAGAATTAGTACATCAATGCTTCTCATCATATATGAACTGGACTCTAATCCAAGCTCATCGGATAGATCTTGCCTTGAAATAATTTGACCAGCGTGTTTTACAAAATATTCAAGCAGCCTAAACTCCGTATTGGTCAGCTCAATGAAGCCCTCCGACTCACGATACAAGGTGCATCGTTTAGAATTTAAAAAGAAGTCACCAAAACTCAAATCTGAGTTTATTACTTCTCTAAGTGGCTCTTGATCGATATTTTGATCTTTTTGGGTGATATTTGATCGTCTTAACCTAGATCGTATTCGAGCCAAAAGCAACCTAGGATTAAAAGGCTTATCAATAAAATCGTCTAAGCCTGACTCTAAACCAACAATTTTTTCGATATCATCATTGACACCAGAAATCATAATAATGGGAATATCATACCTAGCAGCTACCTTTTTCGATATGTCTAAACCATTCATGCCAGCGAGTTTCAAATCTATAATAAGCAAATCAATTTCATTCTTCTCAATTTCCTCTAAGACATTTTCTCCATTATTTTGTGAGAAGGTTTCAAATTCATTCTCTTGTAAAAAATCTGTTAAAAACCTCAAAATTTCACTATCGTCATCTACAACTAATATTTTTATTCTTTTCATAGAAAACCTATTTTTTAAAACACATCATCTTATACATTCATCATATTACATTTTATTTATACGCATAAGTGTTACTTATATTACAAAAATTACAAATACATAACATTTATTATTAGTCTATAAAATATATATAATATAAAACCAATTGAATATATCCCTCACTAGTAACAACATAAATAGGACACAATAATAAAAAATAGGAATTCCAATGAATATTTTAAAAAAATCTTTCTTTATCCCTGCTGTTTTAGGTTTATCCACCAGCGTCTTTTTAGGTACTGCTCATGCAGACTCTACAAATCATCAGTATCTCAAAGGAATTAAAGGTAATCTAGTTACTTACTGTGGTGCTGAATCAGCAGCTTGTGCAGTAGTAATTGATGATTTTAACCGTAAGGTTGCTCAAATCAATGGAAACAATGAGTTTGAAGCTAAGTTTATTCGCTTAAGTACTAGCGAAATGATGTCGAGAATTAAAGGCGAATTAGAAAAGTCTTCACGTGCGGCAAAACGTAAATGTAAATCTTTCGCAGATGATGCTTTAGAAAGCTGTAAAGAACAAGTTTATAAGTCTAAGGTAGATCTTGCTTTCTATGGTACAGATGACCCTTATAAAACAGCACTTCAAGACGATCTTTTTGCCAAGCATAAGTACCCTCTTAATGAATCCATACGCCCTTGGGCTTCTAATCTGACCTTAGAAAGCGGTAACCGTCTTGGTGCCTTGTATATGGGGGTTTTAGGGTTAGGTGTTAATACTGAGCTACTTAAAAAACGTAATATTTCAAAGCCCATGTGTTGGAAAGATCTAGAAAAAGCAGAATATAAAGGCCAAATTGTTGTGGCTAATTGGAATACTTCTGGTACCGCATATAAATTTGCAGCCACTTTGTTACAAGCTTTTGATGGTGATTTAGACAAAGGCTGGGATGCGGTTACTAAAATTCATCAAAACGTCAGTCAATATACCAAATCAGGCTCTAAAGGTGTAAAAATGGCTGCATCAGGCGAGACTTTAATCGGTATCGGGTTTGGTCATGATATCGTCGATCTAGTCGATCAAGGTTTTCCAATTGAATTGGTTGTCCCTTGTGAAGGTACACTTTACGAAGTCGGCCCTGTAGGCATTGTCCGTGGTGCGCCAAACCGTATGGCCGCAGAAGCTTTCACGACGTTTTTATATGAGAAAGAAACTCAAGAACTTTTAGCGACTGTTGGCTCTTTACAGTTCCCATCTAATGCAAATGCAGCAGCACCTAAAGGTTCTGAGAAGCTAAAAGAAGCTAAACTAATTGCTTCTGATTCACGCTTTGCAACCAAGTCTTATAAGAATGACATAATCCAGAAATGGACCAATGAAATATTCCCTCTTGCAAGATAAATAAAAAAGAAGTTCAAACACGGTTTAGAACTGTGTTTGAACTTACCTTTCCGCTCCATATTCTAGATACATAGCTGGCATAGCTCGCTATATCTGATATTTTCAATTGCACTAGACGTACTCGTTTAGGAGAATTTACCTGTGAACCAATTTCACCGAAACACATTAATATTCGGCCTTGTTGCCATTCTATTAATGCCTTGGTATCGAGTTGATGGAAATTTTTGGACTTTCCAATGGCTGGCATTCAATTTTTTTTTGATAGAGGAAAGTGCGCCATTAATTAGTCAGTTATTTCACCTAGAAAAATATTGGCTTATTTTGCCCCTCGTTCCTTTTGTACTTTACACTTTCGATTATATGGCCAGTACCAAATTTTCGGATTCTATCAAACAGCAAGGGTTGCTTAACAGACAGCTTTATTATGGCTTAGCAGGACTGTCTTTCACCTTAATTCAAGCTTTCTTAGTGGGTGACTTTGGTGTCAATTTTGACTGGTTAGTATCTTTATTACCCGAAGATTCTTACCAGTTTGGTGCGGGTGCAGGCACATTATTATTAGTCATTAGCTTTCTCTTTATGATTGCCAACGGTTTGGCTTATCGTGGATTTATGAAAGGCGATATATTTGCTACTTCTTGCTTGATTCTCATCATCTTTTTAGTCGTAGTGTTTGTTGCCTTTCCAGTCTTAAATATTCTAATCAGAGCATTCCTTATTGAGGACGCAGGCTACTCTTTTCAAGCATTTTTCGATCGCTTCGCGATTGTTAATTTATGGGGGCTGGATTGCGGACCCAATGCAAGTTCAATTTGTGGAGTCGCTTGGTCAACGTTATTTTTAGCCATAATGACAGGCATTAGTACTACGTTATTAGGTTTGGCTTTTGCTCTAATCGTGACTCGTACGAACTTTATTGGAAAAAAATTCCTAAGCTTCTTTAGCATTCTGCCCATGATCACACCACCTTTTGTAGTCGGTATGGCATTGATCCTATTACTCGGCGCATCAGGTACATTTACCGAATGGTTAAACGCTTTTTTTGAGGTGGAACTGGGTGGTTGGATTTACGGTTTTTGGGGACTTTGGTTAGCACAAACACTGTCTTATACACCGATTGCCTTCTTGGTTTTAATTGGCGTAGTAGAAGGTGTCAGTCCTTCCATGGAAGAAGCTTCTCAAACATTAGGAGCAAGTCCAACCAAGACTTTTTTCACTATTTCATTACCGCTAATGAGACCTGGGTTGGCCAATGCCTTTTTATTAGGCTTCATTGAAAGTATGGCTGATCTTGGCAACGCCTTGGTACTAGGTGGGGACTACCAAGTTCTTTCCGCTCAAATATTTTTTGCCATTGCCGGCGCCTCTGCTGATGATGGAAAAGCCGCAACACTTGCTATTGTGCTGTTGATCTTCACACTCACCACGTTTTTCATCCAGAAAAGGTGGGTAGGCAAAACCAACTACACCACAGTAACGGGTAAAGGCGATGGCGGTAGTTATGGCCCCTTGCCAAAGTTAGTTAAATTCTTATCTTTAGGTACCGCATTACCTTGGGTGGCATTCACTTTCACCGTTTATGTAATGATTTTGTTAGGTGGTTTTGTAGAGACTTGGGGGGTAGATAATTCCTTCTCTCTTACTCATTACGCAGAAGCCTTCAGGATAGAATTTGTTAATAACTCCATGATGGCATCAGGCGTTGCTTGGGACTCTCTCTTTACTACCCTATTACTCGCAATTATTGCTATGCCATTGACGTCTTTTCTTGGGTTATTAACAGGTTATTTATTATCCCGTGTCGACTTTCCCGGCAAAGCATACTTCGAATTTGGCACTATGCTCAGTTTCGCCATCCCAGGCATTGTTATTGGTGTCTCATATGTTATTGCGTTTAATCAAGCGCCAATCGATCTGACCTACACAGGTATGATCATTGTCTTGTGTTTCGTATTTAGAAATATGTCAGTCGGTGTGCGTTCTGGTATTGCGTCTCTATCACAATTAGACAAAGGCTTAGATGAGGCTTCAATAACCTTAGGGGCAACAGGCTTTACTACCTTAAGACGCATTATCTTCCCGTTGATCAAACAAGCGATTGTCTCATCGATGATTTACAGTTTCATTCGATCAATTACCAGCGTCAGTGCTGTCATCTTCCTGGTCAGTGCAGACTACAACCTTTCATCAGCCTACATCATAGGCTTGGTTGAAAGTAACCGCTTTGGTGTTGCCATTGCCTATGCAACTGCTCTGATCGTTATTATGAGCGTCGCTATTTTGTTAATGAAACTATTAATAGGCGATCGAAAAGTCTTTTTAAGAGCTCAAAAATAACTTATTCAAAAATAAAAATAGTTGGGTATTAATATGTCTCAAAATTCTTCAGTAATATTTAAAAATGTCGTTAAAGCTTTTGGCGATACACAAGTCGTTAAGTCGATTAACTTTCAAGTAGATTCAGGGAAACTGGTTACCCTACTCGGTCCTTCTGGTTGTGGTAAAACCACTACGTTACGGATGATAGCGGGGTTAGAGCTCCCTACCTCTGGTGAGATTTATATTAGCGGTAAAGACGTCAGTAAAGTATCAGCTTCAGGACGTAATGTCGGTATGGTCTTTCAGTCCTATGCTCTGTTCCCGCATATGACCGTACTTCAAAATGTTTGTTATGGCCTCAGTAATCACAAGTCTAAAAAACTAGAAATGCTTGAAAAAGCAGAAAAAGCTTTAGCAACAGTCGGTCTATCACACTTAAAAGAACGCTTCCCTAGCGAACTATCCGGCGGTCAACAACAAAGGGTTGCTATTGCTCGATCAATTGTAATTCAACCCGATGTGCTTTTATTTGATGAGCCATTGTCAAACCTAGATGCCAAATTACGTCGCCAAGTAAGACAGGACATTCGAGACTTACAACAGGAGATCGGAGTAACAGCCATTTATGTTACGCATGACCAAGAAGAAGCATTGGCCATTTCTGACGATATTATCGTTATGAACGATGGCAATATTAGCCAAATTGGTAGTCCTGAAAACTTATACAAACGCCCGACTAATGCTTTCGTCGCACAATTTATTGGAGATGCCAACAAGCTCACTGGTGAGCTTGTAAAAGATGAAAACGATAGTTTATTCAAAATAGCGGAACAGTCTATATTCGCTTATCAAGGTAACAAGCCAGCAGGAAAATACGATGTATTTATCCGTCCTAATGCGTTGAAGTTTGTCAGTACAGAAAGCACTTCAGATATCTGCTTTCCAGTCACTGTAAAAAAATCTGTTTACCTCGGTAGTCATACAGAATATCAACTCAGCACATCATGGGGTGAGTCACTGTTTATGATCGATTATAGCTTTGACGAACCGCTTGCCAATCAAAGCGAAGCTTTTGTTAGTATTGATGCAAGAGGAGTTTCCATTGTCTAAATACGGACCTACAGAGAAAATAAGCTTCGTCGATTACGATGCTATTTTATTCGATTTTGATGGTGTCATCGCAAATTCAGAAGCATTACATGTTAGTACTAAAAAAGCCGCGTTAGATGCTTTTAATATTGCATACGACAATGCTCAGGTAATGTCGTTCCAAGGCAGCCCAGAAGTCGATTTTTTCGACTTTTTTGCAAACCTGAGCCAACAGGGTGCAAATACTTTACTGGCATTAAAACGGCAACTATTTGAACAAGAAATAAACCATATTAAACCAATAGAAGGTGCCATTCCGTTCATTCGAAAACTCAATCAGTATAAGCCTTGTTACGTGGTGACGTCTTCAATTCGAAAGCAAATGAATTGTTTTATTGAAAGGTATGAACTAATTAATGACTTCAAAGGCTACATAACCTGCGATGACGTAAGTCAACATAAGCCCCACCCAGCGCCTTATTTAGTATGCATGACACAGTCTAACCTTCAAGCAGCTCGCTGCTTGGTTATTGAAGATTCACCTAATGGTATCAGCTCGGCAAAAGCCGCAGGGTGTTTTACAGTAGGATTAATCGGTGAATTTTCCAGCCAAGAATTGATAGACAGAGGGGCTGACGTAGTCGTACACGATTATGTGGAACTAGAGTCATTAGTTTTTGATTAAATAAAGGAATACTTAAAACCAAATAAATTTAATCACCTTACCTTTTTGAACATTTCCCCACCGCTAAACAAACTAATCAGGCCTTGTTTAGCGGTTTTTACATAGATTACTCACCTGCCGCTTAAATCATTTTATAGATTCATTCAAAAATCATATAAATGCCTTTTCTTAATTTCCCACTAAGCGCTCTAATACGTTGTTAAAAATAAATTAATGTAAATCTGATTTTACTCATAAAAAAAACAGCGTTTAATAATGACAAGACAACTCACTTAAAAATTTTAAAAAAGCCTCTTACTCAAATACCTAGTTAATTGAAACTAAGCAAGTTACATATATTCAAAAAAGAAAGGAAAAACATACTCACTGTAGTCGCACTAAGTTTACTCTCTGCTTCATGTGCTCAAAATAATCATGATGCCGATCATAGCCATAAACATGCCAATGGCAGCAGTCACACAAGTAACAATCGTGCCATTAGTAATGGTGCAAGAGACATTACTAATGTGCTATTTACAAGTAGAGCGGCAAATTGTTCTGAGTACGCCAATGAGTATAAGTCTAGTGTCAAAGACGTTAATCAAGACACCTTGTATAAAGGTAGCCTGAAAGTAACATTAGAAAATGAGAAGTGTCTTTTTTCTACAAATGCGATACCCAATCATGATTTTAATGATGGATCTTCAACCTTCCGCAACCCGATAACCGAACAAAATATAGTTTATTCAGTGCCAAAAGCACCGACAAAAGCGTCTAAATGACGGAACTTAGTTTACGTAAAGATAATGCCGTATTTTTAAATGGCGTAAAATTGGATTTGTTAGCGGCTGGTTGTTTTGGTGTTCGTGATGGGTTTATTGGTTGCGGTAATACCGATCAACCGTTTCGATTTGACCCTATGTCATCTTTAAACAATTTCGGTACTGACTCACATAATGCGCACACTCAACCAGATGGTGCTTACCATTATCATGGAAACCCAATAGCCATGTTTTCTTCTAATGGTGGTGTTGCTTCACCTGTTATTGGTTTCGCGACAGATGGCTTTCCTATTTATGGTAGCTACTTTGATGATGAAGGCGTGATTAGAAAAGCAAAATCCAGCTATGTTCTCAAAGAAAATGACGGCAAAAGAACAGATATTACCTTTGCAGGTAAAAAGTATTCTCCAGGTGGTTCCTATGATGGAAAATTCGTTGATGATTATGAATACGATAAAACATCTGGAGACTTAGACGAATGCAATGGAATGTCAGTAAATGGCACTTATGGTTATTATGTAACGGATGCTTATCCTTGGGTGCTTAAGTGCTTCAAAGGCACTCCGGACTCAAGCTTTGATAAACGAAGAGGCTAAACACTAAGCAGTATAGTTGAGCCATGCTATAGCATCGTGAACATGCGAATATGCGAATTATGGTTAGATTAGCTGCTCCAGTAGGAAAAGGTTAAGAGAGCAGATTTTACTCTCTTAACCTTTTCCTGTATTGCTACCAAGAAAGAAATGAATGGTAAAAAGTGACATCGAAGACTGTAATTAATTTTGTGTAGCTGCCTTTCATTTCCCATTCATTTTAAGCGAGGGAGAAGTAAGCGGTTTATTATTCGCCTTCTATCAAATTCCAAAACGCTTCTACCATTGGGTTCTTTAGGTTCTTTTTAAGAGCAAATAAACCAATATCGTACGGTGCTAATTCTGGCTGTACGTCCAACACTTTAATGCGATCCACCAGCGGGCTGTTGTCGAGTACAATTTTTGGCACCACGCCAATACCAAACCCTAAACTCACCATGCTGACTATCGCTTCGTTCCCCGTTACTTGGGCGTAAATTCTTGGCGTAATATCATGCTGAAGAAACCATGCATCTACATGAACACGCGAAACGCCGCTTTCAGAAAGAATCATGGGGATGTTTTCCCATTCCTTTATCATCGTCGGAGCGGTTGTTGGTATATTTGGAACTTGTTGCTCAAGCGGCCCAATGAATAACAATGGCGACATGGCAATCGGCTTAAAGGCTAAATTACGAGGTAAATTAGCAGGACGAGCGGCAATGGTAACGTCTTCTTTGCCATCCAAAATATGGGCTATGGCGTGTTCTGGATCACCGGTGCGTAATTTGATTTCAATACCAGGATGGATATCGCGAAAGCGGTTAAGCAACTCATATAGAAAGCTATGACTGGCCGTTACCGAACCATAGAGACTAATCTCACCTCTAAGCTGGTCAGAATTATCCGTCAGCTCATGACGAATGAGATTCCATCGACTGTTGGTTTCTCGAGCGTAATCAACAAACTTCCGCCCTTCTTGAGTTAACACAACCGTGCGATTATCTCGATTAAATAAAGCCACACCAAGCTCGTCTTCTAGCTGACGAATGTTACGCGACAAGGCAGAAATGCTAATGTGGCACTCATCACTAGCGCGACCAAAATGCAGGTTTTCTGCCAAAGCAAGAAAGTGTTTTAAGGTTCGTATATTCATAGTAAGTAAGGATATCTTATCTTTGCAAAAAATGGGACGTTATATTGCAAATATATCAATTTACGAAATCATGAACTTTCTATAAAGTAACCACACTGACATTAGAAATCGTTTTACGTTTCTTTATTTTGTCACTCATTTTAAAAATCGGTGAGGTTTGCTCATCGATTACAAATACTAAATTAACAGGTGTTTACCCATGTCTAATAACTACTTCAATACTTTGCCACTACGTGAGCAATTAGCTCAATTAGCAAAATGTCGCTTCATGGACATTTCTGAATTCCCTGAAGGCGTTGATGCGCTGAAAGGCAAAAAAATTGTCGTTATTGGTTGTGGTGCTCAAGGTCTTAACCAAGGTTTGAATCTACGTGACAGCGGGCTAGACGTTTCTTATACACTACGTGCTGCAGCGATCGCTGAAAAACGCCAGTCGTGGAAAAACGCGACTGAAAACGGTTTCGTTGTTGGTACTTATGAAGAACTTATCCCAACCGCTGACGTGGTATTGAACCTAACACCGGATAAACAACACACGCCTGTTGTGAAAGAAATCATGCCTCTTATGAAGAAAGGCGCTTGCCTATCTTACTCTCACGGTTTCAACATCGTAGAAGAAGGCATGCAAATTCGCGAAGACTTAACCGTCATCATGGTTGCGCCTAAGTGCCCAGGTTCTGAAGTACGTGCTGAATACGTTCGTGGTTTTGGTGTTCCAACACTGATAGCTGTTCACGAAGACAACGATCCTAAAGGTGAAGGTCTTGCTCTAGCAAAAGCGTACGCGGTTGGTACTGGCGGTCATAAAGCAGGCGTTCTAATGTCTTCTTTCATCGCGGAAGTAAAATCTGACCTTATGGGTGAGCAAACAATCCTTTGTGGTATGTTGCAAACGGGTTCTATCCTTTGTTTCGATAAAATGGTTGAAGAAGGCATTGATGCTGGTTACGCATCTCGTTTGATACAATACGGTTGGGAAACAGTGACAGAAGCCTTGAAATACGGCGGCGTGACAAACATGCTAGACCGTCTTTCTAACCCAGCAAAAATCAAAGCGTTCGATCTTTCTGAAGAATTGAAAGTGATCATGCGTCCTTTGTACAACAAACACCAAGACGACATCATCAGTGGTCATTTTTCTAAAACTATGATGGAAGATTGGGCGAATGACGACGTTAACCTACTAGGCTGGCGCGCAGAAACAGCAGAAACAAACTTTGAAAAAACACCTGCTGGCGACGTTGAAATTTCTGAACAAGAGTTCTTCGACAACGGTATCTTGATGGTCGCGATGGTTAAAGCCGGTGTTGAGCTTGCTTTCGAAACGATGACAGCTGCAGGTATTGTTGCTGATTCTGCTTACTACGAGTCTCTACACGAAACTCCGCTTATCGCCAACACAATCGCTCGTAAGAAACTTTACGAAATGAACGCAACTATCTCTGACACAGCAGAATACGGTTGCTACCTATACAACCACGCTTGCCTACCATTGCTAGCAGACTTCATGAAAGACATCAAAACGGACGTAATCGGTAAAGGTCTTTCAACGGAAGATAACGGTGTTGATAACGCTCGTTTAATTGAAGTAAACGCAGCACTACGTAATCATCCAGTTGAAGCTATTGGCGGCGTACTTCGTGGTCACATGGCTGACATGAAAAAAATCGTTTAATTTCCGTAAGAATTTAAACGTCAAAAGCCAAGGTTTTTACCTTGGCTTTTTTGTGTCTACTTGGCAGAATGAAATCAATCTACTAAAAATAGCTATTCTGAACGTATCAATTTTATTGATCATCACGAGGAAGAAAATATGAAACGTGTCATAGGTTCTTTGTTAAGCAGTGTATTAGTTTTCAGTGTTTCAACCGCCCATTCAGAAACACAATTGATAGATACTCACATTCATTACAGTCATGACGCTTGGAATGTGACTCCTCCTAAGAAAGCCATTGAAATATTACGCACAGCAGGCCTACAAAAAGCCTTTGTTTCGAGTTCCAGTGACGAAGGTACCCAGCTTTTATACGCAAAAGCACCTGATCTAATTGTTCCAGTTCTTCGTCCTTATCGTAAACGCGGTGAAATCAGCACTTGGTTGCATGACGAATCTGTTATTCCTATGCTAGAAAACTTACTGGCGAAAAACACCTACGCTGGCATTGGTGAGTTTCATGTCTATGGTGATAATGCAAATTTACCCGTCATTCGACGCGTGGTAGAGCTTGCGGCTCAGTATCAAATCTTCCTTCATTTACATGGCGATTCAGACGCCGTTGAGTATGTGTTTGATCAAGATCCAAGTGCCAAGATATTATGGGCGCATTCAGGGTTCGATGATACATACACCATTGCTCGCATGTTAGAAAAACATCCTAATTTAAGCGCCGACTTGGCTTTTCGAAATGAGCATGCATCAAATGGAAAAGTCGACGCAGATTGGCGAGAGCTGTTTCTTGCTTACCCAGATCGTATTATGGTCGGCACTGATACGTTTTCCCCAGAACGTTGGTATTACATCATAGATCATGCGGATTGGAGCCGAGAATGGTTAACGGATTTACCGACAGACGTAGCTGAGAAAATCGCCTATAAAAACGCTCTCGCCTTATCGAATTGGGCGCTAAAATGAAAACGGCTGTTGCGGCTAGAATAGGCGCTATCATCTTAGCCGTTCAAAGCAGCAGTTATGTACTTGCTTGTTCAATACCAGACGACGCTGGCGTGACTATTGAACAAGATGGTTTGACAATTGGCATTATCTGGCAACAAGACACGCCTCCCATCGTGGGAGAAGTATTTGAATTGAATATTATCGCTTGCGAAGAATCCAAGCCCTTTGTTGGGGAAATAAAAGCTTCAGCTATGATGCCTGCCCATAATCACGGCATGAATTACCAACCAAATGTGACAATGAAAAGCCCCGGACAATACCTTGCTACAGGATTTGTTTTTCACATGTTTGGAACATGGCGTTTAAAGCTAAATATCTTCTCTGATGAACGCCGATACGATATAGAACACGACTTAACCCTATGAAGTTAACGGCCTATTTTTGTCTTGTCTTCCTGCTTTTATGGCAACCTGTTTACGGATTAGAATACAGCGATCAAGAATTGACGATGATTCGTTCTTTGGGGCCTTGGCCTACAGAATCTGTAAAAGACCCAAGTAATCGGTTCTCACAACAAGAAGGTGCGATTGAGTTAGGTCGTCAGTTGTTTTTTGACCGCCGTTTATCCAAAGATAATCGTTTCTCTTGTGCAGACTGCCATCAGCCAAATCAAGCCTTTCAGGATAGTCTTCCTCTGAACAAAGGCTTCGATCCACTACACAGGCACACCAGCAGCTTACTAGATGTTGGACATCGTCCTTGGTATGGCTGGGGCGGTGAACATGACAGTCTGTGGTCTCAAAGCATTCGGCCTATGTTGGCTTCGGCGGAAATGCACACCAACATAACAATACTTAAAAACACGCTAAAACAAGACAATCAGTTTCAATGTGCTTTCCAGCAAGTCACAGATCGCACTATCGGATCCTTTTCAGAAGATGAGTTACTCATTACACTTGGAAAACTGCTTGCTAGCTATCAAGAAACCATTAAAAGCGGATCAAGTTCATTTGATCTCTTTCGCAGTCAACGAATCAAACAGTCCAGCCGAAATGACGAACAATACCTATCCATAGATGCGCAAAAAGGCTTGAAACTGTTTATTGGTGAAGCTCGCTGCGTACTCTGTCATTCTGGCCCGAACTTCACTAATGGTGAATTTGGCGATATTGGTGTGCCCTTCTTTATCCAAAATGGCCAAGGTGTTGATAAAGGACGTTATAAGGGAATTCAAGCGCTACGAAAAGACCCTTATAACTTGCTGGGTAAATACAATGACGATCCTAGTAAAAACAATGCGGTACGCACAAAACATCTGCAACTTTTGCATCGTAACTGGGGTGAGTTTAAAGTGCCCTCTCTCAGAAATGTCAGCCAAACTGCCCCTTATATGCATAATGGCAGCGTTAGAACCTTAGTGGATGTCATCGATTTTTACTCAAATTTAGATGAAGAAAGATTACATGCAGATGGCGAAAAAATCTTGCGACCTTTACATTTAAATGAAGAGCAATCGCGTAGCATGGTCGCATTTTTAACGTCGCTCGCTGGCCCTATTTCAGCGGCGACCGAAAATACACAACTATTTTCTAGATGCCAATAACGGACTTTATACTTACTTTTAAACAAGAGATTTCTTTATGCTTACTACTGCTATTTCAATTATTGATGCTTATATCAATTTTGATGAAAGATTCACGTTAAACAACATCAACTGGACAGTCGAACCAAGCCAACATTGGGTAATCACAGGAACCAATGGCTCAGGAAAATCTGCTCTTGCTGCGGTGTTAGGCGGTGTTGGTGATTTGGAATCGGGCAGTATTCAAGGTATTCCAACAAATGTCGGCTTGGTGTCTTTTGAAGCTCAAGCGGAACTGATCGCCAAAGAATTGAAGAAAGACGATGCCGACATCATGGACGTTATTTCTGTTGGCACACCTGTTCGAGAAATGATTTTTGACGATTGTGCGGATCCAGAACTAGCCCAAACACTGATTGAGAAGTTCGGCCTTACTACCTTACTTGATCGTGCTTTTCGCAAGCTTTCTACAGGGGAAACCCGCAAAGTTATGCTGGTCCGAGCATTATCCAGCAAGCCTGATTTATTGGTTTTAGACGAGCCTTTTGATGGCTTAGACGCCGACACCTTAATCATGCTACAAGCTCACCTCGCCTCTATTGTTGATACGGTTCCCATGGTAATGGTGTTAAACCGATTTGATGAAATGCCTGACTTTATTACTCATGTTGCCTACATGGATAAAGTCCAATTAGATAAAAAAGACAATAAAAGTAATACAGCCGTAGGGAACTTGGCCTTAACTATAGATCGCCAAGACAAAACCGCCTTCGAAGATCTGTACCAATTACTGCATTTGAAAACCACAGATCTAAAAATCCCAGCGGCTGGCTCAAGTAACCAATTGCCTGGACTTGATGCGAGCCAGCCTTTAGTTCGCTTAAAAGGCGTGACAATCAAATACGAAGACACTGTCATTGTCGATAAACTCAATTGGACAATTGAACAAGGCCAACACTGGCAACTCAGCGGGCCAAATGGCAGCGGTAAAACTTGCGTATTGTCTTTGATCACAGGTGATCACCCACAGTGTTACGTGAATGATATTTTTGTCTTCGGGTTTCAGCGTGGTAATGGGGAAAGTATCTGGCAAATCAAACAATTCATCGGTTATGTTTCCACCGCTTTACAATGGGAATACCGCGTTAGTACCAGTTGCCGTAACGTCATCATTTCAGGGTTTTATGACAGCATTGGTATGTATTCAAAATCCACTGACAATCAAAAGAAAACTGCCAATGAATGGCTTGAATTACTTGGTATGAGAGACCGCGCTGACCAGCCATTTAACAAGCTTTCCTACGGAGACCAACGCTTGCTACTCATCGCCCGCGCCATGGTGAAACATCCACCGCTGCTGATCCTAGATGAGCCTTGTCTTGGTCTAGACGACATGAATCGACAGCTGGTTTTAGCCTTAATAGAAAAGATCTGCGCAGCATCAGAAACCACTGTTTTATACGTAAATCACCATGCAGAAGATAAAATCACAGGGATAGATAACTACTTGGCTTTGAAGAAAAACAACTAATGTAGAAAGTCACAAACAAAAAAGGCCAACTCAAAAAGTTGGTCTTTTATTGAGTGCCTAAGTAACTAAATAAGTATCAAACCAGCGCCAACCAAGGCAGCAATCACGCCGTAAACCATCATAGGAATAATGGTTTTCTTAATGATATAACCTTCTTTGTTGGCAATCCCTAAAATAGTCGAGACAGCGATAATGTTGTTGATACACACCATGTTACCCATGGCGGCACCTGCAGATTGCAAAGCAAGGACGACGGATATTGGTAAGCCAACTTGCATTGCGATGCTTTGCTGAATGCCACTAAAGGTTAAATTAGACACAGTAGCAGAACCTGAGAAAAAGCTTCCTAATGCGCCTAAAAGGGCAGAAAAATACGACCAGTTATCACCGGTAATACTTGAGAATGCATTGGCAATCAAAAAGATAGGAGAGTGTTCACCACCCAACATCATGAAGTTCACCATGATAAGCGCGGCAGCCAAAGAAATCAGTGGTAACTTCATTCTACGGCCAGTATCTGCAAAGGCTTCCGCTACATTGCTTCGTGACATTTTTAACAAAGGAATCGAAATTAGCACGACCAACAGAAATGGAATTAAAGCGGGTACGTAAAGCGTTTTATACGACCAGCCTACAGGTGTGTTTAGAATATTCTCCACTGACAGCACCAGCGCCTGACTCACACTAAAATACGCGTGACCTATGTCGAAACCAAACCACAGAGTCATGTCAGTTAATAACCCTTTGATGCCCAGCTGACTAATACGCGTCACTATAAGAATGACAATCAGCAAAACCAAAGGAGACAATGCAAAAACCAGTGCTTTAAAAGGTACTTTTTCACCTCTAGGTAAATCGTTTTCGTCTGCTTTTAAGCCAATACGCTGCTTAGCTAAAGCTATGCTGATCATCAAGCCAATCGCTCCACCAATCAATGCTGGGAATTCATAGTTCCACGTCGCAATCCAATAATATGGAACCGTACAAGACAAAATACTCAGAAGTATGAACACAATGTTTTGACGAATCATTTGCCAACTGGTGACAAATTTTAATGCCATGATTGGGATAATAAACGCAGCCATTGAATTAATTAAGGCCGTTTGTGTGGCAACCTCGAAGATTTCTTCTGAATTTAGGTTCAATGCCTCTAAACCAAACCAAATCGGTGTACCGACGGCACCAAATGACACAGGAACAGAGTTCATCACCAGAGCAAGCATTGCGACCTTTAAAGGGTGAAAACCCAAACCCACTAACATAGGCGCAGCAATGGCTGCAGGAGTTCCGAATCCTGATGCACCTTCCAACATAAAGGCGAACGCCCAACCAATGATCATCAACTGAGCAATGGCATTGGTGCTAATGGATTCTAACCAATGAGCGATAACACTTTCTGCCCCAGAAATTGCCAACACTCGATTTAATAAAATCGCTCCGGCAATAATGGAAATAGGCGTAATGACAGACAAGGTTCCAGAAATAATATTCGCAGTCAACAAACGCCAATCAGCATCAAAGTAAAAAAACTGAATAACGCCCACCAATAATGCAGAAATAGGTAATGCGATATGAGACGGTAACGCCTGTTTTTTGGTCATGAGCCAAATTAATAAAAGAATCGGAAAAACTGAAATAAAAGTACCAAGAAATGCCATTTTTCCACTATCTCCAGGTTAGCGTTAAATAAAATCAGGTCAGAAGCAGTAACAATAACAAGATTGTTTATTAATCCATACACTACACATGGTTTTAAGCTGCAATTTATATTACAAATCAATACTTCCTCGCTTCATTACATTGAAATGCAATTCCTTACAGTCTTAACATTGTTTATTTTCGAACCAAGGGAGATACTAGAATTTAGGTATTTTTAGTCACAAGTAAGTGGAGATATAAGCATGGAAAAGAATCTACACCCTTTAGATCGTATCTTACGAGGCATAATCGGCGTTTCAGTCATTGGCTTCGTTCTATTTAATGATGGCTACTTAGAAGAACCTGTTTTAGAAATATTACTTATTATATTTGGAGCTCTGAATTTAATTTCATTAATAAGCAGTTGGTGCCCTATATATCAAATTGCAGGCATCAGTACATGTAAGGCGAAGAAGTAAAAAGAATCAATAATATAAGGGACTAAAGGTTTTATGCCTCCATTATTAGAATTGCAAAGAGACAAGTTTTTCCGTTTTCGGTTAATGATTATTTGTTTTGGCGTCGCTTTTTTAGTCTCTGCTATTTACGTTATTGTCTCTTACCGTCTTGCTACTGACTTGGGAATAAAAGCCGAACAGGTATCGCTTCATAGGCAAACTATGCTGCTTCATGCTGAGCTTGTTGAAGCAGACAATGATCCACAAGAACGCTTAACAGAATTAGTTGAGCTTATTTACCTAAATGATCACATCGGCGTTCAAAAACTGTATATCGAAGCGTATGGAAAAGACTTTGACTGGTCATTAACCCATAACATCACACCACAACAAACCTCCACGTTAAAAAATCGAATGGAAAACAAAGTCACTCAACATCATCATTCTGCTATGGCAAGCGGCACAGACACTTTGGATGGAGAGCTTTTTTTATGGCAAGTTGTTGAAGGTCAAGACTATAAAATTATAACCATTGAAGTAGCAGAAAGTCTTAATGTTGCGCTTAACCTCGTTGCAAAACGCTTGTCTATCACATCTATTATAGTGTTTTGGATAGCGGCTTGGATGGCCATTTTACTTTCCTCATGGATGAGCAGAAGAGTCCAAAGTAAAAATAACGCGCTGGCAAAGCTAGCAACTTACGACCAACTAACGGGATTGCCTAATCGCTTATATCTGATTGATATGATGCAAAAGAACATGCCTGAAACGCCAAAATCAGATCGATTAACATTCAAAAAATCATCTTTAAAAAAAGAGGTACAAGGTTGTTTATTTGTTATCGATCTCGATAAATTTAAAGAAGTAAATGACGCCTTTGGACACTCAGCTGGAGATGAGTTACTTAGAAAAGTATCTCGACGTTTATCTGTCACTTTAGGTGAGCAGTACACACTCGCTCGAATCGGTGGCGATGAATTTATTGTTTGGGCTAACGATATAGAAATTAAACAAGCCACCAACTTAGCAAAAGAACTTGTTGCGGTATGTAACGAGCCCGTTATGATCAATCAACTAGCTGTCAACACTGGCGCAAGCATTGGTGTCTCACACTATCCAACTCATGCCACAGATATAGAATCACTGATTCTTTGTGCTGATATCGCTATGTATGAAGCAAAACAAGCACGTACAGGATGGGGGCTTTTTAACGTACGAGATACAGAAATAAATCGCCAACGTTTACGCTTACGTGCCGACTTAAGTGAGGCCCTTTTAGAGCAAAAAATTCATTTATATTACCAACCTAAGGTGATGTTACATACAGGTAAAATCATCGGTGTTGAAGCACTCGCACGCTGGCATCATCCAACCGATGGTGTGCTTTACCCTGGTAGTTTTATTGATATCATCGAGCAAAGCGGCCGAGTTCAAGAATTCGGCCGCTATGTTGTTCGTACCGCCATCATGCAGTTAGCTGAATGGCAAAGGCAAGGAGCCTTTACTCCGATTGCGATTAATTTATCTCCTTATAATTTGCTAGATCTTGGTCTATTAAATTTCACCTTACAATTATTGGATGATTTCAATGTCAGCCCTGATATGTTGGAAATTGAATTAGTAGAATCATCTACCAGCATTAATATAGAGCAGATATCTTATCGAATTAATAAGTTCAAAGAGGCAGGAATCAAGTTAGCGATTGATGACTTTGGTACGGGGATGAGTTCTTTATCCTACATCAGTAATCTTAATGTAGACCTCATAAAAATTGACCGATCTTTTATTGACGGCGTGGATAAAGACCCGAAAAAACAAGCTATCATCTTTACTGCAGTGACGTTAGCTCAATCTTTTGATACTAAATTGCTAGCAGAAGGTATCGAAACAAAAGCACAAGCGGATCTGCTTATGCAAATGGGTTGTCGTTACGGCCAAGGTTATTATTACGCTAAGCCTATGCAAGCAAAGCAAATGAAAAATATACTCTTAACCAAAGCAGTACTTCCTATTAAATAAGAATAAGCAGACCATACGCCGTAAAGCATGGTCTGCTTAACTAGGCTCTTATTCTATAAACGAACGAACGTCTAATACGCCCTCTTCAAAAGACCAATTAGGATCATCGTAGTTTTGACCTAACCATGTATCTGTTAATTTTCTGTATTCTGTCTGTTGGCGATATTTTTTAATAAAGGTATTCGTTACCTCAAGCAAAGTACGGTTATAGGACTTAGATTCTACCGCTACAGAATAGAACCACAGATCCTCACATAAGCTCCCAAGTAGGATCTCCAACTTACCTTTCCAAGGACTAGCATCGCCATAACAAGCCCAATGATATATTGGTAAATCCACAGCGAAAGCATCTACTATTTCTTTGGTCAAACAGTCGTGAATTTGAGTTTGATCGTTATACGCTAATAAATTGGACAACTGAATGGTGCCGCCTGGTTTGCTTCGATTACTCTCCCAACGAATACCTAGATCTTCTAATATTTGTATTGCTGCAGGGTCGTTAATACAGCCCAAGACCTTACCGTCTAAATCTTTAATACTTTGAATGTGTGTATCGCCTTGGCGCTTGGCTAAAACATATGGAAGAAATACATAAGGATCCGAAAAGACGACATTTTCATTAGGCATAGGTGGCATGGCACTCAGCACCATGTCGACTTCAGCTTCACCCTGATGGGTGCCAGTTTCTAAAAGCTGCAAACAGCGATCCCAAGGGTGTTCTACAAAACTGCATTTTACACCTAACCAATCAGCAAGCGCTCTCGCCATATCCGCATCAAACCCGCTCAGAGGGTCATTCGGTTTTACTCTATAAGAAACACCTACAAATGAAGGTTCAATCGCAATTCGAATTTCACCTCGTTTTTTGATTTCTTCTAAACGGTCATAATTAGAGTTAAGGTGAAGCTGCTCCTTATTGACAACTTTTTCTAGCGAATCTTGATCTGATGAGAGGGAATTTAGGTTAGTACCTATATCATCGAGCAGTTGATGACTCCAATAACTCTTACCATCTATTTGTTCACAAGCGCTGTAACTAAGACCTACAGTGGCTTCAACAACTTTATTATTACTGTCAATTTCGCACAATGAGCCATCAATGTCTGACATCAAACTTTGGATGCTATCTAACGATTCCTGCACTTGGCTTGATAGCTCACTAATCTGCCTGTCTGTGCTGGCTAAGATACCTTCTAGCTGCTCGCCCACACCTGAAAGATCCATTTGTAAGTAAGCTTCCTTTGTACTCGCTTGAGTTCGCATGGCTAAATCACGAATTTCTCCTGCCACAACAGCAAAGCCTCGACCGTACTCTCCTGCCTGAGCAGCTTCAATAGCAGCATTAATTGATAGTAACTGAACAGTTTTACCGATTTCTTCAATCGATTTAATCACCGTCATGGCATCCTTAGAGCGACCATCGATAAGCTGCTGTAATTCCGAGAACTGATTAGTAAATAGCTGACTTGTTTGTCCTAATTTCTGCTCTATTTCGGTACGCAGCTCAGTTGTGTTGTCACCACTATGTTGCAAAAATACTTTTGTTTTACTGACAAAATCATTTTGTTCTGTAGTCCTCGCTTGTACTTCACCGAGAGATCCTTGTAATAACTCTTGAGCTTGTTGGCTGTGTCTTTGCAAAGCTTTAAGACGCCCAATCAAAGCAACAAGGGAATTATTATTAATAGTCTTAGGCTTTTTCCCACTTGTCGCTTCAACTAAAATGGTACGCAGAGAGTCTGGCATATGCTTTGAACCAAGTGCTAACGCTTCGTCAATATTGCCGTCACACAAAAGCTGTTTCCAGTCTGGAGCCCTGTCCGCTTTCTGATACTGAGCTTCTACCCACTCGGCTAAAAAAGCCATACTTTCCCCTTAAAACATTCCTGTTAGAAAAATAAAAATACTAATAGGAATTTTATAAGCAAAAAATAGACCGTTAATCATCACAAAAATTAAAAAAGGGACAGACTTGATAAAGGTCATCCCTTTTTAGAAGCATTCTTTTACTAGATCTATAATGATTTGTTAGCGCTTATTAAAATAGTTAAGCTGCCTAAAAATCACTTGCAGAACTAACCTGCTCACACGATGTTACTTCAAATACGATTAACCTCAAGGCCGCGCTGAACCGCAGGGCGTTGCTCAATAACTTTTGCCCAACGCATAAGGTTTTTATAACTTGCTACATCAAGGAACTCGGCTGCGCCATATAAATTACCAAGAACAAGACTTCCATACCAAGGCCAAATCGCAATATCTGCAATAGAGTATTCATCGCCTGCCATATAAACATTTTTAGCTAAATGTTTATCAAGTACATCTAATTCTCGCTTCACTTCCGTTGTAAAACGATCAATTGGGTATTTCATTCTTACGGATGAGTAGAAATAAAAATGCCCAAAGCCGCCACCTAGGTAAGGGGCACAACCCATTTGCCAAAATAACCAATTACGGCACTCTGTTTTCCCTGCATGACCTTTCGGTACCAAGGCATCAAACTTGTCAGCAAGATATTGCAGTATAGAACCAGACTCGAACACTCGTGTTGGTGGCGTTATACTGTGATCCATTAAAGCTGGTGTTTTTGAATTAGGGTTTATTTCAACAAATCCTGAAGAAAGCTGTTCACCTTTTCTAATATTAATCAGATGAGCATCGTATTCAGCGTTGCTGATACCTTGTTCTAAAAGCTCTTCTAACATGATGGCTACTTTCTGGCCGTTAGGTGTCGACATGGAATACAGTTGTAATGCAAGTTTGCCAACAGGTAGAACTTTTTCATGGGTCGCGCCAGAAAAAGGGCGATTGACAACCGCTAGGTTACCGACATTTTCAGAGTTCCATTCCCATACTTTAGGCGGAATGTAGTTTTCATCTGGATTCGTATCAGAGCTCATTATTTATTCTCTCTTTTGAAATTCATTGTAATAATCCCAAGACAGCACACGTCTAAAAACTAAATGATGATATTTATCTTATATGGGACTGACTATTCCGTTCACAATATCGTAAGGATGAATTAATTCGTCAATGTCCTATTTGCCTATGATTAATGTCTAAGCCAATGCATGACATCAAAGGCATAATATTAAAAACAGAGTAATAAAACATGGTAAATAAAAAGGTATTCAACATGAAAAATAGCGCATTACTAAAACGTACTTTAGGACTAGCGGCTATCGTGAGCACCAGTCTGTTTACTAATACAGCACTTGCCGCACCACAGACTATGATCGTGGCGGGGGGTTGTTTTTGGTGTGTAGAATCTGATTTCGAAGCAGTTGAAGGTGTAACAGACGTCGTTTCTGGTTACACAGGAGGGCACGTTAAAAATCCGACTTATCGACAAGTCGCGGCAAAGGGTACAGGTCATTTTGAAGCGGTTGAAATCACGTTTGATGATGAAATTGTATCATTCAAAACGTTAGCGGATTACTTTTGGAAAACCATCGACCCAACAGACGCATACGGACAGTTTTGTGATAAAGGTGCACCTTATAAAACGGCAATGTTTTATCAAAACGAAGAACAGAAGTCGGTATTCGATGCATCTCTAAAAAATGTCGAAGAAACAAAGCCTTTTACAGATAAAATCGTAACGGAAATTCTTCCTGCCAGTGAATTTTATGTTGCTGAAGAATATCATCAGAGCTATTACACAAAGAATCCAGCTCGATATGGTTTTTATCGCTTAAGCTGTCGACGTGATAGCAAAATTGAAAGCTTATGGGGCAGCGTTGCCAGTAAAGAACTTCATTAAGCTTTCCTTTAAAACAATTTTTTTCCTTCGAAGCCTACTTAATTAAGTAGGCTTTTTTGACTTTCTTCCCTTCAAGAATGATCAACAAAGTAACATCAGTCTTGATTAAGCGAATAGAAAATGAAGCAAATCTGCAAACCACACCTAAAACCTAGCCAAACCAAATTCAATTCTCCAAAGTAATAGCTCACTTATTCAATACCCACAAAGTAACGAAGAGGAGAAAGGAAATGAAAACATCAACCTTAGGAATTATTGGCAGCATGGCTTTAGCAAGCACGTTAAGCTCTGTGGCATTGGCCGAATCATCACAAGCAAACACGTCAGGTTTGTATATCGGTGGTAACTACGGTTATTTAAAAGTAGAAAGTGATGACGACTTCGACGATAGCAATGACGTAACCCAAGGTATCATTGGTTATCGATTCAACCCATTTTTAGCCGTTGAAGGGAGCCATATCAACTTTGGTCGCTATGGCGGCAGTCTTGCTAATGCAGAAACTAAAGGTTATACCGCTGCACTGAAAGGCACACTTCCGATTACTGAAACGGTAGAAATATTTGTTAAAGGCGGGCAACTCTGGCACGAGACAGATTATAACGTGGCAGGATTTTCAGGAAGCTCAGACGACAAGAGTTTATTCGCTGGTGCCGGTGTCAGCTTCAATGTCACTGAAAATCTACTAGTGAACGCACAGTACACTTGGTACGACGTTGATATAAATGCCGATAACGTCTCTTCTGATAGTAAGTTTGAAACAGATTTTAATCAGGCTAGTGTTGGCGCAGAATATCGCTTCTAATTTAAAACACGATAGCTGAAAAGGTGTCCAGTTATAAGGGCGCCTTTTCATCCACTTTTATTCATGCTGATAGAAAAATTAGCCTTTGACCAACGTCTTTGTACGCTCTACTATTTGCTCTCTACTCAGCCTAAAAGAAGTATCCAAAGATGTCAGTAATGAATCCTATTCTTCAAGCTCAACAATCCCATAAATCTATTCGCCAATACACAGAACAGCCGATTGATGACGCTTTACTAAGACAGCTTATTCAATCAGCCCAAGGAGCGGCTTCTTCAAGCTTTATTCAGGCTTACTCTTTGGTTCAAGTCACCAATAAAGAGAATCGAGCTAAGATTGCAGCATTAGCAGGCGGACAAAAATGGATCGAATCTGCTGCCGAATTTTTGATTATTTGCGCCGATTTAACGCGAGTAGAATATTGCAGTATCGAAGAAGGTCTTGGTGAATTAGAAGGCAACGCAGAACATTTTATTGCCGCAACAACGGATGCAACTTTTATGGCTCAGAATCTCATGCTTGGTGCAGAATCTGTTGGCCTTGGTGCTGTCTTTATCGGTGGAATCCGAAACGATCCAGCACAAGTGGCTGAAATGCTAAACTTACCAAAACAAGTGTATCCTATATTTGGTCTTTGTCTTGGCTATCCAGATGCGGAGCCAGACTTGAAACCACGCTTCCCAGTGGATGTAATATTACACAAAGACAGCTATGATTCATCTCGTTGCAAAAATGATGTTACTGCTTACGATGCTCAAATACACGCGTATTATCAAAGTCGTGACGAGAATCAAAAGAACAGTAACTGGTCAGCTCAAACTGCTGGTGCAGTACAGAAAAAGAAACGTGAACATATGCTAAGCTTTCTGCAACAACAAGGCTTTTTAAAACGCTAACGCATATAATATGCATTGGCTATACACTCAAAAAGGACGAAAAATGCTTACTAACGTACCTAACATTACTTTTAAAACACGTGTTCGTAATGATGCACTTAGTGGAACAAACCCATTTGAATGGAAAGATGTAACCACAGATGACTTGTTCAAAAACAAGAAAGTGGTTGTTTTCTCTTTACCTGGAGCGTTTACACCAACATGTTCAACGACTCACCTACCTCGCTACGAAGAGCTTTACAGTGAATTTAAAGCTCAAGGTGTTGATGCTGTTGTTTGTATCTCTGTAAATGATGCTTTCGTTATGTATCAGTGGGGCAAAAGCCAAGACGCGAAAAACGTTTTCCTACTACCAGACGGCAACGGTGACTTCTCTCGCCAAATGGGCATGTTAGTGAAAAAAGACAACCTTGGCTTTGGCATGCGTAGCTGGCGCTATAGCATGTACGTTGAAAATGGCGCTATTCAGAAATTATTCTCTGAAGCTGGCTTCCAAGACAATGCTCCAAGCGACCCGTTCGAAGTATCTGATGCTGACACTATGTTGAGTTACTTAAAATCTCGTTAATTTAGACGATACAACAAACTATTTTAGTTGTAATTTATAAGTAACAAAAAGGGCAAGTGGATAATAATTCACCTGCCCTTTTTATTACATTCGAATTCAGTCTACTAGTGAATTCACAAACTAATCGCCAAGATCTCTCTATCTAACATTCCGCTCTCTACTAGCTCTGTGAGCAAGACCTTTGTTTTTTCTCGAAATAAGTCTCGCAATAAGCGAACCGTCGGCGTAATAGACTGACGACTAGGACAAACCAACCAAAGCTCCCCCATACCGACTTTATAATCAGGTAACAATGGTACAAGACGCCCATTCAATAAATCATCAGCAATATCTAATGATGACTTAATCGCAATACCTTTTCCCTCTACACACCAGCGTCGAACCAAATCTCCATCATTCGCGGCACAATAGGCTTTCGGCTTAATTTTATACGTTTTTTCTGAATCAGAAAAAAGCCAAGCGTCATTAAGAATTTCTTGTAACTGATAAAATAAACCTTGGTGATTAAGTAAATCTTTCGGCTGCTCTGGGATGCCAAATCGTTCTAAATAATCAGGGCTCGCGCAAATGAGCCTAGGAACATTGCATATTTTAAAACCATACAGATTAGAATCGGCTGGTGCCCCATAGCGAAGAGCCATATCCAATGCATCACGGTAGAAATCAATATTACTGTCGCTAATGTGTGTTCTTAACGTCAGCTGTGGATGCTGTTCCATAAACTCATTCACCCATGGAATCGCAATATTCCGGCCTAAATCTGACGACACTGCAATCCGAATTTCACCACTAACAATACCTAAATCAGCATGAATTGTTTGCTTGGCTTGATCTAGCATAGACAGCGCTGCTGTACATTGAGGTAAATAGCGCTCCCCAGCACTCGAGAGTCGAAGATGCCGTGTCGTTCGCACAAACAGTTCCACACCAAGCGCAGCCTCTACTCGCTTTACTGCTGCACTCGCCGTTGCCATTTGCATATCAAGGTGATTCGCTGCTGCGGTAATACTGCGAAATTCAGCGACCTGTAACACAACTTGTAAATCTTCCAATTGCATATACGGCTCCAATAAAAGGTAATCATGACACAATTATCAAATATTTTTTGATAATAATTCAATATTAACACCGTATTTCATTTTAAAAAACACGGTTAATATAGCGACATCAGATTCGGTGAAGCACCGATATTGCACTTTTTATGGAGACAAAACATGTCACACTCAATTATTACTGATTTAGAAAAACGCCATACGGTAAAGCATTACGACGAGTCTAAAACTATCTCAAAAGAAGACTTAGATGTTATCTATGAAACATTACGTTTATCGCCTTCTTCTATAAATTCTCAACCTTGGAAGTTCATCATCATTGAGAGCAGTAAAGCAAAACAATCTTTTGAAGACACTTTTGCGAATAAATTTCAGTTCAATCAAAAACATGCTAAAGCGGCGTCACACGTGATTTTATTCGCTCACAAAACGCATTACTCACGCGCCGACTACGGTAAAGTCATCGACAGAGATATAGAAATAGGCCGCACTAAGCCTGAAGATAAAGAACAAGCATTTGGTGCTTTTGCCTTCGTTGATATGAATACAGACGAAACAGGTAACAACGCAGCTTGGACAAAAGCACAAACCTACATAGCACTTGGTAATACCATGCATGCATTAGCTCGTCTTAATATTTCATCTACACCAATGGAAGGCGTAGATGCAGAATTAATTAGTGAACTTTTCTCAGAAGAGCTTGCTGGTTACCAATGTGATGTTGCACTTGCAATGGGTTACAACGACCCTGTATCTGACTACAACGCAGCCATGCCAAAATCTCGCCTAGTAAAAAATGACATCATTACTGTTCTGTAAATAGCAGAACAGTTCTGTTTAGTATCGACAAATCAAAGAGCAAACTATGAAAGTAGATTGCTCTTTTTTACCTAATAAAACAAAAAAGACAATAACTACTCCATTTTTCATTTCATAAAAAAGCCGTTAATATGGCGCTATTCAGTTCGGCGGACAGCCGGCGTTTAATTATTTTTTATGGAGACGAAAGTGTCACACCACATCATCGCTGATTTAGAAAAACGCCATACAGTAAAGCATTATGATGCTGCTAAAAAAGTTTCTAAGGAAGACTTAACTATTATCTATGAAGCGTTACGCTTATCGCCTTCTTCTATCAACTCTCAACCATGGAAATTTGTTGTGATTGAAAGTGATGCAGCAAAACAACGTTTTGAAGATACCTTTGCAAACAAGTTCGAGTTTAATAAAAAACATGCAAAAGCCGCGTCACATATTATTTTATTTGCACACAAAACCCACTATAGCCGTGACGATTTTTCAAAAATCGTCGATAACAGTATTAAAATCGGCCGTGTGCAACCAGAAAATAGAGAGCAAGCTTTCGGTTCATTTGCTTTTGCTGAAATGAACACAGATGCAAATGGCAACACAGAGGCTTGGACAAAAGCACAAACTTACATCGCATTTGGTAACGCTATGCATGTTATGGCTCGCTTGAATATTGGTTCCACCGCGATGGAAGGAATAGATGCAGAGCTCGTTGGAGAAATTTTCAAAGAAGAACTAGAAGGTTACCAATGTGACGTTGCACTGGCGATTGGTTACAACGAGCCTGAGTCTGACTATAACGCGGCATTACCAAAGTACCGCCATGATTTAAAAGACGTTCTCACTGTTATATAAGTTCTAAACGACTCATTCCTTCTATGTTTGAGTCGTTTCTTTTTCTGTCTTAATTAACTCAATACTCTTCTCTCACTTCATTTTAATCTTTCACTATACCGCTGGCTTACCAAAGGCTTTCTAGTAGTAAGCTAAGCATATTTAAGCTCTTTGTAATCTCCTTTCTAAAATTTAAGCATCACCCCCATAAATCACGATGACACGTTAATAAAAACGCTTTTTAGTTTTTAAGCGTTCCTACAGCCACGAATCACCTTAAATTTGTTTAAAAAGGGTTTAACCGAAATGTAAAATATAGTTTTTTTATTGATTTTTTATAAAATAACGTTATTTTAGTTATATATTTAAAAATATACATTTTATTAAGAGGTACTTCTTTAAAGAATCATCAGAAATCAGCTAGCTAAAATAAGCACTATGAAAACAAAAATAATAAATAAGCATCAGCTTAAAGAGGATAGATCAGATGACTAAGTTCATAAAAGCAGCCGCAATATGTCTCATAATGACCAACGCATTACTTGCTCAAGCCGCCGAGTTAAGAGTCGGTACAGCCAGTTTAGGCGGGGCGTTTTACCCAATGGGGCAAACCATTTCAAATCTCGTTAATAAATATGGGACACAAGGCTCGATGATGATTCCGGTTGTCACCGGAGGGTCAGTACAAAACCCTCGCTTACTTGGTTCTGGTGAGGTTGATATCGCTATTACAAATAACAATTTAGCCGCACTTGCTATCAAAGGTGTTGGTCCTTATAAATCTGGCCCAATTGAAATGAGCGCTATTGCCGCATTGCATCCAAGTGTATTACACATGGTTGTTATGAAAGGCAGTGATATTAAAACGATTGAAGACCTAAAAGGAAAAAGAGTTGCGGTAGGCCCAGCTGGTGGTGGCACTCTAAGCTTTCTAAATTTTTTATTATCTCTTCATGATATGTCTTTAGACGATATGACACCTAGCTTCTTATCTTACTCTGATGGTTTCAGCCAATTATCGGATGGTGCTATCGATGCTGCATTTGCCTTATCAGGCTATCCTGCAGGCGCGGTAATGCAAGCTGCCGCATCTAACGATTTAGCTTTTATTACTTTCTCAGATGGCATGTTAGAAAAAGCCCTTGAAGCAAATTCTGTTTATCGTGGTGTTTTAATTCCGAAAGAAGTTTATGGTACAGAGTCTGCGGGCCTTGCGATTGGTGTGAACAACATGCTGATCGTCGCAAATTCAACCTCTTCTGAAATTGTAGAAGACATTCTCCACTCTGTTTTCGACCACCTTGATGAATTCTCAGCTCAAAATGCCAATGCAAAACAGATTGATCCTTTAATGTCCTTAGATCTTTCTATCCCATTACATCCTGGTGCTAAACGTTATTTCGAATCACGCTAATAATTTTAGCTCACGCGATTTATAACGTAAGAAAACGCAACTATATCCACTAACTTTTATGAGTTAGTGAGATTTAGCAACGTTTTTAGCAATATCATGATAGGAGAATCTAATGAATCAAAATGGCCTGTATGGCTCTTTGAATAAATACAGTTTATCTGCCATTGCACTGCTATTTGGTCTGTTTCATTTAGCCGTGATTTCGGGCCTTTTTTCCATCTCTACGATGAGCATGCGATTAATACACCTGAGTTTTGCTTTGTCTCTCCTATTTGGGCTGAAGCCGTTTTCTAAAAAGCTCGCTGGTACAAAAATAAATACAGCCCTGTCTACAGTACTCATTCTGATGACATTAGCCTCCGGTTACTGGATGCTAATGCGTTGGAAACCTATTGCCTTTAGTGGTGGTATGGTCGAGCCGATGGACTTCTACGCTGGTATTGTAATCTTAGTATTAGTATTTGAAGCCGCTAGACGAGGCGTCGGTACCGTTCTGGCAGGCATTACCTTCGTCTTCTTCTCTTACCCGTTTATCAGCAGTTATTTACCCGGAGTATTAAATAGTAGAGGTTACAGTTTTGAACGTATCGTGACGTTTCTAACAACCAATACTCAAGGCGTATATGGCATTCCTATTGGCGTAGCAGCGACTTATATTATTGTATTTACTATTTTTGGTGCTTTGTTATCAGGCTTTGGGGCTGGAGACTTTTTCTTCCAAGTGTCTATGCGCTTTACTCGTGGTTTACGTGCAGCAAGTGCAAAATCTGCAGTTATTTTCTCAACTCTTATTGGTATGGTTTCTGGCTCTGCGGCTGGTAATGTAGCGGTAACAGGCACTGTGACAATTCCTATCATGAAACGTGAAGGTTACGAGCCTCATCAAGCAGGTGCTATTGAGGCTGTTGCGTCTACTGGTGGGCAGTTAATGCCACCTGTTATGGGCGCCGCTGCATTTATTATGGCGGAAATTGTCGGTGTGCCTTATACAGAAGTAATGACCACGGCCCTGTTACCAGCAATACTATTCTTTGTTGCCATTTTTGCCATGGTTCATTTACAAGCAGTTAAGTCTGGCATCCAACCTAAAACTTCAAAGCTAAACGTAGAAGAAGACAAGCCATTGTCGGTGCTTTTACTTGAAGGTCTACCTTTCATTGCGACTTTCATGACGCTTATCGGATTAATGTTAGTTGGTTACTCACCTTTCAAAGCATCCATGTGGGCAATGGTAGTTTTATTAGGACTAGATATTTTAAAACGCAAAAAAATCGACATGGTGTTTTTATCTAAACTTGCCACTGGTATTAGTGATGGCGCTAAAAGCGTAATTACTATTTCTGCCGCTTGTGCCGCTGCTGGCATAATTTCTGGTATTTTAGGAGTCACTGGATTAGGTTCAAAAATTGCATTACTGATAGACATTGCTTCAAATGGCTATCTTCCTTTAGCGCTATTTTTCACAATGATCACTTCCATCATATTAGGTATGGGGCTACCTACAACCGCAGCCTACCTTATCTTGGCGACAGTTATTGCACCAGCGTTGGTAAATTTAGGCGTACCTGTTCTGACGGCTCATTTCTTTGTTTTCTACTTTGGTTGTATTTCCACTATCACACCACCCGTCGCTCTAGCATCTTATGTGGCTGGTGGCATTGCTGGAGCAGATATTAATAAGGTCGGTTGGACTGCGGCATCTTATGGCTTAAATAGTTTCATCTTACCGTTTGCTTTTTGTTTCTCTCCTGCGCTGTTACTAAGCGGAAGCTTCTTTGGTGGCATTGTCGCCGCCATCACTGGTGTTTTAGGCATAATTTGCATATCTGTAGCCGTGATTGGCTGCTTGTATCAACCAATCAATACATTAATGCGATTTGCTTTTTTTATCACTGGAACCCTTCTGTTATTTCAAGGTGTCATACCAGCATTAATAGGACTAAGTACCTTATTAATTCTGGTATTACTTGAAAAATATAAACAAAAAAACATTCCTAAACTGTCATTATAAGGAGCCTTTAAAATGACTCAGAAATTTAGACGCGTAGTTACTGGACACGACAGCAATGGTGTTGCTTGTGTAGAATCGGACCAATATGCAGAACACATTTTACAACGACCAAATCGCCCTGGCGTTACTTTAACTAACTTCTGGTTATCAGACAGTACGCCAGCAGAATACGATGGTGATGTGGAAACCTGTAAAGGGCCATTTATCTTACATCCACCAACTCATGGAAGCGCTTTTCGTTGCGTTGAATTTTTACCAGAAAACCCTGAAGTATTAGCAAAACTAGATGGCCCTAGCGCATTCGCAGAAATGGGTGCTGGTGCGAATATCGTTGAAGGTGCTCGACATCCATTTATGCACCGTACTGATTCACTGGATTATGCGGTTATTTTATCAGGCGAGATTTATATGTTGATGGACGAAGAAGATGTGCTTTTAAAGGCTGGAGATGTTGTAGTACAGCGAGGCACCAACCATGCTTGGAGTAATAAAGGTACTGTGCCTTGTGTAATTGCATTTGTATTAATTGATGGTGTTACGACAACAAATGCAGCACCAGAATCTAGTAAAGGTATACCTTCTCGCTAATTAAAAAATCTTTGCTTCCTAGATATTTTGTATCGATAGCATCATTGAGATACAAAATATCTAAGGATCTTAAATATCCATCATCCATAATGCTGCTAACCAAGACAACCCCATTAGTAAAGAGAATATAACACCCCAGCGTGGTGTTTTAATATCAGTTGCTCTAGTATCGTGCGCTTTTCGTCCATGAACCATTGAATTAATGAGGCCTTCTTTCAAACAGATCTCATGATACAAAACCGCAACAATATGCACGCCAACCAAACCTAATAACCAATCTGGTAAAAGCCCATGCACATAAGTTAATTGGCGAATAACATCTTCAGACACCAATGAATTAAAAGGCCCATACCAAAAGACATCATCACTATTAAAAAGCCCTGTTACCCACTGAGCACTCAAGACTAGAAGTAAGGCAACAGTCATTAAAGCGCCTAAAGGGTTATGCCCTAAATAGGGTTTAGGACGGCCCGATAAAAAAGATTTAATGTAATTTAAAGTATGCTTAGGACTTCTAATAAATTGCTGAAAAAGAGCATAACGAGACCCAAAAAAACCATACAGTATCCGAAAAAAAATAACGGCTGATAGCCCATATCCCATATAGAAGTGATATTGCATGTAATCATCATTAGACTTGCCAGTTAAAATCAAACCTGTAAATAAAAGTACCATAAGCCAATGACTTATTCGTACTGGACAATCCCATACTAATATCGATTTCACTTTAACCTCCCTCATAAATATTGATTGTATAATAAACACGCTCTTGCCAAAGAGTCACATTAAACACTATGCTGTGGAAAGTAATATTATCCCTATGGTTTTAGGGAGAATTCAGAAAAATGTATTTACTTCTCAATACATTGCAGATGAAGGAAAAATAACATGGTAGTTATATTACTCTTAATCACAGTTTCTATTGCTTCATTATTATATCTAATCTTATTTAAAGATCGTTTTTTTTGTCGATACAATTCAACCATTGATGTACCTATTGAGCTTTTGTCGAAAGATTTAAGCAACTTAACCCATTGGCAAAATTGGTTACCTTGGCTTATTTTTGATAATGATGCTGATATCACCTATGAATATCTGAATACTGGATCGACGTCTGATTTGCCTTCCCGTTTAATATGGCAGAGTCCTCTCATTAAAACAGGCCATATTACTTTAGAACCCGCCAATTCGAGCGAGCGCTACTTTCATACATTATTAAATGCACCCGCTTTTTACCCAAACGACTTACATTTTAATATTGGTCTTGCCAAACAAAAAAAACAGACCCTCATCACGATTCAGTTAACAGGAAAACTGCCATTTCTTAAACGCTGGAGACGTGATGATTATGCAATGAGGGCAAATAAAGACATAGAACTTGCTCTATTAAAGCTACTGGCCTATTTAGCCAAGTACAACCAAAACTCCGATTGTGAATATCATAAACCAGTTTTTGAATGGCTCCCTCAGACTCGCTTAGACAACGTAGATGCTGTCACTCGCCCTTTTTCAGTCAGAAACCAACCTATGTCCCAAAAAATGGATCAAGGTTTTCACAACTTAATTACCCAATTAGGCCCAGAAAACCCACCATCAGGGCCAAGTTTTGCACTGTATAACAAGGTTGATTTAGCTAATCACGATTTTTCAGGTCGATTGGGTATTCCAATTCAAAATCTGGCACCGTGTGAACTTTGTCCAGAACGAATCGTACTACGAGGTTACTACTTACAACTACGCTATTATGGCCCTTACCAAAACTTGTCTTTAGCATGGCATATTATTTATAGTTTCATGAGACTGCATAATCTGAAGTTGAATCGCCGCCGTTATGGCGTTGAAGTATTTGAGGTGGGTCCAGCTCAAGTCGAGTGTTCAAAAAAATACATTACTCTAGTGTGTTTACCTATTAAATAATGACAAGAAAAATTTTATTTAGCGTATCCTGAAAACAGATATTTCTTATAAAAAAGCGCCTTCTAAATAGATATAAAAATGCGCCCTCATTCAATTAACATGAGCCTTTTACAATGCTAACCGCACTTTATCAAGAACACCTGTCGGTGTTAACAACACGTTATAACAATGCGATGACCCACTTTGGCATTGACGCCATAGTGTTATCTACTGGTGAGAAGAGTTACTACTTTCAAGATGACCATACACACCCTTTTCACGCTTATTCTGGCACGCAACAATGGCTACCATTTCTGCTGGGGGCAGAAACTTACCTTATTCTAAGGGCAGGTCAAAAACCAACTCTCGTTTGGCCTGTTCGCGATGATTTTTGGCACGCATCTAACCCAGTACCTAGTGGTGATTGGCAAAAGGCCTGGAATATTACTTTGGCCAAAAAATCAGATAAATGGTTTGCGAGCTTACCAAGTAAAACAGCTTGGCTTGGCCCTAATCCACTGGCGACTATTGCACCTTATGACGGTTTAAAAGCGTACATCGATTTTAGCAAAGCGGTTAAAACACCATTCGAGATCCAAGCAATGCGACAAGCCAGTATGCGTGGAGCAAGAGGACATGTTGCCGCGAAAGAAGCTTTTTTGGCAGGCATGAGCGAATTAGACATTCACTTGGCTTTTTTACAAGCGAGTCAACAAACCGCAGCTCAAGAACCTTATCCAGGTATTGTAGGCCTCAACGAACACGCGGCTGTGCTGCATTATGAACATAAAGCTATTGAGTCATCTGCTACGTCTCGTACTCTTTTAATTGACGCGGGTGCAAGCGAACATGGCTACGCCAGTGACATCACTCGTACTTTTGTTCGTCATGATGATGACTTCAATGCTTTGCTTAATACTATGAATAAGATGGAACAAGCACTCTGTCAAAGCGCTACATCAGGTCTGGCTTTTAGAGATTTACATCAGGAAGCACTTATTGGTATTGCGGGTTTATTACATGAACACAAAATATGTTCTCTAAGTGTTGAAGAACAACTTGCGAAAAGCATCCCTCAGATATTTTTTCCCCATGGATTAGGTCATTTACTGGGCTTACAAGTACACGATGTGGGTGGGCATCAAATTGATCAAGCAGGCACGTTAAACCTACCCGACGATAAAGCACCATTTTTACGTTTAACTCGTACGTTAGAAGAAAATATGGTCATCACTATAGAACCGGGGTTATATTTTATTCCTATGCTGATAGAAAAAATGAAGGCTGAAATCGCTAATCATGGCTGTGACTTATCCAAGATAGAACACTTCATGCCCTATGGTGGGATTCGTATTGAAGACAACGTAGTAGTAAAAAACGATCAACCAGAAAACCTCACCCGAATTGCTTTTAATAATCTATAAAGATTACTTGAATACAAAAAAGCCGAATTAGGTTTTCCTAATTCGGCTTTTTTGTATTCTAAATCGACATGGTTTAATTTTTCAATTTATGAACCAAACCTTGGATCCCTAAAACATAACCTTGAACCCCCATACCAACCACAACACCAGTTGCTACAGATGAAATATAGGAGTGGTGACGAAATGATTCACGGGCATGAACATTCGATATATGCACTTCAATAACAGAAACATCTGCACCTTTAATTGCATCATGTAATGCAATGGAAGTATGTGTGTAGGCACCAGGATTAAAGACAACGCCTAGTAGCACACCCTCTTTTATTCGTCGGCCAGCTTCATGAATTAAATCGATCAGCACACCTTCATGATTAGACTGATGGAAATCGATGTCATAGCCTAATGTTTTAGCAGCATCTCGACACATTGTTTCGACATCGGCTAATGTTTCATGACCATAAGTTTCTGGCTCGCGGGTTCCAAGTAAATTTAAGTTAGGACCATTCAATACCATAATGCTAGACATAATTATTTTTCCTACGAAACTGAAACTGTATAAACATGATTGAATCCTACCATCAAATGAATCATCTCAGTAAAATTTTCAAAGCCCAAGAAATAGACGTATAAAAAAAGCGCTCAAATGAGCGCTTTTTTTAAAATTAGCGAGTAGCCTCTAAAAAATTACAACTGAGATAATACATATTCAGCAGAACTTACTTTATATTCACCTGGCTCTTCTAACCAAAGCTGCTGCACGATTCCGTTTGAAACCAACATGGCATAACGAAGGCTACGAATACCCATCTTAGCAGCAGAAATATCCAGCTCTAGTCCCATAGAGCAAGTGAACTCGGCTAAACCGTCTGACGCCATTATTAGTTTTTCAGCATTATGCGCTTCACCCCAAGCGTTCATAACAAAAACATCATTCACCGAAAGACAAATAATTTCGTCTATTCCTTTCTCTTTTAATGCATCGTAATGAACAACAAATCCAGGTAGATGACTCGCGCTGCATGTTGGTGTAAATGCACCAGGAACAGCGAACATCAGCACGGTTTTACTTGAAAAAAACTCCGTGACATCTATTGTTTCAGGGCCTTCTTCTCCCATTACTTGAAATGTTCCATGAGGTAACATATCACCAATAAGAATTGACATAGCCTTTATCTCCAGAGAATTAAGTTGCGCTTATATTAACGCAACCCATCCAAGAAAAACCATTAAACAATTTTAAATTGACTCAGAAGCTTTTTCTGATGAGAAGCCAGTTGTGATAAACCTTCGCTGTCTTTCTCACTTTTATCTGAACCTTTCGCAGCTTGCTCAGACATTTCTGATATTTCAATAATATTTTGTCTGATTTCTTGTGCAACAGCAGATTGCTCTTCCGCAGCCGTTGCAATTTGTGTACTCAGATCACGAATTTCAGCCATATCACCTTGTAAATCGCTCAATGATGAACCGACCAAACGAGTATCTTCCGCACTTGAATGAGCACTCTTTCGGCTTTCCGACATGCTGCCAACTGTTTTCGTAACACCTTGCTGCAACTGCACAATAACATTTTGAATTTCTTCAGTTGAGCTGTGAGTACGATTTGCTAGCGTGCGAACCTCATCTGCAACAACAGAGAAACCTCGGCCTTGCTCACCAGCCCGAGCGGCTTCAATAGCAGCATTAAGTGCCAATAGATTCGTCTGCTCTGCAATCTCTTGAATAACATCCAAAATACGATCAATGTTCTTCGAGTGTTCATCCAATTGATTAACAACCACGGTGGACTCTTCAAGTTGGACAAGAAGATGCTCGATTTTTTGAATATTAGAATCCATCTGTGCACGGTTTTGAGCAGTTCTTTGATCGACACCTTGAATCTGATGCAAAATAATTTCAGAGCTTTGAGCCACTTGGTTAACCGTTGCTGCCATCTGAGTCATTGAGGAAGCAACTTCTGTAGTACGCTCATTTTGAGCACTCATTAATTGCTTAGACTCTCCCGCCAAACGAACATTGCCGGCAGCAGACCCCGACACCTCATTAGATGCTTGATCAATTTCACTCATTACACTTTGAAGTTTCGTTACTAGTCCGTTAACCCAAGCAGATAACTCACCGAATTCGTCTTTGGTCGTTACTTTACTGCGCTGAGTAAAATCACCATCGGATATTTTGCCTAAGACACTCATAACTTCTTTCAAGGGGAGTCGAATACTGCGACTTACCCATAAGGCGACAAGAATCGCAATGATAATAGAAGTAACTAATACAGTACTTATAATTAACGTAGACAATGATGCCGCATCTCTTGCTTCTACCGCTGCAATATCACTCATTGATTTAGCTTCAGATAACAATGTTTCAACATGTGTGCTGACCACCTTCATGCTGTCTGACAAATTCTTAGCTAATATTTCTGATTCTTGTTCCAAACGGACATTCTCATAGTGTTTAGCGATAACACCATCTTCCGATAATACACCCGCTTCGACTTCACTAACGAGCTCGTCAATGTCTTCGTTATTTAAGTAAGTTTGCTTGCCTTTAATTCCTGCAATCGTTGCGACCATTACTTCACGCAGTTCTTGCATTTTTTCTAAACTATGCAAATCAAAATAATCGATTACTGATAGCTGCAGGCTTTGTATTTGGTTTTGCATATAGGCCGCGGAAAACTGAACTTCAAAGTCATCACCATCTTCTTCTAAGATTGATAAGTCTTCAGAAGTAAAAATAATTGCATCTTTTAAATCCAATTTTTCATTGGCAATAATGGCCTGCATACCTAACATTTTTTCATGATTAGAAAAGGCCATATCTGTGTAGCCAAAAAAGGTATCCACTTCGAAATTAATATTCTGAAGTGCTTTTTTCATCACAGGAAGACCTGCAAGTTGAGAGCCTAATTGCCCTGACACACTTATAAAATCGTCCTTATATGTAACAAAGCCCTCAGATAAGTTCGTTAATGAATCCGGGGACTTACTCAACAGATACTGTAAAACAGCACCATTGGCTAAACTTAAATCTTCTTTTAGAAGGTTGCTGGTAGATGTAATATTCGCAACTTTACCTGTAACGACATTTAATCTATCCTCGATTTTATTAATTCCTACAAAACCTGAAGCTGCAATCATTAGCAATAATAGTAATAAAATACTAAAACCAAACAGAATCCTTTGGATAACAGACAACGACATAATTAACCTCTAAATTTTTAGCTTCTTTAAACTCTCGATACAACTATCATGCCAAATAAGACACAACAACATAAAACTGACCATTTAAACAGGAACCGATAATACTGTGTTTACAGAAAATTACACGCTCTAAATAATAAACGTTCACAGCCCTATTTCTTAACTAGCTGACTCCAACGCTAACATTGATTTATTTCATTTCATCAATCTGGTAGATTGATGCTCTATTTTTATATATTTGATTTACATTTTATGGACTTTCCTCTCTACGAAAAAATTGCCAACAAAATTGAACATCAAGTTCATGAAGGTATTTTTTTACCTGGAGCAAAAATCCCTTCAGTCAGAAAATCCAGTAAACAAATGGAAGTCAGTGTTGCAACCGTACTTCAAGCTTATAGCCTCTTAGAAGATAGAGGTGTTATTAAAGCACGCCCGCAGAAAGGCTATTTTGTACAGAACACCCAATTACAACCAGAAAATCTAACCAAAACTGTACCATCTCAAAACGGTAGCACCACACAGACCCTATTAAATTGTTTATTACATGCCTCGCAAGACGAGAGCATTATTCAATTTGGCGCAGCCATTCCTAAAAGCCAATATCTTCCTATCCGACAATTACAGCGTTCAGTTGGTCGCTTAATGCGTTTAGAACCAGAAATGTGTGCTGCTTATGAATTCACACCTGGATCACTCAGCCTACGACGTCAAATTGCTATTCGAATGCTAGACAGTAGCTGCCAACTTCAACCAGACGACATTACAATCACCCTAGGCTGTCAAAATGCGTTAATGCTTGCACTGCAAGCCGTGACAGAACCTGGAGATACTGTCGCCATTGAAAGCCCCACTTACCACGGCGTATTACAAGCAATAGAAGTACTGAACCTAAAAGCTATTGAAATACCTTGTTCGGTACAAACAGGCATTGATTTAGATTTACTCGAAAGTACGGCAGAAAACTGGAATATCAAAGCCTGTGTAGTAACACCAAATAGCCAAAACCCAACCGGCGCAACACTTGACAATCAAGCAAGACAACAGCTTATCAAACAAGCAATTGAACACGATTTTACGCTCATTGAAGACGACGTTTACGGCGAACTAAGCTATTCAGATAAACGTGAAAGAGCACTAAAAGCTGACGATAAAAATGACAGTATCATTTATTGCAGCTCATTCTCAAAAAGTATTGCACCTGGGTTTCGTATTGGGTGGATTGTAGGAGGTAAGTTCCAAGCTCAAATAGAACATTATGCCTATGTACAGTCTCTTGGCATACCGACACTGACGCAAACCGCCATTGCTAATTTTTTAGAGAATGGCGCTTATGACCGTCATTTACGAAAAACTCGATCGGCCTACCAAGAAAATTTACTTCGCTGTCAGGGATTAATCATGAAGCACTTCCCTGAAGGAACAGAGGTTTCAATACCTAAAGGTGGCTTCTTACTTTGGATCACGCTACCAAACACTGTAGATTCAATGATATTACAAGCTCAAGCACTAGAAAGTGGCATTGGATTACTACCTGGACTAGCCTTTAGTTTAACACCCCAATTCAGTCATCACTTTAGACTGAACTATGCTCTAGACTGGGATAACAGAACGGATTCAGCGCTAAAAACGTTAGGCGAACTCTGCCAACAACAAATAAATATTAATTAACAAATTCGATTCAGCGCCTATATAAGTAAAAGTTATGATTTTATACTCTCGCATTTTAAAATCCGTCTGTACAGCTAGAGCAAAAAGCGTACAATTCGCATTCTTTTTTAAACACTCTGCCTTATTGGCCGATAACTTAACTATCTGAAACAGTAGCTGGCTTGTTGCGATGGAATTTGTTGCACATCCGAGAGACCTTCCATTAGATATTACGCTAATAGAAGATCAGTCCTTTCCTCATGTTAATGAAGAAAGAGCTGGGTTTGTCGGTATTACATCCTTCACCTCTCGTCCATTTGATAATGGACGCTCGGTAAGAATTACATTAGAAGAGATAGACCCAAACTTTTGCGTCTCTGGACGTGTTGTTTGGTGTGACCAAGAAACAGATGGCTATCGAATCGCGATTGAATTCCCTTCTACTGAAGAATGTTACTGTGTCCGCATGATTGAGCAACTATCCCAGATAGAGCATTATCGACGTCAAGCCAAAATAGAAGGTCGCCGACTTAACTATAATGAAGCCGCCGCAGAATGGATACAGAAATTTGCAGCCAACTTCCCAGCATTCACCATATAAACACAGATTTCCAAACATCCTTACTGCAAAACTAAATCCAAAAAAACACACCAAAAAATAGCTTTATAGACATAACCGTATAAAATTACACCTTATAAAAGCCACCCATCATTCTTTAAAAAATAAGACATCATGAAAAAACCACTTTCCCAACGTGATATAGACATAATCACAATGCAATTAAAGCGTGCTCCAACTGGCATAAATGCTATTGCGCATTATTCACCTAATGGCACGCCACAAGTCCTAGAAATGGAAACCTGGGTATTTGACCAACCGTTTCCAACCGTTTATTGGCTTTCAAGTAAAGCGATAGATAAAGCACTCGCTAGAATCGAAAGCCAAGGCGTTGTTAAAGAACTAGAACAACGCATTAAAGACGATGAGACATTAAGAGAAGCGCATCACGCCTCTCATCGAGACTACATCGCACGTCGCTGGGAAGTAATGAGTGATGAACACAAAGCAATTATTGAAGAAAAAGGGTTTAAACCTTTATTTCATAAGCTAGGTATTGGTGGGATAGCCAACTGGGATCAAGTTCGATGCCTACACATGCAATATGCGCATCATCTTGCTGGTAATAATGCGATTGGCCGTATATTAGATGAAGAATACGGTGTAAGAGCCGTCGCTGACGCAGAGTAAAGCAATCAACTAGACATCAAAAAAAGGGAGAAACGATCAAAGTCGTTTCTCCCTTTTTTAAAATACAATCCACTGACAATCAATTAAGATGCTTTAAGCAATGCTCTTAATTCATCGTCTGATTTGGCTTTAGGAAGTGTTTCACGAATTTTGTTAAATGCAGCCTGAGCCACCGCAGCTCGTTGTGCATACGTCGTCAACGCACCACCAGTCCAGCCTGCAAGCTTAACCATTTCGTTTTTAAAGTTGTTCCCATTAACGCCATGACCACCTAGCGCCATCAAGGCATCTTCGATTTCTAAATAGCTAGGGCGTTCGCCACCAAACTTCATAAAATCATCTTGTTGCACTTCGGCAAACTGTTTAGACATTGTTAAAACCTTTTTTTGTAAAATACTTACAGTAAATTTAGCGATAATTAACCAAGTACACAAGAAATGGCATGTGTAAAAACGTAAACAGAACTAATCTTTTGTTCGAACACGGTCTACTGCTTTTTGCCAACCTCGGTATAACTTGTCTCCCGTGCCTTTCTCCATAGCAGGTTCGAAACATTTATCGGCTTGCCACAAATCAGTCACATCATCCAAAGATTTATAAATACCAACATGCAAACCAGCTAAGAAAGCAGCACCAAGCGCGGTTGTTTCAGTGACACAAGGACGTTCAACTGTAATTTCTAACAAGTCACTCAAGAACTGCACCATAACATCGTTCATAACCATGCCTCCGTCAACACGTAGTGTGCTAAACGTAGCGCCATCCTGAGCCATGGCACCTACTAAGTCTTTCGTTTGATAGCAAACAGAGCGCAAACCAGCACTTACAATATCGGCTACGCTCGTATCTCGCGTTAAACCAATCATGGCACCGCGTGCATCTGGATCCCAATACGGCGCACCCAAACCTGTAAAAGCAGGCACAAGATAAACAGAGTCATCATTCAATGCTTGTTTAGCTAAGCTTTGAGTCTCTTTAGCGTCTGAAAAAAGCTTCAAACCATCACGCAGCCATTGAATAGCAGCGCCAGCAACAAAAATACTACCCTCTAAAGCGTAAGTAACTTTACCATTTAATCGGTAGCCTACTGTTGTTAGCAGCTTATGCTCTGAACGAATAGCTATATCACCGGTATTTAAAATTAGAAAACAGCCTGTACCATAAGTACTTTTTACCATTCCAGGCGTGAAGCAAGCTTGCCCAACTAAGGCAGACTGCTGGTCACCAGCGATACCATTCACAGGAATTTCAGCGCCTAGCCAAGAGACATCGATCACCCCAAAATCTGCACTGCAATCCATCACCTCAGGAAAGAGAACATCGCCAATACCTAAAATATCGATCAGCTCTTTATCCCACTCTTGAGTATGAATATTAAAGGCCATGGTTCGAGCGGCATTAGTCGCATCAGTTTTATGAGACTTACCATTGGTCAAACGCCACAATAAGAAACTGTCTACTGTGCCAAATGCCAAACGCCCTGCTTTTGCCTTTTCCGCCGCGCCATCAACATTGTCTAATACCCAACGGATTTTGGTCGCTGAAAAGTATGGATCAATCAATAAACCTGTTTTCTCTTGAACCTTCTCACCTAAACCTTGATTGCTTAATGCTTGGCAGAATTCACTCGTACGACGATCTTGCCAAACGATAGCATTATAAACAGGCTCACTTGTTTCAGTATCCCAAAGAATGGTTGTTTCACGTTGATTTGTGATGCCTATGGTTGCTATCGCCTGCGCATCTATCCCTGTATCCTTGAGAACAGAACGACAAACCGATAAAGTCGACGACCAAATATCTTCAGGATCATGCTCTACCCAGCCATCATCCGGAAAAATTTGAGGAAACTCTTGCTGAGACTGGCTGACACGCGTGCCTTTCTCATCAAATAAAATAGCACGTGAACTGGTAGTACCTTGGTCAATAGCAAGAATATAATGGGTCATGGTGAATTCTCTTTGAAATCACAACCACTCAAAAAGTGAATGATTTATTGTTTTTGTTTTGTTTTTTGAACATAAATATTCAAATACGAATATACCTTATTAAAAACCAATGCATACTCACTTAGCAAGCAGTAACCTTTTTTAAGGAGAATAAAAAATATGAGCCAACTTTCTCGCCAAGATAAGATTGTCGCTATCGTAAAAGAACAGGGCTATGTGACGATCGATGAACTGGCTGGTAAATTCTCCGTCACACCTCAAACCATTCGCCGAGATATTAATGAACTGGCGAAAGCAGATAAAATTCGTCGACATCATGGGGGAGCCAGTTACGATTCAAGCACGACAAATGTAGCTTACGCGGCTCGACAAATCTTGCAGCTACCAGCAAAAGAACAAATAGCCAAACGTATAGCAGCCGAGATACCCAACAATGCCTCTTTATTTATTAATATTGGTACCACCACAGAAACCGTTGCTCGTGCCCTTTTGAATCATCAAGGTTTACAGGTCATTACTAACAACCTCAATGTAGCTGCTATATTGAGTGGAAAAGAAGACTTCACTGTTATTATCGCTGGAGGAACCGTTCGCTCTCGTGATGGTGGTGTAATGGGGGAAGCAACTATCGACTTCATTAATCAATTTAGAGTGGATTTTGGCATTGTTGGTATCAGTGGTATTGATCCAAACGATGGCTCTTTACTTGATTACGATTATCAGGAAGTACGCGTTGCCCAAAGCATAATTTCTAACTCCCGTACGGTTTTTTTAGCAGCAGACAGCGGAAAATTTGGCCGCAATGCGGTAGTGCGATTAGGAAATATCACCCAAGTTGATAGACTTTTTACAGATGAGCAACCACCAAAGGCCATCAATGCATTAATGAAAGAACACAAGGTGCGACTCGAACTTTGTACCCCTAAGCTGTCTACCTCTAAGTAGTCTGACCCTTTTATATCATTCAATACATTTACATGGCTTTAAACGTAAAAGTATTTTTAACGTTATTTTTCTAAATAACCTACGGTTTATCAGTTCTGAATTTTTTTATTGTTCAGTACCGTTTAATTTCATCAAAATTTCACAATGTAATCTTGTCATGACCCTCATTGAGGTTTAGTATCGAACATAAATTTTCACTTTCGAACATTAAACTTTGCATTTTAATCATGAGGCTTCACATGAATAACTCCCATTTTGACCTATTTGTTGTTGGCGGTGGAATCAACGGCACTGGCATTGCAGCGGATGCAGCAGGACGAGGCCTAAGTGTTGGCCTTTGTGAAATGGGAGATCTTGCTCACGCCACATCATCATCGAGCAGTAAATTAATTCATGGCGGCCTACGCTATTTAGAGCATTACGAATTTCGCCTAGTAAAAGAAGCCTTAACAGAGCGTGAGGTTCTACTCAAAATTGCCCCTCACCTTGTCACACCTATGCGCTTTCAAATGCCACATAGACCGCATTTGCGTCCTGCTTGGCTTATTCGCATTGGTCTATTTTTATATGACAACTTAGGCAAACGTGAAACCTTGTTAGGCTCAAAGGGTGTAAAGTACGGTACAGATAGTCCACTAAAAGCGGATATTACCAAAGGTTTTGAATATTCCGATTGCTGGGTTGATGATGCTCGTTTAGTAGTTACTAACGCCTTGAGCGCACAGGAAAACGGTGCTTCGATATTTGCTCGAACGCGCTGTACTTCTGCTAAAAGAGTAGAAAATCAGTGGCATATAGCTTTAGAAGATCAAGTCACCAAGGAAATTCACAATATCACAGCAAAAGCATTAGTGAATGCCGCTGGGCCTTGGGTATCTTCATTTATTGAAACTAAGTTAGAACAAAAAGCCCCTTACGGTATCCGTATGATCAAAGGCAGTCACATTGTGGTACCTAAGATTCATCAGCATTCGAATGCGTTCATTATGCAAAACACGGATAAGCGCATTGTTTTTGCAATCCCATACCGTGAGAACTACACCTTATTAGGGACAACGGATGTTGAATATAAAGGAGACCCGAATGAGGTCGCAATTAGCGAAGAGGAAACTCAATACATTCTTGCCGTCGCTAATGATCATTTCAAAAAAACGCTTTCTCCAGATGATGTAGTCTGGAGCTATTCTGGCGTCCGTCCATTACTAGAAGATGAGTCATCAGACCCTTCTGCTGTTACTCGCGACTACACACTGCATCTAGATGACCAAAATGACCAAGCGCCATTACTTAGTATTTTTGGCGGGAAAATTACTACCTATCGTAAATTGGCCTTGTCTGCGATGCGCAAACTCGAGCCTTACTTTGACAATTTAAGCCCAGCTTGGACTCATAGTAAACCATTACCAGGCGGAAATTTAGACATGCCACTGGATGCTTTTACAATGAAACTTCAACAAGACTACCCTTTCATTGGGGCTCACCTAGCGCATCGTTTTGCAAATAGCTATGGCACACTTACCCACACTTTGCTCAACAACATTCGCTCGGCAAAAGAACTTGGACAGAACTTTGGCAACCATTTATATCAAGTGGAGATCGATTATTTAATTGAGCATGAATGGGCTCGTTCAGCAGAAGACATTTTATGGCGTCGTAGTAAGTTAGGGCTCGAGTTTACAGAAGCAGAAGTTACTGAGCTCGAAAAATATTTAGAAACCAAAGTGCATTAAGAAACATTACTGAAAATACTTATCAGCCCACCTAAGCCGTTGCTTAGGTGGGCTTTTTTTGGTCTACTAAAAGTTCGTCAGCACTTTCGTGCACAGTCTTTCTTTTCGTAAGAAATAAACAATAGGAACAGTGGTTTTATGGCCTTTATGGACTTGGTTTTTTACGACATATCAATTTGGGTCTATTTTGCGCTTTTTGCCGCTGCCTTCCTCGCCGGTGTTATTGATGCTATAGCTGGAGGCGGAGGATTAATTACTGTTCCCGTATTACTCGCTGCCGGTTTATCTCCTGCAGAAGCACTCGCGACTAACAAACTTCAAGGCTGCGCAGGCACCGTTTCTGCTTCTTACCATTTTATTAAAAAAGGTCAGGTAAAACTGTCTGATATGTGGTTTGCCATATTCATGACAGCAATCGGAGCAATCACAGGCACTCTGTTAGTATCCTATCTAGACAGTGCGTTACTACTAAAAGCCGTTCCTATTATTCTGATTGCCGTTGCGATCTTCTTTTTCTTTTTACCTAAAGTTCAGCCTTATATTGCGAGTCGTTTCTCGCTGACTAACATGCAATTTTCACTTTTCATTGGCACCGGCATTGGTTTTTACGATGGTTTAATCGGTCCAGGAACAGGGGCGTTCTTTTCGACAGCTTATCTTTGTTTTATGGGATTAACAGTTGTGTCGGCTACCGCTCACACCAAGGTGTTAAATGCGACCAGCAACTTAGCATCTTTGGCGATGTTTGCCTTTAGCGGCCACCTTGTTTGGGCGTTAGGAATAATAATGGGGATTGGGCAATGGTTTGGTGCACAAATCGGCTCACGCCTTGTCATCACCAAAGGGGCAAAACTAATTCGCCCTATGGTGATCATCATGTGCTTAGCGATTTCGGTAAAGCTATTACTCGATAATTAAACAAGGAACATAACCTGATAAGCTACATCACTATGTATGTAGCTTAATTAAGATAGTAAAACGACGAACTAGGTTGCCGCTTTACTAAAACACAACGAATGTACCTGAGTAATTCTAAGCGGCCTTATCTTCAAGTTGTGTTAAAGCAACCGCCGTAGTTTGCGCTAACTTCTCCATTAAACGCACAACCTGACAGCTGTAGCCATATTCATTATCGTACCAAACATACAGAATCGCTTGATTACCACGTACCTTGGTCGACAACGAGTCCAATATACCAGCTTGCTGAGAGCCAATAAAATCAGAGCTCACAGCATCAGCGCAATCGCTGTAACCAATCTGCCCTGTTAATTCAGGGCTAATCGATGCATTCTTCAGAAGCTGATTAATTGCGTCAACTGACGCTGCAGATTTAAGGTTTAAGCTTAATACAGCAATAGAAACATTAATCACAGGCACTCGAATCGCACTGCCACTTAACTTGCCTTCTAAAGATGGAATAGCTTTTGAAACAGCTTTGGCTGCGCCTGTTTCCGTCATCACCATGTTCATACCTGCAGCACGACCACGACGATCCCCTTTATGTATATTATCAATCAAATTCTGGTCGTTAGTGTAAGCATGTACAGTTTCAACATGACCAGATTCAATACCAAATCTATCTTCGAGTACGGATAAAATAGGCGTAATCGCATTAGTAGTACAAGACGCGGCTGACACAATACGATCATCTTCCGTGATATCGTTATCATTAACCCCAAACACTATATTTTTCATTTCTTTACCAGGCGCCGTTAATACAACACGATCAATACCTGGGCGATTCAAATGAACATTTAAACCATCACGGTCACGCCAGCGCCCGGTATTATCGACCAACAATGCATGATCGATACCATAAGATTGGTAATTCACTTCAGCAGGGTCTGAGGCATAAATTATTTTCACCACAGAACCATTAATAATTAAAGACTGATTCACTTCATCCACTTTGACTAAACCATCATAAACCCCATGAACAGTATCGTATTTCAGTAGGCTTGCACGTTTAGATAAATCATTATCACATGCCTTACGAACCACGATAGCGGCTAACGCCATACCAGGGGTTGTGTGACCAAGTGTGCACATACGACGAACCAGTAAGCGACCAATACGACCAAAACCATATAAAACAACAGGAGTTTCGGTGCCGTCATTAGCTTGATTTGATAAGACAGCAGCTACATCTGATTCCGTAATCAAGGCTTCCAACTCAACGATAGATTGCTCTGCATTGCTAGCCAATATCTGTTCTAACAATTGATGGACTTGCACAAGATCTAACTCAGGGTGCTGATCAAAAACAGTCATTAATCCAGTAACAGAATCAGCCATTAAGGTTTTTCCTGCCAACTGAACTTTTACTGATTTTTCACGACCCAATTGGCCTAAAAGAGGAATCATAGATTCAGCTTGCGAAAGTGTTTGCAACCAAGTGTTTGTCATTTTTTGCCCCAAAAAAAACGCTGTTTAATTATAATATGGACGCAGCTTAACGCCGTAGAAGAGCAAAAACAAATTGTAAGAAGACTACAAAAAAGCTTTAAAAACGGACGTTTAGAATGATTTTTTATAAAAACAACGAAATAAAAAGAAAGGCTTGGAAACTTTATTACATAATCACAATATCCGACGACATTAGCATTAAGATATTATGATTTTTTTGTAATTTGGCAACGTAATCCGATAGGAAATTTCATGAATTATTTTATAAATGCCGTTTTCTTTCTGCTAAAACACCTAAAAGACAGAAACAAAAAAACAATAAAACTGGACGATAAACTAAATCTACTCGGGTAATCCCCCAATAGACTAATGGCTGCCCCCAAAGCGTCAGCAGTCCATACCCAAAAGTGCACATTAGAATAAACGCGATCACTCTGCCAATAAAGACCCAAGACGACACCAAGGTTCTCAAAACAGCATTGATTTTGCCACCATAAATTACCAAACAGGTGGCGACTAATGCTAAAGAAGCATCTTGAAGATGTGGTTGAATAAAATAGGCTAAACGAAGGTTAAGATCAAAAATAAACATAAATAATTAACCATATTACTCACAACAAGATAAAAAAAAGCTACTTATTTTTACGAGACAGAGCTTCCACATCAATTTTTCCAGATCGAGACGCTACTTTTGGCTGTTCATCTACATATAAAATAGAGACGTCAAACGTACTATTATGAAATTCAATCATAGTACCTTCTTTAAAAAACCACTTAGCCCTACCAATTCCTTCGGATAAAAATCCAGCAGAGGGTTTACCATACTTTGTTGTCAACACCTCACCTAACGCTTGGCGGCTCTCTTTACTTTGCACAACACCAGACAATAAAGCCTTCGTTATATAATTAGACGTATTGGAGTAAATGGTAGCGTTGGTAACACCTAAGATACCTTCTGACCCTAAACTATAACTCACAATGCCAGTTTTATAAGAAGGGTAACTATACAAGCCCATGCTTTTAAGTTTTTCTTGTATTTTAGACAAATGCAAATTATTAAGAGGTAGTCCAAATAATTCGGCAGTACCAGAAAAGCGTGGTTCTTCTGCTGTTGCAGCTTTAACAGAAGCCGTTATGGTAAAAAAAAGAACTAGCATCCACAACGTCAAAGCTGGAGCATTTTTTCTAAGCATTAATAATTTCCCTATGGCGTATCATCTTCCAGTTTAACAGGCACAAAAGATGAAACCTGATATATAATACAACACTATAAGCTCCTTCAATTCAAGGAGCACTATAACTTTATTTACTGAGGTAAAACATGGCACTTGTTATTGGCATTACTGGCGTATCAGGTAGTGGAAAAAGCCGACTTTGTTCTCTACTTGCTGAAGGCCAAGATAAAAGCATCACAATTCTTTGCCAAGACAATTTTTATAATGGTTGTGGCAGCATAGATCCTGATGTTTACAACTTTGATGACTTAAGCTCGCTTGACCTTGAAAGCTTAACACTTGCGATTCATAACTGTAAAAACAGACAGCAGCCAAATGAAATACCTGTTTATGATCACTCTCAGCATAAAAGAGTAGGCTATCGTAACCTAGATCCAACACACGTAGTTCTAGTGGAAGGACACATGATGTTTCAGGATCCAGGAGTACGAGATGCAGTTGATTTCCTTTTGTTTGTTGATACAGATATGGACATAGCCGTTGTACGTAGACTAAAAAGAGACATTGCCGAGCGTGGCCGCAATGTAAATGAAGTAACAAGCCGATACATGCGTCATGTACGTCAAGCATCGTTGAAAACAATTGATATCCGCTCTAAAGCTGACTTTATTATTCCAAATAATAAAAGCTTCACCAACGCGGCAAACTTATTGCGCAATCACATAGAATATTTACTAAAAGAAAAAGACGCCAAATAGGCGCCTTTTTTATCTTGCTGAGCAAGGTAAATCGTTTACTTTTTAATATCGTCGAAGAAACGTTTTACACCATCGAACCAGCTTTTCTGTTTAGGTGAGTGGTCTGTGCCCTCACCCATACTTTCTGACAGCTCAGTAAATAGTTCTTTCTGACGAGCAGTAAGATTCACAGGTGTTTCAATAACAACCTTGCAAATCAAATCGCCCACTGGACCACCACGAACAGGCTTAACGCCTTTATTACGTAAACGGAACAGCTTATCAGTCTGACACTCAGGCGTTACTTTCAAACGTACACGGCCATCTAGTGTAGGAACATCTATCTCCCCACCCAATGCCGCTGTAGTAAAACTGATTGGCACTTCGCAGTACAAGTTTGCACCATCACGCTCAAAAATATTGTGAGGTTTAACAGAAACCTGAACAAACAAATCACCGGATGGACCACCTTGAGCACCAGCTTCACCTTCACCAGACAAACGAATACGATCACCCGTATCAACACCCGCAGGAATTTTAACATTAAGTGTTTTATATTCCTGTGTACGGCCTTGTCCATGACAATCAGGACACGGATCAGAAATAACCTGACCTTGTCCGTGACACTCTGGACATGCTTGTTGAACAGAGAAAAAACCTTGTGACATGCGAACTTGGCCTGCGCCACCACAAGTACCACACGTTTTTGGCGTTGAACCTTTCTTGGCACCAGAACCACTACAAGGCTTACAGTTAACTAAAGTTGGTATGCGAATTTTTTCATCACATCCCCAAACAGCTTGTTCAAGATCAAGCTCCAATGTGTAACGTAAATCGGAACCACGACGTGTACGGCTTTGACCGCCACCACCACCGCCGCCAAAAATATCGCCAAACACATCGCCAAAAATATCACTAAAACCGCCAGCTCCTGCGCCGCCACCGTAACCACCCTGACCATTTGCGCCTTCATGACCAAAACGATCATAAGCAGCACGTTTGTCATCAGAAGACAGTATTTCATAGGCTTCAGCTAACTCTTTGAATTTTTCAAGAGCTTCTGGGTTATCTGGGTTCTTATCTGGGTGGTACTTATTCGCTAAGGAGCGATAAGATTTTTTGATGTCTTTCTTATCCGCGTCTTTGGCCACCCCAAGAACGTCGTAATAGTCTCTTTTGCTCATCGCAGGCATTCCTGAATTGAAAAATCCGAATTGAAAAGTCTAAATTAAAACATCTGAATTTATAAAATCTGAATTTATAAAATCTGAATCATAAAATTGCTAACTGAGAAGAGTGTAAACAGGAAAGCACGGTTCTAAAACCGTGCTTTCTGAAAACAGCCCCCGAAGGGGAAAAATAAGGTTTAACGCTTATTTTTTATCGTCTTTTACTTCTTCGAATTCTGCATCAACCGCATCATCCTGAGATGAAGCTTGCTCGCCTTCAGCAGGTTGTTCTGCACCCGCTTCAGCTTCTGCATACATCTTCTGAGCCAAAGAGCCAGATGCTTGAGTCAACGCATTGGTTTTCTCTTCGATTTTATCTTTATCATTAGATGTTAGCGCTTCTTCAAGTTCAGTAATCGCTGTTTCAATCGCTGCTTTCTCTTCTTCTGTCGCTTTATCACCGGCATCAGTCAAAGTTTTACGAGTTGCGTGAATCATGCCGTCAGCTGTATTGCGAACTTGTACAAGCTCTTCAAACTTACGATCTTCTTCAGCGTTCGCTTCAGCGTCTTGAACCATTTTTTCCACTTCTTCGTCGCTAAGACCTGAAGACGCTTTAATCACGATAGACTGCTCTTTACCAGTTGCTTTATCTTTTGCAGATACGCTCAAGATACCATTCGCATCAATATCGAAACTTACTTCGATTTGTGGAACACCACGTGGTGCTGGTGGAATCTCAGCCAAATCAAAACGACCTAGAGATTTATTCTGAGACGCTTGTTTACGCTCACCCTGTACTGCGTGAATAGTTACTGCATTCTGATTATCTTCAGCAGTAGAGAAGGTCTGAGATTTCTTAGTCGGAATCGTTGTATTTTTCTCAATCAAGGCAGTCATAACACCACCCATTGTTTCGATACCTAGAGACAAAGGCGTTACATCAAGAAGAAGTACGTCTTTTACGTCACCAGCCAATACAGCACCTTGAATAGATGCGCCAATCGCAACAGCTTCATCAGGGTTTACATCTTTACGTGGCTCTTTACCGAAGAATTCAGTTACTTTCGCTTGAACCAATGGCATACGTGTTTGACCACCAACCAAGATAACGTCGTCGATGTCTGCAGCAGTTAGGTCTGCATCTTTCAACGCTTGACGGCATGGTTCAAGAGATTTAATCACAAGATCTTCAACCAAAGACTCTAACTTAGAACGAGTCAATTTAACGTTCAAGTGTTTAGGGCCAGTTGCATCCGCCGTGATGTAAGGTAAGTTAACTTCTGTTTGAGTAGAAGAAGACAACTCAACTTTTGCTTTTTCACCCGCTTCTTTCAAACGCTGTAGAGCCAATGGATCATTATGTAGATCGATGCCAGATTGCTTCTTAAATTCGCTCGCTAAGAATTCGATAACGCGCATATCGAAATCTTCACCGCCTAGGAACGTATCACCATTTGTAGACAATACTTCGAATTGTTTTTCACCATCAACATCAGCGATTTCAATGATAGAGATATCAAATGTACCACCACCAAGGTCAAAAACTGCAATAGTAGAATCACCAGTACTTTTATCTAATCCGTAAGCCAAAGCAGCAGCCGTTGGCTCATTGATAATACGTTTAACTTCTAGACCAGCAATTTTACCAGCATCTTTTGTTGCTTGACGCTGAGAGTCATTAAAGTAGGCAGGAACAGTGATAACCGCTTCAGTTACACTCTCACCCAAGAAGTCTTCTGCTGTTTTCTTCATTTTCTTAAGAACTTCAGCTGAAATTTGTGGTGGCGCTTTCTTCTCGCCTTTTACTTCTACCCATGCATCACCGTTATCAGCGGCAACAATTTTGTACGGCACCATAGAGATGTCTTTTTGTACAACATCATCTTTAAATTTACGACCGATCAAACGCTTAACCGCAAACAAAGTATTTGTTGGGTTAGTAACAGCCTGACGTTTAGCAGATTGACCTACTAACACCTCTCCGTCTTCTGCGAAAGCTACAATAGAAGGAGTAGTACGATCACCTTCTGCATTTTCAATAACTCGTGCTTTTTCGCCATCTAGTACAGCAACACAAGAGTTCGTTGTACCTAAGTCAATACCAATGATTCTACCCATGGTTTGTATCTCCAATTAGTTCGTTTGTTTCGTTGATGTTTCTATATTTGGGTACGCTTCTGAGCATTTCAAGCGCTAGGTGTCAAAAAAATGACATCTTATTATGCAGCGCTTGAAACCACTACCATTGCCGGACGCAAAATACGGCCATGAAGCGTATAACCTTTTTGAACAACATCCATTACTGTATTAGGTTCTAACTCTGGGTTAGGTACCATAGTGATAGCTTGATGCAATTCAGGGTTGAAAGGTTCGCCATGTGGGTCGACTGCTTTCACCTCAAAACGCGCCAAGGTCTCAATTAAATCTTTTAGAGTTAACTCAACACCTTCACGAAGGGGATCGGCTTCACCTGTCGCTTCTTCTGACGCTAAAGCACGTTCAAGATTGTCAGCTACGTTCACAATTGATTTTGCGAATTTTTCGACACCGAACTTATGGGCTTTTTCAACGTCTTGCTCTGCACGGCGACGCACATTCTGTGAATCTGCCTGTGCACGAAGTGCGGCTTCTTTATATTGAGCCACGTCTTCTAATGCTTTGGTTAACTCGTCGTTTTCAACAACATCTTCTAAAGCGTCTACTTCTGGCTCCAAAAGACCTTCTACTGATTCATTTTGCGTTTCGCTTTTCAAATCTTGCTCCGTTTCTAGGTTAGGATTTTTTTGCTGTTCACTCATCGTGCACTCCAAATAACAGAAACTATTCTTTCTCTGTGCTGGTTATATGGGGGCTGCTTTTTGCCTTTCAACACTAAATCCATATTATTTTCATGGAATAAATTAAGTCGATTAAATCCGTTGGGATATTAGGTTATAGCCAGTGTTTTTTGGGTCTAGTTTTTATCCAAAAACGTGGAAAAATAAACAGCACAACGCCGCTATAAATAACGAATACTATTTACTCATTTACGCCATTAATTAAAAAAGTCTATTCATACCTGCGAAACCTTTTTATCTCTATAAAAAGAGAATAAAGAAACACATCGCACTAATAAGAAGCGGAAATAAGTATTTTCCACTCTTAACTGATACATTTGTATTATCAACAATGTGAATTAAATACATTAATTTTACTAACGGTGTTATTAATACTAAACTACAATGTGAAAAAAGATGTCATAAGCCATCTTTTTAAAGCGTTCAAAAAATGCAAACTAGGAGTTACTAACAATGTTGAAATCAAGCACATTTGCCACAGCAATTATAGCGGCATCAATTGGATTAACGGCATCTCTTCCAGCTCAAGCTGCCGATTCACAATTTATTACTATCGGTACTGGTGGCGTAACAGGTGTTTATTATCCTACTGGCGGCGCGATTTGCCGTTTAGTAAATAAAGGACGTAAAGACCACGGTGTTCGTTGTTCAGTAGAATCTACTGGTGGCTCTGTCTATAACACTCGAACTATTCGTGGCGGTGAGTTAGATTTTGGTATTGTTCAGTCTGATGTACAGTCTGCAGCAATTGAAGGCGTTCGTGCATTTAAAGACGACGAGCCTTATAGCGATCTACGCGCAGTTTTCTCTGTTCACTCAGAGCCAATGCACGTTATGGTTCGTAAAGATGCAAACATCAATTCTGTTGCTGACATGAAAGGTAAACGTGTAAACATTGGTAACCCTGGTTCTGGTACTAGCGTATTAGCTGCAGTATTAATGGATGCCGCTGGAATTACACCTTCTGACCTTTCTTTAGCTGCTGAGCTTAAATCATCAGAACAAGCTTCTGCTTTATGTGATGGTAAAATCGACGCTGCAATCTGGGCTGCTGGTTTACCAAACGGTTCAACTATGGAAGCAACATCTACTTGTGATGTTAAAATCCTTGATTTGACCACATCAGGCACAGATAAAGTACTAAGCCAAAATGCGGCCTATGCTGCTGCAACAATCCCAGCAGGTTTATACCCTGGTAATGAAGTAGATGTTGCTTCATGGGGACCAAAAGCGACATTCGTAACAGACGCAAGCACTTCTGATGAAGTTGTATACGTTCTTGTTAAATCTATCTTCGACAACTTCACTGATTTCAAAAAGCTACACCCAGCTTTCAAAACGTTGCAAGAAGAGAACATGGTTAAAGATGGCCTGAGCGCTCCACTACACCCAGGTGCTGTAAAATACTACAAGGAACGTGGCTGGTTATAATTCAACCTTATAATTAGTTCATCCTGATAAATGCCTGCCAGCACTATGCTGGCAGGCATTTATTTTATCCCCTACCTCCAGGAACAAATTCATGTCTGAAAAAACGTTAGACAATAACGAACTCGACGATATAGTCGGTGATTCCGACGTCGGTGGTCGTAAACCTCAAGATCCTTTTGGTAAGGCCGTTTTATGGTATTTACCTCTTATTTGGGCTGTCTATCAATTATGGATCGCTTCGCCATTACCTTACATGATCGGCGTCGGTGTTTTAAATGACACCCAAACACGCTCTATCCACCTTGGTTTTGCCGTTATTTTGGCATTCCTTGCTTTTCCCGCGTTTAAATCCAGTCCACGCCTGCATATTCGAAAAATCACTTGGCTAATTGCCATTGTTGGCGCCGTCGCTGCGTCTTATTTATGGTGGGACTACAGAGGGATTGCGAATCGTACTGGCGCACCCAATATGACTGACTTAGTCATCGCTGGTATTGGTATTGTTTTATTACTTGAAGCTGCAAGACGATCATTAGGCTTCCCTTTAATGGGTGTTGCTCTTTTCTTCTTAGCATACGTATTTTTTGGATCTTGGAGTGGCTTACCTGAAATAGTTCAGTGGAAAGGCGCGTCTTTTGAAAAAGCAATGAGCCACATGTGGCTTACCAGTGAAGGCGTTTTCGGTGTCGCTCTGGGCGTTTCTTCAGGCTTTGTATTCTTATTTGTTTTATTTGGTTCTTTGTTAAATCAAGCCGGTGCTGGTAACTATTTTCTACAACTTGCTTTCGCCTCTTTAGGTCATCTACGTGGTGGTCCAGCGAAAGCGGCTGTTATTGCGTCTGCAGCAACAGGTTTGGTGTCTGGCTCTTCTATTGCCAATGTTGTTACTACAGGTACCTTTACAATCCCCTTGATGAAGAAAGTTGGTTTCCCTGCAACCAAAGCAGGTGCAATCGAGGTGTCTTCTTCTATCAATGGTGTACTGACGCCTCCTGTTATGGGCGCTGTTGCTTTCTTAATGACAGAATATGTCGGCATTTCTTATGTTGAAGTAGTGAAAACAGCCATTATTCCTGCCGCTATTTCATATATAGCATTGGTTTATATCGTCCATTTAGAAGCATTAAAAATGGGCATGACAACCACATCGACGACTCACCCTGTGAAAATCATCTTGGCTGCAATATTGATTATTGCCTTGTCAATTATTTTCTTCGGTGGCTCACTCTATCTCGCCGGCCTAGCCGTTGGAGCATTAGGTGCCGCAGTTGGAGGTCTATCCATTTGGATAATTTTGGGGTTAATGCTAATAGGCTACATCGCCGCTGTGCGATTCGCTGCAAAAGGCCCAGATTTAGACATGAGTCTGGACGCTATTGAGAATTTACCGCCAACTAAAGAAATCTTCAAAACAGGCATTCATTATTTAATGCCAATTATGTTGCTGATGTACTTACTTATGGTTGAGCGTAAGTCACCAGGCTTGTCCGCTTTCTGGTCAACTATATTCATGTTATTTATCTTGCTCACACAGAACCCATTGAAAGCCTACTTTCGCGGCCAAACAGACATTGTTCGCCACGTAAAAGAAGGTCTAGTCGATATTTCAGAAGGCATGATTGCTGGCGCTCGTAACATGATAGGACTCGCCGCGGCAATGGGTGTTGCAGGCATTATCGTTGGCGCGGTAACACTGACAGGTATTGGACAAGTCATGGCGGAATTCGTTGAATTTCTCTCTGGTGGTAACCTATTAGCCATGCTGTTCTTTGTTGCACTTATTTCCATCGTCTTGGGAATGGGGTTGCCAACAACAGCAAACTACATCGTCGTTTCATCTTTAATGGCTGGCGTAGTTGTGGAGTTAGGTGCTCAGAATGGTTTGATTGTTCCATTAATCGCCGTCCACATGTTTGTTTTTTACTTCGGTATTATGGCCGATGTAACACCTCCTGTTGGTTTAGCAAGTTTTGCAGCGGCAGCAATCTCTAAGGGTGATCCTTTAAAAACAGGCTTCCAAGCTTTCTTTTATTCGATTCGTACCGCGTTATTGCCTTTCTTGTTCATCTTCAACACAGATCTGCTACTGATTAACGTTGGGCCAATACAAGCTATTTTCGTCTTCGTCTTTGCTTTGATTGCCATGCTATTGTTTGCAGCGGGTACGATGAACTACTTCGTAATCAAGTCTAAAATATGGGAAAGTGCTGCATTATTATTTGCTGCCTTCATGTTATTCCAGCCAGGTTTTTTCTTAAATCAACTGGCGCCAGAATTCGAGACTCGCCCGGGTAACACTGTCATTGAAATGGCAACAGAAGCGAACAGCGATAGCTCGCTACGAGTACGCTTACTAGGTGAAGATCTATATGGTGAAAAGATTGACGCTCGTTACCTTTTACCGATGGGACCTAAAGGCGAAAGTGGAGAGACTCGTTTACTAGATGAAGCAGGTATATCGCTTCGGAATGAACAAGGCACATTCTATGTCGATGACATCAGTTTTGGCGGCCCATCAGAATCTCTAGGCATCGACTTTGATTGGGAAGTAGTTGAGCTTGAAGTGGCAACTGATCGCCCACCAAAAGAGCTTTTTTACATTCCCGCTCTGTTACTTGTTATGGGCGTAATTGCCCTTCAAGTGCGCCGTCGACGTAAACTAGAGCTAGTAACAACAGAGGTTTCAGCATGAAGAAACACGTTCTTTGCTCCATAGATTTGACTCATCCTATAGACTCAGCGGGAGTATTGCTTGAGGCCGATCAACAGGCCAGCCTTAATAACGCTAAGCTTACTGTTATTACAGTCATACCTGATTACGGTTCGTCTTGGGTTGGTTCTTTTTTCAAAGAAGGAACCTTACGTAAAGCGGTAGAGCTAGCAAACACAACACTCAATACGCTTATAAAAGACACTCTGCCTGACAGAGAAGACGTAGATACGGTGATAAAGGTCGGTGTCGTTTACGAACAAGTATTAAAAAATATTGAAAAACTTAATGTTGACCTAGTGGTACTGGGCGCGCATAAACCCAATGTATTGGATAATTTGATGGGGCCAAATGCCTCACGAATTGCACGTACATCGCCAGCCTCAACCATGATAGTAAGATTGAAATAATCGTTATTAGTTTTTCTGTTTCTGAATAAAAAAGGCCGACTTAACATAAGTCGGCCTTTTCGTATATTTTTATGGCATGATTACCTTGCCATCAACCAATGACTACTTCAAAGAATAGTAGGCACCAACTCGACGAAGGTCATTTTCAAATTTGCTAATGTTTTTAACTATTGGAGGACCACCCAGTGTCACACATTCAGACAATAAGGCTTCTGCTAAAGCAATCACAGATAAAATAGTCGGAAAAAAGTGAGGTGTATCTGTCTCTACGATAAAGACTTCGTCCGCGCCTGCTGCTAGAGGGGAACGTAGGTCATCAGTAATAGCAATGATATGAGCTCCTTGCCCCTTAATCATTTCAATAGAATTTACGGTTTCAATTGCATACGAATCAGACCCAAAAACAACAACAATATCATCCGGTGTTATTTTCACTAAATCACTGAGTAAATTACCGTCATAACCCCGAATAAGACGGAAGTTAGGAAACGCCATACTCCCTACATAGGCAAAGTGGTGAGCACAAGCAAATGCGTCTCTAAAGCCTAAAGCGAAAACATTCTTAGCTTTCAGAATCATTGCCGCTGCCAATTGTAGCTTTGTTAATGTTTCGTCATTAAAAAGGTGCTCAAGGTCTTTAAAAGCACATTCTGCGAATTCTTGAAATACTTTATTACTAGGGTTAGCCTCAGATACTTCTTGTAATAACTGCGCTCGACTACCGTAATTAACAGGCGCTTTTGTATGAACAGCCTGTTTAAAGATATTTTTAAAATTGTTGTAACGTTCAAAACCCAGCACTTTAGCTAAGCGAGTCATAGCCGAAGGGGTTACTCCCGCTGCCTCACTGCTTTTTCGTATTGGTAAAAGTGCGATGTCGATAGGGTTTTCCAATACGTAATCTGCGGCTTTTTTTAGTTGCGGCGTTAGGGTCGTATATATGTCAGAAATCGCTTTGAGTACCGTATCCAAATTTTGTGCAGGCTGGTGCTTTATTGGCAATGAAGACATATTAAAAACGCCCTCCAAACAGGCTAACTTATTATTAATCATCATGATTCTATCGAATCACTATAAAAATAAAAACTAATGTTTTTTTGGGGCTACCCAATAGGCATTCGTTTCATTTCGAAGTTTTTCATAAGAGTCGATCCGCTCTTGTGCGTCATCCCCACCCTGAGCCATCAACATTGCCAACAGCGTCTCTATAACCGCCATCATGCCGGTATAGCAGCCAAAATGATGCGTCGATAAAATAGATGCTATTAGGGTTTCATCCGCTCTAAATTCTGGTGATACGATTTCGGTATCTGAAATAAGTATGAGTTTGATACCTTTACTTTGGGCGAACTGACAAGCCTCAATCGTTTCCCGTGAGCAAGGCGTCAGCGTGATAGCAATCATTACATCCCCTTTTCCCGCCATATGCAGATCATCAATAGCACTGCCCATGTGCCTAGGAATCAGCTGTAATGAAGGCAACACCATTCGCCCAACATAATGCAAATAAAACGCCATTGCATAACTTGCCCGCACAGCGGTTAAATAAACGCCCTTAGCCCCCAAAAGTAAATCTATCACTCGTTGCATTCGGTCTAAATCTAAATGCTCTAACGAGCGCTGAACGATTGCCATACTATTAACCGTAGCATCCGCCTGAATTTTACCAAGCTCACCTCGTTCCCTTAATCCTTCAATCCAAAGCGGTTGATCGACACTGGCCGCAGCAGAAACCAATGACAAACGAAAAGGCTCTCTCAATTCATCATAGCTGGCCACACCGACCCTTTCAGCCAAGCGAATTAACGTATAAGTGCTAACACCAGCCTTTTGAGCGGTTTCTCTGATTGGATCTAATCCAAAATCCGATGGGTGATCTATAATGTATTTGGCTATGGTTCGAAGACCTTTTGGTAACTCAGGTATCATTTTATTAAGATTCGTAAGAATTTTATTTTTTAGCGTTGGATCCATAATACGGTTCCCTAATAATCCATATAAATAACAAATGTTATTTATATGGATTATTGACTAAGAATGTAATTAATGCAAAATTAATACTCTTAATTAATACCAACATCGCCAACATGATTTTGACCGATTGAGATACATTACTCTGGGTCATAATGACATTGCTCAAACGTTTTATAGCGTTACTATAACGATTGGGGCTTTATGCGATTCAACCAGCTCACATATGAAGGTCTAACATTATGACTCGTCCATTTATTATGGTGGCACCTAACGGCGCAAGACGTGGTAAAGGAGATCATTCAGCTTTACCAGTAACCGTTCCAGAACTCATCATCACAGCCGCTAGCTGCTATGCGGCAGGTGCCGACGGTTTACATCTTCATGTACGAGACGCCAAAGGTGATCACTCATTAGATGTGGGACTTTACCGAGAGGCCACCAGCGAATTAGCAATACAACTGCCTAATCTGCAAGTACAAATAACGACAGAAGCCGCAGGTATTTTTGATGTTCCACATCAATTCAAATGCTTACAAGAACTGCAACCTAAATGGGCTTCTATTTCTGTACGTGAAATGGCACGAGACTTAATCCTTGCACCAAAGGTTTACGACATTTGCGCGGAGAACAATACAAAAGTTCAGCACATTCTTTACAACACAGACGATATTGAGCTACTTCTTGAATGGCAAAAGCAAGGTATTGTAAAAGCCACACAAAACAGCGTTTTATTTGTTCTTGGGCGTTACACTGAAGGCCAAGTATCCACCCCTGATGACCTTATTCCGTTTCGAAAAGCATTGCCTGATATTACCGACTGGATGGTTTGTTCCTTCGGTCCACAAGAACATGCCTGCTTAGCAAACGCAGCAGTTCAAGGTGGTTCCGTTCGAGTAGGTTTTGAAAACAGCCTGGTTACATCCGACGGAATACAACACGCAGATAACGCAGCATCAATCACTGCTTTAATTAGAACGATAGAACAACTTAAACAAGCCTAACCGCTTAGAGGTCTTTTGTATGAGTCACGTTTTTCCACGACACTGTCACGTAACACTTCCAACTACGGTTGCTGGCGATGGTTGTTATTTAATAGATAAAGATGGCAAACGCTATTTTGATGGTTCCGGTGGTGCTGCTGTTTCTTGCCTTGGCCATTCAAATGCTCGCGTAATTAAAGCCATCCAAGATCAAGCAGGTAAACTTGCTTTTGCTCATACAGGTTTTTTCACAACCGAGCCCGCAGAAGCACTTGCGGATCTATTAATTGAGAATGCACCGGGTGATCTTGATCGTGTTTACCTTGTATCAGGTGGGTCTGAAGCGGTTGAATCTGCAATAAAACTGGCTCGTCAATATTTTGTCGAATTAGGCCAACCAGAACGCCGTCATATCATTGCTCGTCGCCAAAGTTATCATGGCAACACATTAGGTGCATTGTCTGCTGGCGGCAATGCATTGCGTCGTGAAAAGTTCGCACCGATGCTTGTTGAGATGAGCCACATCGCACCTTGCTACGAATACGCAGAACGCCCAAACGATGAAAGCCTTGAAGCATACGGACAACGAGTCGCAAATGATCTAGAAACTGAAATCCAACGCCTTGGGCCGGAATCGGTAATTGCTTTTATGGCAGAGCCTGTTGTAGGCGCTACTCTAGGCGCGGTCCCTGCAGTACCGGGTTACTTCAAACGTGTTCGTGAAATTTGCGATCAACACGGAATTTTACTTATTCTTGATGAGGTAATGTGTGGTATGGGTCGCACTGGGCATTTATTTGCCCATGAAGCAGAAGACATAAAAGCCGACATAGTGTGTATCGCAAAAGGCCTAGGCGCAGGTTACCAACCAATTGGCGCCATGCTATGTACCAGCCACATTTACGACACAATAAAAAATGGTTCCGGATTCTTTCAACATGGTCACACCTACTTAGGCCACCCAATTGCTGCAGCAGCAGGTGTCGCCGTTGTTAGAGAAATGCTTGATAACAACCTTATTAACCAAGTAAAGCTTCGTGGTAAATTTCTAGCAAATGCCTTAGAAGCTAAATTTGGTGATCACCCAAACATTGGTGATCTTCGCGGCCGTGGCTTATTCCGTGGTATCGAAATAGTTGCGGATAAGAAAACCAAAACGCCATTCTCACCAGGTCTGGCCATTTCTGCTAAATTCAAAAAAGCAGTATTGGCTGAAGGCTTAATTTGTTACCCGGGTAGTGGAACTCGTGATGGAAAGCATGGTGATCACATACTCTTAGCGCCTCCGTTTATTGCAACAGAAGAGCAACTAACTGAAATGGTCGAAATGTTAAGCCGTGCTCTTGAAGCTACATTACCTAAATAAAAATTCTGATCGAGGACTTGAAAGACAAGGGAGTGTCTGTCGTTGGTAGCTCAAACATTATCAGACAACCAATGATACAATTGATGTTGGAATGCAATTACACCGTATCTATTGCTCATACTTATACAAAAGATACCGTGGTATTCGCTTCAACACTACTATCCAATCTGATTTTTTGGAAACATTTAAATGTCTAAATTTTGTTTGACCATTACCTGCCCTTCTCGACGCGGAATTGTTGCCGCCGTTTCTGGTTTTTTAGCTGAGAAAGGCTGCACTATTACAGACAGTGCTCAGTTCGATGATACAAACACCGATCGCTTCTTCACTCGTATTAGCCTAATTAGCGAAACAGGTGTTGGACGAGAAGAAATTGAAAGTGATTTTCGTAAAATTGCTGATGACTTCGGTATGGAATGGGATTTCCGCGGCGAAGAAGAAAAAATGAAAGTTCTGATCATGGTGTCACGCTACGGGCACTGTCTAAACGATTTACTATATCGTAGTCGCATCGGTACATTACCAATCGAGATCGTCGCCGTGGTGTCTAATCACTTGGATTATCAAAAGCTTGTTGTGAACAATGACATACCGTTTCATCACATTAATGTGACTAAAGACAATAAAATACAAGCAGAAGCCCAATTACTTAATTTGGTAGAGGAAAGCGGCGCAGAGCTTGTTGTACTCGCTCGTTACATGCAAATTTTGTCTGACACTTTGTGTCAAAAAATGTCTGGTCGTATCATTAATATTCACCACTCTTTCCTACCCTCTTTCAAAGGCGCAAACCCTTACAAACAAGCGTTTGAGAAAGGCGTGAAGTTAATTGGCGCAACATCCCATTATGTAACAGCGGATCTTGATGAAGGCCCAATTATTGAACAAGAAACAATACGTGTGACGCATGCTCAATCTATTGAAGATTACGTAAGTATGGGGCGTGAAGTTGAATCCTCCGTTCTGGCTCGAGCAGTTCATGCACACGTGCGTCGTCGTGTTTTTCAGAATGGTGCAAAAACCGTCGTATTCCCAGCGTCACCTGGTAGCTATTCCGCCCAACGTATGGGTTAACCTTATAGTCCGCACGCTAGGACAAGAAAAGTTCAGCAATAAACAAAAAAGCAGACTGTTAAGTCTGCTTTTTTTATCATTCTAAAAAATGACTAAAAATTAGTTTTTAGTCATTTTTATCGAATAGATCTATCTCTAGAAAAATACTCATTTGAATTATATTTTTCAATGACGGCAATCAAAGGTTCAACATCATTGTTCACTACTAACTTATGAGACATTGCACTTAAAGATATCAATATATCCTTACACTCAATTCTTGCATTCATAACATTGTAGCTAGCAGAAACTAAAACAGTCGAAATCAACTCAATATTTCTTTTAAAAAGAGCAACGATAAAGTTTGTTAATACATTGTGGAACAGTTCACGATCTTCTATTTCATTTGATCGAATAACTTTCTCAAGATACGCAGTCTCACTTCCTTCACTAACAAAGCTTGATAACCATTCAAAATAATCTTCATCAAATAAAATCGACTTAATCTTATCCAAAATATCAGAGTCATCGATAGCTGAACTATATAGAGACTTTAGTTGCTCATCGTCAATGGAATCTGGCTTAAAGTCATATTTTTCATTAATCATATCAATAAGCCCTTTCAACTCTTTTAGCAAAGAGAGGTTACTAGATCCAACGTTATTATGAGCCTCGCCTACATCGTCTATATTTTTCTGAAATATAGAAACATAGTTTTCACCATCATTAATAGAGTCTAATAACGGTATCAAGCTATATCGTCTTACCTGAATCATTTCATAGAAACCACCGAGCTCTTTTCTAATGCCCTCTAATAAATCAACAGATTTATCGAAAAATCCTTCGTCATTAGTGAGTGCTAAATTCAATTTTCTATATGGCTTTTCAGCATGCTTCTGAAATCTATTATCAATCATTTTTTCGAATTTTTGAGTATTAGTCACTAACGAAGAAAAGCTATTTTCAGTCTCAAGCAAAACAGTCTGCACTTTTTGCAAACCTGTTGATTTAACCTGCTGACTTATACCCCGTTCTTTATCTATTGCTGCTTGCTTTTTTTGCCTGATAAACCAAGTTACTGCAGCACCGACAATCGTCAGGCTAGTCGCCATATCAAATCCGATTTGAACACTATCTAAAAATGAAGCCATATTTACCTACTCTTAATTAATAAAAAATATATACTCATTGAAAACAACTCCCTAATTTCAACAAGAAAACCATACATCTGGTTTAAAAAAACCACTTCCTTTTCAAAAAAATCTAACAATATCAATAACTAAGTTTTAAATTATACCACATTTACTTGATCTTAAATTTCGTTTTAGTTAATCAAGAATAACCAATATAAGATGAAACACCTCTTTCGCCAGAATCCTACCCATTGACTCATATTCGAAAAAAACACTAAAAAATGAATAGATCAATATTTTCTAGCATCTTATGACCACGCCTTTCCCCACCAGAGAAGCCGCTATAGACTAGGCTTAAATTAAATAATTTTATTTAAAAAAAGGTCACATAGATCAATGAAAATAAATCTGTTTAATGACATATTAAAACGCTACTTCTCATTAAGGGAACCAAAATCATGCTAGGCATTTTTACTGATTTTGCCAGTTGGTTAACCTATAACATTCTAGGGTTATCGCCCGATACAAAGCTAGGTGATGCCATACACTTCTTTGTTGAAGATGTGAGCAAAATTTTCGCTTTACTCATTTTTATGATTTACGTGATAGCCCTGATGAGAGCCTCACTCAATGTAGAAACCGTGCGTGATTACTTAGCGAGAAAGCATCGTGGAATAGGCTACTTCATGGGATCAAGTTTTGGAGCTATCACACCATTTTGCTCCTGTTCAAGCATTCCTATTTTTTTAGGATTCACTTCTGCCGGCATCCCACTCGGGATTACCATGTCATTTCTCATCACTTCGCCACTAATTAACGAAGTAGCGATACTATTATTGATAGGGTTATTAGGATGGAAATTCACAGCACTCTATATTCTTATAGGTATGGCTGTTGGTATTTTAGGTGGCTTATTCCTAGACACGATTAAAGCAGAAAGATGGCTACAATCTTTTGCAGCGAAAGCATTAGCCAAAGGGCAAAAAAACTCACAAGAATTAACCGATACAACCTCTGAAGCCAAAAAGTTGTCATTGAAAGAACGCCATCAGTTTGCAAAAACGGAATCGTTTGAAATTTTTGGTCGCGTTTGGAAGTGGGTAATTATAGGTGTTGGTTTAGGCGCTGCTCTACATGGTTTTGTTCCGGATGGATGGATTCAGGAACATTTAGGTGATGGTCAATGGTGGTCTGTACCTGCTGCAGTATTACTTGGGATACCACTTTACTCTAATGCAACCGGTGTTATTCCGGTTATGGAAAGCCTCATTGTTAATGGCTTACCTGTTGGTACAACATTAGCGTTCTGCATGAGTACGGTTGCAGCCAGTTTCCCTGAATTCATTTTACTTAAGCAAGTAATGCAGTGGAAATTACTCGCTATATTATTTGCATTACTTTTGATTGCTTTTACATTAATCGGTTGGTTATTTAACTTCTTCACTCCATTTCTATAAAGGATAAATACATGAAAATCATCAAGGTACTTGGTAGCGGTTGTGCGAAATGTATTAAAACAGCTGAATTAATTGAAAAGATAGCAAATGAGCAAGGCGTCTCTGTTTCTGTCTACAAAGAAGCCAGTCCAGAGGCCATTATGTCTTATGGCGTAATGAGCACACCTGCCGTCGTGATTGATGAAACACTCGTTCATACAGGTTCAATACCTCAAACATCACAAGTAAAAGAATGGCTAGAATAATTATATGAAAAGAAATATGTCCTTTTGATTAAGGTTATTCTTCGTATATCTTTCTAATACCTAAAAATTGCTATACTAAAATCCAACTGTCAAAACATATCGTCAACACTAATCAGTAGCATCAAGAGGGACAAATTGAGCATGAAAACCTTCTTCATAATAGCCATAACACTCACTCTAAGTTGGGCGTGTAAGGCCGATAATAACGTGTTAAGCCCATATGGTTATGGTGTTATTCAAGTTGGTATGACATTAAATGAAGTGAAATCATCTATCTCTTTTAATCACACTAATAAAGAAACGTCTTACAATACCGGTAATGAGTGCCAAACCTTCACCTTAAACAATCACCCCAAAGAATTAACCGTTATGCTGTTAGATGGCATTATTGAGCGCCTCTCTATTTACGAGGATGTTGATAACCATAAAATTATAGAAATCATTACGGATACAGGGTTACGAGTTGGTGATAGTGCAGCGCTCGTACACAAGCTTTACCCTATTGGCCTTAATGACGACCCCCATGAATATCTAGGTCCAAATGCACGATATTTAACATGGTGGAATGAAGACAAAAATCGTGGCATTCGTTTTGAAACAGATATGGATAATCGCATTACCGCTATACATGCAGGCAGTGACGCCATTTTTTTACTCGAAGGTTGTAGTTAAAAAATGCTTCTGTTTACATCAAGAGATGTACATCAAATTTTTATCGATTCTTCTTAGCCATAGCAATGAAAAAATTTTCAATCTCTCTCACTGTCCCTAATGCGTATCCACTTTCCTCACTTTCATTTTTTCGATAAAACTCAGCTAAATTTGCAATTTCAAGTAATACGCGATTGAAATATTCTTCTAAATCCTCTTCATCACACCATTGCATTATTAAAGCGCTCTGCTTCGCGGCGTTTTCAACCTGCCAACCAACATCCTTCCACTGAGGGGACATCTTCTTAAGTTTTGCATCTTTAAATTGACCATCCAATAAAGCATTTACTTCTTCTTGGATGGAAATTTTCAATAAGAATGGGTTCTTTAGATGTGTCCTTTTAAGTCCAAAAATTACACAAAGACCATTACGAAAAATCAAGTAATTCAGTGCATATTGACGTTTAAATCTAGACCAAAACTTCATATTTTTCCTCTGAGCAGAAACGTCTAACATTATAAAATAGGTAACATATTTGAAAATATTGATTACAAGATGACGCGCTTACTTCTTTTATCCTTATAGAATTGGTATTCAGTATTTCCCTCATTATATTGAATATAGTCTCTTTTCAACTAATTCTACTATCAAGCAAAAAATTAAATATACACTCTAGACTTGTCAAAAAACCTCAAACTACTGTATAAATAACCATATAAATATATTCTCTCTTTCGGAGCCATTTATGCTGACTAGCATTGCTATATCCAATTTCGCCATTGTTGACTCTTTAGAACTAGAGTTCAAAAAAGGCATGACCGTGATTTCCGGTGAAACCGGTGCAGGCAAATCTATCATGGTAGATGCCTTGTCAATTTGTTTAGGTAACCGAACGGATGCTGCCGTTGTCAGACATGGTGAAAAGAAAGCAGATATCAGTGCTAGTTTTGATATACACCAATACCCTCACGTATATGAGTGGCTGGAAGAAAGAGACTTAGAACAAGAAAACAACTGCATCCTACGTCGAGTCATTAGCAAAGAAGGCAGATCAAAAGCCTACATAAATGGTCGTCCTTGCACTCTTAGTGATTTAAAAGAAGTTGGAAGTTACCTTGTTGATATTCATGGTCAACACGAACATCAATCCTTACTTAAAAAGAACGCACAAAGACAATTACTAGATGAATACGGTCAATTAACTGAATTAAGTAAGAGTGTCAGTCAGCAATTCAGCGTTTGGCGGCACCTAAAAGAAGAGCTTTCAGCACAACAAAATCGCTCTTCTGAACAAAATGCAAAAATTCAGCTTTTATCCTATCAAGCTCAAGAGCTACAGCAATTAGATTTAAAAGAAGGTGAAATTGAGTCACTAGAGAACGAACAAGCATTCTTATCCAATATTGCGGACTCTCAACTAAAAGCTTACGACGCCAGTAACATTTTGATAGACAGCGACGAAGGCAATGTTTGTTCATTACTGAATCAAGCGCTTAATAGTGCTAGCCAAATTCGCCCTGCCACTAAAGAACTAGAAAGTGCATTAGAGATGATGAATGCGGCTTTAATCCAAGCACAAGAAGCGGCAGACAGTTTACACCACTACCAAGACACACTTGAACAAAACCCTGAGCGCTTGACCGATGTAGAGCAGCGACTAACAGAGATATACGATACTGCACGTAAACACAAACTCTTACCGGCCGCACTCTTGATACTCAGAGAAAGCGTTGAAGAAGAATTAGCCGGACTGCAAGGCAGTGAAGAAAGTTTAGAATCTCTAAAAGAAAAAGAAGAGCAAGCGTACGAAAAACTAACCGCCATTGCGACTACCCTAACGGAAAAACGTATCACGACAAAAGATGATTTGGCGCAAAAAGTCGAGGAACAAATTCATGGGCTAGGCATGCCACATGCGCGTTTCTTCATTCAATGCCAACCGCTTAACCAAGTTACTGCAAATGGCTTTGAAGACATTGAATACATGATTGCCTCTAACCCAGGCCAACCTGCTCAACCATTACGTAAAGTGGCGTCTGGTGGTGAGCTGTCTCGGATCAGCTTAGGCATTCAAGTGGTTACCGCTCACACATCAATTATTCCAACCTTGGTATTTGATGAAGTAGACGTGGGTATTAGTGGTGGTATTGCTGAAGTGGTTGGCCGCATGCTGCGTTCCGTTGGTCAACGGGGCCAAGTATTTTGCGTTACTCATTTGGCGCAAGTTGCAGCCCAAGGCGACCAACATCTTCGTGTCAGCAAGAAAGTCGCAGACCAAGCTACGTCATCAAAAGTAGACTTACTAAAAGACCAAGACCGTACACAAGAAATCGCCCGCCTACTTGGCGGTTTAGAGTTAACTGAGCAAACCCTAGCGCACGCCAGAGAAATGCTCGGAAATGTTCAGCTTCAATAAACATCGATACGTTTATTTTTTATATAAAACACAAACATTGAAAGCTAAAAAATAAAAAAGGGATTAAGCTCTGCAACTTAATCCCTTTTCATTCATTGTAAATACAATGAATTTTTATTTTTTCTTTGGACGCACGTACAAAATCAAACTGTGGTCTTCAATTTCAAAACCATGCTCCTCTGCGATTTCGTGTTGGCGTTTTTCAATAATAGGATCAACAAATTCAATCACATTACCGCTTTCCAAACAAATCATATGATCGTGGTGGTCGCCTTTTGCAAGCTCAAAAACGGCGGTGCCAGCTTCAAAGTGGTGACGCTGCACTAATCCAGCTGTTTCAAACTGAGTTAATACACGATAAACGGTTGCCAAACCAACATCTTCACCTTGATCAAGCAGTGTACGATACACATCGTCAGCACTCATATGACGGTCGCCCGCCCCCTCAAGGATCTGTAAAATTTTCACTCGTGGTAAAGTTACCTTGAGTCCTGCTTTCTTTAGCTCTTGATTTTCGCTAGTCATGAGTCATTCTCTATTCGATATTGTCGATAATTACTTTATCATTAGCATACCAGAGTAAGGATAATACAAATGAAAAAATCAGTTTTAATTCTATGCACCGCACTTTCACTTAGTGCATGCGGTATATTGCCAGACGCTTACAAGGTTCCAGTATCGCAAGGAAACCTTATAACACAGGAACAACTATCACAGTTAGAAGTCGGTATGTCTGAATCTCAAGTTACTTACCTATTGGGAACCCCAATGCTAAGAGACACTTTTAAACCAAACGAGTGGCATTATGTTTATACAATTCTACACGCTGCCCCAGACACTCAAAAAAGCGATGTAAACGATCTAATGCTAACGTTTAGCAACGGCGTTCTAATACAGATTGAAAACAACTAGTCTTTCGCTGTTTTCGCTGCGCGGTTGGCCCTAGCTTGTTTAGGGTCAACAATCAGCTCACGATATAGTTCAACTCGCTCGCCTTCTTTCAATTCTTGATCATCGGGATTACGAACAGCTTTGCCAAAAATCCCCACTTTCACAGTTTCCACATCAACATTAGGGAAAAACGTCGTAATATTTGAACGACGTACAGCGTCTCGAACAGAACAACCTTCTTCCACCTCTAAAGCAATAATTTTTTGCTTTAGAGGTTCAGCATAAGCTACTTCTACTCTCATACTATTCTCCGTACACTTTAATATTATTCACCGTATACTACTTTTGCACGTTTACTGAAGGAATCTACCATGGCATTGGCAATTTGACTAAACACACCACCAAAAGCCAACTTCAGCATACCGCTTAACTCAAAATCAACACTAAGCATGATTTTACAACTCGTCGGCGACAATTCAGTAAAAGTCCATACACCATGCAAACGCTTAAAAGGCCCTTTTACTAAATCCATTTCAATACGATTATAACTTTCTAACGTATTTTTAGTTGTAAAAGATTGTTTCATTGGCCCCTTACCTACGTCTAAAGAAGCAATAATTTCAGTGTCAGTTTGTGATACTAATGTCGCATCTAAGCACCCAGGTAAAAACTCGGGATAACCATCAATATCATTTACCAAGGCAAACATCTGCTCGCAACTGTAATTAACATGAGCAAAACGCTCTATATGACTCAAACTAAACTCCTATCCAACCAGCAAGTGTAATCACAACCATTGCTGGAATACTTATGTATTTCAATACCTTATACCACCATTGAAAATGGTTTACATTTTTTGTAATCATCTCATTCTGCAACATAGAATGAGGAATAAACCACGCGACCAATATAGATAATAAAATTGCCCCAACAGGTAAGAGAATCAGCGACGTTACCTTATCTAGCAACTCAAAGAAATTCAGTCCAAATGCAATCGAGATATCCCACTGGTTAAAAGACAACAACACAGCGATACCAATAAACCAAACAACAATACCCATTAAGAATGCTGCTTTTAATCGCGCAATATAGAAGCGTTCATGTAACCAAGCAACAAACAACTCCAACATCGAAATGGCTGACGTTAACGCAGCAACCACTAACAACAAAAAGAACACACTCGCAAAAAACTGGCCACCGAACAAATTGCCAAAAATAAGAGGCAAGGATACAAAGGTCAAACTCGGCCCAGCTTGCACATCAATTTGAGAAGCAAATACCAAAGGAAATATCACTAAACCTGCCAATAATGCCACCAGCAAGTCTACGCCAACAACAATTGAACAAGCACGAGCGATAGACATACGTTTATTAATATAAGCACCGTAGGCAAACATTGCCCCCATGCCCACACTCAAACTAAATAAAGCCATTCCAACGGCGGCCAATACCACATCAAACGTGATGTCTTTCCATGCCCACTGAAACATAAACTGTAGAGTCGCAGGCATATCACCAACAGACACGGAATAAATAGCCAGTAAGCCGAGAGAGACAACCAAAACAGGTAATAAAAAACGTACTACAGCCGAAAGCCCACGGGTGACAGATTGACCAACAGTAATCACTACCAGCAGCATAAACATAGAATGCCACAGTAACATTTCAGATGGCGTTGCCAACAAAGCATTAAACATATCGGACGCGCCAGATTGGCTAATCCCCATGAAATCACCAGAAATTGCACGTTGTAAATACGCTAACGACCAACCAGCAATAACACTGTAAAACGCCAAAATCAGAAATCCAGTCACACCCGCTAACCAAGGTACGAACACCCAAGCAGGATGCACAATACGGCGCTCACTCAAATCATTAACTGTATCAATAGGATTAGAACGAACGGTACGCCCCAATGCCACTTCCGCCATTAGGACTGGCAAGCCAACTAACAGCAAACATAAGCAATACACTAACAAAAATGCACCGCCGCCGTTTTGTCCTAATACGTAAGGAAACCGCCAAATGTTTCCCAGCCCCACAGCCGAACCGCTGGCCGCAAAAATAAAAATCCAGGGACTTGACCAAATACCTTGTAAACATCGACTTTCGGGCATAAATTTAGGCTCTAAATACACAACACATGTTTAAGGATAGGTAAAAAATGTGAACGTAACCAATACCTTCACAACACCTAACCAGAAAAATTATTTAACAAGTATGAATTTTCTTACATTCAGAGGCATACCTCAAGAAAAGCATAGGTTTTTCCCTCTATCGACCGTATAATTTCCAACTATGAGTAAAGTAAAGAAAAAATCCAACAGTACGGGCACAATCGCGCTCAATAAACGTGCAAAATATGACTACTTTGTTGACCAGAAGTTCGAAGCAGGACTTGTTTTATCTGGTTGGGAAGTGAAAAGTTTGCGTGAAGGTAAAGCCCAATTAGTAGACGCCTTTGTTATCATTCACCAGAATGAAGCATGGCTTGTCGGCGCGCGCATTACGCCACTATTAGCAGCATCAACACATGTTGTTTGTGAGCCTATGCGTCAGCGAAAACTTTTGCTGAACCGAAAAGAGCTGGAAAAAATAATCCAAATCACTGAACAGAAAGGCAAGACCTGTGCAGCCATGGCGCTGTACTGGAAAGGCAACAAGATCAAATGTGAAGTGGCACTCGTAACCGGTAAGAAAGAACACGATAAACGTGATACCGAACGAGATCGTGATTGGTCGCGAGACAAAGAACGATTAATGAAACACGCTTAACACCTAGATCAATGAATTAAAGTAAAAGCGTTAAGATACAAACACTATTACAAGCACTACGATCAAATAGTGAAGAAACAAAGCAATTCCACGTTATCTCTAGCCTAAGCGCATTGTTTGAGCTAGAATTGCGTTACTTTTTGGGGACGACATGGTTTCGACGTCGGTAACAAACCCAAAGGTGCATGTCGAGAGTGATGCGTGATCTCGTTAATCCCCCGCATCAATTTTATAGTCGCAAACGACGAAAACTACGCTTTAGCAGCCTAAACCGCTGCTAGTGTGCTGCACTTAGGTTGCCCGTAGCCAGAGAATCTGCAGTATCATAAATTACGAGATGCTAACCGATGCCCCGCCTAGGGATAAGGTTCTAAGACTAAGTAGGCTCGCCATTAACACCCTGTCCTTCGGGCGGTTCGTGGTCAAATAGTAGAAGTGACTATGCATGTAGAGCCGATGGCAGAGGGCTGACGGACGGGGGTTCGATCCCCCCCGTCTCCACCACTTAAACGGTTGATTTTAAAGGGGTTTGCACTTTTTAAAATGGGCTGGGTGCACATACGAGGCACCAAAAATAAAAGGTCACTCAATTGAGTGGCCTTTTCTTTTTTCTATTTCTTCTCTAATGGTCTTTACGTATTTGTCTTTTAAGTCAAACTTATATCCTAATTGATCATAAACACATATCGACTCCAGCTCATGTGATGTTTCAATGAGTTGTTTTGTAAGTCTGGCTTTTAAAAATTTAAAACTAATAGATTGCCCTGCATCAATTAAAGCCCCTCCAATACTTTTTCCCAACCTATCAGTGGCATGCACTAAATCAGACTTGGCAGCATCATTAAGATTAAAGTTGAGACTTTTTATATAAACACGCTCTTTAGAGTGATTTGCAATATTTATACTAAACAGCTCTTCCGGCTCATTGTCCTGGGGGAATGCCAAAACATGTGTAAGATTGATAGCTAGTTCAGGTCTAGTCTTTTTAGTATTAATAAAAATAAAACTGAGAAGTGCTGCAGCCCCTCCAAAAAGAGCAACATAAGGCTCTAAGTTCTCTTTTCCTCCTTCTGCAACAGCCCAGACAAGAGCCACAATAAACACCATAGAAGACATAAAAAGCGGCACATAACCCCTACCACCTATAACCAAACCCTTATTTCCACCACCATCTGCCTTCTTAACGTCATGCATATTCTTTGATCTAGCCATAAAAAATCTTCCAAAAGTCGTTTGAAAGGCGCTTGAAATTAAACACCTTAGAAGGAGTATATTTTATGATCGATAGAATATCAATATAGAAACCAACAAATCGATAAATAAAAACAATTAGACCTATAGATCGGAATGCATTATATCATATTCCACTTGATAAAGGATTCAACCTAACCGCTTCTTCTAGGAAGTCTGGCGATAGGTGTGCATAACGCATGGTCATTTTGATATCGCTATGACCGAGTATTTTTTGCAATGACAATATGTTTCCGCCGTTCATTATGAAGTGGCTAGCAAATGAGTGCCTTAATACATGGGCGGCTTGTCCTTTTGGTAGTTCGATTGTTGTTCTTTTTAGGGCACGTCTAAAGCTGGAAATAGAGGCAGTAAAGATACTATTCCCCCTGGTTAACTTTGCGTGTTCGTGAATTTCTTCAAACAGTTCTGGCGTAATTGGTACGCTTCTATTTTTGCCACTTTTCGTATCGGTAAAGCTTACTTGATTGTTTCGTACACGCTGTACGGTTAATCCTTCGGCCTCGCTCCATCTTGCACCTGTTGATAGTGAAATCTTCGTTATCAGGTAAACGTGCGGATTATCGCCTTCCTTAGTTTCTTCTAATAGTTCTGTTATCTGGTCGTGCATTAGATACGAAAGTTCATTTTCTGGCACTTTCACATTATCGACGGTGGTTAATGTGTTGGGATAATGAATTTCTTCGGCTTTGATTAAGGTATTAAACATAGACGACACATAACCTAGATCGTTATTTAACGTCTTGGGGCTTTTACCTTCCTTGGATCGTTGGGCACGCCATCGGGTGTACTCCAAGCGCGTAAGATTGGAACCTACAGGGTCACCTAATTGCTCGGCAATCATAAGTAATTTACTTTTACGCCGTTTACCGTCTCGCAAGAAGTGGCCGTGTGAATCGTCCCACAACTCTATTAACTCGCTTAACTTACGTGTGTCTTTAGGTCTTTCCAGCCATGGCTTAGCGTCCGATTGGGTTTCATGTTGAGCAATAGTAAAACGTTGGAAACGATCACACTCTGCTTTAGTCGGGAACACACGTTTATACTTTCGTGAGCCTCGGCCATTTACACGAAACTCTACTTGCCAGCCTGTCTTAGTTTGAGCGATTGCCATCCATTAACCTTCCCTTACCCTAAGAGGAAATTGAATTTACGACTACTACAGCCGCTGACGAGAAATCGGACTTCGTAGGCTGTGGAAACCTTTTTTAATCGTCATCGTGAATTACCGAAAACCCTATATAAGATTCGTACAATCTGATTTCTAAAACAGAAGAGTGATGATCTCCATTAATATCAGCATATTCCATAAAAAGCATGATTTTTCTTTTATGGTTTAACATATCTATGTCTTCATATTTTAAATCAATAGACAATGGATTTTTTTGATTTAAAGTTAAATGCGTTCTTCTCAATATATAGTCCATAGTAATTATGGACGGAAACCCCACTGTACTCATTGAATATTTTCCTATTTTACTTAGCCCTCTGTTAGATGTCTCTTTTATTAATTCCAAGTTGTAAATCTCATTTTTCACCGCTGATAGCTCTGTAACTATTTTTAGCGTGTGATCCTCGTAAATTCCAATTTCTTTATTTTTTATTTCAGTTTCAATCCCTGTTATTTTATGAGTTTTTATTATTCTTACATTTTCAAATCTAAAATAAGGCCTGGCAAACAATTTTCTTTCTTTTATTCTATTTATTTCAATATTTTTTTGATGTTCTAATTGACTTTTAGTTATCAAAAGGTTGTTTTGATACTCGTGGAGTTGATTCACTAATTCTCTGTTTTGCATTAGGTAGCCAATAACTAGCCACCCAAAAGCTACAGGACTAAAGAATCCAGCTAAAAAATCACCATATCCACTTAACTCTGCGGGTCTTTTCGCATCAAGGAATAAAATTATTATAATTACAGAAACAAAGTATATTACTGTTAGTTTTACTCCTACTTCAGAAAGCTCTTTGTTTCTTAAGTCACAGATTTTATATATAGTGGAAATGATTTTTTTAGGAAGTAAATCATCTAAACTTTGTACAATTAAATTGTCTAAAATCTTCATATTTCGCTTACTCCCTTCCCTATATCATCGGATGACCTGACCACACAACACGGCCAATTATTTTTAGTTTAGATAAACCTTCTAGCGGTATCGTCATTGGCTGATAGTTCTTATTGTCTGACGTGATAGCAACCAAACCGTCTAACTGTTTTTGCACTCGTTTAACGAACAATTCACCATCGTAGTTGATGACATACACGCCGCCGTCACTGGTCACGGAGTTCATGCTTTTATCAATCACTAATGAATCACCACTAAAAATAGTCGGTTCCATAGAATCACCATGGGCATAAATGGCAATCAAATTAACAGGAGTGATACCTAATTTTCTAAGCCATGATTCTTTAAATGCTAAATGCTGGTCTATGGTTTCCGCTTCGACTAGAGCGCCCTGTCCTGCGCTGGCTTCAATACTGCATTGGAAAATCATAGATTTAAAACACTCAAATCAAGCCTGTTCCGCTTTCTTTATTTCATCACGGATATCGATCAACAACGCTTTTGCGGTGTCACCATTCATTTTGTAGGGATCAAAGTTGATGCTTTTGGTGTGTTTGTAAAAAAGCTCTCTTAAGCTTTCTACATCTTGCAAGTAGCCCATACTCCAGACGTCAAACTCTCTGTGGGTGATTTCTTGATAGTCGATAATAACGGGGATTTTGTGTCGTGGGTCTGTGGCGATTTTATGGTAAATCTGATTTACCTGATCACGTTCGCCTTCTAAACACTGAAGGAAGAAACGACGATTAAATGAAAGTAGGCCAGTTACGTCTATCGCTTTATTTTTCTCTCGTGCAATTTTTAGAATGCGAGCGATGTCGCTCACTTCAAATTTATCGGTAATGGTGCTGGTATAAATAAGCCTAACCATAAAAGCCTCTTATTTAGTCAGTGATTCGACTCTTAATTACGTATCAAACACCTTCATGGTTCATTGTCTGGTGTTTTTACATGACACGGCCGGTCGGTTATTCGCCTTGGTATTTATCTAGTTTATTGTAGAGGGTTTTTACGCTGATACCCAAGTCTTGAGCTGTTTCTGTTTTGTTACCATCGTTTTCTTCTAACGTATTGATGATAGCAGCTTTTTCAATGTCTTCTAGAGTAACGCCTGCTGGTACCATGTCCTCAAGGCTGGTACCCGTTTCTAATGGCGGGGTATCAAAAATAAGGTGCTCATCTTTAATAACATCATCCGCGAGGATAAAAGCGCGTTCAATTGAGTGTTTTAATTCTCGTACGTTACCAGGCCAATTGTGACTTGCGATCTTATCTAGGGCAGAATCCAAGATAGATTTGCTTTGAGCTTCAGCCGCATTACGATGGGCAATAAAGTGCTTCGCTAGGCCAACTATGTCACTGCCTCTTTCTCTTAATGGTGGGATATTCACAGGGAAATGAGCCAATCTAAAATACAGATCTTCTCGTAAAAACTGCTCTTCAATGGCGACTTGTGGGTCTCGGTTAGTCGCTGCCACAATACGCGTGTCAGCTATTTTCACCTGATTACTCCCCACTGGTCGGTATTCTCCCGTTTCCAGTACTCTAAGCAGTTTTACTTGGTGCTCCATTGGCATTTCGGTAATTTCATCTAAAAATAAGGTTCCGCCTTTGGCTTGGTCGAATACCCCTTGATGTGCTTGATTCGCGCCAGTAAAAGCACCTTTTTCATGCCCAAACAATTCACTGTCCACCAGCTCTGGAGCAATCGCGCCACAGTTAATGGCTATAAAAGGCTCTTGGTTACGGTCGCTGGCGAGATGAATACTTTGCGCCACAAGCTCTTTACCTGCACCACTTTCACCAACAATAAGTACATTGGCTTCTGTTTTGGCAACGCGTCGAATTACTCTATAAAGCTTGTGCATGGGAGCAGAAGACCCAACTAACATCACGAACTGATCTAAATTACTTGTGGAGATTCTTTGACCTTTAACTTTGTGTTCTTGATAGTACAAACCAAAATCGATCAAGGTGTCTGACACTACATTCATATCTACAGGTGTTCGATAATGAAATATGGCGCCAACGCCCATCAGCTGATCAAGATTTTGATTAGGAAAGCCAGAACTAATTACGATAAGGTCCATGTTCTGTAGAGCTTCAGAATGTGTGAGTCGTTGGTAATCACTTTCTGAAAAGTCGGTCACTTCTATAATAGCCACATCCGGACGACCTTCTTCAATGGCATCAATCCAATCCAATAAGGTGTCATTCGATTGCAAAGAGAAGCTTTTAACAGCATCTAAACCTAAAATTTTACTGCTTAGGGCTGTGTCTTGTATCTGTACAAGTAGGCTTGGCAACAGCATAAAGCGTGTCTCTTAAAATCAATAAAAGGAATATATGAAGCATACCATAGAGCCTTCAAAATCCATGGCGTTTATTGTCAGTACTATGAAAAGCTTGAGTCGCTTTTGCTATTACGCCCCATAATCCGATAGTTTTTTCAATTTTGCCATGTAAATTGTTCACACTCCTATTGATTAAAAACTACAAAAAGCGCCTGAAATAAAAAATTAAGCTTAAAAATCATAGTCTTATATTTTTGGCACAGCCGTTGCAATTATCTTGGTACGCTCAAAATACTAAACAGTAAAAAGGAGACTGAAATGAAAAACATCACTGCAAAAATCGTATTGACCTCTGTTCTCTTTACTTCATCAGCGACCGTGCTGGCTGCAGATAAGTGGAAACAAGAAACAATGGACGCGTGGCTAGATGGTAAAGCAGAAACAACCTTGTTATTAAATGCCAACCTCAATTCCTTTGATATTAATACAGACGTAGAAAATAAGGTGGTTACCTTAACTGGCTCTGTGAATAACACGGTAGAGAAAGATTTAGCAGAAGAGTTGATCATTGGCTTAAAAGGCATTGAGTCTGTCAATAATGAGCTAACCGTTTTAGATCAGGAAAGCAGTAACAAGCACTCTACTCTAGACGCTTTAACAGACACTAAAGTATCTACCGTTGTTAAAACAAAACTACTGATGAACAGTGATGTAAGTGGTAGTGACATTGATGTCGATGCAAAAAAAGGTGTGGTCACACTAACAGGGCATGTTGAGTCCGATATTGAACGTGACCTTGCTATTGCCATTGCTAGCAACGCCAACGACGTAAGCAAAGTCGTGGATAAGCTTAGCATTGTCGAATAATCCTTTTTTATACATGAAATTAGTTAGAGAGAGAAAAAATTATGATTAAGTGGGCACTTATATTTCTCGTCGTTGCCATTGTATCAGCGCTATTTGGCTTTACTGGTATCGCTGGCGCGGCAACTACCATTGCACAATTTTTGTTTTACATTTTCGTTCTGTCGTTGGTAATTTCTTTGATCATGATTGTTATCGGCAAATCCAAATAACCTAAAATAGGAGTAAGTTATGTTTACACGTTCAAAAATGATTAAATTATTTACAGTATTCAGTGTGGTTTTTCTTTTGGCGGCCTGTAGTGAAGAAGGCCCAATGGAAAAGGCAGGCGAATCGATAGATAACGCAGCCACAGACACAAAGAATGCGATTGAAGACAAGTGCGAAGCAGTAAAAGAAGATCTTAATACCGAGGACACAGACTGTTAATAGGTTTAACTCGAATGAATAGTTTAAATGGGACGGTGGAAACATCGTCCCATTTTTATGTTTAATGGAAAATTTTTATAAGAAGCTAAGGCAAATACTTTTTCATATCATCATTTTCCATTTGTAAAGCCGCGACCCAATAAGAAAGTAGCGTACAAACCTCTTCATGCTTTATTTCTTTTATCTTTAGTTTTAAAAATTCAATAAGACGAATATTATTTTCATACATTTCTGGGTATGTTTTGAAATTTACTTTTTGTTTATCACTGGCTTCTTTAATTGATTCGTCATTATCAAAAAACACTTCTAGCTTGCTCAACATGGATTTCTCCACCTTTGCAAACTTTAGTGCTGAGCGAGCAATATTCTCATTAAAACGTTTATTGATCACCGCCAAGCAAGAATCATAGTGTGCCCTTACTCTCACCATAATTTCTATTAATTCATTCTTATTTTGAGTCAATATCATTTTATACACCAATACGAATTATAAAATTTATAAAATCTAATATAAGACAGCAGGTTTTATGCCACTCTATAATTTTTTTTCCTCCTTTAAAAATCAACAATGAAAAAAATTATTCCCTCCAAATAACTTATCACTGAGAATTTTTTACAATAATAACGACTGAACCATGAAATTATTACAACAACAAAAACCATCATTTAGCTCAACCCCTTTAATAATGGGGTTTTAAAAAGTTGGCATAATAATCGCTATAGTCTTTATGTACTCAATAAATATTGAGTTAGATATTTAAATATAATCTTGGAGGACAACATGGCTACTGAAAAGAAACCGCAAAATACGACACAAGCTAAAGTAGAAGAAACTCGCGCCAAAGCAGAAGAAGCAACAATGGAAGCGGTTGAGAAAATTAAAACTCAAGTGAAAGATGGCATTGAAGTCAGCTCAGAAAATATTAAGACAGCAACGGCTAAAGCAGAAAATGTAATCAAGGAACGACCTTTATTAAGTATAGGTTGTGCTTTCTTGGCAGGTTGGGCGGTGTCTAAGCTCATTAAATAACCTCTCTGGAGTGGCTACCATGCCTATTAATGAAGACAGCATCACGGCCTCTAAGGATGGAGGCCAGTCTACCAAAGAACACAATGAAGAAGCTGGGGCGCATCATTCCGAATCAAATGCTGAGCAGTCCATTAAGGAATTAAAGAGCCTATGGAATCAACTCCTTCTTTTAAAAGACCCAGTGAAACAATGGTCACAGGCTTCCATCGACCTATTTTTTATTGAACTACGAACCAGCCTATCGGCGCTTAAACAAAGCCTGTTATTAAATATCCTGTTCGTTGTTCTGTCTGTGTTTTTTCTATTAAGCCTTTGCGCCGGGTTAGGTTTTTTAACCTATCACTACACTCATGTCATTTTACTTAGCTACATGGGCTTCGTCGCTTCTCTTGGTTTGGTACTGGTGCTCTTACTTTGTTGGCAACGCTATTTACGAAAGTTGATTGGATTTCGCCATACCATAGAACAAGTTAAGGAGGGATTGGATGTTATTCTTCAACAAAAACCAAAAGATCATTAAGAGAAAACGTTCAGAAGGCCAACGTATAGCACGAGAATACAGAAAATCGTTGGACCTCTTCATAAGTCAAACAACGACTTATGCAAAATCCCATCCGCTCCAAATTGGTTGTGTGTTGGCATTAGGAATATTTACAACGCAACGCTTAAATAAAAAGTCTCTTATTCCCTTGGCGCGTAATCTGAGTTTTTTAGCGAGGCCTGTGATGGAAGCAATACAAGCTCAATCTGAAAAACCTGCCAATAATGACAAAACAGACAGTCCTTTTTCGCCAAACTCTGACACCATAAAATAAGGACACCTCATGCCATACAAAAAATTCTCCACGCCTACCGCGCTGTTCGCAGGTTTCCTTACCCTGGCTATTCTTATTTGCGCTCTTTATGTCGCAAAATCGCTAGTGCTACCCATCATCTTTGCGGCCTTTATTTCACTACTTTGTGGACCAGCAATTAACGCTTTGGTAAAGCTCGGTATTCCGCGAGTCATTAATGTCATAGTGGTATTAAGTTTGATGATGGGCGTTATTTTTCTTGCCCTCAGTATGCTGACTGAACCTGCACAACAGTGGTGGTCAAAACTTCCCGACTTGGTGAAAAATATTTCCCAAGAAATCAGTAAAGTAACCTCAGACGCGTCCAAAGAACAAGGGTCAATTTTAGAGATGGCGGAAGACATAAGCCTGGGTGAAATGCAGACCAATACGGCTTTATCATTAACCAAATCTGTTATTACCGAAACCCCAACAATATTTTCTCAATTGTTTATCGCGCTGTTAATGGCGTATTTTATGCTCAATTATGGACGCACTCTTTTTCGCCAAAGCTTAAAGCTGTTAAGTAATTTTTCCATTAAAAGAAAAGCGGTTGAACTAGTACAAGCTATTCAACAAGACTTGTCTCGTTATTTGGCAACCATCACTATTGTTAATATCGGCTTAGGTATTGCTGTCGGTTTTGCACTACTGGCTCTAGGAGTCGAGGACCCTTTCTTGTGGGGCATATTCGCAGGATTGTTAAATTTTGCCCCATATCTCGGCCCTATGATTTCTATGGTATGTCTTGGCCTAGTAGGATTCATTCAATTCGACTCATCCAGCTATGCTTTTATCATCATGGGAACATTCATTGTAATCAACATGATTGAAAGTCAATTTGTGACACCAACGTCACTAGGTAAACGTTTTAACTTAAACCCTCTTATTATCTTCATTTGGTTGGTCATATGGGGTTGGTTGTGGGGAGCGATGGGCATGTTCATCGGTGTTCCACTTCTGGTCTGCCTAAACATTATTTTAGAACGCCTCTCGATGTTTGGTAATTTCTACCAAGTATTACGAACACCAGAAACAAAAAAGGAGTGAATTTAATCATTCACTCCTTTTTAAGGCGAACTACCTTTCAAGCTTTCTAAAGGTATATTTTTTAGACATTAATCTTTTTGGTGACTTGCCAAATAGATTTCAGCTTCTGGTCTTCCCATATATTTACCTAATGTTTTTAGCGGTACACTTGGCAGATCAACGACGATCAGACCATCTAGTGTATCGTTGAACGCAGGGTCGACATTGAAACAGACAAGCTTACCATTCATTTTTAAGTATTGACGTAACATAACAGGAAGACCTTTTCCCTTTTCCATGCGAGCTAGCACTTTAGACAAAAGCGCAACACTTGCTAGAGAAGACAACAAGTTAGACTGCCAAAACTGTGACCCATTATTACGTAACGGGGTGGATGGAGAAACCAGGTTGGCTTTCGCATTATCGTAATAATGGATTGATAAAGTTTCAGCCATCAGTTGTCTAGCGTTATCGCTGTAATCGTTACTTATACTCACAGGCCCATATAAATGTGTGTACTCAGGGTTACGAGAGGCAAAATTTGCAATACCCTTCCAAAGCATCAGCAAGGCGTTTAGATTTCTTTGGTAAGGGATTGCAACAACAGAGCGCCCCATCTCTAAACTATTACCCAAACTGTTAATAAACGCCTGATCATAATTAAACAGACTTCTAGAATACAAGCCGTCTATGCCATGTTCTTCAATCAGTTTATCTACTAATCCAAGGCGATATGCGCCAACAATCTCTTTGTTTGCTTTATGCCAAACAAAGAGTTGATGATAGTACTTGTCGTATTCGTCTAAATCGCATGCTAACCCACTGCCTTCACCAACAGCACGAAAGCTTTCTTCTCTAATTCTTCCTATTTCTTGCATCAAGTTAGGAATAGTTTGAGAAGGTATGCAGTACACAGCAAACTCACTTTGCTCGAACAATAAGGCGTCTTCAGGTAAAGAGGTGACTTCTTGTTCTAATAGGTCTGTGCTGATAGGCGAAATAATAGGAACGCTAAAGTTGGATGTTAGTTCTTTCTTTACCAGGTCTCTCTGCGGGCTCATCAGGTAGGTATTAAGACGCAAATAATTAACTAAGTCTTTATCGTGTTCAAAACTGTTTAGCTCTGAAAATTCAATCGGTGTACCGATAGATATTTCAATATTAGATGATTGTTTATTGAGCAACTCTCGCCCTAACATGGCAGTACGAAGTAAGGGGTGCACTCGTCCAGCCTGATAAAACAACGTACTGTTTTTGCCGTTAATAAAAATTGGAACCGTTGTTGCTTCACTGTGTTTTATAAACTTCGCAACAGAATTACGCCACTCAATGTCTGATAAAGACTTCTCGCCTTTAGCGTAAGTAGACACTTCGCCTGCTGGGAAAATAATCAAAACCCCACCATCGGTAAGATGTTGATTAGCTTCACGTATCGCCAATCCATTTGTACGTTTAGCTGAGGCACCACCGAAAACATCAACACCAATAAATAGGTCTGCAATTTCTGGTAAACGCTTGAGCATTTCATTGGCAAGCACCTTCACATCCGAACGAACGGCACCAACCAAGTCTGCCAATATGACACCTTCGATTGCTCCTAATGGATGGTTTGCGACTATGACAACTGGTCCATTTTTTGGAATAGTATCTTGTGAACCAAGCACTACTTCATAGTCGACCTTTAGTGCGTTTAACGTGTAACGCATAAATTCAAAACTGGAATTTGTGGCTGGTCGTTGTTGATACAAACGATCCAGCTTAGACAGTCCTGTAGCCCATTCCAGCATAGATTCACCTAAGCCAAACGGCGTAACTCTAGGCAATCGAAAAGGACTAGTGATCATAGTGCGTTGCCTTTATTAAATACGGCATTAAACAATTTATTCAAAACGCCTGTTTCACTTTTTAAATCACGAATCGTAAGGAAGGCAGCAGATAACCAAACTAAACATGCCATACCGAACAACAAGCCACCATCATAAGCAACGATTTCACCAGCTGCATTAAATTCAGGCATAATGATGCCTAACGGAGTGAATAGATGAAAAACAATTGCGCCTGACATCACGCCAACACTGAACAACGCACCAAGACCATGCCAACGAGAAAACAACAGTATCGTTGCAATTAATTCGCCTGTACCCACCATATAAGCACCGTATGTGCCAAACCAAGCTAGGCCTGACCAATCACCTAATGTGCTGAAAATATAATCTGTTTCATAAGATCCGCTAAACTTAAAAAACAAAGATTGAACAAACACAAATCCGATAAAGATAGAAGGTAAGTGCTTAAGTGGTTGAAATTTCATACGGTGAACCTCTAGTTCTTTTATTCAATTAATAGAATCTAATTAATAGATTATTCAGCAATAAGAGCTGGCCAGTTTTTATCTGCTTGAACTATATGAAATGCACGTTTTGCATCCCACTTAGCTTTGACGCTTTTATCATAATTTAAGTATAGTTTATTATCGACAATAGCCCATTGTGTTGGATCACCTGATGCAAAACTATTGTTAGCAGAAAGCGCCCAAGCACAATATCCACCGTATTGAGGTGCGTACTTTTCTGGTTCCGCTTTAAATAAATCTAGGTGCGTCTGAGATACGAAGTACCAATCAGCCCCCTTATATTTAGTAGTGTATTTAGAGCTACCCTTAGCAGGTTCGTTATCCGTGAAATAGGACACTGTATCGTATCCGCCTAGGGCTTTGTTACTGAAATATCCTGTATAAACTGCATCAGCTGCAAAACTTAAATGACTCATTAAAAGTAATGTTAGTGCCATTATTTTTTTCATAATCTTTTCCTTAACAATTGTTTTAAATAAGAATATTAAACACTTAGAGCCAAAGCACTTCGGCTTGGCAATAAAGTAGTATTTTTTTGTAGCGCATCTTGTGTGAGTTGCACGCAAGATAAGCCATCGATATAACGCATTTCTTGTTGTTCTTCTGTCACGATAACCTGAGTAAAGCTAACCGTTTCAGCATCGTCACGATGCATACAAACTGACATATGTGGATGTGTAGGATGGTGATGTTGGTGAAACGCCAACAAACTATCTGGGGTCCGATTTTCACCGACGATCTGTTCAAATGCTGCTTTTCGGTAATCAGAGACTTGCAGTAAATCGACACCAGAAGAAAATAACGGAGCTTCCGCTGCTTTAATAAAAGATTTAATGCCATCCCAAGTAAGTGCTACGACAGGATCTCCTTTGCGACAAACACTTAAATCGAATGCTAGTAATACAAAAGGTGCAAATTGCGACAAAGTGAGTCTTTCAAACGCCTCACAAACCCCTTTTATACTTTCTTCTTTAGACAAACTTTTTAACAGCAGGCCTCGACTAAATAAGACATTACTTGGCATGCTACCTTGGTAGTTATTCAATAAGCACAAAGTAACACCCAATTCGTTAGTGCTGATCCAACTACCCTGCCCAACGGGATCAATGGGCATTAAAATTTTCATACCATCCATGTGCTGAACTCTTGGCGGTAAGGCTTTAGCTCTTGTTTTTTGTTCATCGCGATTAAAAAAAATTTGGTAGTGATTGTCGTCAATTAACCAGGAAACTGAGCACATTTTTATTGCCCTCTCAAATAGGACAACGTCGCTGGCGCTAACCCAAACGTCTCGTTAATATGAATATTTAATAAGCTAATGGTGACTCTTGCCATGGCAAAATGATGATTCGCATGCAAAGAAACAAACGTTAATTCTCGCTCTAGTGTCGAAGTCATTAGCTGAGCTTTTTTTTGTGTTAAAGACACTTCGGTTAAAATACTCACAGACGCTTTTAGTTCATCTTGATTCAAGCCTTCCAGCCAATGAATAAAGTGAGCAATTTCATCCATAGCACGAAGTCGAGATGTTTCAACCGCATGGCCACGTCTACGCAAGTTATAATCAATAACGCTGCTTGTATTATGGTTATGTGCATTATAAACAGCATGAAACAAATCAAGGAGGTGTCTGAAATGCTCTCCTATTGCACTGTTAACATGAGGTTTTGCCGTCTCTAAATATTGTTCATCCGTTAAAACGTCTAAACATTCACGACCCTGATCTAAAGCTTCTATACAACCTTGTATGACAGCAAGCGCCTGACCTTGTGACACCTTTTTTGTATTCTTTGATGTAGCAAACATACAATTCTCTTTGATTTATTCGGTGGTAATGTCGATTCGTTTTTATTCGCTTTAGCCGATCTGGATTTATGAACCAATTAAAACATAGGACTAATCCGTACTTGGGTAACGCTCGGTTAGAGCTTTCTCTTCACGCCAAGCAGCTAACAGACTGCTTAAAGGTGGCGGTTTATGGCCTCGCTTTTTTTGTTTAGCTCCAATTGCGTACAGCAACCGGTATTGCTTGAGCAACATACTAAAAATAGCCTTAAGCGGTGTATTTCTGTCCCAAATATGAGCGGCTTCACTGCTCGCACCATTGAGTTCTAAAATGGTGAATTTTTCACCTTTCATGAAATCATCTAGATTGTCGAACTTAATGTCTAAACGCCCATAATGATAACCATCAACATCATGAAGAATGGCATCGAGTTTTTTAGTCAGTTCAGCAGTAATGTATTGGTTACCATCACGAAAAATCGAACCACGGCTGTGGCTGCCCGCAAAGGCAAGTTGAAACTCTTCGTCTTTTTCGGGTATCCAGTTCAATTTTTCAGTATGTCTTGGGAGGTAAAGGTGGCTAAGTTGGCCTGCTCGTGGACTAAGTTCAATGAGTTGCTTAAGGGTATGGAGACCATCACCTAGTACAGACGGTGCATATTTTAAGGTGATAGAAATAATTTCCCCTTGCGCTTCACCGGGCTGACGAACATAAAAAACACCCGCTTCCGCTTGATAAGGCGCTTTTTCTTGTAATAAAAAACGTGCCTCATCAGGAAAATCACGAATATATTGCTCTAATTGACCTTCATCTTGCAGCAACTTAACTCCAACACCTCGACACCCTAGATCAGGCTTAGCAACTAAAGGAAAAAACAAACCATTTTCATTCATTACCGCCAACGCTGCTTGGGCTTGGCTTTCGACCGAATCATTATTTTTGGTGCGTGTGATAAAAGGCGAAACCCAAGGCTTTGCAATATCGCCAGCTAAGCTCATAATTTCATGCTTAGACTCACCAACCATACCGCTTAGTTTGATACTGGGATTAACCACCAGCGGTAAACGGAAATCGCCATAATACATACCCTGACATAAGCTTTGTATGACAACTGGCGTATAAAAAAACCATGCTGGGAAAAATTCATAACGCGAAATACTGCGTTTACTGTCTACTTCTAATGTTGGCATGCCAGCATTTATTTTATGAGGAGGTATTAATTGAACGCCTGACATCAAACTCATGAGAGACCTTTGGATAATGATTTGTTAAGTACACGATTAATAATAAAAAGTACGCCAATTGCGATAGGAATAATAAGCCATTGATATTGAGCGGCTTGCAGCCATACTTGACTGCCTAAGTAGTAGATAACCAAAAAGATTAATGCAGTCCATAATGCCGTTGCAGATAGCACTGCACAGAGAAACAAAGGCAATGGAATCGAAAAGAAGCCACTCATGGTGAACCCAACACTCCTTAATCCTGGTACAAAGCGAATAATGAAAAGGTTTAGAAATGCCCCTTGATGAAGACGATCACGTACTGCTTTAAAGTGTTTATTGGTTAATGCTTTATAGCGTAAAAAACGTACCTTTCGCCCATATCGACCTAAGGCATACAGCCCAAGATCTCCAGTCGCAATACCTATAAAAATAGCAATCAGCCCCACAGTAGGAGAGAGAACACCTTGAGTAGCCAAAGTAGCAGCGGTTACTATTGCTAAATCTTCCAGTAAATAAGACAGGAAGATGATACCCAAAGACAATAATAGTATTGACGATTCTCCGTTAGCGAGAAAGGCTTGTAGCTCAGCAATCAAGTTGAATTCCTTTAATAAAGCAGTGTTTATCGTTTATTGTCTTATACTTCTGTCATTGAGTTCTAAAACATTAGTCGTAACAAAGAACAGAAATATTACAATTAAACCAAAATATTTTAGAAACAAGCACACGGTTTTCTAAAATGGTAAGCTTTAAACATCCATTGTAAGTAGATTGATTATCTGGCAAATAATAGCGTATGACAGATAGGCTAACCGTATAAAAATGTAAACGACTCATAACAAGATCAAGGCAATGACTTGAGTTAATAGCTCAGACAGTAATTATCGAAATAGTTCCTACATTGCCTATTAACGGAGCAAATAGACTTGAAGCCTGATTCGATAACGCCCTCATGAAGCAAAAAAAACAAACAAATTCGCACTCTGTACTATGAAGAGGAACTTTTTGGGTTATTTTCATTCTTAGGAGTAATATTTTTCAAACTATTTATAATATTTTTTCTCTGTCTTTGGTTTTAGACTATTGATTCGATTACTAAAAGGCTATGCTTGGTAACATCTAATTCGACACGTATTTCAACTTAACTATATAGAAAGAAGCACATATGATATCGCTTGTTAGCACAATGATCATGAGCGTACATACTGTTCATGATGTACTTTCATCAATCGTAAAGGAGCCGACTTTTTGAACTCGCTTACTTGGCTGCCGTTCCTTCCCTTATTAGGTACGTTAATCCCTCTTATCTCCGCTCGCTATAGCCGTACTGCTTGTGCCTTTTTAACCGCTGCATTACCCGCTTTAACCTTGTTTTTGATACTTTCCCACGCTGGAGATATTTTCCAAGGAGAACTTTTTCAATCGGCAATTCCATGGATTCCTGCGATTGGGCTAGAACTTGCTTTCCGTCTAGACGGCTTAGCCTTGTTGTTTTCTATTTTAATTCTAGGCATTGGTTTACTGGTTATTTTATATGCCCGCTATTACTTGTCAGCTAAAGACTCGATCGGAAAATTTTACGCATACCTAATATTGTTTATGTTTGCCATGTTGGGCGTTGTGCTATCTGATAACTTGATCCAACTTTGGTTTTTCTGGGAACTTACGAGCATTAGCTCTTTTTTACTCATCAGTTTTTGGGGGCATAAAACCGAAGCAAGAAAAGGCGCACGTATGGCGCTAACAGTCACTGGTGCTGGCGGTTTAGCCTTATTAGCAGGCTTACTAATCTTAGGGAATACTGTTGGTAGTTTTAGTCTTCAAGATATTTTAGACAGTGGTGCCTTCATAAAAGCCAGTTCAAACTACCCTGTTATTGTCGTGTTAATTCTACTTGGTGCTTTTACCAAATCTGCTCAATTTCCTTTTCATTTTTGGCTACCAAATGCCATGGCAGCCCCAACGCCAGTTAGTGCCTATTTACATTCTGCGACTATGGTAAAAGCTGGTATTTTCTTAATGGCGCGTTTTTATCCTGCGTTAGCAGATACGGATTTATGGTTTTTAATTGTCAGTTTGACTGGCCTTGCAACCTTCTTAATGGGCGCCTATATCGCGTTATTCCAACATGACTTAAAAGGGCTTTTAGCAAACTCTACAATCAGTCATCTGGGTCTTATTACTTTATTATTAGGTATGGGAACAGACTTAGCTGCGGTTGCAGCAATTTTTCATATTATTAACCACGCAATTTTCAAAGCCTCTTTATTTATGGCGGCGGGTATTATAGATCATGAATCTGGTTCGCGTGATATGCGTCAGTTGAATGGATTGTGGAAGTACATGCCTTATACAGCCACTCTCGCTATGGTGGCTTCAGCTTCTATGGCGGGTGTGCCATTGATGAACGGATTTTTATCAAAAGAGATGTTTTTTACAGAAACACTACATCAGGCTTCTCTTGGTTCACTGTCTTGGTTTATTCCAGTGCTAGCTACTTTAGGCGGCGTCTTCGCTGTCGCTTATTCTATGCGTTTTATACACGATGTCTTTTTCAACGGTGAACCGATTAATCTACCTAAAACACCTCATGAGCCACCTCGCTACATGCGTGTTCCTGTAGAAATATTAGTCGCACTCTGCTTACTTGTTGGTATCTTTCCTGGCTTCATGGTTGGCGACCTACTGTTCGCTGCAGCGAGTGCTACATTAAATGCTCAAGCACCCAGTTACAGTTTGGCAATATGGCATGGATTTAACTTCCCTTTGTTAATGAGTGTCATTGCTTTGATTGGCGGCTTGCTTATGTATCACAACCGCTCACATTTATTTAAATTTCAGGCTCAGTTTCCAAAAAATGACCCTAAGTTAGCATTTGAAGGTGTTATACAGTCTCTAACCGTTAAAGCTCAACGCTTCATTAGCATTACTGAAAACGGCTCTTTACAACGCTACATTTTCTTTGCTTTAGGCTTAGCGGTCGTTATGACAGCATCGTCTCTAATGAAGTTAAACGCCACTGCGGGACAACGTCCTGAAATCCCAGTGGATGCAATGTCTATTACAGCAGCCGTTTTGTTGTGTATCTCTGCTCTTGCTACTGTTTTGTGGCACAGACGACGTATTATCGCACTAATAACCTTGTCTGTTGTGGGCCTAATTGTGTCTTTGGCTTTCGCTAAGTTCTCAGCTCCTGATTTGGCACTTACACAATTATCTGTCGAAGTTGTCACTGTTATATTATTAATTTTGGCATTGTTCTTCTTACCTCAGAAGACACCAAAAGAATCATCTCCTCGTCGCGTTGTTCGTGACTTGAGTTTGGCGGCCTTTATTGGTGGCGTTATTGGCACTATCTGTTATGCCTTGATGACTCGCCCTCTCGATACTATCTCGACATTTTTTACAGAGAACAGCAAAACGGGCGGCGGTGGTACCAATATTGTTAATGTCATCTTGGTGGATTTTCGTGGTTTCGATACTTTGGGTGAAATTACGGTGCTAGGTATAGCCGCGCTGGGTATTTATAAACTCATCTCGAGAATGCGATTGTATATGCCATCTAGTGACGGTGACGGTAGACCTTGGTCGGAAGATAGATACCCTATTATGCTATCGGTTATTTCTCAAAGTTTGTTGCCTCTGGCCTTACTTGTCTCTGCCTATATTTTCTTACGCGGGCACAATATGCCTGGTGGTGGTTTTATCGCTGGCTTGATCACCTCTGTTGCTATCATTCAACAATATGTAGCTCACGGTGTTCAGTGGATTAAGACACGCGTCAAGCTGGATTATCAGATTATGATAGGTTCTGGTATTGGTATTGCGACACTCAGTGGTTTAGGTAGCTGGGCATTTGGTTACACCTTTTTGTCATCTTGGTTCGATTATTTTTACTTGCCTGTCATAGGGAAATTTGAGCTTGCTAGCGCGATGATGTTTGACCTTGGTGTTTTCCTTACGGTTGTTGGCGCAACCATGTTAATTCTCGCCAATCTCGGTCAGCTAACAACCAGTGAGCGCCCTGTACAAAAGGAGCATGATTAATGGAAGGTATGTACGCATTTTGCGTCGGTTTATTAACCGCCTGTGGTATTTTTTTGACATTAAGAGGCCGCAGTTTTTCGGTTGTTATTGGGCTTACATTATTGTCTTACGCGGTGAATTTATTCTTGTTTGCCAGCGGTCGACTTAAATTAAATGCAGCCGCTGTACTGGGCCAATCAGAACAGTATAGTGACCCGCTCCCTCAAGCTTTGGTATTAACAGCTATTGTGATTGGCTTTGCGATGACCGCTTTTGTCGTCATTCTTGCAATGCGTGCACGAGCAGACTTAGGTAATGATCATGTTGATGGGGTTTTACCAGACCAAGAAGGCGAATCGTCACACAAATCAGGAGGAAATAACTAAATGCAGCACTTGAGCATTTTCCCAATCCTGATCCCTTTGTTATTTGGCGCAATTATGTTGCTGCCGCCTATTTCCCGTGATTTAAATTCACAGCGAATTAGTTCAATCATTGGTATGTTCTTCTTACTTATTTCATCTGCCACTTTATTGTTTCAAGTAGAAAGTGATGGCCTTCAAATATATGCATTAGGCGGCTGGCAAGCACCATTCGGTATTGCTTTGATTGCAGATAAAGTCTCCAGTTTATTGGTATTACTAACCTCATTTTTAGCTTTCTCTATTATGCTTTATGCCGTAGCAGGCAGAGACAAAGGTGGCGCTCATTTCCACCCCTTATTCATGTTTCAGGTTATGGGGATTAATGGTGCTTTTTTAACAGGCGACATATTTAACTTATTCGTCTTCTTTGAAGTCTTATTAATCGCTTCTTACGCTTTATTACTGCATGCAGGTGGTAAACAGAAAACCCAAGCTGCCATGCACTATGTCATTCTAAATCTTGTTGGCTCTAGTTTATTCTTATTTGGTCTTGGGATTTTATACGGCACACTTGGTACGTTGAATATGGCTGATATGGCGATTAAAGTCGCCCAACTTGAAGGAGAAACAGCAACGCTAGCAAAAACTGGCGCACTTTTATTGTTGGTCGTCTTTGGTTTAAAAGCCGCCATGCTTCCAATGCATTTCTGGCTACCTAAAACCTACGCTAGCGCCAGTGCACCTGTAGCAGCTATGTTTGCCATTATGACCAAGGTAGGAATTTATAGCATTTTCCGTGTTTACACTGTGATTTTTGGTGACGATGCAGGAGAATTGGCCAACATTGCAACACCTTGGTTATGGCCTCTAGCGCTATTAACCATCACAATAGGTAGCATTGGCGTATTCGCTAGTCCAAATATAAGAATACTAAGTGCTAACTTGGTGATTGTATCTAGTGGTAGCTTATTAGCATGCGCTGCAATTAATTCTGAAGAAGCAACTTCTGCGGCTTTGTATTACATGGTTCACAGCACCTTAGCTTCAGCTGGATTGTTTTTACTGGCAGATGTTATTGCTCGTCAGCGAGGTAAAGCAGAAGACCGCTTTGTACACTCACGACCTTTTGTACAGCCAAGATTACTTGGTTTTGCCTTTGCGATTTCAGCAATGTCATTAATTGGTATGCCGCCATTCTCTGGTTTTGTAGGAAAAGTAATGATTCTACAAGCCACACAATCTACAGCTCAAACCATATGGATTTGGCCATTAATTCTTATTGGGAGCCTTGCGGCATTAATTGCACTATCCAGAGCAGGTACTACTTTATTTTGGCGCCACAATGGCTCTGTAGCAGCCGAGGCTGAGCCTGCTAAAAAACTAGAAATAGCAGGTATTGCATTGCTTTTATCCGCGTCTCCTTTATTGGTATTATTTGGTAGCGATGTTAGTGAATTCACTCAACAAGCAGCCTATTATCTGCATGACATTCAATCTTCCGCGTATGATTTATTACCAGGAGTAACCCAATAATGTTATTCCCTATGCCTTTTCATAGCTTTCTGCTTTTTGTAGTTTGGCTACTGTTAAATAACTCCATTAGTGCCGGTCACATTGTATTGGCTGTTTTTTTTGCAATTACCATTCCTTGGTTAGTTACAGGAATGCGCGACGAGCATCCAAAAATACGCAAACCTTGGCTCGCTATTCGCTATATATGCATGGTACTGAAAGATATTTTAGTCGCTAATGTTGAAGTAGCTTTATTGATAATTGGACCTACTAGAAAATTGAACCCTGCGTTTGTCGCTGTACCAATTCATTTAAGCACTGATTTAGGCATTACTATTTTAGCTAGTACAGTCTCACTAACTCCTGGCACAGTAAGTACAGAGGTCTCAAAAGACAAAGCTTGGCTTTATATACATGCCTTACATTTAACAAACGAAGCTGAGCTTATCGACTCTATTAAACAACGCTACGAAAAGCCGATTAAGGAGATTTTTGGATGCTAAGTTTAACCATCATCATTGTAGCTGCTTGCCTTTGTGTTGCCTTAATTCTTAATTTATGGCGACTACTAATAGGCCCTACAGTCGCAGATAGAATTCTTGCTTTGGACACTATGTACATTAATGCTATAGCACTTATTTTACTTTACGGAATATATGCGGAAAGCGTTTTATATTTTGAAGCAGCACTATTAATAGCCATGTTAGGGTTTGTGAGCACTGCAGCACTTTGTAAGTACTTACTACGTGGCGACATCATAGAATAGGATAAGTTATGCCATTTTATCTCGAAATTATTATTTGTATTTGTTTACTTATTGGCGGTATTTTTTTGCTAATAGGTTCTTATGGTCTAGCTCGCCTACCTGATATTTATATGCGTTTACACGCTCCAACAAAGGCATCAACTCTTGGTATTACTGGAGTTTTAGTAGCCTCGATGGTTTATCAAAGCCATTTAAAAGGCGCATTTTCTGTTCAGGAGTTATTGATCACGCTCTTCCTATTAATTACAGCTCCTGTTGCTGCAAACATGATAGCTAAAACAGCTCTGCACTACCGCACGAAAGCGTTAGACAGGACGCACGGACAAGAACTGATGGAAACGATACGCGATAGAGAATCACCTAAGCCTCCGAGTGAGTCTTAGCAAGCAAGCAAACAATCTGATCATTTTTCATGGGCTTGTAATAATAATATCCCTGAAAAATCTCACAGCCTAAAGACTTCAATACCCTAACTTGAGAGACTGTTTCCACACCTTCTGCTACAACGGTGAGATTTAAGTTTCGAGCCAGATGAATAATCGCCTCACAGATGCTAGTGTCTTCCGTATGAAGGTCACATTCTTCAACAAACGATTTATCGATTTTTAGTGTATCAAGCGATAAGCGCTTTAAATAACTTAGAGAAGAATATCCCGTTCCAAAATCATCCACAGATATTTTTATATTTAATATTTTCAACTCGGCCATGACATCAATACAGCGCTCAATATCTTGTAGTAAAACGCCCTCTGTAATTTCGATTTCTAATAGACCTCCTTTAATACCATAGTCCTTTAATTTCTTAGATATATAAGGTACTAGAGAGTCAGAAACTAAGTGGCGCCCAGAAAGGTTAATTGCAACAGGAACTAACGCTAAGCCCTGATCTTGCCATGATTTCTGTTGTTTCAAAGCTTGATCAATAACCCATTCATCAATTTTCATTATCAAGCTAGATTCTTCCGCAATAGGAATAAATTCAGCAGGTGAAATGATTCCTTTAGTTGGATGGTCCCATCGAATTAGGGCCTCTAACGCCACGATATTTTCTTTTCCCATAAAGGCTTGAGGCTGAAAAACCAAGTGAAACTGTTCGAGTAATAGCGCTTCATTAATCTCTTTTTCAAAGCCGAACTTTTTCGACACAATACTCGCCATTTTTGGCGTGAAAAATTGAGCATTATCACGCCCTTTGTCTTTAGCCCAATACATTGCAATATCTGCTTGTTGAATAAGTTTTTCGGCGTCTATATCTTTTTGATCAGTAAATGAAACACCGATACTTGTCGGGATAGTTAGATATTGTCCGCTAAGATGAACTGGGGCTCGCATTGATTCTAATATTTGCTGGGCGCGTTTCTCTAAGCTTTCAGCAGTAACATCCTTTGTTATTAAAAAGACAAATTCATCCCCTCCCCAACGAGAAATAATGTCAAACTCGTCAGATACGGCTTTCAAACGTTGTGCCACTTCACACAAAAGCTCATCTCCTGCTTTATGCCCTAACGTATCATTAATAATTTTGAAGTTATCTAAATCTAAAAATAACAAGCCTACTACTGTTTTTTGCTTGCTAGCAAACAACAGTGCATTAACCAGAGCATCCATGAGGTATGTACGATTGTATAAATTGGTTAGGGGGTCGCTATAAGCTAGTAATCTCAACCTCTCCTGTAACTTTACATGGCGAGCCATATCTTTAATATGAAGCGTAAATTCACTGCTTTGCGATGACTTAACATTTACTTTTGTAATCGCTATTTCTGCTGGGAAGCAGTTATTTGAATCTCGTTGTAAACGAAAGGGGTTACGTCGATTAAGTATTAGTCCCTCTGAAGACGCAAACCCAGAATTTAAGCTTTCAAATACTCTTTGCTGATCTTCTTCTAGAATAAACAAATCGATGAAGTTTTTACCTTCAACCTGTGTTTTCAAACACCCAAAAGTTCGCTCTGCAGCTGGATTAAACTCAATAATAGAACCATATCGGCTAATCGTTACAATGCAGTCCATTGAGGAGTTTAAAATGGCGGATTTGCGCATTTCACTTTCTTGAAAGCAAGTTAACGCATTATCACGCTTTTCAATTTCACTAACCACACGATCTATAACCTGATTATATTTTCGAGCGATTTGTCCAACTTCAGTAAAAGGTTCCTCTGGTACAGGCCGAGAAAAATCAGCATTACTTTGCTGATACTGCATTGATGTAAGTAAATCGAGCAGTTCTGTTGTCGCTTTATGTTCAGCAACATTTAACCCTAGCTCTTCTTGTTCTTTGCTTGCTCGTAAGGGCATGAAACGATTTAGTAACCACATACAAGAATAGCCAACCAAGAAACAATATAGGCCAATAACAACGATCCCAAAACCCTGAATCCAAAGCTGGTTCCAGAAACCTAAGCCATTACCAATTCTCTCTGCATTACCAAATAGGGCCACACTCAACGTTCCCCATACACCCGCAAATAAATGCGCAGGAACAACATCAAGAGCATCGTCTAACTGCCACCGCTCCATCAATAAACTACCGTAATATACTATTACACCAGACACAGAACCAATTATGATAGAAGCACCAGGAGAAACCACATGACAAGAGGCTGTTATACCAACTAGGCCAGCAATTGCACCATTAAGTACGAAACTAACATCTATGAAACCATCACGATAATAATTAATACCGGCCGCAATTAGCCCACCCCATGCAGCAGAAATAAATGTATTTAGAATGATCATGGGAACATCGTTGGTTAATGCTAAAGTACTGCCGCCGTTGAAACCAATCCAACCAAACCAAATCAATAAAACACCTAATGCGGACAGTGGAAGATTATTTCCAGGTGATAATCGAATTCCTTGCTCAAAACGCCCTATGCGTGGACCAATTATCATAATGGCAGACAAAGCCATCCAACCGCCAACAGAATGAACCACAGTAGAACCTGCAAAATCAACAAAACCAAGGTTTTCCAGCCAACCTTTAGACTCACCAGCAAGATAAGCACCAGACCACACCCAATGCCCTACAACTGGATAGATAAAAGCACTTAGTACAACCGTGATGGCTAAGTAACCTATAAATGTCATTCGTTCAGCAACAGCACCTGATGTTAATGTTGCGGCGGTACCACAGAACATCATCTGGAAAATAAAGAAGCTAATTTGCCAAGGTGTATGTAATTCATCAAAAAGGAAATCACTGGAACCAAATAGACCAAAAACAGAATCACCAAACATGATTCCAAATCCAAAGGTCCAAAATAAAATTGTCGATATAATAAAATCAGATATGTTTTTCGCTGCGACATTAATACTATTTTTACTGCGTATACGGCCACTTTCTAAACATAAAAAACCAGCCTGCATCATAAAGACAAGAACGGAAGCGACCAATAACCAATAAAATTCAGACATATATACCCTAGTTAGTAAAATCGCACCAAAAAATTCTTGTCAGATTAAATTTGCACAAATGAAGATCAGGTTACAACAAAATTGAGGTAGAAATACTACAAAAAGTCGATAAAAGAATTGTGTCTTATATTCATTCAATAGTTACGCCAACTTTTACTAAATTAGCATTTTAAAATAAGCAAAAAAAAGCCACCCTATTGGGTGGCCTTTTAATACAAATGCTTAGTTCAGATTAAATTTTAACTTTTAGATCAATCATTTAATGTAAGTACACTTGTTTTACTAATGCGATGACGATAAATTTCTCGTAGATATTTAACTGCGTTTTTAACATTATTAATATCTAAGCGAATATCATTAATCGAAACAAAACGTTTGCTGTTATCAATCAATTCACGATATTTTTTCTCATACATCGGCTTAATTGCATACCAGTTCGTATCTAGGATTTTTGCTGGATTTTCATAAGCCGTAAAGTACTTATCAATCAGTGACTCATCAAACTCATCATCTTGAATCATTTGAATGATAGCGCTATCAATTTCATCCGTATATCGATACTCATCACGAGCAAAACAGCGCTTCATATAAGCAACCATCAAGGTTAAAAAGTCATCACTTAAACAAGGACTTTTCGCGATAAGCGTTGTTAACGACAAGTTAGCCGACGCACCAATCACCAAAGCATAACGCTTCAATGTTGTATTAGGGCATAAACGGTTCAAATGCATTTTAAGACGATTCAATGCGGTGAAAGACAGTTTGTAATCTCTCGGCAAGGAAATAATTGATACAATAGAGGAACAGTTTTTGAAAAAGTGCAGATGATTCAAGGTACTCGCATCATAACCACTCTTACGGTAGTTCTTAATGTATTCTCGGTATCGACCAGACTCAATAGGTAATACGCTCACACCTTCAATTGCAGATGTATCGTTATTAAAATGTGGCAATTCAATAGATCGACAAAACAAATCATCAATATCTACATTGTCCTGATGAGTACCTTCACTCACGACGCTCTCCGCATACGCAACAGCGACTGGGCCTGCTAAACTCATAAACAAGTCATTCGCATCTAGGCGAATAGTTTCTGATATATCAATGCCTGCGCGGCGGAAGTAATCTTTATCATAATCGGTTGTAACTGCTTGCGCGGTTAGGATGTTAAATATTTGTTGAGAAATATATTGGTTCGCATATTTCTCCATTGTATTTACATCTATATTCTCCGCATCTCCGCCATTTGCTTCTTCTGCATAACGCATGATGTCATTAGAGATCAACATCATAGAATTCCAAGGGCGAATTCGTTCCATCATATCTTCAGGAGCTTGCTCATCGTCTCGCTCTTCGTTATACGAAAAATTCCATTCTTCGGAAATGTATTTCGTTAGCAGTCGGCCTGCATTTATATGCAACGCTTCTGAAATTTCGACACCTTTGCCAGAGATGTTTGGTAAAATACAAATACCAGATGTAAAGATAGGCTCAAAAACAAAGCTGTGACGCTTATCTGCAAGCTGGGCTTGGTCTGAACGATAGTCAAACGTTTTGCTCAAATATGAAAACTGCTGTGCAAGGCCAAATTCAGATGCCATACCAGAACCTGTACCACCACCAGCACTAAAAATATAAAAATATAAACGCGATTGGTTAGCTTTGATGCCGCAAGAATCGACAAGGTAAGAATGCTGTTGCTTCCAGTTTTCATTTTGGAAGGTCGTCGCATCTTTGTTCAAAATAATTTTAGCTAAATATTGTCCTAGAATAGGAGCATTACCAGCACCACCAGCATGCACTTCAGACAAATCCATTATTTGCAGTTTTTTGTATTCGTCTAAAAACTGCATTCTTCCTTCTTGATTAGAGAAGCGAATTCGTCCTTCAATATCTTTGTCCAAGTCACCTAATAAAACAATTGGCTCAATTAAGAAAACTGGCTTGAAGCCATCTTTTCCTTCCATAGGTAAATGTTTTCGAATCCAACGCATTGGACGAAATTCATTCTCGCCATCCAATATTTCTTGGCTTTCCACTTCGCGCATGTAATTCGCTCTTGCTTCGTATACTAACGACGCGACGTCCAGAGCAATATTAGAGCCACAGCGTCCTAAGCCAATCAGGCAAACCGATGGAAAAACTTGATCATTATCACCATTTTCATCTAAAGAATCGGGATGAATTTGGTTACGAACGACATCTAAATTCTCTAAGATTTTTTCAAGGTTCGTCTCAGTGAAATAGAGATGTTCTATTGGGAGATTTTCTTGGCTCATGCGGTATCCTTTTTGAAGCGAATTACTTACAACAAATAATCATTCATGTTATCAAATTGGCAATATTGAATAGACTTTCAATCTATTAAAGACACGATTTTTCAGTCTTATTCCATGTAAACAATTTGTAAACAATATCATCCTTAATATAGCAATGACACTAATATGCTTAATGAGAATATAAAATAAGTACAGTTTTTGTCCTATCAAGCATTAAATTACCCAAGCTAATGTCTTCAAAAATAATAATACGTCAAACAATGATATCAACCCTCTACCGCTCACCTATATAAAGATGTCATAAAATAGGAATAATAAAAGACACACTGACTATTTTTTATACTATTATAAAAGCTATCTTGAGCAACTCTCTAAGGTGGCTGTTTTGTCGATTACGTCCATATCTAACAATACTCCATATCAGCCTACTGTCTCAATAAAGACAGATATAGACTCACGTCCAAATTTTGAGAAACACGCAGATTCAGTGCAGCTATCTGACTATGCAAAAAATTTATTAGTCGAACAAAAAGTACAAAGTCAGCCCAATAAAGAAGCAAAAGAAGATGACACAGGAAAAGAGTCAGTACAAATATCATCGAGTGTAGGTCGTGTTTCTCGCGTTACTGGCTTACAACGAGAAGACGTTGCTGCTTTATATCGCTCTATAGAGAACCTAACTTAGCTAAAAGTCAGGTTATATCCACTTGCTATTAATATCTCAGCTTCTCTTTGTAAATTCGCTAACGTTAATGGTCTGCCATCTAACCATTCAGGTAAAAACTCAATATGCAGGTTTTTACTGTCCGCTTTTAAAGTGAAAATTGGCATATCTCCTTCTTTTCTACCGTCATGCAATAATATGGACAAGCGCAACAAAATTGATAAGCCGTCTAAATCTTGCTGATCACTTTTAGTAAATCGATAATCTAACGCCTGAGTAAATTTTCGGCGATGTCGTAAAATCAAATTAGCTAATGCTTGCTGCTCTTGTTGAGAGAAACCAGGCATATCTGACTCTCTAATAATATAAGCGCCATGTTTGTGATATCGACTATGAGAAATCCCTGCACCAACCTCATGAAGCAGACCAGCCCATCTAAGTAGATCTTCACTGGATATACTATTAAGTTTCCAATCATCTTTGACTTGAGCTAAAGCAGATAATGCAGTGTGAGTAACTAATTTCGCTTGCTCTGTATCAATATGATATTGATTAAGCATATAGTTGACGGTACGTTCTCGAATATCCGTTTCCGCATATCGTCCCATGATGTCATAAAGCACACCTTCTCTTAATGCACCATTAGAGAAATCCATCTGCTTAATATCAAAGCATTCAAATACAGCCGTTAATATTGCAATGCCTGCAGCAAAGGTACTTTTTCGTTCAGGTTTAAGGCCAAGTAAATCAATTTTATCTGAATGCCCCGCTAACAATAACGCTTTCTGGATTTGTTTAAGCGCTTTGATCGTAATGCCTTTTTTACTCCAATTATTTTCCTTAATAATATTGAAGGCGGCCTTAGCGGTTCCTGATGACCCCAGTGCAACATCCCAAGTTTCGTCAAGGTAATCGTCTTGTATACTTAGCAGTTCCAATCGTGCGGCAGTAACGGCTTTTTGAAAATTTGATTTATTGATAGCACCATCTGCAAAGAATCGCTGATTGAAGCTTACACACCCCATATGAAGACTTTCTGTCAATATGGGTTCAAGCTGCTGTCCAATAATAAGCTCTGTACTACCACCACCAATATCAACAACCAACCTTTTAGACTCACCATGATCCATCGTTCTGGAAACACCAACATAAATTAGTCGAGCCTCTTCTCTACCGGCAATAATCTCAATAGGGTGACTCATTATGTCCATTGCCTTGCCAATAAAATCATATCGATTTTTGGCCACTCGCAAAGCATTGGTTCCGACTACACGAACAGAACCTGATGGCATATCTTCAATAACTTGAGAAAATTGCGCTAAACAATCCAAGCCTCGTTGTTGTGCAGCATCGTCTAAGCGGCTATTTACTAACCCTGCAGCCAACTGAACTTTTTCGCCAAACTCCCCTATGATACGTAATTGTCCATGTGTTACTTGAGCAACAACCATATGGAAACTGTTTGACCCTAGATCAATTGCTGCTATTTTTTCGAAAGGAAAGTCGTGAGATTGTTGCAAAAAGAGTGATTGCATTCAGAAAGCCTTATGTCTCAGAAATCTTAATAGAAGGTGAGTATATCAGTTACCAAGGTATTTCATTGCTAAGAAAGTACCAGAAACAAGCCCGTATTATATGAATTTTTTGTAACCATTAAGCCCTTCTCACGAAAAGCAAGCGCAACTTACTTATTAAAGTGAAGAAAACAGAATTTTAAGTCAATTAAAATGGTTTTTGCTCAAAAAATTACCAAAAAGTGTTTTTTTACGAGTTTTCACTATAGACCTCGCCTTTAAGTCGAACTATAGTATGAATCGTTGAGATAAGAACAAAGCAATAAATTGTTTTAATTTTGACCCCAATCAAATTGTTTCGCGCTGTATTGGCTTTGCCCTATCCGGGCCGTTAAAACAAAACAAATATATTGTTTTATGTTTTTGGTGCCGAGTAGCTGATACATTGTTAAATACTTCCAGACACAAATTATGGTTACTTATTTGAATAACTCTAATTCCGTCAATTTCTTCCAATGAGCTAATACAAAACCCATTTATGAATCTTACCGACTTAAAACAGAAATCAGTACACGAACTTTTAGAAATCGCATCGGAAATGGGCCTAGAAAATATGGCTCGCTCCCGTAAACAAGATGTTATTTTCTCAATCCTAAAGCGTCATGCTAAAGGCGGAGAAGACATTTACGGTGACGGTATCTTAGAGATTCTTCAAGATGGCTTTGGCTTCCTACGTTCTCCTGACTGTTCTTACTTAGCAGGACCAGACGACATTTATGTGTCGCCAAGCCAAATTCGTCGTTTTAATCTGCGTACTGGTGATACGATCGCCGGAAAAATCCGTCCACCAAAAGACGGTGAACGATACTTTGCCTTATTAAAAGTGAATGAAATTAACTTTGATAAGCCAGAAAGTGTTCGTAATAAAATTCTTTTTGAAAACTTAACACCTTTGTTTCCTGATGAACGTTTGTTAATGGAAGCAGGCAACGGCTCTACAGAAGATATTACTTCTCGTATCATCGACCTTGTTGCTCCTATGGGTAAAGGTCAACGTGCCTTGGTTGTTTCTCCGCCAAAAGCGGGTAAAACCTTTATGCTGCAAAACATCGCCAACGCAATCACTCGAAACAGCCCAGACTGCCACTTAATTGTTTTGCTAATCGATGAACGCCCTGAAGAAGTAACAGAGATGTCTCGAACTGTTCGTGGTGAAGTTGTGGCATCGACATTCGATGAGCCACCAACACGACATGTTCAAGTTGCCGAAATGGTTATCGAAAAAGCAAAACGCCTTGTTGAGCACAAACGTGACGTAGTTATATTACTCGACTCTATTACCCGTTTGGCCCGTGCCTACAACACAGTAATCCCATCTTCAGGAAAAGTGTTAACAGGTGGTGTCGATGCCAACGCATTAGAGCGTCCAAAACGTTTCTTTGGTGCTGCACGTAATATTGAGGAAGGCGGCAGTTTAACGATTATAGCCACTGCACTTGTTGATACCGGTTCAAAAATGGACGAAGTTATCTTTGAGGAATTCAAAGGTACTGGTAACTCTGAACTTCACCTCGATCGTAAAATTGCTGAGAAAAGAACTTTCCCAGCAATTAATATTCGTCGTTCAGGTACTCGTCGTGAAGATTTACTTACGTCAGAAGATGAACTGCAACGCATGTGGATTCTACGTAAACTATTGAATCCTATGGAAGATGTTGCAGCGACAGAGTTTTTAATTGACCGTCTAAAAGTAACTAAAACAAATGATGAGTTCTTTGAATCAATGAAAGGTAAAAACAAATAACTTTGCCTTTTGGTTAAGTAAAAAAGCCACTTTACCAAAGTGGTTTTTTTTTACTCATATTAATACGCTATTATCGTCAGCCAATTTTTCACTCCAATGAGTGAGGCTTATATCGGAGTCGCTCTATGCAAGACATTACCGCGAAGGTAAACACTGTTGAATTAATTAACAAAGATGTATATCAAATTACCTTACAGGTAAATGACCTGTCTTTTATAGCTGGCCAATACTTAATGGTGGTTTTACCGACAGGCGAACAAGTCCCTTATTCAATTGGTAGCGCGCCACATGAACTACCAAACCTAACGCTGTATATTTTGGTTTCAGATGCTGAATCACTCGCCCACAAAGTAGTTGAGCATATTAAATCAAATGAAAATATTACCATCAAAGCGCCAGGTGGTGATTGTCACCTACAAAATGGTATTTTGGACACATCACCTGAACATATTTTGTTAATTGCAGGTGGTACAGGTTTTGCGCAAATCAAAAGCCTTTACAGTGAGCTAGTGGAAAGCAATTTTACTGGCAAAGTTTCCTTTTATTGGGGTGTAAGAAGTGAGGAAGATGTATTCGCGCAGTCTTGGCTAAAACACGCACACGAACACTCGCCTTTCTCACTAGAAGTTGTCGTAAATGAAGGCAGCGAAAAGTGGAAGGGAAAAACCGGCTGGCTGTATAATACAGTTTTAGAAGATCATCCAGACTTAAGTAAAAGCGTTGCATTTATAAGCGGATCCGTTGCCATGGTATATGGAACCCTTGACCAACTTGAGCTAAAAGGATTAAGCCAAGATAACAGTTACTCTGATGTGTTTGCTTATGCGCCACGACCTAGCAAGCCATAAAGACGCTATTTAGAAACAAAAAAAGAGAGACAATATTCATTGCCTCTCTTTTTTTATAAGCATTCTGATAAAATAACTTATGCTGCGTTTTTACAGACCGTTTCCCATAACGTCAAAATATATTTCTGATCTTCTTCAGTAACATTTTCTGATTCAATGGTTTCCCTTAGAATTCCATCAAACATCAAGTCAAATTCAACCTTTCCTTCACCTTCAATACTACTATGCAAACCCAGTAACCCTAATAAATAAGCGCAATAAAAAAGCTGATCACCCTCTTCAGCCTGATGCTCTATATCTCGTAATCTGTCACATAATTGATCAGCGCGCTCAGCAAACATCATTGTCATATTAAATCTCTATCTTGATATGTTCATTTTAATAGTTTAAATAACATAAAAAAGGCTAGGTATTACCCAGCCTTTTTTTAAACACTCTGTCACTAGTCTAAACCCTAAGGCTTTAAATGCAGCGTTTCTAATGTGTGCTCTCGAATAGAAAGAAGCAAATCAGTGTCATCGACTAATGATTCCCCGTAAGAAGGCACCATTTCTTTCATTTTCGTTTGCCACTCAGGGGTCTCCAAGCGATCATGAAAACAACGTTTCAGAATACCTATCATGGTATCTACTGTTGTTGATGCACCAGGTGAAGCGCCAAGTAAAGCCGCTAAAGATCCATCCTCTGTAGCAATTGATTCGGTACCAAATTGCAAACTTCCAACACCATTTTCGTCTTTCTTAATTATTTGCACACGTTGACCTGCATAAGCCAGCTCCCAATCTTTATCCTGAGCATCAGGAAAAAATTGACGTAATGATTTGCAGCGATCTTTATGAGATTGCATCACCTCGCTAATCAAATAACGAGTCAGATCCATATTATTTTTACCAACATTTAGCATTGGTTTAATATTGTCGAACTGAATACTTTTTGGCAGGTCGAAAAAAGACCCTGTTTTTAAAAATTTTGTCGTAAAACCGGCGAATGGACCAAATAAAATAGCCTTTTTGCCATCGATGATACGTGTATCCAAATGTGGAACAGACATAGGTGGCGCACCAATTGGAGCTGCACCATATACTTTGGCAAAGTGCTGATCTACTAGATCTGTTTTCTCACACACTAGCCATTGCCCACTAACAGGGAAGCCACCGAACCCTTTACCTTCTTTAACTTCTGCTTTTTGTAGCAAAGGTAAAGCTCCACCGCCAGCACCTAAGAAAACGAATTTAGCGCTTACTACTTTGCGAGAACCGTTTTGCTCAATGGTAACGTCCCATCGGCCATCAGCTCTTTTTTTCAAATCTTTTACTTCTGTTTCTAAGCTCAGTTCAAAATTTTCCAAGCTCTCTAGATGCTTACTCATGTTACGAGCAATCGCACCGAAATTCACATCTGAACCATGTTCAACACGTGTTGCAGCAAGTGGCTCACTATTATCACGGTTATTCATAACAAGTGGCATCCACTCTTTCAGTGTTTGCAAATCTTCAGTGTATTGCATCTCTTTAAAAGCTGGATGTGCGCTCATAGCCGCATGTCGAGCTTTGAGCATTGCTACATTTCGTTCACCCCAAACAAAACTCTGATGAGGTACGCGATGTATAAACTCTTTAGAAGCTGGCATTAGACCTTGTTCAACAAGGTAAGACCAAAATTGAAGGCTAATCTCAAAAGCAGCATTAATTTTTACTGCTTTATCTATATTGACAGAGCCGTCATTATTTTCAGATGTATAGTTCAGTTCACAATACGCGGCATGGCCTGTACCAGCATTATTCCAACCATCAGTACTTTCTTTTGCGATACCACTTAAACGCTCAACCATCATCATGGTCATGCTAGGATCTAATTGCTTTAGTAGCATTCCTAGCGTTGTGCTCATAGCACCGCCACCGACTAGTAAAACGTCTACAGAATTTGAGCTCATATAATTTCGCCGTGTCATAGCTAATTGTGAATTTGAGAGTGTTTTAGAAAACAGGCTTTTGGCCAACAGCCTATCTTTTAAGAAGACCGCTTTACTTTCTTACTCCTCTCCTCAGAACGCTTTTGCTTGCATATTAATATTGCAAATCCAAATAGCGAACAACCTATCAAGGATTCTGAGCAGGTATGAGACAATTATACGGATTTTAAAAGTAATGTCTTGAGACCTTAGTCGAAGACTGTAGCTATTTTCACAGATGTGTTTTTAACTTATTAACCATTTCGATGATTTTAATAGCATAAATAGAAATTTTAACGACATTAATAAAAAACATGTTCCGATTTTGTTTTTATATTAATATAACAATATTCACTATAAACACACTGAATTCTCTAATTAAGACAATGAGGAACGCAACGATGAAAGCACAAGATATCATGGCGAAAACAGTCATCAGTGTCGACATAGATGAACGCCTTCCAGAAATAAAAAAAATATTAGAGACCCACGCATTCCATCACTTACCCGTTATTGAAAATGGTAAACTGGTAGGTATCATTTCAGACCGAGATTTGCTTCGAATCATTAGCCCTTTTATTGATCGAGTATCAGAGCAACCAAGAGATTTAGATACACTAAACCGTGCCGCCCATCAGGTTATGACACGCCAGCCAATCTCAGTGAAGGCAGAAACGCCAATAGAAGAGATTCTTGCTTGGTTTAAACGTGTAGATATCTCCTGCCTTCCTGTTATCGACAATGAAGAGCAAGTCATTGGTATGATATCGTGGCGTGACCTTATTAATCACGCCACGTTTTAGCCTGAAATATGCTTTAGATTCAAACTATGTATTAGCCCAAATGATCAAGTTCAATGAGTTTGAGCTTGATCACCGAGTGCTGCAATTAAATCGGCCTCAACAAACTCATATTTTTCAGCGCAAAATTGGCAGTCCACTTTAACGCAACCTTGCTCGATCAATATCTCACGCACTTCTTCAGCACCAAGTGACATTACAGCGCCAAATGTACGCTCTCTAGAGCATGAACAACCAAATTGCATGGTTTTCATTTCGTACATTCTAACTTCTTCCTCATGATACAAACGATGCAATAGATCTATTGTTTCAAGCCCTAGCAACTCTTCTTCTTTAACAGTAGAAGCCAAATGAGTAAGGCGTTCCCATGCATCTTCATCCGTTGATTGAGCTTGTTCTGCAGGTAAACGCTGTAGAAATAAACCGCCACACTGAGAACCATTTGCCGCCAACCACACACGACTTGGTAGCTGTTCAGATTGTAAAAAATACTGTTCTAAACATTCTGATAATGTATCGCCAATAATCTCAACGATGCCTTGGTAACGCTGTCCGTTACGAGGTTGAATAGTGATAGCTAAGTAACCGCCAGCTAACACCTCTTTTAATGGTAGCTCTTCAGGTACATCTTGAGTTTCATCCCATTGAACAATGCCACGTAAGTTTTGAAACTCATCACATTCCGTCATCAATGTTGATAAAAAGCCATTACCTTTCGCTTGAATAGACAAAACACCATCTATTTTTATAATATCTCTTAGTAAGGCAATCGCCGCCACAAACTCCCCCAGTAGTTTTTCCAAAGGCAACGGATATTCTTTACGTTTAATTATTTCTTGGTAAGCGTCATTCAACAGCACACGCTCGCCACGAACATTCGTATTATCAAATGAAAAACGCTGAATTTCGTTAATAGGTAAATTATTCACAAGCACACCTTTGTCTAGCACGAAGCCGGATAAAATTTTCAAATTGAAATTGTCGCCATTTTACCCTTGAACCAGTCATTCATCTACTTTAAACCGTGTATAAACTTGGAATATGCGCTATTGCTATTTCGTTTACGTCATCAGCACTCTAAAATGAAAGCCATTCTATTTAAAATTTAAGTACGTCATTTTATTCCTCGCTACAGAGGTAAGAGATTTCTTGTTTTTATGATCCAATTTTCTGAAGTTAGTTTACAGCGTGGCACTCAGTTTTTACTTGAAGACGCCGACTTAACCATTTTCGAAAGTCAAAAGGTTGGCCTTATAGGCGCAAATGGTGCAGGTAAGTCCTCACTCTTCGCTATGATAAAAGGTGAATTACACGCGGACACCGGTGAAATTTTTTTACCAAGCAATCGCCGTATTGCCTTTATGGCGCAGGAAGTAGAAGAGACTCAGCGCACAGCATTAGATTATTGTCTCGATGGCGATGATTGGCTCAGAAAGATTGAAAGCAAAATAGCACAAGCACAAGAGCGCGGAAACGATCACGATCATGCCAACTGGTTAGGCGAATTTGAAAGCGCGCAAGGCTATACCGCCGAATCAAGAGCCGAAACCTTACTTCAAGGTTTAGGCTTCAAAATGACAGACATGCGCAAACCTGTATCTGACTTTTCAGGTGGTTGGCGCATTCGCCTTAATCTTGCAAAAGCATTAATGTGCCCCTCTGACGTACTTTTGTTGGATGAGCCAACCAACCATTTAGATTTAGACGCCGTTATGTGGTTAGAGAACTGGCTGCGCCAGTACCCAGGCACCTTGTTATTGATCTCCCATGACCGAGATTTCTTAGACGCTATTTGTAGCCATATCGTCCACTTTTACCAAAAAAGACTGACTGTCTATAAAGGTAACTATTCAGATTACGAGCGACAAAGAGCCGAGCACCTTGCTCAGCAACAGGCTAGCCATGAGAAACAAGTAACCAAACGTGCTCATTTGCAACAATACGTTGATCGCTTTCGCTTCAAGGCAGACAAAGCAAAACAAGCCCAGAGCCGTTTGCGAATGCTCGAAAAAATGGAACTCATCGGCCCCGCTCATATCGACTCTCAATTTGAGTTCTCTATTCCAGTGGCTGAAAAAACATCTCAACTATTGGTAAACCTCTCACAAGCTGATTTAGGTTATACATTAGAATCGGGTGAAAAAATCATCCAGCTTGGGGACAGTAACTTCGCCCTTCGTGACGGCCAACGTATTGGTTTGCTTGGACCGAATGGTGCTGGTAAATCAACTTTAATAAAATCAATTGTTGGAGAAATTGACGTTTTATCGGGCGATCGAATACTCGGCGAAAACCTAAAGATAGGTTACTTTTCTCAGCATCAATTAAGCGCATTAGATTTGGAAGCGTCGCCACTGCTCCATATTCAACGCCTTTCGCCTAAAGTATTAGAAAATGAAATTCGTCGCTACCTAGGTGGCTTTGGGTTTATTGGAGATGATGCACTACGCGCTGTAAAAGGCTTCTCTGGTGGCGAAAAAGCACGTCTAGCTTTATCTCTTATTTCTTGGACAAAGCCCAACCTATTAGTGCTTGATGAGCCGACAAACCATTTAGACCTTGAAATGCGACAAGCTCTCACAGAAGCATTACAAGAGTTTCCCGGCGCTATCTTATTGGTGTCACATGATCGTCATTTATTAAACAGTACTGTCGATGAGTTTTATCTTGTTGCTGACAATGCGATTCAATCTTTTGATGGTGACTTACCTGCTTATCATTCATGGTTACAAGCACGACAAGCCAATACTAATCAGGCTGAAAAGAACGAACTTAGTGTCGGCAAAGTCGAAAAAATAGACCGTAAAGAAGAACGTCGAAAAGCAGCCGAAGCTAGAGAGAAGTTGCGACCTCTTCATAAGAGAATCGAGCAATTCGAAAAATCTGTACTAAAGGCACAAGAACACCTAGACCAAATATCAGAACTTATGTCTGACACCGCTTTGTACGAAGCAGAACAGAGAGAAACATTACAAAGCTTATTAAGTGATGAAGCTAAATGGAAGAAAGCACTCGCTGAAAGTGAAGAAGCTTGGTTTGAGGCTCAAGAAGCGTTAGAAGAAGCCGAAGTATTATTGGACTAGTTAATACCATCCCAATATTCTTGCATTAAATAACGCTATCATTTCATCATTTATATGCTTTAGCACAAGGTGATTAGGATGAGATTGACTTAATATTGTAATAATACTCAAGTACATTCATACACAGTAATAAGGAGCCATATCGGATGACATTTCCATATACTCGTATGCGTCGCATGCGGAAGAATGATTTTTCTCGCCGCCTAATGCGCGAGCATCATCTAACTGCCGACGATTTAATATATCCAATGTTTATTATTGAAGGAAACAATGTCCGTCAGGCCGTTCCATCAATGCCAAATATAGATCGCATTTCCATCGACTTATTATTGGAAGAAGCAAAAGAGATAGTCGATTTGGGTATACCTACTGTGGCTTTATTTCCAGTTATTAAAGATGATAAAAAATCATTGCTTGCGGAAGAAGCTTACAATCAAAATGGCTTAGTACAACGAGCTGTTCGCGCATTAAAAGAAGCGTTTCCAGAATTAGGTGTATTAACCGATGTAGCCTTGGATCCATACACAACTCATGGACAAGATGGCATTATCGATGATGATGGTTATGTGTTAAATGATATAACAGTTGAGATTCTTGTTAAACAAGCGCTATCGCATGCTAAAGCAGGCGCAGACGTTGTTGCACCTTCTGACATGATGGACGGTCGCATTGGTGAAATTCGTGATGAATTAGAAAATGAAGGCTTTATCAATACACTGATTATGGCTTATGCAGCAAAATATGCGTCTGCATATTATGGCCCTTTTAGAGATGCAATTGGTTCTAGCGGTAACCTTGGTAAAGGCAATAAATTTACCTATCAAATTGATCCAGCAAATTCTAATGAAGCCATTAGAGAAGTCATGTTAGATTTGGATGAAGGTGCTGACATGGTTATGGTGAAACCCGGCATGCCTTATTTAGATATTGTCCGCAGAGTGAAATCAGAATTAGAAGTACCAACTTTCGCCTATCAAGTAAGCGGAGAATACGCTATGCATATGGCGGCTTTCCAAAACGGTTGGTTAGATAAAGATACGGTAATGATGGAGTCGCTGTTAGCATTCAAACGTGCTGGGGCAGATGGCATCCTTACTTATTTTGCAAAAGACGCTGCACGCCTGCTAAAAAGCTAAGCATTTATATTTTAGCTAAAATAAGAACTAAGAATCGGTGACCCACAGGCTGCATTGGTGTAGTTTATTCTTTATATCTAAAAAATAGGTAAAGGGAATAAAGATACCAACATCATAATTAAAAGGTATTTGGAGATAATAAAAGCACATGTCTGAGCAGTCTGTGAACGAGATAGAAAAAAAAGAACTAATACCTGCACCAACAATAGAGTTGGATGCCGAACTAGTTCTAGAGCCAATTCCAGAGCAACCACAAGATCGCACTAAGGTGGCTATAGAAGAGCGCCCGCCTGAAGAGATTGATCTGGGCGACCCTGAACTCTATTTCAACCGTGAATTAAGTCACTTACAATTCAACGCTCGTGTACTTGAACAAGCCATGGATGAAAACCATCCAATTTTAAACAGACTGATGTTCTTGTGTATTTTTAGCTCTAACATGGATGAGTTTTTTGAAATTCGAGTGGCGGGCTTAAAAAGCCAGTTAGAATATAATCGTGAAAAAAATGGCCCTGACGGCATGCACCCTAAAAAAGTGCTAAGCCTAATCAGCGAACAAGCGCATAAATTAGTCCGCCGCCAATATAAAATCCTAAACGACATTATTTTCCCTAAACTAGCAGAAGTAAACGTTAGCTTTATACGTCGTACTGTTTGGAATGAGAAGCAAGCCGTTTGGGTTAAGCGCTACTTTAGAGACAATGTTTTACCCATTATCAGCCCTATCGGACTAGACCCTGCTCACCCTTTCCCAAGGCTGGCTAATAAGACCTTTAACTTCGTTGTCGAGCTAGAAGGCAGAGACGCCTTCGGCCGAGAAAACGGGCTTGCTATTGTACCAGCACCAAGCTCATTGCCTCGTTTAGTAAAACTACCTGACGATGTTTGCGAAGGCGGAGACAATCTTGTTTTCCTCTCGTCTATTATTCATGCACATGCAGATCAACTTTTCCCTGGCATGACAGTAAAAGGTTGCTTTCAATTTAGATTAACTCGTAATGCAGATCTCGAAGTCGACTCTGATGACATTGGTGTTGATTTAGCAGGTGCTTTACGAACAGAATTGCAAAGCCGACATTATGGTAGCTCTGTACGACTTGAAATTGCAGAGAACTGCCCTCTACATATTGTAGATTCGTTGCTAAAACAATTTGATTTAGAACAACAAGATTTATACCGTATCGATGGCCCAGTAAATCTCAGTCGATTAATGGCTGTACTAGAAATGGTTGATCGCCCTGATCTTATGTACCCTCCTTTTTCACCTGGGCTACCAAGAAAACTAGCCAGTTCAGGAGGTATATTCGAAGCTATTCGCCAACGCGATTACTTACTCATGCACCCATTTGAAAGTTTCGCTCCTGTAATAGATCTTTTAAGTGAAGCAGCAAAAGACCCAAATGTGGTTGCAATACGTCAAACACTCTATAGAACAGGCTCACGTTCACCAATTGCGAATGCATTAGTTGAAGCTGCCAGAAATGGAAAAGAAGTAACTGTTGTTATCGAATTGCGTGCACGTTTTGATGAAGCTGAAAACTTAGCATTAGCGAGCCGCTTACAAGACGCAGGAGCTATTGTTGTTTATGGCGTAGTACGCCATAAAACACACGCTAAAATGATTCTAATTGTCCGTAGAGAAGGAGTAGATCTCACTCGTTATGTGCACTTAGGAACTGGTAACTACCATGCAGGCAACGCAAGACTATATACGGATTACAGTTTCCTTACTTGTAACAAAGAAATCGGGGACGATGTGCATCGCGTCTTCCAACAATTAACAGGAATGAGTAAAGAACTAAAGGTTAAAAAGCTATTACATGCACCCTTTACTCTAAGAGACCGTTTACTCGAGATGGTTAATCGCGAGGCACAAAATGCTCTTAATGGAGACCCTGCGCGCATCATCATAAAAGTCAATTCTCTAACTGAGCAAAGACTGGTTCAAGCTTTATACAAAGCCTCGCAGGCTGGAGTTAAAATAGACCTTATCATTCGTGGTATTTGTACATTACGCCCTGGCATTAAGGGAATATCTTCGAATATCAGAGTACGGAGTATCATTGGCCGATTCTTAGAACACACTCGTGTTTATTATTTCTATAACAACCGTAACCCTCAAGTATACTTATCCAGCGCTGATGGAATGGACCGGAATCTAAACAATCGTATCGAAGTAGCTTTTCCTTTACAGGATTACAAACAAACACGTCGAGTGAAAAAAGAGCTAGAATACTATTTGGCGGATAATACTCAAAGCTGGATACTGCAAAGTGACGGCTCATATCAGTTATCAAAACCAAGAAAAGATGATTACCGTAGCGCCCAACGAGTTTTACTTAACGAGCTCGCAGACAGCACTCGTTAATAACGTATATATTTTAAAGCCCTCACAAGAGGGCTTTTTTGTACCTGCAATATCCAGTCTTAATCACCGCTCAAAAGCCACTAGACATCTCCCAAAATAATTTCTGCACTTATACAAATACTTATATAAAAACTAAAAAAGCCCTGATAGATTCTCCTATTAGGGCTTTTTTCTGTTCTTGAACTCACGAAACGACAGGGTGTTGTTTTCCATTTACGCTGACTCGTTGAACCTGCGAAACAGTCGCAAGTAAATGAACAATAAAATGCTCTCGTTTCCTAATGACCCAGAACGAAAAAACCCCGTCCTGCATAGCAGAACGGGGCTTCTCTTAATTCAAGCTTGACGACGACCTACTCTC